>NZ_KB894404.1 GCF_000374445.1 Actinokineospora enzanensis DSM 44649 | reverse complement strand
AGGCCGGCCTCGCCGAAGCGGCGATGGCGGTTGACCCACTTGGAGGCGCACTGGCGCGAGATGCCCATCTCGGCCGCGACGTGGGCGATCGGACGGGTGCGGCAACGTTGGACGAGGCGGTGGCGGCCTTCGACGGACAGCGGGGCGTTACGGTGGAGCACGGACGGGTCTTTCTGTTCGGCGGATGCGTTGGTCGCACTTCCATCCTGCCGCCGAAAGACCCGTCCCCTCGTCTCAGCCCCTGCCGGCTGTCACCAACGTCATGACCCGCAACAGCTAGTGGTGCGACTCAGAACGTCGGCCGTGTATCGGCGGGTCCACGGCGTGGCCGGCGGTGCCGCCGGGACGGCCTCGTACTGGATGTACTCGGTCGTTTCGGCGGTGCCGTCAGGCACGTCGTGGGCGGGTCGAGACATGGTCGACGTTCTGGGTCGCACCACTAATGGTGGATGTCGACGAGGAGTTTCTCCGTGGCCTTGATGGCCGCGTCCTGATGCGGCTGAAGCTCCTGCTGCCCCAACCGATCAAAGTGGAACGGATCAGGGAACGGCTTCTCCACCCCCACCAACTCCTCCACCACCGCATGCAGACAGAACGGCACGTAAGCCTCCGCGTACCCGCCCTCCTGCACAGCCACGATCCGCCCACCGCACAACGTGTTCGCGGCGTCCACAAGGGCCTTCGTGATGTCCCGATACCCACCAGGCGTCAACATCATGCGCCCCAACGGGTCCAGCGCGCTGGCATCATACCCCGCCGCGACCACGATCAGATCCGGACGGAAGCGCCGCAGGGCGGGGAGTACGACCCGGCGGATGGATTCCTGGTAGCCGCCCTTGCCGGTGCCCGGCGGCAGCGGGAGGTTGAGGGTGTAACCGAATCCCGGACCCGCGCCGCGTTCGGTGACGTGGCCGGAGTCGGGCGGGAACATGCGGTCCTGGTGCAGGGAGATCGCCAGGACGGTCGGGTCTTCCCAGAACACCGTCTGGGTGCCGTTGCCGTGGTGCACGTCGATGTCCACCACCGCGACGCGCTTGCAGTCGTGGGTGCGGCGGACCGAGCGGATGGCGATGGCGATGTTGGCGAGCAGGCAGAAGCCCATGCCGGAGTCCGGGATGGCGTGGTGCCCGGGTGGTCGGACCAGCGCGTACGCGTTGCGCACGGAGCCGTCCAGGACGGCATCGAAGGCGCGGATCACGCCGCCCGCGGCGAGGCGGGCGATGTCCAGGCCGCCCGGCCCGAACTTGGTTCCGCCGTCGCCCGCGTCGCCGCCGGTGGGGTTGGCGGTGACCAGGCGGTCGAGGTGGTGGGGGGTGTGGACGAGCAGGATCTCCTCGTCGGTGGCCGGGCGCGGGGCGATCCGGGTGAGGTGGTCGACCAGGCCGGTCACCACGACCAGCTCGTGCGCGCGGCGCTTGGGTTCGGCGTACTCGTAATGGTGGAAGGGTTGCAGGCCCTGCGCCACGTTGGCGGGCAGCAGCTGCGCCTGCGTTCCGGTGTCATGCCAGCCGAACAGCTCGTGGTAGACGTAACCGGTGGCCATGTCGTCGATCCTGGCCCGGTCCCGTCCCGGCTCACCAGGGTCGCAGGACCATCACGCCGCCCCGGCGACATATGGGACGAAATGGGACAGTCGGAACAGTGGCGCGCGGGTTGCGCGGGAACGAACAGTGGGAACGCCCCGGCGTCCACGTCGCCCGCGCCCGCACACCCGGTCACCAGGCAAAGCAGGCCGACCGCGGCCCCCGACGCATGTCGGGATTTCCGTTAACTGGCAACGGTTCCCAGATCTCCGCCGATCGTTAGCATGGGCGAACCGACAAATCGGAGGTGGCATGTCCCTCACGCGGGTTCGTCACAAACGTCCCCTGCTCCTGATCACCGCGCTGTTATCGGCCGCCGCGCTCGCCGCGGGCAACGGCAGCGCGCTCGCGGCTCCCCCCGACGAGCCCGAGAACCAATGGCAGTACGACCACTGGCCGCAGCGGCAGCCGTGGCAGGAAGGCCCGGACGGCGCGCGGGTCATGGCGGCGGCGGGTCTGCCCGGCCCCATCGACCCGCAGAACTGGGTCAACCCGGACCACATGACGTGGGAACGGGACTACCGGAAGGTGCCCGGGACCAACTGGTCGGATCCCGCGGTCAAGGGGTCGAAGCGCAACTTCAAGGGCGCGCTGGTCCTTCTGGACTACCCGAACCAGCCGTTCGTCGTGACGCAACCGGCGCACTCGACGGTGTTCGGCAACCCCAGCACCGAGGCGCACGACGTCCCGCGCCCCCAGGTCGCACAGTTCTATCAGGACTTGCTCAACAAGCCGAGCACCATCAACCACGGCCACACCGTCAACGAGTACTGGATGGAGGACTCCGGCGGCCGCTACGGCGTCGACCTCAAGGCGTTCGGGCCCTACACCATGCCGGGCAAGGACCACGAGTACGGCATGGAGTTCCAGGCGGGCACCGCGTGCCCGGCCGGTGACAACTGCGACCGCGACCTGCGCGTGGACGGCCGCGCCGCCTGGACCGCCGATGTCGGCACCCAGGTCCCGGCTGGCTACGACTTCGTCTACTTCCTGTCCGCGGGCCAGGACGAGTCCGGTACCTGGCAGGAGTTCGGGAAGATCAAGTTCGAGCAGAAGGAGGACGTCACCGACGCCTTCGGTCCGCCGGACGAAGCCCTGCCGAACTGGGCGCGCACCCGCTACGTGGACTGGACCTCCTGGGCGTCGGCGTCGGCCATGTGGCCCAACGCCGAGGAGGGGTCGTCCACCCAGGCGGAGAGCTCGGGCCAGGGCGTGTACGCGCACGAGCTGAGCCACCTGCTCGGCATCGGCGACAACTACAACAACCCGTTCTCCAACCCGCCGCGCCGCGACTACAACGGCATCTGGGACATGCTCTCCCGCGGCTCGTTCAACGGCCCCGGCGGCCCGCACTCGCGCTGGGTCATCCCGGCGACCGGCGGCGGCTCGATGGGCGCGCAGCACATGTTGCGGAACAAGATGAAACTCGGCATCGTCGACGAGCGCAATGTGCTGCGGCTGTCCCGGGAGGCGCTGGCCGACTCCGGCGTGGTGATCGCCCAGATCACCGCGCGCGAGGTGCAGCCGGGATCGCGCGGGCTGACCGGGATCAACCTCCAGCTCGGCACCGGCGACCTCGACCCCAAGTGCGACGTCGCGACCGACCCGTACTGCGACGGCGGCGGCTACCAGAACTACACCGTCGAGGTCGTCGACCGGATGGGCTCGGACTCGTTCACCCCGGACGCAGGCGTGCTGCTCGCCAAGACGAAGGACGAGGACGACGCGCCGTTCGCCTGGGTGATCGACGCCAACCCGCAGGACATCGGCATGACCGACTACGTCCTGCCCGACGGCCGCAAGATCCCCATCACCATCGGCGACTACCGCCAACTGTCGGACGCCCTGTTCCACGCGGGCACGAACTCCGGCAGCGAGTACGAGTACGTGGACCAGGCCAACCGCCTGCACTTCTACGTACTCGACATCAAACGCGACAACAAGGGCGTCCTGTCCTACAAGGTCGCGATCAGCTCCCTGGACGGCGCAGGCCCGCAGAAGCGCGGCGTCCGGGTGCTGCCCACCACCGGCCACCTCGGCCACGACGGCGTCGCGACCTGCCGCTTCCCGCTGTTCAACACCGGCCACGGCGCCCGCCCGACCGGCAAGCAGCACCCGGAGGACGTCAGCCAGTACGTCGACGGCGACGTCTACCGCGTCTCGGCCAAGGCCGACCGCGGCTGGACGGCCCAGGTCCCGAACGCGCTGGCCACGGCCGAGTTCGGCCACCAGGTCAGCGTGCCGGTCCACGTCAAGCAGGACGGCCGCGGCGGCCCGTTCGGCAAGGTGACCTTGACGGCCACCTCGGAGAGCAACCCCACCGCGACCGCGACCGCCACCTGCGTGGTCGGCCGCTGAAAGCCGGGGCGGGCACGGTTAACCCGTGCCCGCCCCTTTCCGCGTCGCGAGCCCGCCCTCCACAAAAGGAAATGCCCACGGCGCAGACTGTCCAGTCCGGACCTCCGAGGCCCGGGGTGCCCGGCTTGCGAACGGCGTCGGATCGAAAACTCGGATCGAAAACGACGTCCTGGCGCGTCGGTGTAGCGGTCGCGCGGGTCGGGACGATCTCCCCGGCAGCCGCTGGCTGGGCGTCGAGCGCACGCCCCCCGGTCGTTTGGGAGGTTGTCGCGCATGGGTGGTCATTCGGCCGACGGGCATCGCCGGGCGGCGGTGTTCGTGGACTTCGAGAATGTGCACATCGGGCTGTCGAATTCGAGCAAGGACGCCGGGAACCGGTTCGCCACGCAGCCGGGGCGGTGGATCGAGTGGATGGAGCAGACGCTCGGGCCGTTCGTGGTGGACGCGGAGGAGAAGCCCCGGAAAGTGTTGCGGCGCATCTGCTATCTCGATCCGGCGCAGTCCGGGAGGTTCCGGCCCTACTTCACGCGTGCCGGTTTCCGCGTGGTGGACTGTCCCGCGCTCACCACCAGGGGCAAGAACAGCGCGGACATCCACATGGTGCTGGACATCCTCGACACGCTCGCGCATCCCGAACGCTATGACGAGTTCATCGTGCTGTCCGTCGACGCCGATTTCACCCCGGTGCTGTTGCGGCTGCGCGAGCACGACCGCCGCACCGCGATGTTGGTGAGCGGTCCCGCCGCCGCCGCGCTCCAGGCCGCCTGCGACTTCCCGATCCCGGACTCCCTGTTCTTCGACGAGGCCCTCGGCCTGGACGAGGACGCCCTCGCGCCACCCGCGCCCGCGGACAACGGACTACGCGAGCGGATGGCCGTCGTGGTGCGCCGTTTGGTGGCCGAGGCCGATGAGCCGCTGACGATGGCCCGGGTCGCGCAGGAGGTCCGCCGCCAGCTCGGGACCAGGGTGGACACCACCTCGTGGGGCGGTACCGGCGGTTTCGGCAAGTTCGCGCAGAGCCTGGTCGACGACCGCCTGCACATCGAGACCAGCAAGTCGCCTGGTTGGCTCTACGACCCGACCAGGCACGACGCCCCGGTCAACGGGATGCCCTCGACGCCGGTCGTGCCGGAGGTGGCCGAGCGGGTGCACCAGGTGGTCGGGGTGCCGTTGCTCTCGTCCGCCGCGTACTCCGTCCTGTTCGAGGTGCTCACCACCGAGGCCCGCGGCGCGGCGGCGCACGGGCAGGCCATCGCCGAGCGGGCGGCGCGGGACGCCTGCACCGAGCGGGGCCAGCCGGTCGCCCGGAACGCGGTGCATTTCGTGCTCCTGGGGTATCACTACAGCGGTTTCGACTGGACGGACATCGAGGCGCACGCCCACCAGCTCGCCACCGCGTTCACCGACAACGTCCTCAAGCTGGCGAGCGACGCCCAGATGGCGCTCACCCCGGACGAGCAGGCGCAGATCCGCGCCTGGATCGAGTACCGACCGTGCACCGAGACCGCGCACGCGACGCCGTACCTCGACTCGGTCGTGCCCTGACAGTCACGCCTTTCAGCGGACCGCCGAGGAGTCGCCGCGGTCCGGTTTGCCGAAACCGGCGAAGCTGCCGCGGCGGCGGAGTTCCTCGATGTCCTGCCGGTCGACCGGCCTGCCGGGCAGCGGGACACCGGAGGTGGCGCGGAGGCCGTCCATCATCAGCGCGAAGAGGCGCCGGGAGACCATCTCGCCCAGGTCGTCGGTGCTCGGTGGGACGAAACGGGACATCAGCAACAGGGCCATCAGCGTGTCGCCGATGTCGATGTCCGGGCGGATGGCGCCGCTTTCCTGGGCGCGGCCCAGCAGACGGCGGGCCACCGCGATCACCAGGTCGCGTTGTTCGACGACGGCGATCGCGTCCGTCACCGCCTCCCGGGCGCGCGCGGAGACGGCGTTCATGGTGGTACCGAGCCGGAGTTCGAAGGCCGAGCGCAACAGGCTGACCAACGCGGCCGCCGCGTCGGGCTCGGACTCCTCGGCGTGCCGCGCGAGGTCGGCCAGGCGGGTGAAGTTGTCCAGGCTGACGGCCATGATCAGTTCGTCGCGGTCGGGGAAGCGCCGGTAGAGCGTGCCGACCCCGACACCCGCGGCGCGCGCGATCTCGTCCATCGGGACGTCCGGCCCGACCTGGGCGAACAGCCTGCGCGCGGCGTCGATGATCTGTTCGCGGTTGCGCCGCGCGTCGGCGCGGAGTGGCTCGTGGCTGCCAGGCACCCTGACCGTCCTCCTCAGCAGTGTCGGCTGGCGGGGATTGTCGCATTCCACCGCCCGGTGCGCCGTCACCCACACGGCAGATGTGGAAGAAAAGCTTCCGGTTGGCTACGCTGGGTTCAAGCGGAAGCTTTTCCTCCAGATACACCCGGGGTGATGTGCCATGACGAAAGCTGTCGCCGAGGTCGAGTTCCCGGTCGAGCGCGGATGCCCGTTCGCCGCGCCCGACGAGTACGGCGAGCTGCGGGAACAGGCGCCGATCAGCAGGGTCCGCCTGCTCGGGGGCGCCGAGGTGTGGTGGGTGTCCGGTCACGAGCAGGGCCGGGCGATCCTGGCCGACCGCCGGTTCTCCTCCGACCGCAGGCACGAGAACTTCCCGGTCGCCACCGCCGACCTGGCGACCCTGAGCAGGCTGCGCGCCCAGCCGCCGTCCATGATCAGCATGGACGGCCCCAAGCACGCCGCTGCCCGCCGCGCCCTGATCAGCGAGTTCACCGTGAAGCGGCTGGGCGCGCTGCGCCCGCGGATCCAGGAGATCGTCGACCACTTCATCGACGCGATGCTGGCCGCCGACGAGCACCCGGTCGACCTGGTCCAGGCCCTGTCCCTGCCGGTCCCCTCACTGGTGATCTGCGAGCTGCTCGGCGTCCCCTACGCGGACCACGACTTCTTCCAGGAACGCACCTCCGCCCTGATCGCACGAAGCGCGGCGTCGGAGATCCGGCAACGCTCCTTCGACGAGCTGCGCGGTTACCTCGCCGACCTGATCGACCGCAAGGCGGCCGACCCGGGCGACGACCTGTTCAGCCGCCAGATCGCCAAGCAGCGCGCGGAGGGCAGCTACGACCGGGCCACTATGGTCAGCACAGCGTTCCTGCTGCTGGTCGCGGGGCACGAGACGACCGCGAACATGATCTCCCTCGGGGTGGTCGCGCTGCTCGAACACCCGGACCAGCTGGCGGTGATCAAGGCCGACCCGGACAAGACCCCGGCGGCGGTGGAGGAGCTGCTGCGCTACTTCACCATCGTCGAGGTCGCCACCAGCCGCGTCGCCACCGCGGACGTGGAGATCGGCGGAGTCACCATCCGCGCCGGGGACGGCGTGGTCGTGTCCGGCATGTCCGCCGACCGGGACCCGGCGGTATTCGAGGACCCGGACCGGCTCGATGTCCAACGAGGGGCGCGCCACCACATCGCGTTCGGGTTCGGGCCGCATCAGTGCCTGGGACAGAACCTGGCTCGGCTGGAGCTGCAGATCGTGTTCGACACGTTGTTCCGCCGCATCCCGACGCTCCGGCTGGCCGCGCCCCTGGACGAGATCCCGTTCAAGACCGACGCAGGCATCTTCGGCGCCTATCGACTGCCGGTGACGTGGTGACCGGTTGGGCGGGTCTTGGGCCTGGCCTGCGGACCGATCGTCCTTAATGGACCACTCGCGCCCGGTCGCCGGTTCCGGCGGCTGGGCGCGGGTCAGGTTTCGCTGATCACGCTCGCCCCCAGCGTCCGTTACGTCTGTCCGTCGAAGCGGGCCAACGGTGCGCCCGGTCGTGCTCGCCAAGAGTGGCGACTAGCCTGGTGATGCCTCCTCGCCGAGGTACGACGTCCTTGGCCGACGGGCCAAGGGCCCTGGCGAAGAGCACTGGGCGAAGGCAGGGCGACATGGCGAACGAGAGCGTCGGCGCGCGTATTCGGCAACTTCGCGGCCGCCACATCACACAACGCGAACTGGCAGACGCGGCGGAAGTCAGCATCGACTTGATCCGCAAGCTTGAGCAAGGTCAGCGGCACACCGCATCCGTGCCCTACCTGCACCGGATCGCCCGCGCACTGGGGACCGATCTCGGCGGCCTGCTCGGACAACCGCAGTCCGTGGCAGAAGACGACGTCGACACCGTGGGTGCGATTCGGGAAGCCCTGACATCGATCGATGACCTTCTTGACGAGGTCGACGACGTGGACGCTCCCTCGCTGCCCGACATCCAACGTGGCGCGGAGTACGCGTGGGGCGCGTTCAGCGGTGGCCGCTACGACCTCCTTGGACAGGTACTGCCCAGGCTGCTCGCGGAGACCCGGGCGGCAGCACACGGCAGCCCAGCCGAAGAGGCAGGCATCGCAGCCGACCTCGCGGCGCAGATGCGACAGATCGCCATTGGCACCCTCATGCAACACGGCGCCCTCGACCTCGCGCACATCGCCGCGCGCGAGGCCATCACAGACGCCGAGCGAGGCCACGACCCGCTTCGCGCCATCGCGGTCCGACACGCCTTCTCCCACGTGCTCGTGCGGCAGGGACGGCAGGACAAGGCGCGGCAACTCGTGCTCGGCGCGGTGCGCGCGGTGGACCGCCTCGACGGAGTCTCCGCCGAAGCAGTGCGCGGCGCCCTGCTGCTGCGAGCTGCCGGAGCAGCCAGCCGGGCCGGAGACGGCAACCTCGCCCTGAATCTGGTCGGTGAGGCCGACGACATCGCACAACGAATCGGTGACGCGCGCACCGACCACGGCAGCCACTACGGTCTCAGCTTCGGCCAGTCGCAAGTGGTCGTGATCGGCACCGACATCGCCGTCGTCGCCGGAGACTTCGACACCGCGTTCACCAGATCACGCGAGATGCCCGCCCGCGGCGAGCACCTACCGCTGATGTCGCGCACGCGGCACCTCGCCGACGTCGCCCTCACCCACGCCCAACTCGGCGACGATGCGCGAGCGACCAGCGCCCTGCTCGCCATGGAGGCAATGGCACCCCACTTGCTCCCGTTCCATCGGCTTGCCAAGTCGGTCGCTCGCGAACTTCTCGGCCGACGTCCCACCAAGCCCCTGCGGGAGTTCGCCAAGCGCGCCAAGATCGCGGCTTGACCCATCCCGGTAGTAGGACAGAGCGTCCTACCTCATGTTCCGCTCGCCGTCATACGGTCTGATCATCGGTCAAGCCGGTACCCCTTAACCAGCGGCGCAGCACCACGGTCCGGCAAAGTTCACTGGTCAGGGGCAGACTCCTGGAGGTTGTGAGTGTGTTCGCCCAGCCAGTGGTGCGACGACGCGCACCCGGAACCATCGCCTGACCGCCATGGAGTGCACCGGTCGGCGGTCCGCCAACGCGCGCGCCGACGACGGCGACATGGGCTGACACCGGCGCCTTCGTCCGGCCCTCGAATGACGGTGTCGTCGCGTCGTGGTCTGGACTGCCGTCCCCGATACATGATCCCTGTGCCGCACAGGACATCGCTCACTCAGCCTCATCCGCCGAACTCACCGCGATATCAAGGGAAACGCATGTCTTCCACGCCCCGCGCCGTCGCGCTCGGTCGCACCCTCCGGCAACTCCGCCAGAGCAGTGGCATCTCCCCTGCGCGGGCTCGCCGAGCAGATCGAACGAGACTGCCCAACCCTGTCCCGCTGGGAGACCGGCGAGCGCACCCCCAAGCCCCAGCACGTCGCCCAGATCCTCGCCCTGCTCGACATCCACGGCATCCGCTTCCGCCAGGTGATGCGGTTGGGCGAGGACCTCGACCACCTGCACTGGGTCGCCTCCACGGGCGAGGAGCAGCACATCCAGCGTGAGGCCTACCTCGCGCTCACCACCGCCGCCACCCACATCACCAAGACGGCGACTCACGTCATCCCGCCTCTACTGCGCACCCGCGAGATGGCCACTGCCATCGCCACAGCCGGGGAAGTCCCCGCCGATCAGGTCGACGCCCACGTCACCGCACTACTGGAACGCCAGCGGCTCGTCCTCGCCCAGACCGATACCCGGCTGACCGCCTTCGTCGGGACCGCTGCACTCACTCCGCCGGCCGACCACGCCGGCATGTTCGTCACCCAGCTCGAACGGCTCCTGCGACTCACCCGACATCCCCGCGTCGAGCTGCGCGTGACATCCACAACGCCCGGCTGGGGTCCCAACCAGCCCTTCACTCTGACCCACACCCCGCAGGCAACCCTCGCCGTCCTGTCCGCCCGAAACACCACCATCTGGCTGCACCGGACCGAAGAACTCAACCGTTACGCCCACGACATCCACCACGCGCACACGAACGCGCTCAGCCCCACGGATTCCGCCGCCCACATCACGACAGCCCTGCAACGACTCCACATACACAGCGACCTCACCCGGGCAAGCTGAGCATCGGCCATGAACCCACCCGAGACACTCGCACTCCCCGCGTTCCCGACCTGCGACGCCTGATCGACCTTCGCGACGCGGGCTGGACATTCCACGCCACGTCTGACGACAGGCAAGTGATCCAGGTGCACGACTACCGGATCTAGTGGTGCGACTCAGGACGTTGGCCGTGTATCGGCGGGGCCACGGTGTGGCTGGTGGTGCCGCCGGGACAGCCTCGTACTGGACGTACTCGGTCGTTTCGGCGGGCGGTGGCTGCCCGGGAGTATCGGCCGTCGGAAAGATCTTGGAAGAAAGTTCGGGAAGGATGTCGGATCGGGGTGGTGGTGTTCGTAGCCGGGGTGAGGTCACCCGAAGGGGGTGGCGCAGAGGTGAGGATCCGCGATGAGGCTGACGACCATGACCCAGGTCACCGTTGACGGAGTGATGCAGGGCAATGGGGGCGCGTCGGAGGAGGACCGTCGCAACGGGTTCGATCGGGGTGGGTGGGCGCTCGGGCGGGCCGATGACGAGACGCATGCGTTGATCAACGAGACCTATCATCGCGCGGACGGGTTCCTGTTCGGCAGGCGGACCTACGAGCTGTTCGCGGGCGCGTGGGGGTCCTGGGCGGTTGCGGATGTCCCCGGTTGGGAGCCGGTCCTGCGGGCGTTGAACTCCCGACCCAAGTACGTCGCGTCGACCACGCTCACGGATCCGGCGTGGTCGGGCACCACCGTGCTGTCCGATGACCTCGCGGCCGCGATCGCGGACTTGAAGGCCAAGCCGGGCGGCGAGTTGCAGGTGCACGGCAGCGGCACCCTGACCCGCTGGCTGCTGGAGCACGGCCTGGTCGACGAGATGACCCTGCTCGTGATCCCGGTGATCCTCGGCCAGGGCGCCCGTCTGTTCCCCGAGAACGGCCCCGACCTCGCGCTGGACCTGGTCGAGTCGCGAACCGACTCCAAGGGCGTCACGGTCCAGGTCTACCGACCGGCTGGACGTCCGCAGTACCCGACCGCGGTACCGCAGCCGACCAGCACATCGTCCTGACACGGCGGGAAGCCCCGGGCCCACCCCGAAGAGTGGGCCCGGGTGACGGATCCTCGCCGCTCTCGACAGCACGGACGACACGTCGGTGCGATGCGCCTGCGGGGTTGTCCACAGGCAAGATCGAATCACCGCCGCGATGTCAGTCCAGGTCGATAGGATCGGACCGGGCCGGAGGCAAGCCTCGGGCAGCCTTGCCGTCGGCGAGTACCAGTTCGGCGCCGTCCCAGGTTCGACGTAGCCAGCGGTCGTGGGTGGCCACGACCACCGCGCCAGGGGCCGACTGCAGTGCCTGTTCGAGTTCCTCCGCCAACGCGAGCGAGAGATGGTTCGTCGGCTCGTCGAGCAGCAGCACCTCCGGTGGCCGCCCGATCAGCATCGCCAGCGCCAACCGGCGGCGCTGTCCTACCGACAGTCGGCCCACCGGCTTGTCCAGGTCACGGCCCGACAACAGGCCCAACTCCACCAACGGGACCTCTCCCGCGTACAACTGCCGAGCGGTCTTCTCCGGCGAGGCGAACACGACGTCCTGTTCCAGCAGGGCGACCCGGACGCCGTGGGCGCGTCGGACCGTGCCCGTGTCCGGCGTCAGGATCCCCGCGAGCACCTTCAACAGCGTCGACTTGCCCGCGCCGTTCTCACCCTGAACCATCAGCCGAGACGACGTGCTCACATCCAGTTCGTCGAGGTCGAGACGGCCGCACAGGCGCACCTGCCGCAACGACACGACGAGCTTGTCCGGCGGCGGGTTTCCGGTCAGCACTCCGTAGAACCGCAACGGCGCGGGTGGTCTGCGGACCTGGGTGCGGGTCAGCTCGTCGAGCCGTAGCTGGGCGTTGCGGACCCGGCGCGAGATCTGTCTCTGCACGCGGCCGCCGTGTCGGTCGTAGGCGATCTTGTTGTTGTCCTTCATCACCCGGTTGTGGCTGATCTCCCGAGCGGTGACATCAACCGACACCCGCAACCCGGCCAACTCGTCCTGTTCCCGCGCCCATTGCTGCTCCCACCGAGCACGTTCGGCACGTTTCGCGGCCAGGTAGGCCGTGTACGTGCCGCCGAATCGGGTGAGGCCGCCGCGTGTGGGGTCAAGGTCGACGATGTCGGTGCATACCTCGTCCAGGAAGACGCGGTCGTGTGAGGCCACGACAACGGTCCCGGGCAGCCTGCCGAGTTGCCGCTCCAAGAACGCCACCGCGGCGTCGTCGAGGTGGTTTGTGGGTTCGTCGAGCAGCATCGTCATCGGTTGGCGGATCAGCAAAGCGGCCAGGCCCAGGCGGGACCGTTGACCGCCGGAGAACGTCGACAGTGGACGGTCTCTGTCCACAAAGGCCAGGCCGAGGCCGGTCAGCACCAACTCGGCGCGGCGGTCCGCGTCCCAGAGGTCGTGGTCCTGGGCCCAGTCCAACACCTCCCCATAGGCCGCGAGCAGGTCCGGGTTGTCCGGATCCCGCGCCAAACAGCTGCCGAGTTCATCGAGTCGACGGCGGGCCGCCCGGATCTCGGACAGTGCGTCGTCGATGACGTCGCCGACCACGGCGTCCTCGCCGAAAGGCAGTTCCTGCAACAGGAATCCGCAGTCCGCGGGCCGGACTACGAACCCCGAGTCGGGTTCCTCGACACCCGCGAGCAAGCGCAGCAGCGTCGACTTGCCGACGCCGTTCTCGCCGACCAGGCCCAGGCGTTGGCCGGGGCCCGCCGTGATCGAGACGCCGTGGAGCACGCGGCGGTCACCATAGGCTTTGCCCAGGTCACGGGCGTGAATAGAGATATCTGACATGCGACACGGTCCCCTGCGGAGAAAGGGCCCGCCGGGCATGGCTCACCGACTCATCGGGCGGGAGCTCGCCTCGGACGCGGGCGGGGCGCGGTGTCAGGAGATCATAGTGCGGTCGATTATGCGGACGCCCCGCACACCCGTCAAGCGCTTAAAGCCCGGCCGTGCCGGAGGGCGGCAGGGCCGGGCCTTGGGTGATCAGGCGGGCAGACAGCGGGTTTCGGCGGTGGTCTTGAGCGCGGTCAACCACGCCTCCAAGCCCTGCCCGAGGAACTCGGTGGCCAACGGCACGTCGGTCTCGATCTGCTTGCCCGCGTGGGTTTCCTCGGTGCGCACGAGCACACCGCCCGGTACCTTGGTGAATGTCCACACGTGCACTCCGCGGTCGATGCGCAGACCATCACCGATCGCCGGGCCGGTCCACCGAATGCACTTGTCCCGCTGCAACTGCTGGACCGTGGACGTGATCACCAGCGTGGTCGCCGGGGTCACGGGGGTCTCCGGCACCGGCGTGGTCCACCGGAACCGCGACCCCGCCCGCAGCGGACCATGGTCCAGGCGCCTCGCCGAGCTGACCGGCTCCTGCCACGCGGGCCACCGCGCGACATCGGTCTGCACTCTCCAGACGACATCCAGCGGTGCCTTGATCAGCCTCTCGGTGCGGTAGCGGATCTTGGCCGTGCTGTCGACGCTCTGGCCCCCGCAGGTCAGGGACGCCGTCGTGGTCACGGAAGTCGCGGCCCGCGCGGGCGCGGCGGTGCCAAGGAGACCGGCGATCAGCGGGACCGCGAGAAGGGCGACGCGACGGGCAGTGCGAGCGAACATTGTTGTCTCTCCTTGTATTGATTGATTGATCTCAGGCGCCGAGCTGGGCGAGCAGGACGTGCACGTCGGAGTTGATCCAGCACTCCGCGAGCTTGCCGCCCGCCACGCGCAGCACGTCCGTGCCGGTGAAGCGGACCGCCGTGCCCGCCGGTGCGGTGGCGCCCGGGAAACCGCCCGCGTAGGTGCCGGTGGCGACCCAGCGCAGGGCGATGAAGTCGGCGTCGGAGATCGGGCCGACCTCCACCTCGAACACCAGCTCGGTGAACACCGCGCGGGTCTGCGTGATCCACCCGACCAGGGCATCCGGGCCGCGCACCGCGCTGCCGTCGCCGCCGTCGAGCAGCGCGGCGTGCACGGTGAAGTCGGCGGCGACATCGCGGTAGGCGAGGATGTAGTCGCCGTTCCAGATGGCGATCCAGTCGGCGGCGAGTCGGCGGTGGGTGGTGCCGATGTCGGTCGTCATGGCGGCTCCTCGGTGTTTTCGTCGGTGCACTCACGATGCCGGTGCGCGAACACCGCTCGCGTCGGTGAAAATCGCCTATCCTCGGGTCGCGGGAGTGCGTAGGCAATGGGGAAAGACGCAGGTGGGGGGCTTGTTGCGGGACGGGTTGCTTGGACGGCGGGACGAGACGACGCGGCTGCGGGAGTTGCTGGACGAGGCACGGGAGTCCCGGGGCGGGGCCGTGGTGGTGCGCGGCGAGGCAGGCATCGGCAAGAGCGCGCTGCTGGGGCAGGTGGCCGAGGCCGCGACGGGGTTCGAGGTCATGCGGGCCTCGGGTGTGGAGTTCGAGACCGAGCTGCCGTATTCGGCGCTGCACCAGTTGTGCATCCCGGTGCTGGGGCATCTGGCAGACCTACCCGCGCCCCATCGCGCGGCGTTGCGGATCGCGTTCGGCATGGCGACCGGCACGCCCGATCCGTTCCTGGCGGGCGCGGCGACGCTGGGGCTGTTGACCGAGCACGACCGGCCGTTGCTGTGTGTGATCGACGATGCCCAGTGGTTGGATCACGCGTCGGCACGGGCGCTGGCGTTCGTGTCGCGCAGGGTCACGGCGGAGCGGGTGGCGATGGTGTTCGCCGCGCGGTCGGCGCCGGACGTGCTGGGGCATCTGCCGGTGGTGGACGTGCGGCCGTTGAGCGAGCAGGAGGCGCGGGCGTTGCTGGCGCGCGAGATCCCGGCGCCGTTGGACGAACGAGTGCGTGACCGCGTGTTGGCCGAGGCTCGGGGCAATCCGCTGGCTCTGCTGGAATTGACCCGGACCGCCGGGCTGACCGGTCTGGCCGGTGGCTTCGACCTGCCTGCGGCCGAGCGGAGCTTCCTGGCCCGGTTGGACGAGCTGTCGTCGCAGGTCAGGATGTTGCTGACGGTCGCGGCCGCGGAGCCGGTGGGTGACCCGGACCTGCTGTGGCGTGCCGCGGAGGTGCTGGGCATCGACGTGTCGGCGGCGCACGACGTGCCGCTGGTCGAGTTCGGGTCCCGGGTGCGGTTCGTACACCCGCTGGCGCGCTCGGCGGTCTACCACTCGGCGACCGATCCGCAGCGGCGCCGCGCACATCGGGCGTTGGCGCAGGTCAGCGACCCGCTCGCGGACCCGGACCGGGTCGCGTGGCACCGCGCGCAGGCCTGTTCCGGGCCGGACGAGGACGTGGCCACCGCACTGACCGACTCGGCCGCCCGCGCGCGGGCCCGGGGCGGGGTGGCGGCCGCGGCGGCGTTCCTGGAACGCGCGGCCGCGCTGACGCTGGAGCCGGACCTGCGGGCGACGCGGGTGCTGGCGGCGGTCGAGGCCAAGCTGTCGGCCGGGGACTTCGACGTGGCCGCCGACCTGCTGTCCACGCTCCAACCCGACGACGCCCGCGTCGACCTGCTGCGCGGCCGGATCTCGTTCGCCCGGTTCCGCGGCGAGGACATACCGACCGCGCACCTGCTGCGCGCCGCCGCCAAGCTGTCCGAGAAGGAGCCCGAGGACGCGCGGACGATCTACGTGGACGCCATCGAGATGGGCATCCTGACCGGCGGCCTGGCCACGGTGATCGACGCCGCGCGCACCGCGCCGCCGGTCCCGGGTCTCCCCCGTGGCGTGGACGTCCTGCTCGACGGCATGATCGTCAAGTCCGACCACGGCCACCAGGCCGCGGCCGAGATGCTGCGCCCGGTGCTGACGGACAGCGAGGTCCGGGACCGGTGGCCCACGCTGGCGTTCCTGCTCGGTCTGGAACTCATGCACGGCGACGCCGCGCGGGACATCGCCGACCGCACGACGACGTCCGGCCGCTCGTCCGGCTCGTTCCACCTGCTGCCGATCGGTTTGGCCATGCGCGCCACCGTCACCGCCCAGACCGGCGACTTCGGCACCGCCAAGGAACTGATCTCCGAGGCCGAGGCGATCGCCGAGGCCACCGGCGCGGCCCCGCTGGTCTATCCGCGCCTGCACCTGGCCGCCCTGCAAGGTCGTCGGGAGCAGGCGCTGGAGCTGTTCGCCCAGGTCGGACCGCATATGACCTTGAGCGTGCAGTACGCGACGGCGGTGCTGAACAACGGGCTGGCGGACTATCCGGCGGCTTTGCCTGCGGCCGAGCGGACGGTGGCCACCGGGGATCTCGGACTGACCAGCCTCGCCCTGCCCGAACTGATCGAGGCCGCTGCGCGCTGCGGTCGCCGGGACGCGGCCTTGCCCGCGCTGGCCGCCTTGACCGAACGGGCGATCGGCGGCGGACAACCCTGGGGCCTGGGCATGGCGGCTTACGCCCGTGGTCTGGTCCATGACGACGAAACCGCCTACCTCCAGGCGATCACCATCCTGGACGCCTCGCCCATGGCCGTCTACGCGGCGCGCGCCCATCTCGTCTATGGGGAATGGCTCCGGCGTGCGGGGCGCCGTAAGGAAGCGCGAATCGAACTCCGCCACGCGCATTCGGCTTTGTCGGCCCTGGGTGCCGAAGCGTTTGCCGGACGAGCCGCGCAGGAACTCCGGGCCACCGGGGAGCAGGCCCGTCGTCGGTCTTCGTCGGCTGCGGACAGCCTTACCGTGCAGGAAGTGCACATCGCTCGGCTGGTGGCGGACGGGGCTACGTCGAAGGAGGTTGCGGCGAAGCTGTTCCTGAGCCCACGGACGGTGGATGCCCACTTACGCAACATCTTCCGGAAACTCTCGATCACCTCCCGCCGCCAACTCCGCGACCTCCCTGCCATCCGTTGATGTCTCCCTCTTCTGCCCGCTCAAAGGAGTCCTGCTCGGGTGGCGGTCGGCTTCCTCGACAACGGTGACGAGTCGTTACGAAGGATGGCCGCCGAGGTGGCGGTATTGCACGTCAAGACGGTGGTGTTGGCAGGTCGGCGACCTGCTCTCGACACACTCTTCCGGGCCTGGACCGAGCGGACTCCTGACCACCGGACGTTCGTCGGAAATCGAAGGTGGGATGCGACCACGGCGTGGTCGGCGCCTACGATGTCCGGCGTGATCGACATCGCGGGGTTGGCGGCCGACGGTTCTTGGCAGTTCGGGTGGGTCGGGGATCGGTTGGAGAAGGCCGTGTTCCGGTTGGTCCCGGGAACGGCCGTCGAGCGTGGGGCGCTGGTGGCCCGGCTGGGTGGGAACGCGAGTGATCCGGAGCAGTGGGAGGGTGCGCTGATCGAGGCGGTGCTTGGCGACCCGGTCTCGGCGGATCTGCGCACACTGGAGTTGCACCTCACCGACTTCCACCACTCCGCGCGCCGGGCCGCTCGTGCGTTGGCCGCTCATCGACGTGGGCAGTTGGCCGAGCTGTACTTCGGGCATGACTTCCGGTTGCTGTTCGAGCACGCCACCAGCTCGACCGGTGGTCGGATCGACCCGACGTCGTGGTTGAACGAAGGTGTCGTGGATGACGGCGCGTGCGGGCTGTGGAACGCGTTGCCCGCACTGCGTGAACTCACCATCGAGGGCGGGCTGCTGTTCGACGACATCGACAGCGACGCGCTGCCCGCGCTGACCGAGCTGCGTCTGCGCGGCGCGGTGCTCTCCGACGGCGCCGTCTTCCCGCGCAAGGCGCCCGGTGTCGTCACCCTGGCGCTGGAGATCGGGACTGACGTCTTCGGCACCGTCTGTCCCGTCGAGCAGCTGGAACAACTCGACCCGGCGGGCTACCCCGCGTTGCGGCACCTCGATCTGGGTGACGCGGAGTTCGACGGCGGCGACTACGCCACCCTCGTCACGCTGGCCGAGTCCCCGATCCTGCGCCAACTGGAGACCCTCACACTGCGCAGCCTCTACATCGAAGACCACGAGATCGAGGACGACCGACAGGCCGCACTCGCCGCGCTGGCCCCGGCCTTCGCCCATCTCACCCTCGACGTCACCGACGGGGCCGATGAGGACGTGGCCGCCGTCCTCGACATCACCGACTAGGGCGGCCTGCACCAAGGAGCCGCATCGTCATCAACACGTCACCCAGAGCGACCAGGACTGCCGCCTCAGGACGGGAGCCGTCGGGACTGGTCAGGAATGGAGAAGCGCTGGCGGCGGGGGCGCGCTTAGCGTTATCGGCATGACGAAGATTGAGAACATCACCCTTGAGGTCGCCGATGTCGCGGCCGCCGCGCGCTTCTACTCCGCCGCCTTCGGGCTGGGCCCCGAGCTGCGGTTGCGGGCCACGCAGGACGCGACTTCGGGCTTCCGTGGGTTCACGCTGTCGCTGACGGTGTCGCAGCCTGCCAATGTGCACGCGCTGGTGGAGGCCGCCGTCGAGGCCGGGGCGACGGTGATCAAGCCGGTGACGAAGTCGATGTGGGGCTACGGCGGTGTGGTGCAGGCGCCGGACGGGACGATCTGGAAGGTGGCCACGTCGTCCAAGAAGGACACCAAGCCTGCCAGTCGGGAGATCGACAGCATCGTGTTGCTGTTCGGTGTGGCCGATATCCCGGCCAGCAAGCGGTTCTATGTGGAGCGTGGGCTGCCGGTGGGCAAGAGTTTCGCCCGCATGTACGTGGAGTTCGACACCGGGTCCAGCCCGATCAAGCTGGGGCTGTACCGGCGGCGGGCGCTCGCGAAGGACGCGGGGGTGGCGCCGGAGGGTAGTGGCTCGCACCGGATCGCGGTCGGCGGGGCGGATGAGGCGTTCTCGGACCCGGACGGGTTCGCGTGGGAGACGGCGGCGATGGCGGCGCAGTCCTGATGTGCCTCTACCACTCCCCCGGGCTCGCCGCCGCTGCTGTGGACAGCGACGGTGATGGCGAGTGTCAGTGTGGTGCGCACGCGCGGAGCCCGGAGGTCGTGGCGCCTCGGGTACCGGGCGAACCTGGGCAGCCCGAATCGGACATGGCCGCGTCGCGATCGCTGGGGACGCCTGCCGACTAGTGGTGCGGCCGGGACAGTGTCAGTGGCGTTCCTTGGCGAGGTAGCGGCCGGTCAGGCTGTCCTCATGGGTGGCCAGCTCGGCGGGCGTGCCCTCGAAGATGACCCGGCCGCCCTCGGTGCCCGCGCCGGGCCCCAGGTCGATGACCCAGTCGGCGACCTGCACGACATCCAGGTCATGTTCGATGACGATCACCGTGTTGCCCGCCTCGATGATCCGGTCGAACAGGTCGACCAGGTGGCGGACGTCGGCCATGTGCAGCCCGGACGTGGGCTCGTCGAACACGAACACCCGGCCGTGGTCGGTGAGCCTGCTGGCCAGCTTCACGCGTTGACGCTCTCCGCCGGAGAGTTCCGACAACGAACGGCCGAGGGTGAGATAGCCGAGGCCGACATCGAGGAATGCCTTCAACCGGTCCGTGACGGTCTCGTCGGAGAACGTGTCGACGGCCTCCTCGATGGTGGTCTCCAGGACGTCCGCTATCGACTGACCGTTCACCAGGTACTTCAACACCTCGGGGTCGTAGCGGCGGCCCGCGCAGGTCTCGCAGGTGACCGTGACCGGGTCCAGGTAGGCCATGTCGTTGGTGATCGTGCCCCGCCCCTTGCAGGTGGGGCAGGCACCCTCGGCGTTGAAGCTGAACAGGCCGGGTTTGACGTCGTGTGCACGGGCGAAGCGCTGGCGGATGTGGTCCCAGATCTTGGCGTAGGTCGCCGGGGTGGAACGCGGGTTGAGGCCCACGGCGCTCTGGTCAATGACGACCGTGCCCGGATGCTGGCGCGGCAGGACCCGGGTGGCCAGCGAGCTCTTGCCCGAGCCCGCCACGCCCGTGACCACCGTCAGCACACCCACCGGGAAGTCGACGTTCACGTTGCGCAGGTTGTGCAGGTTGGCCTTGCGCACCACCAGATGTTCGGTGAACGAGCGCGGTGTGCGTTCCGGGATCGGCCGACGCAGCTCCGTACCGGTGGCCGTGTCGCTCTTGGTCAGCGCGGCCGGGGTGCCCTCGAACGTGACCCGGCCGCCGCGCGCACCCGCGCCAGGGCCGATGTCGATGACGTGGTCGGCCGCCTCGATGACAGCACGGTTGTGCTCCACCACGAGGACGATGTTTCCCTTGTCCCGCAACTGATACAGCAGGGTGATCAGCCGTTCCACATCGCGCGGGTGCAGGCCGACGCTGGGCTCGTCGAACACATAGGTCATACCGGTGAGGCTGGACCCGAGGTGCCGCACGGTCTTGAGCCGCTGCCCCTCGCCGCCGGAGAGGCTCACCGACGTACGGTCGAGCGACAGGTAGCCCAACCCGACCTCGTCCATTCGTCGCAGCGCGGCCAGCGGCGGTTGGAGCACCGAGGTCTCGCCGATCGTCTTCTCCAGACCGGTGAGCGTGTCGATCAGGTCGGTGACCTGCAGCGCGGACAGGTCGGCGATGTTGCGACCGTCTATCTTGGACTTCAGTACCGCCTTCGCCAGCCGGGTGCCACCGCACGCGCGGCACGGGCGCTGGTCCACCAGTCGCTCGACGTGCTTGCGCTCGTTGGGTTTCAGCGACTCCAGGCCGGGCTTGAGGAAGCGTCGGGTGAAGCGGTCGGCCACGCCCTCGTAGTCGTTCACCGCGATGTTGCCCATGTCGCCGGGCCGGTCGGTCTGGAAACCACCGCCGTACAGCAGGAGGTCGAGCTCGTCCTTCGTGTACTCGCCGACAGGCCGATCCGCGTCGAACAACGGCTCGCCGAGCTTCTTGTCCGGTCGCTCGACGTGGTAGTGCGCGGTCGCGTACCGCTTCCAGTAGTTCGTGCCCACCGCGAAGTTCGGATGCTGGATCGCGCCCTCGTTGAGCGACTTCGACCGGTCCAGCAACCGCTCGACGTCCACGCTGAGCACCTCGCCCAGGCCCTCGCAGTCCGGGCACATGCCGTCCGGGGCGTTGAACGAGTACGCGGTCGACTCCCCCGCGCTGGGCTTTCCGTGCCGGGAGAACAACACGCGCAGCATCGGCTGTACCTCGGTGAGCGTGCCCACCGTGGATCGGGCACTGCGGCCGAGGTTGCGCTGGTCGACCACGATCGCCGGGGCGAGGTTCTCCATCCGCTCGAAGTCGGGGCGCTCGAACTTGGGCAGCCGGTTGCGGATGAACAGCGGGAACACCTCGTTGAGCTGCCGCTGCGACTCCTTGGCGATGGTCTCGAACACCAGTGAGGACTTGCCCGAACCGGACACCCCGGTCACCACGGTCAACGCGGGCGACGGGATGCGTACCGTCACACCGGTCAGGTTGTTGGTGCGCGCGTCGTGCACGACCAGCGGCGGTCGGGCGCTGCTCACGAATGTTCCTTCCTGCCGACGGAGGACGGACCATCCCGATCATACGATCGCCTCGCGCGGGTCGCCGATCCACGGCCCCCGACCTGCTGACGTACGACATCACGGCCCGATGGCCCGAATTTCGGAGTTCCCACTCTGCACGGCGATAAACCTCTGTCAACAAGTTGCTCCGAACGAGTGACTTCACGGTTGACACGACCGGGCGACGGGCACGAAGATCACAGAAAAGCTCGGGTATTCCACGCCCAGTCCGCATGCCGGGCGGGAAGGGTGGCGCACGGGCACACCGGTGATCGACTCCGGCATCCGACCAGGCGGAGGGAGCGCGGCGATGGGCCTACCCGGCAGGACATCCGACGCGAACGCGACAGCGCACACCCTCCCGGACGAGGCGGTCAACCATCCGATCCAGCCTCGTTCTCCCGAAAACGCACGATCCTGGAAATGCGCCGCGATCAATCAGGATTCGCCCCGACAATGGCTCGATATACGGTCCACGCGCGCATTTCGCCGCCCAAGCGAAATGCCGTGCGATCACCGGTGAAAACGATACCCCGCCCGCGCCTCTCGACCTGTCCGACCGACCTACGAACAAGCAAGAAACGGAAGAGCAGGCACCGGAAGGGGACGACAGTGCTCAGCTTACGGCCCAACCTCTTAGTCGTGGCGGACTGCGAGGGGCTCGACGACACGGTCAAGGACCTGCGCAGGCACGGGTTCGCGTCCGACTCGGTGTCGACGGGGTCCGCGACCATGGCCGCCTACCGCGATTTCGACGTGGTGCTCATCGACCTCGACCTCACCGACTACGACGGTCTGACGCTGTGCCGGGAGATCCGCCTGGCCAGCGACATCCCGATGATCGGCTTCGCCTCGCTGCACGAGCTGGACCGGGTGCTGGCCCTGGAGGCGGGCTGCGACGACTGCGTGGTCAAGCCGTACCACAGCCGGGAGCTGATGGCCCGGCTCGGCGCCCTGCTGCGCCGCACGCACATGATGTCCCCGCCCGCGCTCGTGCTCGGCGCGCTGGGCATCCACCCGTCGCTGCGCGAGGTCCGGATCGGCGACCGGCCGGTGGACGTGACCCGCAAGGAGTTCGAGCTGCTGCACCTGCTGGCCAGCGAGCCCGCCAAGGTCTTCTCCCGGGCCGAGCTGCTGCGCCGGGTGTGGGAGTACGACCACGTGGACGCCGACGTGACCGCGCTGGCCAGCCGCACGATCGACACGCACGTGAGCAGCCTGCGCAAGAAGCTCGGCAGTCCGCATTGGATCGTCACGGTCCGCAGCGTCGGCTTCCGCCTGGACGACGAGGCCGTGCGCGCCGAGTCGGCGTAGCGGCCGACAACCGTCAACCCGCCCAGCGGCCGGACGCGCGGTGGCCGTGCCGGGCCGCGAACTCGGTGATGATGGCGTCCTGCTCCCGCCGGATGTCCCGCCCCCGGCACAGCGCGTCCAGCTCCGCGCCCAGCTCCCGGTGTCGATCCTGCGCCGCGTCGTACGGCGTGTCGGTGAACGCGACCATCTGGTACAGCGGCGTGTACAGCTCCGGGTGCAGCTCGTGCAGCCGCCGTTCCATGGCCCGACGCGCCAGGAAGGCGGTGCTGTTCACCTTGTCCGACAACTCCTCCAGGTTCCGCAGCGACAGGTCCGCCAGGGCGTGTCCTGATCGGACCCGCGCCTCGCTGTAGGCGGCGGCTGCCTCGATCGGCGACCCGGACCGTTCCAACAGGCCCGCGAGCGCGGCGGTGTCCTCGAAGCTGCAGTTGATGCCCTGGCCGAAGAACGGCACGACGGCGTGCGCGGCATCGCCTACCAGCACCGCGCGGCGGTGGTGGTAGGGGGCGCAGGTGACGATCCGCAGCCTGCCGGGGCAGCGGGTGGTGAGATCCGGCCCGACCCCGGCCATCCGGTCGTAGACGTCCGGGAACTCGGTGGCGCAGTAGTCGCGGGCAGCGGTGGCGGAGGGCAACTCGGAGAAGTGCCGGTCGTCCCCGGCCAGCGGTTTGAACAGGCTGGTGGTGAAGGTCCGGTCGCGGTTGGGCTGGGCCTGGAGGAAGTGGTCGCCGCGCGGCCACAGGTGCATGCCTGCCGGGTCGGCGTCGCCGTAGTCCATGGTGATCTCGGCGTGGCCGTGCTCGATCACGTCCCGGGCGACCCACAGGTCCGACGGGTGCGCCGCCGCGATGGCGCCGCGCACCGCGCTGTTCGCGCCGTCGCAGCCGACCACCAGGTCCCCGTCCACCCAGCGCGTCTCGCCCCGATCGTCGCGCAGCATGGCGGCGGGCCGAGCGGTGTCCACATCCACGCACGCGAGTCCGTAGTGGATCCGGGCGCCCGCGCGCATGGCTTGGTCACGCAGGATGTCCTGCAGGACCCGACGCGGGATGGACAGCAGGTGGTGGGCGTCCGCCGTGCCGTACGGCTGGGTGGAGATGGCACCGTCGCGGTGGTGGATGATCCGCTTCACCAGCACCGATCCCTGCAGGTAAAGGCGGCGTTTGACGGACCTGGGCAGGCAGTCCAGGCCACGCGAGGTGAGCGTGAGGTTGAACGACAGGCCGGACCCCGTGGTGCCGGACTCCGCGCCCCGCTCGAACAGGTCGACCGTCCGCCCCTGCCGCCGCAGCAGCGTGGCCAGGGCGCAGCCGACCGGGCCTGCGCCGATGATCACCACCGAGCGGACCGCCGTGCCCGGTTCAGCCATCGTGACCTCCCTGTGTCGCCCGGCCCGGCGGGACGCTGCCGAGCGCGGTGAAGTACGCGAACACGCGCCTGATCCAGTCGGTGTCCGCGTGTGGGTGCGGGCAGCCGACATCGGCCAGCGCGCGCCTGGTCTTCTCGTTGTCGAAGGTGTACGTGCCCAGCCGCAGCACGCCCTCACGCATCAGCGGCACCAGCGAGCCGAGCCCCTGACCTCGGTCTTCGGTCTCGACGCGGGCCTCAAGCGCGGCCATCCACTCGGCCTGGTCGACCGCGTGCACGTCGTGGCCGACGGACTGGATCGTGTCGATGATCGTGGGCCAGTCGAGACCGGTCGCGTGGTGCAGGTGCCAGGTCTCGTCGTCCGGTCCGCCCCGGGACAGCGCGACGATGGCGCGGGCCACGTAGTCGACCGGCAGCAGGTCGACGGCCTGGGCGTGCGCGATGTCCCTCGGGTAGCTGCCGAGCAGGGCGAAACCCTTGAGCTGGAGCCAGAAGAAGTCGTCGTGCCTGCACGCACCGGTACGGCTGTGGCCGCCGATCCGGCCGACGCGGTGCACGGTGACCGGCAGCCCGGCCCGGCGCGCGCGGGCGGCGAGCTGTTCGGCGACCCACTTGCTCTGCGAGTAGCCGATTCCCAGGGATTCCGGGTCGCCGAGGACGGTGTGCTCGGACACCAGGTCCGGTGTGGAGTCCGGCGGGAAGACGCCCAGGGTGGAGATCAGGCGCAGCGGGGTGCGGTTGACGCCGCAGAAGTCGAGCACGCGCCGCAGTCCGTCCACATTGGTGCGTTTGACTGTGTGGTAGGGAACGACGAAGTTGATGTGCGCGGCGGCGTGGTAGACCTCGCGCACGTCCCGCGCCCAGGTGTCGAACGCGTCGCCCAGGCCCAGTCGCGGGCGGGCGAGGTCGCCGAGGCAGATCTCCACCTCATCGAGCCGGTCGGGGTCGATCGCGAACTTCTCGAACGCCGCGCGGAGCCTGCCACGCGCGTCCTCGACGCTGTCGGCCCGCACCAGGCAGGCGACGCGGCTTCCGCCTGCCAGCAGTTCATCGAGGAGGTGGCTGCCGAGGAACCCGGTGGCGCCGGTCAGCAGTACCTTGTCGCCGGTCGGTTCCCGGTGTTCGGCCACGGTCAGGTCGTGCAGGTGGGCTTCGGCATAGAGGTCGGGAGCGGTGGGGTCGCGGTCGGCGAGGCTGTCGGCCATGCCGCGCACGGTGGGGGTGTTCAGCAGCGCGGACAGCGGGATGTCGGTGTCCAGGCGCTGTCTGACCAGGCGGTGCAGGCGGGCGGCCAGCAGGGAATGCCCGCCCACCAGGAAGAAGTCGTCCTCGGGGGTGGCGGGTGCCGCGCCGAGCACCTCGGTCCACAGGTCGGCGATCCGGCGTTCCGCGTCGGTCCAGTCGGCGGCCTCGATCTCCGGCTCGTCGTCGGTGAGCAGGGACTCCAACGCGCGGCGGTCGGTCTTGCCGTTCGGGGTCACCGGGAAGGTGTCGACGCGGGTGATCCGGCGCGGGATCATATAGCCGGGCAGCACACCGCCGAGTCGGGAGCACCAGTCCGCCGGAGGCTCCACATCAGACTGGACAAGGGCGTGCAAAGCCGGGTCCGTCCCGGCGGACACGACGATCACGGCGGCCGCGTCCACGCCGAGTTCCCGTTCCAGCGCGGACTCGACCTCGCCCGGCTCGACCCGGTAGCCACGGATCTTGACCTGGTCGTCCTCCCGACCCCGGTAGTGCAGCCGACCGTCCGGGGCCAGCACGACCACGTCGCCGGTCCGGTACATCAGCTGACCGGGGACGAACGGGTCGGGCAGCATGGCCTGGGCGGTCTTGTCCGGCAGGCCGAGGTATCCGGGGGACACGACCGGGCCCGCGACGCACAGCTCCCCTTCGACACCGAACGGCATCCGCCGGGCCGCTCCCCCGGCGTCGCGCAGCACGTAGGCGTCGACCCCGGCGACCACGCGGCCGATGGACGGCATGGCCTGCCAGGTGTCCGGGTCGGCCGGGAGGCGGTCCTCGCTGCACAGGTGCGCCTCGGACGGGCCGTAGGCGTTGATCAGCCGGGCCGGGCAGCGGCGGAACATGGCGCGGAGATCCTCGGTGACGACCAGCCGCTCGCCGGTCACGTAGACCTCGCGCAGGTCCGGGAGCTCCAGATCGGCCGACCGCACGACGGCGGCGAGTTCGCGGAGCGCGACATACGGGAGAAATACCCGCTCGACCCGCTGGTCTGCCAGCAGCGCGGCCAGCTCCTCGAAGTCGGTGCGGGCGGAGGCGGGCGGGATGACGAGGGTGCCGCCGGTGCACAGGGCGCCGAAGACCTCGATGGCGAAGACGTCGAAGGCGGGCGGCATGTACTGCAGCGTCCGCATCCGGCGGCCTGCGGACATCATGGCCTGGTTGTGCACCAGGTTGGCCAGCGTGGCCTCGGGCAGCACGACGCCTTTCGGGCGGCCGGTCGAACCCGAGGTGTACACGATGTACGCGGCGTCCTCGGGCGTCTTCCGTTGCCCTGCCGGAAGACCTGCCCCAGCGTCGGACGGTTCGACGATGTCCTCGGGCACGGCCATGTCCATCCCGGACCCGCGAAGGAGGATCTTCGCGCCGCAGTCCCGGAGGGTGAAGGCCAGGCGGTCCGGTGGTTGGTCGGCATCGAGGGTGACGTAGGCGCCGCCCGCGCGCAGGATGCCGAGGACCGCCACCGTCACATCGAGGCCCGGCCGCATGAGCACGGCAACCGACTGTCCATCACGGACTCCCCGGGCCACCAGGCTCGCGGCCAGTGCGTCGACTCGGTGCGACAGCTCGGCATAGGTTGTGACCGTGCCGTCGACCTCCACTGCGGAGTCCGTGCTCGACGCGTCCACAGTGGCGGCGAACAGGTCGGATGTCAGCTCGGTGCCCAGTTCGGGGGCGTCGGCGCGGCGGGCGCAGAACGTGTCGATCGCCCGCTGCTCCTCCGCACCGACCCAGGCGAGACCGTCCACCACAGTGTCCGGCCCGGTCAGGACGCTCTCCACGAGCGTGGCGAGGCGCTGGGCCAGGTAGGCCGTGAAGTCCTCGCCTGCGGGCGCTGCCGTCGCGTGCTCGATGATCAGCGCGTAGTGGTCGGGCAGCTCGTCGACGATGATCGCCAGCTCGTACTTCGCGCCGCCGGACACGTGTTCCCAGGTCCGCACACCCCAGTCGGGCAGGTCCAGGCGACGCGCGTCGGACGGCATCACGGTGATCATCGTGTTGAACACCTCGCCGGTCCCATCCGGCGCTCCCCCGGCCGCGCGGAGATCACCGACCACGGCCTCCAGCGGGGCGTGCCGATGCCGCAGCGAGTCGAGCACATCCTGCTTGACCGTGCGCAGGACGTGCCGGGCGGTGGTGTCGCGGGTCAGGCGGTGACGGAGGACGACGGAGTTGGTGAGGTGGGCGAGGACGTCGGCGTCGATGCCGTCCCGGACGGTCATGGGGACGCCGAGGAGGATGTCGTCCTGGCCGGTCTGCCGGTGCAGCAGCATGAAACACAGGGCGACGAAGAACATGCTGCTGGTGACGCCCTCCTCCCGGCAGAACTCACGCAGCCGCGCGGACACATGTTCATCGAGGACGGCCCGCTGAATCACCTGGCGCGTGGGCCCCTCACCGGGCATCCCGGCAGACGTGGCCACCGGGGCGTCGGCCAGCCGCTGCTGCCAGAAGCGGCGCGTGTCGGGATCGTCCACACGCGTCGACCAGCGCGCATAGGCCGCAGTGGCCTGGCGGGGAGCCAGGATCGGGACATCGTCGCCGTTGCGCAGCGCCGTGTACACGGCTTCCACCTGGGTCAGGTACGGCTTCCACGACATGCCGTCGAACACGCTGTGGTGGATGTCGAACACCAGCACGCTCGCGCTCTCGTCCACCAGTCGGAGGTGTCGCACGCGCGCGAGTGGACCGTCGTGCAGGTCGAACGCGGTCCCGGTGAACGCGGCCACCTGTTCGGCCACCCACGCACCCGACTCACCCACGTGATCGCACACGTCGACCATCGGTTCCAACTCGGTATGCACGACCTGCCGCAGGTCACCGTCGGCGTCCATCTCGAAGGTGGTGCGCAGCGCGACATGGGCGCGGTGCACGACGCGCAGCGCCTCGACGAGGACGTCGTGGTCGAGCAGGACTCGCGTGCGCAGCAGCAACGGCTGGTTATAGGCCGTCGGGTCCACGCCATAGGTGCTGGCGAACCACATACCCGGCTGGACAGGCGAGGCGGGCGCATATTCCCTGGTCACGGATCGTTGTCCGGTGGCGGTCATGTCAGTTCCGGGTCCGCTTGGCACGGATCAGGTCCGCGATACCGCGCGCGGTGCCCGCCCCGACGATCTCGTCCGGTCCCAACGCGACACCGACGACATCCTCCAGCCGCGCACCCAGGTCGATCAGGTGCAACGAGGTGGCGCCGGACTCGATCAGCCCGTCGTCCGCGCCGATCCCCGGCTCGCCGAGCAGCTCGGCCAGCGTGGCACGGACGGTCTCGGCGAGCCGGTCGTCGTCCTCGGTCCGGTTCGGACGGGAGGTGGTGAGCCGGTTCGCCAGCTCACGACGGTCGATCTTGCCGTTGGCGTTGAGCGGGAAGGCGTCCAGGATGGACACCAGCGACGGGACCATGTAGTCGGGCAGGTGTCCACGCAGGTGGTCGGTCAGCTCGGCCTCGGTGAGGTCGTGGTCGGGCGCCGCGACGCACCAGAGCGCGAGCCGATCGGCGGCGCCACCGCTCGACACGGCCTGGGCCACCGCGCGCCGCACCCCGGGAAGCGCCTCGGCGGTCAGCTCGACGTGTCGGGGTTCGACTCGGAAGCCGCGGACCTTGAGCAGCTGGTCGGTGCGCCCGGCGAGCACGATCTCCCCGTCCTCGGTCAGTTTGGCCAGGTCGCCGGTGCGCAGCAGCCGCGTGCCCCGGTGCCGGACGAACTTGCGGTCGGTGGTGTCCGGGTCGCCCAGGTACCCGAGCGCGACGCCGTCGCCCGCGATGCACAGCTCGCCGATCCGGCCGGGCGGGCACTCGGCGAGGGACTCGTCGCGCACGGACATCTCGACGGTCGGCACCGGCCTGCCCACCGGGATCTCGGCGTCCAGGTCCGCGGGCGTGATCTTGTGCAGCGCGGTCAGTGCGGAGTTCTCCGTGCAGCCGAAGGCGTTGAACAGGTCACCGCCCACGGCGGCGAGGGCGCGGGAGAGGTGTTCGGGCGAGGGGAAGTCGCCGCTGACGATCACCGAGCGGGTCCGGGCGAGGACGTCCGGGTGGTGCTCGACCAGCAGGTTGAACAGGCCGACGGACAGGTTGAGCACGGTGATCCGCTCGCGGTCGATCAACCGCGCGAGGTCGCCGAGCGGCGGCACCTGCTGGGGCGCGATGGTGAGCCTGCCGCCGCGCAGCAGGCACGTCCAGATGTCCGTGGTGGACGCGGCGAAGGAGGGCTGGGCCAGCTGGACGAACCGGTCGTCCGGGCCGGGGGTGTAGCCGGTGAGCGAGGCGGACACGCGGGAGATGCCTCGGTGCGCGATCACGACGCCCTTGGGCAGGCCGGTCGAGCCGGAGGTGAACAGCACGAACGCGGGCGCCTCGGGTGTGGCCCAGGACTCGACCGGGTCACCGGACCGCGAGTGCGCGGCGGCCAGCAACTCGTCGATGTCCAGGCAGGTCTCGGCCGGGATGCCGCCCACGGGCTCGGCGGAGTCGGTCACCGTCAGGACCGGTTCGGCCACGCGGAACATGCGGGCCTTGTGCTCGGCCGGGTGGCCCGGGTGGAACGGGACCACCACGAGTCCGGCCTTGAGCACGCCGAGGAACACCTGGTAGAGCGGGTGGCCGCGATCGAGGTGGACGCCGATCCGCTCCCCGGGCCGCAGCGCGCGATCCCGCAGGGCGTGGGCGATCCGGTTGGTCAGCTCGTCGAGTTCGGCGTAGGTCAGGGTCGTCACGCCGTCGGTGATGGCCTCGCGGGCGGCGTGCTCGCGCGCGGTCCGGACGAACGCGTCGGCGATCGTCTCGGTGGTGACGGCCCGGGTGGGTGCGTCCCCGAGGCGCGTGGCAGTGGCAAGGTGTTTCATCGCGCGGGTGTCACCGTCCCTTCCGGTATGTGCTGGACCCTCGGGTGTGGCACCTGGCCCAGGTGCGCCAGGCAGGCGCGGCCGAGCGGGGTTTCCGGGTCGGCCAGGTCCAGCGGCAGGTCGAAGTGGTCACGGTCGGGCACGGTCAGCGCGGTGACCGGGGACCCGGCGTCGGCCAGGTGCGCCGCGTAGGTCTCGTGTTGACGCAGGTAGGTCGGTGTCTCGTGCTGTCCGACGGCCAGCAGCACCGAGTCGCACCGGGGCGGTTCCATCCACAGTGGACTGCACGTCCTGGCGAGCACGGGGGTCAGGCCGACGGCGTCGTTGACGTAGGTGCGCGGGATCTCGGTGAGGTCGTACAGCCCGCTGAGCAGGCAGGCCCCGCGCACCCGGGGCGTGTCCGGGTCGGCGAGCGCGGCGGCGAGCAGGTGCGCGCCCGCGCTGCTGCCCGCGACGTGCAGCCGGTCCGGGTCGATGCCGAACAGCGGACCGACCTCGGCGAGCCAGGTCAGCGCCCGCCCGACCGAGGCGATCATGCCGGGCACCGTGCGCGTCGGGGCCAGCCCGTAACCCACGGCCACGAACGCGCACCCGACCGCGACCACGGGCTCCGCGGCGAAACAGGCATCGTCGATACCGGACTCCTGCCAGTGGCCGCCGTGCACGAAGACCACCGCAGGCGTCTCCGGCCCGCGCGTGCCGGGCTCGACGGCCGGGAACACGTGGCACCACTCGCCGCGCTCCATGCCGTAGCGGACGGCGAGGTGCGCGTCCAGCCGCGACCGGGCCGTGTCGCTGCGTTCCCGGTACCGGCGCAGCGTCCCGTCCGGGTCGCGAGCGACGGTGCTGGGCGAGTACTCCCGATCGAGCGAGCTGGGCTCACACATCGGGCTTGCACCCCTGGATCACGCCGTGCGGTGTCCAGCCCGCGCCGCGCACGCGGGTGATGTCGACGAACCCGGCGGCGGTGAGCCAGTCCTCGTGCTCGCGCCACTGGTAGATCGTCGAGTCCTCGGACGGCAACGTCGTGAAGTAGACGTTGTCCAGCGCGGTGTAGAGCGGGCCGCGGCCGTCGTCGTCGGCGAAGGCGTTGAACACCGCGACCCGGCCGCCGGGGCCGAGCGCCTCGTACGCCTGCTTGAGCAGGGTCTGGTTCTGCTCCGGCGACCAGATCACGAACTGGTGGGCGAACAGCACGAGGTCGAACCCGTCCGGCATCGGGTCGCCGAACATGTCGCCGACCACGACGTCGATCCGGTCGTCGAGCCCGGCCGCGGCGATGTTGTCCCGGGCCACGTCGACCGCGCCTTCCAGGTCGAACACCGTGACCCGCAGGTGCGGGTGGGCCCGGACCAGCGCGATCGCGTTGACCGCGTCACCGCCGCCGACGTCGAGCAGACGGTGCACCGAGCTGTAGTCCACTTGGTCCAACAGCACCGAATTGGACAGTTCGGACCAGGAGTTCATGCCGCGGAAGAACAGGTTCTCCAGCTCCGGAGCCTGTTCGAGGCGGGCGTAGAGGTCGTTGCCGGTGCCGGGCAGGTGCTTGAGCCCCTCGTTCTTGCCGGTCCGCAGCGACTCCGCGTACTCCTTGGCGGGCAGATAGGACAGTCGCTGCTGGAAGTCGATGATGTTGCGGATCAGCGGCCAGGTGCCCGCCTCGATCGCCGCGCGCAGCGGCTCGCCGACGGTGTAGCAGCCGTCCTCGTGCTCGGTGAGGCCGAGCGCGGTGGTGCCGAGCAGCAGCTTGCGCGCGGACTTCGCCGGTAACCGCAGTCCGGCGGCGACCTGGTCGCCGGTGGCCGGGCCGTTGAGGGTGAGGTACTCGAACAGCTGCAGTTCCGAGGCCGCGCGCAGCTGCTGGAAGGCGGCGAACCCGAACAGCGCGGGCACCAGCGGGCCGAGGTCGACGGGCCGGTCGACGGACTTGGTCACGGCGTCGCTCCCCTCGGCACGGTCGGCAGGCGGTTGCGTTGTGTCATGCAGTCGAGTTGCGTCATCACGTCCTCCGTCTTCGGTGGGTCCAGTCGGGGCTTCCTCGCAGCCGCATCAGAGTCGGGTGCGGAACGTCCACAGTTCCGGGAAGAAGCGGTGTTCGTTGATCGCGCGCAGCCACGGGGCGCCGTCGCTGCCGCCGGTGCCGTTCTTGCCGCCGAGCATCCGTTCGACCACGAGCAGGTGCGTGGAGCGCCAGCACGAGAACTGGTACGCGACCTCCAGGAGGCTCTCGGCCAGCCGGTGCGCCTGCGGGTGGTGGTCCGGGTGCCGGTAGATCTCCAACCACACGTCCTCGACCCGCGCGTCCAGCTCGTGTTGCTCGGTCGGGGGCTTCTCCACGCACTCGACCGGGACCGCGAAACCCCACCGCGCGAGCAGTGCGAGCGCCGCGTCGTAGAGGGACGGTTTGCCGAGTTCGGTGCGCAGCAGCGGGTGGCCGTCCTCCTGCACGGACTCCACCATCTGTCGTGGTCGGTTGCCCATGACGAACTCCAGCGCGCGGTAGGCGAACGACTGCACGCCGGACGCGTCGTTCAGCACGTGCCGGAACGCCACGAACTCGTCGACGGACATGCCGTTCATCGACTCCCAGCAGGCCACCAGCACCCGCTGCGTGCGGGTCGCGCGGGACAGGGCCAGGCAGGCGCCCGGGACGTCGTCGCGGTGCAGGGCCTCGCGGGCGGTGTCGAGATCGTCGGTGACGGCCCGGAACAGCAACTCCTTGACGTGGCTGAGCAGGATGAAGTTCAGCTCGCCGCGGGCGTCGCTGCGCGGGTGCTGCAACTCGTGCAACTTGTCCATGTGGGCGTAGGAGACGTATTCGGGTGTCCGGGTCATCGCAGCCCCTCCACGGAATCGGACAGCGCGCCGGTCGCGCGCCAGACCTGCTCGTGCGTCACGTACAGCGGGGCGAAGGCGATCCGGACCAGGTCGGGCGGCCGCGCGTCGACCAGCACGCCCCGCTCCAGCAACGCCGACTCGACCGCTTCGGCATCGGGGACGCGCAGGGCGAGATGTCCGCCGCGCCGTTCCGGATCGCGCGGGGAAGCCAAGCCGCGCAGCAGCTCGGGGCGGCGGTAGGCGAGGCATTCCAGGAAGTACTCGCCAAGGTCCAGGCTGCGGCGGCGCAGCTCGTGGATGCCGACGTCGAGCAGCGGGTCCAGGGCGTGATCGAGGGCGATGAGGCTGAGTAGCGGCGGCGTGCCGGTGCGGCCGCGATCAATGCCGGTGGCCGGGTCGAAGGTGGGGCCCATCTCGAACGGGCGGGCGTGGCCGTGCCAGCCGGTCAGCGGGAAGTCCACTAAGGACTGAAGGCGGTCGGGGACATAGAGGAAGGCGGGGGCGCCGGGGCCGCCGCCGAGGTACTTGTAGCCGCAGCCGATCGCCAGGTCGACCCGGGCGGCGGCCAGGTCGAGCGGCAGCACGCCCGCCGCGTGGCTGAGGTCCCACACCGAGATGGCGCCCGCGGCGTGGCAGGCCGCGGTGGTGGCGGCGATGTCACGGCGCTCGCCGGTGCGGAAGTCCACGGGGGCGGTGAGGGCGGCGGCCACCTCGGGTCCGCGCTCGCGCAGGTCGTCGTCGAAGCCCTGGCTGATCAGGAGTTCGCGGTCGAGCAGTCGGGCGACCGAGTCCGCGATGTAGAGGTCGGTGGGGAACGCGCCCGCCTCGACGAGCAGCAAGGCCCGGTCCGGGCGCAGGCGGCAGGCGGCGACCAGCGCGTTGAACAGCGTGGTGCTGGTCGTCTCGCCCGCGACGACGACCTGGCCCGGGTGGGCGCCGAGCAGCGGGGAGAGCTTGTCGCCGATCGTGCGGGGCAGGTCGAGCCAGCCGTCCTCGAACCAGGCCCGCACGTGCTTGCGCGCCCACTGCCCGGACACCACGCGGTCGAGTTCGCCGGTGAGGCTTGCCCGTGGCGGGCCGAGGGAGTTGCCGTTGAGGTGGATGACGTCGGTGGCGTACTCGCGGGCGTACCGGGAGAGCGGGTCGGCCTCGGTGCGGCGTCGCGCCTCGGTGCCCGGGTCGACATGTGCGTCCGTGGTCATAGCCTGCTCACCTCCCGGTCGTCGGTTCCCCAGATCCGCCCGGTGATCCGCACCCTGGCGGTGCCGTCGCGGACCGCGCCCACGCAGTGGAACACCGATTCGGTGCCGCGCGTGGTCACCTGGCGGACGGTGACGTCGTCGCCGGGGGCCAGGTCCAGCGCGATGGCGCCCAGCGCGGCGGCGGCCGGGAGACAGCCCGCGTCCTGCGGGATGCCGAAACCGGGGGCGAACACGCGGGCCAGCACCTCGCGCCGGTCCGGGTCCCAGCGGTAGAGGGTGAGATCCGTCAGGCCCAGCCGGTCCAGGTGGTCGGGTGCGGGCAGGGTCCGGGGATCCTCGATGACGCGGATGAAGCCGAACGCCCGCCCGACGCCACCCGCGTGCGGGATGCCGGAGTAGTCGCCGAGGGCCTCGCCCGGGAGGTTCTCGCGCACCAGCGGGCCCTCGAACGGGACCCTGACCTCGCGTCCGTCGGTCCACAGCCACTGGCAGCCGCTCTCGGCCTCCCGGCCCACATCGCCCGGGTCGAGATGACCGCCGCCGACCAGGCAGGCGGCCGTGCCCGCCAGCGAGTGCGTGCCGAACGGGGTCTCCCCCGCCGCGTTGAAGATCCGGGAGCGGTAGGTGCGCTGGTCCCGGGAGCACTCGCCGACCAGGGCGATCTCGTCGGCGCACGTGCGCCGGGCGTGCGCGGCGGCACCCTCTGCGCCCTCTGCGCCCTCTGCGCCCTCTGCGCCCTCGACAGAGTCCGCCGGGTCGTCCGGGACGAGCACGTCCAGCGCGCTCCCCCGGCCCGGCGCGGTGCCGAACATGTCCACTGTGGTCACTCGCATGCGGTGCCTGCCAGGTGCTTCTCGGCGAAGTCCGCGATGACCTGCTCGTCGCCCGGGAAGGGCGGGTCCGGGCGGGGCCAGTGCACGACCAGGTCGGTGATGCCCGCCGCGCCCAGCTCGGCCGTCGCGTCCTCGTAGGCGGTCAGGGACGTGGTCACCCCGCCGACCGCGCCGTCGGCCAGCAGCAGCCGGTGCAGCGTGGCCGGGTCGCGGCCGACCCGCTCGCAGGCCGCGTCGACCGCGCGCATCTGCTCGCGCAGCAACGGGACGACCTCGCGGAACGGTCGGGGCTCGAAGTCGTTGGGCGGCCCGGAGGTGACCCAGTACTGCCCGAACCGGGCGGCCAACGCCATGCCGCGCGGCCCGGTGGCGGCGACCGCGAACGGCAGCCGCGGCCCGTCACCGGCGCGCGGGTGGAAGGTGACACCGGCTGCGGTGTACCACTCGGACGATCGGTCCACGTCGCCATGGGCGAGCAGCACGTCCAGCAGGGTCACGAACGCCTCGAACCGGTCGGTGCGCTGCCGAGGCTCCAGCTCCGGACCGCCCAGGATCCGCGCGTCGTGGCCGGGCGCGCCCGCGCCCAGACCGCAGATCAGCCTGCCGTCGGCGATGTCGTCCACGGTGGCCAGATCCTTGGCCAGCGCGACCGGGTGCCGGAAGTTCGGGGTGGCCACGAGCATGCCGAGGCCGATCGTGCCGGTCGCGCCCGCCGCCGCGGTGAGCGTGGGGATCGAGCCGTACCAGGGGCGGTCGGCGAACCAGCGCCACATCAGGTGGTCGTAGGTCCAGGCGTGGTGGTAGCCGAACCGCTCGGCGGCCCGCCACCGGTCGGCGGCCACCTTCCAGCGGTGTTCGGGCAGCAACACGATGCCGTGCCTCATGAGCGTGCTTCCTCCAACCGCATCTCCGACACCAGCCGGGTCGCCCGGCTCAACGTCCGCACCACGCCGTCGACCAGTGGTCTCATCGGGGTGCCGGACCATGCGGTGACGACCGGGTGATGGTGTCCGTCCACCTCGGGGTAAAGGCCGTTGTGCCGCAGGTCCGCGGCCAGCTCGACGATCCGCGAGTCCAGTTGGGCCACCAGCTCGGCCTGGCTCACCGGGCGTCGCACGGTCAGGAAGAAGTTGTCGTAGAGGTCTTCCTTCTCCCGCGACACGCTCACCCCGGGCGCGCCCGCGGACTGCTGGAGCAGGGAACGGCCGTCCGGCACCAGGTGGTCGGCGATGTGGCTGTGCGTCGTACCGTTGCGCGCGACCGCCTCGCCCAGGGCTCGGCAGGCCGGGGCGTCCAGCCAGGGGACCTTGCCCCGGAACAGGCGGCGGATCGGCCGGTAGTCCGGTGCCCACGCACCGCTGAAGGACGGGTGCTGCAACGCCATGAGCACGCGGATGTTGGTGTGGTAGTGGTCACGTGGGACGGTCGAGGAGTAGAGCAGCATGGCGCTGTAGCTGTCGACGCAGGCCGCCAGCATGTCCAGCTCGCGTTCGGACGGTACGTCGTCGGGGTGGTGCCAGACCACGTCGTGCATGGCCCGCCACAGCATGAAAGAGATCTGGTGCCCGGCGATCCAGCGGTACCAGAACAGCGGCTGCGGGTCGACGGGCGTCGTGCCGAACACGTCGTACTCCTGGCACGTCCGCTCGCCGGTGGTGTGGTCGTCGGTGTGGTCCGTCGAGGACTCGAAGGGGGCGCCGGTCGGCGGCAGGAACAGCAGCCGCGCCTGCAACACCGGCCGACATCCGGGTTCCGCGCTCACGCTCCTCCTCCCGGGAAGTAGACGAACTCCAGCTCCAGGCCGTTGGGATCGAGCACGTACAGGCTCTGCATGCCGTCGGCGTCGGTGACGATGTCCGATGGCGGCTCCTCGCGAGCCCAGCGGACCTCGGTGCGCTCGTGGGCGCGCAGCCACTGCTCGCGCAGCTCGACCAGGTCCTCGGGGCGTTCCACGGTGATGCCCACGTGCTGGTACTGGTAGCCGAGCGGGTCCGGGTCGCGCCTGCTGTGGCCGTCCCGGTCGAACACGTGCAGCCGGACGTCCCCGCGCCGCAGCTCGACCAGCCGCCGGATACCGGGCAGCCGGGCGCGGGTGAGCGGCGAGAACTCCTCCAGTGTCCATTCCACCGTGGTGCCCAGGAATTCCCGGTACCACCGGACGGTGGCGTCCACGTCGTCCGTCTGAATCGCGAGGTGGTTGAAATTCGGTGCGATGTCCAGCATCGGATGCCCTTCCGTCGCGAGCGCGTTCGGCCTGGTTTCGCTTTCCCAGCCGCGCTCTCGGTGCGGAGTGGGAGCTGTCGGCCCGGCCATTTCATGATCTCCGGTCAGACGCTCCCTGGACAATCAGACAATGCACAAGGAACTCTTAAATTGTCGTCAGAGGACCCTCGCCATAATTTCGCGTCACGATTTCGGCGATATGGTTTCGGATCGGCGGAGATCGGGTACCAGGGTGGCCAGACCGACCAGGGCCATGCCCGCCCCGATCCACAGTGGCGCGGCCAGGCCGAGGCCTGCGCCGATCCCGAGGCCGCCCAGCCAGGGACCGACGACGACGCCGACGTTGATGGCGGACCCGTTGACCGTGTTGACCAGCGCGCCCGCGTTGGACACCGACATCACCCTGGCGGCCAGGGCCGGGTTGAGCGGCAGGCCGATCAGGCCGAGCAGGACGGTCGCGATGACCGTCGGCGGCTGGTGGGCGACGGTGAGCGCGAACCCGGCGAGGATGAGCGTCACGGCGGTCAGGCCGCCGACGAGGATGGGACGCGGGTATCTGTCCGCGAACCGGCCGACGATCGTGTTGCCCACGACGGTGGCGATGCCGTAGACGGCGAACAGGACCGGCACGGTGGCGGGCGTGAAGTGGGCGGCGTCGGTGTAGATGAGGGACAGGTAGGTGAATCCGGCGACGACCGCGCCGATGACCAGGGCGTTGGTCGCGTACGCGCCCCACAGCCGTGGCGAGCGGAAAACCCGCAGTTCCGCCCGCAGGTCCAGAGTCTCGGTGTCGCCGCCTGCCGGGACGAGCGCTGCCACGGCGACCACGCAGACGACCGCCAGCGCGTCGACCACCCAGAAGCTGGTCCGCCAGTCGGCGTGCTGCTCGATGAACGTCGCCACCGGCAGGCCCACGACCTGCGCCACCATGATCCCGCCGTACAGCACGGACATCGCCCGCCCGCGCCGCTCCACGCCGACCAGCCGCACGCACACCGCCGCGCCGACGCCGAAGAACGCCGACGCGGCCAGCGCGGTGATCACCCGCGCCACGACCAGCACCCAGTAGCCCGGGGCCAGCGCGCCGAGCGTCTGACCGGCGACGAACACCACCAACAGCCACAGCAGGGCCGTCTTCTGCGGTGTCCGGGACAGGGCGATGGTCAGCAGCGGGCCGCCGACGACCATGCCCACGGCGTAGACCGAGACGAGGAAGCCGACGGCCGACACGGACACCCCGAGGTCGGCGGAGATGCCCGGGATCAGCCCGGCGACCATGATCTCGGCGGTATTGAGGCAGAACACCCCCACGCCGAGCACGTACACGGCCACCGGCATGGGCATGGCCGTCCGGCCCGGGGTCACGCGGTCCCGGCGGTCGCGAAGGCGCTCCACCGGTTGCCGACCGGGTCGGTGAACTGGCCGATCACCAGTCCGTTGCCGTCCGGGAACGGGTCAAGCACGCGCTTGCCGCCCGCCGCTTCGCAGCGTTCCAGCAGCGTGGACACGTCGGGCACGCGCAGGCCGGGGATGGCGTAGTCGGTGCTGCCGGGCATGGTGGACAGGTCGAGCAGACCACCGATGGGTTCGTCCGAGGCGGCGGGGAGGATGTTGTAGTACGTGACCCCCTCGGCCGCCTCGTCGCGTTCGTAGGTCCAACCGAAGGACTCGGTGTAGAACGTCCGCGTGGCCGCGACATCGGTCGTGCCGATCTCGAACCAGGCCAGCGCGTTCTGCGCGGCCGTGGTGGTCCAGCGGGTGAGATCCGGGTGGTCGGCGGCGGGTTCGAGCAGGCCGACGCGGTTGCCCCGCACGTCGGTGAGCACCGCGTGCCGGTCGCCCGCAGGGGTGCGGCGGGCCGGTTCCACGACGGCGGCACCGGCCGACTCCAGCCTCGGAATCGCCGCGTCCAGGTCCGCGCAGACCACGCTGAACGCCAACGCGTCCCGGTCTCCCGCGCGGAGAACTCCCATGCCCCAGCCCGCGTCCGGCGCGGTGACCAGCTGGTAGTCGTCGGTGCCATCGACCGGGCCGAAAGCCCAGTGCAGGAGGTGCTCGTAGAAGTCCTTACCGCGCACCGGATCGGTGGCGACCAGGTCGAACCAGCCCACGACCGGCGCGCGTGCGCCCGTGTTGCCCATGATTGCTCCTTCCCAGACGACAGGGACCTCAACCATGGTCATCGTGGCGCTCGACCGCCGCAACTCCACCGTCTTCAGGGACTTCTGACACTGATTTGCGATTCCTCTGAGTGCGTTGGGCCGCCCTCGCCGGTTATGTTCGGGTGGCGAACCGATCATTCCGTTGCACGGTAGTGGATTTCCCTGCTGCCGAACGAGACACGGACGACGGGAGAATAGATGACCAACCGCCCGGATTCCGCAGGCAGCACCGCGACCGTGGCGTTCGACCCCACCGAGCGCACCTGGGTCACCGACACCGCGAACGACACCTCGTTCGCCGCCGCTCCCCCACTGGACGGCGAGCTCCTGGTGGACGAGGCCGCACGGCACGCGGTCGCCACCGATCTCGGCAACATCACCACGCGGGTCCCGTGCGCGGTGCTCCGGCCGCGTTCCGCGCAGGACATCGCCGCCATGGTCCGGTTCTGCGCCACCCACGGCATCCCCGTGTCGACCAGAGGCGCCGCGCACACCACGCTCGGCCAGGGCCTGTCCGCCGGTCTGCTCATCGAGAACCGGTCGCTGAACCGCATCCACTCGCTAGGCCCGGACACCGCCGAGGTCGACGCCGGGATCCTGTGGCAGGACCTGGTCGACACGGCGTTCGCCCACTCGCCCCGGCTCACCCCGCCCGCGATCACCGGCTACACCTCGCTGACCGTCGGCGGCACGCTCTCCGTGGGCGGTCTCGGCGGCCTGGTCGGCGCCCTGCGCACCGGCCTGCAGGTCGACCACGTGCGCGAGCTGGAGGTGGTCACCGGCACCGGCACCATCGAGCGCTGCTCGCCCGAGCGCAAGCCCGACCTGTTCGAGGCCGTGCTGGGCGGGCTCGGCCAGTGCGGCATCATCACCAAGGCGGTGATCGACCTCGTCCCCGCGAAGGAACGCGCCCGCACGTATGTGTTGGGCTATACCGACAACGCCGCGTTCTTCCAGGACATGAACACGCTCATCGAGCGCCCCGAGATCGACCACGTCTACGCCGAGCTGTATCCACAAGGGACAGAACCGTCCCACAAGCTCTACGCCACGACCTTTTACGATCCCGCCACCCCACCCCGCAATTACGATCCCACCACCCCACCCGGCGAATACGATCCCACCACCCCACCCGAGGACACCGTGGCGACGGCGGGTCTGACCACGGAACCGGTCGTCGACGACACCGGCTATCTCGACTACGTGCACTCGATCGACCGACTCGTGGACGGCATGCGCGAGACCGTGGAGTGGGACCGCCTCCGCAAGCCCTGGTACGACGTCTGGCTGTCCGGCGCGGTCATGCAGGACTACGTCGCCGAGGTCCACGACACGCTGACGCCGCGCGACATCGGCCCCTACGGCATCAGCCTGATCTACCCGCAGCGGCGTGACCGCATCACCCGGCCGCTGCCCCCGCTGCCGGAGGCGAACGGGTCGCCGTGGGTGTACGTGCTGGACATCAACACCGTGTCCGAGACCCCGGAGGCCGACCCGGCGTTCGTCGACGAGATGCTCGACCGCAACGACCGCCTGTTCGCCCGCGCCCGCGACGAGTACGGAGCCGTGCTCTACCCCATCGGCTCGCTCCGCTTCACCCCGGCGGACTGGCGCGCGCACTACGGCGACAGGTGGGAAGCCTTCCAGGCCGCGAAGAACCGCTACGACCCGGGCGCCGTGCTCACCCCCGGCCCCGGCATCTTCCAGGACGGGTAAGCCCGTTCCCGATCACGCCGACCCGGGAGTAGCCACATGCTGCCATCCAAACCCGAACTCACCGGAACCACCGGCGGCGTCGCCACCACCCACTGGCTGGCCTCCGCCGCAGGCATGCGAATCCTCGCCGACGGCGGCAACGCCTTCGACGCCGCCGTCGCCGCCGGATTCGTCCTCCAGGTGGTCGAACCCCACTTCAACGGCCCCGGCGGCGACGTCTCCATCGTCGCCCACCGCGCGGGCCGCGACGACGTCCAAGCCATCTGCGGCCAAGGCCCCATGCCCCGGGCCGCGAGCATCCAGGCGTTCCACGCCCTGGACCTGACCGCCATCCCGGGCTCCGGCCTCCTCCCGGCCCCAGTCCCCGGCGCCTTCGGCGGTTGGCTACGCCTCCTCGCCGAGTTCGGCACCATGCGCCTGGCCGACGTGCTGGAACCCGCGATCGGCTACGCGGAACACGGTTTCCCCTTGCTGCCCGAGTCCGCCCGCGCCATCGAGGTGCTGGCCCCGCTCTTCCGCGAGGAATGGCACGGCTCCGCCCAGACCTATCTCCACGGCGGAACCGCCCCCACCACAGGCAGCCGCTTCCGCAACCCCACTCTCGCCCACACCTACCAACAGCTCATCAAGACCGCCGAGTCCGCGTCGTCCGACCGCGAAACCCAGATCCAGGCCGCCCACGACGCCTTCTACCGGGGCTTCGTGGCCGACGAGATCGCCGACTTCCTCGCCTCCGGCCCGATGCTCGACGCCACCGGAAGGCGCCACCACGCCTTCCTGACCGCCGACGACCTGGCGGCCTGGGAGCCCACGGTGGCGACGGCACCGAGCCACGCCTACGGCCCTTACCAGGCGTTCAAGCCCGGCCCGTGGTCCCAGGGCCCGGTCTTCCTCCAGCAGATTGCGCTACTGGACGGCTTCGACGTGGCAGGCATGGGCGCGGGCACCGCCGACTACCTGCACACCGTGGCCGAGTGCACCAAACTCGCCATGGCCGACCGCGAGGCCTGGTACGGCGACCCGGACTTCACCGAGGTCCCCTTGGCCACCCTCCTCGACGAGACGTACACCCGCGAACGCCGCGACCTCGTCGGCCCCCGCGCCGACCTGAGCCTGCGACCCGGCAAGCCCAACGGGCGCACCCCATTCCTGCCCGCCCTGTCCGAACCGGCCTACGAGGAACCCGACACGGAGTGGATGGCCCAACTCCGCAGCGGCCTACCCACCATCCTGCCCACGCTCCTCAAGGCCACCACGGCAAAGACGGACACGTGCACGGTCACGGCCGTCGACCGCCACGGCAACCTGGTGGCCGCAACCCCCAGCGGCGGTTGGCTGAAGAGTTCACCGGCGATCGGCGCCCTCGGTTTCCCGCTGGGCACCCGGGGCCAGTCGATGTTTCTCGTGGACGGTCACCCCAACTCCCTGGCCCCCGGCAAGCGCCCCCGCACCACCCTCAGCCCCACCGTGGTCCTGCGGGACGGAAACCCGTTCATCGCCTTCGGCACCCCCGGCGGCGACCGCCAGGACCAGTGGACCCTCCAGTTCTTCCTCAACGTCGCCGACTTCGGCATGGACCTGCAGAGCGCCACCGAGACCACGATCTTCCACACCGACCAGGTCCCCGCCTCCTTCACCCCGCACGCCTTCCGCCCTGGCGTCCTGGTAGCGGAGGAGACGATCGACCCGGCAGTGGCGGCGGAGCTGGAACGGCGCGGCCACCAGGTCGAACTGGTCCCCGAATACACCCTGAGCCGAGTCTGCGCCACCGGCTTCACCCCGGACGGGGATTTCGTCCGCGCGGCCGCCAGCCCACGCGGCAAGCACGCCTACGCCATCTGTTCCTAGTGGTGCCCACTCCCCCTGAGCCGCGAACACAGCAAGGAGATCCATGACAGCCGTCACCGAATCCCCGGAGCTCATCGAACTACGAGACGAACCCCAACGCCGGGAATGGGAAGCCTTCACCCTCTCCGGCCTCCCCGAGATGATCACCTCGGCCCACGCCTGTCACGCCGTGCAGGCCCTGGCCGAAACCCCGCTCCTGGACCGTCTCCGCTCCGGCCCGCACAGCCCGGACGCCCTCCTGGCAGGCATGAACCAGGACATCGGAACCGGCTTCCTCCACTACCTCGCCAACCGAGGCATAGTCGAACACCGAGACAACGAATACTTCCTGACCAGGCGCGGCGACTTCCTCACCACCGATGTGTCCCTAGCCCGCCTCGGTGTCTACTTCGACGCCTACCCCACGATCACCAGCCACATCGGCGACCTACTCACCAACAAGGCCGTGTACGGCAAGGACATCACCCGCAACGGCGCGGCTCTAGGCGCCCACTGCGCCACCCTCTTCTCCTTCTTCCACACCCCCGTGGTCCTCAAGGCCATGCAGGGCCGGAACGTGACCCGCATGCTCGACATCGGCTGCGGCGGCGGCCAACTCATCGTCGACGCCTGCGTCCAGGACCCCACCCTCACCGGCATCGGCCTGGACATCGCCCCCGACGCCATCGAGGTGGCGAACGACCTCGCCAAACGCCACGGTGTGGAAGACCGGGCCAAGTTCGTCGTCGGCGACGCCTTCGCCCCGAGCACCTGGCCCGACGTCTGTTTCCAAGCCGACGGCCTCTGCATCATGAGCGCCCTGCACGAACACTTCCGCAACGGCGAACAGGCGGTCATCGACCTGCTGAACGACATCGACGCCCGCTTCCCCGACCAGAGGATCCTCCTCGTCGGCGAACCCGAGATCCGCTTCGACAGCCGCGAGAACGACGACGACTTCTTCCTCGTCCACGTCCTCACCGGCCAGGGCCTCCCCCGCGACCGCTCGGCCTGGTTGCCGGTGTTCGAGAAGTCCAACCTGCGCTGCCGCCGGGTGTACACGCGTCCGGAGGCCGGGCCCCGGATGTGCTTCTACGACCTGGTGGCCCGATAGCGCCCGAGAGGAACCACCCGTGACGACCACGCACACCGCCTACGAGACCGACCTGGACCTGTTCGCGACCGAGGTCCTGCTGGACCCGTTCCCGCACTATCGGACGCTGCGGGACCTGGGCCCGGTGGTCTACCTGACCGAGCACGACCTCTACGGCCTGTTCCGCTACGACCACGTGCGGTCGGCGCTGGTGGACTGGGAGACGTTCAGCTCGGCGCAGGGCATCGCGATGAACCCGACCGCCAACGAGCTGTCGGCGGACTCGATCCTGTCCATGGACCCGCCCCGGCAGCGCACGCTGCGGAAGGTGTTCGACGACGCGCTGCGCCCGAGGTACGTGCGGCGGGTGGCCGGGGACATCGAGCGGCTGGCCGACGAGCTGGTGGCCGACCTGCTGCGGCGCGGCGAGTTCGACGGGGTCGCGGACTTCGCGTGCAAGCTGCCGGTGGACATCGTCATGGACCTCATCGGCTTCCCGCGTGACGAGCAGCGGGACAACATCCTGAAATGGGCGCTGGGCGCGTTCGACTTCATGGGTCCTGCGGGCGAGCGCCAGTCCTCGACGTTCCCGGACGTGCAGGCGCTGATGCAGTACCTGGTCGCCGAGGCGAAGCCGGACGCACTGCTGCCGGACAGCTTCGGCCGGATCGTGTACGCGGCGGCCGACGCGGGCGAGATCACCGAGGGCGAGGCGCTGATGACGATGAGCGCCTACGCCTGTGCCGGGCTGGACACCACCATCGCCGGGGTCGCCAGCACGTTGTGGCTGCTGGCGAGCCATCCGGAGCAGTGGCGCGCCGTGCGCGAGGACCCGGAGCTGGTGCCGAGCGCGTTCCTGGAGGGCGTCCGGATGGAGTCGCCGTTGCAGTTCTTCTCCCGAGTGACCACAAGGGACATCGATGTGGCCGGTGTGATCATCCCGGCGGGCGCGCGAGTCGTGCACTCCTACGGCTCCGCGAACCGCGACGAGCGCCACTACACCGATCCCGACCGGTTCGACGTGCGGCGCAACCCGGCGGACACCGTCGGGTTCGGCTTCGGCGTGCACACCTGTCCCGGTCGGACACTCGCCACCATGGAGGCACACGCCCTGTTCGGCGCGCTGGCCAGGCAGGCGGGCGCGATCGACCTCACCGGCGAGCCAACCAGGACCCCGAACAACATCACGCGCGGCCTGGACAGCCTGCCGGTCCGCGTTTCCTGACCGGGAAGGAGGCGAGGTGCGCGCGGCACAGATCGTCGAACACGGCAAACCCCTGGCGGTACGCGAGGTCCCCGATCCCACGCCGGAACCGGACGGCGTGGTGCTCGCCGTGCTGGCCACCGGCATCTGCCGCAGCGACTGGCACGGTTGGATGGGCGACTGGACCTGGCTGGGCGGGCACATCGACCTGCCCCGCACCCTCGGGCACGAGATCGCGGGCGAGGTGGTGGCGGTCGGTCCGGAGGTCCGGGAGGTGCGGGTCGGCGACCGCGTCACCACGCCGTTCCACCTGGCGTGCGGCTCGTGTGAGCGCTGCCGCCTGGGGCAGGCGAACCTGTGCGACAACATGCAGGTGCTCGGGATGTGGCGCGATGGCGGCTATGCCGAGTACGTAAGTATTCCGAACGCCGACTTCAACTGCGTGCGAGTGCCGGACAACGTCACCTCACTGGCGGCCAGTGCTATCGGGTGCCGGTTCATGACGGCGTTCCACGCTGTCACCGGCCGAGGGCAGGTGCAGCCGGGTGAGTGGGTGGCCGTGCACGGGGCGGGCGGTGTCGGGTTGTCGGCGGTGCAGATCGCCAACGCTGTCGGGGCTTCCGTGGTCGCGGTGGATATCGATCCGGCAAAGCTGTCGCTCGCGAAGCAACAGGGCGCGGTGTGCACTGTGGACGCGAGTGTGGCGCAGGATGTGCCCGGCGCGGTGCAGGAGGCCACCGGCGGTGGCGCGCATGTGTCGATCGACGCGTTGGGTGTTCGGGCGACGGTGGTGAACTCGGTGCGGTCGCTGCGCAAGCGCGGTCGACATGTCCAGGTGGGACTGACGAGTGCCGAGGACGCGGGCGAGATCGCGCTGCCGATCGACCTGATCACCATCGCCGAGCTGACCGTGGTCGGCTCGCACGGCAACCCGCACACGAGCTATCCCCGGCTGTTGTCCCTGGTCGCGTCCGGTCGGCTCGCCCCGGAGCGCCTGGTGACCCGGACCGTGTCACTGGACCAGGCAGGCGATGTCCTGGCTGCGATGAGCGACTTCACCACGACCGGGCTGACCGTCATCGACCGCTTCCGGGGTGCGCCGTGACCACATCGGACCTGTTCATCGACGGTCGGTTCGTCCCGGCCGCGACCGGCAGGACGTTCACCACGATCGACCCGTCCACCGGTGACCCGATCGCCGACGTCGCCCACGCGGGACCGCACGACGTCGCGGCAGCCGTCTCCGCCGCTCGCGCCGCACTGGACGGACCGTGGAGCCGGATGCCCGCCGCCGAGCGCGGACGGCTGATCACCCGCCTCGCCGACCTCGTCGAGGCCAACGCGGACGAACTCGCCGAGCTGGAGTCACTCGACGGCGGCAAGCCGATCCGCAACACAAGGGCGATGGACGTCCCGGCCGCCGCAGCCCAGTTCCGGTACTTCGGTGGTTGGCCGACGAAGATCGAGGGCGAGACGATCCCCGTCGCCGTCCCGGACACCCTGTGCTACACGCGCAAGGAGCCGGTCGGGGTGTGCGCGCAGATCATCCCGTGGAACTTCCCGCTGCTCATGGCCGCCTGGAAGCTCGGGCCCGCGCTGGCCGCAGGCTGCACGGTGGTGGTCAAGCCCGCCGAGCAGACCCCGCTGACGACCCTGCGGCTGGCCGGGCTGATCGCCGAGGCCGGGTTCCCGGCGGGCACGGTCAACATGCTGACCGGCGACGGCGGGACCGGGGCCGCGCTGGCCGACCACCCGGGCGTGGACAAGATCGCCTTCACCGGGTCGACGGCGGTGGGGCGGGAGATCGGCGCGAAGGCGGGCGCCCGACTCACGCGGGTCACGCTGGAACTGGGCGGGAAGAGCCCGAACATCATCCTGCCGGACGCCGACTTGGACGCCGCGATCGCCGGTTCCTACCAGGGCGTCTACTTCAACAGCGGCCAGGCGTGCAACGCCGCCTCCCGGCTGTACGCGCACCGGAGCGTGTTCGACCAGGTCATCGAGGGTCTGCTGGTGCGGATCAAGGAGGCGCGTGTCGGGCAGGCGCTGGACCCGTCCACCGAACTCGGGCCGCTGGTGTCGGCCGGGCAGTACCAGCGCGTGCGCGGCTACATCCGGGACGGCATCGCCGAGGGGGCGCGGCTGCGGGCGGGCGAGGTGCCCGGGGAACCGGACGGCGGGTTCTTCGTGCAGCCCACGCTGTTCACCGATGTCGCGCCGGACATGCGGATCCACCGCGAGGAGATCTTCGGGCCGGTGCTCGTGGCGACGCCGTTCGACACCGTCGACGAGGTCGTGCGCCAGGCCAACGGCTCCGAATACGGTCTCGCGGCCGGGGTCTGGACGCGGAACCTCGGCGATGCCCACACCCTCGCCGCCCGGCTGTCCGCAGGCTCGATCTACCTCAACACCTGGGCGCCGGGTGATCCCGCCGCGCCGTTCGGCGGGATCAGGGCGTCCGGGATCGGCCGGGAGATGGGCCGCGCCGGTCTCGACGCCTACCTCGAACCGAAGACCGTGTGGACGAACCTCACGTCCCGCTAGACCAGGAAGGGCACGCGATGTGCGGAATCGTCGGCTGGGTGGACTTCGACCGCGACCTCACCGCCGAGACCCGGGTTCTCCGGTCCATGGTGGACACGATGGCCCTGCGCGGCCCCGACGACGAGGGCCGGTGGTCGAGCCGTCGGGTGGCGCTGGGGCACCGGCGGCTGTCGGTCATCGACCTGGACGGCGGCGGGCAGCCCATGCTCACCCCGGAGACGCTGCCGGACGGCACCCCGGTGGCCGCGATCAGCTACAGCGGCGAGGTCTACAACTTCACCGAGCTGCGCGCGGAACTCATCGGCCATGGTCATCGGTTCCGGACGCGGAGTGACACGGAGGTCGTGCTGCGCGCGTACCTGGAGTGGGGTCCGGGGTTCGTGAGCCGGTTGAACGGGATGTTCGCGTTCGCCATCTGGGACAGTCGCGCCGAGGAGCTGCTGCTCTACCGCGACCGGCTGGGGATCAAGCCGCTGTTCTACTACCCGACCGCGTCCGGCGTGCTGTTCGGGTCCGAGCCGAAGGCGATCCTCGCACATCCGGACAGTTCCGCTGTGTTCACATTGGACGGTCTGCGGGACGTGTTGTCCTTTGTGCGCGTTCCCGGACAGACACCGATGAAGAACCTGTACGAGCTGCGCCCCGGACACATCCTGCGCGTCCGCGACGGTCGTCGGTTCGAAGAGAAGTACTGGGAGCTGACGGCGTCACCGCACACCGACGACATCCCGACCACGGTCGGCAAGGTCCGGGAGCTGCTCACCGACATCGTCACCCGGCAGATGATCTCCGATGTGCCGTTGTGCAGCCTGCTCTCCGGCGGCCTGGACTCCAGCGCGTTGACCGCGCTCGCCCAGCGCACGCTGTCGACCGGCCGGATCCGCAGCTTCTCGGTGGACTTCGTGGGGCAGGTGGAGAACTTCGCGCCGGAGCCGATGCGACCGGCCCCGGACGCGCCGTTCGCGGCGGAGCTGGTGCGGCACGTGGGCACCGACCACGAGGTGATCCTGCTGGACAACGCGGACCTGGCCGACCCGGCGACCCGGACGGCGGTCATGCGGGCCTGGGACCTGCCCTATGGCGAAGGTGATCTCGGCCCGTCGCTGTACCTGCTGTTCCGGGCGTTGCGGGAGCAGTCGACGGTGGCCCTGTCCGGTGAGTGCGCGGACGAGGTCTTCGGCGGCTACCTGTGGTTCCACGACCCGCGCGCCACGAACGCCGACACCTTCCCCTGGCACGCGCTCGGCTCGCGGCCGGTGTCCGAGCTGTCCACGGCGTTCCTGCACCCCGACCTGAAAGCCCGGCTCGACCTGTCGGAGTACATCGACGACCAGTACCGGACAGCGCTCCGGGAATGCCCCGAGCTGCCCGGCGAGACCGACCGGGAGCGGCGGATGCGCCAGGCAGGCTACCTGAACCTGACCCGGTTCATGCCGATGATGCTCGACCGCAAGGACCGGCTGAGCATGGCCGCCGGGGTCGAGGTCCGCGTCCCGTTCTGCGACCACCGCCTGGTCGAGTACGCCTTCAACACGCCGTGGTCGCTCAAGACCTTCGACGGCCGGGAGAAGAGCCTGCTGCGCGCGGCCACCGCCGACCTGCTGCCCCGGTCGATCGTGGAGCGCAAGAAGGCGCCGTACCCGTCGACCCAGGACGCGGGCTACGACCGGGCCATCAAGCAGGAGCTCGGCAAGATCATCGCCGAGCCGGACTCCCCCGCGCTGCCCCTGCTCGACCTGGACGCCGTGCACGCCCACCTGGACGAACCCGTGGTCACCGCGTCCTCGATGCTCGAACGCGGTCTCCGCAACGAGACGCCCGCCCGGCTCGACACCTGGTTGGGGGCGTATGGCGTGACGCTCGACCGGTGAAGCTCAGATGTGCGTATCATCTGGATTGTGACAACATTCAAAACCGCCCGATGATGGCCCGGCTGACTCGCGCCGAGCAGCAGGCCCGCACGCGCGCGTCGGTGCTGGACGCGGCCCGTGCCGAGTTCGTCGAGCACGGCTACGCGGCGGCGAAGGTCGACCGGATCGCCGAGCGGGCCGACCTGACCCGGGGCGGGGTGTACTCGAACTTCCCCGGCAAACGAGCCCTCTACCTGGCGGTTCTCGTCGATTTGGTCGAGCGCCCCGAGCCCGCACGGCGCCTGTCCGCGCCCGACTCGGTGGCGTCGGCCCTGAGTGCCTTCGCTCGCCGGTGGCTGGAGCGGTTGCCGCTGGTCGAGGAGCCCGCTGCGGGTGGGCGGCTCCAGTTGCGCTCCTTGGTCGGCGTGGTCGACGACGAGCATGGCCGGGCCGTGCTGGCGAAGCTGGCCCAGGTCGAGGCGCTGCTGCTGGCCATTGGCCTGGAGTCCGGCGAGCCTGCCGCTCCCCGGCGGGTCCGGCTGGCCGAGCTCGTGTTGACCTTGCTGGCCGGGTCGGGCTTCCAGGCCGAGCTCGCCCCGGGCACCGGTGATCCGTTCGACCGGGCCCGCGCCTGCGCGCATCTGGCCGACCTCGATCTCGCGGACACCTGGGCCCCGCCCTATCTGGCCTTCGTACGGCCCGCGCACCCGTGCCGGGACGCCTGGGACCCACCTACCGGCCTGGTGGACCGGATCAGTGGAGCACCGGCCGACCTCGGCGCCGACGGGTCGATCACCGTGCTGGGCGCGCTCCGCCTGGGTGCCGCAGAGGAAGCGGTCCGCGCCGCCTGGCCCAGTGACCGGGTGACGATCGTCCTGGTCACGGCCGACGCCGCCGAGACCGGCGCGCTGGTGGATCTTCGCCTGGGCGACCTCATCGCCTGTCTGCGTGCCGTGTTCCCGCTGTCGGTGTGGCAGCACATCCGCCTGGTCACCAGCGGCGGCGCCCTGGTCGCCGCAGCCCTCGGTCTTTCCGAGTGCGATGACGAGACCGAGGCCGCCGTGCGGATCCAGGACGGGATGGTCGTGGCGCGGGGGCGTGGTCGGGGTGCCGCGCACGCGGTGGCCGGTTCGCGGCGGGCCGAGGCGTGATGTCCAAGGACGATCTGTTGGTGTTGCACGCCCTGCGCTGCGGCGGGTGGTCGAGCGTGGCCCGGGTGGCCGAGGCGACCGGGCTGGCCGAGGCCGACGTGGAGTCGGAGCTGATCGACCTCGGGATCGACGGGCTGGTCACGTATGACTCGGGCGCGTTCGGTGCGTGGGGCCTGACGGCTGCGGGCAAGGTGGCGGACGCCGATCGGATCAATGACGAGCTGGAGTCGGCGGGTGCTCGCCCTGCGGTGGCCGCCGCGTTCGAGCGGTTCCTGGTGCTCAATCCAGAACTGCTCGACCTGTGCACCGCGTGGCAACTCCGGGCCGTCGACGGCGTCATGACCGTCAACGACCACCATGATGCCGCATATGACGCGCGTGTTCTCGATCGCTTCGCCGACTTGGACCGACGGGTCGCGCCGGTGCACACCGAGCTGTCCACGGCATTGCACCGATTCGGCCGCTACGAGACCCGGCTGACCGGTGCCCTCGCCCGCGCGGCGGCGGGCGAGTCGGACTACCTGGCCGACCGCATCGGCTCCTATCACGCTGTCTGGGCCGAACTCCACGAGGATCTGCTGGCCACCCTCGGGACTCCCCGGTGAGGTGGATCCGCCCGCTCTCGGGTGACACCGATGAACCGGTCGAGATCCTGGGGGCCAAGGCGCAGGGCCTCCTTGTGTTGCGGCGCCTGGGTTTGCCGGTGCCGTCGGGGTTCGTCATCACGACCGACGCCTGTCGGGAGTTCCTGCGCGCGGGGCGGTTTCCCGAGGGGCTCGCCGATGAGCTGGTCGGCGCCATGGCCTGGTTGGCGGCCGGGACCGGTCGCCGGTTCGGCGGGGCGCGGGATCCGCTGTTGGTCTCGGTGCGGTCCGGGGCGAGTGTGTCGATGCCCGGGATGATGGACACGATCCTCAACCTGGGACTCACCAGCGAGGCGGCCGCCGGGTTCGCGGCCGAGGACTCGCGGTTCGCGGCGGACCTGCTGTCGTCCGCTGCCGAGCTTCCTGATGACGCGAACGCGCAGTTGACGTCGGCGGTCGAGACGGTGTTCGAGTCGTGGAACTCGTCCCGGGCGCGGACCTATCGTGAACTGAACGACATCCCGCATGATCTCGGCACGGCGGTGATCGTCCAGGCCATGGTGTTCGGCAACCGGGACGAACACAGCGGGACCGGGGTGGCGTTCAGCCGCGACCCCGACACCGGCGAGAACGTGCCGTACGGCGATGTCCTTTTCGGACACCAAGGCGAGGATGTCGTGTCCGGTCGAACCGCGACGCATCCCTTGTGTGAACTGGCTTCCAGGGAACCGACCGTGTGGACCGGCCTTGTCTCCGCGCTGGCCACAGTGGAATCGCACTACCGGGATGCGTGCTATGTCGAGTTCACGTTCCAGTCGGGCGAGTTGTGGCTGTTGCAGGTCCGACCTGGCCGGTTCGTCGGCGGCGCGGCCGTTCGCGTCGCGGTGGAACTCGCCGACGCCGAGGTGATCACCCGGGAGGAGGCGTTGCTCCGCGTCTCGCCGCAACACCTCAGCCAGGTCCGGACACCTCACATGACCAGCGCCGATGTCATCGCCCGGGGTATCGGCGCTGGTCCAGGCGTGACCGTCGGCAGGATCGCGACCACGACCGAGGCCGCCGTGCGTCTGTCCGCAGACGGCCCGGTCATCCTCGTACGCCCGGAGACCTCCCCGCACGACATGCGCGGCCTGGCCGCCGCCACCGGCATCATCACCGCACGCGGCGGCCCGGCCAGCCATGCCGCCGTCGTCGCCCGGTCGATGGGCAAGCCTGCCGTCGTGGGCGTCGCCGAGCTTGTTGTCGATTCCGGTTCGGTGCGGTTCGGCGCGCAGGTGATCGAGGCAGGATCCGTTGTCACCATCGACGGAACCAGCGGCGAGGTCGCCCGGGGCGCGGCCCGGGCGACCACGAACTCGACCGATGCCCACCTGCACCGACTGCTCGCCTGGGCCGACGACGTGACAGGTGATCACTCCGATCGCGAGGAATCCCGACGCCTCATCGCCGCCCAGGCCGCCCTGCGCCTCAGGTGATCACGGCCGGACACCGGGGCCGAACCCCGTCCACCGCAGATCCGCTGGAAGGTGCCCCATGTCGTTGTAGAGCAGGACCGTCGGCTCCAACACGTCGTGAAACCCGATCGCCGTCAACGCCGCATTCCCACAACTCAGCCCGAGCCACCGCACCGACGGCGCGCCGAGCGCGTGCCGCACCAGCCAGGACACCTGGTAGGCATGCGTGACCAGCACCTCGTGCGTCTCGGTCTCCGCCGGACGCGCGAACCGCTCCACCAACGCGGCCGCGCGCCTGGCCCCCTCCGCCGCCTCGGCAGCGTCGAACCCATCGAAGAACCCGACCCACGCCGCAGGCGGCACCTCCGGCACATACGGAACATGGTCGATCAGCTCCGCCGCCTCACGCACCGGCACCCCCGGCAGGTACTCGCCGAGAACCCCGGCACACGCCACCGCCCGCGACAACGGCGAATGCCACACCGCGTCGATCGGCAACCCGACAAGCCGCTCCCCGAGCAACCCCGACTGCCGCCGCCCCACCTCGGTCAACTCCCCGAACGCATCCGCCGCCCCATGCCGCACCACATACAGCTGCCTCGTCGCCATCCCACCCCTCCAGATGTCATTGACACTCGGATGTTGCCATCATCTTAGCGACCGACTCACGGTTGTCGCCGCCAAGCAATCGGGTTGACACCGGCGACTGTGAGTGGTTGATTACTCCTATGGCCAGCTCGACCAGAACCGAGCACATCCAGAAAGTGAGTGACCTACCACTCAGCGAAGGGAATGTCATGAACAGCGCAACCGGAGAGCTGCACGTCGTATACGGCACCGGCCCCGCCGGGCTCACCCTGGTCGACGAACTCCTGGCCCGCGGGCACGCCGTCCGCGCGGTCAACCCGGACGGCTCCGCGCCCGTGCCGAACGGCGTCGAGGTCGTGGCGGGCGATGTCACCGACATCCAGGCCATGCGGGAGCTCAGCGCGGGCGCGACGGCGATCTACCACTGCGTCCACGCCCCCTACCAGCTCTGGGACGACCTCCTCCCCCGCTTCCAAGCCGGGTTCCTGGCAGGCGCGGCGAGCAGCGGCGCCCGTCTCGTGGTCACCGACACGCTCTACATGTACGGCCTCACCGGCGGCGCGCCCATGACCGAGCAGACCCCGCACCTGGCCACCTCGCACAAGGGCAGGCTGCGGGCGAAGATCGCGGACCGCTACCTGCGGGCCCATGCCGACGGCGAGGCGGAGGTGGCCATCGCCCGGTCGGCCGACTTCTACGGGCCGCGGGTGATCAACTCGGCGCTCGGTGGCGCGGTGTTCCCGCCCGCCCTCCACGGCGCGCCGGTGCGCGCGCTCGGTGACATCGACCAGCCGCACGCGTACAGCTACATCGGCGACGTCGCCAAGACGCTGGCCACCCTGGGTGAACGCAAGGAGGCGCAGGGCCGGGTCTGGCACGTCCCCACCACCTCGCACCTGTCCACCCGACAGGTGCACCGGCTGATCGGGGAACGCCTGGGCCGCGAACTCGTCGCCGACGTCCTGCCCGCCGCGACCGACCAGGCGTGGGGGCCGTTCGACGCCACTTTCATGCGCGAGTACGCCGAGCTGTTCTACCAGTACCTGGAGCCCCAGATCGTGGACTGCCAGGCCGTCGCCGACACGTTCGACCTCCGGCCGACGCCGATCGGGGACGCCCTGGACACGACCATCGCGTGGTACCGCCAACTTGACAACACCGCCATGTGAGTGATTAATGAGTCACATGACGAGACCCACCGGCAGGCAGCTCTCCACGGCGGGTGAGCGCCGCGAGGTCGTGCTGCGGACCGCCATCGGCACGTTCGCCGCCCGCGGTTACTACGGGACCACGACGTCCGAGGTGGCCAAGGCCGCCGGGATCTCCCAGGCCTACGTCTACCGCCTGTTCCCCGACAAGGAGTCCCTCTTCGTCGCCGTCATCGAGCACTGCTCGGTGCGCATGCGCGAGGCCTTCGCCGACGCCGCGGCCACCGCGAAGGGCAGCGACCCCGCGGCCGTGCTCGACGCACTGGGCGACGCCTACGCGCGGCTGATCGTCGACCGGGATCTGTTGCTGGTCCTCATGCAGGCCACCTGCGCGGCCAGCGAACCGCCCATCCGCGACGCGATCCGCGAGTGCTACGCCCGCGAGGTCGAGTACGTGCGGGCGGTCTCCGGTGCGTCCGATGAGGACATCCAGCAGTTCTTCGCGCGCGGCTTCCTGTGCAACAGCCTGACCGCCATGGGCATCGACGGTGTGGACGCCCCCTGGGCGCGCACCCTCATGACCGGCATCCGCCACTACGGCACATGACCGGATGGCGGGCCGCCCCCGAGAAGTCAGGGGACGGCCCGCCTGCATTTCAGTGGTTCCGCGTGTAGTCCTGCAGCCTCCGTTTGAAGGCATCGAGCTGGTCCACACGCGACTCGATGTACTGCTTGTCGTACGCCGCCTGGACCGCGACCGCGACGCCCACCAGGTTCGTCTCGACCTTGCACCGCACGTCGGCCGTGGCGGTGTCGATCTCGGCGGGGGTGGGCGGCGGCCGGGTGCCGTCCGCCGTCGAGATCGGGCGCTGCCACTTCGGGTCCAGCAGCGGGTCGATCGGCCTCCGGTACGGATGACCGGCCTGCGCCATGCACGCCGACCACTTCTCCCCGGCGTCCACGACCCGCCGGTCGGCGACCGCCGCCGTCGGGCCGCCGTCCGGGAGGATGCGTTCGTCGGTGACCAGATTCAGGTTGCCGATCGCGGTGCTGCCCGCCTTCTCGCAGGTCTGCACCACATCCGGGGCCGCGTACGGCGCGGACACCTCCATCGCGCCACCGCTCCCGGACGCCGCACCGTAACCGTCCTGCCGGGCGGTGCCGGGGCTGAAGAACCCGTAGAGCCGGGTACGGGTCCGGTCTTCCGCGCGTAGGACCCGCAGCCGGTCCCGGAGCCCCGCCGGGACGTTCTCGCGGTTCGCGGTCCCGTGTTCGGCGTAGCAGGCCGCCGCGGCGGCACCCCGCACCTCCCACAACCGCACGAGATCGTCCGCACTGGGCAGGTAGGCGTCGATGGGCCGGGTGATCTGCGTGTCCTCGGTGACCACGCCGACCGCCCCCACCTCCGGTTCGGAGCTGCTACCACATCCGGCGGCCAGGGCCGCCAACGCCAACGCTCCGGCCAACGCCCGCACTCGACGGCCGGGCACTAGTCGATGTGGACGGTGTCGATGCGGCGGTTGCTGAACTGGTAGGTGGAGAACTTGTTCGGGAAGAACACGTAGCCCGACGGCGAGGCCAGCCAGCCGGCGTTGTTGCCGCTGTTCACCGCGTAGACGCCGTAGAGCGCGACGCCGACGGTGCCCGCGTTCGCCCAGCAGGTGGTGTCGGACGAGACGATCCAGGTGTAGCCGGATTCGTTGCAGCTGACGCGGTTGATGGCACTCGCGGTACCCGCGCTCGCGACGATCCCGGCGGTGGCCAGGGCCGCGATCGTGCCCGCGGCGAAGAGCTTGCGCATGAGCCTGCTCCGTTCGATGGTGGGTTCGGCACCGTGGCGACATGTCCCCAGTGCTGCGGGATTCCCCTGCCCCGCTGGTACCGAGTCTCACCCTTTGCAGCGCGGCGGAACACCTTCCACGACAGCTGATGCCCCAAAAGACCGGCATCACTGCCTGGAATCACCCCACGCCCGGTACGAACCTCAAGCCCTGGGAAGGAGTTCCAGCTCCGCCTGCACGCGAACCCGTAACCGACGGGTGATCGCGAGGTCCGACCCCTGCATCGCCACGTGGAGACGATCCCGCGCGGTCGCGTACTCGCCCGCCTCCCGCCAGGCGATCCCTTCCTGCAACGCGTTCTCCGCGGCCTCGACCACGTAACCGGCCTCCCACGCGAACTGCCAGGCGGCGTGGAACGCCTCGGCAGCCGCCCGCCATTCCCGGCGCGCCAGCAGGACCCGGCCGATGTCGGCGGTGGCGAGCGCCTTCAGGAACCGCCAGATCTCCGGGTTGGCCTCGTCCCGGTACATGTCCGCGCCTGCCAGCACACCCCGGTGCACGGCCAGCGCCTCGTCGTAGCGGCCGAGGTCGCGCAGGATGTGCCCGAGCGTGTTCTGGATGGTGCACCGGCCGATCCAGAAGGTGAACACGCCGGAGAGCGCCGCGGCCCGGCGGGCGTGGTCGAGCGCCTCGTCCAGGCGGCCGAGGGCGCGCAGGCTCCGGGCCAGGTACGTGTGCGCCCACCCCTGTTCGGCCTCGTCGCCGATCTCCTCGGCGACGGCCAGCCCCGCCCGCAGCGTGCGCACCGCGGCCTCGTCGTCGCCGACGCAGCACCGCTCGGCCCAGCCGACGAAGTTGAGCAGCGTCGCCTCGTCGGGCTTGCTGCCCAACGCGCGCGCGGCCGTCACGCCCAGCGAGAACACCTCCTCCCACGGGTGTTCCTTGCTGCGGCCGTCGGAGTACCAGTGCATGGCCCTGGCCAGCTCCATGACCGGCCGGTGCCTGCCCAGGCGGGCCGCGACCCGTTGTGCGGCAAGCCAGTTCGACCCTTCCAGCTCCAGCCAGCGCGAGGCGTCCTGCCGCGAGGAGAACGCGCCGGTCTCCAGGACGTCCGGGAAGAAGATCCGGGCCGCCGTCGCCGACGCGTCGAGCAGGTACGTCAGCACGGCGTCCCGCACCCGCGCGCACACCTCCGGCGACTCCTCGGTCTCCAGCTGGCGACCGGCGAACAGTCGGATCAGATCGTGGAACTGGAACCGACCGGGGGTGGGCGAGTCCTGGAGCAGGCTCGCCTCCACCAGCTCGTCGAGGTGCCGGTCGATCCCGCGCTCCCCCACCGCGACCTCGGCCAGCTCCACGCCGAAGTCCGCGCCCGGGATCGCGGCCAGCCTGCGGAACACCGAGCGGGCGGACGGCGAGAGCCGTTGGTAGGACAGGTCGAACGCCGAACGCACCTGCAGGTCGCCGACGGCGAGGGCGCTGAGCCGCGTGCTCTCGTCGCGTAGCCGCTCGACCAGGTACGCCAGCCGCCAGCGCGGCCGGGTCGCCAACCGGTTGCCCACGATCCGCACGGCCAGCGGCAGGTTCCCGCACAGCGCCGCCAGTTCCGCGGCGTCCTCGGGCTCGGCCTGGACACGGTCGGGTCCGACGATCGCCGCGAGCAGGTCGACCGCGTCCGGGGTGGTCAACGGGTCCAGCCAGACCCGGCGGGCGTGCTCAAGGCCGCCGAGGGCCCGGCGGCAGGTGACCAGGGTGAGGCAGCCGGTGCCGGTGACCAGCAGCGGGCGGACCTGTGCCTCGTCGGCCACGTTGTCGAGCAGGAACAGCACCTGCCGGTCCTCCACCAGCGACCTCAGCAGCGCGGACTGCTCGGATTGCCGGGTAGGGACGTGCTGCGCCGCGATGCCCAGGGCGCGCAGCAGGCGGTCGAGGGCCGTACGGGGGCTGACCGGCTCCTCGTCGACACCGCGCAGGTCGACGGCGAGGCAGCCGTCCGGGAACAGTGGCCGCAGCCGGTGCGCGGCCGCCACGGCCAGCGTGGTCTTGCCCACACCCGGCTGTCCCACGATCACCACGGCGGTCCCGCCGTGCGCCGCCGACTCGATCTCCGCCAGTTCCGCGTCACGTCCGCGCAGGTCGGCGATCCGGGGCGGGAGCGCGCAGGTGCCGACGGGGATGGGACCACGGCGTCGGCCCTCCCTGGCCAGGGTCAGGAACAGCTCCCGCTCGCTGCCCGCCAGGCGTAACGCGTCGGCCAGCAGCTCGGCCGACCGGCGCTGCGCCGCCTGCGCGCGTCCCCGTTCCAGGTCGCGCAGCGCACGCACGCTCACCCCGGAGGCACCCGCGAGCTCCTCCTGGGTGAGCCCACCGGCGCGACGGTGTGCAAGCAGCAACTTGCCGAAGGCCGATGGTTTGTCGTCGGGGATGTCAGATGTGTCGCCCACCGGGCCTATTCAACCGGCAGGATCGCCGGTCGGGAAACCTGCCGCCCCTCCGTCCTTGTTCCGGCGGGCCGAAAGCCGGTTATCTGGAGGTCATGCTGTCGATGATTTCGTTGCCGTCCGGTGGTTTTCTCGCCTCGCGCGACCCGCACGCCGCCGTACGGGTGGCCGTGCGCGCGACCGACCCGCTGGACCACGCCGGACTGCTCACCCAGCTGCGGGAGAGCCCGGAGATCGAGCTGGCCGAGGACGTCGAGGACGCGGACGTCCTGGTCGTGGTGGCCGAGGACGGCCTGCCGGAGCTGCCCGCCGCCGACCGGCCGCTGGTGCTGATCACCGACCGGCCGCGGCAGGCCGAGCTGTGGCGGGCGATCGAACACGGCCTGGCCGTGCTGCTGCCCAGACCGGCGGCGACCCCGGCCCGGCTCCGCCAGGCGATCACCGACGCCCACCAGGGCCGCGGCGACCTGCCCGGCGAGGAGCTGGGCGGCCTGCTGCGTGGCCTGGTCCGGCTGCACGAGGAGATCCTGGCCCCGCGCGACCTCGCGCTCAGCGGCCTGGGCCCGCGCGAGGCCGACCTGCTGCGCATGCTCGCCGACGGGCTGAGCACCGTCGAGATCGCCACGCGGATGGCCTACTCGGAGCGCACGGTCAAGAATATTCTCCAGTCGTTGCTGTCCCGGTTGGGGTTGCGCAACCGCACCCACGCGGTGGCGCACGCGCTCCGGCACGGGCTGATCTGACGTCCTTTGTGGATGAATGGGTGATCTGTGCCCGTACGGACCTGTTTGCGCGCGTGGGCGCACGAGACACTGAGGGCGGAGGGTGTTTCGTGCAGGGGAGGTAGGTCATGCGAAGAACGGGTTGGGGTTCGTGGTCCATTGGGGCTATCGGCTTGCTCGTCGCGGCGATGGTGGGATCGGTGGCCCCGATCGCGTCGGCCGCGCCCGGTGTCCGACGGCTGGTCACGTTGGAGACGCCGGGGCTGGAGAGCCGGGCGGTCGACATCAACGAGTCGGATGTCTCGGTCGGTTCCGTCGACCGTGCGAGCGGCAACGTACCCGTGCGCTGGGACCGGAACGGGCGGCTCACGGAATTGCCACTGCCTGACGGTTTCGGAACAGGGCGGGCGAACGGGATCAACGACGCGGGCACGATCATCGGATACGCCTACGGCAACGACTATTCCACCCGCGCGCTCAGCTGGGACCGGGATGGTTCGCTGACCGCGTTGACCGTGCCGGATCACGAGAATGCCGAGGCAGACCACATCAACCGGCGCGGGGTCGTGCTGGGCCAGGTCTACGAGCCGAAGGGGCAGCAGTTCCGGGCCGTGCGCTGGGACCACGGTCGTGCCACGCTGCTGGAGCCGTTGCCCGGACATGCCAGAACGCACGCGTGGGGACTGCTGGGAGACAACGGGCCGATCGTGGGCGACTCCTTCGGCGGGGACGCCGGGTCCGACTACATTCCCGTACAGTGGGATCGCAGCGGGAAGGCGACCGCGCTGCCGGTTCCCCCGGGGACACAGCGGGCCTTTCTCCAGGGTGCCAACGGCTACACCGCTTTCGGCTCCATCATCCCGGTCTCGGGACTCACCTACTCGGTGCGGTGGGACCTGGACAAGGGCACGGTCTCCCCGATCCCGTTCATCGGTACCGCGGAATGGTTGTACCCGACGGCGGTCAATGGGTGCGGGACGATCGTGGGGATCACTCGGCGGTCGTATTGGTCCGCCGGGGCCAAGTGGCCTGCGAGCGGGGACGCGGTGCAGCTCCCGTGGTTGCCCGGCCATGCCTCGGGCGGGGCGTTCGCGATCAATGACGCGGGGGCGGTCGCGGGGATTTCGAGCTCGGCGGACGCCACGGACGACGAGGTGCCGGTGGTCTGGGATGTGGCGGGGAATGTCACGGCGTTGGAGCAGGTGCCCGGCGCCAAGGGGATGCCGGTGGCGATGTCCGAACGTGGCTCGGTTCTCGGGTACGCGATGGTGAAGGTGGATCAGTCGTATCGGTATCGGTCGTTCCTGTGGACTTCGTCGCGGCGGTGAGGTTGTCGGTCCTCGTTGGGGATCTCGCTCGTTGACGCGAGTTTCGTAGTGGCTCGGTACGTGCCCAGCTCGGCGGAGATCGCCGGGCAGGCCGCGTTGTGCGAGCAGGCGAGATGCCCCGTCCTGCACCGTTCCCGGTGCCGTGGTGGCGATGTGGCTGCCAGGCCGGGAACGGTGCCGGGCGGGAATGAGGGGTGGGTGGCGGGAGGAAAAGACGAAGGGTGGGTGGCGGGAGGAAAAGACTCAGTGCCAGTTGCTGATCTGGACGTCGTTGGGTGCCGGTTCGCCAGTGCCGGTTTCCAGTAGGCGCTTGAGGCTCATCAGGAACGTTCCCCACTTGGTATTGCAGTGGTACATGAAGTCCACCGGTTCGCGCCAGCCCTCGTGTCGGAACAGGACGATCGTGTAGTCCTCCTCCTGCTTCAGCTCGAAGCGGACACGGGTGCCGATCCACTCCTCCGGTCCCTCGACCACCTCCCACAGCACGAGCTCGGCCGGTCGGGCTTCCAGGACTCGCATGTCGAACCCGCCCTGTTCAAACCGGAACTGCAGTAAGCCGCCGACGTCGCCACTCCCCTGGGTGTCCTCGGTCCACCACTTGGCGAGTCCATCCACTGTGGTCAGGGCCGGGTAGACGGCGGCGGGAGTCCGGGTGATGCCGATGCGGTGCATGATGTCGACCATTGCCATACCTTCGTCTCGGGTCAGTTCTCGCGGGTGCGTTGGATGGCTTCGGCGATCCGCTTGATACGGAGCAGACGGGCGTTCCAGGCCGCGCCCACGGAAGCCAGCTGGGCGACCGCGCGGGCCAGTTGGACTTCGTCCACTTCGTACCGACGTTCACGGCCCGCCGGGGTCGCGTGGACCAGGCCGACGCGGTCGAGGACGCCGAGGTGTTTGGCGACGGCCTGGCGGGTCACCGGGAGGTGGTCGCTCAGTGTGGTCGCGGTGCCGCCGCCGTCGGCCAGCAGAAGATCCAGCAGGCGGCGGCGGGTGGGGTCGCCGATGGCGGACCACAGGTCGTCGTCGATGGCGGCGGTCATGGGGTCTTGACGAGACGGGCGATGTAGGGGGTCAGGCGGGGCAGGAAGTAGTCCCAGCCGGACACATGGTCGCGGTACTGCTCTTCCAGGATCGCCGCCTCCCAGCCCTTCTCGCGGAAGCCGGTCTCGGTCATCCGCAGCAGGGTGCCGGTGCCGACCGGCACCAGGTCGAAGGTGACCAGGAGCGAGTTGGTCGCGGTCGCCACGTCCTCGTAGACCCAGCGGAAGGAGAACCTGCGGGGCGGGTCGGCCTCCACGACCGTGATCGGGGCGATGTTGTCGGCGGACGAGATGTCGCCGCCGAAGGAGATCACACCCGTGGCGCCGGCAGCGGAGGTGAAGTCCGCGTCGTCCGGCCACCACTCGCGCAGATGCTCGGGCGTGCTGACCACTTCGTACACCACCCCCGGTGCCGCCTCGATGTGGATCTCGCGCTCGATGCTCCCGTACTCCACGCCATTCTCCGTTCGCGCAACCATCGGTTGCTCATGACTGTAGGCCGCCCGCCGGTCATGCGCAACCATCGGTTGCACGGAGATCCACCGCCGCCCGGTGCTCTACAGTGGGGCGCAGCAACCCGACCGGACAGGAGCCAGGCGCGTGGGAAGCAAGAGGACGGCCCGCTCCACGCGCAAGCCCACCCTGCTCGACGTCAGCCGGTTGGCCGGGACGTCGACCGCCGTGGTCAGCTACGTGCTCAACGGCGGGCCCCGGCCGGTGTCGGACAAGACCCGGGTGAAGGTCGAGGAAGCCATCCAGCTGCTCGGCTATCGGCGCAACCCGCTCGCGGGCGCGCTGAGCGGCGGACGGTCCAATCTGATCGGTCTGCTCGTCCCCGACACCGCGAACGCCTTCTTCGGGGAACTCTCGCGGTGCGTCGAGGCCGAGGGGCGGCGGCGTGGGTTGCTGACACTGCTCGGCAACACCGGCTACCACTCCACGCTCGGCGACCAGTACGCCGAGGCGTTCGCGGAACTGCGGCCGCGCGGGATCTTCGTGACCACCGGGGAACGACCCCGCCACGAGGACGAGACCCCGCGCGTCTACCTGCAGTGGGCCGCGCCCGAGCCCGGCTCCCCCAGCGTCACGTTCAACGACCTGCAAGGCGCCACACTCGCCGTGGAGCACCTCATCGGACACGGCTACACCGATATCGTCTGTGTCGCGGGCGAGATCGAGGTCGGACCGGCCGTGGGTCGTGAAGGCGGCTGGCGCCAGGCGATGGCGGCCGCGGGCCTGCCAACCGACGGCAGGCTCATCCGCACCTCGTTCGACCGGGTCGAGGCGGAACGCGCGGTGCGACAGGTGCTGGAGAGCGACACTCGCCCGCGCGCCATCTACGCCACCACCGACGAACAGGCGCTCGTCACCATCCGCACGGCCACGCACCTGGGCCTGCGGGTGCCCGAGGACCTGGCCGTGGTCGGGTTCGACGGCATCCGCGAGGCGCGTCTGGGCGCGTTCCCGCTCACCACGGTCGGCCTGCCGCTGGAGGAGTTCGCCGTCCGTGCCTTCGACGCCCTGGACGAGGCCTTCTACGAGGGCGGACAGGCAGGCACTGTCGTCCTTGACGGCACCCTCAGCATCGGCGTGACGTGCGGGTGTCCGACCGACCGGTGACGCGCGTCGGCCCCGCCGCGGGCACACGACGGGGCCGACGAGACCACAGAGGACTTACTCGACGGGCTTGTGCTCGTCCGAGGAGTAGTTCGGGCTCAACGACAGCGCGCTGAACCGGAACGGCCGGTCGACCCGGTTGAATCCGAGCGGGCAGTGCCGGGTGCCCGCCGGGATGTAGACCGAGCCGCTGGTCGTGATGGTGTGCCGGACGCCCTCGATGTCCATGTAGATCTCGGCGCCGAGGTCGTCGACGTTGTCCGGGTCGTTGCCGTGCCAGATCAGGATCTCGTCGTAGTCGTGCTCGTGCTCCTTCACCCACTGCACCGGCTCGGAGCACTCGTGGATCCAGCAGTAGGTCAGGTGGATCTTGCTCTGCGGCACCTCGTTCGACCGCATCAGGGCGAGCGCCTCGCCCACGTTCGGCGGCTCGACGACGCCGCTCGCGGCGCCCTCGTTGACGAGGTCGTCCAGGCAGTTCGGCATCTTCCTGACGAACAGGTGCTCGTACGGGCTGGTCATCGTCGTACTTCCTCCTAGCTCCGTCCCCCTGACATCTCGACGCAGAAGGTAACACGTCCTCAGTTCTTGAATCTAAGCGTTTAGAAAGTTCTCTTCGCGGTCTTCCCTTCGCCCATCCGGCGTCGTAGCCTGGGCCGAACTTCTTCCGGGGACCAGGCATCGGGGATCTGGTCTAAGGGATTAGAGCTGTCCCGCGTGCCGTATTCACCAGACTGGAGCCGCCCAGTGACCCGCTGCCCGACATCCCCCGGACCCACTCGGTCGACCCGTGCGCTCGCCGCCGTCCTCGCCGCCGCATTGCTCGCGGCCTGCTCGGCCCCAGACCGCGCGAGCGGGGGTGCCGGGAGCGCCACGCTCCGGATCGCGGCCGCCACCGACCCGGGCGAGACGCTCAACCCCTACGCGAGCAACCAGAGCCCGACCCAGCAGCTGCGCAGCGCGCTGCTCTACGAGGGACTCACCCGCCTGGACCCCACCGGCAAGGTGGACTGGGCGCTGGCCACGGACATGACGCCGAACGCCGACCTGACCGAGTGGACGATCAAGCTGCGGTCCGGCGTGAAGTTCAGCGATGGCAGCGACTTCACCTCTGCCGACGTCGTGTCCAGCATCAAGTACCTGCGCGACCCCGCGCACGCGGTGCAAGGATTGGCTTTCATCCAGACAGTCGACGCGAACACCGTCACCGCACTGGATCCACTGACCGTCCGAGTAGGACTCAGCCAGCCGTTCGGGCCGTTCAAGGACATCTGGGCGAACATCCTGCTGCCCATGACCAAGACCGGCACCGCACCGGCGAAGCCGGTCGGAACCGGTCCGTTCTCGGTCAAGACCTTCACTGCCGGACGGCAGTCCACACTGGCCCGGTTCGACGGCTACTGGGGTGACAAGCCCAAGCTCGGCGCGGTCGACATCGTCGAGTACGAGAGCCAACAGGCGCAGGCGAACGCACTGCTGTCCAAGCAGGTCGACATCGCCTCCGGCGCGAGCCCGACCATCGCGAAGTCGTTGGCGGGCAAGGACGGCATCCAGCTGCTGGACAGCAAGGGCGACTACACCCTGCGGATCGGTCTCAACACGACAGTCGCGCCGTTCGACGACATGCGCGTGCGGCAGGCATTGCGGCTGTTGATCGACCGCGACCAGGTCGTCTCCAACGCGTTCGGCGGCTACGCGCGAGTGGCCAACGACCACGAGGGCGGGACGCCGCAATGCCCCGCGCCGGACTTCCCGCAACGCAAGCAGGACATCCAGCAGGCGAAGAAGCTGCTGGCCGAGGCCGGGCAGAGCAACCTGTCCTTCGCCATCACGACCGACGGCCTGCTGCCGGGTATGCGGGAGCTGGCGCAGGTGTTCGCCGAGAACGCGGCCAAGGCCGGGGTGAAGGTCGAGGTCAACGTGGTCCCGGTGCCGGAGCTGCTGTCGAAGTGGGGCAAGTGGCCCGCGTTCGTCGACTTCAACCCGATCCCCTACCTGCCGACGGTGATCGGGACGCTGCAGCCCGACCAGGTCTCGAACGCCACGCACTGGGACAACGCCAACTTCATCAAGCTGTCCGGCGAGCTGTTCCAGGCGACCGGCGACCGGCAGTGCGCGGTCATGAACCAGCTGCACAAGATCGAGAACGAGCAAGGGTCGATGATCATACCGGCGTTCGTGGACGTGCTGATGCCCTACCAGGGCAGCGTGCAGGGGCTGGTGACGGATGTGAACGGGCGGCCGCTGTCCTTCCTGACGAATGTGACCGTCGGAAGCTGATATGTCCTCACTGATGACGCGTGTTTCCGTCCCGCGAGGTGGGTTGTCCTTCTCGTGGCTGGTTCGTCGTCTCCTGCTCGGCGTGTTCGTGCTGCTGCTGGTGTCCGTGCTGCTCTTCCTGGTGACGCAGGCGTTGCCCGGTGACGTCGCGCGGATCATCCTGGGCAAGGACGCGACCGCCGAGCAGGTGGCGGACCTGAGGCAGCAGCTCGGGCTGGACCGGTCGCTCGTGGTCCAGTACTGGCACTGGCTCACCGGGGTGCTCACCGGGGAGATGGGGTCGTCGTTGCAGAACGGCGAGCCGGTGGTCGACATCATCGGGCCGCGAATGCTCGACTCGTTCGCGCTGGGTCTGATCTCGCTGGTGCTGATCCTCCCGATCGCCGTGGTGGTCGGGGTGTTCAGCGCCCACCAGCGGGACAGCGCGTGGGACAAGGCGTTCGTGGCGGTGTCCTCGCTGTTCACCGCGTTGCCCGCGTTCGTGGTGGGGATGCTGCTGATCGCCTTGTTCGCCACATCGGTGCTGGGTGTGCTGCCGGGCGTGTCGAACATCCCGCCCGGGGACATGCCGTGGTGGCATCCGGCGGAGTTGGTGCTGCCGGTGACGACATTGACGCTCATGGGCGTGATGTATCTGGGGCGGTTGGTGCGGGCGTCCTTCATCGACGCGATGAACAGCGAGTACGTGCAGATGGCGACGTTGAAGGGGCTCAGCGGGCGGCGCATCCTGTTCCGGCACGCCCTGCCCAACGCGGTCGCGGCAAGCCTGCCTGCGGCGAGCCTGGTCGCGGCGGTGACCATCACGGGTGTTGTGGTGGTCGAGTACGTCTACTCGTATCCGGGCCTCGGCACGGCGGTGGTGAGCGCGGTGAACTCGCACGACCTACCGGTGTTGCAGGCGTGCATTCTCGTTCTGGCCACCGCGTACTACGTGTTCAACCTTCTCGCGGACATTCTCTCGGCGATGGGCAGGTCGCGATGAACGGCAACCTGTCGGTACTCGGGCGCGCTATGCGGACCGGACAGGCCCGTCTGGGGCTGGTGTTGTTGTCCGTGGTGGGGTTCGTGGTCCTGTTCGGCCACTTCCTCATGCCGTACGCACCGGACACGATCGTGGGACAGCCGTTGGCGGATCCCGATGGGAGCTTCCTGCTCGGGACGGACATCCTTGGCCGGGATGTGCTGAGCAGGCTGCTCGACGGTGGGCTCACGCTGTCGTGGATGGCCGTGCTCGCGGCGGGGCTGGGCGTGTTCCTGGGATGTCTGGTCGGGTTGACCGCCGCCTACCGGGGCGGCGCGGTGGACGCGGTGCTCATGCGGGCGATGGATGTCCTGCTGAGCTTCCCGGAGATCATCTTCGTGCTGCTGTTCGTGTCGATGCTCGGGCGCAGCACGCTGCTGACCTCGGTGCTGGTCGGCATCGCGTTCATGCCCGGCGTCTCTCGGGTGCTGCGCGGGGCCGCGCTGCCGGTGGTGGCCAGCGAATACGTGCTGTGGGCGCGGGCGAACGGCCTGCCACCCCGCCAGGTCCTGCTGCGCGAGGTGCTGCCGGGGGTGACGTCGCCGCTGATGGTGGAGACCGGCATGCGGCTGGTGTGGGCGGTCGCGGCGATCGCCTCGCTGAGCTACCTGGGGTTCGGCATCGCGCCGCCCGCGGCGGACTGGGGACTGATGGTCGGGGAGAACCAGGACGGCCTGTCCGTCGCGCCCCTGCCGGTGCTGGCGCCGATCACGCTGATCCTGATGATGGCGCTCGGCGGCAACCTGGTCGCCGAGTCCGTCGCCCGAACTGTCGGCCGCACGGAAGGGAAGCGCTGACTTGATCGAGGAAGTCACCCAGGAAGTCCAGGTCTCCGGCGTCACGGTGACGATCGACGGGACGGGGCACGACATCGTCCAGGACATCGGCTTCGCCCTCGGCCGGGGCGAGGTCATGGGCGTGGTCGGGGAATCCGGCTCGGGCAAGAGCACGCTGGCGCTCGCGCTGCTCGGCTTCGCCCGACCGGGAGCGACGATCACCGGCGGCCGAGTGGTCGTCGACGGCGTCGACCTTCTCGCCCTGCCGGAGGGCCGGTTGCGGCGGGCGCGGGGGCGCAAGGTCGCGTACGTGCCGCAGGACCCGGCCACGGCGCTGAACCCGAGCCTGAGCCTCGCGACGCAGCTCACCGAGGGCCTGGGGGTCCCCCGGAGAGAGGCGTTGCCCCGGGTCAAGCAGCTACTCGTGGACGTGGGCCTGCCCGGCGACGACGCGTTCCTGAAGCGCCGCCCCCGCCAGCTGTCCGGCGGCCAACAACAACGCGTGGCCATCGCGATGGCGATCGCGGCGGGCCCCCGGCTGATCGTGCTGGACGAGCCGACCACCGGGTTGGACGTGTCCACGCAGGCGCGGGTGTTGGAGATGGTGCGGTCGCTGTGCCGTTCGCGGGACATGGCGGCGATCTATGTGTCGCACGACTTGGCGGTGGTGGCGGATGTCGCGGACTACGTGACGGTGATGTACGGGGGTGAGGTTGTCGAGAGCGGTAGTGACCGGGATGTGCTTGTGCGCTCCGGCCACCCGTACACGCGTGCGCTGTTGGCAGCGGTGCCATCCGCTACTCACCGACACCAGTTGGTCCCCATTCGCGGGCGCGCGCCTGGGGCCGATGAAGCCCGTCAAGGGTGTGTTTTCGCGCCTCGATGTGACCATGCTGTGGATGCCTGCTCGGTGACTCGTCCGTTGTTGACGCCAGGCCCGTCAGGGACCTCGGTGCGGTGTCTGCGGATGGACGAGGTGGCCCGGACTTCTCGGGCTGTGTCGCGCGCGCCCTCGGCTCGGGTTGTCGGTGGTGGCGAGGAGGTGTTCTCGGTCGCCGGGCTCAACGCGGGGTATGGCGGGCGACAGGTGCTGTTCGATGTGTCGTTCAGCCTGCCTCGGGGTGAGTGTCTGGCGTTGGTGGGCGAGTCGGGCAGCGGGAAGACGACGTTGTCGCGGTGTCTGGTCGGGTTGCATGAGGAGCAGGAGGGGGTGCTGACGTTCTCCGGCGCTGCCATCGGGAGGACGCGCGGGAAGGAGGTCCAACGCCAGGTGCAGTACATCTTCCAGAACCCTTATGGCTCCCTGAATCCCCGCCGGACCGTGGGCCGCAGCCTGGCCGTGCCGCTCCAGCACTACTTCGGCCTGACCGCCCGTCAGGCCGAAAGCCGGGTCCACGAGGCCCTCGAACGCGTCGAGATCCCTGCTCGGCTGGCATCTCGCCATCCTGCCGATCTCTCGGGCGGCCAACGCCAACGTGTCGCGATCGCTCGCGCGCTGGTGTGTGATCCGGCGGTGCTTGTCTGCGATGAAGTGACGTCTGCGCTTGATGTGTCTGTTCAGGCCTCTGTGGTGGAGCTTCTTCGTTCGCTGCTGAGTGATGGTCTGTCGATGGTGTTCGTGACGCATAACCTGGCGGTTGTCCGCAGCATCGCCGATACGACTGTGGTCCTCAACCAGGGGCGGGTCGTGGAATCCGGCGTGACGGATTCCGTGCTCGGCAATCCGACGCACCCCTACACCCAGAGCCTCATGGCCGCGACCCTGGAGGTCCCTGAAGCTACTGGCCGGTGAGGCCGGTTTCGGTGACGCCGCGGACGAGGTAGCGCTGGAGGACGACGAAGATCAGGACGATCGGGAGGATGGAGACGGTCGCGGCGGCGAAGAGCAGGGTGATGCGCGGGTTCTGGGCGGTCAACAGGCTCGACAATGCCACCTGGACCGTCCACGTGGAGGAGTCCTGGGCGATGATCAACGGCCACAGGAACTGGTTCCAGCTGCCGATGAAGTCGATCACCGCGATAGCCGCCACGAACCCCCTCGAATTGGGAACGACGACCCGCCAATAGACACCCCACACAGTCAGGCCGTCCAAGCGGCCTGCTTCCTCCAAGGGCGTAGGAAAGTCCTGGAAGTACTGGCGGAAAAGGAAGACGTTCAACGCGCTGAACAAGCCAGGGACGATCAGGCCGCGAAGGTCGGACAGCCACCCCAGGCTGGACACGACCACGAAGCTCGGCAGGAATGTCACCGCCGTGGGCACCATCAGGGTGGCCACGATCGCGTACAGCACGACGGATGCGTGCCGGTACGGGACCCGCGCCAAGCCGTAGCCCGCCAGTGCGCACAACACCACCTGACCCACGGTCTGCCCGACCGCCACCACCGTCGAGTTCAGCAGGCTGCGCACCAACGGGATCTCCCGATCGGAGAACACCTCCGACCAGCCACCCACCCCGTCCCGGACCAGAACCGCGAACGGCAGCAGGAACACCACCGCACCGACCGACAGAGCAAACCACCGCAGAGCGCGCATCACTGCGACCTCCGGAAGACCCGACCGGTCAGCAAGGTCACCAACGCGATCACCAGCGCCAGGACGACCGCGCCCGCGCTCCCCCGGCCCAGATCCTGGCCGCCGGAGCCGAGCGACGTGTAGTACAGGTACACCAACGGCGGGCGCGCGAACGGCGGGTAGCCACGGGAGTCGCCGAGGATGTTGTAGAACTCGTCGAAGGCCTGGTAGGCGTTGATGAGGTTCAGGGTCAGTACGGCGATCAGCGTGCCGCGCAGGCCGGGCAGGGTGATGTGCCGGAACGCCTGTCGAGGCGAGGCGCCGTCGATCCACGCCGCCTCGTACAGGTTTCCCGGGATGCGTTGCAGGGCGGCGATGAACAGGATCATGTAGAAGCCCAGTTGCAGCCACAGTCGGACGGTCACCAACACGACCCAGTACAGCGGCGGGTCGACGGTCCCGATCCACGCCTGCGGCTCGCCACCGAACCAGCCGAACACCGTGTTCACGACACCACTGTCCACTCCGGAGAACAGCGACATCTTCCACACCAACGACGCAACGACATACGAGCACGCGAACGGCAGGAAGAACACCGATCGGAAGAACGTGCGCGCGAACCGGATCCGATTCACGAGCAGTGCCAACGCGAGTGCCAGCGCCGTAGTAGTAGGGATGATGAACGCCGCGAACACCGTGAACGTGCTGACACTACCGAGGAACTCCCCGTCCGTGAGCACGTCCACATAGTTGGCGAGCCCGACGAAGTCCGTCGGTGCCACCGTGTTGTGCGCGTCGAAGAAGCTCAGGTACGTACTCCACCCGATCGGCACATACGTGAAGACCAGCAGCCCGGCGACGAACGGGCCGACGAACAGCCAGAACGTGCGCGCGGACCGCCTCACCGGTCCAGCCGCGCGATCTCGTCCCTGGCCACGTCCAGCGCCGTCCCCAGCTCGCCCGCCGCGTCGGCACCTTCGCGCGCGATCCGCGACACCGCGTCCGACAGCGCCAGGTTGGCCCGCGACGACCACCGCGCGGGCGCGGCGATCCGGCCGCTACGCGTGACGAACTCGACGACCTCCCGGCCCGGCCCGTTCTGCGCCGTCTTCGCGGCCAGGCTCTGCCGTGCGGGCAGGTGCGCGCCGAACGCGGTGGCGAACTCGGTCTGGTAGTCGGTCTTCTCGACCCACAGCCACTTCACGTACGCCTTCGCCGCCGCCACGTCCGCACTGCGCGCGTTCACCATCGCGCTGTACGCGCCCACCGGCACCGACTCGTCGCCCGCCATGTCCAGGCGCGGGAACGGCAGCACGCCCACGTCGCCACCCAGCGCCGCGGTGATCTTGGGCAGGTTCCACAGGCCGGTCCACTGCATGGCCGCGAGCCCGTTGACGAACGCGCCCGGGTCGGACCAGTCGGTCGGCGAGCCGAGCAGCAGGCCGCCCTGGTTGAGCTCGCGCAGCTTGCCGAACACCATGGCCGCGCGGGCGTCGTCGAAGCCGGGGGCCTTGCCGTCGCGGGAGAGGAAGTCCAGGCCCGCCGACCACAGCAACGGCCCGGTGAGCACGGCCACGCCGCCGTCGTTGCCCGCGAACAGGCCGCGCACGCTGCCGGTGTCCAGCCGTTTCACCGCCTCCACCAGCTCGTCCAAGGTCTTGGGCGGGGTGACGCCCGCCTTCTCCAGCAGGCTCGGCCGGTAGTAGAGGATCTGGGTGTCGATGGCCTGCGGGATTCCGTACAGCTTCCCGTCGACCGTCTGGGAGTCCAGCAGCGTGCGGACGAAGTCGTCGCGGGTGTCGCCGAGCAGGTCGTCCAGCGGCACGACCTGCTTCTGCCGCACCCAGTCGACCTTGAGCTGGGCCTCGAAGACGTCCGGCACGGCGCTGTTCTGCAACGCGGTCACGATCTTGGAGTCGTAGTCGCCGGGGTTCCACTGCACCTCGACCTTGGCCCCCGGGTAGGCGGCCGCGTACCGGCGGACCGCGTCCTGCACCCCGTCCTCGCCATACGCGTGGTACCAGTGCCGCAACGTCCCGGCCGCGGACCCCTCCCGCCCGGTATCCGACCCGCACGCTGCCAGCCCCAACAGGCCCGCGACCACCAGGAACGACCGGCGGTTCAGCTCGGCGCCCATCCCCCACCTCCCGACTCGACGTGGGGGAATTGTCGAACCAGAATGATCATCTGTCGAATTCTCCCACCAGGAGGGACCCCGCCCGGTTTCGGATCGCGACCGTCCGGGCAGGTCCACCCCTGTGATCGGACGACTGCGCAGCATCGTGCTCGACACCCGTGACCCGGGGAGACTCGCCCGCTTCTACGCGGCCCTGCTGGGCGGCGAGGTCACCACAGAGGAGGAGGACTGGTACGTCGTCACCGACCCGAACGGGGGACGGCTGGCGTGTCAGCTGTCACCGGAACACGAGCCGCCGCGGTTCCCGGACCCGGCGGGGTCGCAGCAGCTGCACCTGGACATCGCGGTCGAGGACATCGAGGAGGCCGACCGCCGGGTGCTGGAGATCGGCGCGACCCGGGTGCCCGATCCCCATCCGGAGACCGACTTCCGGGTGTACCGCGACCCGGCGGGTCACCCGTTCTGTCTGGTTTTCCACCTCAGCGCCCAGTAGCGCCCGGCGGTGAAATGGCGCGTGCACGGCGGTTGTCCACCGTGCACGCGCCCCGGTCGTGGGGCTGTCGGTCCGGGGGGCGGGGGTGGCGGTCCGAGGGCGGGCCCACCACCTTCCGCCGGTCCGGCCGGTGGCCGCACGACCGCGTCCGTCACGCCTTGGCGATGTTGACGATGGTGTCGCCCCAGGTGAACTGGCCGTTGGTGCGGTACCGGCTGTACGCCCAGGTCTGGTAGCGCTGGTACTCGGGCCACGGGTCGCCGACCATGATGCTCTTGTTGGTCGAGTCGTAGCCGTAGATGACGTTGGCGTGACCGCCGCCGGAAGTCCAGTAGATACCGGTCAGGTGCGGGATTCCCGCGTCGATCTGGCCGACGACCGCGGCGAAGGTGATGGCCCCGTTGGCGTTCTCGGCCTTGTATCCGGTGCCTTGGAAGGCATGCACGATCTCGTCGATCTCCGCGCCCTCGTTCGGGCAGTACGACGCCGAGCTGTCCTTGCCCGCCGCGCAGAACTGCCGCTGCGTCGCCTTGCCGCCCAGCGTCCGCTCGATGCTGGACCCGGTCGCCGCCCAGCACCACTGGTCCTGCGACTGCACCTGCTCGGTGAAGGTCAGCTTCTTCGCCGCCGACGGCGTCGCGTTCAACGGCGCGTGCACGGGCACGACGTCCCGGGCCCCGGTGTGGTCCGCGGTCTTGATCAGCCCGTTCGGCCGCGCGGGCGCACCGGAGTCGGCCACGGCCGGGGTGGCCGACGCGAGCGCGGACACCGCCGCGGCGGCCACGAGGCACGGCAGGCCGCGCCGGAGGAGTGTTCGGTCCACGAGGTCTCTCCTTGCAGGGTGAGGACTGTCGAGGGACCTGACCGGCGGCCCCGATCCCACCGTCGCCCGCACCCCCACACCGGACAACGCCGCACCGTTACCAGGCGGAACCCTGTGATCGTTCACCGCCGGTACCTGGCCCCGGGGCCTCCAATGGCAACGTTCCTGGTCGTTCACCTGTGATGAAATGTGGAACCGGGTGACGGGAATAGCCCACGACCCGCACGCCTTGCCGCAGATATGACGACATTCGACCCACGAGCCCTCCTGACCGAGAGCCGCCTTGGCATCCTGGCCACCATCAAGTCCGACGGCCGCCCCCAGCTGTCCCCCGTGATGCCGTTCTACGACCCCGACACGAACCTGCTCTACGTCTCCATGACCGACGGCCGCGCCAAGACCGTCAACCTCCGCCGCGGCCCGCGCGCCACCCTGGAGGTCACCGCCCCCGACGGCCGCTCGTGGGCCACCGCCGAGGGCGTGGCCACCCTCACCGGCCCGGGAACCGATCCAGCGGGCCCCGAGGTCGACGCCCTGGTCGAGTACTACCGCCGAGCCGCGGGCGAACACCCCGACTGGACCGAGTACCGCACCGCCATGGTCACCGACCGCCGCGTCCTGATGTCCATGCCCGTCGACCGCGTCTACGGCCAGAACCTCTGACACCGGCCCACCGGAACGGCACCTACCAGCGACTTACCCGGACGCGCGCGGTAGCAGAACACCGTCACGATAGGGTCGGAGCCGCACTACCACCGGGGGAGCTGGGGGACGGATGCCAGGCGAGGACCTGACCGAGTTGCGGGCACGCAACGCGGCCATGAAGGAGCAGGTCGACAACCTGCTGGACACCTTCCACCGCCAGACCGAGGCACTGCGCGACGCGCAGCAGGAAGCCGCCCAGGTCACCGCCACCGTGACGTCTACCGACGGCCTCGTCACCGCCACCGTCGACGCCACCGGTGTGCTCTCCGCGCTGGAGATCTCACCCTCCGCGTTCGCCAAGACCACCCCCGAGGTCCTGGCCAGGGAGGTGCTGCGGCTGTCCCGGCAGGGCGCGAGCAAGGTGCGCGGTCAGGTTTCCGCCCTGATGACGCCGCTGACCAGCGGCTTGCCCGATCTGGACGACCTGTTCGAGGACGCCCCCGCGCTCAAGGACCTGCTGCCGGAGATCCAGGTGACCGCCCCCGTGGCCGACGACCCGCTCGACGACGAGGACGGCGCGCCGGACACCTGGCTGCGCAAGCGGCGGTCCTGATGAGCGGCCCGGGAGCAGGCTTCGACATCCAGCCGGACGTCGCCGCCCGCGCCGCCGAGCGGTTCGGCGCGGCGGCCGACCAGCTGGCGGGCATCGCGTCCACCCTGGAGAACGCGCTCGCGGCGGCGGGCGAGTGCTGGGGCGACGACGACTCCGGCCGGGAGTTCGCCAAGGACTACGTGCCCGGCGCGGAGGGCACCCGCGAGGGGTTCGGGTCCATCGACGAGGGGCTGCGCAACATCCGGCAGGGCCTGGTCGACTCGATGCGGGGCTACCGGGGCAACGAGGACGCGACCACGTCCGGCCTGGGGAGCGGGGCCTGATCCGTGGGTATGGAGATGCCCGACGAGGTCAAGTGGCTGCTTCCGATCGTCGTCGGGGAGAGCTGGCCGGAGGGCGACGAGGACCGGCTGCGGCAGCTGCGCGACGCCTGGCACCAGGCCGCGCAGGCCATCCCCGGCGTGTCCGGCACCGCGAACCAGGGCGCGCAGGAGGCGCTGGAGAACTGGGACGGTGCGGCCGCGCAGGCCTTCGGCGAGCTGTGGAAGAAGTTCGTCGACGGCGACGGCGCCTACTTCACCTCCCTGGCCCAGGCCTGCCAGGCCCTCGGCGACTCGGCCGAGGCCACCGCCCTGGACGTCGAGTACACCAAGTACATGATCATCGCCTCGCTGATCATGCTGGCCATCTCGATCGCGGCCATGATCGCCACCGCCTGGTGCACCTTCGGTGCCTCCACCGCGGGCATCGTCCCGGCCCAGCTGGCCACCCGCACGGTCGTGCAGCGGCTGTTCCAGCAGCTGATCGAGAAGCTGATCCAGCAGGGCTTCAAGAAGCTGGCGACGGAGATCGTCAAGCGGGTACTGAAGAAGGTCGCCAAGGAGGTCGTGCAGAACGTCGCCATGAACGTGGCGATGGACGTCGGCATCCAGGGCATCCAGATGCTCTCCGGCGACCGCAAGAACTGGGACTGGAGCAAGACCACCGACGCGGCCGTCGGCGGCGCGGTGGACGGCGTCGTCGGCGCCGCCTCCGCAGCCATCCCCAAGAACGTCACCCGCGGCGTCGGCGACAGCCTCGGCAAACACTTCGTCGACAGCGCGGTCCGCGGCGGCGTCCGCGGCGCCGCGGAAGGCGTCGCGTCGACCGTCGGCCAGGCCGCAGTCACCGGCGACCTGGGCAACCTGTCGGCCAAGGACATCCTCACCGGCGCCAGCAGCGGCGCCATCCAGGGCGGCGCCGACCGGGCCAAGGAGGGCATTTCCCCGGGGCACGGCACCGGCGCCAAACCCGTCCCGGACGAGGCCGCGCGCGGCCTGTCCCCCGGGCCGTCGCGCCTGTCGTCGGTACTCGACACCGCGACCCTCGACACCACGACGGAGTCCTCTGCCGTGGCCACACCGGACCTCGACCGGTCGACTGGTGGATCACGTTCTGCGAGCCCCACCCCGGACGCAGGCCCGACGGCGGGCTTCCAGGGAGCCGCTTCTGCGGGGTCCGGCAACAGCTCCGCTGGCGCGGGCCGGACGGGAGCGCCTGCCGCGTCCAACAGCGGGGCGACATCCGGTTCACCGAACGCGGGCTTCCGCCCGGCTGCCTCCGGCGTGGACAGTGCTAGGAGCGGTCCCGCCAGCCAGACAAGCAGCCCGCCCGCACCGCGCGCCGGCGGTCCTGCCCCGGCCAGCAGCGCGGCATCTCAGAACGCATCCGCTCCACACACGAACAGTCCCGCACAGGGAAGCGCCAGCCACTCGTCCACGACCAGTGGCACCGGAAACGGTCCGACGCCCCACGGCGCACCCGCACAAGGAAACACAGGCGGCCCTGGCAGCAGCACTCCTCCAGCCCACAACGCACCCAGCAGCGGCACTCCCTCAACCCATAACGCACCTCCACCAGGAAACGCCGGCAGCGGTGCTCCCCCCACTCACAACGCACCGTCACACGGGTCTAGCGGCCCCAACAACGGTACCCCCGCGCCCCACAACGCGCCCGCGCAAGGGAACACGGGTGGGCCCGGCAACTCTCCAACGACCCACAACGCACCCGCACAGGGCAACACCGCCGGCTCCGGCAACGGAGCACCCGCAGGTCACAACACACCCTCGCCGCAGGGGCTCGGTGGTCCTGGCAACGGAACACCCCCTCATGCGAATGGACCCACGCAAGCGGGCAGTCCAGCGCCGACAGGCAACAGTGCCGGGAATGTGCAGGCAACCCACGGCGCACCGGCAGCGCACGCAAGCAACTCACCGGGCGCGGGCGGTCATGTCCAGGCGACCACCGACGCGCCGCATTCCGGCCGTGGCAACACCGGTCAGCCGATCACGGCGAGTGGGCCAGGTCATGCGCCGGTAGACAGCAGCCCGGCTGACCGTGGCGGCAGTCCAGGCGCTCCGATGGCGCAGACACCGGCAGGCGGCGGCCCGAGCGGTTCACGCGCCAATGACGGGCCCGGGACCGGACATGGCCAGGCCAGTCCTTCCAGCACGGGCGGATTCGGCCAGACAGCAGGCGGATTCGGGCATTCCGCCGAACCACCCGCGACGCGCGGCAGCGATCCGCGAGCAGGCGCACCCCGTTCCGAGCAACCTATCGACAGCACGTCACCCGGAGCGGCGACCGGCGGGTTCGGGATGTCACCCGCCGGGTTCGGACCGTCGGGGCAGGAGCCGCCTCGGGGACCGTTCGCACCACAGCCGGGACCGTCCCAGCCCTGGAACGGTGGTGCGCCACATCCCCAGCAGGGCTTCGCCCCTCGGCAGTCACCGGGATACGGCCCGCCACCCCAGGCTTTCCACCCGGGTCAAGCCCCTCGCCGGCAGCCACCGCCCCGCGGCCCCATGCCGCCCCAGGGACGGCCGTTGCCGCCACCCCAGCACCCGATGCGCCCACCCACGCCGGACCAGCGGTCCACTATGGACCATCCGGGCACCGGACACCCGCGATCGGCTCACCCCTACCCGCCGGGCTCACCCATGCCCCCAAGGCGTGAGGGCGCCAACCCGTACGACCGCGGCACACAGCAGCAACCACACCGACAGCCGATGCCGCCCGAGCAGCGGCCTGCCGGTCCGGGCAGCCGACCCCACCCCGGTTCGACACGCCCCAGCCAGCCCGCGCCCCGACAGCACCAACCGAACACCCCGACGCAACACCACACGGGACCGCCGTCCGACCAGCACGCACCCCGCCACCCAGAGTCCACTGCGAACAACATCCACGGTGACACCCGGGCGCGCCCCGGCTTCACACCACAACACCAGCAACCGGGTACAACCGCGCGCGACACGGGCATCGACGGCCGACGCGCAGACCACACACCAACGTCTATTCCGGACAGCACCACTCGTGACCCGCGAACGCCCGACCAACACGAGCAAACGAAAGCGCCCGCGCACCAGCCCACAGACGATGCGGATCGGCGCACAAATCAGCCCGCCTCCCGGGAATCGGAGCACGTCCAGCAGACGACCGAGTCCACTGCGGAACGCGACACCCGACCGTCCTCTGAGGCATCGCACCCCGACCAGCACACGCCCCACCGCGAGGAAGCGCGCGAACGAGTCGAAGACCTCGGTGGCTCGGATCGGGTAGCCGACCAAGCCCGGGACGGCGCGTCGGATCGTCGAGCGGACCACGGCGGGGACGATGGGCGCAGTGCCGTCGACAAGGCGCTCGACCCCGGACCGGAGCCGGTCCGGTTCGACGAGAGCTACCTGCACGACCCGGACTACCGAGCCGGACCAGCGGAGAACCATGCGATCCGGTCGCTGATCACGGAGCCGGACCGGGCGGACAAGCTCACCGAGACCGCGCTCCGACTCCGGGACCGCTCGCCGCACATGGCCGGTGTGTCGGACGCGGGCGCGTTCGCACTGCACTCGTATACCGAGCACGACGTGTTCGACACGGTCAACCGGTCCATGCGGCTGGGGCCCGAGGATCGAACGGCCCTGTTCGAGGCGGACTCGCTGACCAACCGGGCGATCGTGTCGGCCATCAACGAGCTGCCACCGCAGGAACTGCGGATGGTGCGCGGCATCCGGTCGTCGCAGGGCATGGCCGGTGCGCACCGGATCGCCGCCCAGTACGTCGAGGGCCGCACGACCGTCGAGCCCGCCCTGGTGAGCGCCACGATCAAACTCGACGACAACGACACGAGCCCGTTCGGCGACGACGTCGAGATCCACATCGAGAGCCGCACCGCCCGCGACATCCGGGACCTGTCGCTGAAGACCGCCGAGCGGGAAGGCATCACCAAGCCCGGCACCCAGTGGCACACGGTCTCCAACCGGACGGTCGAGGTCGTGGAAAACGGCCGGGCCCGGGAGAAGATCGTCATCCGGGTCAGGGAAGTCCTTCCCGGTGACCCGGAGTTCCTCGGCCCGGAAGACGCCGCCGCCGAACTGTCCCACCGCCGCGACCTGAACCGCCAGGAAGCCGCCCGCCGCGACGCCATCCGCACCCTGGTCAACAACAACAGCGGCACCCCCACCGACCGCTCCTCCATCCAGAGCATCCTCGCGGGCGAGTCCGACCAGCCCCCGGCCGAGCACGGTCCCGACGCCCAGGAACCCGAGACCGCCCACCCGGCCGACGAACACCGAACAGCCCTGTCGCCCCTTCCAGACCAGCACACTCCCGACGACCACCCCCTTCGCCAGCCGGACACCGACCCGACCCAGCCGCCCGACCGCCTTACCGAGCCGGACCACCACGACCTCGGTCATCCCACCGGCGAACGAACCGGCCCCCCGGACACAGACGGTGCTCCTACTCCCGACCGTCCGGCTGAGACGCGAACGAGCCACCCGGCTCCCCGCCACCAGAACCAGCTGCACGCCAACCTCGACCACCCAGCTGATCACGGCGACGGGCAAGCCAGCCACCCCACACCAGATCGAGTAAGCGCACAGCCGGCCCTCCCAGACCACACCCGTACCGGCCACCCGGGCATCGGCCCCGAGCACCCCGGCGGGCGAACCGACCAGCCTGCACCGAACCACGTCGGCCGGACAAGCTCCGAGCCCGGACTTCCGGACCACACGAGAACCGGTCAATCAGCCGCTGGCCTCGACCACCCGCGCGACGGACAACCCAGCCACCCGGTACCAGGCCATCGCCACCGCGCAGGTGCCGATCCCGACCTGCCGGATCGCACTCGGGCAGGTCAATCGGACACAGGTCGTCCGTCGGACCGCGTCGGCGGCGAACGAACCGGTCAGCAGGCAGCGGACCACCACAGCCACGTCGGCACCGAGCCCGGACCGTCAGACCTCACACGCACGGACCGATCGGCGGCTGGGCCGGACCGTCGTCCCGGCGGAGACGGAACCAGCCGACCGACACCGGGTCACCAGGTCGGCGCCGAGCACGGCCGACCGGACCACCGGCCCGGGTCCACCGATCGCCCGCAAACCAGCCATCCGGATGCCTCCGGCACCCGCACGGGCACCGAGCCCCGCCAGGCCGCCCCACCCCGCCATCCGGGACAGGCACCCGGTCAGCCAGAGCGACACGCGCATTCCGGCGATCACCAGGTGTGGCAGGACGCTCATCACCTTGCCGCCGACGGGCACACCCAGCCGGTGCGGACGCATGAGATGGCGGCCGGAGAGCGGCAGGGCGGGCGTGACTGGTCGCGGTTGTCGTGGGCCACGCGGCCGCCGTATGAGGCGGCGATCCATGCCGGGACCGCGAACCCGAGAACCGCGGCGCACTACATGGCCGAGCAGCATGCCGCGCTCGCCGCGCTGAACCCGCACTACTACCACAAGTACGGTCACGAGAACGGATTCCGCACCAACTGCACCCGCGTCACCGTCGCGTCGGCATTGCGGCACGCGGGGATCGAGGCGTCCGCGGGCCCGGTGCTGCCCAAGGACCTGGAGACCCTGGGCACGCTGGAGTACGTGCAACGGAACCTGGGCGGCCGGTGGCAGGAACACCCGAACTTCGACACCGTGATCCGCGAGATGCGCGGCCGCCAAGTCGGCTCCCGAGCGGTGATCGCCATCGAGCACCGGGGTTCCGACGGCAAGATCTACAAGCACGTCGCCGACGTCGTGCACACCCGGGACGGCGTCGCCTTCGTGGACGGCCAGTCCAACACCCTGATGCACCTGCCGCCAAACGCCCACCGGGTCCGCCTCCTCCCCTACGACCTCGCCGAGGTCGCCCGCCGCCACCACGAACGCGCCACCTTCGGCGCCGACCCGTACGGCCATCCCGGCAATGCATCCGGCCACGGCTTCGGCGCGGCCCCGGAACCGCACCGCCAGACACCGTCCGTCGAAGAGGTCCACCACTACCTCCAACGCGACGACGTCCAGAACGCGATGGAACGCGCCGACGCGGCCAGCAAGCGAGACGAAACCGCCAAGATCCCGGTCGAGGTCGACGGCGAGATCCGACGCCTGCACATCGGCGAGGCCATCGCCGCCATGCTGCCCCGTCACCCGGAGCTGCTGGGCACCATCCAGGCCCTGCCCTTCCTGGAGGAATCGATCCTCCAGCGCCCGATCGCCCTCGCCAACGTCCTCCGTCACCAGGAGGCCATCGACATCCTGGGCGCCTGTGTGGACGAGGTCCTCCACCACCCGGGCGGCGCCGAGGCCTTGGTCGACCACTTCGACTCGCTGGACGCGCCGTTCGCCGCGGTACTTACCCCCGAGCAACACGCGGTGGCAGATCTGGCCGAACAGCGGGCAGCGAACGTGCCCACAGATTCAAACCTTCAGTCCGACTACGACGGATCTCGTCATGGTGATGACGAGTACAAGAAGGCATACATCGACGGGCTGTTTGAAAACTGGCGGCAGAAGCAGGACATGCTGCACGCACTGGCTGACGCTGTAGCTCAGGAAGCCGACGGCGAGGCCCACTCCCGCACATCGGAGAAGAGCCGGGTGCGCGCTTGGGACAAGGCGACTGCCGAGGGCAAGACGCCCGCCGACCTGAACGACCTCATCGGCTCGAAGGTACAGTTCCACTCCATGGCCGACGCTTATCGCGGACTGGGCACCCTGCTCGATATCGCAGGCCAAGCGGAGTCGCCGTATGACATCGTGTCCTTCGAGGATCGATTCCAAAACCCGCAGGACAGTGGGTACCGTGACCTCCAGCTGGGAATCCGCGTTCGCCTCCCGGACGGCACCACACATGTCGGCGAACTTCGTCTGCACTTACACAAGATCGACGACGTCGCACACTATGAACACGCGCTCTACGAGATTCGGCGGGACATCAAGGCCATGGCGAAGGACCGGCCGGACAAGACGATGACTCCGCAGGAGAAGGCACTGTTCAATTCCATCAGACAGCGCGAACGGGAGCTTTTCGGCGCCGCCTACAAGGCGGCAGGTGGCACGACCGAGGGAGACGCCTGATGGCCACGCAGACGAGATACTACCGTTACGGGAGCACCACCTACCGGATTGAACAGGATGAGAACCGCGAGGAGCGCGGTTACCTGCTCAACCTCGAAACCGGCGTCTTCCAGCGCAACGACGACCTGATCGACGAGGTCACCGGCGCCACCACTACCAGCTACATCACACGGACCCATTTTGACAACTTCGTCCGATACTCCGAAGGAGTCCGCCAGCGTCTCCGCGGCGAAGGACCCGCCTTCGCTCTATACGATACCATTCAAGCAATCCATGACAAGCTTCAAGCCGAAGGACGAATCCAATTCGAGCCTGCCGAAGCAGCTCTGGTCCAAGCCATCCACAAACGCACATTCCCGCTGTGGGAAGAAGACGAACGCCGCCGAGCCGAGGGGCTGCCGCCGAAGAACATCGCGACCGGGTGGCGTTGATGGGGAACGAGAGGGTGAGTCATGGACGCAGCTGAAGCCGCCGCACGGGTCGAGGAATGGCTGCGGCTGACCGAGGCCACCGGCCTGCGCGTCGACCTGGACAACGTGATGCGCGTGCCCGAAGGCTGGTCGGTGCCCTACAACTCCGTCGCCTACCTTGACGGAACGGAACCTCTCAAGGAGATCTTCCCCGCGCCCTCGCTCATCGTCCGCTACTTCGACGGGCAACTGCGGCACTCCGGCCCGCAACCGTGGATGTGCAGCGTCCCGGCAGAGGTCCCCGGGCAACGGCACCTCGTCGAACTCGTCGACCCCGAGGTCAACGAATCCGGCCTCGCCTACCTCGGCGTGCCCATCAACGCCGTCATGGCCTGGGAGGACCCGAAGACCGGCGAGCGGATCGACAGCCCGGTCTACCTCTGCGGCGGACTGCGCAAGGGAATGCGGCGGCCCGACCACCCGGTGGAATGGCTCATGGTCTACCGCAACGCAGGCTGGTTGGACGACGAGCAGTTCCTTGTCGCACTTACCCAAATGGACGTCTACCTGCCGCGCACGCCATACGGCCACATGGTGTACGCGAGCCCGCTCGCCCTCGGCCCGGACCAGGACAAGGCGTTCTGGCGCAAGGTGTCCCTTTCGGAGTATGTCACCTCCGTGCCCGCCGACGCGCAGGTCATGATCCGTGGCGCGCAACGGTCCGACTCGTTCATCGCCGGTGACCTCGTCCGCACCCTGCAGGACTTCCCGCGCGTGTTCCCGCCGGTCGACGAGGAAGGCACCCGGTACGACCAGGTCGGCGAGATCGTCGACCTGGTTCGGGCCACCGCGACGGAACTCGACTACAAAGGACGGTTGGAACTCCCGCGAACGGAAGTGGAACACGCGCGGGAGAACGGTTGGGAGCTGACCGAACAGCAGGTCCGGTCGATCGTGCGCGGCAAGCTGTGGCTCCAGTCCGGCCGCCCGCTCCCCCCGGACCCGTACTCCGTCGGACTGCGACCGTCCTATGACGACGATGGTCGGCTCGTGGCGGTGCTCGACACGTACGGCAAGTACGACAACAAGCACCACTACGGCTGGAAATACAGCTACCCCAAGGTCCTCGGCGCGTTCATCGGCTTCGCCCTCGGCGAGGCACTCGGCAGGCTCGACCAGACCCGGTTCAACGTCCCCGCCACCCTCCCTCTCGGCCCGTTGACCCGCCGCCTGCTCGCGATGACCGACGGCCTCATCCGCGGCCCCCAGCGCACCCCCACCGGCGCCCAGGTCCACGCCGCGGCCGAAGCGGGCCTGACGGCCACCGACGGCTGGCTCCCCCGGGCGCTGGGCCCCGTCCCCCCGGTACCGAACACCATGGCCCTCGGCCTGGTCTCCGCCCTCCCGGCCGCCCTCCTCGACGGCGGCCCCTCCACTGCCCCGGCGGGTGGGGTCCCGGCGGCGGCCTGGGCCCTGACGTCCGAAGAGGACAGGCAGCCTGCGGCGTATCTCGCGGAGGTGCTGGCGGCCATGATGGTCAAGGAGCCGCTCGACAACCGCCTGTGGCTGGTCACCCGCCAAATCGAGGGTGTCGATGTGAAGCTCCCCCACTTCAATGACCGTGGCCTCCTGACCACCCCGTCACCGACGGATTACGGCACCGGCCAGGACGCTGTGACCGTGCTCCGACAGGCATTCAGCGCCGTATCGGGCTACGAACACCTTGCCGACTATGCCCTCGCTCGCGCGGTCACGCATGGCGGCAACCGGCCCTTGGTGGGCGCTATCGCGGGCGCGTTGCTGGGCACGCATGTGGGCATGCCAGGACTTCCATGGCAGTACAACCTCACCGACTACGCGGCTGTCGACACCATCGCCACGGATGCATATCGGCATTTCAATCACGCCTCTCCACGAAACAGCCCCGGTGAATGGGACCGCCGTTATCCACCGCTGGAGAACGAGTAGCCCTGGTCCATTCACCAGCCGACATGACGGCCCGGCGACCCGGATCGCCCGGTCGCCCGACGCGCCGTCCAGGCCCGGTAAGTCCACTGTGGACTACAGGCTGACCGGGGACTTTCGCTTCTTGTTCGGGTGTGGTGGCGCGGAGGAGGATGGGGCGGCCGGAACGCACACGCAGTAAGGGAGTGTCGACGATGTCGAATACGCCGTGCACCTCGACCGTCGAACACGGTCTGCCGCCTGCCAACCATCCCACGGCCGTGTTGGTCGATGTCCGTACCGGCGGTCATCCCGATGAGGGGTTCGACCGGGTGGTCTTCGACTTCCGTGACAACACCTCGACGCCGGGGTTCTCGGTCGGCTACGTGCCCGAGGTCATCGAGGATCCCAAGGGCACCCCGCTGCCCATGCTGCCCGGCGCGAAGCTGCTGGTCACCATGCGATGGGCGGCCGCGCACGAGAACGGCGCGCCGACCATTCCGGTGGGCGATCGCGACCTGCGCCCCGGGCTGCCGCAGATTCGGCAGGTCAAGCTGGCGGGCGACTTCGAGGGGCACCTCAGCTTCGGCATCGCGGTCGGTGGCGAGGAGCCGGTGTCGTTTCGCGCCTACTCGCTCAGTGGGGCACGGATCGTGGTCGATATCGCGCATGCTGGTCACAGTCCGTGGTATTGCGGCGAGGTCTTCTTCTGCGACAACCACAAGGTGGACGCCAATATCGACCCTCCCGTCACCGCCGTCGAGCGGCGCCTGGACAAGCCTGCGGTCGCGGGCGCCGCGCTGCGCGCGCTGTTCGAAGGTCCGACCGAGTCCGAACGCGGTCGGGGCCTGCGGTTCGTCGACAGCCACGCCACCGGCTTCACCGACCTGCGCGTCGACGCCGACCGGGTGGCCCACGTCCTGCTGCTGGGTCCGATCAACTCCGACGGCTCGGCGGTCATCACGATCGCGGGCGAGATCATGCCCACGCTCAAGCAGTTCCCGACCGTCGACTGGGTCAAGATCTACGACGAGCACGGCGTGACCCAGCACCCGACCGGGCAGCGCGACTCGATCCCGGTCCAGCTCGAACCCTGACCGATCGACCCGCAGGGCGAGCTGGTCGTCCGGGGAGTCGAAATGCTCCTCAAACCGGAACTCCGAGCGGGCGGACGATGTCTTCTCGACGTGCAGTCCCCGGTGGTCACCCACCCGACGCCAGTCGTGCGCGGCCCATGCTGCCTGCACACCGGATCCACGAGCGTCACCATGTGTCGGCCGCGGACCGCAGAACGGCTCAGGCGTGGACGACGGCGACCGGGCAGTCGGCGTGGTGGAGGAGGGCTCGGGTGGTGGAGCCCATGCCCAGGCCGGTCAGCAGGTGGCGACCGTGGCCGCCGACCACCAGCAGTTGGGCGTCCGCGGTGTGTTTCAGGAGGGCGCGGGCGGCGCGGTCGCGGACCAGGACGCGGCGGACCGGGACGTCGGGGTACTTCTCGCTCAGGCCCGCCAGGCGTTCGGCGAGGAGTCGCTCCTCGTCGCCCGCCACCTCGTCCCAGTCGATGACCAGGGGCAAGGGCATCCAGGCGCCCGCGTAGGCGATGTCGCTCCAGGCGTGGACGGCCAGCAGGCCGTGGCCACGGGCGGAGGCCTCGGCGAAGGCGAACTCGATGGCCGCGTCACCCGCGGCGGAGCCGTCGACGCCGACGATCACGGGGCCATCAGGGGCCGACGAACCGCGCACGACCACCACGGGGCAGCGGGCGTGGGCGGCGACAGCGGCGGAGACCGAGCCCAGTAGCAGGCCCTCGAAACCGCCGATGCCGCGATGGCCGGTGACCAACACCGCCGCGTCCTTCGCCAGGTCGAGCAGTTCCGCGGCCGGGTAGCCGTGACGGAGTTCGCGGTGCGTCTCCAGTCCGGGGTGGACTTCCCGGACGGTTTCCTCCGCCGCCGCGAGCCACTGCGCGCCCTGCTCGGTCAGCGGGTCCAGCCAGACGGGGCGGCCGGTGGTCGGGTACTCGGCCGCGACCGGCGCGCACGCGTACACCAGCCACAGCGGGAGAGCGCGGCGCGCGGCCTCGGCGGCGGCCCAGCGGACGGCTTCGGTGGCCGAGGGCGACCCGTCGACGCCGACGACCACGGGTGGGCGGGTGGGGGTGTTCACGGTGGTTTCCTCCTCGATCAGGATCGCTCGGCGTGCACGGGCATGACGACGACCGGGCACCGGGCGTGCCGCACGCAGTAGGCGGTCGTGGATCCGACCAGCGCCGACAGCACACCGCCCGTACCGTGCGAGCCGACCACCAGCAGGTCCGCCTCCTCGGCGGCCCGGACCAGGGCCGGACCGGGCGCCCCGGTGCGGTCGTCGTACTGCACATCCACGGTCGGGTGCCCGGCGACCGCCGCGGCCAGCCCCTCGGCCACCCGGTCCCGCTCATCCCACGGCGGCCCGCTGGTCCACGCCCAGACGACCCGGACCGCGACGTCGCGGCGCTCGGCCTCGGACAACGCCCACTCCAGCGCGGTGGCCGCCGTCGGTGACCCGTCGAACCCGACCAGGATGTGCTCCGCCCGCATCACGTGCTCCTCTCGCCGACACCTCCGAGACTGCTCGCTCGCGAGCGAGCCGGAATCGGCCCGGAGACCCCAGCGGACCGGGACCTTGGTCCATTCGATCGGTCCTCTATAGAGCCCGAGCACGGGCCACCCGACGCAACGCCAAGCGGCACGAAAGACCGGGGGCCCAGCAGGCTCGGCGTCGGTCTTGCTCGTGAGCAGGACCACGACAGAGTCATCCCGCGGCTGCGAAGGCTCGTGTCGGCGGGGCCGCGGTATCGAGTGCCGTGCGGAATTGCGCGACCAAGGTGGCCACCTGGTCGGCGTCGTCGGATTCGAGGATGCGGCGGACCACCGGGGTGCCGACGATCACACCGTCCGCGTCGGTCGCGAGGGTGGCCGCGTGTTCCGGTTTCGACACGCCCACGCCGATCAAGGCGGGGAGGTCCGTGACCGCGGTGATTCGGCGGGCCATGGTTCGGGCCGAGGTCGCCAGGTCGGGGCGCTCCCCGGTGACGCCCAGCAATCCCATGCCGTACACGAATCCCCGACTGCGACGGCAGATCTCCGCCAGGCGGTCGTCCGGAGTGGTCGGGGCGGCCAGCAGCACGGCGGCGAGGCCCGCGTCGGCGGCGGCGCGTTCCCACGGGGCGGACTCCTCGATCGGGAGGTCCGGCAGGATCGTGCCCGCGATCCCTGCCGACACCAGGAGATCCGCGAACTCCGCCAACCCCAGATTGTGCGCGAGGTTGTAGTAGGTCATCGCGATCAGGGGCACGTCCCCGCGATAACGGGCAAGATCCCGCGCCACGGTCGACGGCGTCGTCCCGCGCTCCAACGCACGCACCGACGCCGCTTGGATGACCGGGCCGTCGATCACCGGGTCGCTGAAGGGGATGCCGATCTCCACCGCGTCCGCGCCCGCGTCGACCGCGGCGTGGACGTGGTCGAGCCAGTTGTCCGAGACTCCGGCGGTGACATAGGGGACCAGGAGCTTGCGGCCGCGGGATCGGAGGTTCATCGGGCACCGTCCACACGTTCGAGGATCTGGTCCATGTCCTTGTCGCCCCGGCCGGACATGTTCACCAGCACGGTCGAGCCCGGCGGGATCTCGCGACCGGCTTCCCTGAGCACGTAGGCGAAGGCGTGCGCCGATTCCAGGGCCGGAATAAGTCCCTCCGACCTGCTCAACACCCGCACCGCGGTAATCACCTCCGCGTCGGTCACCGTCGGATAAGTGGCACGACCGATCTCGGCGAGATGTGCGTGTTCAGGTCCGATACCCGGATAATCGAGACCAGCCGAAATCGAATACGCCTCCACAACCTGACCGGCGTCATCCTGCAGAAGCAGGCTCCGCGAGCCGTGCACCACACCGGGACGGCCCTCGGACACCGACGCCCCGCCCGCGGCCTCGACCCCGATCAGCGCCGCGTCGGTGTCGGCGAACCCGGCGAAGATCCCGGCGGCATTCGAGCCGCCGCCGACGCAGGCCACGACGTGGGTCGGGGTGGCGTCGATGGCCTGGCACTGGGCATGGGCCTCGTCGCCGATGACGCGTTGGAACTCGCGGACCATCAGGGGGTAGGGGTGCGGGCCCGCGACGGTGCCCAGGCAGTAGTAGGTGTCCTCGACGGTGGCGACCCACTCGCGGAGAGCGTCGTTGAGGGCGTCCTTCAGGGTGCGGCTGCCGGAGGTCACCGGCCGGACCTCGGCGCCGAGCAGTTCCATCCGGCCCACGTTGAGCCGTTGCCTGGCCATGTCGACCTCGCCCATGAACACCACGCAGTCCAGGCCGAACAGCGCGGCCGCGGTGGCCGCGGCGACACCGTGCTGGCCCGCGCCGGTCTCGGCCAGGAACCGGCGCTTGCCCATGCGGCGCGCCAGCAGGGCCTGGCCGACCACGTTGTTGATCTTGTGCGAGCCGGTGTGGTTGAGGTCCTCGCGCTTGACCAGGACCCGAACGCCCAGGTCGGCCGACAGCCTGCGGCACTCGGTGACCGGCGACGGCCTGCCGGTGTACTGGCGCAGCACCTCGTCGAACTCGACACGGAACGCGGGGTCGGCCCAGGCGTCGGCGAAGGCGGCCGCCAGCTCCAGACAGGCGGGGACGATCGGCTCCGGCACGAACCGGCCCCCGAACCGTCCGAACCATCCCTGTTCCGTGGGCGCACCCATGGCGGCGACGCGCATTCCGACCTCCCCTGCGACGGTGGCGCCCCCAAGCGGTGCGCCGCCTCCATGTTCGGCCGGTAAATGCCCCGGTGTCAAGTAGCGTTCTAGAAGGCTCTAAGTCGCTGGATCCCATGGCGTTCTAGAAGGCATAATCAGTCGACTCGATACTGGAAGCTGGAGCCAGCCGCGGAGAGTTCCCGTTCGATCGTGACCACCATGCGCTCGCTGACCAGCACCGCCCGGTCGTACACCAGGGCCGTGTCGTGCGCGTCCGAGGCCAGCCGGTCGCTGCGCAGGCCCAGCGCGCCGGGCTCGACGCCGAGCAACCCGGCCACCCCGGCGTCGATCGCCAACGGCGTGATGCTCTCGGCGGCCCGCACCGGGATCGCGCCACACCGCTCGGCGAGCAGGCCGTACAGAGAGGCGCTGTCGAAGTCCGCGTCGGCCAACGCCTCCGCGAACGGCCCCGGCACGGCGGACACCTGGTGCACCACCGGCAACTCCCCCACCAGCCGCAACCGCTCGACCTCCAGGACCGGCTCCCCCACCAGCACCCCGAGCCGGTCCGCGACCGGCGCCGTCGCCGACGCCATCGCCACCCGCAGCACCCGGGTCGACATCGCGATCCCCTGCACGGCCAGCTCGTCGGCGATGCTGCCCAGCCCGGTCGCCGGGTACGGCACCCGGTGGGCGCGCACGAAGGTGCCCCGCCCGGTCACCTGCTCGACGATCCCCTGCTCCTCCAACGCCGACAGCGCCTGCCGCAGCGTCATTAGACTGACCCCGTACTCCTGGCTCAGCTCGCGCTGGGACGGCAACGCGGCACCGACGCGGAACTCCGCACGGCCGATCCGGCGCACCAGGTCCCGCTGGATGGCCACGTACTTCGGCCCGACGGTCACCGTCCTGCGCCCCACGCCCACCATCCCCACGACCCTCCGCGTCCGACGTCACCGGTCGCGGGCCACCGTACTGCGCCCCGCCACCCACACCCCCGCCGTCATCGCGCATGTCGCCAGTGGACCGACCCTGGCAGGCTCGCCCGAACCGAATCACCCTCGACCGGGTACGCGACAAGACATCCGGTCATCCCATACGACGATGGCCACGGCGGCGTTCCACGTGCTCATATATGAGCCGAGCCGCGACCGGGTGCATGCGGGCGGTTTGGCGTCACCGGTGCCCCAGGCACCCGTCTCCTTGGCCGTTGTGCGCGCTCCCGGCGGGGCGCCCGGATCACCCGCCGCGAGGAAGTCGCCAAGCGCCGGGTGACGGCGCTGGCCACCCGTTCGGGGTGATTGTCACGGAGAAACCAATCCTCATCGAAATGATCATGCGCTCGCGCGTCCCCTGGCAGCGGCAAACCCCATATTTTCGGCAACGGAGAGTGTCGTCTGAGCGGGATACCCGAGTCGCACCCGAGTCACGTACCGACCCGCTCCCCGCGGCCTCGAACCTTGTGTCATCAAGCCAGAACGAACCAGGGAGAATCCGATGCGCCGCTCGATCACCACCTTCGCCGCCACCGCCGCCGCGGCCATCGCGGTGATCGTCATCGCGCAGCCGACCTCCTCCGCTGCCGCCGCCGACGACAAGCTGACCCTGGTCGCCCAGGCCATCACCCTCGACGACGTGACCGGCGACAGCGGCGACGCCTCCGCCGCCGCGGCGACCGCCACCGCCGGTGCCGAGGCGTGCAGCGACACCACCTACGCCCTGAAGACCTGGAAGGTCGGCAACCTCAACTGGCTGTACAACGGCTCCGGCGTCCCGGCCAACATCGCGGGCACCGCGCTCGGCACCATCACCGACTCCACCAACACCGTCGCCACCGGCGCCAACCGCTGCGGCCTGCCGAAGCTCACCGCCTCCACCTACACCTACGGCGGCACCACCACCGTCGCCCCGCAGGTCTCCGCGACCGCCACCTGCACCGGCAACGACGGCAAGTCCGTCACCGGCTGGGGCGCCCTGCCCGCCAAGGTCCTCGCCTACACCTGCACCTACTACAACGCCAAGGGCGTCGTGGTCTCCTCCGACACCATGATCGACAACAAGCAGTTCCCGTGGTTCACCACCGTCCCGGCCAACTGCACCGGCCAGCAGTACGACCTGCAGTCCACCATCACCCACGAGCGCCTGCACACTGCCGGCCTCGGCCACGTCGACCAGGCCCGCAACGCCGCCCAGACCATGGTCCCGTCCAGCTCGCCCTGCGACACCTCGCACCGTCTGCTGGGTGCGGGCGACTACGCTGGTCTGAAGGCTCTGATCGGCGGCTGAGTCCGACGCGCTGGAACTTGGCAAGGAAAGACCCCTCCTTTGGGAGGGGTTTCCTTGTTTTCTGGGCTCGGCTTCGCCGAGGTGGGTTGGGTTTGGTGGGGTGTCTTGCCGGGGGGGGATCTCGCCGGGGGCGGGTGCGGCTTTTAGGGAGGGATATCGGCTGCTGCTGTGTTTATTGGCTCGGCTTCGCCTCGCGGCGGGATCGCCTTTAGCCGGTCTCTTCCAGCCCGATCACGTGCGGCCCGGGGGGCCGAACGTGATCGGGCTGGAAGAGACCGGCGCGATCCCGCGTGGTGGTCCGGTTAGGGGTGGCTGAGTTGGGGGTGGCTGGGTTGGGGTGGGCTGGGTTGGGGTGGCTGGGTTGGGGTGGGCTGAGTTGGGGGTGGCTAGGTAGTCGCATGAGGGGGCGGGAGGGGTGCTTGGAACTTGTCGATTGGGTCGGGAGGGCTGTGGGGGGAAGTCATTCGGTTAGGGCTGTGAGGACCTTGTCTAGTGCGGAGTGGGCGGCGGCTGATGTGTAGGGGCCGACTGCGACCAATGAGGCGATCAGTACCGACGCCTCGCCTGGGGTGAAGACCACGGGGGGCAGTCGGGGGCGGGCGTCGATTCGGTAGCCGCCGCCGGGGCCTCGGTGGATGGTGATGGGGACGCCTGCCGCGCGTAGGCGGGTGATGTCGCGTTCGATGGTTCGGACGCTCACGCCGGTCGACTCGGCCAGGTCGGCGCCGGGGACTCGGCGGGGGGCGCGGGTGCGTAGGAGTTCGATGATCGCGTGTTGGCGTTCCACCAGTGGTACGGCCTGGTGTAGCTGGGTGAGGCCCGCGATGCCGCCGGATCCGGCCGGTCTGCCTGCCATGTGTTCCCCCCGATAGCCGACACCGCGTTGTCGGTCAGCCGATCCTACGGTGATCTTCCACCCGAGGATTGGATTCGCATGTCCGTTCGGTTCGCCCATCCCGACGACTTTCGCAGGCTGTGGCTCGGCCAGACCGTCAGCGCGTTCGGGGACAAGATCTCCCGGATCGCGCTGCCGACCGTCGCCCTGCTCGATCTGCACGGCACGGCCTGGGACGTCGGTCTGCTGGCGGCGGCGCGGTTCCTGCCGTTCGTCCTGATCGGGGCGGTCGCGGGAGTGTGGGTGGATCGGGTGTCGCGGCGCCGGACCATGATCCTGGCCGACGTGGGTCGGATGGTGGCGACGGCGAGTGTGCCGCTTGCCGCCGTGCTCGGCGGGCTCACCATGGCGCACCTGTTCGCCGTCGCGGGTGTGGTGGGTGTGTTGACGGTGTTTTTCGAGGTCGCGGCACAGTCCTATATGCCGGTGCTGGCAGGCCCGGAGGGGATCACGGCCGGGAACGAGCGGTTGCAGTCTTCACGGGGCGCGGCCGAGGTCGGCGGTTCGGCCGCTGCGGGTGGGCTGATGGATCTGCTCGGCAATGCGTTGGCGGTGTTGGTGGACGCGTTGTCGTTCGTGGCGTCGTTGGTGACGTTGTTGCTGATCCGGCATCGGGAGCCGCTGGTCGAGAAGGTGTCGACGCGAGGGGCGGTTCGGGAGGGCTGGCGGGTGTTGCTGGCGGACGGGCGGTTGCGGAACCTCATGTTCGCTACCGCCGTGGTCAACCTGGGGCTCGCTACTGGTGGGGCGATCGTGCTGGTGTTCGCGTATCGGGACCGTGGTCTCGGTCCGGGGGCGGTGGGTGTGGCCGCCGCGCTGGGTACGATCGGGTTCATCGCGGGCGCGGTGAGTGCGCGGACGATCGCTCGTTGGATCGAACTGGGCCGGACACTGGCGTTGGCGATTGTGGTGACCGGGTTGGGGTTCGTGCTACCGGTGCTGGGTGAGTCGGCGGTGGCGTTGCCGATGTTGATCGCTGGGCAGTTCGTGTTCGGGTTCGCCGGGTCGGTGTTCAACGTGCATGTGCTCAGCTTGGTTCAGCGGATCACGCCTGCTGCGATGTTGGGGCGGGTCAACGGGACCGCGTTGTCGGTCGTGTGGGGTACGGGCACGGTGGGCGGGCTTGTTGGTGGGGTTGTCGGGAGTGCGGTCGGTGGCGCGGCGGGGTTGGTGGTGGCTGGTGGGATTGTCTGCTGTGGGGCACTGTTCGTCGTCTTCGGTCCGCTGAGGACTGTCCAGCCAGAACCTAGTGGTGCGCCTGCCTCGCGTTTGTAGCCGATAACTCCTAATCGAACAGCACTTCGAGGTCCACCTCCACGACATAGGCCGATCCGTCGCCGGTCAATGGCGGTAGCGCTATGCGGTGCCGGGACATCGCCTGCAGTTCGGTTCGGGTGAAGGTTCGGGAGACTGTGCCCAGGGAGTCATCGGCGGAGAGGTCGTCGAGTTCCAGGCCGCCTGCGATGATCGCGAGCTCGGAACCGGGGTCGCCGAAGAGGAGTGGGGTGGTGTCGAAGTCGTGGACCGTGCCTGCGGATACCTCGTCGATCTCGACGCTGCGGGTGGACTGGTGGTGGCCATGGGCGGTGTACACCTGAAGTTCGAACCGGACCTCGTCGTCGCCCAGGCCGGAAGTGGGTTGCAGGCAGGTGAAGGACGCGAGGCGGACGGACAGTCCGCGCAGCGGCTGATCATCCGGCAGTAGCTGGGTGGTGGTGTCCAGGGTCGCTTCCACGCCGTAGTGGTCGGACATGTCACGACCCGGTTCCCATTGTTCGACCACGACCCGGGCAGAAGCCTGGTGTTGGGCGTAAAGGACGCCAGGAAACCAGAAGATGTAATCGAGACGTTCGCAGGTGGTGCCGAAGCGGGCCGGGTCGTCGGCGGGGCGGGATGGGTGGCTGGGCTGGAAAGAGGAGACGTCGCCGTCGTCGCTTTCGCTGGTGCCGGTCGGTCGGGGGCGGGCCAGCGAGACCGACGGCGTCGCATCGGCAGGGTTGCCGAGGGTGTTGACCAGGTACGTGTGGAGATCCGGGTGGGCGAACTGGTCGACGTTGAAGTCTCCGCAGAGGAGAGCCGGGGTCAGCGGGTCTCGGCAGGCTCGGATGAACGCTGCCAGGTGGCGGATCTGGGCCTCGACGGCCGTCCGGGCGCCTGCCGTGGTGCCCGCGATGGTGGGGTGGGCGGCCTGGGTGTGGGTGAGGAACACGTCGACCGGGCTCGGGTTGCCGCGTGGGGTGATTCGGGCGTGCAGGGCGCCCTTGTTGGCCAGGCAGTCGTCGCCGGAGCAGTGGCGGTAGACGGTGGTGTGGGTCGACACGATTTTGTGGCGGCTGAGCAGGAGCAGTCCGCCGCCTTCGACTTCGATGTCGCCGAACGGGGTGCTCAGTAGTGGGTCGTGTGGGCCTTCGATCCAGTGCGGATAGATGTCGCGCAGACCGTCGGTGACTCGTTCGCGGTCGTTCGAGGTCCACATCTCGCTCAGGCCGACAATGTCGGGGCGGCGTTCGCGGAGGATGTCGACGAGGTGGTCAAGGGATCGGTCGCGGTCGATTCCCTTGTACAGCGGCCATGGGAGCAGGCCCATGTTCTGCGCGTACACGGTCAGCGGTGTGTCGTGCACGAGTGAGTTCAGGCGTCGACCGACGGTCCGTTTGCCCGCCACCACGTCGTGGACGAACGAGTGGTCACCATGTTGCACCACATAGCGGTCCTGCAACCATTCCACGCGCGCGAACGGGTCACGCATGCGGGGGAAGTCGTCCTCCGCGATCGGCATTCCGTGGTAGCTGGCGTTGCCGTCGTGTTCCACCGCCAAGCGTCGGCCATGGGGAACGTCGTAGGAGCATTCCAGTGAGTCGCCGTCGATGCCGGACACGTGGATTCGGGCGGTGGTCACCTCAGCGATGAACCGCTCGAAGGAACCGAACTCGGCTGAGGTACCGATCTGGAGGATGAACGCGTTGCGGTCGCCCTCGGCGCGGATCTCTCGATCATTCCATGGGCCGCCCTTGGTCCAGTCGGCTTCCCGGGCGGTGAACAGCCCGAGGTAGCTGTCGCCCGCGAGACCGAAGAACCACCGGCCCGAGTCCCGGTTGCACGCACCCGCCAGCGGTCCGACGGTCCGGTCGAACTGGGCGCGCGGGAACCACGCGTGCGTGCGTTCGCCGAACAAGAGCTTCTGCAGGTCAGGAGCCTGGTAGAGCATGATCGCTGCGGTGCCGTACTGGGCCACGCGCGGCTGGACCACGTTGCCGGTCCACCAGTTCGGGCCGTCGTCGCCGCCCGCGAAGATCTTCTCGTCGATGTCGACCCTGATCCCCAGGATCTTGTCGATCCGCAGGCGGCTGTCCGCCGACGGGTACGACGTCCACACCATCGCCCCGGTGGACAGCGCCGCCACGCACGGCAGGTTCTGGAAGCTCAGCTGACCCGGCCGGAAGTTCAACGCACTGGCCAGCACCGCGCCGTCGAGCCGGTGGGCGTACAGGTTGGCCCGGCTCAACACCGGCCCCTCGGTGATCACCGACGCCAGGTCGGCCACGTCCGCCTCGGTGGAGTCCGGCAGTGCCGCGCCCAGCTTCGCGCCGCCGATCGCGCCTGCCACCGCGCCCGGCGGACCCGCGACGGCGAACCCCCAGGCCGCGCCCACGACCCCGCTGAGGAACCCGGTGGCGGCGTCCTCCGCCGCGTCGATCGCCTTGGTCACCTTCTCGATCATCGGCAGGATCTGGTTGAACGGCGGGGTGTCCAGCAGGCCGTGCGCGGTCGCCACCTGTCGCGTGCCCGCGATCGTCCACTTCGTCGCGTAGGCCGCCCGGCTCCACCAGAACTCCAGGTCGTCGGCGGTCTCGTAGCCGACGCCGTAGTCCCGGGACTCGGCGAGGGTGATCGACACCCGGGCCCGGACGGTGAACGGGTCGCGAGCGGCCAGCGCGATCTCCCGACACACCGGCGGCGGCTCGTAGCTGGGCGAGGTCGCCAGGAACACCGCCGCGTTGTCCACCCCGGCGTAGTGGCCTCGCTGTCCGAACAGGACTTCCGTGGAGTCCCGGATGGACTGGTCCCACACACAGTTCTTGTTGCCGAAGTAGGCTCGGCCCGAGGTCCCGGCCAGCGCGCCGCCCGCCTGGAAGGTCGCCAGGTCCAGCACGAGCATGTCCAGCACCATCGCGGCCCGGGTGGCGATGTCCTGGTCCACAGCGAAGTCGACCAGGTTGACCAGCGGCAGCACGTCCTCGACGTAGTAGCCGGGCGCGTTCCACTCGGCGAAGCCCAGCCGCAGCCGCTCGTCCAGCCACCGCCGGACCCGGGCGCGGCCGCGCTCCCGGTGCTCGGCCCCGGTCACGTCGCCGGGACGGGGAGCGGGGTCGCGCCGATACGGCTTGGCGGAGATGTAGAGGTCGTCCGGCCAGTACTGGCCCGCCAGGTATTCCGCGGTGCCGAACAACAGGCGGTGGTTCTCCGACCAGTACGTCATATCCGAGCCAGGATCCATGTCGGTGTGCCCGTTGAGGTCCTTCTTCTCCCGGATGTTCTTGGCCTCCCCGGTGAACTCGCTACAGCGGAAGGGATCGGTGAACCAGTACTTGAAGATGGTGAACTGATCCCGCAGCATCCGCTCCCCATATTCGGGAAACTCCGAGGCACGGGTGTGGTCGTCCCGCCAAGTGGCAGCGTCGAGCAGGTGTTCCGGTGTCGGGGCCAGCAGGTAGAGGATGCGCAGCAGCTCGTTGGCGCCGAAGTCGGCGGTGTCGAGCAGGTACTTCATGTGCGGGCTGGCGAGCTGCCTGGTCCAGTATTCGTCATGGTCCAGGCCGGTTCGCTGCCAGCCGAAGAGTTCGTCCGCCCGGCGGGGGTCGGCGCGCAGGAGCACCGCGCGGGCCAGTGCGGCGATGCGGTCGTCGGTGGACACGCGGGTGCGCAGCACCTCGGCCTGCTCGTCCGGGGTCAGCCAGGCCAGGTCCTCGGCCGCCGCGTCCAGACCGGGGTCGAGCTGGTCCAGGCCGAGATCGGCGACCGCGTCGCACAGCGTGAGCACGGCGTCCTTGTCCGCCGCCAGCCGCCGCGTCTGCCAGCTCTCCCAGGCGTCGCCCTTGAGCAACGCCCGGTGGACCACTCGTTCCAGGTAGTCCGCTCGGCGCTCGTCGCACTCTCCCCCGTCCGGGTCGAACGGTCGCATGTCAGAAGCCCGGGTCCGGCACGTCGCCCGGCCACCTCGGCACCGACCCGTCCGGTCGCGCCCACACCAGGTCGGTGGCCAGTCGGAACTGCCACGGCTCGCCCAGCGGTGTCTCGACGTCGCCAGCGCCGCGGCGTAGTTCGTCCACAAGCGACACCCACAGTGGACCGCCGACGTCGAGCTGCTCATCGGTGGTCGGCACGTTCCCGGTCGCCAGGAACCGCTCGAACGCCGCCTCATGGCCGGGTCGGATCGGCAAGACCACCCGGGCCGCGCCCGCGTCCAGGAACGCGGCGAACGCCGGGTCCGGCTCGTCGCCCAGGATCTTGGCGGCCCAGCCCTGCTGCCCGCCCCAGAAGTACGGGTAGCAGGCGTAGGCCAGCTGGTCCCATTCGACGGCCTGCTGGAAGAACCGGATGTAGGCGGCGAGTCCGGTGCTCGCCGCCGGGTCGGCGTAGGGGAAGCCCTGGCCGTCGAGCCGCAACGCGTTGAAGCCGCTGAAGTTCTGGCCGGTGAGCACCTCCAGGACGGTGCGCTGGAGTTCGGTGCGGACGGTGGCGGCCTTGCGGTCGGCAGCCATGTTCTGTAGGTACAGCCGGGCGATGGCGTCCCGGGTCGCGACCGCCTGTTCGTAGTCGCGCGCGCGGCGCTCGTACGCGTCCAGGATCTGCGCGTGCGTGCGGACCTGCCAGGCGGACACCAGCTCGGGTGTGGCCTCGCAGAGGATCTCCACGCCCACCGAGAAGGTGCTGACGCCCCAGTTGACGCCGTCGCTGTCGACGTGCACGGCGACGTGCAGGTTGTCGGTCTCCCCGGTCAGCTTGCCGTGGAAGATCGCCATGTTGACCGGGTTCGAGCCGAGCACCCGCTTGTCGCCGATGCTGATCCCCATCCGGCCCGCCGGGTAGGACTCGGCGTTGACGTCGGCCATCCAGCTCACCGCCCGGTAGCCCTTGGGGATCCGGGTGGTGCGGGCCTCGGCGAAGATCACCGAGTTGGTGGTCGAGTCCACCGCGAACGGGTCCTTCGCCCGGTTGCCGAACGACTCGGCCACCGTGGTGTAGGTCGGCGGCGGCGCGTCGACGCCGCTCGCGTGGTGGCCCGCCGCGTAGTAGGCCCAGTTGTCGATGTCCAGGTCGGTCGGCGCGACGGTGAACCGCGCGGGTCTGGTGGGCAACGGCAGGCCACTGCGCGAACGGGACAGGGCCGCCCGGAACACCGCGGACGGGTCCGGCACGACCAGGTCGTAGAGCAGCCTGCGGCCGCGCCTGAACGCCTGTGCCGAGTGGACCGCGTCGAGCCGCTGGTAGACGCCGTGCACCACGGATTCGCCGCCGGTGACGACGTGTTCGGTGATGTCCTCGCGTTCGCGCAGCAGCCGATCGGTGGTGACCTGCCGGGTGCGGTTCGACAGGCTCGTGGACACCGCGTCGGTGACGGTCTGCGCGAAGTCGTGCGCGGGGGCCGCGGCGACCGGCCCCATGCCGGGACCGGAGGCGAGCGTGCGATGGTCCTGGTCGGCGGTGGTCTTGGCGGCCGTGCGCAGGTCGGTGTCCTCGGACTCGTTCGTGCCGGTCCGCTCGGTGGTGTCCAGCGCGCGCCTGCGGTGGGTGAGGACGTCGTGCGGGAGCACGTTCTCGATCGCGGTGACCTCGGCCCGCTCGTAGTGGTCGAGACCCGAGCGCACCACCACGAGGTCGGCGACCCCGAGCGGGCGGACCTGGGTGTGCGTGGTGGGCGGCGCGGTGGACACCGGCGGCGGACCGTCGGGCTCGTCCACCGGCTGCAACAGCCACGACGGCGGGATCCGCGGGCGGGCGTCGTCCACCTCGGCCGGGAGCTTGAGCTTGGCGAAACCACCCGCCAGCTCGCGCAGCTGCTGCCCGAGCTGTCCGTGTTCGTCGGTGAGCCGCCGGTTGATGTCGGCAATGGTGGACACCGCCGGGTCGAGGTTCAGGTCGCGCAGGGTGTGTGTGGCCCGGTCGCCCAGGAGTTCCACGGCGGTACCCGACAGCGTCACGTTCCGGCCGAGCGCGGCCCGCAGCAGCGGCGAGTTCGCGCCGCGCTCGCCCGCCTCGGTCGGCTGCTTCTCGTCCTGGCGCGGGGCGGGTTCGGCCCGGCCGACCTGGCGGTAGAGGTCGTCCAGGATCGTGCGCCTGCCGCCCTCGCTGAGCACCAGCTCGTCCTCGGCGTGCGCGGTCACGGCGGTGATCGCGTCGGCGACGGCGTCGCGCCGGGCGGCGAGGTCGTTGATCCGCCCGGCCAGTTCCCGCGCCTCGTGCCAGGGGTCCGGCTCGGGCCGGACGACCGGTGTCTCGCGCAGGCCCACGACGAAGTCGGGCAGGGCGAGGGGCGCGCGCAGGGTCGCGGCCGGGTCGTCGGTGTGTAGCAGGGCGTAGGCGCGGACCAGCTGCTGTGCGTCGGCGGCGGACGGCGCGTCCGGCAGGATGTAGGCGGCGACGACGGTGTCCTTGACGCGCTCCGCGTCGTGGCCGACATCGGTGTCGCCGACGGCCTCCCGGACGGCGCGCGCGGTGGTCTCGGGGTCGGTGCCCGCGGCGAGCAGGGCCACCAGCAGGGGCCCGTCGGCGACCTGCTCGGCGCCGCGGACGAAACCGGTGTCGACGAACTCGCGTGCCGCCCGGAGCACCGCGTCGCGGTCGGCGGCCTGCGCGAGGCGGTGCTGGAAGTCGGAGTGGGTGGACAGCGCCACGCCGTCGGCGTGACCGATAGCGGTGACCAGTGCGGCAAAGCGGAACACGATGTCCATGGCCGTGTTCTCGGTCGCTCGCGCGGGAACGTTTCGGCCCGCTCCGAGGTTTCCCATCGTGACATTTGTTGTGTGTCAACGAAAATGGGTGACCGGATGATCGGATACACCGTGACACCGCCCGATATGTCCACTCAGGACATCCGGGCCGCGGCCGTAACGCGGGCGTAATCCGCCGGATTTACCAATTGCCAGGAGGCCACGCGCAGCACCCGGTGCGGCATTCGATGTATTGAATCACCCCGGGTTGCCCGATTGATGCCGCCCTGCCCCGAGGAATCCCTTTGTGCCGCGGACGTTCCCACCCAATCGGGGGTGGCGAGTGAACGTCACTTTGCCGACGCTTGCCGGGGAAACCCTGCAACGGAAAGGAACTTCCATGATCAAGCGAGTGGTGGGCGCGCTCACCGTCGCGCTGGCCGGGGCGGCGTTAGTCGTCACGCCTGCCAGCGCCCAGGTGACCGCCGACTTCTCCGCCATCGTGGCGCTCGACAACTGCTCGGGCTCCGTCGTCCGGCCGCCGTCCGCGACCGACAACGACCCCGCGCTGGTCATGTCCAACGGCCACTGCGTGAAGCTGATGGGCGCCAACGAGGTCATCGTGAACCAGGCCACCAGCCGCACGTTCACGCTGCTCGGCCCGAGCGGGCAGTCCGCGGGCACGCTCCGCGCGACCAAGCTGGCCTACGCCACGATGAAGAGCACCGACGTGTCGTTCTACCAGCTGAGCGCCACGTACGCGCAGATCCAGCAGCAGTACCACACGCGGGCCCTGGACATGCTGGCCACGCACCCCACCCAGGGCACCAGCATCCAGGTCGTGTCCGGCTACTGGAAGCGCATCTACAGCTGCTCGATCGACGGGTTCGCGTACCGCGTGCGCGAGGCCAACTGGACCTGGAACGACTCCGTGCGCTACACCCGGTCCTGCAACGTCATCGGCGGCACCTCCGGCTCGCCGGTGATCGACACCGCCACCAACAAGGTCGTCGCGGTCAACAACACGATCAACGAGAGCGGCGGCCGCTGCACGATGAACAACCCGTGCGAGGTCTCGCAGTCGGGCCAGGTGACCGTACGCTCGGGCATCGGGTACGCGCAGGAGACCTACAACATCCCCGCCTGCATCACCACCGGCAACCAGTTCAACCTGAACGCGCCGGGCTGCACACTACCGAAGTAACCGCTGTCGCGTGACGGACGGATGGGTTCTCCGATGGAGGACCCATCCGTCCTATTTCACATGCGTACATGGCGGATCACGTCGAGAATGGACCGGTGTTCGGGCGACGACGTGGACGAATGGCGAGTGATCGGTCCAGACCGGCTGTGACCGTGGACCCGGTGCGGGTTCGACGGATCGTGGACGACGCCGCGCTCGGCCGCTCCGGCGCCGCCGACGAGCTCATCACGGTGCTGTTCTCGGCGAGCCATGGCGCCCAGGCGGCCAGGACGCTGCTGGCGGCGAGTCCGTCCGCACTGGTCGAAGTGGACTTCGCCGTGCGGCGAAGGTCGTGGCCCGGCGCGGCGGCGATCGACACCGTCCGCGACTCGGTGCGCTCGGGTGCGGTTCCGCCCCTCGCGCACCTGATCATCGCGGGCTGCCACCGGGACGGCCATGTCCGCCAGTCGGCCGTGGCGGCGCTCGACGAGGCCCTGCCGCTGCTGGCGCTGCGCGCGGCGGACTGGGTGCCACAGGTGCGCGAACAGGCCCGCTCGTCCTGCCTCCGGCACCTGGACCGGGCCCCGGCCGAGGCGTTCACGGCCCTGGCGCCGATGGCCTTCGCCGTGCGTCGACGCCGACACGGCGGCGAACTCGCGACCACCCTCGACGCCCTGCTCCGCGACGGGCCACCGGACGTGCTGGCCGCGGGCCTGTCGATCACCGACCACCGGGTTCGACGCGCCGCGTACACCGCAGGCATCGAGATGGGCAGACTCGGCCTTGACCGGCTGCTGCGCGGGGCCGCGAGCGACCGCGACACCCGGATCAGACTCCGGTGCGCGGACGCGGCCGTGCGCACGGCACGGGCCACGGGTGATCTGACCGTCCCACGCCTGCTGCTCACCAGCGGGTCGGCTGCGGCGCGCGCGGAGGCCGTGCACATGCTGGCGCTGGCGGGCGACGTCGAGCCCGCCTTGGCCGCGCTGACCGACCGAGTCGCCATCGTGCGGGCGACCGGGCAGGCCGCCCTGCGCCGGGCCGGTGCGGACTCGGCTGGGCGGTATCGGGCAATGCTCGCAGAGCGGACACCCGCGCCTGCGGTGATCGCGGGCCTGGGCGAGACCGGGACTCCCGCCGACGCGGATCTCCTGCTCCCCTGGCTGTCCCACCCCGGGCCGCGCGGCCGGGTCGAGACGATCCGCGCGCTGTGCCGGTGGGATCGCGTATCGGTCGACCTACTGCTGCCTCTTCTCGTCGACCCGGCAGCCGCAGTCACCCGCCAGGCGACCCGCGCACTGCGCGGCCAGGCGTCCACGCTCGACGAGCCCACCTTGCGTGCCCTGCTGGCCACCACCCGGCCACGGCATGTCCGCGCGGCCGCGCTCCAGCTGCTGCGCGCCCACGGCCCGTGGACCCGCATCGGCGTCGACCTCGCCCTGGTCGCCGACCCCGACCTCGGCGGCACGGCCCGCGCGGACCTCGTCGAGTGGCTGGACAGGGGCGCGGTGACGGCCTATTCACAGCCCACGGGTGAACAGGCGGAAGAGCTGGACGCGCTGCTGACGGCGGCGGAGGGCGCGCTCGACCCCGGCCGGATCCGCCTGTTGCGGTTCCACCTGGGACTCACCCGCTGACGCAAGTCCTTCCGACGCGCTATCCGCGCGTACGGCGTTCACGCAAGGGCTTCCGTGCAGTGGAACCACGCAGGCGATGAGGTGGGATCGTGCGACGATCGCGGGTGTGTCGGCGATCCCGGAGCACGGTGGTGACCGTTTCGCGTCCAGTACGGCGACGCTGCTGCGTGCGGCGTTGCGGCATGGGCCGTTGTCGCGGCGGGCGTTGTCGCGGTTGGTGGGGATGAGTGGGGCCGCGGTGACACGGCATACCGCGGTCCTGCTGGAGATCGGGTTGTTGCAGGAGAAGCAGAGCGAACTCCACGGACGCGCCGGGCGACCGCATGTCCCGTTGGCGGTCAACCCGCAAGCCTGCAGCGTGATCGGCATCCACCTCGCCCACGAGTTCGGCACCATCGCCGTCGCTGACCTGTGTGGACAGATCATCGACCAGCGCCGGATCCCTTACCAGGGAACAGATCCAGCCGCCATCGTCGACGCCGTTGCAGCCAAGGCAGCCGAGTGGGTACGGCCCAGCACGCGCGCGGTGGGAGTGGCGACCGGAGGCTGGGTCGACGTGGACGCGGGCTCGCTCGTGGCGCATCCGTCCCTGGGTTGGCAGTCCGTTCCACTGCGTGATCTCGTCGCCCGCCATATCCCGCTGCCGGTGTACGTGGACAACCACACGCGGGGCCTGATGCACGCGGAGGAACTGTTCGGCGACGTCGATCCGGATGAGTCCGTGCTGTACCTGTTCGTCGGCAACGTGGTCGACGCGGCCGTTCGCACCGGGCGGGCCGTGCACCGGGGTCCCCGATCGGGCGCGGGGGCGATCGCGCACCTGCCGGTCGGCGACCCCGACATCGGCTGCGCGAGCGGGCACCGGGGGTGTTTCGAGGCGACCGTGTCCGACCAGGCCTGGGCGCACCGGGTCGCCGCCACCTCGTTCTGGGACCTGCTGGCCGCGGCAAAAGCGGGCGACGCGACCGCGCGGGCACTTTTCGTGGAACGAGCCCGAATAGTGGGGAGAGCCGCCGCGCTGTTGTTCGACCTCGTCAATCCGGACCTGTTGATCGTGGCGGAATTGGGCGCGGCGGACATCCCGGAATGCCTCGACGCGATCCGGACCGAGGTCGGGGAGCGGTCGGTGGTGTGCTCGGCGCCGGAGCGGTCCGTGCGCGCAGGCGGTGTTCCCACCTCCCACATCCTCGGTTCGTCCGCCGCCAGTGTGGCACTCGCGGAGGTCTACAGCGACCCTCTCGGCGCCCTCGCCGACGCCGCGTCCCACCGGCTGGGCAGGAATTAATTTCGCCGGTCGCAAAGTTGACCGGCACTGGTCCGGCTGAACAGGATGGGTTTCGTCGACGGGCCGCGCGGAAATGCGGCACCGAATCCCCGTTCCCCTCCTGGAGCACCCATGCCCGAACGCCAGTTGCACCTCAACGCCTTCCTCATGGGGGTGGGCCACCACGAGGCCGCGTGGCGCCACCCGCGCACGGATCCGGCGCGGCTCGGCGATGTGCGGCACTACCAGGAGCTGGCGCGGATCGCCGAGGACGGCGGGCTGGACTCGGTGTTCCTCGCCGACGGCGTGCAGGTCTGGGGCGATGTCGAGCACACCGCCGCGCAGGTGTTCGAGCCGATCACGCTGCTGACCGCGATGGCCCAGGCGACCTCCCGGATCGGCCTGATCGCCACCGTGTCCACCAGCTACAGCGAGCCGTACAACCTGGCCCGCTGGTTCGCCTCGCTGGACCACATCAGCGGCGGCCGCGCGGGCTGGAACATCGTCACCACGGCGGGCGACCGGGCCGCGCAGAACTTCTCCCGCGACGCCGCCGCCGAGCACGCCGAGCGCTACGAGCGGGCCGACGAGTACCTGCGCGTGGTCACCGCGCTGTGGGACAGCTGGGCCGACGACGCGGTCGTGGTCGACCGGGCGAGCGGCCGCTACGCCGACCCGGACCGGGTCCGCGACATCGACCACCACGACCGCTTCTACCAGGTGCGCGGCCCGCTCAACACCCCGCGCATCCCGCAGGGCCACCCGCTGCTCGTGCAGGCCGGGTCGTCGCACGACGGCAAGGCGTTCGCCGCGCGCTGGGCGGAGGCGGTGTTCACCGCGCACCAGACGGTGGAGTCCGCGCGCGAGTTCTACGCCGACCTCAAGGGCAGGCTCGCGGACAACGGGCGCGCCGCCGACTCGCTGAAGGTGCTGCCGGGCATCGTGCCGGTCCTCGGGTCCACCCGGGCCGAGGCCGACCGGCTGGCCGCGGAGCTGGACGAGCTGATCGTGCCGGTCCGCGCGGTCCGGCAGCTGTCGGAGATGATCGGCGTCGACCTCACCGGCCACCCGCTCGACCGGCCGCTCCCCCAGCTGCCGCCGGTCGCCGCGATCAACGGCGCGCAGAGCCGGTTCGCGCTGGTCCGCGACCTGGTCGAACGGGAGCGGCCGACGCTGCGCCAACTGCTGTCCCGGCTCGGCGGCGGGCGCGGGCACCAGGTGGTCGTGGGCACCCCGGACCAGATCGCCGACCACATCGAGCTGTGGTTCGGCACCGGCGCGGCGGACGGGTTCAACATCATGGCCCCGCTGCTGCCGTCCGGCCTGTCCGAGTTCATCGACACCGTCCTGCCGATCCTGCGCGCCCGCGGCCTGTTCCGCGCGGACTACCGCGGCACCACCTTGCGCGACCACTACGGCCTGGCCCGCCCGGTCGACGGTTTCGCCACCCTCGCCGCCGTCTGAGCCACCGCCCACCACTCCAGAAGGACTCCCGTGCGCCCCACCTCAAGAAGATCATTCCTGGCCCTCGGCGCCTGCGTGACCGCGTTCGCGGCGGGCTGCGGCCGCGGCTCCGGCGGCGGCGAGGTCACGACCCTGCGCTACCAGGGCTCGGTCGGCCAGGTCACGCTGCCCGAGCTGGCCGCGGACCTCGGCTACCTCGGCGACCTGCGGCTGGACTGGGTCGGCAACACCATCAGCGGCCCGCAGGACATCCAGTCCGCGGCCACCGGCCAGGTCGACTTCGGCGGCGCGTTCAACGGCGCCGTGATCAAGCTGGCCGCGAACAAGGCGCCGATCACGTCGGTGATCAGCTACTACGGCTCCGACCAGGACTCCTACACCGGCTACTTCGTGCCGGAGTCCAGCCCGCTGCGCACCGTCGCGGACCTGCCCGGCGCGAACGCCAAGGTCGGCATGAACACGCTCGGCGCGCACGCGGAGGCCATCCTCGACATCGCCCTCGAACGCGCGGGCATCACCGGCGACACGGCGGCCAAGGTCGAGCGGCTGGCACTACCGCCCGTCAACACCGAGCAGGCGCTGCGCCAGGGCCAGATCCAGGTCGCCGCCCTGACCGGCATCCTGCGGGACAAGGCCACCGCCGCGGGCGGCCTGCGACGGCTGTTCGCCGACATCGACCTGCTCGGCCCGTTCAGCGCGGGCACCTACGTGATGACCAAGCGATTCCTGCAGGAGAACCCGACCACGGCGGCCACCTTCGTCACCGCCGTCGGCAAGGCACTCGACTGGACCCACACGACCCCGCGCGAGCAGGTCATCGCCCGCATGCGCACGATCGTCGCAGGCCGCGGCCGCTCGGAGGACGCGTCGGCCCTGTCGTACTGGAAGTCCTTCGGCGTCGCGCAACCGGGCGGCCTGATCCGCGACCGGGACTTCCAGGTGTGGATCGACTGGCTCGGCAGGCGCCGCGACATCGAGCCCGGCTCGGTGAAACCCGGCGACCTCTACGCGAACCAGTACAACAAGACCGGGCAGGCACCCCGATGACGGCCAAGATCGAGTTCCGGGACGTGGGCAAGACGTTCCCGATCCGCGGCGCGGACGCGTTCACCGCGCTCGACGGCATCGACCTGACCGTGGACCCCGGCGAGTTCGTGGTCGTGGTCGGCCCCAGCGGCTGCGGCAAGTCGACCCTGCTGGACCTGCTGGCGGGGTTGGCCGAGCCGACCGGTGGACAGGTGCTGGTGGACGGCTCGCCGGTCACCGGGCCGGGGCTGGATCGCGGCATCGTGTTCCAGCAGTACGCGCTGCTGCCGTGGCGCACCGCCCAGGGCAATGTCGAGTTCGGCCTGGAAGCCATCGGTGTCGGACGCCGGGAACGAGCCACCCGCGCCAGGGAGTTCCTGGACCTGGTCGGCCTCACCGGATTCGAACACCGCTACCCACACGAACTGTCCGGCGGCATGCGCCAGCGGGTCGCCATCGCCCGCAGCCTCGCCTACGACCCGGACGTCCTGCTGATGGACGAGCCGTTCGCGGCACTCGACGCGCAGACCCGGGAGTCGTTGCAGGAGGAGCTGTTGCGGATCTGGGAGCGCACGGGCAAGACGATCGTGTTCATCACGCACGGGATCGACGAGGCGGTGTACCTGGGGCAGCGGGTCGCGGTGATGACCTCGCGGCCGGGGCGGATCAAGGAGGTACTGCCGATTGATCTCGACGCGCGAGCGGCGGATGTCCGTTCCAGCGCCGCGTTCGGACGGCACCGGCACGAACTGTGGGAACTGCTGCGCGACGAAGTCGTTCGGTCGCGGGAGAAGGAGAGGGCCGCGCTGTGACCACGACCGAGATCGCGCCCGTTGTCGCGCCTGTCGTTGCCACGCCTGCGGTTCGGCCTGCCGTGGCGGGGCGGGTGTTACGGGTGCTGTTCACCAAGTCGGCGGCGATCCTGGCACTGCTCGCGGTGTGGGAGGTGGCGCCTCGGCTGGACCTGGTCGACAGCACGTTCCTGCCGCCGTTCAGCCAGGTCGCTGCCGCCTGGTGGGAGTTGTTGATCGACGGGCAGCTCGCGGTGCACTTGGCGGCGAGCCTGGTTCGGGCGTTGAGCGGGTTTGGGCTGGCGGTGCTGGTGGCGGTGCCGTTGGGGTTGTTGATCGGGTGGTACAAGCCGGTTTCGGATCTGTTGAGTCCGTTGCTGGAGGTGTTCCGGAACACTGCGGCGTTGGCATTGTTGCCGGTCTTCGTGTTGTTGCTGGGGATCGGTGAGACTTCCAAGATCGCGATCGTTTTGTATGCGTGTCTGTGGCCGGTGTTGCTCAATACGATCAGTGCTGTTCGGACTGTGGATCCGACGTTGGTGAAGTTGGCCCGGTCCATGGATCTGCCGCCGGCGCGGGTGTTCCAGAAGGTCGTGCTGCCTGCCGCGGTGCCCACCGTGTTCACCGGGATCCGGCTTGCCGGTGGGGTGTCCGTGCTGGTATTGGTGGCGGCGGAGATGGTGGGGGCCAAGGCCGGGCTGGGGCAGCTGATCAACGCGGCTCAGTACAACTTCGCGGTGCCCAGGATGTATGCGGGGATAGTGACGTTGTCGGTGTTCGGGGTGGTGTTCAACCAGGTGTTGGTCGCGGTGGAGCGCCGCTTCACCTCGTGGCGGGTCCCCGGGTGAACTCGACCGAACACAAACGAACGGCCGCGGTTCGAGTGCTTCAAGCTCGAACCGCGGCCGTTCTCCTCCCCACCTCGGCTCACCGCGCCCCACACGGGTCCCAGAAAGTCTGGATAAGAGCCGAGGTCGGAAACTCACACGCCCAGGAAGGCGAACACCTCACTACGCAGAGCGTCCCCGCCGAGAGCACCGAAGTGATCCCCGGGCACCCGCACCAGAGTGGCCCCCGGGACCAGCGTGACCAGATGGTCGATCCCCTGGGACATCGGGTCCTCCTGCCCGGCCAGGAACAGCGCGGGCACCTGCGGCGCACCGGCCCCCGGGTTGAACGGCTCCCGAGCCAGCCCCTCGACCACGTTCAGCAGCGACGCGCCATCCTGCCCAGGCGCCGACGCCATGCCGGTGATCATGCCCGTCAGCATGTCCTCCGGCTGCGGCCCACCCTGGAGCGCGGCACGGGCAGCGGCCACATCCACCGCCGCGAACGGCTCCATCGGGCTGATCCCGCCGAGCACCAGCTTGCGGACCGGGATCACCGCGGCGAGGTCCCAGGACAGCCGGGCGCCGAGCGAGTACCCCACCAGGTCGACCTCGCCGTCCACCCCGATGCCCGCGGCGATGCGCTGGAGCAGGTGGGCCGTGGTCACCTCGTCGGGTGAACCGACCGCCGGGCCGCCGCCGTGGCCGGGGAGGTGGACGACGATGGTCTCGCGGCCCGCGGCGGACAGGGGGGCGGCCCAGCGCTCGGCAGGCCAGTCGGTGGTGCCGGTGGAGGCGAAGCCGTGGATGAGCACCACGGGCGGGCCGGTCACCTCGCCCGCGGCGGGGGTGCGGGTGGTCGGCAGCGCGGAGACACTGGTCATTCTACGAGCGTAGACATAAACCCGTTGTGGGTCCAGCACCTCAGCCCGCGATTCGCCGCATCAGTTCATCGATGTACGAGGTGTAGCGGTCCACCAGCTCCCCGACCGGGTGCATCAGGCTGGCCACGTTCGCGCCGATGGTCACCGAGATGATCTCGTCGGCGACCACCCCGACGGCCGGGTCGTCGAGCTGCTTGGACCAGGCCAGGCCGATCCGGCGGGTGAGCTCGCCGCGCCAGACCGTGAGCAGCTCACGGTACTGGCGGGCGAGGTCGGGGTTGGCCACCGAGTGGCCCCACAGCACCAGCAGGACCCTGGCCGAGGTGATCCGGTCGGGCTCCAGCGGCATCGCCGCCTCGACGAAGCCGCGCAGCGACTCGACCGGGGCCAGCCCGACGTCCAGTTCGGACATCCGCTCGGCGGTCTCCTCCAGGACACTCTCGAAGGTGGCCGCGATGATGCCGTCCTTGCCTGCGAAGTAGTGCTTGAGCGCGCCGTTGGCGAAACCGGCGGCGGTGACGATGCTGCGCATCGTCGCCGCCTCGAAGCCGCCCTCGGCGATCAGCCGCTTGGAGACCTCGACGATTTCCCGGCGCCGTTGATCATGGTCGATGACCTTCGGCATGGCTTTGTACTCCCAACGCGCGGGTCGGTCAGGCCGATTCGCGGAGGCCGAGCCAGGCGGCCCGGCGTTCAGCCTGGCGCGCCGGGTCGGCGACGGGGGCGGCCAGCAGCAGCCGCCGCGTGTACGGGTCGGTCGGGGAACCGGTGACGGTGTGCGTGTCCCCGGACTCGACGATCTCGCCCTGGTACATCACCGACGTGCGGTGGCAGACCCGGCGCACCACGCCCAGGTCGTGCGAGATGAACAGGTACGCGACCCCGGTCTCCCGCTGCAGGTCGATGAACAGGTCCAGGATCGTCGCCTGGGTGGTCAGGTCCAGCGCGCTGACCGGCTCGTCGCAGACGATCAGCCGCGGCCTGCGCACCAGCGCCCGCGCGATGGCGATGCGCTGGCGCTGGCCGCCGGAGAACTCGCTCGGGTAGCGGTGCACGGCGTCGCCGGGCAGCCGCACCCGGTCGAGCATCTCGGCCACGGTCGCCTTGGCCTTCGCCTTCGGCGTTCCGGTGACCTGCAGCGGCTCGGCCAGGATCTCCTCGACGGTCATCGTCGGGTCCAGCGAGCCGTACGGGTCCTGGAACACGACCTGGATGTCGTTGGCCAGCTTGCGGCGGGCGGCGCCCTTGGCGTGCGTGATGTCCCGCCCGTCGAAGGTGATCCGCCCCTCGGAGGCCTCGGCCAGGCCGAGCAGGGCCCGGCCGAGGGTGGACTTGCCCGAGCCGCTCTCGCCGACCAGGCCGACGCACTCGCCCGCGCCGACCGTGATCGACACGCCCTTCAGCGCGCGGAACCGGACCTTGCGGGAGATCCGGTAGTCGACCACCAGGTTCTCCACCGTCAGCAGCGGTGCGCCGCCGTCGATCCCGGTCTCGCTCATCGTGCGCCGTCCTCTCCGCCCGCGTGCGCGGTGCTGTGCCCCGCCGGACCCGCCGAGCCCGTCGGGCCCGCCGACCAGGCCTCGTCCAGTTCGTGCCGTCCCTCGACGTCGTCCAGGGAGGCGCTGATCAGCTCGGCCGTGTACGGGTCCTCGGGGTTGCGGAAGATCCGCTCCACGGCACCCGTCTCGACGATCCGGCCGTCCTTCATGACCACGACCCGGTCGCAGATGTCGGCCACCACGCCGAAGTTGTGCGTGACGATCATCAGCGCCATGCCGTACTCCTGCTGCAGCTCGCGCAGCAGCTCCAGCACCTCGGCCTGCACGGTGACGTCCAGCGCCGTGGTCGGCTCGTCGGCGATGAGCAGCGAGGGCCGCCCGGACACCGCGCCCGCGATGAGCACGCGCTGGGCCATACCGCCGGAGATCTGGTGCGGGTAGGACCGCAGCACCCGGTCCGGGTCGGTGATGCCCACCCGGACGAGCATCTCGCGGGCCCGCTTGGCGGCGTCCGCCTTCGACATGCCGTGCACCCGGTGCAACGGCTCGACCAGTTGACGCTCGATCGTGTAGCACGGGTCGAGGTTGGTCATCGGCTCCTGCGGCACGTAGCCGATCTCGCGGCCCAGCAGGGCGGCGCGCTCGGCGGTGGGCAGGTGGCCGACCTCCTTGCCCGCGATCCAGATGCCGTCGGCGACCGCGGTACCGCCCGCGGGCAGCAGGTCGAGCACGGCGAAGCTGGTCTGCGTCTTGCCGGAGCCGGACTCGCCCACGATGCCGAGCACCTCGCCCGGCGCCGCGTCCAGGGACACGCCGCGCACGACCTCCTTGACGCCGCCGTCCTTGGTCGCGTAGCCGATGCGCAGGTTGTCCACCCGCAGGGCGCAGCCCTCGACCGAGTGCGCGTGCATGCCGCTGGTCTGCCGGGTGGGCAGGTCGGCGGCCGCGGGCGGGGTGAGCATGACCTGGCGCGCCTTGGCGCGCAGCTTGCGGGTCGGCTGCTCGGCGCGGACGCTGATCAGGTCGCCCAGGGTGGAGCCCATGAACGCCAGGGTCGCGATGGTGACGCCCAGGATGATCGACGGCCACAGCAGGATGATCGGGAACGCGGTGATGTTGATGAAGCCGTCGTTCATCATCTGGCCCCAGCTAGGCGTGGACGCCGAGCCGATGCCGAGGAACTGCAGACCCGCCTGCATGCCGATCGCGATACCCGCGGTCAGTGCCGACTGCACCACCAGCGGCGCGTACACCGCGCGCAGCATGTGCGTGCGGATGATGCGGCCGTTGGTCATGCCGGAGACGCGGGCGGCGTCGATGTAGGGCTCCCGGCGCACCGACATCGCCCGAGCCCGGGAGATGCGGTAGTAGCCGGGGGCCAGGAACACGCCGAGCGAGATCATCATGATCGGGAACGACTGGCCGGTGCCCGCCGCCACGACCAGCAGCACGATCAGGGCCGGGACCGACTGCAGTGCGTCGCTGATCCACGAGCACACCTTGTCGACGGTGCCGCCCGCGAAGTAGCCGGCGCTGACACCGGCGGGGACGCCGAGCACCAGACCGGCGACACAGGTGATCAGCGCGCCCCACAGCGTGGTCCTGGCGCCGTAGAGCAGCCGGGAGTACAGGTCCCGGCCCGCGGTGTCGCCGCCGAGGAGGTGGCCGTCGGTGCCCGGGACGGCGTGCACCAGGTTGAAGTCGACGTGGTTGGGGTCGAACTTGGCGAACAGCGGGGCGAAGACCGCCAGCGCCACCACGATCAGGAACAGCACGAGGGCGGTCACGCCCAACGGCTTGCGCATGAACCGGCGCAGCAGGGACACCCGCTTCACGGGGGCCAGCGTGGTCGGGAAGGGTGCTGTGGTCATCGCTCGCGCACCTTCGGATTGACCCACCCGAGCACGAGGTCGAGCAGGAAGTTGACGACGACGACGAATGCGACGGTGACCGCGGTGACGCCCAGCAGCGACGGGATGTCGCCGATCTGCGAGGACTGCTGGGTGTAGCGGCCGATCCCGTACATGTTGAAGACGAGCTCGACGATGACCGCGCCGCCGAGCAGGCCGACGAACATCAGCGCGAGCACGGTCAGCGCGGCGGGCGAGGCGTTGCGCAGCACGTGCGTGGTGACGCGCCGCCTGGGCAGGCCGCGGGCGCGCAGGGTGCGCACGAAGTCCTGGTTGGCGACCTCGATGAAGCCGTTGCGCAGCTGCTCGGCGATCATCACGATGGCGCCGAGGGCCAGCGAGATGGACGGCAGCGTGATCGTCTCGATCCAGCCGACGAACGAGACCGACGGCGAGACGTAGCCGACCGACGGGAACCACTTGAGGTTCACCGCGAAGAGCATCACCAGCTGGATGCTGATCCAGAAGCCGGGCAGCGCGAAGAGCACCACCGAGGCGACCTTGAGCACCCGGTCCAGCCAGCCGCCGGGCCGCAGGCCGCAGACGATGCCGATGACCGCGCCGAAGACGACGGAGATGATCAGGGAGAAGACGACGATCGACAGGGTGATGGGGATGCTGCGCCCGAGCTGGTCGTTGACCGGCTGGAAGGAGCGCCAGGACTTGCCGAAGTCGCCGGTGACGGCGTGCGAGAGCCAGTTCCAGAACTGCACCAGCAGCGGGTCGTCATAGCCGATCTTGGTGCGCAGCGCGGCCGACTGGGCCGGGGTGGCGCTGTTGCCGAGCAGGCCCTGGGTGGGGTCGCCGATGGCCACGTGGGCCAGGAAGAAGGTGCCGCTCGTGACCACCAGGAGCAGGAAGATCCCGGAGAGCAGCCGTTTGCCGATGAAGGACAGCATGTATCCGCTCCTCACCGGCGGGCCCGTCCGAAGTGGACGGACCCGCCGGAGCACCTGGGCGCGTCAGCCGCGCTGGATGAACTTCAACGTCGGGAACATCATGCCGGTGACCGGCGTGACCTTGATGCCCTTGACACTGAAGTAGGTGTTGTCCGCCTGGTACCAGACGTTCCACCACGCCAGGTCGACGAGCTTGGTGTTCAGCTCCTTGAGCGCGGCGGTCTGGGCGGCGCCCGGCTCCGCGTTCTCCGCCTTCTCGACCAGCGCCTTGACCTCCGGGAACGCGTCGACCGACGGGTTCGGGTTGTACCACTGCTTGGAGGTGACCTGGTCGGTCAGGGTGGCCATGTCGTCGCCGTCCATCGCGATCACGGCGAGGAACATCGGGTAGGTCGGGGCGTTCTTCTGGTAGTCGGGCATGGCCATGTCGACCCATTCGACCTTGATGCCCAGGTCGCCGAAGGTCTGGTTGGCGGCGGGCTGCCAGGCCTGGAAGATCGGGGACATCGGCATCTTGACCGAGAAGCCGTTCGCGTAACCCGCCTCGGCCAGCAGCGACTTGGCCTTCGCCATGTCGGTCTTGTACTTGTCGTTCATCGCCTTGTCGTAGACCTGGCTGAACGACGGCCACAGCTGGGTGGTCTGGGTGCCTGCGCCGTTGCCGACGGCCTTGAGGATGCCGGAGGCGTCGAACGCGTAGCTGATCGCCTGCCGGACCTTCTGCTCACCCAGGGCCTTGACCTGCGCGCCGGTGCGGTCGGCGAACTGCACGCCCACCCAGGACGAGGGCTTGGACGCGACGTTCCAGCCGTTCTCCTGCGCCTTCGGGTTGTTCGCCGAGTTGGCGAACTGCATGTTCAGCTGGCCGGACAGCATCGCGTTGAAGCTCGCGGTCTGGTCGGTGATCGGGAACAGCGTCACCTTGTTGAACGGGTAGGTCGCGGTGTCCCAGTGGCTCGCCTTCTTGGTGAAGACGTACTGCTGCTGGGGCGCGGAGTTCGCCTTGTCATAGGCGTACGGGCCGGAGCCGACCGGGCCGTCGTTGAGCTTGTTGCCGTCGATCGCGGCGGGCGAGACCATCCAGCTGCGGCCCAGGCCCATGAAGTACAGCAGTGCGTCGTCGCGCTTGGAGAGCTTGATCTCGACGGTCTTGTCGTCCTTGGCCTCGAAGCCGGAGACGTTCAGGTAGGCCTGGCTGGAGCGCACGCCTTCCTTGAGGTGCTTGAGGTTCGCGACCGCGGCCTTGGCGTCGAACACCTGGCCGTCGTCGAACTTCACGCCGTCGCGCAGGTGCGCGGTCAGCGTCAGCCGGTCGGTGGACCAGTCCCAGGAGGTGGCCAGACCCGGGGCGGGCTTGCCGTCCGCGTCCAGCGACACCAGCGGGTCGTAGACCGCCGACAGGTAGGGGCCGTCGAAACCGATGTCGGCATTGGCCGGGTCCCACGACGTCACGTCGAGGAAAACGCCTGCGTTGAGGTCGTTGATGTCACCGCCGCCAGAGCCGCCGTTGCCACCGGTACCGCCGGTGGTGCTAGCGCTGGTACATGCGGCGAGCGCGGTGGCCGCCGCGACGGCCATCGCAACCAGTGCCGTTGTCCGTGTCCGCGTCATCGAGTCCTTCTTCTCTCTGGTGATGGACTGCTGGTGGGGGTCACGCTCCGCTGCCGCGGGCTGGTCCTCGCCTGGATATGTCGATCATGAAGTGAGACCTGGCTCACCGTGGTGCGGGATAGTCTACGGTCGTCGGCAAAAAAAGCAACGGGTGACCGACCAGCAGTTTTCCGGCGAGTTACCGACCATCCACCCGGCCGGGAAGTCGGAAAATCGTATATGAAAAGCGGCGCTGGGCAGGCCGATGACTTACCGCGGGCCTCCGACCTGGGCGGGAAGGTTCGTAGCGGGGGGTGACGGAGGCCGCGAATTGGTCCCCCGTGCAGGTTCACCCGAACGGAGTCGTCTCGGATCGTGACCACAGTTTGACGGAACGTGCACGGCGAGACCTGGGGGGTACTCGTTTCGAGACCCGAGGGACACCCGTTCCGACACCGAATCGCAACCTGACGCCCGCGTGGTCCCCTTGTGGGGCATGGGTTTTATTTTCTACGCTTGTATACAGAAACCGAATCCGGTCCGTCGAGAGGAACCGACGATGACCCCTGCCCGCACCGTCCTGGTCACCGGAGGCGCCGGCGGCATCGGCCGCGCGATCGCCACGGCCTTCCACGCCCGCGGCGACGCCGTCGTGCTGACGGACATCCACGGCGTGGACGAGACCGCCGCCGAGCTCGGCGTACGCGGCCTGACCGTGGACATCACCGACGAGGACTCGGTCACCCGGGCGCTCGACGAGGTCGGCCCCGTGGACGTGTTGGTGAACAACGCGGGCCTGCTCACCGTGCACGGTAGCCTCCTGGAGCTGCCTGCCGGGGACATGGCCAGGATCCTGCACACGAACGTGTACGGGACCTTCCTGATGACGCAGCTCGTCGGCCGCCGCATGGTCGAGCGCGGCGCCGGTGGCGCCATCGTGAACCTGTCCTCCATCGGCGGCCGCCAGCCCACGCCGGGCATGGGCGGCTACGAGAGCAGCAAGGCCGCGGTGGACGCGCTCACCCGCTGGTCCGCGATCGAGCTGGCCGCCCAGGGCATCCGGGTCAACGCGGTGGCCCCCGGCCCCGTGCTCACCCCGATGCTGGCGATGGGCATGCCCGAGGGCTCCCCCGCCCGCGAGGCGTGGACCAGCCGGATCCCGCTGCGCAGGCTGGCGCCCGTGGAGCAGGTCGCGGCCGCCGTGGTGTTCCTGGCGGGCGACGAGGCCGCGCACATCACCGGCGTCAGCCTGCCGGTCGACGGCGGCCAGCTGCTCGTCTGAGCCGATTCGGGCCGCCCGTGAACACGTGTTCACGGGCGGCCCGATTCCATATGTATATGCGGAAGGCGTGCGGCGCACTTCTCCGCCATGATTGCGCTCGTGTTCGAGACCCGACGGAACCCGTCGAAAGAAACTTCATCTCGAAGGATTTCCCGATCGGCGCCACCCGCGATTTCCAAGTCCACAGTGGTCGGTGGAACCGCGGGTCCGGGCAGGTCGGGGCCGGGACGGTGTCGCCGCCGGCATGTGAGCATGACCGGGACTCGACATTTTAATCAACAGTCGTAGACTAACGATCCGGGCGAGTAGACCCCGCCCTTCGCCACCGGAAGGAATCCGATGACCGTCCCGAAGTCCACCCGCGCGGCGGTGCTGACCGAGCACGGCGAGCCGCTGACCCTCACCGAGCTCCCGCTCCCGGCCGAGGTCGAGCCGGGCGCCGCCCTGGTGCGCGTCTCGACCGCCACGCTCTGCGGCACGGACGTGGAGATCTGGTCCGGCAAGATGAGCTTCCCCGGCATGCTGCCGATGGTGCTGGGCCACGAGATGATCGGCGAGGTCGTCGCCGTCGGCGCGGGCACCAAGGACGCGCTCGGCCGCGACATCGAGGTGGGCGCCCGGATCGGCTGGTCGGAGTCGACCTGCGGCGAGTGCTTCGGCTGCGTCGTACTGCGCGAGCCGGTCGCCTGCGCCAAGCGCGGCTACGGCTTCCTGCAGCGCTCGGACGTCCCCCCGTACGCCACCGCGGGCCTGTGCGAGTACGCCTACGTCGTGCCGCGCGCGGCCAAGCTGCTGCTCCCGGCCGAGATCCCCGGCACCTGGGCCGCGATGGCGGGCTGCGCGGCCAAGACCGTGCTGCGCGCCTTCACCTATGTGGGTGGCCTGACCGGCAAGCGGGTCGTCGTGCAGGGCTCCGGCGCGCTGGGCATCTTCGCCACCGCCGTCGCGCACATCTCCGGCGCGGCCAAGGTCATCACCGTCGGCGCCCCCGAGTCCCGGCTCACCCTCGCCTGCGAGTTCGGCGCGGACGACACCGTGGACATCGCGGCCGGTTCCGAGGGCATCGTCGAGCGGGTCCAGGAGCTGACCGGCGGCCGCGGCGCCGACCTGGTGCTGGACTTCGCGGGCGCCCCGAGCGTCGGCCCGGAGGCGGTGGCCATGGCCGCCCAGCGCGGGCAGGTCGTCATCGTCGGCAGCACCGGCCCGGTCGGTGCGCCGCTGCCGCTCGGCATGGTCATGGGCAAGGAGCTGACCATCTCCGGCTCACTCAACGGCGACATCTCCGACTACCACCGCGCCATCGAGTTCTTCGGCGCGTTCGGCTCCCGGTTCCCGTGGGACAAGCTCTTCGGCTCCCCGGTCGGGTTGTCCGGCGCGTCCGAGCGGATCGCCGCGATGCACCGCCTCGACGAGGTCAAGGCCGTCATCGACCCCAGTCTCGCCTAGTCAGAGTCAGCAGGAGGCCCCTTCTCATGTCCCCCATCTCCCGCAAGCGGCTCGGATCGTCCGATCTGGACATCTCGCAGCTCTCCGTCGGCTCGTGGCACACCTACGACCGCATGGACTTCGCCGACACGGTGGCGTTGCTCCGCGCGGCCGTGGACGCGGGCATCAACCTCTTCGACGTCGGCGTGTACGGCTTCCCGGGCATGCCCGCGGTGTTCACCGACGTCATCTGGGGCGCGGCCATCCGCGCCGCGGGCGTCCCGCGCGAGGACTACCTGGTCTCGGCGAAGCTCTGGCTGGAGGGCTTCGGCCCGGACGGGTTCCGCCCGCAGCTGGAGAACGCGCTGCTGCGCGGCGGCTTCGGCATCGCCGACCTGGTCATCCTCGGCGACATCCGGCGCGACGACATCGTGCTGGAGGACCTCGTCGCAGACCTCGCCCGGCTCAAGAGCGCGGGCCTGATCCGCGCCTGGGGCGTGAACAACTGGTCGGCGACCAACATCCGCAAGCTGCAGCAGATCGCCGCCGAGACCGGCGTCGATGGTCCGGACATCGCCCAGCTCAAGTACAGCGTCGCGCGTCGCGCCATCCCGGACGGCGAGCCGTTCGGCGCGCTGTTCGCCGACGGCTTCGCCATGCAGGCCTCCGACGTGCTGGAGGGCGGCCTGCTGGTGGGCAGCGCGTCCGGCCGCGAGGTCGGCCGGGACCCGGGCGGCGTGCAGGCCAAGATCAAGGAGCGGGCGGCCGAGTTCGCCGCGCTGGCCGAGCAGGTCGGCACCAGCCCGGCGCGGCTGGCGGTGGCGTTCACGCTGACCCACCCGGCCAACATCACCACCCTGTTCGGCGCGACCAAGATGTCCCAGTTGGAGGACAACCTCGCCGCCGTCGAGCTGGTCGAGCGGATCGGCGCGGCCGAGCTGCGCGCGCTGGTCGAGCCGTTCTGGGCGGACCAGGGCATCGTCGACCCCGAGGGCCCGTGACCGCCACCGCCCCGTTCCCCCGACCCCCAGCGAGGAGGTTCCCGTGACCCACACCCCCGTACCGTTCGACCCGGACATCGAACCGGCGCTGGCGCACATCGTGCCGCCGGACTCGCCGCCGATGACGCCGGAGACCATCCCGATGATGCGCGCGGGCATGGCCGCGCAGTTCGCGCCTGCCGCCGAGGCGGTCGGCGACGCCCCGGTGGACGTGGTCGAGCGGCTGATCCCGGGCCCCGAGGGCGCGCCCGACCTGGAGATCACCATCATCTCCCCACGCGGCCTGACCGGCCCCGTGCCGGGCCTGTACAACATCCACGGCGGCGGCATGATGGTCGGCCACCGCAACATGGACGTCGGCAGGCTCCTGGCGCTGGTCCTGGAGCTGGGCGTGGTGGCGGTCAACGTCGAGTACCGCCTCTCCCCCGAGCATCCGCACCCGGCCCCGGTCGAGGACTGCTACGCCGGTCTGGTCTGGATGTCGAAGAACGCCGCCGAGCTCAACGTCGACCCGGACCGCATCGTGGTCATGGGCGGCAGCGCGGGCGGCGGCCTGTCCGCGGGCGTGTCGCTGCTGGCGCGCGACCGGGGCGGCCCCGCCCTGGCGGGCCAGCTGCTGCTGTGCCCGATGATCGACGACACCAACACCACGGTCGCCAGCCAGCAGTACGTCGGCATCGGCACCTGGACCCGGGAGTCGAACCTGGTCGGCTGGCAGTCGCTGCTGGCCGACAAGTACGGCACCGACGACGTCTCGCCTTACGCGGCGCCGACCCGGGCCACCGACCTGTCCGGCCTGCCGCCCGCGTTCATCGAGGTCGGCAGCGCGGAGCCGTTCCGCGACGAGGACACCCAGTACGCGCTGCGCATCTGGGCGACCGGCGGCCAGGCGGAGCTGCACGTGTGGAGCGGCGCGTTCCACGGGTTCGACATGTACGTGCCGGACTGGCCGGTCAGCAGGATCGCGCTGGAGACCCGCAACTCCTGGCTGCGCCGGGTGCTCGGGCTGGTGGGCGCGTGACGGCCGAACAGTACAAGCCGGTCCCCTACGACCCGGAGCTCGAACCGGGCCTGGCCGCCTTCCTCGACCTGGTCGAGCAGATCCCGCTGCGCGCGGACACGATCCTGGTCAACCGGGACCACTTCGCCACCATCATCCCGCCGGTCGAGGTGATCGTCGGCGACCAGCCGGTCGACGTCGAGGACCACGTGGTCCCCGGCCCGGCAGGCGCGCCCGACATCGTGCTGACCATCGTGCGGCCCCGTGACCTGGTCACCCCGGCGCCCGCGTTCTACAGCATCCACGGCGGCGGGATGGTCCTGGGCACCCGGTTCTTCGGCATCGACGGACTCATCGACGACGCGCTGCGCTTCGGCGCGGTCGGCGTGTCGGTCGAGTACCGGCTGGCGCCGGAGAACCCGGCCCCGGCCGCGGTCGAGGACTGCTACGCGGGCCTGGTGTGGCTGGCCGAGCACGCCGAGGAGCTGGGCGTGGACCGCGACCGGATCGTGGTCATGGGCGCCAGCGCGGGCGGCGGCCTGTCCGCGGGCGTGTCGCTGCTGGCCCGCGACCGCAACGGGCCCGCGATCGCCGGGCAGCTGCTGATGTGCCCGATGATCGACGACCGCAACGAGACGGTGTCGTCCCGGCAGTACGACGGGATCGGCGCGTGGGACCGCAACAACAACGACACCGCCTGGAACGCCATCCTCGGTCCGCTGCGCGGCACCGACCAGGTGGACCGCTACCAGGCGCCGACCCGGCACCCGGACCTGTCGAACCTGCCGCCCGCGTTCATCGACGTGGGCGCGGCGGAGACGTTCCGGGACGAGGCCACCGAGTACGCGCTGCGGATCTGGGCCACCGGCGGGCAGGCCGAGCTGCACGTGTGGGCGGGCGGGTACCACGGCTTCTCCGGGTTCTCCCCGGACGCCGAGGTGTCCCGCACGGCCGTGGAGACCAGGCTGTCGTTCCTGCGGCGGATCCTGAAAACCACGTCGTGAGCCTGCGCCGGGTCGCCATCGTCCTGGGCCTGCTGGAGATGTTCGGGCCCATCTCGATGGACCTGTACATGCCCGCGCTGCCCGAGCTGGCCGACCAGCTGCACACCAGCCAGAGCCTGGCCCAGGCCACCATGTCGGCCTGCATGCTCGGTCTGGCGCTCGGCCAGCTGGTGGTCGGCCCGCTCAGCGACCGGCTGGGCAGGCGCCGACCGCTGCTGGTCGGGGTGGGTCTGTTCGCGGTGCTCTCGGTGGTCTGCGCGATCACGCCGAACATCGAGCTGCTGCTGGCCGCGCGGTTCTTCCAGGGGCTGAGCGGGTCGGCCGGGATCGTGGTCTGCCTGGCCGTCGCCCGCGACCTGACCGAGGGCGCCGAGCTGGTGCGGCTGCTGGCGATGCTGACCACGGTCGGGGCCATCGCCCCGATCGTGGCCCCGGTCGTCGGCGGCCAGCTGGCCCCGCTGATCGGCTGGCGCGGCATCTTCGCCGTGCTGGCCGGGGTCGGGGTGCTGCTGTTCGTACTGGCCTGGCTGCTGTTGCCGGAGAGCCTGCCACCCGAGTCGAGGCGGGCCACCGGCAGCGGTGCGGGCGAGTTCGGCGTGGTGCTCAAGGACCGGCTGTTCCTGGGCTTCCTGGTGGCGGGCGCGTTCGGCGGCATCGCGTTCTTCACGTACCTGGCGTCGATCAGCTTCGTGCTGCAGGACAGCTACGGTCTGAGCCCGCAGGCGTTCAGCGTGTGCTTCGCCGCCAACGCGGTCATGTCCGTGGTCGGGGCACAGATCAACCGCGCGGTCGTGCGCCGCGCGGGACCGGCCCGGATGTACACGATCGGCACGGTCACCACGGCGCTGGCCGCGCTGGCGATGCTGGTGTCCGTGGTGTTCGACGCCGGGCTGGCGGCCCTGCTGGTGGCGCTGGCGCTGATGATGATGGTCGGCGGCGGCGCCCAGTCCAACGGCTCGGCCCTCGCCCTGGCCGACCACGGCGCCCGCGCGGGCACGGCGGCGGCCCTGCTGGGTACGACGTCGTTCGCGGTCGGCCCGATCGTGGCGCCCCTGGTCTCGCTGGGCGGCACCAGCCCGCTGACGATGAGTCTGACCATGGCCGTCGCCTACGGCGGTGCGGCGGCGCTGGTCGTCTTCGTGGTCCTGCCCCGGCTGCGCAAGCGGCCGGTGGAACCGGAGAAGGTGGCGGTCGGCGCGGCCGAGGTCGTCCCGCCCGGCGCGCTGTGAGACTCGCCCGGCCGGCCCGTTCCAGCGGGTCGGCCGGGTTGATCCCGTTCCCGGAAATCCAGTGGCGGGCGAGGCCCTGGTCGCGTCAGGCTGGTCGCGACACTGGGGGTCGATTGGGTTCTCCGCACGAGCTGGAAGCCGCGCTGGACGCGTTGCGCGGTAGCACGTTGACCGGGTTCGGTCGGACCGTGGACATCTGCGAGGTGGGTTTCGCGCGAGGGGACGCGGAGATGCGCCTGCATGTGCAGTGCCCGTTCCGGGTCGTCTACCGGGATCGGGTGTTGTCGGGCAGCTACGACATGCGTTATCCCCGGCGGGCGGACGCGTTCTCCCAGCGGGAGACCATGTTCGACCGTATCTTCCGGAGGCTGAACGCCCGGGTCGTGGGGTTGGTGGTGGAAAGCACCGCGTTCGGCCGGGGCGGTGCCTTCACGATGAGTGCGCAACCGTCCAACGGATGAGGGGGTCGTGGAACTCGCGGGTGGCGATGTCGGGTCGAAGCTGGCTGTCGGGGTGGTAGATGATGCCGTGAACCCCAACGACAGGATGCGCGGCGACGCGCACGAGGACGTAGCCGCGGCGCAGGGCGGGGCAGGCTTGGGCGGAGTGGGTGGCGCAGGCCCGGCAAATCGGTGGCTCGGTGACGCCCATGCCAGCGGGCCAGCTGTCCCAGTCATGGCGGTAGTCGCGCAACATCCACAGCACACCGGTGCTGATGTGGTCGGCTGGTTGTCCGCAGACTTGACACAACAGTCGGCGCATCGCCCGCCGCTGGCGTAGGGAGTGCACCGCGCCGAACACGGGTTTTCCGACGCCGGGTGTGAAGGGGACGCGGCTCCAGAGCACGCCCTGTTTATCGCGGTCGGTCATGGTTTCGTCGGCATAACCGATTCCGCAGCCGTCGGGGCGGACGATAATCCGGGGGCGGGGTGGGTTGGTTTCGCTGGTCCAGCTGGTGACATAGGGCACGTGACGGCCAATCACCAAAGCGGTGGTCATGACAGAAGTTCCTTGGTTAGGGGTGTTGTTGCAGCCACGGTTTCCCTGTAGTGGGCGAAGGGCCTGCGGGTTTACGATGCCAGTGTTTGTGTTGGCGCGTAAGAAAATTTGGTTGATATCGCGCTGTGTGGAGCCGCGAAATTGGGACCAACCGCATACAGCACCGAGCGGGAGGTGTCGGGCGGGTCCAGCGTCAGCGCCCACCGCAACACCCACGACACTGCGCCCCGGTAGTGAGCGCTGACCCACAGGGGGCGCAGCGGGTCGAACCGTCCCGCCTGGTCGATGCGGGGTGCCCGGTAGGCCAGGGCCTGCGAGCTCCAGACCATGACCACGTCCACTTCCGTGGGCCGCGCCAGGGCCGCGCCGAGCGCCAACGGCCGGTGTGGGTCGCCGAGCGGTCCGACATACCAGCCCCGTTGTCGCAGCTGCCCGAGGTACAGGTTCAACCAGAACGTGTCGAGGTCTGCGGCTTCGGCCATGGGGTGTCCCACCTTGTGTTGTGTGGCTGTGCCGGTCACAGCCTGTTACCGGGGTGGCGAATCGCGCACGACCCCGCGCTCATGTGGTTGGGCATGGAGCGCAGGCACGGCGAGCCCATGTGCTGGGGGTATGTGCTTGGCACATACCCCCAGTTCTGGGGCTGGCGCACTGCTCTAAACGGGTCACGGTGCGCAGCCGGTCAGCTACCGTGGGACCAGACGCGTCGGGGAGCATCCGGAGGCAGGAACGTGAACGTCGGCGATACTGAAGCCAGAGCCCCGATAGACCCCACCTTGTGGGACGCCCCGGCCATGCGGGCCGCGCTGGCAAATCACGACATAGCGACCGTGTTTCACCTGCTCAAACGGGCGGGTGTTTCACAAGGGCGGATCGCGGCACTAACCGGTCACACACAGCCGGACGTGTCGCGGATCATGAACCGCCGCCACATGGTTCAGGCGTACGCGGTGCTGGATCGGATCGCGACAGGACTGGGTATCCCTCGGGGCCTGATGGGCCTGGCGTACGCGCCGGGTGCTGACCCGTTGGCGGTGGACGAGCGCGGGGCACTGGTGCGTCACGGCGCCCGAGACACCAGGGAAGGAGAAGCGGTGCACCGAAGGATGTTCTTTGCGCTGATGGCTCAGGCCGCGATTGTGGGCGGGCTGTCAGAAGTCGACCTAGACCGCCTGGCCGCGTCGACCGGGTCGCCAGCTCCGGGAGTCGCACTCCCGGGCAAGGTTGGCAACTCTGACGCTGTCGCCCTAGAAAACGCCGTTCAGCTCCTGTGGACCCAAGATGATCTACTGGGCGGGGGCGCGGTGCGGGCCGCCGCGAACGGGTGCCTGAGCTGGGCGGAAAGCTTGGCGGCAGCGCCCGCCAGCGACGCGGTGAAGCGACGCATTCAGACAGCCCACGCCGACCTCCATAGCGTCGCAGGATGGGCCGCGTTCGACACCGGAGACCACGCGTCCGCTAAGAAACACTTGGCCACAGGTCTTTCCCTTGCTCGGGACTGCGATCAACTAGACCTCGCAGCCACCATTTTGTGGCAACTGGGCAGGATATTCCTGCACGCCAAAGACCCTGACGGGGCTTTGAAGATGTTCAATTTGGGGCAAACCGTCGCCCAAGATACCGACACCCCCCACGCCTCGGCGCTCATGTCCGTCAATAGCGCGTGGGCGTACGGCGAGATGGGTAAACCGCAGCAAGTGCAAGCACTTCTCACCCGCGCTTCAATCGAGTTGGACAGCAGCCGCGGTGACGCCCCGAAATACCTAGAGTTCATGAACCACGCCGAAATTCACGGCATCGCGGGAATGGCATACAACGCGCTATCGGCGCGCAATCGCTCCTATGGCGAACAGGCCCTCCAGCACGCTACCGCCTCCCGCGACGCACGCCCGGACACCAACGCGAGGGCCCGCGCTAGCGATGGACTCGCGATCGCAGCGGCCATGCTGCGTGTCGGCGGCTGTGATGCCGGGGTGCAGGCTGCCCATAGCGCGATCGAGGCGGCCTCCGCTATCCATTCCTCCCGGCTGGCGGATCGGCAGGCGTGGATCGTGCAGGCCGCCAAGCTCCACCCGCACCACTCCGGCGCGCGGGAGCTGGTCGCCGCGCTGTCCGGCCCGAAGGGCGTCTAGACCATCGACTACAGGTCTCAACGTGGTTGCGGTCGCGGCCACTGCGGTATCCCATACCGCTGGCGATACCGCCTGTCGCAATCCCAGCATCACCACCGAGGGTGGGCTGGACACCCAGGCGTTCCCGGCCTGTTCGGGCCGCAATGTGGAGGCGTGGCGGCTGTTCGAGCACCGATCACCCGCGCCTCACCACGTGTATCCCGCTGAGTGACTCATTTCTGGTGCCAGGGCAGCTTATGCCCCACCAGCCACAGGCTCATCGCGGTGACCAGCGCCAGCACGCCCACGTCCAGCCAGAGCCTGCCGGTCACCGGTCCGAGCACGACCTGGCGGATCGCCGAGGCGCCGTAGCTGGTCGGGCTGACGTGGCTGAGGGTGATCAGCCAGTCGGGGATGCCGTACCAAGGTCGTTTTCCCGGCACCGTTGTCGCCGAGCAGCCCGAATATCTCGCCCTCGCCGATCTCGAAACTCACATCATCGACGGCGGCCAGATCGGCACGCGGGTATCTCTTGGTCAGGCTCGCCACGCGGTAAGCACCCGACACGACATCAACTCCCTCCCCCTTGCGCCACGTTATACACCGCGCGGCGGATCCAGGACGGCGTGCGCATCGGGTGATTTGGTTGGCCGATGATGGGCCGACCGGGGGGTTTCTTCAACGACAACGGAACCGTGCCCTGGTAGCGCCCGGGCTGCGGGCGCGGTGGGGTCAGTCGCAGCAGTCCTGGCTGAACTCGACTCGGATCGTGGGGGTGTAGGCCAATCGCCGCACCGCTCGATCCGCCATCGGTGAGCTCGACCCTGTGATACATGGCCTGGGCGGGGGTGACCGCGACGGCCATGGCCGCAGCCGCCTGCGAGCGCGACATTAGCTGGACAGAATGGCTGTGTGCGCAACCTCCGCCATCCCGTGTGCGTAGTATCGCCGACCCGGCAGGGAGGCCGGTGGATAGCGGAGAGAGGGTGACGTGGTCGAGATCCGTACGAGGCCGGACGGGACGAGGTATCCGCTGACTCCGCCGAAAGGCGGGGGCGGGAAAGCCGTGGCGGCGATAGCGATCGCGGTGGTGCTCGGTGGTGGGGGATTGAGTCTCGGGGGTGCGGGTGCGGCCGGGGGCGAAGCCGTCGTGGATGTGTTGTCGGACAATCTGGTGGACGACGTGGTCGATTCACTGCCGGGGAGGAACCTGGAGGCCCGGAAAGCGGAGGGGAAGAAGTCCGCGAAACGCGGGAAGACCGACGAGGCGTTCAACCGGTTCAAGCTCAAGAAGTTGAAGCAGGCCGCGAAACAGGAGGTCGAGTGCCTGGCCGACTCGACCAGTCGGGTTCGCGACTACCTCGCCGAGCATCGATGCACGTCCCTGCACCGTGAGTTGTACGCGGTCGGCGACGGGCGCGGCAACGCCGCTGTCATCTCGGTCGTCCGCGTGGGATTTGCCTCGAAAGATGATGCCGAGGGTTGTGAGAAGGTCGAGAAAATCGGGGGCAGCGGGGATATCGTTCCGCTCGGTGCCGCCGTTCTCGGCTTGGCGCACGTGAAGTTCACCGGTTATCACTACGAGTCTCGTATCGAGGGAAAGACGATGGTGGTAGCCGAGACGGAAACCGTTGCGGGCAAGGTCGACAGCTCCACCCTGGACGCCCTGGCCGATGTGGCTGTGTGGTTGCCTCGGTTGTGAGATGTATTCACGAATACCGGTCCGTTCGTCCACTCCGGTGATGCACGTGCATTCGCGCCCGCGCGGTGTCTTGATCGTCTAGCGTTCTGGACGCCCGGTGACAGGGAGGGTGTGCGTGTTCGCGAATGATGAGCGCGGGGTCGAGGTGCCGTTGGCGCGGTTGGCGCACGAGATGGTTCGGGATCTGTGTCCGGAGCAGCTCGATCGGCTGGATGAGGTCACCGATCGGTACGAGCGTGGTTCTCGCTGGCGGGTGCCGTGGTCGCGTGGTGGTTCGGTGGGGTCCGGGGTCGAGCCGTCGCTGTTCGTCGACATTGTCTATCCCCTGCTGATCGGCCTGGTCACGCAGTTGAGCGGTGCGGTCGTGGTGGTGCGCTACCAGGAGCACCGGCAACGCAGACGGAAGGTTCGGCCGTCGACCGCGATCTGGGTGCAGCAGGCAGCCGTGCCGCAGGTGCGTGGTGAGTTGGTCCGGCAGTGCCTGGAACAGGGGATGTCTCCCGAGGATGCGGAACGCGCGGCCGTGGCCGTGTGCAGGCATCTGATCGCCGCGATCGTCGAGGCCGAGGCGGACGGGCGTGCGAACACCTGACGCGCGGACGCGGTGGGCGTATCCGCTCGTCGTGGTCATGGTGCTGGCCTTGGGTGCGGCGGCGGGCGAGGCATTGGCCGTCGTGCGCGGCCTGGGCGACTACCAGGGTGGCCGGGCCTGCCTCACGGGGCAGGGGATCATCACCGTTCCCGATGGGCGGTCCGCGTCGCCGGATACGATGGCGAAGTTCGCGCAGTGCACGACCGACGTCCTGCGTTCGTTCGGACTGACCACTCTCGCGGGCGCCGTTGCCTTGCCGCTCATCGTGCTGTCGTGCACGTTGGGCGGTGCGTGGATCAGACTCGGCAGGCTCCGGCGGGCCGGGGATCGGCATCCGGCCGCGCGGCAGTACTTCGAGGCCTGGTGCGACTCGTTCGGGCTCACCGGGCGACGCAGGCCGGTCCTGCTGTTGACCGCCGACGGGCGACCGGCGTGGACGATGGAGTTCCCGTTCCGCCGCCCGGTGGTGGCCATCGCGGCGGCCCAGGTGGACAGTGTCCGCCGGGACTTCCCGTTCATCGCCGTGCACGAACTGGCGCACGTCCTGGCGCGGGACTCCGCGTGGGCGGCGGCCGCCCGGTGGACCGGGTTCCTGGCCGTGCCGACGCTCCTCGCCGCCGTGATCTCGTTGGTGGCATATCCCGGTGACGCGTTGGGTCTCTACCGGACGGCGCTGGCGTCGGCAGCGGGCCTGTCGGCGGCAGTGTTGGTCGCGCGGGCGGCGTTGTTGCGCAGGCGGGAGTTCGTCGCGGACGCGGTCGCGACGTCGGTGCTCGGTCCGGACGCCCGGACGCGTACGTTCGCCGGGCGGCAGGACAAGAGGTCGAGCCTGCGGTGGAACCCGTTCGCCACGCATCCGACGATGGCCGCCCGACGTGCGGGGAAGGTGTTGCCGGGCGAGGGCGGGTTCGTGTTCAGCGCCGTCGCCGGTCTGGTGGTCATGGCGTTCTACCAGGTCGCGTACCCGATCAATGTCATGGTGCTCGGCACCGAGACCGACTACGCCATCTGGATCACCTACCTGCTGTGGGCGGCGGTAGTGCTACCCGCGTGGGTGCAGCGGCCGGGTAATCGGTGGCCGTCAGTGCTGGGCGGGACAGTGGGGTTGGTCCTCGGGTTCTTCGTCCGCCTACCGGGAGCGGCAACCTCCCCCGACATCGCCTACACCCACACCATCACCGACACAGCCATCACGGCCGCGACACTGGCGGTGGTCACCCTCGGTGGGACGATCATCACCGCGACCCTTGCGGCCGCGCTGGCCCGCCGGTCGAACGTTGTCGCCGTGGTGGCCGCGATCGTGGTCGTCGGGGCGGTTCTGGCGTCGCTGTGGCAGGGCGCGTACCTCGTCGTCTTGACGCACATCGACTTCCAAGACCTCCTTGTCGACCGCTATCTCGCGGTGAACATCGGCCGGTACGGTCTCCCCCGGCACGCGATCCTGGTGGCTGCCGTCGCGTTGATCGTGTTCACGCTCGCCCGCCGTCCTGACCGTCGTGTCCCTTGGCAGGCCCTGCTGATCACCGCAGCGGCCGCCATGGCCGCCGTGGTGGTCGTGGCGGTCTGGCCGGGTGCCACCGAACCGATGACCTCGGACGACCTGTTACCCCGCCAACAGTGGTGGGTGTGCGCGGTCGCCGGGTGCTGTGCGGCGGTCGTGCAGTGGGTGCGGAGCCGTCAAACCGGGGCACTGCCTGGGGCGTTGGCGGTGGCGTTGACGACCGCGCTGCTGGCAGGCGGGTCACTGCGCCTCATCACCCCCGGGCCTGATGTGTTCGAGAACCTGCGGGCTCCGGTGTGGCTCGTGCTGGTCATCGCGGTGTCGGCGCTGCCGGTTTCGGCGGTTCTGGTCGCGGCAGCGAGGGCGTCGAGAGCTACGGCCCCTCCCCCATGGTTCACGCCGTCGATCGTCGCGGTCGTGTTCGTGGTGTTCGTGTTCGCGCTGGTCGGCGGAAAGCTGACACCGGTGACCGCGGCGGCCGACGACATACCGCGCGTCCTGCAACGCGTGGCGCAGAAGCAACAGCGGCCCGAGCACGACCCCGGTCGGATCCTCTCCCAGGCGGAGGCCGACGCGGTGGTGGACGGGTATGTCGCCGCGTTCGACGCCACCCCGGACCCGCCGACCGAGGTCGACTGGCACGGGGTGACGCCGACGTCGTGCGCGGAGGTCCTCCTCGGCCACGCGACGGACGAACACGAACGGCCGCACGCCGCCAAGGCTGTGCGCGGCATGCGGCTCCGGCCCGGCAACCCGATCTCGATGCTGGTGACGGTCACCTCGTACCCGCAGGGACCGCCGGACTTCTCGGACCTGGCCGACGAGGTAGCCGCGTGTCCGACGCTGCGGATCCCCGACGACTCCACCGACATCGGGTTCCGCGACGCGTCCATGAGTGCCGGTGTCCCGCCGCTGCTGGGTGTGCCCGCGTATCGCGTGGACATGAGTTCGCGGTATCACTCCCGGCACGACGAGGCTCGGGCGCGGGACCGTTGGCTCGTGCGCGCGGTGGTCGGCCACACCGTCGTCGAGGTGGTCGTCGTCTACGACCGGGCGGACATCGCGTCGGACTCCACTGTGGCGGACCTGGTGAGCGGCCTGTCCGAGTTCGTGTTCCCGGCATTGCGATTGCTGTAGCCTGCCAGGGCCGCGCCGAGCCAGACCAGGGTGAGACCCGAGGTGATGTGCAGGCCGCTGATGACCAGGTTGTCCGGCAGCGGCGCGGCGAGCGCTAGGACGGGCAGGACGACGCCGTAGGTGATGGACGGGATCCGCGGGTGAACGCGCGCCCGTGTCATGGTGACGCTGAACGCGATCGTGCCCGCGGCAAAGATTGCCGCGCAGGCCAACAGGACCGGTTTCGTCGGGCCTTGCAGCAGTTCCTTCGCGACGGGCTCGGAAAGGTAGAACACGCCTTCGTTGAGCAGGAAGGCGGCGCCGCCGAAGAGTCCGAGGCCGATCAGGTTGAGGGTGAACGCGAAGGTGCCGGTCCGGTGCTGTTGCCGCAGGTGCAGGGCGACCACCAGCGGGGCGGCGAGGGCGGGCGAGATGCCGAGAAGGAGGCTGGTCGCCGCCGTCTCGCCGGTGGCGATCTCGATGGCCGACGGGATCGTGATGAGCAGTCCGGCGACGATGCCGCACCAGGCGGCCAGGCGGTAGGTAGGCATGGGATTCCTTGCTGGCTCGGGAATTCGTGACTTCCACACTAGGAGCGGGCGCGGGCGGCGCGGGAGTGACGAGCGGCCGGAGTAGGCGCGGCGGGTCATGTGCGCCTCGGCCGGAAGTCATGTGTCGGACGGCCACGGAATCGGCGCGTGCCGGAGCCACGGGCGTAACCTCGGCGCGTGAGCAGGCGGGTGGGGTTGTGGGTGACCGGCGCGGTGTACGGGGTCGTGCTGGTGGCGGAGCTGTACTGGGTGCTCGCCGGGCTCGGGCCGGTCGACCCGCTGCGGGCCGTGGGGTTCTGCGCGGGGATCGCGGCGTTGTTCGCGCTGGAGCCGGTCGCGGCGCGGTTCGGGCAGGTCGGGCGCGGGGCCGTGGTGTTCCTGGCGGCACGGCTGGTGTTGTTCGGTCTGGTGGCGGTGCTCGACGAGTCGGGGTTGTCGCGGGCGTTGTTCGTGCTGCTGCCATTCCTGGCCTACCTCAGCCTCGGCCGGGCGGCGGGTCTCGTGTCGGGTGGCCTGTGCCTGGGGCTTCTCGTCGCCGGGTACACGATCTGGATCCCTGGGTGGTACCGCGAGAGCACCTACGTCTCCGACCTGCTGATGTTCGGCCTCGGCCTGATCCTGGCAGTGGCCATGGCCGATCTGGTGGTGCGGGAACGGCGGGCGGCGGGGCGGATCGCCGAGCTGTCGGTCGCCACGGAACGCAACCGGATGGCGCGGGACATCCACGACAGCCTCGGGCACTATCTCACCGCGATCTCGGTGCAATTGGCGAAGGCGGAGGCGTTCCGCGCGCACGATGCCGTGGTGGCCGACCGGGCGGTGACCGATGCGCGCGAGTCGGCGCGGTCCGCGTTGGCGGATGTGCGGGCCTCGGTCGGGGCATTGCGCACGCCGGTCTCGCTCGTGGCCGCGCTCGGCGAGATGGTGGACGGTGCGAGCGACACGGTGCTGCGGGTCGAGGGGGTCGAGCGGCCGATCGACCAGGCCGCGATGGCCACGCTCTACCGGGCGGCGCAGGAGGCGTTGACCAACGCACGTCGCCACGGCGGGGCGTCCCGGGTGACGGTGACCGTGGCGTTCACCGCGAGTGAGGTGCGGCTGGCGGTGTGCGACGACGGTCGTGGATTCCGGCCGCAGGAGCAGACTTCCGGGTTCGGGCTGGTGGGGCTGCGGGAACGCGCGGCGTTGGTCGGTGGGGTGGTGGCGGTGGACAGTGCTCCGGGCGTGGGCACGACGGTGACGATGACGGTGGGCTCGTGATGACGCGCATACCGGTCGGAGCGGTGAGCACATGAGCGTGCGTGTTCTCGTGGTCGACGACCAGCGGTTGATCCGCGAGGGCATCGCGTCGTTGCTGGGGCTACAGGCGGGTGTCGAGGTGATCGGGACCGCGGCGGACGGGGCGGAGGCGGTGGAGCGGACGCTCGCGCTGGCCCCGGACCTGGTGCTGATGGACGTGCGCATGCCCGGGATGGACGGTGTGGCCGCGGTCGCCGCGCTGCGCACCCGGGCCCCGGGCTGCCGGGTCGTGATGCTGACGACCTTCGACGACGAGGAACTGGTGGTGCGCGCGTTGCGCGCGGGCGCCGCCGGTTACCTGCTCAAGGACCTGCCCGCCGCGGAACTGGCCGACGCCATCCGACTCGCGCACGCCGGTGTCACCCAGCTCGACGCGTCCGCCGCCCGACACGTCGCGGCCGCCCTCGCCGCGCCGGTGCCCACGGTCGACGCGCTGACCGAGCGGGAGACCGAGATCCTCCGCCTGATCGCGCGCGGCGCCACCAACCGGGAGATCGCGGGCCGCCTCTACCTGAGCGAGGGCACGGTCAAGAACCACGTCTCCCGTATCCTCGGCCGCCTCGGTCTGCGCGACCGCACACAGGCCGCGATCCACGCACGGGACCGCGGCCTGTTCTAGCGGCGTGTCAGTCGAACGGGTACTCGTAGCAGACGTCGCCGCCGAAGTAGTTCTTGCCGTGCTGGTGCATGCGACGCAGGTAGCGCGGGTCCTCGGCGAGCGACGTGTAGGACTCGAACTCCAGCTTGAGCAGGCCCGCGGTCTCGGCGAGGTAGACGTCGAAACCCGGGTACATCAGCCCGACGAACGGCATGTCGTCGATGTCCAGGGCCAGCACCGGGTACTCGCCGGTCGCGTCCGGCTCGCCGACCGTGAGCACGCGGCGGGAGTCGGAGCCGCCGGGCAGCAGGAAGCACTCCGGGAACCCGCCCGCCACCGGCGCGTACACCTCGGTCCACGGCTCGCCGTACTCGTCGGCGACCAGTTCCGCCAGGGTGCGCGGGGCGAGGTCGCCGTTCTCGTCGAACCAGCCGAACCGGTCGAACAGGCTGGTGTCGAACGCCAGCCAGGCACGCAGGCTGGGCGAGAGCGGGCGGCCGGACGGGAACCGGACCTCGGCCAGCTCGTCCGCGCCCATCGGACTGGGCTCGCCGTCCACCCAGGGCAGCGTGAAGTAGTCGAACATCGACCGGGTCGGCTCCTGCCGCACCTTCTCGATGACCAACTCCGCCAACGCAAGCCCGTCAACCAGATCAGTCATGCCCGCAAGCTACTGGGCCGCCTCCCCGGAATTTCAACGGGTGGTCACGTCGCGTGTGAACGGTTACGTCTACGGGGCACCGTGGGGCGGTTGCGTCACGGTGCCCCTGAGGTGCGGTTGCGTAGGGGGAAGGAGGGGTTTGACCGGAAGTTCGGTGTGGACTCTGGCTGCCGCGTCTAAGGCACCTTGATCTGGTACATGCCGCGACCGAAGGTGGCTGCTACCAGGCGGTGGGCGCTCGCGTCGTAGGAGAGGTCGGTGACCGGGACCAGGGGCAGGTGGCCCAGGCGGACCCAGTGGTCCAGGCCGCCGAGGGTGGCGAAGACGCCCTGGTCGGTGGCGATGTAGAGGATGTTGCCGGTGCCGATGACGACGTCGTTGACCGGTGCCCGCGGCAGGTTGCCGGACAGGTCGGTCCAGGCCCGGCCGCCGTCGCGGGACATCAGGATGTGGGGTTGGGGCGAGCCCGCGCGGTAGCCGGACAGGGTCACGTACACCGTGTCGGCGCGGCGCGGGTCGACCGTCACGCGGGTCACCCAGGGCTGGCCGGAGAGTACGAGGGTCCAGGTGCCGCCGAGGTCGCCGGTGCGCCAGACGCGGCCGTCGTCGGTGCCCACGTACAGGGTGCGCGGGTCGGACTTGGCGGCGGCGACCGTGGTGATGGTGCCGTACGGGTAGATGTCGCGGCCGGGTCCGCCGGTCAGGTCCGGGCTGATCGGCGTCCACGTCACCCCGTTGTCGGTGGAGCGGTTGAGGCGGTTGCCGCCGTAGTAGAGGACGTTCGGGTCGGTGGGGTCGAACTGCACCGGGGTGAACCAGTTCCGGCGGTCGGCGGTGGTCTTGTCGGTGAAGTCGACGGTCGTGGTGCCGCCGTCGGTGGAGCGGAAGCAGTTGCCGTACTGGTAGCAGCCGAACACGTTGTCCTTGGCGGACGGGTTGATCAGCGTCTGCTCGCCGTCGCCGTCCACATACGGGTCCCAGCCCTTCGGGCCCCACGAGCGCAGCGCGCCGTTGTCCTGGGCGCCGCCCGCGAACCGGGTGGTGTCCTGGGGGCTGGTGGACACGCCGTAGAACTGGGTGAACGGCTCGTAGGTGGCCTTCACCCAGCCGCTGTCCCCATCGTTCTCCGACCGGTACAGGCCGCCGTCGTTGCCGAGATACACGCGTGCGGGTTGCGCAGGGTCCCACATCATCGCGTGCTGGTCGCCGTGGACGGTCTCTCCGTCGCCGGTCCAGGTGCGGCCGCCGTCGTGGCTGGTCATCAGCGCCACGCCTGCGACGTGCAGGTGCGCGGCGTCGCGCGGGTCGACCCAGATCTTGCCGAACCACCAGGCGTAGCTGGACTGCGACTCCTCCAGGTCCGGGTTGTCGGGCAGTGCGGTCCAGGTGTCGCCGCCGTCGGCGGAGGTGGCGAAGCCGCCGAACTCGTTGGTGGCGTCGGTGCCGCGGCCGATGATCGCGTACATCCGGTGCGGGTCGGACGGGGCGATGCCGATGCCGATGCGCCCGAGGTCCGCTGCGGCGGGAACCAGTGCGTCCAGCCGCTTCCAGGTGTCGCCACCATCGGTGGACCGGTAGACACCGGATCCAGGACCGCTGTAGGAACGCTTGTCGGGTTGCCTGCGGTGGTCCCACAGCACGGCGAAGACCCGCTTGGGATCCTTGGGGTCGAACATGACCTCACTGGCGCCGGTGGTGTCGTCGACACCGTCGAGCACGCGGGTCCAGCTGCGGCCGCCGTCGAGCGTGCGGTAGACGCCACGGTCGCCACCCTGGTTGAACAGGGACCCGGTGGCGGCGACGAAGATCCGGCGCGGATCGGTGGGGTCGATGACGACCTTGCCGATGGCGCCGGAGTCGCGCAGGCCGATGTTCGTCCATTTGCGACCGCCGTCGGTGGACTTGTACAGCCCGGTGCCGGTGTAGGTGATGCTGCCGCCGCCGGGGTTGGCCTCGCCGGTGCCGACGTAGAGCGTGCCGTCCGGCGCCACGGCCACGGAGCCGAGCGCCTGGGTGAGGTTCTCCGGCCAAGCGGGGGCGAAGGTGGCGCCCGCGTCGGTCGACCGCCACAGGCCGCCGGACGCGGTGGCCACGTACAGCGCGTCCCGCTTGCGCGGATCCACGGCCAGGTCCACGATCCGGCCGCCGATGTTGCTCGGCCCGACCAGGTTCCAGGAGCCGCCGACCGCGGGCAGCTTGTCGGCCTGGGCCGCGGCGTCGTCGTAAGCGTGCCGGGGCAGCTCCTGGCCCGGGATCGTCTTCTGCACGTAGCCGGCCTCGAACGGCGCGGCGGGACCGCCGTCCTCCTCGTCCGGCGGCTCGGCCCACGCGAAGCGCACGGGCACCAGCAGCGCGGCCACCAGCAACGCCGCCATGGCGAACAGGATTCGACGCATCGCACACCCCCGTCTGGCCGGGAAACAGGGGCAAGGCTAGAGGTTCGCCGCGCGCGGGCCAGCCGCCGAACAGCCGATCCCGCGACGGCCCGAAAGGCCGGAACTTCCCACCACGGCAGCAAACCACCTAGGCGCTGTCCGGTAAGTCTGGTGCGCGGGATCCGTGATCCGCGTGGTCTCTGGGCGTGCGGGCGGGAAGCCGCACGTACCGGGTTGTACTTGGGCTTTCCGCCCGTGCGGCCGGAGACCACGCGGGCGCGGATAGCGCGTGCCGGACTTGCAGGACAGCGCCTAGCCTACGGTGCGACGGCCAGCCCCAGATACGGACCGAACTCGCGTTCCAGGCACAGCCGCCCGAGCTTCCGGTACTCCCGCGCCACCGCGCCCACCAGCCGCGCCATCGAGACCGGTTCGCCGGAGTCGGCGGCCAGGTAGGCGGCGGTGATCGCGGCGGACCGGATGTGGCCGCCCGCCAGCTCGAACGAGTCCGCCAGGAAGTCCAGGTCCAGGTCGTCCGAGCGGGGCAGGGCCGGGCCGAGGCAACGGTCCCACAGCTGTCTGCGCAGTGGCTCGTCCGGCAGCGGGAAGTCGACCACGACGTCCAACCTGCGGGTGAACGCGTCGTCCAGGTTGGCCCGCAGGTTGGTCGAGAGCAGGGCGATGCCCTCGAAGGTCTCCATGCGCTGCAACAGGTACGCGCTCTCGATGTTGGCGTAGCGGTCGTGCGCGTCGCGCACCTCGGAGCGTTTGCCGAAGATGGCGTCGGCCTCGTCGAACAGCAGCACGCCGTTCACCCCGGCCGCCTCGGAGAAGATCCGCTCCAGGTTCTTCTCCGTCTCCCCCACGTACTTGTCGACCACGGTGGCCAGGTTGACCGTGTACAGGTCCATGCCCAGCGAACCGGCAATCACCTCGGCGGACATCGTCTTGCCCGTCCCGGAGTCACCCGCCAGCAGCCCGGTCACCCCGCGCCCGCGCCCGCCGCCGGGGCGCATCCGCCACTCCTCCAGCACGATGTCGCGGTGCCGCGCGCGAGCCGCCAGCTCCCGCAGGCCGGAAAGAACCGGGTCGGGCAGCACGAGATCGTCCCACCCGACGGCGGGTTCCACGCGCCGTGCGAGTCGTTGCAGTCCGGCGGCGTTCTGTCCGCGCGCGCCCGCGCGGAGGTGTTCGACACGCACCGGTCCCCCGCTCGCCACCGCCGCCAGTTCGGCCGCGCGCGCCGCGTGCCGGATCTGACCGGGCCCGAGGACGAAGTGTGCGGTGACACGGGCCGGGTCCGTGTCCGGCGCCAGTTGCCCGGCCAGGCAGGTGCGCCAGATCCGGGTACGGGTGGCGGCGGTCAGCGGGCGCACGTCGTGGTGGACCGGCGGCGTGCGACTCCAAGCCGGGTCCCACACCGTCGTCCCGTGCACGACCACCGGTACCGATGCGTGGTGCAACGGTTCCAGCAGCGAGGTCTCCCCCTCGATCGGCCCGACCACGATCCCCGCGCCGCGCAGCAACGCCTCCCGCAACAGCCCCCGAGCGGTGTCCACACCATCCATTGTGGATGGTATCCGACGGGCGTCGACCACCAGCGCGGCGAACCCCGCGGCGGCCAGCGCGGCCGTCGCGGTCTCGCGCGCGCCGCAGCCCGGGTGCTCGCGCAGGTAGACCGCCCGCACGCCGCCGGTGAACGCGCGCGCCAGCATGTCGACCCCGGGCAGTTGCTCCGCCTCGGTCATCACATCCGCGTAGGCGGCGATCGCGGGATCCATCCGGGTGTCGCCGAGCAGGTGCGCCACGACCCGGTCGGGCACCCGCAGCGCGCGGGAGAGCAACGGCCGGTCGCGGTCCTCGACCACCACCAGACCGGCGGTGATCAACGGCGCGTCGGCGTCCAACCGGGCCCGCGCGGGCGCCGAGGCCTCCGACAGGCCGCACAGCCGCAGGGCGAGGCCGACGCTGGCGCGGCGGCGGGTGACGTCGTCGTTGAGGTAGCCGTAGAACTGCTCGAACCGGCTGTCGACGTCCGGCGCGACGGCGATGAGCAGCAGCTCGGTGTCCAGCGGGCTCAACGGCACCACCCTGGCCAGCCGGTCCGACAGCCCGGTGAGGTCCAGGTCGGGCGGCGGGAACGCCGAGCGGTGGTCGTCGAACAGCGCGTCGATCGTCTCGTCCGACAGGTAGAGGCCGCGGAAGGGGTCGTCCGGGTTCGGGTCGCCCGCGCGCCGCAGCGCCACCGCGTCCCGGATGCGCTGCTCCAGGCGCGCGAGCCGGTCGAACAGGTGCACGGTCACGTCCGCTCCTCCCGCCGCATCGCGCCCACCGGTGGAGCGGTGCGCCCGACCGTGCGCCAGCCCGCGCCCGGGTCCAGCCGCGACTCGGCCACGACCGGGTCGTGCGCCACCGGCTCGTCGCCCTCGACCGCCAGCCGCATGCCCTCGCGCGCGGGCGGCCCGGCCGGGAACACCCGCCCGGTCTCCATGGGCGCGGACACCACCAGGTCCAGCGACGGTTTCAGCTCGCCGCCCAGCGCGCTCCACACATCGGCGAACGCGCGGTCCTCCGGTGGCGGCAGCGCGATGGTCAGCGGCAGCGGCAGGCCCAGCTCGGCCAGCGAGCCCTCCAGCAGGTCCGGCGGGATGGCCTCGTAGCGCAGGAACCGGCTCAGCAGCGAGGCGAGCAGCCGGTGCTCGTCCTCCGGGCGCTGGGTCCAGGCGGTGACCAGGTAGGACAGCTTGAAATAACGGGGCGGCAGGTGCCGTGCGACGACCACGCCGTCGGTGTACTCGTTGTGCAGGCCGCGCTGTCTGCGCCGCATATCCTCGCGCACGTCGTAGAGGTAGACGTTCACCGTGGGCGCGTTGCGGCGCGAAGCCCACTCCTTGGTGGGCGCCTCGAACGCCACGTCCACCTCGCCGCCCAGCAGCGGGTCGTCCCGCACCAGGCGCCGCAGGCACAGGTCGACCTCGTGGATCACGGCGCCCTCCCGGCCGAAGGTTACGAAACCAACTCGACTATCGCCCGCGCACCGGGGACCCCGACAGCCGTCCGGCGCCAGTCGTGGGGGTACGCCGACCTGCCCCTACGGGCATCACCCGATAGGCGGGTCGGCCCGCTCCGTGCGCGCGGGGATGCGTCGACCGGGGAAGTCTGTGGGCGCGCGAGCGTCCACACCGGCCGGTCGAGGAGAGGCGGTCCCCTGCCATGGCAACCCTGCTGTACCGGCTCGGCCTGGCCGCCGCGCGGCACCGGATCGCGGTGGCCCTGGTGTGGCTGGTGGTGTTCGTCGCCGCCGGGGTGGGCGCGGCGACGCTGTCCGGCTCGACGGTGACCACGTTCCGGATCCCCGGCCAGGAGTCGACGACCGCGCTGGACCTGATGCGGGAGCGGTTCGGCGCGGCCTCGGCGGGCGGCTCGGCACAGGTCGTGGTGCGCGCGCCGGGCACGAGCACGCTGGTCGAGCCGGTGAACGCGGCCAAGGTGGACGCGTTGGTCGGCAGGCTGCGGACACTGCCCGGGGTGGCGGCGGCCTCGAACCCGGTGGCACCGACCAGCCCGACCATCTCGACGGACCGGCGCGTCGGCTACAGCTCGCTCGCCTACTCGGTGCCCGCCCCGGAGATCACCGCCGACCAGCGGACCGCGCTGCTGGACAGCGTCGCCCAGGCGCGGGCCGGGGGTCTGACGGTCGAGGTGCGCGGCGACGTGTTGCAGGCACCGGCGGACGTGGGCGGACCTGCCGAGATCATCGGCGTGGTGGTGGCCATGCTGGTCCTGGCGATCACCTACGGCTCGCTGGTCGCGGCCGGGATGAACCTGCTGACGGCGGTGGTGGGCGTCGGCATCGGCGCACTGGGGATCACCACGCTGACCGGGTTCGTCGACCTGCAATCGACCACGCCGGTGCTGGCGGTGATGCTGGGGCTGGCGGTCGGCATCGACTACGCGCTGTTCATCGTCACCCGCTACCGGCACGAGCTGCTGGACGGCCGCGCGGTGCCCGAGGCGATCGCGATGGCCGTGGGCACCGCCGGGTCCGCCGTGGTCACGGCCGGTCTGACGGTGGTCATCGCGCTGGCCGGGCTGTCCGTGGCGGGCATCCCGTTCCTCACCGAGATGGGCCTGGCTGCCGCCGCGACCATCGTGGTCGCGGTCCTGGTGGCGATCACCTTCCTGCCCGCGATGCTCGCCATCATCGGCCGCCGCGCCCTGTCCCGCGCGGACCGCCGGGCACCCGAGCCGACCGGCCACGACCGGGTGGGCCGCGGGTTCCACCTGGGCTGGGCTCGGCTGGTCACCCGGCAACGCTGGCTGAGCCTGTTCGCCGCCGTGGCCGCGCTGGCCGTGGTGGCGATCCCGGTGCTGTCGATGCGCACGTCCCTGGTCCAGCACCCGGCCGACGACAGCACCCAGGCCCGCGCCGAGAAGCTGATCTCCGACGACTTCGGCCCCGGGTACACCGCCCCGCTGCTGGTCCTGGTCGACGGCCCGGACGCGTTCACCCGCGCGGTGGCCGTCCGCACGCAGATCTCGAAGCTCCCCCCGGACGGCGCGGCTGCCGCGGCGGTGGCCGAGCCACGCCCGAACGGCGACCGCTCGGCCGCGCTGATCACGATCATCCCCGCGTCCGGCCCGGACGACCCGGCCACCACCGACCTGGTGCACCGGCTCCGGTCCGACATCGCCGACTCCGACCGCGCGCAGGTCTACGTGACCGGCACGACGGCGGTGAGCATCGACGTGTCGCACAAGCTCGACGACGCCCTGCCGGTGTACCTGGCGCTGGTCGTCGGGTTGGCGTTCGTGCTGCTGATCCTGGTGTTCCGCTCGATCCTGGTGCCGGTCGTGGGCGTCCTGGGCTTCCTGCTGACCATCGGCGCGGTGCTGGGCGCCACGACGGCGGTGTTCCAGTGGGGCCGGCTGACCGCCGTGGTCAACGCGCACGCGACCGGCCCGCTGATGAGCCTGTCGCCGATCATCATCGTGGGCATCCTGTTCGGCCTGGCCATGGACTACCAGGTGTTCCTGGTGTCCCGCATGCACGAGGCGCACGCCCACGGCGCGGACCCGCGCGCGGCGATCGTGACCGGCTTCCGCCAGGCCGCCCCGGTCGTGGTGGCCGCCGCGACGATCATGTTCGCGGTGTTCGCGGGCTTCGTCCCGGAGGGCGACGCGACGATCAAGCCCATCGGCTTCGCGCTGGCCATGGGCATCCTGTTCGACGCCATCGTGATCCGCATGATCGCCGTCCCGGCCGCGATCGCCCTGCTCGGCCGAGTCGCCTGGAGCCTGCCCGGGTGGCTGCGCTGGTTGCCGGTGCTCGACGTGGAGGGCGCCGCGCTGGAACGCGCGCTGCCCGAATCTGGGAAAACTCTGGCAAAATCGGGCTTGTCCACATTCCGTTGACCCCCACCGCACGCCGGGTTTGAATCGCGCGGTGCGAATGAAGCGGATCATCGCGACAGCCTGCCTGTGCACCGCGTTCCTGGTTCCCCACCCGGCCTCGGCCGCCCCAGCCCACCCCGACGCGGGACTGCACGACCTCGACCTCGACCGCGCCACCATCCCGGACCTGCAGCGGATGATGGATCGCGGCTCCCTGACCTCGGTCCGGCTCACCCAGACCTACCTGGAGCGCATCCGGACCGTCGACCCCAAGGTCCGCTCGGTCATCGCGCTCGACCCCAGCGCCCTGGACCAGGCCCGCGACAGCGACCGCAGGCACCGCGCCGGGCACGCCAGGGGCCCGCTCGACGGCATCCCGGTGCTGTTCAAGGACAACATCGACACCCGCGGCCTGGACACCACCGCGGGCTCCCGCGCCCTGGCAGGCGATCCTCCGACCGCCGACGCCACCCTGGTCGCCCGGCTGCGCGCGGCCGGGGCGATCGTGCTCGGCAAGACGAACCTGTCGGAGTGGGCGAACTTCCGCTCCACCCACTCGTCCTCGGGCTGGTCCGGGGTCGGCGGCCAGACCAACAACCCGTACGTCCTGGACCGCAACCCGTGCGGCTCCTCCTCCGGCTCCGGCGCCGCCATCGCGGCCACCCTGGCCCAGGTCGCGATCGGCACCGAAACCGACGGCTCGATCGTGTGCCCATCGGCCGCCAACGGCGTGGTGGGCCTGAAACCCAGCCTCGGCCTGGTCAGCCGCACCGGCGTGGTCCCGATCTCGCTGGAGCAGGACACCGCGGGCCCCATCGCCCGCTCCGTCGTGGACGTGGCGATCACCCTGTCGACGTTGCAGGCCCGCGACAGGTCGGACAGCGCCACCCAGGCATACCCGAAGAACCAGCCCACCGACTACGCCCGCGAACTACGCCCCGGCGCCCTCTGCGGCGCACGACTGGGCGTGTGGCGCAACGCAGGCGTCGACCCTGACGTGGATCGTGTCGTGAACCAGTCGATCGACCGCCTCCGCAAGGCAGGCGCCACCGTCATCGACGTCGACATGCCGTACCAGGACCAGATCGCCGCCGCCGAGTTCCCGGCCCTCACCACGGAAATCGCCCGCGACCTGCCCGCGTACCTCCGGCACCGACCGGACGCGCCCCAGACGATGGCCGCCCTGGTGGAGTTCAACCGGAAGGACCCGGTGGAGCTGAGCCTGTTCGGACAGGAGCTGTTCGAACAGGCCCGCACGGCGCCTGGCCCGGACGACCCGACCTACCGGCAACAACGAACGACCACCACCGACCTGGCCCGCCGCAGCATCGACGAGACGATCGCCAAGAACCATCTGGACGCGATCATCGCCCCCACCAACAGTCCCGCCTGGAAAACCGACTACAAGAACGGCGACGCCTACATCCTGGGCACGTCCACGCCTGCTGCGGCAGCGGGCTACCCCAACGCCAATGTGACGGCCGGGTACGCGGGTGAGCTGCCGCTGGGCCTGTCCTTCTTCGGCCCACGCTGGTCCGACGCCCGAATGCTGTCCCTGGCGGCGGCCTTCGAACGCATCACTCCCCCACGCCACACACCGAAGTACCTCCCAACCGTCGACAACGCGACCGCTGGCCGGTAGCCCAGCACCGACCCTCCACAGGGGCCGGTGTCACCACTGACACCGGCCCCTGGTCACACCCCCACAACCAACTACTGCAATACACGACCCCTTAACGCGCACGACGCCGAGACAGTACCGACTGCCCTACGACCAACCCGCCAAGCACGAGCACAATCATCCCAACGACCCACAATCCCTCGCCCGCCGCCGAAACAAACGCCCCGACAACCTCACCCCCACGCCCAGGCGCAACCGCAAGCGCCTCAGCGACAGTATGCGGGCCATAATCCACACGAATATCCACCGGCAACGCATCCACAAACCGCCCAGTGACCACAGTGCCGATCACCGCAACCCCAAGCGCACTACCAAACTCCCGAGTGGTCGACTGAAGCCCACTCCCCACCCCGGCCTGATCAGCAGGCAACGAACCGGAGATGACCCCCGACAACGCAGGCAACGCCAACGCCACCCCACCCCCGACCACCACAAGCCACCCCGCATAGACAACATACGAAGTGCCCACCTCACTACCGGACAACCCAAGCAACCCCACCCCCACAAACACAAACGCCAAAGCAATCGTCCAGTCCAACCCGATCCGCCCCACCAACCGCCCGACATACCGCCCGACAACAATGATCGGCACAGTCAACGGAACAATCCCGACCCCCGCCCACAACACGCCAAAACCCTTGCCATACTGCAGGAACGACGCATTGACATAGAATAACGCGAACATCCCGAAGAACACCGCAGTCATCCCTAGGCAAGCACTACGCAACCCAGGAATCCGAAACAACCGAGGATCCAACAACGGATTCCCGACCCGCAACTCCACAACCGTCCACGCCACAAACAACACCGCAGCGCAGACAAACCCGATCACCACCACCGGACTCCCCCACCCCGTCACCGGCCCCTCAACGATCCCGACCAGAAGCGCCACCGAGGCGCCGACGAGCAAAACCGTGCCCACCGGATCAAGCCCGCGATCGTGCCGCGACGACACCGGCGCGACCCGAGCCACCAACACACCCAGCATCAACGCCACAGGCACGGCAACAACGAACAACCACCGCCACGACCCCCCGGTCAGCACCGCGCCACCCCCGACATTGCCCACAACACCACCAATGCCGGTCATCGACGCCCAGATGGCGATAACCGCTCCCTTCCGCTCAGCGGGCACGGCGTGCAACAGCACAGCGAGCGTGTTGGGCAGCACGGCAGCAGCACCAACGCCCGTGATCGCCCGGCCGACAAGCAGAACCACCACATCCGGCGCCACCGCAGACAACCCCGCGCCCGCCGCGAACAACGCCAGACCGATCATCAGCACGCCCTTGCGGCCGAACCGATCACCGGCCGCGCCCGCCGGGATCACCAGGCAGGCAAAGAAGATCACATAGGTGTCGACGATCCAGACCAGCGCCGAAGCGGACGGATGCAGCCCGCTCGCGGCGAGCATCGGGATCGCCAGGTTGACCGAGGCGACCATGCCGACGACCAGCACCACACAGGCGCACATGAGCGCCAGCAGCCCGCCCCGCGAGACCGGCCCACACACCTCGCGAGTGCGAACGGAGACTTCGAGTGACATGCCGACAACGCTAATGACGTGCACTTTCTCCGTGCCACGCAACTTGAACAAGGTATACTTGCGTACGATGCAAATGTGCCCGAGATCGACCTGAACCTGCTGCGGGTGTTCGACGCCCTACTGCGGGACGGCAGCGTCACAGCCGCCGCCGAGCGTCTGCACCTGTCCATCCCGGCCACCAGTCGCGCGCTGGGCAGGCTGCGCCGGGCGATGGCCGACCCGATCCTGGTGCGCGCGGGCCGCGGCATGGCCCCGACACCGTTCGCGCTCCGAGTCGCGCCGCGCGTGCGGTCGTTGCTGGACGAGGCGGCGGCGTTGGTCAGCGCGAACCGCGAGGTCTCGGTGGCCGACCTGGCCCGCACGTTCACCATCCGGATCAACGACGGCGTGGCCGCGACCCTGGTGACGGCGGTGGTCGAGGCCACCGCCGCGGCCGCTCCCGGCGTGGTCCTGCGGTTCGTGGCCGAGGGCACCGAGAGCATCGAGGCCCTGCGCGACGGCTCGGTCGATCTGGACATCGGCGCGGGCGACCCGACCGCCCCGGACATCCGCTCGGCCGTGCTCTACCGGGAGCGGGTGGTCGGCGTCGTCCGCGCGGACCACCCGCTGGGTCGCCGCCCCAACCTCGCGCAGCTGTGCAGGCACCCGCACGTCTCGGCGTCCCGACGTGGGCGTCTGCGGGGTCCGCTCGACGACGCCCTGGCGGCCGCGGGGCTGCACCGGCAGGTCGCCGCCGTCGTGCCGACCTTCGCCGTGGCGACGCTGCTGGTGGCGTCGAGCAACTACGTCGGGCTGGTTCCCGGGCGCCTGGCCGAGCAGTACGGGCCGGTGCTCGGTCTCCGCTCGTTCCCCATCCCGGCGGAGCTGCCGGAACTCGACGTCCGGCTGTCGTGGCACGCCCGCCTCGACGCCGACCTCGCGCAGCGCTGGCTACGCGACACGATCCGCGGCGCGCTCGACGACACCGGGCCCGATCACGACCTCGCGGGTGCGCAGGACCCGGCAGGCGAGCACGCAGGCGATGATGGCGACCGCGCCGATCACCGCGGATAGGTGCATGCCCGCCACGAAGTCGGTGGCGACCAGGGCGCCGAAGGTGGCCACGCCGATCGCCCCGCCCAGCCGGCGACGAACACCAGGCCGAGCAGCCCGCTGCCAGGACCAGCGAGCCGAGCGTCAGCGGCAGGCGTGGGCCGTAGCGGTTGGTGAGCCTGCCGGACAGGAGGTTGACGAACATGGTCAGCGCGGTCATCGGCAGGAACATCAGGCGGTGGTCAGCGGCAAGGAGCCGCGTTGGTCCTGGTGGGCAGCGCGACGGTCACGGCGGTGGAATCCAGGACGGTCACGAAGAATCCGACACAAGCGACGAGAACGGTCAACCGGGCCGTAGGAGGGCCACCGGCGAGCCGGTCGGCCCGATCGTCACCCGCTTCAACGGCCATCTCGCCGAGCGGGCCGTGCCGGAATGGCGGTCGGCGTCGGACGCCCTCCAGGCCCTGCCGGAGATCGGCCCCGACGCCCCGGTGGGCTACCTCGGCCTGAGCATGGGCACCGCGATCGGCGTGCCCCTGGCCGCGGCCGACAGCCGGATCAAGGCCGCCATCTTCGGCACCTTCTGGCACGGCTCCCTGGCCGACACCGCCCGTCGCGTCACCATCCCGGTCGAGTTCCTGGTCCAGTGGGACGACGAACACGTCCCGCGCGACTCCGCCATCGCCCTGTTCGACGCCTTCGGCTCGGCGAAGAAGACGTTGCACGCCAACGTGGGCAGACACCTGGACGTACCCGGGTTCGAATTGGACAGCGCCATCCGCTTCCTCGCCCGCCACCTCGTCTGACCCGGTCCGGTGCCGCTGCCCGGCCGGGCCGTGACACCGGACCACGGTAGGGCGGGGGCGGCGCCAGACAGTCGAATACGACCATTGGTCACCCCGTGCGGGCTCACCCGCGCGGGGTGACCCCGTCACGTGATCGTCGATCGGTGTTCACTGTGGTGGTTCGGTAGCGACAGTCGAGTCCCGGAGAGCGCATGTCGGTAGGCCAAGACCCCACGGATCCCCCGGCAGCGGAGCGCGCGGAGCACGGGGAGCCGGACGAGTTGGTCGCCCCGCTGGTGCGCGGCGTGGCCGTGCTGCGGGCGCTGACCGACGCGGAGGGCTCCCTCGCGCCGAGCGAGCTGCGGCGCGCCACCGGGCTGGCGCGCGCGACCGTCGACCGGTTGGTGACGACGCTGGACCGCATGGGCTACGTGCGGGTGGACGACCGCGCCGTCGTGCTCGCCCCGCCGCTGATGGCGCTGGGCAACGCCTACCTGGCCGCGACAGGCCTGCCGGACCGGTTGGCCCGGTACGTGCGCGCGCTCGCGGACGAGGTGGACGAGTCGGTCTCGTTGGCGGTGGGCGACGGTGACGGCGTGCGGTTCGTGCACCAGGTGACAAGGCGGCGGGCGATGTCGCTGACGTTCCGGATCGGCGATCTCCTGCCCGCGGAAAGAACCGCCGCGGGCACGGTGACCGCGATCGAGTGGGACGAACAGGCGTGGCAGCGGTGGCGCGCGCGCCGGGCCGCGGATCCGCACGACCGCGGATTCCCCGCCGTGGCAGCACGTCCGGACGACAACCTGGATTTCCCCCAGCGCACCGCGCTCGTCCGTGAACACGGCTGGGCCATCGACGACCAATTGATCGAACCCGGGCTCATCGCGCTCGCGGTCCCCGTGCGCGCTCCCGATGGCCGCATCGCGTGCGCGGCCAGCGTGGTCAGCCACACCAGCAGGCACGACACCGACTCGCTGCGCGCCGACCTGTTGCCCGCGCTGCGCGCGACCGCGAGCGCGATGGAGGCCGAACTGGCCGCGCCGCACCACCCCGAGCCGGACGAGGCGTCCGGTCTGGCGACCTGGACCGGGGCGTCCAAACAGGAGCTGGGCCGCGACTTCGTGGAGTCGCTGGCCCGCGGGTTGACCGTGCTCACCGCGTTCGGGCAGGGCCGCGCGGCGCTGACGCTCACCGCGGTCGCCGAGGCCACCGGACTGGCTCGCGCGACCGCGCGCCGCGCCCTGATCACCTTGACGCACCTGGGTTATGTCGCCGCCGAGGGCCGAGTCTTCCGGCCGACGCCGAAGGTCCTGGGACTCGGGTTCCCCGCGTTGTCCCGCACCACCCTGGCCCGGATCGCGAACCCGCACCTGACAGCGCTGTCGGAGCAGGTGGGGGACTCGTCGGCGATAGCCGTACTCGACGAGGACCACGTGCACTACATCGCGCGCGCGGCCACGAGCCGGATCATGTCCGTGGAGATCGCGGTGGGCACCCGCTCCCCCGCCACCGCCACCGCGCTCGGGCGGGTCCTGCTCGCGGACCGCGTGCCGGAGGTCGCGGACGCCGGGTACGCGCTGGTCGACGGCGAGCTGGAGGCCGGGTTGCGGTCGGTCGCCGTGCCGATCCGCGACCGCGCGGGCAAGGTGGTGGCGGCGGTGAACGTGGCCACGCACAGCGGACGGCGCGAGGTCGCCGAGCTGCTCGCCGAGGTGCTGCCCCGGCTGCGCGCGGCGGCCGCGCGGATCGAACACGACCTGCACGTCACGGCCCGGTTCGCCCCGGTGCCCCCGGGCTGAGACGCGTTGACACGGGCGACCGCGCGGGGCGACACTCGGTACCACAGGTGAAAGAATGTTCACCTGGCGAACACGAGGAGGGTCGGCGTGGACAAGGTGTGCGTCTCCGCCGCGGCGGCGGTGGCGGACGTGCCCGCGGGCGCGACCCTGGCGGTCGGCGGGTTCGGGCTGGCAGGCGTGCCCACGGTGCTGATCGACGCGCTGCACGCGCACGGGGTCGACGGCCTGCACGTGGTGTCCAACAACTGCGGCGCGATGGAGTCCGGGCTGGCGGTCCTGCTGGCCGCGGGCCGGATCGCGCGGGTGACCGGCTCCTACATCGGCACCAACGCCGAGTTCGCCCGCCAGTACCTCGCCGGTGAGCTGGAGGTCGAGCTGATCCCGCAGGGCACGCTGGCCGAGCGGCTGCGCGCGGGCGGCAGCGGCATCCCCGCCTTCTACACCCCGGCCGGGGTGGGCACCCAGGTCGCCGAGGGCGGACTGCCCTGGCGCTACGACGGGTCCGGCGGCGTGGCCATCGCCTCACCCGCCAAGGAGACACGGGTCTTCGACGGCGTGGAGTACCTGCTGGAACGCGGTATCACCACGGACTTCGCGCTGGTGCGCGCCGCCCGCGGCGACCGGCACGGCAACCTGGTGTTCGCCAAGTCCGCGCGCAACTTCAACCCGTTGGCCGCGATGGCCGGGCGGGTCACCATCGCCGAGGTGGAGGAGCTGGTGGAGCCGGGATCGATCGACCCGGACCACGTGCACCTGCCCGGCGTGTTCGTGCAGCGGATCGTCGAGCTGACCCCGGCGCAGGTCGCCGACAAGAAGATCGAGCAGCGTACGACCCGGCGGGAGTCCTGATGCCCTGGACGCGCGACGAGATGGCCGCCCGCGCGGCCCGCGAGCTGAGCGACGGCGAGCACGTCAACCTGGGGATCGGGCTGCCCACGCTGATCCCGGACTTCCTGCCCGCGGACGTGCGGGTGGTGCTGCACTCGGAGAACGGCATCCTGGGCACCGGCCCGTTCCCGACCGACGCCGAGGTCGATCCGGACCTGATCAACGCGGGCAAGCAGACCGTGACGGTGCTGCCCGGGGCGTCCTACTTCGACTCCAGCCTGTCCTTCGGCATGATCCGCGGCGGGCACATCGACACCGCGGTGCTCGGCGCGATGCAGGTGTCCGCACGCGGCGACCTGGCCAACTGGGCGGTGCCGGGCAAGCTGGTCACCGGCATCGGCGGCGCGATGGACCTGGTGCACGGCGCGCGCCGGGTGCTGGTGCTCATGACACACACCGCCAAGGACGGCAGCCCCAAGATCGTGCCGGACTGCACGCTGCCGCTGACCGGCCGGTCCTGCGTGCACCGGGTGATCACCGATCTCGGCGTGTTCGACGTCGGCGCGGCTGGCGTGACGCTGGTGGAGCTCGCGCCCGGCAGCACCGAGGCGGACGTCGCGGCGAACACCGGCGTACCCGTGCGCGGTGTGGAGGACCGATGAGCAACGAACCGTCTCAACGCGACATCGACACGCAGATCGCCGAACAGGCGGGCCGGACCGGGCTGGACCACCCGAGCCGGGACTACCCCGCCTACCGAAGCAGCCTGCTGCGGTACCCCACACAGGCGCTGACGGTGATCCGCGATCCGGAGGCAGTGGAGCTGACCGGGCCGGTATTCGGTGTCACCGACGTGACGGAGCTGGACCACGATCTCACCCAGGGCGGCTTCGCGGAACCGGGCGGACAGCGGATCACGGTCACCGGCGTGGTCAAAGACCGGCAGAGCAAGCCGGTACGCGGGCAACTGGTGGAGATCTGGCAGGCCAACGCCGCAGGCCGCTACGCGCACCAGCGCGACCAACACCCGGCGCCGTTGGACCCGAACTTCACCGGGTTCGGCCGCTGCCTGACCGACGACGAGGGCCGCTACGAGTTCACCACCATCCGGCCCGGTGCCTACCCGTGGCGCAACCACCGCAACGCGTGGCGGCCCGCGCACATCCACTTCTCGTTGTTCGGCACGGCGTTCGCCCAGCGCATGGTGACGCAGATGTACTTCCCCGGCGACCCGTTGTTCCCCTACGACCCGATCCTGCAGTCGGTCACCGACCCCGCCGCGCGCGAACGGCTGGTGGCGACCTACGAGCACGACCTGTCGGTACCGGAATGGTCGCTGGGCTACCGGTGGGACATCGTGCTCGACGGTCCGGCCGCGACGCTGTTCGAGGAGGACGGACGATGACCGGGCTTCCCCCCACTCCCGCCCAGACCGTGGGCCCGTTCTTCGGCTACGCGCTCCCGTTCACCGGTGGCGGCGACATCGTCCCGATCTCGCACCCGGACGCGATCACGGTCCACGGGTACGTGTTCGATGGCGCGGGGCAACCGATCCCGGACGCGCTGGTGGAGATCTGGCAAGCCGACCGCGACGGCGGGCTGACCGGGGCGCCGGGGAGCCTGCGCCACGATCCCGTCGACGGTTCGGTCGTCGGTCGCGACCACGTCGAGTTCACGGGTTTCGCGCGTGTACCCACCGACGCGGACGGACATTGGGCGGTACGGACAGTCCCACCTGGCGCACACAGCGCTAACGCGACTCCATACCTCGCGGTGGCGGTGTTCGCGCGCGGGCTGCTGCACCACCTGTACACGCGCGTCTACCTGCCTGAGCACGCCACGGCACTGTCCGCGGACCCTGCGCTGTCCGGACTGCCCGCCGACCGGCTGTCCACTATGGTCGCGGCCGCCGAGCGGGATCGGCGCTACCGCTTCGACATCCGGTTGCAGGGCGAGGGCGAGACGGTCTTCCTGGCCTTCGAGTGAGCCCGCCGGAATTGTCGGTGTCCGTCCCTATGCTGACGCCATGGCATACGACTTCCAGGTGACCTTCGACTGCGCCCACCCGCACGACCTCGCCGACTGGTGGGCCGACGCGCTCGGTTGGTCGGTGGAGCCCAGCAACGAGGACTTCATCCGCGAGATGATCGCCAAGGGCTACGCGTCCGACGCGGACACCGCCACACACAACGGCGTCCTGGTCTGGCGCGAGGGCGCGGCCATCGTCACCGAGGGCAGGCGGATCCTGTTCCAGCTGGTGCCCGAGGCCAAGACGGTCAAGAACCGGGTGCACCTGGATGTGCGGGTGGGCGCGGACAACGTCGAGGCCGAGCTGGCCAGGCTCACCGCGAAGGGCGCCACGTTCCTGCACCGGGGACAGCAGGGCCCGCACCACTGGGTGACCATCGCCGACCCGGAGGGCAACGAGCTCTGCCTGAGCTGACCCGGTCGGTCACCGCAGCGGCAGCCCGGTGTAGTTCTCCGCCAGCCCGCGCGCGCCCGCCTCGCTGGAAGCCACCCAGCGCAGCTGCGCGAGCTGGAGCTGGGCGTCGAACGGGTCGTCGGTGACGTGCAGCATGGTGGTCATCCACCAGGAGAAGTGCTGGCAGCGCCAGACCCGGGCCAACGCGGTGTCCGAGTAGGCCGCGGCGAGCGCGCCGTCGCCGCGCAGCAGGGCGCCGAGCGCGGGCGCCAGCCGGGCGACGTCGGCGATGGCCAGGTTGAGGCCCTTGGCGCCGGTGGGCGGCACGATGTGCGCGGCGTCGCCCGCCAGGAAGAGCCTGCCGTGGCGCATGGGGGCGGCGACGAAGCCGCGCATGGGCAGCACGGACTTCTCGGTGATCGGGCCGGGGGTCAGCGTCCAGCCGTCCCGGCCGTGGCCGAGCCGGGCGGCCAGCGCCGTCCAGATCCGGTCATCGGACCACTCGGCGATGTCGGTGCCCGGCGGCACCTGCAGGTAGAGGCGGCTGACCGCGGCCGAGCGCATGGAGTGCATGGCGAAGCCGTCCGGGTGCCAGGCGTAGATCAGCTCGTCGGTGGACGGCGCGACGTCGGCGAGCACGCCCAGCCAGGCGTACGGGTAGGTCCGCTCCCAGGTCCGCGGGTCCGGGACGGCCTGCCTGCTGGGGCCGAACGAGCCGTCGCAGCCGACGACCACGTCCGCGTCGATCCGCCGGGCGGCCCCGTCGGCGTCCACGAACGTGACGTACGGGCGGGCGGTGTCGATGTCGTGCAGGGCGGTCCCGGTCACCTCGTAGACCAGCTGCTGGCCGCCGCGGACGCGCGCGTCGACCAGGTCGCGGGTGAGGTCGGTCTGGCCGTAGACGTGGATGCCGTGCCCGACCAGGTCGACGAAGTCCAGGTGCGTCCGCTGCTCCGGGGTGTGCAGGTAGATGCCCCGGTGCGGCATCGACTCGCGGGCCAGGCGCTCGCCGAGGCCGACGTCGGTCAGCAGCTCCACCGACGAGTGCTCCAGGATCCCGGCCCGGATCCGGGCCAGCACGTACTCCCGGGAGCGGGTCTCCAGCACGACCGACTCCACGCCGTCGGCGGCGAGCAGGTGGGACAGCAGAAGGCCTGCCGGACCGGCGCCGATGATCACGACCTGGGTGCGCATGTTCCCATCGAAGTCGAACCGGCCCGGCCAGGCCACCTCCACCTGCTGTGATCTCGCCTCGCGCGGACCGGATCGGGAAAAGGTTTAGACCTTTCCGGGGCGTAACCATTGACCGAAGTGGTCTAGGCCACTTACCGTCGCGGTGATCGGTTCGGAGCGTCATCCGGGCCGTGACGTGCGGCCCGGCACGCCTGTCCCCGCAGGCCGGACCGCCGCTCCCCCGAACCCTGCCCCGGGAGTGACCTGACGATGTTGACCAAGCGCACGGGCGCGGCCCTGCTCGCGGTGGGCGTCACCGCGTTGTCGGCCGTCGCGCTGGCGGTCGCCGCACCCGCCCAGGCCGCGACCGAGCCGACCGCGGTGTTCGGCCAGGACTCCTCCTGGGGATCCGGCTACCAGGGCCGGTACACGATCACCGCGGGCGCGAGCGCGCTCACCACCTGGAAGATCGAGTTCGACCTGCCCGCCGACAGCAAGCCCGGCGCCTACTGGGACGCCACCATGGCCACCAGCGGCAGCCACTACACCTTCACCGCCCGCGACTACAACGCGTCGGTGAAGGCGGGCGCGTCGGCGTCGTTCGGGTTCCTGGTCAACGGCACGGGCGTGCCGGGCAACTGCAAGCTCAACGGGCAGCCCTGCGCGGGTGGCACCAACCCCACGACAACCACCTCCCGTACGACCACCACTACGACGACAACGCGCACCACCACCACGACGTCGCCGACAACCACCAGCCCGACGACGACCACAACCACGACAACCACGCCGGTGCCGCCGGGCAGCATCAAGTCCGCCCCGTACGTGGACATCACGATGCCAACCCCGTCGCTGGAGTCGGTGGCGCGCGCGACCGGGCAGAAGGTGTTCACCCTCGCCTTCGCGCTGGCCGACAGCTCCGGCTGCAGCCCGTCCTGGGGCGGCACGATCCCGATCGACGACGCCCGCATCGTCAACGACGTGCGCGCGCTCAAGGCACTCGGCGGCGACGTCATCGTGGCCACCGGTGGCGCCGCGGGGCCGTACCTGGAGTACTCCTGCACCACCGCCGACGCGCTGTTCGCCGCCTACAAGAAGGTGCTCGACGCGGTCGGCAGCAACCACCTGGACGTCGATGTCGAGGCCAACATCCCACAGGAGCTGGTCAACACCGCGCTGAAGAAGCTGCAGACCGAGCGCGGCACCGCGATCAGCTACACCATGCGCGTGCAGGGCGACGACTACGGCATGGACCCGTACTCGGTCCAGATCCTGCAGAACGCGGCGAGCAAGGGCCTGACCGTGCTGGTCAACCCGATGACCATGGAGTTCGGCAGCTCGCGGGCGGACTGGGGCGACGCGGTGATCGCCGCCGCGGAGAGCACCCTCGGGCAGATGAAGCAGATCTGGCCGGGCAAGTCCGACGCGGAGCTGCGCAAGCTGCTGGGCGTGACCCCGATGATCGGCCGCAACTACAACGGCAAGATCTTCACCCAGGCCCACGCGAACAAGCTGGTCGGCTGGGCCAACGCCAACCACATCGGCCTGCTCGGGTTCTGGTCGGCGGGCCGGGACAACGGCGGCTGTCCCGGCGGCGGCATCTCCGCGACGTGCAGCAGCATCGCCCAGTCGACCTACGAGTTCACCACCATCTTCAAGGGCTTCACCGGCTGATTCTTCCGGGGACATGGGCGGGGGCTTCGCCCATGTCCCCGGGTCCACCGTGCCGCCCCGGGGTTGCGTCATCCGCCCCCGGGGCGGTCGCGCGTCCGGCGGTGCACGAATTCCGGCGTGCCCCTCGACACCCCGGCGGGTTTCGCGCAGACTGTCCCGGAACCGCCGACCGCGTCGACGCCACGCGGTGACCGAGCGACCCCGGCCCGTCAGAAAACGGGGCCGATTCACCCGGACGCGGACCCCCTCTTCCACCGGTCGGCGGCATAACATTGCACCGGACGCCGATGTGTCGTACGCCGAATGAGTGGTTCAGCGCATTCCGCTCGCCTTGATCGTGAACTGCCCTAGGGTTTCCCCTGGAAGTTCGCGCAAGCGGGGGAAACGCGGGACGGAGATCGCGCGAAGTCGAACACCCGGGAAACCCAACCGCGGCTCGTGGTGTCGGGGGGACACGCGCCGACGAGTCGCGGCCCAAGCCCGTCGCACCGAACCGGCGCGCCGGGCACGGACCCCGGTGGCGTGATCGCCGGACCACCCCACCCCGCCACCCGGACACGTCCCTGGGCGTGCCCGGCCGGCCTTCCGCACGGGAGCGTTGCTCAGGGGAGGGCAAGCGGTATGGGGGAAACCGACGGTCCGTGGGGACGGATGACCGGGGCAGACCCACCGGGACCGGGGAAATGGACCGGCCTGCGCCCGGCACGGTGGGGACTGTGGCAGTTCGGCGTGCCGACCGGCGTGGTGCTGGCGGCGGCCAACGTGGCGGGCGTGTCCGGGATCGCCTGGGCGATCATGGCGGCGCCGCTGGTCACCGGCAACGACTGGCTGATGTTCGGCCTGCTGCTCGGCTGCGCCCTGGTGTACACCGAGGTGACGGCCGGCAGCGAGAAGCGCAGGCGCGGGGTGCGCACGCAACGCGGGACAGTGGAGTTCATCGACCAGGCCTCGATCTGGTTCTTCAGCTCCGCGCTGCTGCTCCCGCCGCTGACCGCGGGTCTGCTCGTGGTGGTGGTGCGGTTCCGCCGCTACCGGATCGCGATGCGACCGCTGACGCTGTGGGTCAGCAACACCTCCGCGGTACTGCTGTCGGTCGCGGGGGTGAGCCTGCTGCGCGGCTGGATGCTCGGGCCCAGGAAGGACTTCGACCTGCCGATCATCGGGCAGGGCGCGAACCTGAACACGACGCTGCTGCTGGTGTTGGCGGCGGTGGCATACTTCCTCATCGAGGCGGTCGTGGTCGGCCTCTACCGGGCGGTGCGGTTCCGCACCTGGCGGTTGGCCGACACCCTCGGCAGCCGCGAGGACAACCTGCTGCTCCTGCACACCCTGCTGGTCGGCCTCGGCGCGGTCGGCGCGGCGGCGATCACGCCGGTGGCACTGTTCGGCGTGCTCGCGGTGGCCATCATGGAGACGCGGATGCTGGGCAGGCTGGCCGCCCGTACCGCCGACCGCGACCGGCTGGAGGTGGACGCGGCGACCGACTCGCTCACCGGGCTGCGCAACCGGCGCGGCTTCCTGCCGCTGGCCAACGCGACACTGCGCCTGGATCGGCTCAACGGGCGCCCGACCGGAGTGCTCATGCTCGACCTGGACCACTTCAAGCGGTGGAACGACCGGCTGGGGCACTTCGGCGGGGACCAGGTGTTGCAGGCGGTGGCGAATGCCCTGTGCCACAACATACGTTCCGGTGACCTGATCGCCCGATGGGGTGGCGAGGAGCTGGCCGCGGTGCTGCCGGACACCCCGCTCGCCGAGACCCTCACCGTCGCCGAGCGCATCCGGGCGGGTGTCGAGGCGCTGACGACGGACATCACCACCCCGGCGGGCGCGGAGGAGGTGCGGCTGGGCCACACCGTGCCGCCGGTGACCATCTCCATCGGCGTGGCCTGCTCGCCGCAGCACGGCACGACCCTGGCCGACCTGCAGGACCTGGCCGACCAGGCGCTGGACATCGCGAAACGCAACGGGCGCAACCAGATCGCCATCGCCGGACAGCGACCACCGCACGTGCCCACCCAGCCGAAGGCACCGGAACACGAGCAGTCCCGCCCCTGATCGGACGACGGTAGTAGTACCCGGGACGTAGTCGAGGCGACCCAGGATCCGACCGTGCTCCGACGCGGACCGAGGTCATCCACTCCTACAGTTGGCCCATGTTCGGGGAACGTCTCTACACCTGGTCTCGCGGCCACGAGGCGACGGTCGACACCGCGGTGGCGATCGCGCTCGCCGCCGTATGCGTCCTCTTCGGACTCCTGGTACGCGCCGGAGCCGACTACCACGCGCTGACACTGGCATTGTGCGCGCCACTGATGTGGCGAAGGCGCGCGCCGGTGCCGTGCGCCGCGGTCGTGGTGGCGATCGGGGTGGCGCAATGGCTCATCGTGCGCGACACCATCGGCGCACTCCCGGCCGACCTGGCGATTCCACTGACCGTGCACGCGGTCGCCGCCTACGGCCCCGCGTGGGCGGGTGGTCCGGTGCTCGCGGCCGGGCTGCTCGGAGCCGTACTGGGCGGGGTGAGCTGGCCGCAGCTGAGCGACTCGGTGATCGCCCACGTCATCACCGGCGCTTTCCTTGGCAGCACGGTGCTGGTGGGGTGGGCGTTCGGCATGCTGCACCGGGTGCGCGGCAAGCAGGTGCGCGCCCTGGCGGAACGAACCCGACTGCTGGAGGTCGAACAGGATCAACGGGCCCGGTTGGCGATGCTGTCGGAACGCGCCCGCATCGCCCGCGAGATGCACGACATCCTGGGACACTCCCTCGCCGTGGTCATCGCCCAGGCCGACGGCGGTCGCTACGCCGCAGCCGTCTCACCCGCAGCAGGCCAGACCGCCCTGGCCACCATCGGCGACTCGGCCCGACGCGCACTCGCCGACACCCGGCGGGTCCTGGGTGTGCTGCGCGACCCCGGGTTGTCGACGGGAGGTCCACCGCCGCCACAGCCCGGGTTGCGCGACATCCCGGAACTGGTGGACCGGGTTCGGGCGGGTGGGCTGCCGGTGGAGTTGGTGCTGGAGGTGCCCGCGGGGTCGGTGGACGCGGGGTTGGCGTTGGTGGTGCATCGGGTTGTCCAGGAGGGACTGACGAATGTGATCAAGCATGCGGGGGTGGGGGTTCGGGCGGAGGTGTTGGTGTGCTGGAAGGCGGATGTGGTGCGGGTCGAGGTTCGGGACGATGGCTGCGGGGTGGCGGGTGTTCACGGGAGCGGCAGGGGTGACGGGTATGGGTTGATGGGGTTGTCGGAGCGTGCGCAGGCCTATGGGGGCACGGTGCGGTTGGTGCCGCTGGCGGATGGTGGGCATGTCCTGGAGGCGCGGATCCCGGTGCCCACATGAGGATCCGAGGTCGACGGGGCCGGCGATCGGACCGCGCAACAAGGCTGGGGCGGAGTGGCGGGTAGGGCGATGAGGTCATCGGAGCATGCGCAGGTCATGGCTGCACCGTGCAACTGGCGCCGTGGTATTGGTGATGGAGTGGGTCACGGGTTGAGTGTCCACTGTGTACGTATCGAGGGGTGGGTGTGACGGTTCGGGTGGTGTTGGTCGAGGATCAGGTGTTGGTCCGGGCCGGGTTTCGAATGGTCATCGACGCCCAGTCGGACCTGGCCGTGGTGGGTGAGGCGGGTGATGGGCTGGACGGCGTTCGACAGGTTCGGGAGCTACAGCCGGATGTGGTGGTGATGGACGTGCGGATGCCGGTGTTGGACGGGATCGAGGCCACCCGGCGGATGTTGTCGTTGCCCGAGCCGCCGCGCGTGTTGGTGTTGACTACTTTCGATCTTGATGAGTATGCGTTGGCGGCGGTTCGGGCCGGGGCCAGTGGGTTTCTGCTCAAGGACGCGGTGCCGGAGGACATGATCGCGGCGGTTCGGGCCGTGCATCGTGGTGACGCCGTGCTCGCGGCGTCGACGACTCGGCGGTTGCTTGATCGGTTGGCGCCGCCGGTGGATGTGGGGGCGGTGCGGTTGGTGGAGACGTTGACCGAGCGGGAGCGGGAGGTGTTGGGGGAGATCGCCGGTGGCTATTCCAATGCGGAGATCGCGGGACGGTTGGTGGTTTCCGAGGGCACCGTGAAGACGCATGTCAGCAATATTCTCGCCAAGTTGGGGGTGCGCGATCGGGTGCAGGCCGTGGTCACGGCGTATGAATCGGGGCTGGTCCGGCCTGGGGAGCGTCGGGTGGAGTGACCCGGGTGCAGGTGCGGTCGGTGGCGGGGAGGGTGCCGTCGAGCAGGTACCGGTTGACGGTCTGGTCGACGCAGGGTGCGCCGTCGAGCAGGTAGACGCCGTGGCGGTAGGCGGGGAGGGTGAGCATGCGGGAACCGGTCAGGGCGCGGTGCAGGGCCTGCTGGCCGGGGTAGGGAGTGGCGGGGTCGCCGGAGGCGCTCACGATCAGGGCCGGGTGGTTGTTGCGGACCTTGGTCGGGGGTTCGGCGGGGCGGGTCGGCCAGAAGGCGCAGGCGGTGATGTCGCGGGTGAGTGGGCCGTAGAGGGGCTCGGTCGTCCGGTGGGACTGGATGTCGCGGTAGTAGTTCTCCGGGTTTCGGTCGGCGGCGCGGTCGGCGCACTGGAGGGTGGTGTTGGCGGCGAATCCGAACTCGGGGTACGCCGTCGGGTCCTCGTACAGCGACAGCTTGGCCTCCTGGTCCGCCGTCGGCGTGACGGTCAGGCCGTGGGCGGCGTCGCGCAGGACGCGGACCTGGGCGCTGAACTCCGTGTACGAGGCGTCGGTGTCGTCCACGGTCAGCAGTAGGCCGGGGACCATGGCCGCGTCGATCCGGTGTGTCCCGACGCGCAGGGGGCGGCGGGTGGCCGCTCGGTCGATCTCGGTCACCACGGCGAGGACCTGATCGGTCGTGCCGCCCAGGCCCTGGTCGTGGCGCGCGGCCCAACCCGCCCAGTCCCGCAGTGCGGCGGCGTCGGCCGGGGCGCCGTCGCGGATCACCTGCGGGCCGTACCGGTCGGGGTCGAGGGCGCTGTCCAGGACGACGCGGTTCGCCCGGTCGGGGAACAGCTGGAGGTAGACGGCGCCGAGGTAGGTGCCGTACGACCAACCGAGGTAGGACACTCGTTCCTCGCCGAGCGCGGTCCGGACGAGATCCATGTCCCGCGCGATGTTCCGGGTGGAGGCATGCGGCAGCAGGTCCCGATAGCCGGTGCACAGCCGCGCCAGTTCGCGGGCAGCGGCCACGCCGCGTTCGAAGGAGGCTCGATCGGGACTGGCGAGTTGGACGCTCCGCAGGTACAGGTCGGTGGGATACGCGCAGGGCAACGGGGTGCTGAGACCGAAGAAACGCGGATCGAAGCTCACCACGTCGTAGCGGGCCGCGACCGTGGGCGCGGCGGTCGCGAGCAGGCTCACCCCATCGCGGGAAGGGCCGGGGCCGCCGGTGTTCACCACCAGGGTGCCGAGCCGGTGAGCGCTATCCGTGGCGGCGCGGCGGGCGACGGCCAGCGTGATGGTTCGGCCGTGCGGTCGGGAATAGTCGAGCGGGACGGTGAGCTCGCCGCAACGCGCGCCCACCTCGTCCAATTGTCGGCCCAGCTCGTCATCGGGTGTGGTGCGGCAGTCGTGCCATGTGATCGCCTGGCCGGTGCCGCCGTCCGGGACCGCCGCCGCGGCGGGGAGGCCGCCGCCGAGCACGAGCAGTGCCGCGATCGGGAGCGCCACCGGGATTCGCCTGGTCATCCTCGACCTTTCGATAGCCGCTAGTGGTGCGACTCAGAACGTCGGCCGTGTATCGGCGGGTCCACGGCGTGGCTGGCGGTGCCGCCGGGACGGCCTCGTACTGGATGTACTTGGTCGTTTCCGGCGGTGCCGTCAGGCACGTCGTGGGCGGGTCGAGACATGGTCGACGTTCTGGGTCGCACCACTAGGTATTCCGCAGGCCGTGGACGCTATGGCCGCGGGCCGCCCGCCTGCATCGGCCGCGAGACCGAAACCGCGCCGACGCGCCTCCGTCCCGAGGCACACTTTCCGTATGCCCGAGCAGGTGCCGGGGAAGTCCTGGCGCGCAAAAGATCCGGACAAGGAACGGAAATCCGGGCGGATGCCCTCACCACCCGACCGTTCGACAACTCACGGTCCTGGCGCGAGATCGACGGCTCCCGCCCGCCCCGAACGCCCGCCGAGGCCGCCCCCAGGCGCCGCGGATGACATCGAGCATGGCTCACGTCTCGGTCGCGACCACGGGAAAGGCACATCGCGGACACGTTTTTCGGGGGTGGGTGTGCATGAACGCCGACTTCGTACTACGCTAGAGATGGTTCCGCGCTCCCGGTAACCCCCAGGCCGGTTGAGCGCGGAACTCTTCTTTTCCCGCCTCACCTGCGGAACCTTTGACTGGCAGGCCCCGTGTGACGGGGTCGCGGAGCACCCCGCCACACGGCACACCCCCGGGGGAACCCGGTCTCTGCCCGCACGGGAACCGGATAACTCGCAGTTAACCCGTGCGGGTCATCGTAATCACCGATGCGGGCGCGTTGTCAACCGACAGTCACCCTGCGACACTGATCGAGTAGTCGCCACCCGACCAGTAGAGGGAACATTGGGGGACAACAGCGTTGGGGCACCGATGTCGGACGAGGTGACGTCGCCACTGACCGCGCGGCTGGACCGACTGTTCCGGGTCAGCCGCCCGCGCGGCAGACAGTGGTCGAACGCGGAGGTCGCCGCGGAGATCAAGCGCGCCAACCCGGACCTGCGGGTCAGCGGGCCGTACCTGTCCATGCTGCGCACGGGCAGGCGCACCAGCCCCTCGATGGACCTGCTGGCCGCGCTGGCCCGGTTCTTCGGGGTGAGCCCGAGCTACTTCTTCGATGACGAGGACGGCGAGCGCGTACGCGCCCAGCTCGAACAGCTGGCGATGCTGCGCGACCGCGGCGTGGTGGGCATCGCCCAGCGCGCGGTGGGGCTGCCCCGGTCGAACCTGGACCTGATCACCGCGCTGCTCGACCAGGCGCGCAGACAGCGCGGGCTGCCGCCGGTCACCGACGAGCCGGAGGAGTGAGGCCGGTGCCACGCCGGAGTCCGGACCTGCGCCGGGTGCGCCGCGAGTGCGCGTCCCTGCTGGCGGGCCTGGACCTGCCCACGCGGTCCGATCTGGCGGGGCTGTGCGAGCACCTGGCGGCGGTGCGCGGACGGCCGCTGCACGTGGTGCCGGTGGCGATGCTCGCCTCGCAGCCGTGCGGGATGTGGATCGCCACCCGGGACGCCGACTGGATCTTCTACGACCAGGACACCACCCGAGCGCACCAGGAGCACATCATCCTGCACGAGATCGGACACATGATCTGCTGCCACCGCGGCGGCGGCCACCTGGACGAGGACACGGCTGCGGTGTTCTTCCCGGACATCGACCCGCAGCTGGTCCGGGACATGCTCGCCCGCACCACCTACAGCGACGCGCAGGAGCAGCAGGCGGAGGTCATGGCCTACCTGCTCGCCGAGGTACTGCGCTCCACTCCCCCGCGCGGTGACGACGTGGCCGCGCGGATCGCCAGCTCGCTGAACCACTCCACGCACCCCGAGGCGGGATGAACGGGATCCTCTACCCGCTGTGCGCCGGGGTGGCGTGGGTCAGCCTGCTGCTCAAGCTGCCCTCGCTGCTGCGCCGCGACCGGGGCCCCGCCGCTATCGCGATCGGGTTGTTCTACCTGTTCATGGGACTGACGTTCACCATCAGCGACCCACGCGTGTGGGCGGTGCTGGACCGGGCGACCGGTGTGCCCAACCTGGCGCTGCTGCTGTCGCAGAGCAGTGTGATCTGTGTGTCCGCGAGCCAGTTGGCGGCGTTGACGTTCTGGGCGCACCCGGACGAGAAGGCCCGGCCGATGGTGCGGCGGCAGATGTGGGGTTTCGCCGGTGTGCTGGCCGCGATGGCGGTGCTGTTCGCGATGGCCGACCTGACCGAGGAGGACACCACCACCGCCGCCGTGCGGTTCGCGGGACAGGGGCTGTACTCGGTCTACCTGATGCTGTACGTGACCTCGTTCGCGGTGTCCCAGTTCATGCTGATCGCCCGGTGCCGCAAGCACGTCCGCACGATCGCGGGACCGTGGCTGCGGCGCGGACTGCGGCTGGCGGCCACCGGCGCGGTGGGCGGGCTGGTCTACGTGACCGCCCGGTATGCGGACGTGCTCGCGCGCCCGTTCGGATTGGATCCCCTGCGCTGGGAGCTCGCCGCCCGGTTGGGCGCCGGGCTGGGCGGCATCCTCACGCTGATCGGGTGGAGCGTTCCCGGGTGGGGACCCCAGCTCACCGCCGCTCGCGCCCAGGCACGGGCCTACCGGACACACCTGGCACTGTTCCCGCTCTGGTCGGCGCTGTGCACCGCCAACCCGGACCTCGCGCTCGACCCGGGCGCGGGCAGGCGGGCCATCCGCGACCTCGACTTCCAGCTGCACCGGCGGGTCGTGGAGATCCGCGACGGCATCCGCTGGCTGCGTGCCTACCAGGACCCGACCTCCACCGGCTCGGCCACCCAGGCCGCCGAGCGAGCGGGCCTCACCGGGGATGATCTGCGCGCGTACACCGAGGCCGCGGGCATTCGCGCGGCGCTGACCGCCAGTGCCCGCGCGGGCGTGCCTGCCGCTCCGGAACGACCGGCGAGTGCGGGCACCGAGTCCGACACCGGCCCCGACTGGCTGGTGCGTGTCTCCCGCGCGTTCACGACCATCGACTGACAGACGACTGACGGAGTCACCCATGGACCTGTTCGGCGAGTCCTTCCACGCCGACCCCTACCCGGCGTACGCCCGCCTCCGTGCGGACGGCGGTGTCCACCACGTGTCCACACCGGACGGTGCGAAGGCGTGGCTGGTGACCCGGTACGCCGACGTCCGTGAAGGCCTCGCCGACCCGCGTCTGTCACTGGACCGCACCAACGCGAGTGCGGGCTACCGGGGCTTCTCGTTGCCACCGGCACTGGACGCCAACCTGCTCAACCTCGATCCACCGGACCACACTCGCCTGCGCCGTCTCATCGCCGGTGCGTTCACCCCGAACCGGGTAGAGGCGTTGGCGCCCTCGATAGAGGTAGCAGCGCGCGAACTGCTGACCTCACTGCCTTCCGGCGAACCGGTAGACCTGATCAGTTCCTTCGCCGCCCCATTGCCGGTACGTGTCATCGGCGACCTGCTCGGTGTTCCCGCACAGGACCACGACCGCTTCCGCACGTGGACCACCGTGCTGCTCTCCCCCCGCGCCGACCAGCCGCCCACCGCCGCGCGCGACGCGGTGATGGCCATGCAGGCGTTCCTGCTCGACCTGGTCGCACGCAAGCGAGCCGAGCCTGCCGACGACCTGCTGTCCGCGTTGATCGCGGTGCGGGACGACGAAGACCGGCTCACCGAGGACGAACTGGTCTCGCTGGCGTTCCTGGCGCTGTGGGCGGGTTACGAGAACCTGGTCAACCTGATCGGCAACGGCGTCGCCGCCCTGCTCACGCGCCCGGACCGGCTGTCCACGCTGCGGGACTCCCCCGACCTGCTGCCGTCGGCGATCGAGGAACTGACCCGGTTCGACCAGCCCCTCCAGTTCGCGATCCGCCGCTTCCCGGTGACGGATGTGGACATCGCGGGCACAGTCGTCCCGGCCGGGGACACCGTCCTGCTGGGCATCGCGTCGGCCAACCACGACCCGGAGGTATTCGAGTCCCCGGAGGACCTGCGACTGGACCGGGCCCCGAACCCACACCTGAGCTACGGGCACGGCATCCACCGCAGCTTCGGCTCCCGGCTCAGCCAGGTGGAGGCCGCCGTGGCGTTCGCCGCGCTGCTCGAACGCGACATCACCCTCGCCGTGCCCGCAGGCGATCTGCGGTGGCAACCGTCCTTCCGCAACCGGGGCCTGATCGAACTGCCCGTCCGGCTCGGCTGAGGCCCGGCCGCTCCTGGCGTTTTGTGGGCTGCTGTCACCGGTATCGGTACCCGCACGGGATACTCGGCTACCCACTTGGCTCGGCGAACGGACCACATCTGTCGTGCCGACCGTGTGCATCGACCACCGATTATCTCGATAGTTGATGGCGGATAGTAATAGCACTTCGCCAGAGGGCGGAGAGAATGGGCCCGACCTCAGGGGAATCGCCGGGCGGCCGTCAAGGGCCGCCCGGTCAGCGAAGCAGCGCTACCCCCGCAGCGTGACGATGTCGGCGATCGTCCCGACCGGCTCGGTCAACGCCCGGTCGAGCAGGCCGACCAGCTCGGTCCCGTGCTGGGCGACCACCAGCGGCAACGAGGTACGACCGGACGACCCCAGCTCGGCCCGCCACGACTCCGACAGCGGGGCAAGACGGTCGACGTCGAACCGGGAGACACCGAGGAACTGGGGGAAGGCGCAGGTCTCGCCGATGCGGGGGTAGAAGTCGGCGAGGACCTCGTTCATCTCGGCCAGGTAGACCGACATCTTCTCCGCGCCCATGGTCGCCGAGATGCCCAGCCGGTACGCTTGGCCGACGTTGATGTAGTTCGGGCAGATCAACGCCCCGCGCGCCCCCGCGACCTCGGCGGCGGGCAGTTCGCGGAGCTTGTTGTCCTGGCCCACCTCGCGCAGCACCAGGCCCAGTTCGTGCAGGGCGTCCGCCCAGCGCGCACGGTCCGGGCCTGCCAGGACGTGTGCGTTCATCAGGTCGATCGGGATCTCGACCGTCGCACCGGGACGGTGCAGTCCGGCGTGACGTTCCAGCGCCATGCGGTAGATCATCGCGAAGTAGGCGAAGTTCGTGGCGTGCCGGGCGAGGTCCACGGCCTCGGCGTCGGTCGGGCACAGGTCGCCCGGCAGGTCGGGCACGGGTTGGCCGAGCAGCACCTGGTGCTCGAACTTCGGTCCGCGGCTGAACAACTGAGTGCGCGCCACCCGTCCGGCCGCGTCGGCGCGCCACCAGACGTGCGGTTTCCACCGGCTGTCGCTGAGGTTGTTGTGGGTGACCTGGGTGCGCAGGTGGACGGCACCGTCCACATGACACGCGCGCAGGCAGAACCACGGGAACACCATCATCGGCGCGAAGGCGTTCATGCTGACGTGCGTCGAGCTGTGCACGATCATCGGCGCGTGGACGAACGCGTGCAGCGACTCGTCGTCCCAGCCCAACACCTGCCGCAGACGGCCCCACAGCGACTCCGGAGCCTGCCAGACCCGGGGCTCCACCGAACGCACGAACTCCGCCAGCCGTTGCCGACGGGCGCGCACGTCCGGTGGCGGCGCGCCTGCCGCCGCGAACCCGGCGAGCGCGTCGCCCAGCAGGGTCTCGGTCACGCCTCCCCCTCGCTCCCGGTGCCCGCGAGCACGTCCACCCGCAGTGCGGCCCCGCCGCCGAACCCGGCCTTGAAGTGGCTGATGTTCTGCAGCTTGTCGTCCACGAACCGATGCTGCCCGGGATAGACCCGGTCGCCAACCTCGAAACCGGCGCAGCCGCGTTCCCTGGCGTGCTCGATCGCCCGCCACAGCACCACGTGGCTCAGTCCCACGCCCTTGCGCTCGGGGTCGTGGGCCGCCGTGGAGTAGAAGGCGGCGCGGTCGGACATGGCGAAGTGCGCGCCTGCGACCTCGGCGCCGTCCTCCTCGGCGACCACCAGGAATCCCTCGTCGGCGCGCACGCCCTCGACCACGGCACGCCAGTAGTCGGCCGACCGCACCGTGCTGCCGCGCATGATCCGGTGCAGCCGGGACATCAGGTCCCCGTGTTCGGGGCGGACGGTGTCCGCCCCGACGACCGTCAGCCGCACCTGCCCGGTCCGCTTGCGCAGGATGCGCCGGTGGTTGTCGCGCAGCCCGGACCAGATCTCGGACAGCTCCGGGCGCAGGTCGACTACCTGGACGAAGTAGGGGTTCGCGCGGCCGCCCGCGCGCAGGACACGCTCGCTCAGCGGAGAGAGGCGGCCGCCGACGAGGAAGTCCCGCACGTGGTAGCCGGCCACCCCGTGCTCCCCCGCCAGCTCGGTGAGCCTGGTCCACAGTGGCCCGGCCGCGGCGGCGACCCGGGACTCGGCCGCGGACCCGTCGACCACCAGGTAGAGGGGCTTGCCGAAGCAGGACAGCCGGGTGCCGTCGACGTGCCGCTCGACGGTGAGCGCGAGGCCGAGCACGGGCCCGTCGTCGTCCACCGCCACCACGTGCTCGGGCTCGAAGCCCAGCAGGGTGTCCCGGTTCTGCTCGTAACGCAGGTCGTCGGGCAGGTAGTACACCGGTTGCAGGTGCCGCGCGGCGGCCAGCAGCTCCGCGGGTTGGTAGTACGGCGGCTGCGTGACATCGGCCGCCCACAGCCGCGCCCACAGCTTGTCGTTCCCGATGTCCCGGACCTCACACAGTGTGGCCGACACGCCTCTGCCCCCTTCGTTCTGCACTGTCCAACTGCGATGCCATCAGCACTCCCCCCGCCAGCAGGGCCGCGGCCACCAGGAACCATCCCGGTACCCCCAGCCCCAGGCACAGCGCGAGCAACGCGACCGGCGCGAGCGACTCGGCGATCCCCTGGCCGAGCGCGAACACCCCCTGGTAGGCGCCGTGCCGGTCGGGCTCGGCCAGCGCGACGCTCGCCTCGAACGCGGCGGCCGCGTGCCACAGTTCCGCGACGGTGTGCACGACCACCCCGGCCAGCAGCAGCGCGGCGGCGAGCCACGGACCGGCGAGCGCCGCCAGGCCCAGCGCCGACACGCCGACCAGGAAGAGCACGGCCGCGCGCCGCAGGTGGGCCGCGGCCGCGGTCACCGAGGTGATCCGCACGCTGGCCCGCACCTGGAACAGCACCACCATCATCGTGTTCACGGCCAGCAGGACCGAGAGCAGCCACCGGGGCGCGCTGGTCCGGTCGGCCAGCCACAGCGGCAGCGCGACGGTGAGGACCGAGTACTGGAGGCTGACCACGGCGTTCACCGCGGTCAGCCGCAGGTACCGCAGGTCCCGCAATACCGCCCGGAGACTCGGTACGACCCCGGTGGCGCTGCTCGCCGCCGCCCACCGGACCTGCCACAGCAGCGCCGCGGCGCCGAGGAACGTCATCGCGTCGACGACGAACAACACCGTGTACGCCTGCGGCGTGTCCACCGCCACCGCCACGCCCGCCGCCAGGGACCCGACCGACATGCCCAGGTTGTTCACCGACCGCAGCCGCGCCCGGACCACCACCCGGTCGTCGGCGCCCACGATCGCGATCAGGGCGTTGTTCACGCCCCGGGCCGCCTTCTGCCCCACCGAGTAGAGGATCGCCACCGCGGTGAACCAGGCGAGCGAGCGCGGCAGCAGCAACAACAGCGTCGCGGCGCCCTGCACCAGCAGCAGCGCGCACAGCACCCGCCTGGCGCCGAACCGGTCGGCCAGGCCGCTGATCGGCGCGCTGACGGCCAGCCCGACGATCTCCGCGACGGTCAGGCCGACGCCGACGGCCGCGGCCGCGAGCCCCAGCACCCGGGTGAAGAACAGCAGCGAGCCGACCATGAACAGGCCGTTGCCGAAGGCGTTGACCAGCGTGCCCCCGGCGAACAGCCGCATCATCGGCGGCCAGGCGGGTCCGGGTGCCCGGCTCACGACCGCACGGGCAGGTCGACCAGGTCGGCGAGGTCGAGCGCACGCGCGCACTCGCGCACGGATGTCCGGTAGATCTCCTCGATGTCCGCGCGCCGGGCAAGCTCCTCGTCCGCCGGGGTGAGCGCCACCTGGTCGGTGCGCCGGTAGCTGTAGCCGTCGCCGGACGAGTGCAGGCCGGGGACGAAGTACGGCTCGGGCTCGTCCGGGTAGACGATCGTGGCCGTGTCCGAGTTGAGGTCGCCCCGGGCGCCCCAGTCGGAGATCACCGTGTCGTCGTAGCGGTGCGCGATGCCCAGCCGGTCGAACAGCCGCGACACGGACAACGCGGGCGACCGGCTGGCCTCGTAGGCGAAGTGCGTCACCGCGACCCCGACCTCCCGCGCCCGCGCGCGCATCCGCGGGTAGTTCAGCGACGACAGCTCGAAGTTGTCGAGCACGCGCTGCCGACCGATCTTGCCCGTCCACTTCACCAGCCAGGAGTTCAACGACGCCACCGGTTCCCGGTCGAGCACCAGCAGGTGCAGCCGCTCGGCGGGCCACCCGGCGTCCACCAGGCAGCGGATCGGGTCGAACAGCGTCTCGTAGTGCACGTACGGTCCGGCCATCTCCTTGGCGAACAGCACGTCCTGGCCATCGGGCAACCGCCACGGCGCGCCTTGCCCGCCGGTCATGGCGTGCCGGGCGATGGTCTTGACCGGCTGGTAGTAGGCCGGGACGCCTGCGACCCCGAACAGGTTGGTGAGCGCGGTTGAGCCGACCCGGCACTTCCCCCAACCCACCACGAGCAGCGGGAACTCCGCGGGCCCGCGGCCAGCGAAGCCGTCGGCGAGGGTCCGCGACACGTACTCGGACATGCTCGCCAGGGTGGTCGGCCGCAGCTGGTAGCGGCCGTCCGGGGCCAGCTCGGCGCGGCCGAGCTCGTCCTCCGCGCCGTCGGTGAGCAGCTGCCGGACGCGTTCTGTCGAGTCGATCACGGGCGGGTACCTCCGGGGGGCGTTGACGGGGTCGGGGAACCGAAGAAGATCCGGTCGGCGAGGTCGACGGGGGTGCCCGCCGGGACGAGGTCGACCAGGCTCGGCCAGCGGTCGGGCTCGTCGTCGGACAGCGCCGCGGCCAGCCCGGCGGCGAACCGGGGCATGAGCGGCGCGGCCACCCGGCCGAGCAGTCGGGCGGCGGCCAGCTCCAGCGCGATCGCGGTGCGGTTCTGGCTGCCCCAGTGGTCGATGCCCGCCGCGGCGCGCTCGGCCAGGGAGAACCTCAGCACGTCGTCGACGATGCCGTCGAGTTCGGCCGCGGCGGCGTTGAGGGAGAAGCCGTCCGCGCCGAGCGCGGTGGTGACCGCGGCGAGGCGGACCCGCAACCTGCCGAGCAGTGCGGTGTGCTCCGGTGTCCAGATGCCCGCGTCCGGGGCGCGGCCGCCGTACTGCTCGGCGACCCGCGCGCCCAGGTCGGTGAGCCAGTGCTGCCAGCGCCCGATGAGCGTGTCGCGCACGACGGCGTGGTAGTCGGCGAGCCGGAAGTCGGTGCGCCTGCCCTCGGGACGGGTGCGCGCGACGTGGAAGCGGACCGCGTCGACGGTGTCCGGACCGAGCAGTTCCTTGCCCCAGATGGCATGGCCGCGACTGGTGGAGAACTTCTCGCCGTCCAGCAGATAGAACTCGTTCACGTGATAGTCGATGTCCGGTTCCCAGTCGGGGTGGGCGAGCCGGTACAGCGCCGGGTACAGGACGGAGTGGTAGAAGCTGTTGTCGTAGCCGAAGAAGTGGACGATCTTCCAGTCCGCCGACGGCCGGTCGGCCTGCCAGTCCTCGCCGAGGCGCCCGCCCAGCGCCTGGATGCCGTGCAGGAAACCGAACGCCATCTCCGGCCACACCCACACGACCTGCTCCGGCCCATCCGAAACAGGCACAGCGGGCGCGGTGGGCGCGGTGGGCGCGGTAGGCACTGTGGGCGTGGGCACGCCCCAGGACGACGGGTGGCTCACCGGGAGGTGGAACTCGTCCCGGGCCAGCACCCGGTCGGCGAGCTCGCGCAGCCGGGCCGGGACCCGGCCCAGGTTGTGGTGCGCGCGGATCTCCTCGCGGAACTCGTGCAACGGCAGCGAGTAGCGACGCGCCGAGTCCTGCCGGGGCGCGCGGTCCGACCGGTTGGACACGGGCGCGACCAGGTCGACGCACTGGTTCGGCTCGCCGCACTCCTCACAGATGTTGCCGCCCGTCACGGCCTTGCAGGTGGGGCACAGGCCGTGCACGTCGCACTCGTAGAGGTACTCCCCCGTCTCGGCGTCGAACAGCGCGGGCGCGTCCTGCGGGGCGACGCGGCCGGAGTCGAGCAGACGCCGGAAGAACGCGGTCAGCGCGGGCGGGTAGTCCGGGTCGGCGGTGGTCACCGTGTACTGGTCCGGCTCGATGTCCATCAGCCGCAGCGTGGCGGCGATCTCCGTGCTGAACCGGCGCGCGGTCTCCGCCGGGGTGGTGCCGTCCTTGCGCGCCCGGGACTGGACGTAGCTCTGGAAGTCGTCGCTGCCGGTGAGGTGCCAGGCCCGGACGCCGTTCATCCGCTGGAAGCGCACGTAGGCGTCGGCGCCGAGGTAGGGGCCGGACAGGTGGCCGAGATGCAGGTCGCCGTTGGGGGTCGGCGGGGTGGAGAACACGAACACCGGCCTGCGGTCGAAGCCCCGGCCCACGGTCCGGTTCGCGCGACGAGCGGCCCGGGGCTGGTCGCGCCAGTAGAAGGTGGTGAAGACCAGGTCGGTGTCCCCGGTGTTCGCCACCACATGGGTCTCGAACGGCTCGAACAGCGCCACCGTGCCCTCGGTGACCGGTCTGCGCGCACCGTCGACCACGAGGTGCCCGTGGCCGCGCACGATGACGAACACCTCCACCTCGTCGTGCTGGTGCGGGTCGGACCGCCCGCCGGGCGGCACCCGGCCCCAGCCCGCGCCGACCCCGAGGCCGGGGATGTCCGCCATGTCGATGCCGAACGCCGCGCTGAGCGCGGCGTGGTCGTACACGCTGGTGATCACAGGTTTCTCCTCGCAGTACGCGGCAAACCGGTCGCGAGCCGACCGTCCGGGCGGAGGCACGAGACGATTCCCTACCTGGCGGTGGCCGCCCGCGGGTCGCCCCCCGGGACCACGATGTCCATAATGGAATGGACCGTGGCTCGGGCCACGACGGTTCGGACGAGACCGCACGACACCGTCCGCCGGGTCCGGGAATTCCCGTGCACGGACATGCGATTCGCGCCCCCAGGCGCGCCGTGACCCCACGGCCGATCGCGTCCAGCATCGAGCGCGACCCTGTCGATTTCAATCCCCCAAACGATGGAACACCCCCGAGGTGTCGCGTGCGCGGCCCACCCGACCATGTCTACCAGGTAACACTCGCCCACGTCCGCCAACAGGCATGAATTCCCTGGATTAAGTGGATGTTTCCAGGTCATGTCCTCCTGATTCGTAACTATCGAGTCCTTAGTGGAGGGTAGGAATTCGCCGGGCGGTCCTGCGGGATACCGCAAAAGGGTTGTCCGGAGGTCGATTCGTGACCTGTTGCGGCATCCGAGTGATGACACCGGTCCGCGCTTGCGGCGGTTCGCCCGGCGGTGGCTACCCTGGAACCCGCCGGTGCGCGGCGTCGAACCGCCTCGACGGCAGGGCCTCGGGGGCGGTCGTGCACGAATCACGTTGGGGCGGCGGTGATCCACCGGCCGCGCCGCTCGACTCCTCCGCGCGGGTCACCGACTACCACGGAGGTCACCACAGTGCAGTCCTCGCAGTCAGCACAGTCCCCGCAGTCCGCACCCCCCGCCATGCCCGGGACGCATTTCGGCTGCGTCGGGATCGGCGCCGGACCCGCCAACCTCAGCCTGGCATCGCTGCTGCACGGCCGCCCGGAGCTGTCGAGCCTGTTCCTGGAGGGCAAACCGGCCTTCGGCTGGCACGACGACCAGCAGATCCCCGGCGCCACCCTGCAGGTGTCGCTGTTCAAGGACCTGGTCACGCTGGCGGATCCCACGAACCGGTTCTCGTTCCTGTCCTATCTGCACGCGCAGGGCCGGATCTACCAGTTCATCAACGCCCAGTTCGAGGCCGTGCCCCGCCGGGAGTTCCGCAACTACCTGTCCTGGGTGTGCGAGAACATCGAGAACATCACCTTCGGCGAGTACGTCCGTTCCGTCTCGTTCGACGGCGTCTTCCGGCTGCACACCGACAAACGGGTGCTCACGGCCGACAACGTGGTACTCGGCGTCGGGACGCGGCCGTGGGTGCCGGACGGTGTGGCCGATCTCCTCGGCGATCGACAGTTCCACGTCAACGACTACGCCACCAAGGCGGCCGACCTCACCGGCCTGCGCGTGGTGGTCGTCGGCGGCGGGCAGTCGGGCGCCGAGGCGTTCCTGGACCTGCTGTCCCGACCCCGCGATCGGCGCCCCGCCACGGTGTCCTGGGTGTCTCGACGCGGGAACTACCTGCCCATCGACGATTCCCCGTTCACCAATGACTTCTTCCTCCCCTGCTTCTCCGACCACTTCGCCGGTCTCGACCGCGCGGTCCGCGAGATGTTCAACACGCGGAACGTGCTCGCCAGCGACGGCATCTCGGCGCACACCCTGCGGGCTATCTACCAACGCTGCTACGAGGAACGCCTCATCGACGGCGCGCGCGACACGTTCGCGCTCTACCCCGGCCGCGCGGTCACCACCGTGACACCGAAACCGCACGGCGGCTGGGAACTGCGGTTGGAGAACGCCACCGCTCCCTCGGCCGCCGAGTGTCTCGGCGCGGACGTCGTGGTGTGGGCGACCGGGTTCCGCCCGACCGGTTTCGACCTCCTCGCGCCGATCGCGGACCGGCTGTCCTGGGAGGGCGACGAGCCGGGCATCGACCAGGACTTCGCGATCCGCTGGGACGGACCGGCCGGGCACGACATCTTCGTGCAGAACGGCGCGCGCGGGCAGCGCGGCCTCGCCGACCCCAACCTCAGCCTGGTCGCCTGGCGCAGCGGACGGATCATGGACCGGCTGCTCGGGACCAAGACCCCCGAGCAGGTGCCGTCGTTCCTGAACTGGTCCTGTGCCCCCGCCCTCGACGGCGTCACCGAGGGGGTGTGAGGGATGACCGCCGACGTCACCATCGTGGGGGGCGGGATCCTCGGCTGCGTGATCGCCCGGGAGCTGGCCGACCGACTGCCCGGCGCCCGGCTCGTCGTACTCGACCAGGACATGGTCGGCAGCGGCGCGAGCAGGCGTTCGGCGGGCCTGCACATCCCGCGCGGCGCGACCGGGCGGGTGCGCCGGATGACCTCGTACAGCCAGGCCTGGTATGAGCGGCTGCTCGCCGGGCACCCCGAACTGCCCATCCGGCCGGTGGACATGTTCGTGGTCGGCTCCGGCGAGGACCCGCCCGCGGCCTATGTGGACGACGCCAGGCTGGAGCCGTTCGACGGTCCGCGTGAGCACGTGCCCACCGGTGCGCGGATGTGGCGCGCGCACGGGGCGCAGTACGCCGACGTCTACCAGCTGACCCGGGCACTGGCCGCCGGGCTGCGCGACCGCGTCGAGATCCGGGAGAGCGCACGGGTCAACGCGCTGGAGTCGACATCGGACGGTGTGGTGGTGCGGCTCGACTCGGGTGAGCGGGTGGTCAGCCGCAGGCTCGTGCTGGCGCCGGGCCCATGGCTGTCGTCCGGCGCGTGGCGGGACCTGGTCGCCCCGCTCGGCGCACGGGTCAAGAAGGTCGTCGCGCTGCACGTCGACGGGCCCGTGCCGCCCGACGCGGGTGTGGTGGTGTACGAGGACGTGGACGCTTTCCTGCTGCCACTGCGGAACGCGGGCCACTGGCTGTTCAGCTACACCTGCCAGGAATGGGACGTCGACCCGGCGACAGTCGCCTGTGGATTGTCCACACACGACATCGAGGAAGCAGGCCGGGCGTTGCGCGACTGTGCGCCGAGCCTGGTGGACAGGAATGGCTCCGGCCGGGTGTTCTGCGATGCCTACAGCACCACCCGGGAACCGCTCGTCACGGCTCTCGCCGACGACCGGGTCGTCTTCGCGGGCGCGGCCAACGGCAGCGGATACCGGTTGGCACCGGCGATCGCCGACGAGGTCGCCGAGCTGCTGGTGCCCGCGCCCCACCGGTGACCGTCCGACATCACCGGATCGGAAGTGGATCGTCCGCGGTGGTCACCCCGGCCGGTGACCGACCCGCATCACCGCGCCGCCGACGACCGTCACCTCGGCGGCCGGGACGTCGTGCAGGCCGGTGACGAACTCGTACAGGGCGGGCAGGTCGCGGCAGAACACGGCCGCCATCAGGTTGGTCTCGCCGGTGGTCGCCAGCACGCCGTGCACCAGTGGTGACGTGGCCAGGCGGCGGCCCAGGTCGTCCAGGCGTCCCGGCGGCACGGTCAGCCACACGTTCGCGTCGACGGTCAGGCCGAACACCCGGGGATCGGCGACCACGCACGTACGCAACAAGCCGGCGACGGACAGCCGTTCCAGGCGCCGCCGCACGGTCGACTCCGGCGCGTGCACTGCCGCAGCCAGGTCCGCCGACCCGATCCGGGCGTCCGTGCCGAGTACCGCCAGCATCCGCGTGTCCAACTCGTCGGGTTCGAGACGCAGTGTGGGCGCGGGCGGCGTGAGCGCGGCTGTCTCCTCGGGCGTGAGCAGTCCCGTGCGCCAGTCGGCCGCATCGGAGAACACGTGCATCACCGAGTAGGCGCGCACGCTGGTGACTGCTTGGCCGGTGGGCAGTTCCGGACGGCCGCCCACCACCACCGTGCTGATCTCCTCCCCACCCGCGAGGACGTCCACGAACAGGACTTCGGGACGACGGGCCAGTGCGTCCGCGATCACCTCGACCCGGCCGCGCAGTACGCGGATCCGCAGCATGGTCGTGGCGGGCAGGCCGTGCCGCGGATCCGGGACGCGCACGACCCGCACCGCGCTCGCGATCCGGCTCAGGCTGCGGGTCACCGTGCGCGCGGAGACGCGCAGTGCCGCCGCGATGCGCCCCGGGCCCGCGCGGCCGTCCACCTGGAGGGCGGAGGCCACCCGCTGGTCCAGTTCCGGCAACATCTCGGTCATCGGTGTCCGCTTTCGCTCATTTCGTGACCAGATGGTCGCTGATCGAGCCGCCCAGGTGCAACTCTCGTCGCATGCTGACCTCAGTGATCGAGATCGTCCAGGACGTCGCCGCCACCGTCCCCACCCGTACTTCCGGGCCCGCCACGCTCGACGAGCTGTACGCCGAGTTCGTCGCGCTCGACGGTCCGTTGACCGACGAACTGCGCACCCGGCTCGTCGCGCTCGGCCCCGCGTGGGCGCGCGGGGCCGGTGACGGTTGGGTCGTGGACGCCATGGACGGCGCGGTCCAATACCTGCAGGGCCTGCCGCAGTGGTGTGTCTCCGTGACCCTGGTCCGGGAAGGGCTACCGGTTCTCACCGTGCTGCACTCTCCGTTCGTAGGCGAGACCTACGCGGCGGAGGCGGGCAGCGGCGCGTGGCGCAACGGACAGCCCGTCAGACCGTCCGCCAAGACCTCTCTCGACGCCGCCCTCGCGACCACCAGCCACCCACACACACGACAGCCGGACGCCAACCGCGTCGCGGGGCACGCATTGCCGTACGTCCTGGACGCAGTCGCGGCCGTACGCAACCTCGGGCCGACGTCCTGGCAGATAGCGGATGTCGCCGCCGGACGCGTGGACCTGTTCTGGCAGTTCGGCCTCGACCGGGAGAACCTGCTCGGCGCGTCCTTGATCGCCCGGGAGGCCGGTGCCGTGATCACGACCGCGACGGGTCGGCCGTGGACGCCGGACGCGCCGAGCTTCCTCGCCGCCGCGCCGGGCCTGCACGCCGCCGCCGTGACCCGGTTTTGCAACGCTTCCATTGCCCGACAGGGTGATCTCGCCCCGATCAGGTGACGATCCACCCGGCGCACGGCCGCAGGATTGAGGTCGGACGGAGCGCGGAGGGGCCACCGTGGGCCACGCGGGCCCCGGCACCGTCCGCCGGTGTCGGGTCCGGCGCGCCCGCCGCGAAATCGGGGTCGCGGTGCCGAGCGCCTGTCGGCCGGACCCGACACCGGTGCCAGTGCTGATCTCGGGCGCCCCGGCACCGTCCGAGGAACCGACGCCGTGCGAGATGCGAGAAAAGGGGACGCGATGACACGACTCGCCAACGCCCTGGCCGCCAGCGAACCCAGACCGACCCGGTCGCGGGGCCGCCCCTCCCGGCTGCTCGCCGCCGCCCGGCTCCTCCTGCTCAGCTGCGCCATCGGCACCGCGATCGCGGTGGCCGCGCTGCCCGCGGTCACCACCGCGGTCCCTCAGGTCTTCGGCTGAGCCGGACCGATCCTCGGCACCCGACCGCCCGGCCCGGTCCCCCACCGGGCCCGTACCCCCGGGTGACCGGGATCCGTGACGCCCCGCGCCCACTCCGGGCGCGGGGCGTTCGCGCGTCCGGACCAAGATCGTCACCCGTCCCGGGTGAACGATCTCGGCGACTTCTCGTTGCCATTATTCCGCGCATACTGGGAATGCCCGGCCGGAACCCTCCGCAATGCCTTCCCATATGCGTAAACGGCGGCGAGGCCCAAATCACACCCGGCCCCCGACCGGTCTCGGATTGCGCTGTCCGACAACCTCTTCGCGCCGGTCAGCGGGGGCATGTGAACTTGTTTCGCCCGCCGGAGGTGACGCCCGTCATTAAGTCCCGACGATCTACTCGCCGAAGAGAGGGATAGCAGGCGACTCGGATTTCGACGGGCGGCGATAAGCCAATCCGCGGACCGGCCTGATGCGACCAACCGCGTGAAGAGGAGCAGGTACGCACGATGCGGGACCAGAACGAATCGCCAGTCCACGTCCGGGCCGCCGTGCCCACCAGCAAGGTCCGGGTGCCCACGCGCGCCGCGACCCGGCCCTGGCGGGACCGGCTCGCCGCCACACTGGACGGCTACGTCACCGACCCGGGCACGCCCCCGGCGGTGACCGTGGTGCACGGCCCGGCGGGCTCGGGCAAGACATCCGCGTTGGCGTCGTGGGCGAGTACGCCCCCGGACGGCGTGGAAGTGCGGTGGGCGACAGTGGACCAACGCGACAACGAACCCGGGCGGTTGTGGGCGACCATCCACGCCGCGCTCACCGGCGCCCCGGAACCGCGACCGGAGCCCGCGGACCCGTTCGGGGACCTGGTGGGCGTGATCGACGACCTGACCGCGCACACCTGCCTGGTCCTCGACGACGTGCACGAGCTGCGCGACCAGGCGGTGCTCGGTGTGGTGGCGACGCTGATCCGGCACACGCCCGACCATCTGCGGCTGATCCTGTCCGGCCGGACGCCGCCGGTGCACCTGTCCCGGTTGAGCCTGGACGGGCGGCTGCGCGAGATCGACGGCCGTGAGCTCGCGTTCACCCGCGCGGAGGCGGAGGTGTTCCTGGTCGGGCATCACATCGAGCTCGCCCCGGACGACCTGTCGTCCCTGCTGGACCGGACGCAGGGCTGGGTGGCCGGGGTGCGGCTGGCCGCGCTGTGGCTGGCCGGGGACACCGGGGAATCCCGTGATCTGGCGGGGTTCCCGGCGGAGGATCCGCTCGCGACCGACTACCTGGCCGAAGAAGTTCTCGCCATGCACCCCCCGCACATCCGGCAGTTCCTGTTGTCCACCAGCGTCTGCGACCGAGTCAGCGCGGAGCTGGCGGTGGTGCTGTCCGGCCTGCGGAACGCGGGGACGATCCTGCACAACCTGGGACGGAGCAACTCCCTCGTGGTGCGGTGCGACGACATGGCGGGCGAGTGGTACCGCTACCACCCGCTGATGCGCGAGCACCTGCGCGCGGAGCTGGCACGCACCCGGCCCGGGTCGTCGCAACGTCTGCACCTCACCGCGGCGCGGTGGTTCCGCGGCGAGGGTGACGTCGCGGCCGCGTTGGAGCACGCGGAACTGGCCCAGGACCCGGACCTGACCGCCGAACTGGTGGAGACCGACGGACTGAGAGAGATCCTGCGCGGCCACGGCCGACGCCTGTGCGCGGCGGTGTCCACTCTGCCCGAGGAGCGTCTGTCCTCTCCCCTGTTCGCGGTCACCGCCGCGCTCGCGGCGTTGCAGGTGCCGGATCCCGCAGCCGCGGAGGGCTTTCTCGCGCACATCGCCGACTCCGACCACGCGCCGTGGCCGGACCGGGTGCGCGCGCTGCACGAGGTCACCCTCCTGCGGCGCGCGCATCTCGACGCCTCCGGGGTTCCACCGCAGGTTCGGGCCAAACCGACCGGCGACCCCCAGGTGGACATACTGACCTGGCAGGCACGCGGGACGGCGGCGCTGTGGCTCGGTGATCCGGAGGCCGCGGAGGCGGAGCTGAGCCGGGTGGTGCAGACCTGCCTGCGGGACGACCTTCCCTGGCTGGCCGTGCAGGCCAAGGTGCAGTTCGCGATCGCGGCCGCGTTGCGCACGGACCTGCCGGAGATGGAACGCCGCGCCCGCCGGGCGTTGCACCTGGCGACCACGCACGGCTGGGAACGGGAGTGGCCGTGTTCCGCCGCGTACGTGTTGCTGGGCTGCTACGCGTACCAGCAAGGCGCTGCCGCGGAGGCGAAGCGGCTGTCAACTCTGGCTGAACAGACGGCGCCGCAGCACGAGGAGCCCACGGTGGAACTGGCCCGGCACAGCCTGGCCGCGTTCGTGGCCTTCGAGGACTCCCCCGATCCGCACGCCGTTGTGCGTACAGCGCATCAGAAGTGGCGGCAGCTGACGACCCGACAGGTGAGCCCACAGCTGGTGGCCATGATGCTGCCGACGCTCGTGCGGATGACCCTGCGGGTGGGCGAACCGGGCCGGGCGGTGGAACTGGTGGAGGGCAGCCAGGCGGCGCTCACCGGCCACGCCGAGCTCGCGGTGCTGTTCGCGATCACGCACGCGCATCACGGCCGCGTGATCCAGGCCCGCAGACTCCTCGGACCGGTGCTGTCCGGGGAGCTGCGGCCGTTGATCAGCACCACGATGATCGACGCCTGGCTGTTGGAGGCGACGCTCGTCGACCGCGGCGAGAACCCGCACCGCGCGCACGAGGCCGTCAGCCGCGCCCTGCACAGCGCGGAGCCGGTCCGCACCATCCGACCGTTCCTCACCGCGCGGCGCGCCGTGCGCGACATCCTCGCCGAGGGCGCCGGGCGGTTCGGCAGGCTCGACCGGTTCGCGGTGTCCACGCTGGCGGCACTGCCGGTGGACGCGGCCACCGCGGACCCGCTCACCAGCCGGGAGCTGGAGCTGTTGCTGGAGCTGCCGTCCATGCGCACGGTCGACGAGATCGCGGAGTCCATGTTCGTCTCGGCCAACACGGTCAAGACGCACCTGCGCGGCATCTACCGCAAGCTCGGCGTCCGACAGCGGCGCGACGCGGTGGTGGCCGCGCGCAGGCAGGGGCTGCTCTGAGTCACCGGTCATCCACGGCGGGGGATGACCACCGGCACGGGGGCACGGAGGCTGGCGTCGGCAAGTGCGGTTCCGCGAAAGGAGCGACGGTGCGGACGAAGGACTCCTGGCTGGAAGGACTCATGCGGGTGGTGCTGCACGGCATCAGCGGTGACCTGCCCGGCGCGCTCGGGGTGTCGGTGAGCGCGCCGCGGCCGCGCAGCCCGCACCCGCGACCCGTGGTGTTCGCGGGTCGGGGGGTGGGACGCGCGCTGGAGGAGACCCAGCAGCGCGCGAACACCGGGCCCAGCGCCGAGGCGGCGCTGGGCGGGGCCCCGGTGTCCACCGCCGACCTCTGGGGCGACCGGCGCTGGCCGGGCCTGTCCCTGGACCGCGCCGCGGCGGGCGCGCCGAACCGGGCGGACGCGCTGCGCGCCGTCCGGGGCGCCGCGGCGCTGCCCGGCCTGCGGGACAACGGCAGCAGGCTCGTGCTCGCGGTGTACCTGCCGGAACCGCCGACCGCGGCGGCCCAGGCGGTGCTGCGCAGACACGAGCGACTGGTCGCGGCGGGCGTGGCCGCGCTCGTCGCGACCGCGGGTCCGCGCACCGGAACCGACCGCGCGCTGGACCTGTTGCACGGGCGGGACGTGGTGGAACAGGCGAAAGGCGTACTGGTCGCCCGGCACGGCACCGACAGCGCGACCGCGTGGGAGATGCTGCGCGAACTCGGTGTCGCGACCGACGCGCCGGTGGAGTCCGCCGCGGACCGCCTGGTGCGCGAGGCCGAACAGGAGCGGGAGTGAGATCCCGGCGGGCGAAGTCCCTGACGACGGTGTTGTTCCTGGTGGTGCTGCTGGCCTCGGTGAAACGGTCGGCCGCCCCCGGGGACCCGCCGGACCCGGTCGCGACCGTCCTGCTCAGCGTGCTGGACGCGCCCCTGCTGCTGCGCGTGTTCGCGGACATGATCCGCGCCCTGCCCTGATCGTTCACCCGGCCCGGACGAAGAGGCGCCCGCGGCGGTGGCCGACGCTGAGGTGGTCAGCGGCTCGACAAGTCCAGAAAGGACACGCATGACCACCTTGACGGTATGGAAGTTCCACACGGCCGAGGGTGCCGAGCAAGCCCAACGCTCCCTGGAGCGGATGCGGCGGGAGGGAACACTCACCCTGGTCGACGCCGCGGTCGTGACGTGGCCCGTCGGGGACAAGAAGCCGCGCACTCGGCAGCTGCACAGCCTGGTCGGCTCCGGCGCCCTCACCGGCACGTTCTGGGGCATGCTGTTCGGCATCCTGTTCTTCATGCCGCTGATCGGCGCGGCCATCGGCGCCGCGACCGGCGCGCTGGGCGGCAAGTTCACCGACATCGGCATCGACGACCGCTTCATCGACGAGGTGCGGGCCACCGTGGGACCGGGCTCCTCGGCCCTGTTCCTGATGACCGAGGACGTCGTCCTCGACCGGTTCCGCGAGGAGTTCCCCGGCGAGGAGGCCGAGCTCGTGCACACCAACCTGTCCGACGAGCAGGAGAGCGCCCTGCGCATGGCCTTCGCCTGAGCAACGGCGGCCGACGGTGGTGTCGCGGGGATGTTGTCGTGCGGCAGTGCCATCGGCACCGGGGCGGGAACCTGCCCCGAGCAGGTTCCCGTCTCTGGGCCGTTCACAGCGGTCCTGGAACCCCTGGAGGAGGAAGTGACGAAAACAACCGGAACGCAGGTTCACAACAGGGACGGGAGCTACCTGAGATGAGTATGTACCGCACGGTCGAACAGACACGCACCGATGACGACGGTTACTACCCCCGCCGTGACTCGGCCTGGGTCGGCTGGATCTGGTTCGGCGCGGTGATGATGATCCTCGTGGGGTTGTTCACCGTCGTGAACGGCCTCGTGGCCCTGTTCCAGGACGAGTACTACACAGTCACCGCGGGCCGCCTGCTCGTGTTCGACCTGACCGGCTGGGGATGGCTGCACCTCATCGTCGGGATCGTGGTGACGCTGGCCGGTTTCGCGTTGTTCACCGGCGCCATCTGGGCCCGGGTGGCGGCGGTGGTGCTGGCCGGGATCAATGCCCTGACCCAGCTGGCATTCCTGCCCGCGTATCCCGTCTGGTCGATCATCGCGATCGTCCTGGACGTGGTCGTCATCTGGGCCGTCGTCGTCTACGGCAGAGAGGTCGCCTGAACCGTCGACCCCGATGGCCCGGCCGCGACGGCCGGGCCATCGGCGTGTCCTACGAAACAGGTCGACCGCCGTCGAACCCGCGCAGCTCAGAAGCCGCGGCCGATAAGCACGACCCCCAGCACCAACAGCAACACAGCGGTGATCGAAGCATGGTCCCGAACCAACCAGGCCCGAGTCCGCTCCACATCCCCATACCGATCGGCCGGGATCACCACGGTCGGCGCGGCGACAACCACGAACACCAGCACGGCGACCGCGTCCTGCACGAACCCGAGATCCGCGGCCCCCAACACCAACCCGCCCGCGACAAGCAACACCAGGTTCTTCGGCGTGAGCACCACCAAGGCGACCCCCAGTGCAGTCGCCTTGACTGCCCCGACAGCGTCCAGCCCGCGAGTCCACTTGGGCAACACGGGCGGATCATCCACAGCCTGATGACGCCGCCACTGCAAAGCGGACAGCACCAACAACACGACCCCGAGCACGATCTTCACCCAGGACACCGCGGGCACCCGCACCGTCGCACACACCGACAGCACGGCCAGCGAACCGACCACCCACCCGATCCGAAACCCGCCTGCCCGCTCCGGCGCCATCGCCAGCACCGCGTGCACCGGCACCGGACTCACCGCCACCCCCACCGCCAGCGGGAGCAGCTCACCCACCACCTCGCCGAACGCCACCGTCGTCCTCCTCGTCCAGCCGCAACCGCTGCCCGCTGGCCACCAGCGCGTGCACCCACCGCGCCCGAGGGTCGACGTCGACCAGCAGCGCCTTGGCGAGGAGGGTCAGCGGCACGGCCAGGATCGCGCCGAGCGGGCCGAGCACCCAGCTCCACAGGATCAGCGACACGAAGGTCGTGGTCCCGGACAGGCCCACCGCGTCGCCGACGAAGCGCGGTTGGACGACCGACTGGAGCAGGAAGTTGAGCACCGCGTACAACACGATCACGCCCAGCATGAGCTGCCAGCCGCCCGCCAGCAAGCCGAGCAGCGCCGGTGGGGCGACGCCGAGCAGGAAACCGATGTTGGGGATGTAGTTGGTGATGAACGACAGCACGCCCCAGAGGATGGGCAGCGGGATGTCCAGGAACATCAGGCCGACGGTGTCCAGGACGGCGATGAGGAAGCCGAAGATCGTGGTCACCCAGAGGTACTGGCGGGTGTCGCGGACGAACCCGGTGAGCGACCGGGCGATGTAGGGGCGGTCCTTCGCCACGATGTCGAACCGGTCGTCGGCGCTGGCGGCGTCGATGCTGAGGAACAGCAACAGGGAGAGCAGGAAGACCAGTCCGCCGCCGATCCCGGTGACGGCGTCCAGCAGCGAGCCGAAGAAGCTCGCCAGCCGGTCGAGGTCGATCCCGTTCAGGGCGTCGTGCACCTGTTGGCGGTCCACGCCGAAGCGGGCCAGGAACCGGGCGAGGTGGTCGACGAACTCGGTCGCCTGGCGGGAGTAGCCGGGCAGGATCTCGGCCAGCCGGGCGATGGAGACGACCAGCACGAACACGATCAGCGCCAGGACCGCGTAGACGAGGACGACCAGGATCGTGGTGGTCAGCCAGGCGGGCACGCCACGGGCGCGCAGCCAGCGCGGGGCCGGGCTCAGGCCGATGACGATGACCAGGGCGAGGACGAGCGGGGCGATGAGCCAGGCGGCCACCGACATGCCCGCGATGACGATGACGAGGGCCGCCATTCCGACGAGGATCGCGACCGCGCGCGGGAGAGGGGTTCTGGGGAGTGTCACAGGGCGAAGGTAGGGGCGCCTTTCGGCGGGATGCCTCATTCCGGCTGGTTGAATTCCCGGGTTGTTCCGTGCTCGGAAACGGCGGTGGTTCATCCGGTCGGGGTGCCGACCGGGTGGTCCGCGCCGGGGCGGGCGGCGGCATCTAAGGATTTCCCTGGGGCGGGTCGTGAGATCAAGGTCGGGTGCGGCCAGGCATGCCCGCAGTGCGACGTCTCCGGAGGGGTCGATCATGGAGTCCGGTCAGCGGCCGATGTTGTTCGTCAGTCTTCCGGAGAGCGGGCTGTTGAACCCGATGCTGGTGCTGGCGGGTGAGCTGGCGCGACGGGGGGTGGAGAACCTCTGGTTCGCCACCGACGAGCACCGGCGGGCCGAGGTGGAGGGGCTGTCGGGCACGACGGCGGTGGAGTTCGCCTCGCTGGGCGAGGTGGTCACCGAGCTGTCGGCCGTGACCTGGGACGACGAGGTGTACCGGGAGGTCACGCAGTCGTCGCGGTTCCGGGCGCACCGGGCGGTGATCCGGCAGACCTACCGGCCGGAGGTGCAGGCGCGCAAGTACCGGGCGCTGGAAGCGGTCGTGGACAAGGTGCAGCCCGCGCTGATGGTGATCGACTGTGTCAGCTCGTTCGCGGTCGACCTGTGCCTGGTGCGGGACATCCCGTTCGTGCTGAGCGTGCCGTTCCTGCCGAGCAACCTGTTGACCTCGTACAACCCGTTCGCCAAGTCGTACACGCCGAAGGACTTCCCGGTGCCGCACTCCGGGCTGCCGCAGGCCATGAACCCCTGGCAGCGGATGCAGAACCGGCTGTTCAAGCTGCGCACGCTGCTGATGTTCGTCAACCCGGCCATGGGCAAGGTCGTCGCGGAGGACGCGCGGATCCGCAAGGAGCTGGGGATCGCGCCGCCCAACCCGATGACCAGGGTCGAGCGGGCCGAGGTGGTGCTGTGCAACTCGATCGCCGAGCTGGACTACCCGTTCACCGTGCCGGACAAGATGCGGCTGGTCGGCGCCATGGTGCCGCCGCTGCCGGAGACCTCGGGCGACGACGACGTGGCCCGCTGGCTGGACGCCCGGTCGTCCGTGGTCTACATGGGGTTCGGCACGATCACCCGGCTGACCCGGGAGCAGGTCGGGTCGCTGGTGGAGGTGGCGCGCAGGCTCGACGGGCGGCACCAGTTCCTGTGGCGGCTGCCCGCCGAACAGCAGCACCTGCTGCCCGGGGCGCTGCCCGACAACCTGCGGATCGAGAGCTGGGTGCCCTCGCAGCTCGACGTGCTGGCGCACCCGAACGTCAAGGTGTTCTTCACGCACGGCGGCGGCAACGGCTTCCACGAGGGCGTGCACTTCGGCAAGCCGCAGGTGATGCGGCCGCTCTGGGTGGACTGCTTCGACCAGGCCGTGCGTGGCCGGGACATGGGCTTCAGCCTCACTCTCGACCGGCCGCAGGACATGGACCCCGACGACGTGGTCGACAAGCTCACCCGGGTGCTCGACGACCCCTCGTTCCGGCGGAACGCGGAGCGGCTCGGCGCGCTGTCGCGGGCCGCGGGCGGGCGCGCGGCGGCCGCCGACGTACTCCTCGGGCTGCCCGCGCTGGCCTGACCCCCATCCCCACGGAGGACCGCATGGCGTTCACCTATCCCGTCTCCAAGCCGTGCCTGGACGGACGCGAACTCGACTACGTCACCGACGCGGTGAACGCCGGGTGGATCTCCTCCCAGGGCCCGTATGTACAGCGGTTCGAACGGGCGTTCGCCGACCACCATGGCAGCGCGCACGGCGTCGCCTGCTCGTCCGGGACCACCGCGCTCACCCTGGCGCTGCGGGCGCTGGGCATCGGGCCGGGCGACGAGGTGATCGTGCCCGAGTTCACCATGATCGCCTCCGCCTGGGCGGTCACCTACACCGGCGCCACCCCGGTGTTCGTGGACTGCGCGGACGACCTCAACATCGACGTGGCGCGGATCGAGGAGAAGATCACCGCGCGGACCAAGGCGATCATGCCGGTGCACGTCTACGGCAGGCACTGCGCGATGGACCCGATCATGGACATCGCCTTCCAGTACAACCTGCGGGTGGTGGAGGACTCGGCGGAGGCACACGGCCTGCGCCCGGTCGGCGACATCGCCTGCTACTCGCTGTTCGCCAACAAGATCGTGACCGCAGGCGAGGGCGGGGTATGCCTCACCGACGACCCGCGGCTGGCCGGGCAGCTGGCGCACCTGCGCGGCATGGCGTTCACCACCGACCACAGCTTCCTGCACAAGAAGCTGGCCTACAACTTCCGGATGACCGCCATGCAGGCCGCCGTGGCGCTGGCCCAGACCGAGCGGCTGGACGAGATCCTGGCCGCGCGCCGGGAGATCGAGTCCCGCTACGACCTCGGGCTCAAGGACGTCCCCGGGATCACCCTGATGCCGCGCCGGGACGTGCTGTGGATGTACGACGTGCGCGCGGAGCGGCGGGAGGAGCTGCGCGCGCACCTGGCCGACCACGGCATCGAGACCCGGCTGTTCTTCAAGGCGATGAGCAGGCAACCCGGCTACCTCGACCCGGTCTGGCCGTCGCTCAACGCCACCCGGTTCAGCGAGGACGGGCTGTACCTGCCGACCTACACCTCGCTGACGGCCGCCGACCAGGACTTCATCTCGGGCACCATCCGCGGCTTCTACGGCGTGGACTGACCACCGAACGGAAACGGGCACCATGGAGAAGACCGCCACGACCATCGACTTCCCGCTGCGCACGCCCGGCGAGCCCTTCCCGCCGCCGGTGTACGACGACTACCGCGGCCGGGCCGGGCTCACGCTGTCGCACCTGCCGAACGGGAAGCAGGTCTGGCTGGTCACCCGGCACGAGGACGTGCGCGCCGTGCTGACCAACCCCAAGATCAGCTCCAACCCGATGCACCCGAACTTCCCGAACATCAACGAGACCATCGGCGTGCCCAGGCAGGACCAGATCCCCGGCTGGTTCGTCGGCCTGGACTCGCCGGAGCACGACCGGTTCCGCAAGGCGCTCATCCCGGAGTTCACCGTCCGCAAGATCCGGGACCTGCGCCCGGCGATCGAGCGCACGGTGGACGACTGCCTGGACGCCCTGCTGGCCGCCGGGTCGCCCGCGGACCTGGTGGCGGACTTCGCGCTGCCGGTGCCGTCGCTGGTCATCTCGTCGCTGCTCGGCGTGCCGCCGGTGGACCGGGAGTTCTTCGAGTCCCGGACCCGCACGCTGGTCGACATCCGGTCCTCGACCGACCAGGAACGCGACACCGCCACCCGGGAACTGCTCCGCTACATCAACCGGTTGATCGCGATCAAGCAGAGTTGGCCGGGCGACGACCTGATCAGCAGGCTGCTGGCCACCGGGGCCATCGACCCGGAGGAGCTGTCCGGGGTGCTGTCGCTGTTGTTGATCGCCGGGCACGAGACCACGGCGAACAACATCGCGCTCGGCGTGGTGACGCTGCTGCAGCTCCCCGAGTGGATCTCGGATGACCGGGTGATCGAGGAGGTCCTCCGGTTCCACTCGGTGGCCGACCTGGTGTCGTTGCGGGTGGCCGTGGAAGACGTGGAGATCGCCGGGCAGCTGGTGAAGGCGGGCGAGGGGATCGTCCCGTTGGTCGCGGCGGCCAACTACGACGAGAAGGTCTTCGCCTGCCCGCACGAGTTCAACCCGGCGCGGACCACGCGGCAGCACGTGGCGTTCGGGTACGGGATCCACCAGTGCCTGGGGCAGAACCTGGTCCGGGTGGAGCTGGAGATCGCGTATCGCAAGCTGTTCGAGCGCGTGCCGACGCTGCGGCTCGCGACTCCGGTGGAGGAGCTGCCGTTCAAGTACGACGGTGTCCTCTTCGGAGTGCACTCCCTGCCGGTGGAGTGGTGACTACAACTCGTCGCCCTTGATCTCCGCGTAGGCGGCGGCGAGAGCGTCCACTGTGGGATGAGCGGGCACGCCGGTGAACCTGGCCGTGCCCGTCTCGTCCGCGACCAGGGCGATGGGGCGGACGCCGAAGGCCGCGTTGGTGGCGAAGACGGCCTGCGCCGTGCGGAGATCGTCGACCGTGACCGGCGCGACGACGCCCGGGATGGTGTCGACCTGCTGCAATAGGGCCATGGTGACACCCGGTAGTGCGGGCGCGCTGGGCCAGCGCACCCCGTTCGGGTCGACCACGCCGAGGTTCCAGGTGGCGCCTTCCGAGATCACCCCGTCGGGCCCGGTGAAGACCACGTCGTCGAACCCGGCCCGCTGGGCGGCGCGCCTGCATCGCACCGTGCCGAACAGTCCGACGTGCTTGACCGCGGGCGAGTCGCGGGCGTGCTGTACCAGTTGGACGGTCAGCGGCGACAAGGGCAGGTTCGGGGCCGGGCGGGTAGTGACCAGGATGTGCGGGTGCGCCTCGGCTCCGGGATGGCCCAGGTCGAGGGCGGGGTCGTAGACGGTGACCCGGACGACCACGGCGCCGGTCCGCCCGCCGACGGCCTGGCGGACGTAGGCGAGGACGCGGTCGGGATCGATGTCGGCGTCGAACACGGCGCGCGCGTCGTGGGACAGCCGGTCCAGGTGCAGCGGGAGACCGCGGACCCGTCCGTCCTCGACGCGCATCGTCGTGAAGTGCCCGTAGTTGTACATCGCGAGCACCTGTAACCGGTCGACCGTCACCGGTGCACCATCGAGTTCGGACATACCACCATCGTGCCATTCGACGGGGTGGCGGGCGTGCGCACGCGGTGATGACTAAGGAAAACCCTACGACCGCCGGAATAGTGTGATCCGGTGTATTGCGGACACGAATGATCCGACCAGTGGCAGCCAAGGCCGACAACGGTAAATGGAATCGCGCGGACGACCCTCCGCCCGCTGGATGAGGAAGTATCGATGCGCACGTTGCTTGTCGACAACTACGATTCCTTTACCTACAACCTGTTCCACTACCTCGCCCAGGTGAACGGGACCGAGCCCGAGGTCATCCGCAACGACGACCCGGCCTGGCGACCGGAGTGGCTCGACGGGTTCGACAACGTCGTGCTCTCCCCCGGCCCCGGCACCCCGCACCGGCCTGCCGACTTCGGCCTGTGCGCGCGGATCGTGACCGAGGCCAGGCTGCCCGTGCTCGGTGTGTGTCTCGGGCACCAAGGGCTCGCGCTCGCGTATGGCGCGTCCGTCGGACGCGCGCCCGAACCGCGCCACGGCCGCAGTTCCCGGGTGAGCCACGACGGAACCGGTCTGTTCGCCGGGCTCCCCTCCCCCCTTGAGGTCGTGCGGTACCACTCGCTCGCCGTGACCGGGTTGCCCACCTGCCTGGAACCGGTCGCCTGGGCGTCCGACGGTGTCCTCATGGGACTGCGCCACCGCGAGCTGCCGCTGTGGGGGGTGCAGTTCCACCCCGAGTCCATCGGCACGGACGGCGGCAGGCGGCTGCTGGCGAACTTCCGCGACCTGAGCGAACGCCACCACCATCACCGACGACACGACCAGCGTGTGCCTGTCGGGGCGCGCCGACGCGCGCCCGCGACGCCCGCCGAGCAAGCACGGCCGCACGCGGTGCGGCGCTTACGGTTGCTGGTGGAGCGGATCGAGACCCGGTGTGACCCGGAGGTGGTGTTCGACCGGCTGTTCCGGCGGTCCGAACGCCACCCGTTCTGGCTGGACAGCAGCCAGGTCGGCGGCGCCCGCGGCGAACTGTCCATCATGGGCGACGCGGCCGGGCCACTGAGCCGGGTCGCCCGCGCCGACGTGCCGGGCCGCAAGGTCACCGTCACCGCCGGGAACGCCACCCTGGTCGTCGGCGAGGAGTTCCTCACCTGGCTGGACCGGGACCTGCGCTCGATCCGGCTGGACGCACCGGACCTGCCGTTCGAGTTCACCCTTGGCTGGGTCGGCTACCTCGGCTACGAGCTGAAGGCCGAGTGCGATGGGGACCTCGCGCACCGCTCCACCGAGCCGGACGCGGTCATGGTCTTCGCCGACCACGCGGTGGTGTTCCACCACCCGACCGACACGACCTACCTGCTGGCGCTCGCCGAGGACGGCCACGAGGGCCCGGCGCGCGCGTGGCTGCGGACCGCGGCGGACGAGCTGGCGGCCGCGGCCGGGCAGGTCCCCGAGCCGTGCCGGGCACCCGAGGCGGCGAGCGTCCGGCCGCGCCTGCACCACGACCGCGACGCGTACCTGGGGCTCATCGACGCCTGCCAGGAGGAGATCCGGGCGGGCGAGACCTACGAGGTGTGCCTGACCAACATGATCGAGGCCGAGGCCGACCTGGACCCGTGGTCGGCCTACCGGTTCCTGCGGCGGGCGAGCCCGGCGCCGTTCTCCGCGTTCCTCGCGTTCGGCGAGCTGTCCGTGCTGAGCACCTCGCCGGAACGGTTCCTGCGGATCGACCGGCACGGGCTGATGGAGTCCAAGCCGATCAAGGGGACCCGGCCGCGCGGCGCCACCGCCGCGGAGGACGCCCTGCTGGTGGCCGACCTGGCGACCAGCGAGAAGGACCGGGCGGAGAACCTGATGATCGTCGACCTGGTCCGGCACGACCTCGGCCGGTGCGCGGAGACCGACTCGGTGGTGGCCGACCCGGTGTTCGAGGTGGAGTCCTTCGCCAGCGTGCACCAGCTGGTCAGCACCGTGCGGGCCCGGCTGCGGGCGGACCGCAGCGCGGTGGACGCGGTCCGGTCGGCGTTCCCCGGCGGCTCGATGACCGGCGCGCCCAAGATCCGCACGATGCAGATCATCGACCGGCTGGAGGGCAGGCCGCGCGGCATCTACTCCGGCGCCATCGGCTACTTCGCGCTCACCGGCGCGGTGGACCTGAGCATCGTCATCCGCACCGTCGTGCTGCACGGCGACCGGCTCAGCTACGGCGTCGGCGGCGCGATCATCGCCATGTCCGAGCCGGAGGCCGAGTTCGAGGAGACCGCGGTCAAGGCCGCGCCCCTGCTGAACCTGCTCCAGGCCGAGTTCCCCGGGCGGCGCACGGCCTCCCTGGCCTCGAACCCGACGACCTCCTGACCGGGGTCGGCAGCGGTCCCGCCGCTCCCCCGGGCGAGACCGGCACCCGTTTCGCTCAACGCTCGACCCCGGGAGTGCGCGTGTCCGTCCACCGAGATGACTACCTCGTCGTTCCGACCACCGACCGTGAAGGGGCGCTGACCGGCCACACGCTGCCGGGGGTGTTCGCCGCGGCCGTGGCGGTGGATCCCGACGCGGTCGCGCTGGTCGACGGGGACCGGTCGTGGACGTGGCGGCGGTGGGCGGTGGAGGTGGACGCGCTGGCCCGCGGGCTCCAGGAGATCGGGGTCGGGCCGGGGGACGTGGTCGCGGCCCAGCTGCCGAACTGCTGGGAGTTCCAGACCGCGCACCTCGCCGTGGCGGCGGTCGGCGCGGTGATGATGCCGATCCACAGCGGGAACGGGCGGCCGGACGTGCTGGCGCTGCTGACCCGGGTGGAGCCGGTCGTCGTGGTGTTGCCGGAACTGGACGACGCGTGGCGGGAGACGCTGGCGGCCGTGTCGTCGGTGCGGGCCGTGCTCGTGGCCGGGGACGGCGAGACCTCGGTCGCGAGCCTGGTGGCCGCGTGGGTGGGTGAGCGGCCACGGTCGGTCGAGGTACGGCCGGACATGCCGTTCATGTTGATGCCGTCGTCGGCGACCACCTCCGCGCGGCCCAAGATCTGCCTGCACAGCCACGACGGGCTGCTGTCCAACACGGCCGCGGTCACGGCGGAGAGCGCGGCGTTCGGCGACGCGGTGATCACGGCCTGTCCGCTGACGCACCTGTTCGGGTTGCAGTCGATCCACTCGGCGCTGTTCGCGGCGTGCAGGCAGGTGTTGTTGCGCGGGTGGGATCCCGATCGGTTCCTCGAACTCGGCAGGCGGGTCCGTCCCAGCGTCGTGTTCGCCGTGCCGACGCAGCTGCACGACGTCGTGGGCAGGCTGGCGGAGTCGGGCGCGGCCGCCGGGTTCCGGCCGGTGGAGGTGCGGACGGCGGGGGCGGCGATCTCCGGGGCGCTGGTCGGGCAGGTGCGGGACGCCCTGGACACCGCGTTGGTCGTGGTGTGGGGGATGTCCGAGGTGGGCACGGGGACGTGCACTCGCGCGGACGAGCCTGCCGAGGTCGCGGCCACGAGTGTCGGGCGGCCGACGCGGGGCGCGCGGGTGCGGGTGGTCGATGAGGACGGACTGGAGTGCGCGCCCGGGACCGTCGGCGAGTTGCAGTACCGCAGCGCCGGGATGTTCCGTGGCTACTTCGGCGACGTCGAGCTGACCCGGGCGGCGATGACGCCGGACGGGTGGCTGCGGACCGGGGACCTGGCGAGCGTCGACGGCGGGCTGGTGCGGTTCGGCGGGCGGTCGGCCGAGCTGATCAACGTGGGCGGGCGGAAGTTCACCGCGACCGAGGTGCAGGGGGTGCTGGCGGACCTGCCGGGGATCGGGCCGCTCGCGGTGGTGGGCAAGCCGGACGAGCGGCTCGGCGAGTACCCGTGCCTGGTGCTCACCGAGCGGGCCGACCGGTCGATCGACCTGGCCTCGGTGACCGGGTTCCTGAAGGGCCGGGATGTCGCGGACTACAAGATCCCGCTGGAGCTGATCGTGGTGCCCGATCTTCCCCGGACGCCCGCCGGGAAGCCGCATCGGCGGGCGTTGGAGGAACTCGTCCGGACGACCGTGGACTCCCGGCCCACGCGGCTGCGGACGTTCGAGGAGGCGTTGGAGCTGGTTCGCGCCTGTCTGGCCGAGGTGGTCGACGCGGAGTTCTCCCCCGAGGCGACGTTCCGGGAGCACGGGCTGGACTCGATCCTGGCGATCCGGTTCCGGAACGCGCTCGCCGAGGCCGTCGGCACGCCGTTGACGGCGAGTCTGGCCTACGACTTCCCCAGCCCGGCCGCCGTCGCGCGGTCGTTGGTCGGGCAGGCGGAGGACGAGGCGGAGGTCGACCTCGGCGCGGACGAGCCGGTGGTGATCGTCGGGATGGCCTGTCGGCTGCCGGGCGGGGTGGTGTCCCCGGAGGGGCTGTGGGCGCTGGTCGACGGGGAGGTCGACGCGATCTCCGGGTTCCCGGTCGACCGGGGGTGGGATCTTGACGGGTTGTTCGATCCCGATCCGGAGCGCGTCGGGACCAGCTATGTGCGTGAGGGCGGGTTCCTGCACAACGCGAGCTACTTCGACGCCGGGTTCTTCGGGTTCTCCGACCGGGAGGCGTTGGCGACGGATCCGCAGCAGCGGCTGCTGTTGGAGACCGCGTGGGAGGCGTTGGAGCGGGCCGGGATCGACCCGACGGCGTTGCGCGGGAGTCGGACCGGGGTGTTCGTCGGCGCGATGTACCAGGACTACGCGGCACATGCCGCCGGGTACCCGGCGGAGATCGAGGGGCTGCTGAGCATCGGCACGGCGTCGAGCGCGCTGTCCGGGCGGCTGGCGCACGCGTACGGGTTCGAGGGGCCCGCGTTGACCGTGGACACCGCTTGTTCGTCGTCCCTGGTCGCGCTGCACCTGGCGGGCCGGTCGCTGAAGGCCGGGGAGTCGTCGTTGGCGATCGCGGGCGGGGTCGCGGTGATGGCGACGCCCGATTCGTTCGTGCGGTTCTCCCGGCTGCGTGGGCTGTCTCCGGATGGGCGGTGCAAGTCGTTCGCGGACTCTGCGGACGGGGCGGCCTGGTCGGAGGGTGTAGCGCTGGTCGTGCTGGAGCGGTTGAGTGATGCCCGGCGGAACGGGCACCGGGTGCTGGCCGTGGTGCGCGGGTCGGCGATCAACCAGGACGGGACGTCGAACGGGCTGACCGCGCCCAACGGGCCCGCGCAGCGGCGGGTGATCCGGCAGGCCCTGACCGACGCCGGGCTGGAGCCCGGGGATGTGTCGGCCGTGGAAGCGCACGGGACCGGGACGACGTTGGGTGATCCGATCGAGGCGCAGGCGTTGATCTCGGCTTATGGGCGGGAGCGGGCGGAGCCGCTCTGGTTGGGGTCGGTGAAGTCGAACATCGGGCATGCGCAGGCGGCCGCCGGGGTCACCGGGGTCATCAAGATGGTGCTCGCCCTGGGGCATGGGGTATTGCCGAAGACGTTGCATGTGGACGCGCCTTCGTCGCATGTGGACTGGTCGGATGGGGTGCGGTTGCTGACCGAGGCCCGGCCTTGGCCGCGGGTGGCCGGGATTGCGCGGCGGGCGGGGGTGTCGTCGTTCGGGATCAGCGGGACCAACGCGCATGTGATCCTGGAGGAGTCGCCGGACGACGCCGTGGCGGGCCGGGAGGATCGCGGGATCGTGCCGTGGGTGTTGTCCGGGCGGTCCGAGCAGGCGGTCCGGGAGCAGGCGCGGCGGTTGGCCGAGCATGTGGACAGGCATCCTGGGCTGTCTGCGGTGGATGTCGCGTACTCGTTGGCCACCACGCGGGCTCGGCATGAGCATCAGGTGGTCGTGGTCGGTGAGCGGGACGAGTTGGTGGCGGCGCTCGCTGATGTCGGACAGGTTGTGCGGGGTGGGCGGGGGAAGTTGGCGTTCGTGTTCGCCGGGCAGGGGAGCCAGCGGGTCGGGATGGGGCGGGGGTTGGTCGCGTACCCCGTTTTCGAGGCGGCGTTGAACGAGGTTCTGGGGATTCTCGATCCGTTGTTGGATCGGCCGTTGGCGTCGGTGATGTGGGCTGATGCCGGGGCGCTGGATGACACGCTGCTGGATGACACGGCGTACGCGCAGCCTGCGTTGTTCGCGTTCGAGGTGGCGTTGTACCGGTTGTTCGAGTCCTGGGGTGTTGTGCCGGACTATCTGGTGGGGCACTCGGTCGGCGAGGTCGCGGCGGCGCATGTGTCGGGGGTGTTGTCGCTGGGGGACGCGTGCGTGTTGGTCGCGGCGCGGGCGCGGTTGATGGGGGCGTTGCCTGCAGGTGGGGAGATGCTGGCGGTTCGGCTTGGCGAGGACGACGTCGCGGAGTGGTTGGTCGGGCGCGAGTCGGTGTCTCTCGCGGCGGTGAACGGGCCTCGGTCTGTGGTGCTGTCCGGGGAGGGGGCGGCGGTTCGGGAGCTTGCCGGGGAGTTGACGGTGGCCGGGCACAAGGCCACCGCGCTCGCGGTCAGCCATGCGTTTCATTCGGTATTGATGGAGCCGATGTTGGCGGAGTTCGCCTCCGCTGTCGAGGAGCTCGGGTTCTCCGCGCCGGGGATCCCGGTGGTGTCGGACCTGACCGGGAAGTTGTTGACCTCGGCGGAGGCCCGGGACCCGGGGTATTGGGTTCGGCATGTGCGGGATGTGGTGCGCTTCAAGGACTCCGTGGACTGGTTGACAGGGGCCGGGGTCTCGGCGTTCGTCGAACTCGGGCCTGGTGCCGCGCTCGCGCCGATGATCGACGAGTGCGGCGGGGTGGTCGTGCCGGTGGCCGGGGCTGACGAGGTGCGTGGTGTGTTGGGTGCGGTCGGTCGGCTGCATGGGCATGGGGTGGGGGTTGATTGGGAGGCGGTGCTTCCCGGGGCCCGGACGGTGCCGTTGCCTACCTATGCGTTCCAGCACGGGGAGTACTGGTTGGGTGGGGCCGGCGCTGTGGCTGCGGCCGCGCCGGTGGTGGAGCGCTCGCTGTCGTTGGGTGGGTTGAGCGGGCGGGAACTGGAGAAAGTGTTGGGGGACATGGTGCTGCGGGAGGTCGGCGCTGTGTTGGGGAAGTCGGTGGACGATGCCGCGCAGTCGTTCGCGGACATGGGGGTCACCTCGCTGAACACGATCGAGCTGCGAAACCGGATCACGACGGCGTGCGGGGTGCGGTTGCCCGCGACGCTGGTGTTCGACTACCCGACGCCGGGGGCGCTTGTTCGGTTCATTCGGGGTGAGGTTGTTCCGACCGGGGACGCGGCCGAGTTGGTGGGGCGGTTGGAGAACCTGCTGGCCTCGGGGGCCGTTGACGCCGGTGTCATGTCGCGGTTGCGGACGATCGTGGGGCGCTGGAGTCCTGGGACGGCCAGCGGGGTGGATGTCGGGGAAGCCAGCGATGAGGAGCTGTTCCAGCTTCTGGACAACGGCTGACAGACTCGACAACAGCGCCCTGTCTCCGCGGAGACAGGGCGCTGTTGCTTTGTACCGGTGATTCTGGCCTGGCAGACGACAACGCCCCGTCTCGGCTGAGATGGGGCGTTGTCCGTTCCGGCGGTCCGGTCAGGACAGGCCGAGTTCGTTGTCCAGGATTCGGAAGACCTCCTCGTCGGAGGCCGACTCGAAGTCGAACTCGTCCCTGGGGGCGGTCCGGGCCGCCGACAGCTTCGACCTGAGGATGTCGAGCCGGGCGGTGATCTGCTGGTGCAGGTCGTCGGTGACGTCCAGGTCCAGGAGGGTGTCCAGGCGGTCCAGCTCGGTGAGGATGGCGTGCGGGGTGGGGGTCTCGTCGGGGATGAGGTGCGGGGTCAGGTGGGTGATGAGGTCGGTGGTGGTGGGGTAGTCGAACAGGAGGGTCGCCGGGAGGCGCAGGCCGGTGAGGGTGTTGAGGCGGTTGCGCAGTTCGATCGCCGTGAGGGAGTCGAAGCCCAGGTCCTGGAATGGGCGGGCGGGGTCGATCGCCGACGTGTCCGGGTGGCCGAGGACGGTGGCGATCTGGGTGCGGACCGCGTCGAGAAGGAGTTCGTGCTGCTGGTCCGCGGGGAGGCCGACGAGTTTCTGGGTCAGGTTGGCCGGGGTGGCGGCGGCGCGGCGGGAGCGGGTGCGGACCAGGGCGCCGAGGATCGTGGGGACCTCGGCACGGGTGCGCCAGGTGGGCAGGTCCAGCAGGACGGGGGCGACCACCGGGAGATCACCGGCGACCGCCGTGTCGAGCAGGGCCATGCCGTGGCTCGGGGTGATCTCCTGCATGCCGGAGCGGGCGGCACGTTGAGTGGTCATGCCGGTGTCCTGGGTCCACGGACCCCAGGCGAGCGACCGGGCGGGCAGACCTGCGGAGTGGCGGTGGTGGGCCAGGGCGTCCAGGAACGTGTTGCCTGCGGCGTAGTTGGCCTGGCCGGGGTTGCCCAGGGTGCCCGCGATGGACGAGAACAGGACGAAGGCCGCCAGGTCCCGGTCCCGGGTCGCCTGGTGCAGGTTCCAGGCCGCGTCGACCTTGGGGCGGAGCACGGTCGAGAGCCGCTCGGGGGTCAGGGCGGTGAGCACGCCGTCGTCCAGGACACCCGCCGTGTGGATCACTGCGGCCACCGGGTGGCGGTCCAGCAGGTCGGTCACGGCCGCCGGGTCGGTCACGTCGCAGGCGACCAGGTCGACCCTGGCGCCGTGGCCTGCCAGCTCGGTCACCAGGTCGGCGGCACCCTCGGCGGACGGGCCGCGACGGCTGACCAGGAGCAGGTCCCGGACGCCGTGCTCGGCCACCAGGTGCCGGGCCACCAGCCTGCCCAGACCGCCGGTGCCGCCGGTGATCAGAACGGTGCCCTGCATATCGGACCAGACGGGGCGGTCGGTGGTGGGCGGGGTCTTGGTGAGCCTGGCCGCCAAGGGGTTGCCGTCGCGGATGAGAAGTTGGGGTTCGTCGGAGTTCAGGACGGACAGTGGGATCGGGCCCGAGTCCTGGTCGATCAGGGCGAAGCGGCCCGGGTGTTCCGACTGGGCGGAGCGGATCAGGCCCCAGACCGCGGCGCCCACCAGGTCGGTGCCGGTGGTCGCGCCCCGGGTGATGAAGACCAGGCGGGACTGCTCGGTCCGGGCCAGCCAGGACTGGGTCAGTTCCAGTACGCGGGCGGTGGTGGCGTGCACGTCGTCCACGACCGATGAGGTGCCGACGATCTGCACCGCGACCACGTCCGGGAGGCCGGACCGGACCAGGTCTGCCAGGTCGTTGTGAACGGGCAGGTCCAGGTGGGACAGGAGGCCGTGGTCCGGGCCGATGATCGCGGCCGAGATCGTGGCGTCCTCGGAGACGTCGGCAGGCAGCCAGTCGAGATGGAACAGCGAGCTGGGAGCGAGCTGGTCCGTGGTGATGGGGCGGACGGTGAGGGTGTCCACAGTCGCGACGGGGGTGCCGTCGGGGGTGTCGATGGTGATCGACAGGCCGGAGTCGGTCGCGGTGAGGCGGGCGTGCAGGGCAGCGGCGCCGGTGGTGTGCAGGGAGATGCCACGCCAGGAGAACGGCACACCGGAGTCGCCGGTGCCCAGGAACGCGGCGGCATGCAGGGTCGCGTCCAGGAGGGCGGGGTGCAGGCCGAACGCCGGTGCCTCGGCGGGGTCCGGGAGGGCGACCTCGGCGAGGATCTCGTCGCCGTGACGCCAGGCGGCGCGGAGGCCCTGGAAGGTGGGGCCGTAGTCGAAACCGGCGGTCGCGAGGTTGTCGTACGCGTCGGTCACGTCGATCGGGTCGGCCTCGGCCAGCGGCCACGGAGTGACTGCGGGAGTGGGGTGGTCGGCGGGAGTCAGTTCGCCGGTGGCGTGGAGCTGCCAGTCGTCGGTGGATTCGGGGCGGGAGCGGATGGTGATCGGGCGGTGGCCCGTGGTGTCGGGCTCGCCCACCCAGGCCTGGAGCTGGATGCCGCCGTGGTCGGGCAGTACCAGCGGGGCCGCGAGGGTCAGTTCCTCGACGCGGGGGCAGCCGAGTTCGTCACCGGCGTGCAGGGCCAGGTCGACGAAGGCGGTGCCGGGGACGATGGTCGAGCCCAGGACGACGTGCTCGGCCAGCCACGGGTGGGTCCGCACCGACAGCCGCGAGGTGAACACGGTGCCGTTGCCGGGAACCTCGACCGCCGCGCCGAGCAGTGGGTGGTTGGTGGCGGTCAGGCCGATGGCGGTGGCCCCGCCCGCGCGGAGGGTCGGCTTCGGCCAGAAGCGCTGGTGTTGGAACGCGTAGGTGGGCAGGTCGACGCGCCGGGCGCCGGTGTCGACGAAGAGGGTCGGCCAGGTGACGGTGGCGCCGGAGACGTGCAGGTGGGCCAGGGCGTCCAGCGCGGTGGTCTCTTCGGGGCGGTTCTTGCGCAGCAGCGGGATGAGCAGGGGGTCCGGCAGGCAGGTGGCGATCATGCCGGTCAGCACCGCGTCCGGGCCGAGTTCCAGGTAGCGGGTGACACCGGCGGCGTCGAGCGTGGTCACGCCGTCGGCGAAGCGGACCGCCTGGCGGACGTGGTCGACCCAGTAGTCCGGTGTGTACTCGGTCGCCATTGTCCCGGTCACATTCGACACCAAGGGAATCGCCGGTTCCGCATAGGACAGACGAGCGGCCACGGCGCGGAACTCCGCCAGCATGGGCTCCATCAGGGGCGAGTGGAACGCGTGGGAGACGCGGAGACGGGTCGTCTTGTGGCCACGCGCTGCGAACTCGTCTGCCACCTGCAGCACAGCGGCCTCGTCACCCGAGATCACCAGTGCGGAAGGGCCGTTGATGGCGGCGATGGACACCTTGTCGGTCAGGAACGGGAGGATCTCGTCTTCGGTGGCCGCGATGGCGACCATGGCCCCTCCGGTGGGCAGGGCCTGCATCAGCTTGCCGCGCGCGGCCACCAACGCACACGCGTCCGCCAGGGACAGCACGCCCGCGATGTGGGCGGCGGCGACCTCGCCGATCGAGTGGCCCGCGAGGTAGTCCGGGCGGACGCCGAAGGACTCGATCAGACGGAACAGGGCGACCCCGAGCGCGAACAGACCCGTCTGGGCGTGCACGGTCTCGTCGGCCAGGTCGGCGTCCTCACCCCAGATCACGGACTTGGCCGACTGGTCCAGGTGCTCGTCCAGACCGGCGCACACCGCGTCGAAGGCCGCCGCGAAGACCGGGAACCGCTCGTACAGCTCCCGGCCCATGCCCAGGCGCTGGGAGCCCTGACCGGAGAAGACGAACGCCGTCCTGCCGGGCCGGGCGACGCCCTGGATGACGCCCGGAACGGCCTCGCCTGCGGCCAGGGCGGGCAGGAGGTCCGTGGCCGTGACGACCGCGCGGTAGGCGAAGGTCGACCGTGCGGTCACCAGGGAGTACGCCAGGTCCAGGAGACTCGTGGTCCCGTGCGCGGCCAGACGTTCGGCCTGGGCACGGAGGCCCGCCTCGGACTTGGCCGACAGCACCAACGGCACCACCGCCAGGTCCTTCGGCTCGTCGGCCACCACGCTCGGCTCGGGTTGTTCGAGGATCACGTGCGCGTTGGTGCCACTGATCCCGAACGACGACACACCCGCCCGGCGCGGACGCTCGCCCGCCTGCCACGAGATTTCCTCGGTCAGCAGCTCGACCGAGCCTGCCGTCCAGTCCACATGTGCGGACGGGTCGTCCACGTGCAGGGTCCTGGGCAGCACACCATGACGCATGGCCATGATCATCTTGATCACCCCGGCGGCCCCGGCGGCCGCCTGGGTGTGCCCGAGGTTGGACTTCACCGACCCCAGCCACAGTGGACGATCCCGGTCCTGACCATAGGTCGCCAACAGCGCCTGGGCCTCGATCGGGTCACCCAACGTCGTCCCGGTGCCGTGCGCCTCGACCGCGTCGACATCCACAGTGGACAGTCCGGCGCTTGCCAGGGCCCGGCGGATCACCCGTTGCTGGGACGGACCGTTCGGCGCGGTGAGGCCGTTGGACGCGCCGTCCTGGTTGATCGCGCTGCCCCGGACGATCGCCAGCACCTCGTGGCCGTGCCTGCGGGCGTCGGACAGGCGTTCCAGTACCAGCATGCCGACGCCCTCGGACCAGCCGACGCCGTCGGCCGCGTCGGCGAACGGCTTGCAGCGGCCGTCCTCGGCGAGGCCGCCTTGTCGGGAGAACTCGATGAACGTGGTCGGGGTGGACATGACCGTGACGCCACCGGCCAACGCCAGCGAGCACTCCCCCGCGCGCAGGGCCTGGGCGGCCAGGTGCAGGGCGACCAGAGACGACGAGCAGGCCGTGTCCACGGTGACGGCCGGGCCCTCGAACCCGAAGGTGTAGGAGACGCGGCCGGAGGCGACGCTGCCCGCGCTGCCGCTGCCCTGGTGGCCCTCGAACTCGGGGCCCGTCAGCAGGCCCGCATAGTCCTGGTACATGACCCCGGCGAACACGCCGGTCTGGCTCCCGCGCAGCGATACCGGGTCGATGCCGGTGCGCTCGACCGCCTCCCACACCGTCTCCAGCAGGAGCCGCTGCTGGGCGTCGGTGGCCAGGGCCTCGCGCGGACTCATCCCGAAGAAGTCCGGGTCGAACTCCCCCGCGTCGTACAGGAAGCCGCCGTGCCGGGTGTAGGAGGTCCCCGGGGCATCCCGATCCGGGCTGTACAACGTTTCCACGTCCCAGCCGCGATCGGTGGGGAACCCCGACACCGTGTCCACGCCCTCGGACACCACCCGCCACAGGTCCTCGGGCGAGGACACGCCGCCCGGGTAGCGGCAGGCCATGCCGACGATCACGATCGGGTCGTCCGCCACGACCGGCGGGTGCATGTCCGCGAGAACCGGGTCGGCGCCGAACAGCTCACCGAGGAGGAAGGTCACGAGGACGTCGGTGGTCGGGTAGTCGAACAGGAGGGTGGCGGGCAGGCGCAGGCCGGTGCGGGTGTTGAGGCGGTTGCGCAGCTCGATCGCCGTGAGGGAGTCGAAACCGAGGTCCTGGAACGCGCGGGTCGGGTCGATGTCGGCCGCCTCGGTGTGGCCGAGGACCGTGGCGATCTGGGCGCGGACCGCGTCCCTGGCGACGTCCCGGCGCCGGTCGGGGGCGAGGGCGGTCAGGCGCCGGGTCAGGTCGGAGCCGGTGGCGGCGGCCGATCGGCGGGCCCTGGTGCGGACCAGGCCGCGCAGGATGGCGGGGACGTCGCCCTGGGCGCGCCAGGCCGCCAGGTCCAGTCGCACGGGCGCGATGGCCGGACGGTCGCCGGTCAGGGCGACGTCGAACAGGGCGGCGTCGAACAGGGCGACGCCGAGCTCGGGTGAGATGGCGGGCATGCCCGGGTGGACTGCCCGTCGGGTGGCGGTCAGGGTGCCGGTCATGCCCGCGTCCTGGGTCCACGGGCCCCAGGCCAGGGAGATCGCGGGCAGGCCGAGGTCGGCGCGGTGGCGGGCCAGGGCGTCGAGGAAGGCGTTGGCGGCCGCGTAGTTGGCCTGGCCGGGGCTGCCGAAGGTGCCCGCCACCGAGGAGAACAGGACGAACGCGGACAGGGGCAGGTGCCGGGTGGCCTCGTGCAGGTTCCAGGCGGCGTCGGCCTTGGGGCGCAGCACGGCGGCGAGCCGTTCGGGGGTCATCGAGGTGATCACGCCGTCGTCCAGGACACCGGCGGTGTGGATCACGGCGCGCACGGGGTGCCGCTCGATCAGCTCGGTGACCGCGTCCCGGTCGGTGACATCGCAGGCCACGATCTCGATGCGCGCGCCCTGCTCGGTCAGCTCGGCCGCCAGTTCGGCGGCACCGTCGGCGGCCGGGCCACGGCGGCTGACCAGGAGCAGGTCCCGGACCCCGTGCGCGGACACCAGGTGCCGGGCCACGATCCGGCCGAGACCGCCGGTGCCGCCGGTGATCAGGACCGGGCCGTCAAGGTCCGGCCGGGGTTCGGTGGTGGTGACCGGGACCCTGGTGAGACGGCCCGCGAGCACCTCTTCACCTCGGATGACCAGCTGCGGCTCGTCCGACCCGAACGTGGAGAGCAGTGTCGGCGAGACCTCGTCGTGGTCGATCAGGCCGAACCGGCCCGGGTGCTCGGACTGGGCGGAGCGCACCAATCCCCACACGGCGGCGGCGGCGAGGTTCGCGCCCGTGGTGGCGCCCCGGGTCAGGAAGACCAGCCGGGAACTCGCGAACTCGTCTTCCGCCAGCCAGGACTGCACCAACTCCAAGGCACGGCAGGTCTCACTGTGCACCGCCGTTCCCCCGAGGACTGGGACCACGACCACGTCCGGGACATCGTTCTGGGCCAGCCCCGCGAGATCTGTGTAGGTCGGGAGAGAGAGTCCGGCGTCGGGGCCCACCACCGCGACCGAGGCTGCCGGGTCGGTGGAGACGGGGAGCCAGTCGAGTTCGAAGAGAGAGTTCTGGTCGACCGTGCGTCGGTCGGCGGAGATCGGGCGGATGGCCAGGGCGTCGACCGTGGCAACGGGGGCGCCGTCGGTGTCGTCGATGGTGACGGAAAGGCCGTCGGTGCCGGTGGCCAGGCGGACGCGGACGACGGAGGCGCCGGAGGCGTGCAGGGAGACGCCCTGCCACGCGAACGGGACGCCGGTGTCGCCGGAGCCCAGGAACGCGGCGGCGTGCAGGGTCGCGTCCCACAGGGCCGGGTGCAGGCCGAACCCGGCGGCCTCGGCCTGCGCGGACTCCGGTAGGGCGACCTCGGCGAACACGTCGTCGCCGTGTCGCCAGGCCGCCCGCAGGCCCTGGAATGTCGGGCCGTAGGCGAGGCCGCTGTCGGCAAGCCGGTCGTAGGCACCGGCGAGATCGATCGGGTCGCCGGTGGGCGGCCAGGTGAGCGGTTCGTGCTCGGCAGCCAAGCCTGCTGTGACGGTGCCCTGGGCGTGCAGGGTCCAGAGGTGGTCGCCGTCGTGGTCCGGGCGGGCGTGGATGGTGAGGGCGCGGCGGCCGGACTCGTCCGGCTCCTCGACCCGGACCTGGAGCTGGACGCCGCCGTTTTCGGGCAGGGACAGCGGGGCGGTCAGGGTCAGTTCCTCGACCCGGTCGCAGCCGACCTCGTCGCCCGCGCGGATGGCCAGCTCGACCAGGGCCGTGCCGGGCACCAGCACGGAACCGAGTACGACGTGGTCGGTCAGCCAGGGGTGCGAGCGGGTGGACAGGCGGCCGGTGAGCAGGGCGCCGTCGAAGTCGGCCAGGTCGACCGTGGCGGTGAGCACGGGGTGGGCGGTGTTGTCGGGGGTGCCCATCGCGGGGATGTCCGTGGACCAGAACCGCTGGTGCTGGAACGCGTACGTGGGCAGGTCCACGCGCCGGGCGCCGGTACCCGCGAAGAAGGCCGACCAGTCGATCTTCACACCGGAGACGTGCAGGTGGGCCAGCGCGGTGACGATCGTCGGTTCCTCGGCGCGGTCCTTGCGCAGCACCGGCACCAGGACCGTGTCCTCCGGGACACTCTCCCGGGCCACGGCCGTGAGCACGCCGTCCGGGCCGATCTCCAGGAACCGGGTTACCCCGGCGGCTCGCAGGGCACGCACACCGTCGGCGAACCGGACGGTCTTCCGGACGTGCTCGACCCAGTACTCCGATGAGTACTCGGTCGCCAGGTCCCCGGTCACGTTCGACACCAGCGGGATCACCGGCGCGCTGTGCGACAGTCGTGCCGCCACCTCGCGGAACTCCGCCAGCATCGGCTCCATCAACGGCGAATGGAACGCGTGCGACACCCGAAGCCGACTCGTCTTGCGACCCCGGGCCGCGAACTCCTCCCCCACCCGCAGCACTGCCTCTTCGAGGCCCGACACGACCACCGACGAGGGTCCGTTGATCGCGGCGATCGAGACGTGCTGGTCCAGCAGTGGAGCGACTTCGTCCTCGGTGGCCGCGATCGCCACCATCGCGCCGCCGGACGGCAGGGCCTGCATCAACCGGCCACGAGCGGCCACCAAGGCGCAGGCGTCACCCAGTGAGAGCACCCCGGCGACGTGCGCGGCCGCGATCTCGCCGATGGAGTGGCCGGTCAGGTAGTCCGGCCGCGCGCCCCAGGACTCGACCAGGCGGAACAGTGCCACCTCGACCGCGAACAAGCCGGCCTGGGCGTGGACGGTCTCGTTGATCAGCGCCGGGTCGGTCCCCCAGATCACGGACTTGATCGACCCGTCCAGGTGCTCGTCCAGCCCGGCGCACACCGCGTCGAAAGCCTCGGCGAAGACCGGGAACCGATCGTGCAGCTCCCGTCCCATCCCGAGCCGCTGCGAGCCCTGGCCGGAGAACTGGAACGCGAGCAGCCCGTCGGACGCGACACCGCTGATGGCCTCGCCGAGCGTCACCGCCCCCAGCCCGGTCACCAGATCGTCACCGGTGCCCACGATCGCGGCCCGGTGTTCCAGCGCCGCCCGGGTGGTGGCAAGGGAGAACGCGATATCCATCGGTCGCAATGCCAATTCATCCACATAGGACACAAGCCGCTCGGCCTGGGCGCCGAGTGCGTCCTGTTGCCCAGCCGACAAGAGCCACGGAACAACAGGAGAGTCCACCTCGGACGCCACGGCGACCGGCTCGACCATCGGGGCCTGTTCCACGAGGACGTGGGCGTTGGTGCCGCTGATGCCGAAGGAGGAGATGCCCGCGCGGCGCGGACGTCCGGTGTCGGGCCAGTCCTGCGCGTCCCGCAGCAGGTCGACGGAACCCGCCGTCCAGTCCACATGCGGCGACGGGCTGTCCACATGCAACGTCCTGGGCAGCACCCCGTGCCGCATGGCCATGACCATCTTGATGATCCCGGCCACGCCTGCGGCCGCCTGGGTGTGACCCAGGTTGGACTTCACCGAACCCAGCCACAGCGGCCGGTCTCGTTCCTGGCCATAGGTGGCCAGGATCGCCTGCGCCTCGATCGGGTCGCCCAGGGTGGTCCCGGTGCCGTGTGCCTCCACCACGTCCACCTGGTCGGCGGACAGGCGGGCGTTGGCCAGGGCCTGGCGGATGACGCGGCGCTGGGACGGGCCGTTGGGCGCGGTCAGGCCGTTGGACGCGCCATCCTGGTTCACCGCGCTCCCCCGCACGACCGCCAGCACGGGGTGGCCGTTGCGGAGCGCGTCGGAAAGCCGTTCCACCACCAGGAAACCCGCGCCCTCGGCGAACCCGGTCCCGTCGGCGGCGGCCGCGAAGGACTTGCACCGGCCATCGGAGGCCAAGCCGCCCTGCCTGCCGAACTCGACGAACACGCCAGGGGTCGCCATCACCGTGACGCCGCCGGTCACCGCCAGCGAGCAGTCGCCCTGGCGGAGGGCTTGGACGGCGAGGTGCAGGGCGACCAGGGAGGACGAGCAGGCCGTGTCGACGGCGACGGCGGGGCCTTCCAGGCCGAGCTTGTAGGAGACCCGGCCCGCGACCACGCTGCCGTTGCCGTCGCTGCCCGGGTAGTCGTGGTACATGACGCCCGCGAACACGCCGGTCTGGCTGCCCTTGAGCGAGGTCGGGTCGATGCCCGCGCGTTCCAGCGCCTCCCAGGACAGTTCCAGCGCGAGTCGCTGCTGCGGGTCCATGCCCAGCGCCTCGCGCGGCGAGATGCCGAAGAAGCCGGGGTCGAAGTCGGCGGCCTCGGCGAGGAAGCCGCCCGCCTCGGTGTAGCGGGTGTCGGTGCTCGGGTCGCGCAGGCGGGCCAGGTCCCAGCCTCGGTCGGCGGGGAACCCGGAGATCGCGTCGGCGCCGGTGGACACCAGCCGCCACAGGTCGTCGGGGCTGGTCACGCCGCCCGGGTAGCGGCAGGCCATGCCGATGACGGCGATGGGCTCGTGCGTGGTGACGGCGCGGTCGTCGTCGCGCGGCCGGGCCGGGCGCGGGCCGGAACCCTCCACATCGGACACCGGCCGGACGTCGGCCAGGTCGAGCAGGCTGTCCACCAGGCCCGCGTCGCGGAGCCTGCGGGTGGGGATCGTGAGCAGGGCGCGGCGCAGCTCGTCGTCGCCGGAGCCCGCCTCGGTGGCCGGGGCCAGCTCGGCCTCGACGCAGGTGGCGATGGCCTCGGAGTTGGGGTGGTCGAAGACGAGGGTGGCGGGCAGGCGCAGGCCGGTGACCGTGTTGAGGCGGTTGCGCAGCTCGGTGGCGGCCAGCGAGTCGAAGCCGAGTTCGCGGAAGGCCCGGTCGGGGGTGATCGCCTCGGCGGTGGCGTGCCCGAGCACCGCGGCCACCTCGGTGCGGACGAGCCGAAGCACCGCGCGGTGCCGTTCGGCCGGTGTCAGCCCGGCGACGCGGTCGGCCAGAGTGGTGCCGTGTTCGGTGACGGTGGTGCTCGCCCGGCGCGTGGTCGGGACCAGGCCGCGCAGGAGTGCCGGGACGACATCGGTTCGGGCGCGCAGGGCCTGGATGTCGACCCGGATCGGCACGATCGCGGCCCGGTCGGTGCGCAGGCCCGCCTCGAACAGGGCCAGCCCGGTGTCGGGGGACAGCGCGGGGACGCCGTGGGTGGCCATCCTGGTGACGTCGAGATCGCGCAGGTGGCTGCCCAGACCCGCGTCGAAGTCCCACATGCCGAAGGCCATCGCGGTCGCGGGCAGGCCCTGGGCGTGCCGGTGCTCGGCCAGCGCGTCCAGGAAGACGTTGGCGGCCGCGTAGTTGCCCTGACCGGCGACGAGCACCAGGCCGCCGACCGAGGAGATCAGGACGAACGCGGACAGGTCCCGGTCGCGGGTCAGCTCGTGCAGGTGCCAGGCCGCGTCGGCCTTGGGGGCCAGGACGGCGTCGATGCGCTCGGGGGTCAGGGCGCCGACCAGGCCGTTGTCGCCGACCCCGGCGGCGTGCACGACGGCGGTGAGAGTGGTGATCCCGTCCAGGAGGGCGGCCAGGGCCGCGCGGTCGGCGACGTCGCAGGCGACGATCCGGACCCGGGCGCCCAGGTCGGTCAGCTCGGCGGCGAGGTTCGGGGCGCCGGGCGCCTCGGTGCCGCGTCGACTGGTGAGGACGAGGTCGCGGGCGCCGTGTTCGATGACGAGGTGGCGGGCCATCATGGCGCCGAGGCCGCCGGTGCCGCCGGTGATCAGGACGGTGCCGGTGTCGAACGCGGGCGGTGTGGTCCGGCCGCTCAGGCGGACCAGGCGGGGCACCAGGGGTGAGCCGTGGCGGAGGGCGAGCTCGGGTTCCTCGGTGGCGAGGACGCGGTCGAGCACCTCGCGTGAGGTGTCCTCGCCGTCCCAGTCCAGGAGGGTGAGGCGGCCGGGGTTCTCCGCCTGGGCGGACCGCACCAGACCCCACACCGGGGCCTGGGGCAGGTCGATGTCCGAGGCGACCGCGTTCCGGGTCAGGATCACCAGGCGGGCGCAGGCGAACCGCTCGTCGGCGAGCCATCGCTGGATCACGTCGAGCACCCGGTGGGTGACCGCGCGGATGCCCGTCACGACAGTGCCCATCGGGACAGCGGACACAGAGATCGACGAGCAGTCGAACACCGCGACGGACGGGGTCTCGGCCGGGGTGATGTCGGGCAGCCACGTCCAGTTCGCGGCCCGGGGTGGGACCGACGCGGGGACCCAGTCGATGCCGAACAACGGCTCCCGGTCGGCCAGCTGGTCGGCGGAGACCGGGCGGCCGATCATCGCGCCGACGGTGGCCACCGGGGCGCCGGTGGTGTCGGCGATCGCGAGGGACAGCGCGCCGTCGCCCGCCCGGGTCAGGCGGACCCGGATGGCGGACGCGCCGACCGCGTGCAGGGCGATGTCGTTCCAGGCGAACGGGATGACCGTGCCGCCGACGTCGGTGGCGAGGACGGCAGCGTGCATGGCCGCGTCGAACAGGGCCGGGTGCAGGGCGAACGCGGCTGCGTCGGGCTTGGCGGACTCGGGCAAGGCGGACTCGGGCAGGGCGGACTCGGGCAGCGCGACCTCGGCGAAGATCTCGGCTCCACGGCGCCAGGCCGCGCGGAGGCCCTGGAAGGTGGGTCCATAGTCGTAGCCGTGCTGGTCGAAGAGGTCGTACGTGTCGGCCACCGGAATCTGCTCGGCGCCTGCGGGTGGCCAGACGGTGAGGTCGCAGGGTGCGGCCGGGCCGGTGGGGACGACGAAGCCGGAGACGTGCTCGGTCCAGGCGTCGTCCTGCTGGGAGTAGACGGCGACGGGCCTGCGGCCGGTGTCGTCTGCGGCGCCCACGACCACCTCGACGCCCACGCGGCCGGACAGCACGAGCGGGGTCGACACCGTCAGTTCCTCGATCGCGGCACAGCCTGCCTCGGTCGCGGCGCGCAGGACCATCTCGACGAAGGCGGTCGCGGGCAGCAGGACCTTGCCCAGGATCGCGTGATCGGCCAGCCAGGGGTGGTCTTCCAGGGACAGTCGACCGGTCAGCACGACGCCGCCCGAGTCGGGGAGCCGGACTGCGGCACCGAGCAGGGGGTGCCGCACGGAACCCACACCGGCCGCGTCCAGGTCGGTGCCCTGGCCTGCGTTGATCCAGTAGCGCCTGCGCTGGAAGGCGTAGGTGGGCAGGTCGACTCGGCGGGCGCCGGTGAAGAACGTGGTCCAGTCGATGGCGGCGCCTGCGACGTGCAGGCGGGCGAGCGCGTCCACGATCGTCGCGTGTTCGGATCGGTCCTTGCGCTGGGTCGGGACCGCCAGGACGTCCGGGACGTCGCCGAGGCAGGACCCGGCCATGCCGGTCAGTACGGCGTCGGGACCGATCTCGACGAACCGGGTCACCCCGGCGGCGTGGAGGGCGCGCAGGCCGTCGGCGAAGCGGACGGTCGCGCGGACGTGGTCGACCCAGTACTCCGGTGTGTACTCGGACACCGGCTCGCCGGTCACAGTGGACACGACCGGGATCACCGGCGGGGCGTAGGACAGTCGCGCCGCCACCTCGCCGAACTCGGCCAGCATCGGCTCCATCAACGGCGAGTGGAACGCGTGCGACACACGAAGCCTGCTCGTGCGGCGATCGGCGAAGTGTTCCAGGACTCGCGCAACCGCAGTGTCCACACCGGACACCACGACCGCGGTCGGACCGTTGATCGCCGCGAGCGATACCTGGTCGTCCAGCAGCGGCGCGACCTCGCCCTCGGTGGCCTCGATCGCCACCATGGCCCCACCGACGGGTAGCGCCTGCATCAACCGGCCACGAGCCGCCACCAGCGCGCAGGCGTCACCCAACGAGAGCACCCCGGCAACGTGGGCCGCCGCGATCTCGCCGATGGAGTGCCCGGCCACGAAGTCCGGGTGGATTCCCCAGGAGTCCAACAGTCGGAACAACGCCACTTCGGCGGCGAACAACCCGGCCTGCGCGAACGCCGTCTGGTCAAGCAACTCGGCATCCGCGCCCCAGATCACCGACTTGATCGGCTGTTCCAGGTGCTCGTCCAGCCCGGCGCACACCGCGTCGAACGCCGTCGCGAACACCGGGAACCGGTCGTACAGCTCCCGCCCCATCCCGAGCCGCTGCGATCCCTGGCCCGAGAACAGGAACGCCGTGGTGGCAACGGAACGCGCGGTCGCCTGGTGGACACCGGGACCGGCCTCGCCTCGCGCCACCGCGCGCAGTCCGGTCAGCAACGACTCGCGCTCGGTTCCGACCACGACGGCCCGGCACTCGAACGTCGCCCGTGTCGTGGCCAGTGAGTGCGCCACGTCGAGCAGGTCGAGTTCCGGCCGTGTGTCCAGGAACGCCGACAGGCTCTCGGCCTGGGCCCGCAACGCCGCCGGAGTGGCCGCCGAGACGGGCCAGGGCATCATCTCGGCTTCCGGGGCAGGTCCGTTGGTAGCACTCAGATCCGCAGGCGTCGGGCCCTGTTCCAGGATGACGTGGGCATTGGTGCCGCTGATGCCGAAGGCCGACACGCCCGCGCGGCGCGGGTGGGCCGCGTCCGGCCAGGGGCGGGACTCCGTCAGGAGTTCGATGGCGCCCTCGGACCAGTCCACGTGCGGCGAGGGGGCATCCATGTGCAGGGTGCGCGGGAGCAGGCCGTGCCGCATGGCCAGGACCATCTTGATCACGCCTGCCACGCCCGCCGCCGCCTGGGTGTGGCCCAGGTTGGACTTGATCGAGCCGAGCAGCAGCGGCCGGTCCCGGTCCCGGCCGTAGGTGGCCAATAGGGCTTGGGCCTCGATCGGGTCGCCCAGGGTCGTCCCGGTGCCGTGACCTTCGACGGCGTCGATGTCCGCAGTGGACAATCCGGCGCCTGCCAGGGCCTGATGGATCAGGCGTTGCTGGGACGGGCCATTGGGGGCGGTCAGGCCGTTTGAGGCGCCGTCCTGGTTGACGGCGGTGCCGCGCACCAGGGCCAGCACGGGGTGGCCGTTGCGCAGCGCGTCCGAGAGGCGTTCGACCAGCAGCACGCCGACGCCCTCGGACCAGCCGACACCGTCGGCGCCCGCCGAGTAGGACTTGCAGCGGCCGTCCGGGGACAGGCCGCGCTGGCGGCTGAACTCGATGAGCATGCCGGGGGTGGACATCACGGTGGCGCCGCCCGCCAGGGCCAGGGAACACTCGCCGGAGCGCAGCGCCTGGACGGCCAGGTGCAGGGCGACCAGGGATGACGAGCAGGCCGTGTCCACGGTGACGGCCGGGCCTTCGAGGCCGAGCGTGTAGGAGACGCGGCCGGACACGACGCTGCCGCCGCTGGTGCCGGACGGGGACACGTTCAGCGCGTAGTCGTGGTACATCACGCCCGCGAAGACGCCGGTCCGGCTGCCCTTGAGCGACATCGGGTCGAGGCCTGCGCGCTCCACCGCCTCCCAGGATGCCTCCAGCAGGAGCCGCTGCTGCGGGTCCATGTGCAGGGCCTCGCGGGGCGAGATGCCGAACACGGCCGGGTCGAAGTCGGCGGCGTCGTGCAGGAAGCTGCCGTTGCGGGTGTAGCTCTTGCCCTCCTTGCCGGGCTCCGGGTCGTAGAGGTCGTCGACGCGCCAGCCCCGGTCGGCGGGCAGGTCCGACACCGTGTCCACGCCGTCGAGCAGCAGCCGCCACAGGTCTTCCGGGGTGCGCACGCCACCGGGGTAGCGGCAGGCCATCGCCACGATGGCGATCGGCTCGTCCGATCCGGCGCGCTCGGTCACCGTGACGGTGCTGCGGGTGCCTTCCAGCCGGGACTCGATGTGGTCGGTGACGGCCTGGGCGTTCGGGTGGTCGAAGACGAGCGTGGCGGGCAGGCGCAGGCCGGTCAGCGTGTTGAGGCGGTTGCGGAGGTCGGTCGCGGCGAGGGAGTCGAAGCCCAGCTCGCGGAAGGCGCGGTCGGGCGCGATCGCCTCGATCGAGGTGTGCCCGAGCACGGCCGCGACCTGGGTACGCACGACCTGCAGGACCGCCCGGTGCCGCTCCCCCGGCGTCAGCCCGGCCAGCTGCCTGGCCAGGGTGGTCGTCGGCTCGACGGCACGGCGGGGCTGCGGGGCGAGGCCGCGCAGCAGGGCCGGGACGGTGTCGGTGCGAGCGCGCAGGGCGCGGGTGTCGAGGCGGAGCGGGACGACGGCGGCCCGGTCGCCGCACAGGGCGGCGTCGAACAGGGTCAGGCCGGACTCGTGGGACAGCGGCGGGAGGCCCTGGGTGGCCATCCGGGTGCGGTCGACCTCGCCCAGGTGTTGGCTCATCCCGCCCTCGACGTCCCACAGGGCGAAGGCCATGGCGGTCGCGGGCAGGCCGTCCGCCCGGCGCGCGCTCGCCAGGGCGTCCAGGAAGACGTTGGCGGCGGCGTAGTTGCCCTGACCGGCCGCGAGCACGAGGCCGCCCGCCGAGGAGATGAGCACGAACGCGGCCAGGTCCAGGTGCCGGGTCAGTTCGTGCAGGTGCCAGGCGGCGTCGGCCTTGGGGGCGAGCACCGCGTCGACCCGGTCCGGGGTGAGGGCGCCGATCAGGCCGTTGTCCGCGATCCCGGCCGCGTGCAGCACGGCGGTCAGCGGTCGCTCTGCGGTGATCTCGTCGATGAGCCGGGCCACGGCGGCCCGGTCCGACACGTCGCACGCGGCGACCCGGACCCGGGCGCCCGCGTCGGTCAGTTCGGCGGCCAGCTCGGCGGCCGCAGGCGCGTCGATCCCCCGGCGGCCCGCGAGGACCAGGTGCCGGACGCCGTGCTCGGCCACCAGGTGCCGGGCCAGGGCGGCACCCACCCCGCCGGTGCCGCCGGTGATCAGGACCGTGCGGTCGGGGTCGAGCGTCAGGTCCGAGTGCCGGTCAGCCTGTCGGGCGAGGTGCGGCACGTGGACGGTGCCCGCGCGCACGGCCGACTCGGGTTCGTCGGCGGCCAGTGCCAGTGGCAGGGCTCCGTCGTCGTCCAGGTCGACGAGGGTGAAGCGGCCGGGGTTCTCGGCCTGGGCGGAGCGGACGAGTCCCCAGACGGGCGCCTGGCGTAGGTCGATCTCGTCGCCGTCGGACACGGACACCGCGTTGCGGGTCACCACGACCAGTCGGGACTCGGCAAACCGGGCATCGGCCAGCCACTGTTGCAGCACGGCCAGCACGTGGTGGGTGGCCGAACGCGCTCCCGCCAGGATGTCATCGGCCGAGGTCGGGCACCTGAGCACCACCACGTCGGGCACGGTGTCCGCGAGATCTTCCCAAGGCGTGACCTGGGTACCCGTCGCGGCCACGGTGATCGGGCGCCACTCGATGCCGAACAGGGCCGCGTCGCCGGGGCGGTCCAGCTGTCGCGCGGAGACCGGCCTGCCGACCACGGAACCCACGGACAGGACGGGGCTTCCCGTAGCGTCCGCGACGGCTATGGACATCGAGCCATCGTCGTCCCAGGACAGTCGGACCCGGACCGTGGACGCGCCCATGGCGTGCAGGGAGACGTCGTTCCAGGCGAACGGGATGACGGTCTCCCGGCCGGTGTCGAGCAGGATCGCTGCGTGCATCGCGGCGTCCAACAGCGCCGGGTGCAGTCCGAAGCCTCCGCCGGTGGTCCCTTCGGGCAGGCCGACCTCGGCGAAGACCTCGTCCCCGCGTCGCCACGCGGCTCGCAGGCCCTGGAAGACCGGGCCATAGCCGAATCCGTGGTCCCGCAGGGTGTCGTAGGCGTCGGTGACGTCCACCGGCTCCGCGTCGGCGGGCGGCCATGCGGTCGCATCGAAGTCCACAGGGCTGGGGCTGCCTGCGGTAAGGAAGCCGGTCGCGTGCTCGACCCAGGACTGCTCGCCTGCCCGGGAGCGGACGCCGAACGAGCGGCGGCCGGACTCGTCGGCGGCACCGATCCGCACCTGGACCCGGACACCGCCGTGTTCCGGCAGCACCAACGGGGCCGCCAAGGTCAGCTCGTCGACCCGACCACAGCCCATCTGGTCACCCGCGTGGATCGCCAACTCCACGAAAGCCGTGCCGGGCAACAACACCGACCCCAGCACCACGTGATCGGCCAGCCACGGATGCGACGCCACCGACAGTCGGGACGTGAACACCACACCGTCCCCATCGGACAGCTCAACCGCCGCACCCAACAACGGATGCCCGGCAGGCTCCAACCCCACGGCACCGATGTCACCGGCCCCGGCCTTCGATTCGGGCCAGAACCGCTGGTGCTGGAAGGCATACGTCGGCAAATCCACCCGCCGGGCACCGGTGAAGAACGCGGCCCAGTCGATGGTCACGCCCGAGACGTGCAGGTGAGCCAGCGCGTCCACGAGCACCGGTTCCTCATCCCGGTCCCGGCGCAGCACCGGGATGAGTCGGGCGTCATCGTCCAGGCAGGTCGCGGCCATGCCGGTGAGCACCGCGTCCGGGCCGATCTCCAGGAAACGGGTCACGCCCGCGTTGTGGAGGGCGCGTACGCCGTCGGCGAATCGGACAGTCTCACGCACGTGGCCGACCCAGTACGCCGGGGAACACAGCTCCTCGGTCGCCTGCTCACCGGTCACATTGGACACAACCGGGATCGCCGGTGCGTCGAACGACAGGCGCTCGACCACGGCACGGAACTCCGCGAGCATCGGTTCCATCAGCGGCGAGTGGAACGCATGCGACACGCGCAGCCGACTCGTCCGCCGGTCCGCGAACCGTTCCCGGACCAGCTCTACGGCCGCCTCGGCACCGGAGATCACCACGGCGGACGGGCCGTTGACCGCCGCGATCGACACGTGCTCGTCCAGCAGCGGAACGACCTCGTCCTCGGTCGCGTCGATCGCCACCATCGCCCCGCCGGGCGGCAGGGCCTGCATCAACCGGCCCCGGGCTGCCACCAGCGCACAGGCATCGTCCAACGAGAACACTCCGGCCAGGTGAGCGGCCGCGATCTCGCCGATGGAGTGGCCCGCCAGGTAGTCCGGCCGCACGCCCCACAAGCCGACCAGACGGAACAGGGCGACCTCGACCGCGAACAACCCGGCCTGGGCATACGCGGTCGCGTCGGCAGGCTCGGCGTCCGCGCCCCAGATCACCGACTTGATCGGCTGATCCAGGTATTCGTCCAAGCCCGCGCATACCGCGTCGAACGCTGCCGCGAACACCGGGAACCGGTCATACAGCTCCCGACCCATCCCCAGCCGCTGCGAACCCTGACCCGAGAACAGGAACGCCGTCTTGCCGCCGCCCGCCACGCCACTCACCACGGCAAGATCCGGCTCGCCCGCAGCCAGTGCGGACAGGCCACGGACCATGGACTCGGTGTCGGCGGCCGTCACGACCGCGCGGTGGGTGAAGCCCGACCGCGCGACCGCCAGCGAGCACCCCACATCGGCCAACCGCAGTCCCGCGCCGTCGACATGGGCGGCCAACCGTCCGGCCTGGGCACGCAGACCCGCCTCGGACTTCGCCGACACCACCCACGGCACGACCGCGTGACCCTCGGGTTCCGCGACAGGGGTTTCCGTGGACGGTTGTTCGAGGATCACGTGTGCGTTGGTACCGCTGATCCCGAAGGAGGACACGCCCGCCCGGCGCGGCCGGTCCAGGTCCGGCCAGCGGGTCGGCTCGGTGAGCAACTCGACCGCGCCCGTCGACCACTCCACATGGGTCGACGGGACGGCCGCGTGCAGGGTCCTGGGCAGCAGGCCGTGCCGCATGGCCATGATCATCTTGATCATCCCGGCCACCCCGGCGGCCGCCTGGGTGTGGCCCAGGTTGGACTTGATCGAGCCGAGCAGCAGCGGCCGGTCCCGGTCCCGGCCGTAGGTGGCCAGCAGGGCCTGTGCCTCGATCGGGTCGCCCAGGGTCGTCCCGGTGCCATGACCTTCGACGGCGTCGACGTCCGTTGTGGACAGTCCGGCGCTCGCCAGGGCGGCGCGGATCACCCGCTGCTGGGACGGGCCGTTGGGCGCGGTCAGGCCGTTGGAAGCGCCATCCTGGTTGACCGCGCTGCCCTTCAGCACGGCCAGCACCCGGTGCCCGTTCCGGCGCGCGTCGGAGAGGCGTTCCAGGACCAGCACACCGACGCCCTCGGACCAGCCCACGCCGTCGGCCGAGTCCGCGTAGGCCTTGCAGCGACCGTCCACCGCGAGCCCGCCCTGCCGGGAGAACTCGACGAAGGTGCCGGGCGTGGACATCACCGTCACGCCGCCTGCCAGGGCCAGCCCGCACTCACCGGCGCGCAGGGCCTGAGCGGCCAGGTGCACCGCGACCAGCGAGGACGAACACGCTGTGTCGACGGTGACCGCCGGGCCCTCGAAGCCGAAGGTATAGGAGACACGGCCGGACACGATGCTGTGCGCGCTGCTGCTGCCCCGGACGCCCTCGAACCGGTCGTCGCCGAGGAGGGCGACGTAGTCGTGGTACATCACCCCGGCGAACACGCCGGTCTGGCTTCCCCGCAGGGAGACGGGGTCGATGCCGGTTCGTTCGATCGCCTCCCACACCGTCTCCAGCAGGAGCCGCTGCTGGGCGTCGGTGGCGAGGGCCTCGCGGGGGCTCATCTCGAAGAAGTCGGGGTCGAAGTTCGCGGCCTCGTGCAGGAAGCCGCCGTGCCGGGTGTAGGAGGTGCCGGTGGCGTCCGGATCGGTGCTGTGCAGGGATTCCAGGTCCCAGCCGCGATCGGTGGGGAACGCCGAGACGGCGTCCACGCCCTCGGACACCAACCGCCACAAATCTTCCGGCGAGGACACGCCGCCGGGGTAGCGGCAGGCCATGCCGACGATCACGACCGGGTCGTCGGTCACCGACGACGTCACAGCGGTCGGGATCACCGGCTCGGCGCCGAACAGCTCGTCCAGCAGGTAGGTCACGACGGCGTTCGCGGTCGGGTAGTCGAACAGCAGGGTCGCGGGGAGGCGCAGGCCGGTGAGGGTGTTGAGGCGGTTGCGGAGTTCGATGGCGGTCAGGGAGTCGAACCCGAGATCCTGGAACGCGCGGGCCGGACCGATCGCCGCCGCGTCCGAGTGACCGAGGACCGCCGCGATCTCGGCGCGGACCGCGCCCAGCAGCGTTTCGACCCGCTGTTCGGCGGGCAGGCCGGTGAGGCGCCGGGACAGGTCTGCGGTCCCGGCTGCCGCGCGGCGGACGCGAGGTCGGATCAGGCCGCGCAGGATCGCGGGGACCTCGTCGCGCCAGGCCGCCGGGTCGAGCAGGACGGGCGCGACGACCGCGTGGTCACCGGACAGGGCGGCGTCGAACAGGGCCGTGCCCAGGTCCGGGGAGATCAGGGGCAGGCCGGGGCGGCGGGCGGTGTCGGCGAGGGCGCCGGTCATCCCGGTGTCCCGGGTCCACGGTCCCCAGGCGAGGGAGGTGCCCGGGAGGCCGAGGGCGCGGCGGTAGTGGATCAGGCCGTCCAGGAACGCGTTGCCTGCTGCGTAGTTGGCCTGGCCGGGGCTGCCGATCACGCCCGCCAGGGAGGAGAAGACGACAAACGCGGACAGGTCCCGGTCCAGGGTCGCCTCGTGCAGGTTCCACGCCGCGTCGACCTTGGGGCGCAGCACGGCCGCCAGCCGGACCTCGGTCAGGGAGGTGATCACGCCGTCGTCCAGGACGCCTGCCGCGTGCACGACGGCGTGCACCGGGTGCTGGTCGAACAGTTCGGTCACGGCGTCCCGGTCGGTGACGTCACAGGCGATGGTCTCCACCCGGGCGCCCAGGCCGGTCAGCTCGGCGGTGAGGTCCTGCACGCCGTCGGCGGCCGGACCACGGCGGCTGACCAGCAGCAGGTCCCGTGCGCCGTGCTCGGTGACCAGGTGTCGGGCGATGACCCGGCCCAGGCCGCCGGTGCCGCCGGTGATCAGTACCGGCCCGGCGGACCACGCGGGTTCGCGGGGCTCGGTGGCCGGTGCCTTGGTCAGGCGGGCGGTCAGGATGGTGCCGCTGCGGATGGTGAGCTGGGGTTCGGCTTCGAGGAGGGCCAGGGCGGACGGGAGTGAGTCGAGCGAGGCGGGGCTGTCGTCCAGGTCGATCAGTCCGAACCGGCCGGGGTGCTCGGACTGCGCGGATCGCACGAGTCCCCACACGCCTGCTGCGGCGAGATCGCCGCCGACCGTCCCGCCCCGGGTCACGAAGACCAGGCGTGACGTGGTGAAACGGTCGTCGGCCAGCCAGTCCCGGACCAGCGCCAGCACACGGGCGGTCGCGGTGTGGACCGCGCCGACCACGTCGGCGGAGGCGTCGCCGACGATCGGGAACACCACGGTGTCGGTCTCGGCCAGGGATGCCAGGTCCGCGTGGAACTCCAACGACAGGTCGGCCATGAGACCGGCATCGGAACCCATCACCGCGACCGATTCCACGACGGCGGCCTGCGTGGGCACGGACACCCAGTCGGTCTCGAACAACGAGTTCCGGGTAGTGGAGTCGGTCACTTGGGCGGCAGAGATCGGCCGGACGGTCAGGGTCTCGATCGTGGCGACCGGTTGTCCGTCGGTGTCGGTGATGGCGACCGACATGCCGCCTGCGGACGGCGTCAGCCGAACCCGCACAACGGAAGCGCCGGAGGCGTGCACGGAGACACCGCTCCAGGAGAACGGGACACCGCCATCGACATCCAGAAGGACCGCCGCGTGCAGTGCGGCGTCCCAGAGAGCCGGGTGCAGGCCGAATGCCTCAGCCTGCACGGACTCCGACAATGCCACCTCGGCGAACACCTCGTCGGCCCGCCGCCACGCGGCCCGCAGGCCCTGGAATACCGGACCGTAGGCGAGTCCGGCGTCGGCCAGCCGGTCATAGACGCCGGTCAGGTCCACCGGGTCGGCGTCCGGCGGCCACGAGAAGGCGTCGGCCGGAAGCTCGGCCGGGGCCAGGGTGCCGGTCGCGTGCACCACCCAGTCGCCGAGCTTCTCCGGCCGGGAGCGGACGGTGATGGCGCGTCGGCAGGCGTCGTCGGGTTCGCCGACCCAGGCCTGGAGTCGGACTCCGCCCTGGGCGGGCAGCGGCAACGGGGCAGCGAGGGTGAGTTCCTCGATCTGTCGGCAGCCGACCTCATCACCCGCGCGGATCACCAGTTCGACCAACGCCGTCCCGGGGGCGATCACCGACCCGAGGACGATGTGATCGGCCAGCCAGGGATGGGAGGACAGCGACAGGCGTGCGGTGAACAGGACACCGCCGTCGTCCGGCAGTTCCGCAGCCGCGCCCAGCAGCGGGTGATCGACGGACGTCAGCCCGATCGCGCCCGCGCTCTTGGTCGGCGTGACGGCGGGCCAGTACCACTGGTGTTGGAAGGCATACGTCGGCAGGTCCACCCGCCGAGCGCCCATGCCTGCGAAGAAGGCCGACCAGTCGACCGCCAGACCGGAGACGTGCAGGTGGGCCAGCGCGGTGACGATCGTCGGTTCCTCGGCGCGGTCCTTGCGCAGCACCGGAACGAGCAAGGCATCGTCCGCCGTGTTCTCCCGGGCCAGCGCCGAGAGAACCCCGTCCGGCCCCAGCTCCAGGAACCGCGTGACACCGGCACCGTCCAGGGCACGCACACCGTCCGCGAACCGGACGGTCTTCCGGACATGCTCGACCCAGTACTCCGGCGAGTACCCGGTCGCCAACTCGCCGGTCACATTCGACACCACGGGGATCGCGGGCGCGGCATACGAAAGCCGGGCCGCCACCGCACCGAACTCCGCCAGCATCGGCTCCATCAACGGCGAATGGAACGCGTGCGACACCCGAAGCCGACTCGTCTTGCACCCCCGAGCCGCGAACTCCTCCCCCACCCGCAGAACCGCAGCATCAACACCGGACACCACAACCGACGACGGGCCATTGACGGCCGCGATCGACACCTGCTCGTCCAGGAACGGAACGATCTCGTCCTCGGTGGCCGCGATCGCCACCATCGCCCCGCCGGACGGCAGGGCCTGCATCAACCGGCCACGAGCGGCCACCAAGGCGCAGGCGTCACCCAGTGACAACACCCCGGCCACATGCGCGGCCGCGATCTCACCGATGGAATGCCCGGCCAGGTAGTCCGGCCGCACGCCCCAGGACTCCACCAACCGGAACAACGCCACCTCGACGGCGAACAACCCGGCCTGGGCATACATGGTCTCGTCGACCGGTTCCGGATCCACGCCCCAGACCACCGACCTGACCGACCGGTCCAGGTGCTCGTCCAGCCCGGCACACACCGCGTCGAAAGCCTCGGCGAAGACCGGGAACCGATCATACAGCTCCCGACCCATCCCGAGCCGCTGCGAACCCTGACCGGAGAACAGGAACGCGGTCTTCCCCGGCCGGACCGCCCCCACAACGGCACCGGTGGCATTCGTGCCCAGCGCCGACAGGCCGCGCACCAACGCCTCGACGTCGCCGCCGGTGACGACCGCGCGGTGGTCGAAGCCGGTCCGGGAGACCGCCAGCGAGTACGCCACGTCCACCGGTTCCAGCTCACCGGCCGCCACATGGGCGGCCAGGCGCCGGGCCTGGTCCCGCACGCCCGCCTCGGACTTCGCCGACACCACCCACGGCACGACACCCGGCTCGACCGACCCGCCCGAGGGCACGGACAGCGGGACCCGGGCCGGTTCCTCCAGGATCACATGGGCGTTCGTGCCGCTGATCCCGAACGAGGACACCCCCACCCGGCGCGGTCGACCGGTCTCGGGCCACGGCACCCGGTCGGTCAGCAGCTCGACCGCGCCGTCCGCCCAGTCCACATGCGATGACGGCCGGTCCACGTGCAGGGACTTCGGCAGCACCCCGTGCCGCATGGCCATGACCATCTTGATGATCCCCGCCACGCCCGCAGCCGCCTGGGTGTGCCCGAGATTGGACTTCACCGAACCCAGCCACAACGGCCGATCCCGATCCTGGCCATAGGTGGCCAGGATCGCCTGGGCCTCGATCGGGTCACCCAGGGTGGTCCCGGTGCCGTGCGCCTCCACGGCATCGACTTCCGACGTCGTCAGCCCGGCACCGGCCAGGGCCTGACGGATGACCCGCTGCTGGGACGGACCGTTGGGCGCGGTCAGGCCGTTCGACGCACCGTCCTGGTTGACCGCGCTCCCCCGCACGACCGCCAGCACCTCGTGCCCGTGCCTGCGCGCGTCGGAAAGCCGTTCCAGGACAAGCACACCGACGCCCTCGGACCAGCCGACGCCGTCGGCCGAGTCGGCGAACGGCTTGCAGCGGCCGTCTTCCGCCAGTCCGCCCTGACGGGAGAAGTCCACGAAGGTGGCCGGGGTGGACATCACGGTCACGCCGCCCGCCAGCGCCAGGGAGCACTCGCCGGAGCGCAGGGCCTGGGCGGCCAGGTGCACCGCGACCAGCGAGGACGAGCAGGCCGTGTCGACCGTGACGGCCGGGCCCTCCAGCCCGAAGGCGTAGGAGATCCGGCCGGACACGATGCTGTGCGCGCTGCTGTTGCCCCGGAAGCCCTCGAACTGGTCACCGGTCAGCAGGTCCACGTAGTCGTGGTACATGACACCGGCGAACACGCCGGTCCGGCTGCCCCTTAACGTCGCCGGGTCCGTCCCGGTCCGTTCCACGGCCTCCCACGCGGTCTCCAGCAGCAGCCGCTGTTGCGCGTCGGTGGCCAGCGCCTCGCGCGGGCTCATACCGAAGAACTCGGCGTCGAACGCGCCCGCCTCGTGCAGGAAGCCGCCGTGCCGGGTGTAGGAGGTGCCCAGGACGGTACGGTCGGGATTGTAGAGCGACTCGGTGTCCCAGCCGCGATCGGTGGGGAACCCGGAGATGGCATCCACGCCCTCGGACACCAAGCGCCACAAGCCTTCCGGCGAGGACACACCACCCGGGTAGCGGCAGGCCATCCCGACGACGACGATCGGGTCGTCGGCCAGGACGGAGATCGGCTGCACGGCCTGGGGTTCGTCGATGCCGAACAGTTCGCCGAGCAGGTGGTCGACGAGGGCCTCGGCGTTGGGGTGGTCGAAGACCACGGTGGCGGGCAGCTTGATGCCGGTGACCGTGCTCAGCCGGTTGCGCAGCTCGACGGCGGTGAGGGAGTCGAAACCCAGGTCCTTGAACGCCCGCGTCGGGTCGATGACCGCAGCGCCCGCGTGGCCCAGCACGACCGCGACCTGGGCGCGCACCGCGTCCAGCAGGGCCGCGCGCCGCTGCTCGACGGAGAGCCCGGACAGTTCCCGGTGCACGCCGCCGGTGGCGACGGACCGACGGGCACGGGCCCGGACCAGGCCGCGCAGGACGGCCGGGATCTCGTCCTGGGTCCGCCACACGGCCAGGTCGAGCCGGGTGGGCACGACCACGGGGCCGTCGGCGGCGAGCGCGGCGTCGAACAGGGCCATGCCCTGCTCCGGCGAGATCTCGGGGATGCCTGCGCGGGCGACGCGCTGGAGCTGGGTCTCGGACAGGGTCCCGGTCATCCCGGCGTCCTGGGTCCACGGTCCCCACGCCAGCGACAGGCCGGGCAGTCCCGCCGCGCGGCGGTGTCGGGCGAGGGCGTCGAGGAAGGCGTTGCCCGCCGCATAGTTGGCCTGGCCCGGGCTGCCCATGGTGCCCGCGAGCGAGGAGAACACCACGAACGCGGCGAGGTCCCGGTCGCGGGTGGCCTCGTGCAGGTGCCAGGCCGCGTCGACCTTGGGCCGCAGCACGCGGGCCAGCCGGTCGGGGGTCAGGGCGGTGATCACGCCGTCGTCCAGTACACCGGCGGTGTGCACGACGGCGGCGACGGGGTAGCGGTCGACCAGGTCGAACACCGCCGCGCGGTCGGTGACGTCACAGGCCACCACCTCGGCCCGCGCGCCCAGGCCCGCCAGCTCGGCCACCAGGTCGTCCGTGCCCTCGGCCGCCATGCCTCGGCGGCTGACCAGCACCAGGTCACGGACGCCGTGTTCGGTCGCCAGGTGCCGGGCAAGGACACGTCCCAGTCCGCCGGTCCCGCCGGTGATCAGTACGGTGCCGTCGAGACCGGTCCACGGCGAGCCCACCGGTCGAGGCGTCGTGCGGATGAGGCGCCCGGCCAGGACGACGCCGTCCCGGATCCGGAGCTGCGGCTCGTCCGAGCCCAGAGCGACGGGCCAGGCGGCGGATGAGGCCGAGGCGTCGTCCAGGTCGACCAAGGCGAACCGGCCGGGGTGTTCCGTCTGGGCGGATCGCACCAGTCCCCACACGGCGGCCGCCGCGAGGTCCACACCGGACACCGCACCCCGGGATACGAACACCAGGCGGGACGCGGCGAAGCGATCGTCAGCCAACCAGGACTGGATCACCGTCAGCGCGCGGTCGGTCGCGGCGTGCACGGCATCGACCGAGTTCTGTCCGACCATCGACGTGACGACCACGGCAGGGACACCCACTCGGGCGAGCGCGTGGAGATCCGGGTGGACGTTCGTGAACCCGGCCACCGGGTCCAGGCCAAGCACGGCGACGGACTCGGGTGCCGCAGTCGGTAGGACAGGGCCGGTGGGGATCGGGGTCCAGTCGGGTTCGAACAGGGAGTCCTGGACGATGGCGGCGAGGTCGATCCGGTCGGTGGAGACCTCGCGGAGGACGAGCGCGTCCACCGTGACCACGGGCACGCCGTCGGTGTCGACGGCCGCCACGGACAGCTGCCGCTCGCCGGTGCGGGCGACGCGAACCCGGACCGCCGACGCGCCTGCCGCCCGCAGGGTGACGCCCTGCCAGGCGAACGGGACCAGCCCCCTGGGCATGCCGTTGAACGCCGAGACGTGCAGGACGGCGTCCAGCAGCGCGGGGTGCACGCCGAACGCGCCGCCCTCGACGTCATCGGGCAGGCTGACCTCGGCGAACACCTCATCGCCGTGACGCCAGGCGGCACGCAGGCCCTGGAAGGCAGGCCCGTAGTCGAACCCGCCGCCTGCCATGTCGTCATACAGGCCGGTCAGGTCGACCGGGTCGCCCTTGGCGGGCCAGGAGAACGTGTCGACACCACTGGAGTCGCTTGTGGACAGTTGGCCGGTGGCGTGTTCGATCCACGGCCCCTGGCCGGTTTCCGCCCTGGACCGGATGGTGATGGCGCGGCGGTCGGACTCGTCGGCGGGGCCGACCCGGACCTGTACGTGGACGCCGCCCTGCGCGGGCAACACCATCGGCGCGGCCAGCGTCAGCTCGTCGACCCGACCGCAGCCGACCTGGTCACCGGCGTGGACGGCCAGCTCGACGAAAGCGGTGCCGGGCAACAGGACCGAGCCAAGGACGACGTGATCGGCCAGCCAGGGATGGGACCGCACGGACAGCCGGGAGGTGAACACCACACCGTCGCCATCGGACAGCTCGACGGCCGCGCCCAGCAGCGGGTGGTCGGCGGCGGCCAGGCCAACGGCACCGACGCTCTCGATCGTGACGACCTCGTCCGGCCAGAACCGCTCGCGCTGGAAGGCGTAGGTGGGCAGGTCGACCCGGCGAGCGCCGGTCCCGGCGAAGATCGCCTGCCAGTCGACCGGCACACCCGAGACGTGCAGCTGGGCGATCGCGTCCACGATCACCGATTCCTCGGGCCGGTCCTTGCGCAGCACGGGCGCGAACACGGCGCCGTCCGGCACGACCTCCCGGGCCAACGCGGAGAGCACGCCGTCGGGGCCGAGTTCCAGGAACCGGGTCACCCCCGCCGCACCCAGGGCACTGACGCCGTCGGCGAAACGCACGGACTCGCGGACATGGTTGACCCAGTACTCCGGGGAGCGCGGCAGCTCCGCCCCCGCCAGTTCGCCGGTCACGTTCGACACCAGCGGGATCTCCGGCGCGGCGAACGACAGGCGGGCCGCGTCCTCGCCGAAGTCGGCCAGCATCGGGTCCATCAGCGACGAGTGGAACGCGTGCGAGACCCGCAGCCGACTGGTCTTGCGGCCGCGCGCGGCGAACTCCCCGGCAGCTCGCACGACCGGGCCCTCCACGCCGGAGAGCACGATCGAGGTCGGGCCGTTGATGGCCGCGATGGACACGTGCTCGTCCAGCAGCGGCGTCACCTCGTCCTCGGTGGCCTCGATCGCGATCATCGCCCCGCCCGAGGGCAACGCCTGCATCAGCTGGCCACGCGCCGCCACCAGCGCACACGCGTCGCTCAGCGACAGCACCCCGGCCACGTGCGCGGCCGAGATCTCGCCGATGGAATGGCCTGCCACGAAGTCCGGCCGCACACCCCAGGACTCCACCAACCGGAACAACGCCACCTCGACGGCGAACAACCCGGCCTGCGCATACATCGTCTGGTCCAGCTGCCGGGCGTTCGTGCCCCACGCCACGGACTTGACCGAGAGGTCCAGGTGTTCGTCCAGCCCCGCGCACACCGCGTCGAACGCGGCCGCGAACACCGGGAACCGGCCATGCAGCTCCCGACCCATCCCCAACCGCTGCGAACCCTGGCCCGAGAACAGGAACGCCGCCCTGCCCGGCTGAACCGCACCGACCGCAACCCCGGCGGACGCCTCGCCCGTTCCCAGCGCGGTCAGGCCGCGTGCGAAGGACTCGGTGTCCCCCGCTGTGATCACCGCGCGGTGGGTGAAGGTCGACCGCGAGGTCACCAACGAGTACCCGACGTCGACCGGCCGCAGCTCCCCGGAGAACTCGGCCAGCCGCCGGGCCTGGGCGCGCAACCCGGCCTCGGACTTGGCCGACACCACCCACGGCACCACGGCGGGCTCGACTGCCGCAGGCTCCGACTCCTCGGAAACCGCTTCCGCCTCTTCCAGGATCACGTGCGCGTTGGTGCCGCTGATCCCGAACGCCGAGACGGCTGCCCGCCGGGGCTGCTCCCCCACCGGCCACTCGCGGGCCTCGGTCAACAGCTCGACCGCGCCTGCCGACCAGTCCACATGCGACGATGGCGTGTCCACGTGCAGGGTCTTCGGCAGCACGCCGTGCCGGAGGGCGAGCACCATCTTGATCACACCGGCGAGACCCGCGACGGCCTGGGTGTGGCCGAGGTTGGACTTCACGCCGCCCAGCCAGAGCGGTCGGTCCCGGTCCTGCCCATAGGTCGCCAGCAGGGCCTGCGCCTCGATCGGGTCGCCCAGGGTGGTGCCGGTGCCGTGGGCCTCCACGGCGTCGACCTGCTCGGCCGACAACCGCGCGTCGGCCAGGGCGTTGCGGATCACGCGTTGCTGGGAGGGGCCGTTCGGGGCGGTGAGGCCGCTGCTGGCGCCGTCCTGGTTGACCGCCGAGCCGCGCACCACCGCGAGCACCGGGTGTCCGTTGCGGCGGGCGTCGGCCAGCCGTTCGACCAGCAGGACGCCGACGCCCTCACCCCAGGACGTGCCGTCCGCCGCCTCGGCGAACGGCTTGCAGCGACCGTCGGGGGCGAGGCCGCGCTGGCGGGAGAACTCGGTGAACAGGCCGGTCGTGGAGATCACGGCGACGCCGCCCACCAGGGCCAGCGAGCACTCGTCGGCGCGCAGCGCGCGGACCGCGAGGTGCAGGGCGACCAGGGAGGACGAGCAGGCCGTGTCGACGGTGACCGCCGGGCCCTCCAGGCCGAGCGTGTAGGCGATCCGGCCGGACAGGACGCTGGTGGCGGCGCCGGTCAGCAGGTGGCCCTCGGTCTGCGCGGAGTGGCGGGCCAGGTAGCTGTAGTTGGTGTCGGCGCCGCCGACGAACACGCCGGTGGCACTGCCGTGCAAGGCGGCCGGGTCGATGCCCGCGCGTTCGACCGCCTCCCAGGCCGACTCCAGCAGCAGCCGCTGCTGCGGGTCCATGGCCAGCGCCTCGCGCGGGGCGATGCCGAAGAAGCCCGCGTCGAACTCGGTGGCGGTGTCCAGGAAGCCGCCGTGCCGCACATAGCTCTTGCCCGGCCTGCCGGGTTCCGGGTCGTAGAGCGAGTCGACGTCCCAACCTCGGTCGGAAGGGATCTCCCCGATCGCGTCCGCGCCGTCGGCCAGCAGCCGCCACAGGTCCGCAGGCGAGTCGACGCCGCCTGCGAACCGGCAGGCCATGCCCACGATGGCGATCGGCTCGGCGCCCCTGGCCTCGACCGCCTCCAGCCGCTGCCTGGCCCGCCGCAGGTCGGCGGTGACCAGCCGCAGGTAGTCGCGGAGCTTGTCTTCCGAGCTGGCCATGGATCGCGAACCTCGCTGTCTTGGAAGAAGTCACTGTCTTGGAAGAAGTCCCTGTCCGGGACGAAGTCGCTGTCCGGGGAGAGGCCGCCGTGGTGGCGGAACCGGCGGGCACCGGGCAGGTCCGGTGGGCGACCGGGCGCGGTCAGCCCAGGCCCAGCTCCTTGTCGATGAGGTCGAACATCTCGTCGTCGGTGGAGGTGACGAGATCGGACGGCAGGTCCGTGTCGGTGTCGAGCGCGACGCCGCCGCCGGTGTCACCGTCGAGCTTCCATTGCAGCTGCCGCAGGCGGGTCAGCAGCCGGGACCGGTTGTCCGTGGTCAGCTCGGCCACCGCGACCGAGACGGCGGACTCCAGCGCGGCCAGCTCGGCGAAGACCGGGTGCCCGGCCGCCTCGGTGCCCAGCTCGGCGCGCAGGTGCCGGGCGAGACCGAGCGGGGTCGGGTGGTCGAAGATCAGCGTCGTCGGCAGCCGCAGGCCGGTCTCCACGCCGAGCCGGTTGCGCAGCTCGACCCCGGTCAGCGAGGTCATGCCCAGCTCCAGGAAACCCCGGTCCACCGCGACGGCCTCCGGCGAGCCGTGCCCGAGCACCGTGGCGACGTGGCTCGCGACCAGGTCGAGCAGCAGGGTCTCCTGCTTGGCCGCGCTGAGTCCGGCGAGCCTGCGCGTGAGGTCGTCCTCCCCCACGTCTGCCGCACCTGTGGCTCGGCGCAGGGTGGTGCGGACGAGGCCGCGCAGCACGGACGGCACGTCGGCCTTGATCGCGCGGAGGTCCAGGCGGACCGGGACGAGCGCCGGGCTGTCGCTGCCGAGCGCGGCGTCGAGAGCGGCCAGGCCCTGCTCGGTGGACATGGGCAGCAGGCCCGCGCGAGCGAACCTGGCGACGTCGACCTGGTCGAGTGTGCTGGTGAGGTCGCTGGTCTTGGCCCAGTAGCCCCAGGCCAGCGAGGTCGCGGGCAGGCCATGCGCGTGGCGGTGGTGGGCCAGGGCGTCGAGGAAGGTGTTGGCGGCGGCGTAGTTGGCCTGGGTGAGGCCGCCGCCGATGCCCGCGTAGGAGGAGAACAGGACGAAGGCCGTCAGGTCGTGGGTGAGCTCGTGCAGGTTCCAGGCGGCCTCCGCCTTCGGGCGCCACACCCGGGCCAGCTGGTCCGCGTTCAGGTTCTCCAGCAGGCCGTCCTCGACCACCCCGGCCGCGTGCACGACGGCCCGGACCGGGATGCCGTCCAGCGCGCGGGCCAGGACGTCCCGGTCGGCGGCGTCGCAGGCGATCACGTCGACCTGGGCACCCAGGCCGGTCAGCTCGGCGCGCAGGTCGTGGGCGCCGGGGGCGTCGATGCCTCGGCGGCTCATCAGGGCCAGGGCGCGGACGCCGTGGCGGGTGACGAGGTGTCGGGCGACCTCGGCGCCGAGCGTGCCGGTGCCGCCGGTGATCAGCACGGTGCCGTCCCCGACCCGCCATTCACCGCCGGTGGCGTTCGACCTGGTCAGGCGCGGGACGGTCACCTCGCCCGCGCGGAGCGCGAGCTGGGGTTCGTCGGTGGCGAGGGCGGTGGCGACTGCGGTCGGGAAGGTGTCGGCGGAGGACTCGTGACCATCCCAGTCGACCAGCAGGAAGCGACCGGGATGCTCGGTCTGCGCGGACCTGACCAGGCCCCAGATGCCCGCGTTCGAGAGTCCGGATACCTCGCCCGCGTCGATCGCGCCCTCGGTGACCACGATCAGCCGGGACCTGGCGAATCGCGGGTCGGTCAGCCAGGACTGTACGGCGCACAATGTGTCCAGAGTGGACTCATGCGCGTTCGGACCGGTGCCGGACAGCACGACGAAGTCCGGGACGGGGTCGATCGCGGACAGGTCGTCGAACGTGTGCGAGTCGGGTGTCGCGAGTCGGGTGTCGCCGATGACGGCCCAGGTTCCCGAGGGGTGATGTGCGCCGACACCGGGCAACGGGGTCCACGAGAGCTCGAACAGCAGGTCCGAGCGGGCAGCGGACAGGAACTGTCCGGCCGGGACGGGTCGCCTGGTCACCGAGCCGATGGTGATCACCGGTGCGCCCGTGCCGTCCACCGCGACCACCGAGACCGCGCCGTCGTCCGCCGGGGTCAGGCGCACGCGGAGCAGGGACGCGCCCGTCGCGAACAGGGACACCTCGTGCCACGTGTCCGGCAGGCCGGGCTCGTCGCCGATCGGGCCCGAGGAGAGAAGCGCCTGGAGGAGGGCCGGGTGCAGGTGGCGTCCGGGGGCGTCGGCCAGTGCGTCGCCGGTCAGTTCGACCTCGGCGAACACCTCCGCGCCCCGCCGCCACACCGCGCGGATCGTCCGGAACAGCGGGCCGTGGTCGATGCCGTGCTCGTCGAACTCGACATACCGGGCCTCGACGTCCAGGGGTTCGGCGTCCGCCGGGGGCCAGGTGAGCCGGTCCGGGTCGGCCGGGCGCCGGGTCGTGAGCGTGCCCGTGGCGTGCCGGGTCCAGGTGTCACCGAGGGGCCTGGCGTGGATGGTGATGAGTCGGGAGTCGGCGGACTCCGGGCCGACGACCACCTGGACCTCGATGGCGTCGCCCTCGGGCAGGACGAGCGGGGCGTGTTCGGTGAGGTCGCGCAGTACCGGGCAGCCGATCTCGTCGCCTGCGCGCAGCGCCCACTCCAGCAGCGCGGTGCCGGGGAGGATCACGGCGTCCCGCACCCGGTATCCGGCAGGCCAGGTCCGGGCGTCGATCTTGCCGGTGAGCACGACCCCGCCGCCGTCGGCGATGGTGACGACACTGCCCAGGCCGACCGCGTCGGCCACGGCGGCGGCCGGGCGCAGCCAGAACCGTTCGCGTTGGAAGGCGTAGGTGGGCAGGTCGACAGGCCTGCCGCCGGACACGGTGGCCCGCCAGTCGACGGCGATGCCGTGCACGTGGGCCTCGGCGAGCGCGGTCAGCACGCGCGCCGGGCCGCCGTCGTCGCGGCGCAGGGAGCCGATGGCGACCGCGTGGGCCTCGACGTCCTGGATGGTGTCCTCGACGCCCATGGTCAGCACGGGGTGCGGGCTGGACTCGACGAACGCGTCGAAGCCCTCGCCGACCAGGGTCCGCACGGCCTCCTCGAACCGGACCGGGCGACGCAGGTTCCGGTACCAGTACTCGGCGTCCAGTTCGGTGGTGGTGATCCAGTCGCCGATGACCGTGGAGAAGAACGGGATCCGGCTCGCGCGTGGCCGCAGGTCGGCCAGTTCGGCGAGGAGGGTGTCGTGCAGGCGCTCGACCTGGGCCGAGTGGGAGGCGTAGTCGACCGGGATCTTCTTGACCCGGACACCGTCTGCGGCGCAGGCGGTCGCGAACTCGTCCACTGCGGACAGCTCGCCCGAGATGACCACTGTGGACGGCCCGTTGCTCGCCGCGACCGACAGCCGGTCGCCCCACGGCGCCATCCGCGCGACGACGTCGTCCCGGCCCGCCGCCACCGAGGCCATGCCGCCGTGGCCCGCCAGTTCGCGGGCGATGGCGGCGGCGCGCAGGGCCACCACCCTGGCCGCGTCGGTCAGCGAGAGGGCGCCGGACACACAGGCCGCCGCGATCTCGCCCTGGGAGTGGCCGACCACGGCGGCCGGTTCGACGCCATGTGCCCGCCAGACCTCGGCCAACGACACCATGACCGCCCACAGCACGGGCTGCGCCACGTCCACCAGCTCCAGTGATGGCGCGCCTGCGACGCCGTGCAGCACGTCGCGCAACGACCACCCGACGTGCGGCGCCAGGGCCTGCTCGCACTCGATGATCCGCTCGGCGAAGGCGGGCGAGGTCGCCAGGAGGTCGACGCCCATGCCCGCCCACTGCGAGCCCTGGCCCGGGAACACCATGACGACCTTGCGGTCCCGGCCGACAGCGGAATCCCCGTGCACCACACCGGTCGCGGGCTGTCCGTCCGCCAACGCGCGCAGGGCCGTCCGCAGTTCGTCACCGGTCGCGCCGATCACGACCGCGCGCCGCTCAAGCGTGGCGCGGGTGGTGATCAGCGACGACGCGGCGTCGACCAAGGGGAGATCCGGCCTGTCATCGAGGTGCGCGAGCAGGGCCCGCGCCTGTCCGCGCAGGCCGCGCTCCGTCCGGGCGGACAACACCCACGGCACGACCCGCGACTCGTCGTCCGGACGCGCGGGTCCGGGGTCGTCCGGTCCCTGTTCGATGATCACGTGCACGTTGGTGCCGCTGATGCCGAACGACGACACACCGGCCCGGCGCGGCCGCCCGGTCTCCGGCCAGGGCGCCGCCTCGGCGAGCACGCTGACCGCGCCTGCGGACCAGTCGACGTGCGGGGTGGTCTCGTCGACGTGCAGGCTCTTGGGCAGCACGCCGTGCCGCAACGCCAGCACGGTCTTCATGACCCCGGCGACGCCCGAGGCGGCCTGGGTGTGGCCGAGGTTGGACTTCACCGAGCCGAGCAGCAGCGGCCGGTCGCGGTCCTGGCCGTAGGTGGCGAGCAGGGCCTGGGCCTCGATCGGGTCGCCCAGCCGGGTGCCGGTGCCGTGCGCCTCCACGGCGTCGACCTCGTGCGCGGCGACCCCGGCGTTGGCCAGGGCCTGGCGGATCACCCGCTGCTGCGAGGGACCGTTGGGCGAGGTCAGGCCGTTGGACGCGCCGTCCTGGTTCATGGCCGAGCCGCGCACCACGGCGAGCACCCGGTGCCCGTTGCGCCGCGCGTCGGACAGGCGCTCGACCAGCACCAGACCGACACCCTCGGCGAAGCCGGTGCCGTCGGCGGACGAGGAGAACGCCTTGCACCGGCCGTCGGCGGCGAGGCCGCGCTGGCGGGAGAAGTCGACGAAGATCGTCGGGGAGGACATGACCGTCACGCCACCGGCCAACGCGAGCGAGCACTCCCCCTGCCGCAATGACTGCATGGCGAGGTGCAGCGCCACCAAGGACGACGAGCACGCTGTGTCCACAGTGACCGCAGGCCCCTCCAGCCCCAGCGCATACGCCACGCGCCCGGACACGACACTGACCGCGTTGCCGTTGCTGATGAACCCGGCGAGCTCGTCCGGGATCTCCCCCACGCGCGACAGGTAGTCGCTCAGCGAGAGGCCCGCGAACACGCCGGTTCGGCTGCCGCGCACGGACTTCGGGTCGATCCCGGCCCGCTCGAACACCTCCCAGGCCACTTCCAGGAGCAACCGCTGCTGCGGGTCCATAGCCACGGCCTCGCGCGGGCCGATGCCGAAGAAGTCCGCGTCGAACTCGGCCACGCCTGCCAGAAACCCGCCCTCGCGGGTACGGGAGACACCCGGGTCGTCCGGCAGTCCGTCGAACATGCCGTCGACGTCCCAGTCCCGGTCGGCCGGGAACGCGCCGATGGCGTCGGACCCGGTGGACAGCAGCTCCCACAGGTCTTCCGGCGACCGCACGCCGCCCGGGAACCGGCACGCCATCCCCACGATCGCGATCGGTTCGTCCGATGTGGACGGTGTGGCGAGCACCGGGGTGTGCGGGGTGCCATCCCCAAGCCGACCCGCGAGGTGGTCGGCGAGGGCGGCCGGGTTGGGGTAGTCGAAGACGAGGGAGGCGGGCAGGCGCAGGCCGGTGACGGTGTTGAGACGGTTGCGGATCTCGACGGCGGTCAGCGAGTCGAACCCGAGTTCGCGGAAGGCCCGGTCCGGGCGCACCTGGTCGGTGCCGGAGTGGCCGAGCACGGCGGCGGCGTAGGAGCTGACCAGGTCGAGCAGGGCGGTTCGGCGTTCCTCGGCGGCAAGACCGACCAGCCGGGCCCGCACGCCGCCGGAGTCGCCTGCGGCGCGGTCGACCACCCGGCGGGCAGGGCCGCGATGCAGGGCGCGCAGCAGTGCCGGGATCTCGGCGGGGTCGTGCGAGCGCAGTTGGGCGGTGTCCAGGCGCAGGGGCACCAGGAACGGTTCGCCGGTGGCGAGGGCGGCGTCGAACAGGGCCAGGCCGTCGGCGGCCGCGAGCGGGAGGACGCCGGAGCGGCGCATCTTGGCCAGGTCGGTGTCGTCAAGATGCCCGGTCATCGCGCTGGCATCCGCCCACAGGCCCCAGGCCAGCGCGGTCGCGGGATGGCCGGTGGCGCGCAGATGGGTGGCGAAGCCGTCGAGGAAGGCGTTGGCGGCGGCGTAGTTGGCCTGGCCTGCGTTGCCGAACACGCCTGCGCCGCCGGAGAACAGCACGAACTCGGCGAGGTCCAGGTGCCGGGTCAGCTCGTGCAGGTGCCGGGCGGCGTCGACCTTGGGGGCCAGCACGGTGCGCAGGCGGTCGGGGGTGAGGGCGTCGAGCACGCCGTCGTCGAGCACGCCCGCCGCGTGCACGACGGCGGTCAGCGGGTGCTCGGCGGGGATGGCGGCGATCAGGTCGGCCACCTGCGCGCGATGGGAGACATCGCAGGCCGTGATGGTGACGTGCGCGCCGAGTCCGGTCAGTTCGTCGTGGAGATCCCGGGCGCCGGGGCTGTCCGGGCCGCTACGGCTCGTCAGCAGGAGGTGGCGGGTGCCGTGCTCGGTGACCAGGTGGCGGGCGAGCCTGCCGCCGAGTTCGCCCGTGCCGCCGGTGATGAGCACGGTGCCCTCGGGGTCCCGGCGGCGCGGCACGGTCAGCACGATCTTGCCGACGTGCCGGGCCTGGGACATCAGCCGGAACGCGTCCCGAGCCTGCCGCACGTCCCTGGTGATGATCGGCACCGGGCGGATCACGCCCTGCTCGAAGAGCGCGACCAGTTCCGCGAGCATCTGCTGGACGCGCTCGGGCCCGGCCTGTGCGACCTCGAAGGCCTGGTAGGACACGCCGGGGTGGGCGCGGGCCACGTCGTCGGCCGCGCGGATGTCGGTCTTGCCCATCTCCACCAGGCGGCCGCCCGGGGCCAGCAGGCGCAGCGAGGCGTCCACGAACTCGCCCGCGAGCGAGTTCAGCACGACGTCCACGCCCCGACCGCCGGTGGCGGCGCGGAACCGGTCCTCGAAGTCGAGGGTGCGGGAGGAGGCCAGCCGGTCGGCGGGCCAGTCCTGGGCGCGCAGCAGCTCCTGCTTGAACTCGCTCGCGGTGCCGAACACCTTGGCGCCCCAATGGTGGGCGAGCTGCACGGCGGCCATGCCGACACCGCCTGCGGCGGCGTGCACGAGGACCGACTCCCCGGCGGCGAGCCCGGCCAGGTCGTGCAGGCCGTAGTAGGCGGTCAGGAAGACCACGGGGACGGAGGCGGCCTGGACGTAGGACCAGCCGGTCGGGATCGGCACGAGCATGCGGGCGTCGGCCACGGCCCGCGAGCCGAACGCGCCGGACTCCACCAGACCCATGACCCGGTCGCCCTCGGCGAGACCCGTCACTCCCGGTCCGGTCTCGACCACGACACCGGCGGCCTCGGTGCCGAGCAGCAGCCCCTCGGCGCCCGGGTACATGCCCAGGGTGTTGAGGACGTCACGGAAGTTGATGCCTGCCGCGCGGACCTCGATCCGCACCTGCCCCGGCTCCAGCGGCTCGCTCGCCTCCGGGCAGGGCACGAGGACGAGGTTGTCGACCGTGCCCTTCTCCGGGATGTCCAGACGCCACGGCCGGTCCGGGTCCGGGATGGTCAGGGCGTCGGGTCGGTGGGTGCGCACCAGGCGGGGCGCGTGGGCGATGCCTTGGCGCACGGCGATCTGGGGCTCGCCCGCGTCGATCACGCCGGGCAGCGCGCGCCAGGAAGCGGAGTGCGAGTCGATGTCCGCGAGCACGATCCGGCCGGGGTATTCCGACTGGGCCGAGCGGACCAGGCCCCACACGGACGCGCCGGGCAGGTCCCGGACGGTGCCCGCGAGATCGGTGGTCACGGCCTCCCGGGTGACGACCACCAGCGTGGTCCGGGTGAGCCTGTCGTCCGCCAGCCAGGTCTGCAGCACGGACAGCGTTTGGTCCAAAGTGGACGGCAGATCGGCAGGGTCGGTCGAGTCGGTCGCGAGAACGTAGACGGCGTCGGGCGCGGTGTCGGTGGTCAGGGACTCGACCAGGCCGGTGCGGTCGGGCCTGCGGGTGACGGTGACACCGGCTTCCGTCAGCTCGGCGACCAGGCGTTCGGCATCGTGGCCCACGACCGCGTGTTCGCCCGCGACCGGACCGGCGGGTACGGGGGTCCAGTCGACGCGGAGGAGCCAGTCGCGAGTGGCTCGCGAGGCGGCGGCGAGGGCGCCGGACTCGATCGGCCGGACGGTGAGGGCGTCGATCGAGGCGACCGGCGCGCCGGTCTCGTCGGCCACGAGCACGGCGATGGTGTCCGGGCCGATCGAGGTCACCCGGACCCGCGCGGCGGTGGCGCCTGCGGCGTGCAGGGAGACACCGGCCCAGGAGAAGGGGGCGACCGCGCGCGCGGTCCGGCCGTTCCAGTGACCGAGGTTGGCGGTCTGGAGCGCGGCGTCGAGCAGGGCCGGGTGCAGGCCGAACCCGGCCGCCTCGCCTGCCTCGTCGGGCAGCACGACCTCGGCGAAGACCTCGTCGCCCCGCCGCCAGGCCGCGCGGGTGCCCCGGAAGGCGGGCCCGAACTCGTAGCCCCGCTCGGCGAGCAGCGCGTGGAAGTCGTCCGTCGAGACCGATTCGGCGGTGGGCGGCCAGGTGGTCAGGGTGTCGGGCGCGGCGGCGGGGGCTGGGCCGAGCGTGCCGACGGCGTGCTGGGTCCACCGCGAGTCCGGGCCTGCGGGTCGCGTGTGAATGGTCAGCGGACGGTGGCCGGACTCGGCCGCGCCGACGACGAACTGGACCTGAAGTTCGTCACGCTCCGGCAGAACGACCGGGGCCTGGAGGGTGAGCTCCACCAACCGACCGCAGCCGACCTCGTCCCCGACCCGGATGGCCGCCTCGACCAGGGCCGCGCCCGGGACCAGGACCACTCCGGACACCGCGTGGTCGGCCAGCCACGGGTGGGACCGCAGCGACCAGCGGGCCGTGACGACCAGCTCGTCACCGCGCGCCAGCGGCACGGCCGCGCCGAGCAGCGGGTGGTCCAGCGAGTCGAGACCGGCGGAGGCCACCTGCCTGGCGGAGCCCGCGCCGTGGAACCAGTAGTGCTGCCGCTGGAACGCGTAGGTGGGCAGGTCGACGAGTCGGGCGTCGGTGTCGGCGAACCCGGCCGCCCAGGCGACGCCGGTGCCGTTGACCCAGGCCGTGGCGGCGGCGAGCCGGAACCGGTCCAGGCCGCCCTCGTCGCGGCGCAGGGTCGGGGTGATCGCGGCGGGGACGCCGCTGTCCTCGATGGTCTCCTGGATCGCGGTGGCGACCACCGGGTGCGGGCTGACCTCGATCAACGACCGGTACCCGGCCGCGAGCAGCGCCCGCGTGGCCTGTTCGAACTCGACGGTCCGGCGGAGGTTGCGGTACCAGTACTCGGCATCGAGGTCGGCGGTGTCGATCGGCTCGCCGGTCACCGTCGAGTAGAACGGGATGTCCGCCGAGCGCGGGGTGATCGGGGCCAGCAGGGTGAGGAGCTCGTCCTGGATGCGTTCGACCTCGACCGAGTGCGAGGCGTAGTCCACCGGGATCCGCCGCACCCGGATCCCGTCCCGCTCGCAGCAGGCGAACCAGTCGTCGAGCGCCTCGGAGGGGCCGGACACCACCACGGACCCTGGCCCGTTCACCGTCGCGACCGACAGCACGCAGGCGCGTTCGTCCAAGCGCGCGCGGACCTGGTCCACCGGCAGCGCCACCGAGACCATACCGCCCCGACCGGCCAACGCCACCAACGCCTTGCTGCGCAGCGCGACCACGCGCGCGGCGTCCGGCAGCGTCAACGCACCGGCCACACACGCCGCCGCGATCTCGCCCTGTGAGTGCCCCACCACGGCGGCGGGCCGGACGCCATGCGCGCGCCAGACCTCCGCCAACGACACCATCACCGCGAACAGGGCGGGCTGGACCACGTCCACCCGCTCCAACGACGCCGCGCCGGGCGCGCCGCGCAGCACGTCCAGCAGTGACCAGTCCACATAGGACGACAGGGCGACCGCGCAGGCGTGCAGGTGGTCGGCGAACACCGGCGAGGTCGCCAGCAGCTCCGCCGCCATCCCGACCCACTGCGACCCCTGACCGGGGAACACGAACACCGCGTCGCCCGCGCCCTCGGCGACACCCTCCACCACGCTCGGGTGCACATCACCGGTCGCCACCGCGTCCAGGCCCGCCAACAGCTCCGCCGGATCGTCTGCCACGACGGCCGCGCGGTGCGCCATCGCCGAACGGCCGGTCACCAGCGAGTACGCCACGTCGCGCGGGTCCGGGCCCGACCCGCGCACGAACGCGGCCAGGCGAGCGGCCTGCTCGGCCAGTGCCTGCCGGTTCCGGCCCGACAGCACCCACGGCGCCGCGACGAGCCCGGCCCGGGTGTCCGACGGTGCCACGGGTTCGTCGACCCGGGCGGGCGGTTCCTCCATGACCAGGTGGGCGTTGGTGCCGCTGATGCCGAACGAGGAGATACCGGCGCGACGTGGCTGCCCGGTCTCCGGCCACGGCGACGGCTCGGTCACCAGCGCGACCTCGCCCGCCGACCAGTCCACGTGCGGGGTGGGCGTGCTGACGTGCAGGGTCTTGGGCAGCACGCCGTGCCGCATCGCCAGCACCATCTTCATCACACCCGCGACACCTGCCGCAGCCTGGGTGTGCCCGAGATTGGACTTGACCGATCCCAGCAGCAGCGGGCGATCACGGTCCTGGCCGTAGGTGGCGAGGATGGCCTGCGCCTCGATCGGGTCGCCCAGGGGCGTCCCGGTCCCGTGCGCCTCCACCGCGTCGATATCCGTTGTGGACAGTCCGGCGTCGGCAAGGGCCTGGCGGATCACCCGCTGCTGGGACGGGCCGTTCGGCGCGGTGAGGCCGTTGGAGGCGCCGTCCTGGTTGATCGCCGAGCCACGGATCACCGCGAGCACCGGGTGGCCCCGCCGCACCGCGTCCGACAGCCGCTCCACCAGCAGCCACCCGACGCCCTCGGCGAAGGCCATGCCGTCGGCGGACGCGTCGAACGCCTTGCACCGACCGTCCCGCGAGAGACCGCGCTGGCGGGAGAACTCGACGAAGGATTCCGGTGTGGACATCACGGTCACGCCGCCCGCCAGGGCCAGCGAGCACTCCCCCGAGCGCAGCGACCGCACGGCCAGGTGCACCGCCACCAGCGACGACGAGCAGCCGGTGTCCATGGTCACCGCCGGGCCTTCGAGGCCGTAGGTGTAGGAGATGCGGCCGGACATGATGCTGCCCGCGTTGCCGGTCATCAGGTGGCCCGCGAGCTGCTCGGGGGCGCCGCCCAGGGTGACCTGGTAGTCCTGCGTGATGGCGCCGACGAACACGCCGGTCTCGCTGCCGCGCAACGATTCCGGGTCGATCCCGGCCCGCTCGAACGCCTCCCACGAGGTCTCCAGCAGCAGCCGCTGCTGCGGGTCCATCGCCAGCGCCTCGCGCGGGGAGATCCCGAAGAACCCGGGGTCGAACTCCCCGGCCTCGTGGATGAACCCGCCCTCCTGGACGTATGAGGTGCCCTGGCGTTCGGGGTCCGGGTCGTAGAGGCTCGCGACGTCCCAGCCCCGGTTCACCGGCAGCCGCGAGATCACGTCGAGACCGCCGTCGACCAGGTCCCACAGGTCGTCCGGGGACCGCACGCCGCCGGGGAACCGGCAGGCCATGCTCACGATCGCGATCGGCTCATCGGTCACGACCACCGGCGCGGGCGTGCTCGGGGCGGGCTGCTCGACGGCACCCACCAGCTCGTCCCGCAGGTAGTCGACCACCGCGACCGTGGACGGGTAGTCGAACAGCAGCGTCGAAGGCAGCCGGACGCCGGTCGCGACGGTGAGCCGGTTGCGGACCTCGACCGAGGTCAGCGAGTCGAAGCCCATGTCCCGGAACGCCCGCCGCACGTCGACCGCCGCAGGCGAGGCGTGCCCGAGGGCACGCGCGACCTCGCCGCGCACCAGGTCGGTCAGCAGGCGCTCGCGCTCGTTCGGCGCCAGCCCGGCGAGCTGTCCGCGCAGGCCGCCCGCGACCGGTTCGGCGGCCAGGGCGGCGCGGGCCTCGGGGATGTCCTCGATCAGCGGGTTGGGTCGGGCGCCGGTCCGCGCGGGGGCGTGCCGAGCCCAGTCGGCATCGAGGACGACGGCGTTGGTGCCCTCGACCACCGACCGTTCCAGTGCGGCGATGGCCAGGTCGGGGGCCATCGGGCGGAGGCCGTCGCGGCGCATGCGGCCGCCCTGCGCCACCTCGGTCGACATGCCGCCGCCCGCCCACGGTCCCCACGCGACGGAGGTGGCGGGCAGGCCGTCGGCCTGGCGCCGCTCGGCCAGGGCGTCGAGGTAGGCGTTCGCGGCGGCGTAACCGGCCTGGCCCGCGTTGCCCAGGGCGCCGACGATCGAGGAGAACAGCACGAACATGGACAGGTCGTGGTCGCGGGTGAGCTCGTGCAGGTTGGCCGCGACGTCGACCTTGGGCCGGAGGGCGGCCTGGAACTGTTCCAGGGTAACGGAATCCAGCACGCCGTCGTCCAGCACACCGGCGGCGTGCACGACCCCGGTGAGCGGCAGGTCAGCGGGGATCCGCGCGAGCAGACCGGCCAACGCGTCCCGGTCGGCGGCGTCGCACGCGGCCATGGTCACGCGGGCGCCCAGCGCGGTGAGCTCGGCCGTCAGCTCGGCGGCGCCCGGTGCGTCCGCGCCGCGTCGGCTGATCAGCACGAGGTGTTCGGCGCCCGCGCCCGCCAGCCAGCGGGCCACCCGGGCGCCGAGCGCGCCGGTGCCGCCGGTCACGAGCACGGTGCCGTGCGTCGACCAGGTGTCCTCGCGTTCGCCTTCGCCTGCGGAGGCGCGGACCAGGCGTCGGGTGAACACACCGGACGGACGGACGGCCACCTGGTCCTCGCGACCGGCGGCCACCACGTCGAGCAGCCGGGACACCGTCCTCCGGTCGATCGCGGCGGGAAGATCGATCAGCCCACCCCAGCCGAGCGGGTACTCCAGTGCGGCGACCCGGCCGAGACCCCACACCTCGGCCTGCACCAGGCTCGTCGGCGGGTCGAACCGGTCGACGGACACGGCGCCCCGGGTCAGGCACCACAGCCGCGCGTCCAGGTCCGCCGTCGCCAACGCCGCCCACGCGGTCGCGACCAGCCCGCGCGGCACCGAGGGCGCGGACGGGTGCAGCCGCTCGTCGAGCGCGAGTAGCGACAGCACACTGTCCACCGGCTCGGCGAGGGCTTCCCTTAGCCGCTCGGTGATCGCGGCCTGATCGTCCTCACCGGACACGATCAACGTCTTGACCGAGGCACGCCTGCCCAGGGCGGTCAGCAGATCGGTGATCCAGTCGTCGGTGTGGTCGGGCACGAGGACCAGCACGCGGTCGGTCGTGGTCGAAGGCAGGTCGGTCAGGGCGGACCAGCGGGCCCGGTAGCGCCAGGTGTCGACGGCGGACCGGGTTGTCCGGCGGCGCAGCCAGGACGACAGGGCGGGCAGCACGTCGCTCAGCGAGGTCTCGGCGGTGCCGTCCAGGTCCAGGGCCGAGGACAGGGCGGGCAGGTCTTCGCGTTCGACCGCCGACCAGAAGCCCGCGCCCACCGGATCGGCGGCGGACGTCCCGTCCGGCGCGGCCTGCGGGGTGAGCCAGTAGTGCTGACGCTGGAACGGGTAGGTGGGCAGGTCGGGCATGTGCGGCGCGGCGGTGACATGGGTGTCCCAGTCGACCGAGGTGCCCTGGGCCCAGACCGCAGCGAGGGACAGACGGAACCGGTGCGGGCCACCCTCCGCGCGGCGCAGCGTGGGGGTGATCGATGCGGCGACGCCTGCGGCCTCGATGGTCTCCCGGATCGGCGCGGTCACCACCGGGTGCGGGCTGATCTCGATCAGCGCCCGGTAGCCCGCGTCGAGCAGCGTCCTGGTGGCCTGCTCGAACAGCACGGTGTCACGCAGGTTGCGGTACCAGTACTCGGCGTCCAGTTCGGCGGTGTCGATCCGCGCGCCGGTGACGGCCGAGTAGAACGGGATGTCCACCGAACGCGGCTTGATCGACGCGAGCAGGGTGAGCAGTTCGTCGCGGAGTTCCGCCATCACGGCGGAATGGGACGCGAAGTCGGCCTGGATCCGCCGCACCCGTACCTGGTCCCGCTCGCAGTGGGCGAGGAAGTCGTCCAGCACCTCCGCGTCGCCGGACACGACCACCGAGGTGGGGCCGTTGATCACCGCCAGGGTCAGTCCCCGGCCGTGCTCGTCCAGGCGCCGCCGGACCTCGTCCACGGTCAGCGCGACCGAGGCCATGCCGCCCCGACCGCCCAGGCGGGTCATCGCCTTGCTGCGCAGCGCGACCACGCGGGCCGCGTCGTCCAGGGACAGCGCGCCGGTGACGCAGGCCGCCGCGATCTCACCCTGCGAATGCCCGATCACCGCCGCCGGGTGCACGCCGTGCGCGCGCCACATCTCGGCCAGCGACACCATCATCGCGAACAGGGCGGGCTGCACCACGTCCACCCGCTCCAGCGCGGCGGCGCCTACTGTGTCCGCTGTGCCGTTGTCGGACTTCAGGATGTCCAGTAACGACCAGTCCACATGGTTCGAGATGGCATCGGCGCACGCGTGCATGTGCTCGGCGAACACCGGCGAGGCCGCCATCAGCTCCGCCGCCATCCCGACCCACTGGGAACCCTGACCGGGGAACACGAACACCGCGTCGCCGGTGGACTCGGCCACCCCTTCGACGACACCCGGATGGGCCTGGCCCGCGCTCAACGCGTCGAGTCCGGCCAGCAGTTCGGCACGGTCGCCCGCCACGACGGCGGCGCGATGTTCCATCGCCGATCGACCGGCCACCAACGAATACGCGGCATCGCCGAGGTCCAGCCCGTCCGACTCGCGCACGAACGCGGCCAACCGGCCTGCCTGATCGACCAGTGCCTCTCGGCTGCGCGCGGACAACACCCAGGGCAGCTCGACGAGTCCGGGCACCGGCTCCCGCCGGGCCGACACCTGCGGCGCTTCCTCAAGCACGACATGGGCGTTGGTGCCGCTGACCCCGAACGAGGACACGGCGGCGCGACGCGGCTCGTCCCGCCTGGGCCAGGGTTCGGCGTCGGTCAACAGCTTCGCGGCGCCCGCCGACCAGTCCACGTGCGGCGTGGGCTCGTCCACATGCAACGTCTTGGGCAGCACCCCGTGCCGCAGGGCGAGCACCATCTTGATGATGCCCGCGACGCCTGCGGCGGCCTGGGTGTGGCCGATGTTCGACTTCAGGGAACCCAGCAGCAGCGGGCGTTCCCGGTCCTGGCCGTAGGTGGCCAGCAGGGCCTGGGCCTCGATCGGGTCGCCCAGCGTGGTGCCGGTGCCGTGCGCCTCGATCACGTCGATATCCGAAGTGGACAAACCGGCATCGGCAAGGGCCTGGCGGATCACGCGTTGCTGGGACGGGCCGTTCGGCGCGGTCAGGCCGTTCGACGCACCGTCCTGGTTGACCGCGCTGCCCCGGATCACCGCCAGCACCCGGTGGCCGCGCCGCACCGCGTCCGACAACCGTTCCACCAGCAGGATCCCGGCGCCCTCACTCCACCCGGTACCGTCGGCCGAGGCCGCGAACGACTTGCACCGGCCGTCCGGCGCCAGACCGCGCTGCCGCGAGAACTCGACGAACATCCTGGGCGTGGACATCACGGTCACGCCACCGGCCAGCGCCAGCGAGCACTCCCCCGCGCGCAGCGACCGCACGGCGAGATGCAGGGCCACCAGGGAGGACGAGCACGCCGTGTCCACGGTGACCGCCGGGCCCTCCAGCCCGAAGGTGAACGAGATCCGGCCGGACGCGACGCTGACCGTGTTGCCGGTGAGCAGGTGCCCGGCCACCTCGTCGCGGTGCGCGCCGGACTCGTCGTCGTAGCCGCCGTGGCCGGTGCCGACGAACACGCCGGTCGGCGTGCCGGTCAGGCCGCGCGGGTCGATCCCGGCCCGCTCGAACGCCTCCCACGACGTCTCCAGCAACAGCCGCTGCTGCGGGTCCATCGCCAACGCCTCACGCGGCGAGATCCCGAAGAAGCCCGCGTCGAACTCGCCCGCGTCGTGCAGGAACCCGCCCTCGCGCGAGTAGGTGGTGCCCTGGCGGGTGGGGTCCGGGTCGTAGAGGCCGTCGAGGTCCCAGCCCCGGTTGTCCGGGAAGGTCGAGATCGCGTCCACCCCGTCGAAGGCCAGCTCCCACAGCTCCTCCGGGGACCGCACGCCGCCCGGCAGGCGGCAGGCCATGCCCACAATCGCGATCGGCTGACGACTGTCGTCGGCCAGGTCGCGCAGCTGCTGCCGGGCCTCGTGCAGTTCCGCGATCGCCCGCTTGAGGTACTCCCGGAGCTTGTCCTCGTTCGACATCAGGATGTCAACCTCTCGGTGAGATGCCGGGGATGTCCGTCGACCGACACGGGGCGACAGCCTTCCGACCCCAGCCTCGCCCATCCGGACTGCGCTTTTCCCTAGACGGACACAGCCCTAGACGAACACAGCCTTAGACGGACACAGCCCTAGAGGGACACAGCCCTAGAGGGAACACCGCCCTGGAAGGCACAGCCCTACCCGGACGCAGGCCCCAGCGGAGTCGTCCGCTGGGGCCCGCGTCCGGAACAGGATGACCGTCGGGATCACCCCACGGGTTGACCGGCGAAGCGGTCCGAGGTCAGCCAGTCCTCCACGATCGCGGCGGTCTTGTCGCAGTCCTCGCGGACCATGGACAGGTGGTCCGCCTCGACCAGCCGGACCTCCGCAGTGGGCACCAGCGGCGGCCGTTCCGGGTCGCCGTTCCGGGCCAGCACCTGCCGGGCGCACTGGATCATCAGGACGTCGGCGGTGGTGGGCTGGACCTTCATCGCGTTGAGCAGCACCATCCAGCGGCCCATCGCGGACAGCCGGGAGTTGGTCAGGCGCACCGGCGAGGCGCCCGGGTCGGCGAAGTTGAGCCGCATCATGCCCGGGTAGTCCACGCCATCGTCGTCGCCGTGCTGGAAGCTCAGCGTGTCCAGCATGATCACCGCCGTCGGCCGGATGCCCCAGGTGTTCTCCAGCAGGCCCGCCGCCGCGTAGGCGAACGACCCCCCGGACGAGTGACCGACCAGCGCGAACGGCCTGCCCTCGCTGGCCCGCAGCGCACTCTCCGCGATCACCCGGACGGCGACCTCCGGGTTGGCGGGCAGCCGCTCCCCCGCCGCGAACCCGACCAGCGGCAGCGCGGCGACGTCCCGCTTGCCCCGGAAGTGCGCGGACAGCCGGGAGTACTGGTGGACGCCGCCGTTCGCCGTGGGCGCGCACACACAGATCAGGCGCGGCCCCTGCGACCCTTCGGCGAGGGGGACCGCCCAGGGCAGGTCTTCGAGTTCGGCGGTCTGGGCGAAGGTCGGGCGCAACGCGGCCAGCGCCGCCAGCACGCGCTCGGCCTCGCGGGTCTTGTCGTTGTTGATGGCGTCCAGGAACATCCGCTCCACCGAGTCGATCTCCGGTTCGTCGCAGGCGAGCACGACCACGTTCCCGGCCTCCGCGCCCGCCGACGTGGACAGCTCGCCGCGCACCCAGCGGGCCAGCTCGGCCGGGGTCCGGCTGTCGAACACCACGGTCGCGGACAGCCGCAGCCCGGTGACCGCCGCCAGCCGGTTGCGCAGCTCGACCGAGGTGAGCGAGTCGAAGCCCAGCTCGTAGAAGTCCCGGTCGGCCTCGACGGCGGCGAGCGAGTCGTGCCCGAGGATCGCGGCGGCCTCGGTGCGCACGATGTCGACCACGAACCGGATCCGTTCCTCGCCGACCAGCTCGGCCAGCCGCTTGGCGAAGGTGGCCGGGGTGCCCGCGCCGCCCGCCGCGTTGGCGGCCGCGCGCCTGCTGCCGCGCACCAGCCTGCGGAACAGCGGCGGCACCTCGCCCTGCGGCCGTCCGGCCCCGGCGGCCAGACCGACCGGCAGCACCACCGGTTCCGCGCGCAGGCCCGCCGCGCCGAACAGGGCCAGGCCGTCCGGCACGGACAGCGGGGGCATGCCGCCGCCCTGCATGCGGCGCATGTCGGTGTCGCTCAGGCCGGTGGTCATACCGGCCTCCTGCGCCCACGGGCCCCAGGCCAGCGAGGTGCTCGCCAGGCCGAGGGCGCGGCGGCGGTGGGACAGGATGTCCAGGAACGAGTTGGCGGCCGCGTAGTTGCCCTGGCCGGGGCTGCCCATGACGCCCGCGATGGACGAGAACGTGCGGAACGCGGCCAGGTCCAGGTCCCGGGTGAGTTCGTGCAGGTTCCAGGCGGCGTCCACCTTGGGACGCAGGACCGTGGACAGCCGCTCCGGGGTCAACGAGGTGATCACGCCGTCGTCCAGGACACCGGCGGTGTGGATCACGGCGGTGAGCGGGTGTTCGGCCGGGATCCCGGCCAGCAGAGCGGCTGTCGCGTCGCGGTCGGCCATGTCGCAGGCGGCCACGGTGACGGCCGCGCCCAAGGCCCGCAGGTCTTCCGCCAACGCGGCCGCCTCGGGTGCGTCCGGGCCACGGCGGCTGGTCAGCAGCAGGTGGCGGGCACCTGCGGTGACCAGCCAGCGGGCGAGGTGGCCACCCAGCGCGCCGGTGCCACCGGTGATCAACACCGTGCCGTCCGGGTTCCAGGGCCGGGACACCGCGTCCTTGGTCGCGGCCAGCCTGCCCAGGCGGCCGACGCGCACGGTCGCGTCGCGCACGACGAACTGCGCGTCGCCGGTGACCAGCAGGCCGGGCAGGATCGGGCGGATTCCCGAGATGTCCGGGGTGTCCAGGTCGATCAGCACGAACCGGTCCGGGTGCTCCGACTGGGCCGAGCGCACCAAGCCCCAGACCGCACCACCGGCCAGGTCCGCCGCGCTCTCGTCGTCCTCGGCGGGCACCGCGCGATGGGTGACGAACACCAGCCGCGCCCCGACCTTGTCCAGCGCGAGCCAGTCCTGCACCAGCCCCAGCGCCCAGGCCGTGCGGTCGTGCACCACGCCGGGCAGTCCGTCCGCGCTCGCGGCCGGGACCGGCACCAGGACGAGCGAGTCGTCCGCCGCCTCGGCCAGGGTGCCGATCGTGGCCCCGAGCCCGAACTCATCCGTGCCGAGCGCGACCCACCGGGCGCGGTCGTCGGCGGGAACCTCGGGCGCGGGCACCCAGTCCACCCGCAACAGTGAGCCCGCGCCGTCGGTGGCGGTCTCGACTGTGGACAGGGCGCTGACGGTCACCGACTCGGCCGACAGCACCGGGGCGCCATCGAGGTCGACCGCCGTCACCGTCACCGTGTCCGCGTCGGTCTTGACGATGCGGGCGCGCAGGGCCGAGGCGCCGTTGGCGTGCAGGGACACGCCCTGCCAGTGGGTGGGCGCCTGCATCCCTTCCGCGCCGACGCCCGCGAAGGGCGTGGCCTGGAGGACGGCGTCGAGCAGGGCAGGGTGGAGTCCGAAGTAGCGGGCGTCCTCGGCGTTGACCGGCATGGCGGCCTCGACGAACGCCTCGTCGCCGCGCACCCACGCCGACCGCAGGCCCTGGAACGCCGGGCCGTAGCCGGTGTCGGCGTAGAAGTCGTCGAGGTCGACCGCTTCCGCGTCGCGCGGCGGCCATTCCGCCACACCGAGGTCGAGCACTCGTTCACCGCTGGTCAGCACGCCGGTGGCGTGGTGGGTCCAGGTCTGGTCCGCCTCGCCCTGCCGCGAATACACGTCGATCGTGCGTGCGCCGTCCTCGTCCGGCGCGCCCACGCGCACCTGGACGATCGGGCCACCGTCGCCGGTCAGAACCAACGGGGCTTCCACGGTCAGTTCTCGCACGCGTTCGCAGCCGACCTCGTCGCCCGCACGGATGGCCTGTTCCAGGAAGCCGGTGGCCGGGAAGACGGTCGTCCCGTCCACGGTGTGGTCGGCCAGCCAGGGGTGGGCGGGGAGGGAGAGCCTGCTGGTGAACAACACGCTGTCGGACTCGGCCAGGGTCAGGGTCGCGCCCAGCAGCGGGTGGTCGGCGGAGACGAGACCGCTGGCGGTGACGTCGCCGGTGAACGCGGCCGGGCGGGGCCAGAAGCGTTCGTGCTGGAAGGGGTAGGTCGGCAGCTCGACCAGGCGGCCGCAGGCGTCGGCGAGGAACGCGGACCAGTCGGTCTCGATCCCGGACACGTGCAGCCGGGCCACCGCCGTGGTGATCGAGTGCTCCGCGCAGCGGTCCTTGCGCAGCGCGGACACCAGGACCGTGCCATCGGTGTCACCGGTGCCACCAGCTTCAGAGCCGTCGAGACTGTGCTGGGCCATGGCGGTCAGGACGCCGTCGGGGCCGAGTTCGAGGAATGTGGACACGCCTGCCGCCGCGAGGGTGCGGATGCCGTCGGCGAACCGGACGGGCTTGCGGACGTGGTCCACCCAGTACTCGGGAGTGCTGATCTCCGCCGTGGGCTCACCGGTCACATTGGACACCACCGGGATCTCCGGCTCCTGGAACCGCAGACCGGTGACCACGCGGCGGAAGTCGTCGAGCATCGGGTCCATGAGCGGTGAGTGGAAGGCGTGGCTGACCGACAACCGCTGCGTCTTGCGCCCCTCGAACTTCTCGGCGACCGCGCACACGGCCGTCTCCTCGCCTGCGATCACCACCGCGCGCGGCCCGTTGATCGCGGCGAGCGACACGCCCTCGATCAGCTCCGGCAGCACTTCCTGCTCGTCGGCCTGGATGGCGATCATGGCGCCGCCCGGGGGCAGCGCCCGCATCAGTAGGGCCCGCGCGGCGACGAGGGTGCAGGCATCGGCGAGCGACAGCACCCCGGCGACGTGCGCGGCGGTGATCTCGCCGATGGAGTGCCCGGCCAGGAAGTCCGGCCGCAGGCCCCAGGACTCGACGAGCCGGAACAACGCCACCTCAAGGGCGAACAGCGCGGGCTGCGCGTAACCGGTGTCGTTCAACAACTCCGGGTCGTCACCCCACATCACATCCCGCACCGGAATGTCCAAGTGGGACAAGACGTCGTCCAGGGCGTCGGCGAACACCGGGAACCGGCCATACAGCTCCCGCCCCATGCCCAACCGCTGCGAGCCCTGGCCGGTGAACAGCACCGCCCACGACCGCGCGGTCGCCTTGCCCCGCGCGACCTCGGCCACCCCGTTCTCGTCCGCCAACAGCACCGCCCGGTGCTCGAACACCGACCGCCCCTCGGTCAGCGACCAGCCCACGTCGACCGGCAGCACGTCCGGGCGCTCGGCGGCGAAGGCGGTGAGCCTGCCGACCTGGGCCGCCAGCGCGTCCTCGGACTTGGCCGACACCGACCACGGCACCACATTCGTCGGCACCCGGTCGGTCCCCGGCCCGACCGGGGCCTGCTCGATGATCACGTGCGCGTTGGTCCCGCTGATCCCGAACGACGACACCCCGGCCCGCCACGGCCGATCCACCTCCGGCCAGGACCGCGCCTCGGTCAGCAGCTCCACCGCGCCCGCGTTCCAGTCCACATGGGACGATGGGCTGTCCAGGTGCAGGGTCTTGGGCAGCACGCCGTGCCGCATCGCCTGGACCACCTTGATGATCCCGGCGACACCGGCGGCGGCCTGGGTGTGGCCGATGTTGGACTTGATCGACCCGAGCAGCAGCGGCCGCTCCCGGTCCTGGCCGTAGGTGGCCAGAAGCGCCTGGGCCTCGATCGGGTCGCCCAGCGAGGTGCCGGTGCCGTGCCCCTCCACGGCGTCCACGTCCGACGCGGTCAACCCGGCACTGGCCAGGGCCTGCCGGATCACCCGCTGCTGCGACGGGCCGTTCGGCGCGGTCAGGCCGTTCGACGCGCCGTCCTGGTTCACCGCGCTGCCCCGGACCACCGCCAACACCTCGTGGCCGAGGCGCCGGGCGTCGGACAGCCGTTCCACGACCAGCACACCCACGCCCTCGGACCAGCCCGTGCCGTCCGCCGAGTCCGAGTACGCCTTGCACCGGCCGTCCGGCGCGAGCCCGCCCTGCGCGGTGAAGCTGGAGAAGCTCGCGGGCGTGGCCATGACCGTGATGCCGCCCGCCAGGGCCAGCGAGCACTCGCCCGCACGCAGGGCCTGCATGGCCCAGTGCAGGGCGACCAGCGAGGACGAGCAGGCCGTGTCGACGGTGACGGCCGGGCCCTCCAGACCGAAGGTGTAGGAGATGCGGCCGGAGATCACGCTGGTGGCGAGGCCGGTGCCCGCGTGGCCGGTGATGTCCTCCCGAGAGTTCATCATCACCGTGGCGTAGTCCAGGCCGTTCGTGCCGACGAACACGCCGGTCCGGCTGCCGCGCAGCCTGCGCGGATCGAGACCCGCGCGCTCGAACGCCTCCCAGGACAGCTCCAGCAGCAGCCGCTGCTGCGGGTCCATGGCCAGGGCCTCGCGCGGGGAGACGCCGAAGAAGCCCGCATCGAAGTCGGCCAGGCCGGGGATGAACCCGCCCTCCAGGGTCGCGCTCCGGCCCTGGCCCTCGTGCGTGCCGCCGAGCAGCATGGCCATGTCCCAGCCCCGGTCGTCCGGGAAGGGGGCGATGCCGTCGCCACCGTCGCGGACCAGCCGCCACAGGTCGTCCGGCGAGCGGACCTCGCCCGGCAGCCTGCACGCCATGCCGACGATCACGATGGGGTCGTCGGTGTGCGTGAGCGCGGTCGGCAGGTGGGTGTCGGCGTGCGTGTCGAGCAGTTCGGCGAGGACGAAGTCGGCGAGCGCGGTGGCCGTCGGGTAGTCGTAGACGGCGGTGGCGGGCAGGCGCAGGCCGGTGGCGGCGTTGAGGCGGTTGGGGAGCTCGATCGCGGTCAGCGAGTCGAAGCCGAGGTCGCGGAACTTCTTCTCCGGCTCGATCGCGGCCGCACCGGGGTAGCCGAGCACGGCGGCCACGTGTTCGCGGACCAGCTCCACCACGACCCCGATCCGCCTGACCTCGGGCAGGCCGCGCAGACGGTCGCGAAGGGCGGCAGCGGCGGCCTCGGTCTCGTGACGCGCGGCGGCGGCGTCCGCGAGTGCCTGCTTGGCCTGTGGGAGTTCCTTGAGCAGGGCGTTGCCCCGCATGCCCACGAGGCCGTCCAGGATGCCGGGCTGTTTCAGGTCGAGGACTACCAGCGTCGGCTCGGGGCTGGTCACGGCCTGGCGGAGCGCGGCAACGGCCAGGTCGGGGTGGACGGCGGGCAGCGGGACGCGGCGGCGGCCCGGCTCGTCGTCGGTGGTGTCGTCGCCGATCCAGGCGCCCCAGGCCAGCGAGGTCGCCGGGAGACCTTCCGTCCGACGCTTCCGGGCCAGTGCGTCGAGCACGGCGTTGGCGGCGGCGTGGTTGGCCCGGCCGGGGCTGCCGACCGCGCCCGCGACCGAGGAGAACAGGATGAACGCCGACAGGTCCCGGTCCCTGGTCAGGGCATCGAGGTGGAGCGCGGGTTCCACCTTGGACCGGAACACCGAGGCGAACCGTTCGGGGGTCAGGTCGTCGAGCACGCCGTCGTCGACGGTGGCCGCCGCGTGGATCACGGCGGTCAGCGGTTCCGGGATGTCCGCCAGCACGGCGGCGAGGTCGTCCCGGTTCGCCGCGTCGCAGGCGGTGATCGTGACTTGGACGCCCAGTTCGCGCAGCTCGGTCGCGAGATCCTCGGCGCCCGGGGCGTCCGGGCCGCGACGGCTGACGAGGATGAGGTGGTCCGCGCCCGCGCCTGCCAGCCAGCGGGCGACATGCGCACCACGGCCGCCGGTGCCACCGGTGATCAAGACCGTGCCGCGCGGGGTCCACCCGGCGTCCTGGGCACCCATCGGGGCCGGAACGAGGCGACGACCGAACACACCGGACGCGCGCACCGAGACCTGGTCCTCGCCGTCCATACCGGCCAGTGCGCCCGCGAACCGCCGGGCCGCACGGTCGTCGATGGTCTCCGGCAGATCGATCAGTCCGCCCCACTGGCGGGGGCGTTCCAGCGCCGCGACCCGGCCGAGCCCCCACACGCCTGCCTGTGCCGGGGAGAGCCGGTCGGAGTTCACCGCGTCCCGCGTCACGCACCACACCGGGGCGGTGATCTCCGCGTCCCGCACCGCCTGGAGCAGGGTCGCCGTGGCGGTGACCGGGTCGGCGTCGAGGGCCGGCAGGGAGACGATCCCGGCCAGGGTGGCGTCGGTGGGCGCGAGGGTGCGCAGCCGGTCGGTCAGGGTGGCGCGGTCGACCTCGTCCAGGCCGAGCCGGATCGCGTCGGTGCCGACCGCCGCGAGCACGGCGGCCTGCCATTCGTCGTCGGCGCACCGGTTCGGGGTGACGACCAGCCAGGTTCCGGCGGGCCGGGTGGCGTTCGCGGGCAGTGGCTTCCAGGTCTCGTGGAAGCGGAGGGAGTCGAGCACGGACTGGTAGCGGCGGTGGCGCCGCCAGGTCGACAGGGCGGGCAGGACCGCTTCCAGGGCGACGACGTCGACATCGAGATCGGCGGCGAGCAGGTCCGCGTCCTCGCCTTCGACGGCGGCCCAGAATCGGGCGTCGAGCGGGTCACCGGCGCGGTCGATGGCCTCGCTCGGCGCGGGCCAATAACGCTCGTGCTGGAAGGCATAGGTGGGCAGGTCGATCCGGCGCTCGCCGGTGCCCGCGAAGAACGCGGACCAGTCGATGTCCACTCCGGCGACGTGCAGCTCGGCCAGGGCGGTGACCAGCGTGGTCTCCTCGTCCCGGTCCTTGCGCAACGCGGGAACGGCCACCGCGTCCGGCACGCCCCGGGCCAGCGCGGTCAGCACACCGTCCGGCCCCAGCTCCAGGAACGCCGACGCACCCGCGCCTGCCAGGGCCCGAACCCCGTCGGCGAACCGGACAGTCCGGCGGACATGCTCGACCCAGTAGTCCGGCGTGCGGATCTCCTCGGTGGCGAGTCTGCCGGTCACGTTGGAGACGACCGGGATCTCGGGTTCCCCGAAGGTGAGGTCCGCGATCGCCTGGCGGAAGTCGTCGAGCATCGGGTCCATGAGCGACGAGTGGAACGCGTGACTCACCGACAGGTGCTGCGTCTTGCGCCCCTCGGCGGCGAAGTACTCGGCGATCTCGACGACCGGGTTCACCACACCGGAGATCACCACGGACTCCGGGCCATTGACGGCGGCGATCGACACGCCTTCGACAAGCCGCGCCGACACCTCGTCCTCGGTGGCCTGAACGGCGATCATCGCCCCGCCCGCAGGCAGGGCGGCCATCAACCGTGCCCGAGCCGACACCAACGCACAGGCATCCGCCAGCGACAACACACCCGCCACATGCGCGGCCGTGACCTCGCCGATCGAATGCCCGGCAACATGGTCCGGCCGCAACCCCCACGACTCGACGAGCCGGAACAACGCCACTTCGAGCGCGAACAACGCGGGCTGGGCGAACCCGGTGTCATCCAGGCCCGGCCCATCACCCCACATCACCTCACGCAACGACGGATCAAGGTGCGCCAACACCTCGTCCAGTGCCTGGGCGAACACCGGGAACCGAGCACACAACGCCCGCCCCATGCCTGGCCGCTGCGAACCCTGCCCCGTGAACAACACCGCCAACGACCGCTCGACGGCCACGCCCCGGGCCACCTCGTGCCCCGGCGCCAGCAACACGGCCCGGTGCTCGAACACGGACCGGCCCGCCAACGACCGACCGAGATCCACCGCCGCCACGTCGGGCTCGTCCGCGACGAACCCGGTCAACCGCTCCACCTGCGCGGCCAGCGCAGGCTCCGACTTCCCCGACACCAGCCACGGCACCACCATCGGCGAAACAGGCGCGGTCTCAACAGAAACCGGCTCCGCCTGTTCGACAATCACATGCGCGTTGGTCCCACTGATGCCGAACGACGACACCCCCGCCCGCCACGGCCGATCCACCTCCGGCCAGGCCCGCTGCTCGGTCAGCAGTTCCACCGCACCGGCCGACCAGTCCACATGGGACGACGGGCTGTCCAGGTGCAGGGTCTTGGGCAGCAAGCCGTGCCGCATGGCGAGCACCATCTTGATCACGCCCGCGACGCCCGCCGCCGCCTGCGCGTGCCCGATGTTGGACTTCACCGACCCCAGCAACAGCGGCTGCTCACGGTCCTGCCCGTAGGTCGCCAGCAGCGCCTGCGCCTCGATCGGATCCCCGAGCGTCGTCCCGGTGCCATGCCCTTCCACAACGTCCACATCGGACGGCACCAGCCCCGCGCCCGCCAGCGCCTGTCGGATCACCCGCTGCTGCGACGGCCCATTCGGCGCGGTCAAGCCATTCGACGCGCCGTCCTGGTTCACCGCCGACCCACGGATCACCGCCAGCACCTCGTGCCCGTTGCGCCGCGCGTCGGACAGCTTCTCCAGCACGAGCACGCCGACACCCTCGGACCAGCCCGTGCCGTCCGCCGAGTCCGCATAGGACTTGCACCGGCCGCTCGGCGACACCGCGTCCTGCCTGCTGAACCCGGAGAACGCCATCGGCGTCGACATCACCGTGACACCACCGGCCAGGGCCAGCGTGCACTCGCCCGCGTGCAGCGACTGGGCCGCGATGTGCATGGCCACCAGCGACGATGAACACGCCGTGTCCACGGTCACCGCCGGACCCTCGAACCCCAGCGTGTAGGAGACCCGACCGGACACCACGCTCGCCAGGAGCCCGGTCGTCCCGTGCCCTTCCGCGTCCTCGCCGGAGTTCAGCAGCACGCCCGCGTAGTCCACACCGGACGCGCCCACGAACACACCCGTCCTGCTGCCCCGCAGGCCGACCGGGTCGATCCCGGCGCGCTCGATCGCCTCCCAGGACAGCTCCAGCAGCAGCCGCTGCTGCGGGTCCATCGCGACCGCCTCGCGGGGCGCGATCCCGAAGAACGGCGCGTCGAAGGCGCCCGCGTCGATGAACCCGCCCTCGGTGGCCGCGCTGCTGCCCGCGCCGTCGCCGGTGAGCACGTCGAAGTCCCAGCCACGGTCGGCCGGGAAGCGGCCGATGCCGTCGGCGCCGTCGGCCAGCAGCCGCCAGAACCCGGCCGGGCTGGTCACCCCGTTCGGCAGCCTGCAGGCCATGCCGACGATGGCGACCGGCTCCTGCCTGCCCGACTCGACCTCCTGCAGCCGCTGTCGGGTCTGGTGCAGGTCGGCGGTGACCCACTTGAGGTAGTCGACGAGCTTGCGGTCGGGGTCAGTGGACATGTGAGCAGCCTCCGGTGGGTGGGCACGCCGAGATCAGCGGTCGCTGAGGCGCCCGAGCTCGTGGTCGATGAAGTCGAAGATCTCTTCCGCGCTGGCCGCGCCGATCCGCTCGGACACCTGGGTCGCCTCGGTGTCCGGCTCGGCGGCCCGACAGCGGTCCAGCATCCGGCTCAGCCGCTGCGCGATGCCCGACCTGGTGATCTCGTCCGGCTCGCCTGCGGCCAGGGCCGCGTCGATGCGGTCGAGCTCGGCCAGCAGCGACGGGGCCGCGTCGGCCTCCGCCGTGACGAGCCGCGACACCAGGTACTCGCCGAGGACGGTGGGTGTCGGGTAGTCGAAGACGAGGGTCGCGGGCAGGCGCAGGCCGGTCCGGGTGGCCAGGCGGTTGCGCAGTTCCAGGGAGGTCAGGGAGTCGAAGCCCAGCTCGCGGAACTCGCGGGCGGGGTCGACGTCCTTGGCGGAGGTGTGCCCGAGCGCGGCGGCGGCCTCGGCGGTGACGTGCTCGGTCATGAACCGGACGCGCTCGGGCTTCTTCAGGCCGGTGAGTTCCTGCACGAGCGTGGCCGACCGGCCGGTGTCGCGGGCGGCCTTGCGGCGCGTCTTGACCAGGGCCCGGAAGACGGCGGGCAGATCCTCCGGTGCCATGCGGCCGCTGTCGGACAGCTCGACGGCGATCACCTGGGCCTCGTCGGTGCCCAGGGCGGCGTCGAGCAGGGTCAGGCCCCGGTCGAGAGTGAGCGGTGGGAAGCCGCCGCGCATCCGGCGGAGGTCGGTGTCGCTCAACGTGCTGGTCATGCCGCCATCGAGCACCCACGGGCCCCAGGCCACCGAGTGCGCGGGGAGGCCCCGGGCCCGGCGGTGTCGGGCGAGGTGATCGAGGAAGGTGTTGGCGGCGGCGTAGTTGGCCTGGCCCGCGCTGCCGGTGACGCCGGAGATCGAGGAGAACAGCACGAACGCGGCGAGATTCTCGGTGAGCTCGTGCAGGTGCCAGGCGGCGTCCACCTTGGGGCGCAGCACGGTGGTCATGCGTTCCGGGGTGAGAGCGTCGGTGACGGCGTCGTCGAGCACACCGGCGGTGTGGATGATGGCGGTCAGTGGATGGTCGGCGGGGATCGCCGCCAGCATCCCGGCGACGGCGTCCCGGTCGGCCACATCGCAGGCGACGACCGTGGCGTGGGCACCGGCTTCCTGGAGTTCCGCCGCGAGTTCGGCCGCGCCGGGGGCCGCCATGCCTCGGCGGCTCGTGAGGACCAGATGCCGCGCCCCTTGGGCGGCGAGCCGCCGGGCGACATGGGCGCCGAGCGCGCCGGTGCCGCCGGTGATCAGCACGGTGCCGTGCGGGTCCCAGTCGGGTTGCTCGGCGGGCGGGGTGGTCATCCGGGTCAGTCGGGGCAGGCGTATCGAGCCCGCGCGCACGGCGAACTGCGCGTCGCCGGAGGCAAGCAGTGCTCCCAGGCCGGGCAGGACGGCAGTGGACTCGGAGTCGTCGGTGTCGAGGAGGACGAACCGGCCGGGGTGTTCCGATTGTGCCGACCGGACGAGACCCCACACGGTGCCTGCCGCGAGATCGACCACGTCCTCATCCGCCGACACGGCCACGGCCTGCCGCGTCACGAACACCAGCCGCGTTCGCGACAGCCGGTCCTCGGCGAGCCACCGCTGCACGAGGCTCAGCGCCTGGTTGGCCAGCTCGTGCGCGGCCCCAGGCAGGTCGCCCGTGCCCGAGACCGGGACCAGCACCAGATCCTCGTCGCCGGTGAGGTCATCCAGGGACGCGCCGAGGGTGTCCAGTTCGACCCAGCGGATCTCGGCTGCCGGTGTCTCGGGGGCCGGGACCCAGTCCAGGCGGAGGAGGGAGTCGTGGGGCCTGCCGGGTGAGGTCGGTGCCGAAGTGGGTTCCCGGAGTGTCACCGAGTCCACTGTCAGCACCGGGGTGCCCTGGACGTCGACCGCCGCGATCGAGAACGTGTCCTCGCCGGTCCTGCGGATACGGGCCCGCACCACCGAGGCGCCTGCGGCATGCAGGGACACGCCGGTCCAGGCGGACGGGAGCAGCGGTCGGTCGTCCAGGGAACCTGCCGCGTGGATGATCGAGGTCAGCAGGACGGGATGGATCCCGAACGCGTCGCCGGTCAGGGCTTCCGGCAGGGCCGCCTCGGCGTGGATCTCGTCACCGGTGTGGGACAGCGAGCGCAGGCCCCGGATGCCATCGACGTCCACGGCCGTGGCCTCGGGTGGCGACCATTCGGTGACGGGTTCCAAGAGTCGGGTGTCGGCGGTGAGGATGCCGGTGGCGTGTTCGGTCCACGGCTGGTCATCGGGGCGGGCGTGGCAGCGGACGGTTCGAGAACCGGACTCGTCCGGCTCACCGACGGATACCTGGATCGTCACGGGCCGGTCGTCGAGGACCAGGGGGACCGTGGACGTCAGCTGCTCGACCCGGTCGAGACCCACCTGGTCGGCGGCGCGGATGGCCAGCTCCAGGAAGCCGGTCCCGGGGAAGACCGGGGCGCCGTCGATGGTGTGGTCGGCCAGCCAAGGGTGGGTGTGCACGGAGATCCGACCGGTGAACAGGACCGCGTCCGACTCGGCCAATGCCACGGCCGCGCCCAACAAGGGGTGTTCGGCCGACTGGAGACCGGCGGAGGTCACATCGCCCCGGGTCCCGGGGCGGGCCCAGAACCGCTTGTGCTGGAAGGCATACGTGGGCAGACCGACTCGGCGTGTGCCCGTGCCCGCGAAGAACTCGGACCAGTCGACGTCCACTCCGGACACATACAGCTGCGCCAACGCGTTGAGCAGGGTGGTTTCCTCGTCGCGGTCCTTGCGCAGAGCCGGGAAGGCCACGGTCTCGTCCAGGGTTTGCCGGGTGAGCGCGGTCAGCACCCCGTCCGGCCCCAGCTCCAGGAACGCCGACGCGCCCGCCTCCGCCAGGGTCCGGATGCCGTCGCCGAAGCGGACGGTCCGGCGGACGTGCTGGACCCAGTACTCCGGCGTGCCGATCTCCGAGTCGGCGAGCTGTCCGGTCACATTGGACACCAGCGGGATGCGCGGTTCACCGAATGTCAGACCCGACACGGCCGCACGGAAGTCCGCGAGCATCGGGTCCATCAGCGGCGAGTGGAACGCGTGGCTCACCGAGAGCCGTCGGGTCTTTCGGCCGAGCACCCCGAAAGCGTCGGCGATCCGATCGACCTCGGACTCGGCACCGGAGATCACGACCGCCCTGGGCCCGTTCACGGCCGCGATCGACACGCCGTCGGTCAGCCAGGACTCCAACTCCGTCTCATCGGCCTCGATGGCGACCATCGACCCGCCCGGCAGGCGCCGCATCAGCCCGGCGCGGGCGGTCACCAGCGCACCGGCGTCCGTGAGCGACAGCACCCCGGACACGTGCGCGGCCGTGATCTCGCCGACCGAGTGCCCGATGACGAAGTCCGGCCGCACGCCCCACGACTCGACCAGCCGGAACAGCGCCACCTCCAGCGCGAACAACGCGGGCTGCGCGAACCCGGTGTCGTCCAGGCCAGGCTTGTCTCCCCACATCACATCCCGCACCGAACCGTCCAACCCGGCCAGTGCCTCGTCCAGGGCCTGGGCGAACACCGGGAACCGCGCATACAGCTCGCGCCCCATCCCCGGTCGCTGCGAGCCCTGGCCCGTGAACAGCACCGCCAACGACCGCTCGACAGCCCGACCCCGCGCCAGCTCGTCCGGGATCAGCACGGCCCGGTGCTCGAAGGTCGTCCGGCCTGCCAGCGACAGCCCCACATCCACCGGCGAGAGGTCGGGCCGGGCCGCGACGAACCCGGTCAGCCGCGCCACCTGATCCGCCAGCGCCTCCTCCGTCCGCGCCGACACCAGCCATGGCACAGCACCCGCCGAGACCGGCCGCGGCTCGACCTCGATCGGTGACGCCTGTCCGGCGTGTTCCAGGATCACGTGCGCGTTCGTCCCGCTGATCCCGAACGACGACACACCTGCGCGACGCGGCCCATCCCCCTCAGGCCACGGCCGCTGCTCGGCGACGATCTCCACCGCGCCGCTCGACCAGTCCACATGCGACGAAGGCCGATCCACGTGCAGCGTCCTCGGCACGACCCCGTGCCGCATCGCCTGCACCATCTTGATCACACCGGCCACCCCGGCCGCCGCCTGGGTATGCCCGATGTTCGACTTGACCGACCCCAGCAGCAACGGCCGCTCCCGATCCTGCCCATAGGTCGCCAACAACGCCTGCGCCTCGATCGGATCACCCAGCGTCGTCCCCGTGCCGTGCCCCTCCACAACGTCCACATCGGACGCCACCAGCCCGGCGCTCGCCAGCGCCTGCCGGATCACCCGCTGCTGCGACGGCCCATTCGGCGCGGTCAACCCGTTCGACGCGCCATCCTGGTTGACCGCGCTCCCCCGCACGACCGCCAGCACCTCATGCCCCAGTCGTCGCGCGTCCGAAAGCCGTTCCAGGACAAGCAAACCAACGCCCTCGGCCCACCCGGTCCCGTCCGCCGCGTCCGCGTACGCCTTGCACAGCCCGTCGGCCGCCAACCCGCCCTGCGCGCTGAACCCCGCGAACCCGGACGGTGTCGCCATCACGGTCACGCCACCGGCCACCGCCAGCGAGCACTCGCCCGCGCGCAGGGCCTGGGCCGCCCAGTGCATGGCCACCAGCGACGACGAACACGCCGTGTCGACGGTGACCGCCGGGCCCTCCAGGCCGAACACGTAGGACACCCGGCCGGAGATGGCGCTGGTGGCCAGGCCGGTGGTCGCGTGGCCCTCGGTGTCGTCCTGGGAGTTCATCACCAGTGCGGCGTAGTCCTGCCCGTTGGTGCCCACGAACACGCCGGTCCGGCTGCCGCGCAGGGCGGCCGGGTCGATCGCGGCCCGCTCGAACGCCTCCCAGGCGACCTCCAGCAACAGCCGCTGCTGCGGATCCATCGCGACCGCCTCGCGCGGCGAGATCCCGAAGAAGGCCGCGTCGAACCCGGCTACCTCGTCCAGGAAGCCACCCCGGCCGGTCGCGCTGCGGCCCCGGCCGTCCCCGGTGAGCCGGGCCAGGTCCCAGCCCCGGTCGGTCGGGAACGCCGAGATCCCGTCCCGTCCCGCCGCGACCAGGTCCCACAGCTGTTCCGGCGACTCGACCCCGCCCGGCAGCCGACAGGCCATGCCGACGATGACGATCGGGTCCGTGGTCGCCCCGGCCGCGACCACTCGCGGCACGTCCTCCCGCTGGTCCAGCAGCTGCCGGACCAGGTGTTCGGCCAGTACGACGGGGGTGGGGTAGTCGAAGACGAGGGTGGCGGGCAGCCGCAGGCCGGTGGCCGTGGTGAGCTTGTTGCGCAGTTCCACGGCCGTGAGGGAGTCGAACCCGAGCTCCCGGAACTCCCGTCCCGGGTCCACCGCCTGGGCGGAGGCGTGTCCGAGCACGGCGGCCGACTCGGCGCGCACCAGCTCGACCATGAACCGGACCCGCCTGCTGTCCGCCAGGTCCCGCAACCGGCGCGTCAGTTCCGCGACTGTCCCGGCCCCGCCCGCCGCCGCGATCCGACGACCGCCCCTGATGAGGCCACGCAACAACGGCGGGACCTCGCCGGGCGTGCGCATGGCTCGCGGGGCGACGCCGAGCGGTACGACGTGGGGCTCGTCCAGGCTGGTGACCTGGTCGAACAGCGCCAGCCCCTGCTCGACGGACAGCGGCGGGCCCGCTGCGGAGACGCGGCGCATGTCCTGGTCGGACAGGGTCGCGGTCATGCCCGTGTCGCGCGCCCAGGCTCCCCAGGCCACCGAGTGCGCGGGCAGCCCCTGGGCCGTGCGGAGCTGCGCGAGGTGGTCCTGGAAGACGTTGCCTGCGGCATAGTTGGCCTGGCCCGCGCTGCCCATGACACCGGAGATGGAGGAGAACAGCACGAACGCGGCGAGATTCTCGGTGAGTTCGTGCAGGTGCCAGGCCGCGTCGACCTTCGGGCGCAGCACCGTGGACACCCGGTCCGGGGTCAGTGCGGTCACCACACCGTCGTCCAGCACGCCTGCGGTGTGCACGACGGCGGTGAGCGGGTGCGCCGCCGGAACCCTGGCCAGCACCTCCGCCAGTTCGGCCCGATCAGCCACATCGCACGCGGCGACCGTCACAGAGGCGCCTTGCGCGGTCAACTCGTCGTGCAACTCGACTGCGGCCGGGGCTTCCAGGCCCCGGCGGCTGAGGAGCAACAGATGGCGCACGCCGTGGTGGACCACCAGGTGCCGGGCGATCTCGCTGCCCAGGCCACCCGTGCCGCCGGTGATCAACACTGTTCCGTCCGCGTTCCACTCGCGCGGCCGGACGTCCCGGTCGGTGCTCATCCGGGCCAGCCGGGCGACGCGGAGTTCGCCACCCCGGGCCACGAACTGGGCATCTCCCGTTGCCGAGAGGGCAGGTAGGAACCTCAGGGACGAGAGATCGCCGTCGGTGTCGAGCAGGATGAAACGGTCCGGGTGTTCCGACTGGGCCGAGCGCACCAGGCCCCACACGACAGCCGCCGCCAGGTCCTGCACGGTCTCCTCGGCGTCGGCCGCCACCGCGTGCCGGGTCACGAACACCAGCCGGGATCCCGCCGGACGGTCCTCGGCCAGCCACTCCCCCACCAGGCCGAGCGCGCGGGCTGCCAGCTCGTGTGCCGCGCCCGGTAGGTCCATGCCCCTGCCGGAGATCGACACCGCCACGATCGACTCGTCGGCGACCTCGGCCAAGGACTCGATCCCGGACTCGCCGTCGCCCAGTTCCACACACCGGACGTTCTCGGCGGCCGTGACCTCCGGGGCCCGCACCCACTCCAGCCGCAGCAACGCTCCCCGGGCGGCCGACTGACCGGAGTCCGACCGAGGGCGGAGACTCAACACGCCGGACAACACAGGCGCGCCTGCCGAGTCGACCAGTGCGATGGACACCGTGTCCTCGGTGGTCTTCACGATGCGTGCCCGGACCACCGCCGCGCCTCGGGCGTGCAGGGAGATGTCCTGCCAGGAGGCGGGTTCCAGATCGGACAGCCCGAGGAACTCGACCGAGCGCACGACCATGTCGAGCAGGGCCGGGTGCAGGCCGAAGTACCGGGCGTCCTCCGCCTGGACCGTCAACGCGGCTTCCACGAACGCCTCGTCCTCGCGCGCCCAGACCGACTGCGGTCCCTGGAACACCGGGCCGTGCTCGCTGTGGAAGCCGGTCAGGTCCACCGCGACCGCGTCGCGCGGGGGCCATTCCGAGGTATCGAGGTTCGCGATTCGTTCGCCGAGCCCCAGCGTGCCGGTGGCGTGCCGGGTCCAGGACCGCTCGTGCTGCGAGAACACGCTGATCAGACGAGCGCCGTGCGCATCGGGGGCGCCCACCCGGACCTGGACGGCCACGCCGCCCTCGGTCAGGGGCAGCGGTGCCTCCAGCGCGAGTGTCTCGACCCGGGTGCAGCCGACCTGGTCGCCTGCGCGGATGGCCAGCTCCAGGAAACCCGTCCCAGGAAAGACCGGTGCGCCGTCGATGGTGTGGTCGGCCAGCCAGGGGTGCGTGCGCAGGGAGATCCGGCTGGTGAGGAAGACCTCGTCCGAGTCGGCCGGGGTCATGGCCGCGCCCAGCAGCGGGTGGTCGGCCGGGGCGAGTCCGGTCGACGACACGTCACCGGTGCGGGGCGACGGCCTGGGCCAGTACCGCTGGTGCTGGAAGGCGTAGGTGGGCAGCTCTACCCGGCGCGCACCCGGGTAGAGGGCGGACCAGTCGATCTGGACGCCGGAGACGTGCAGGCGGGCCACTGCCGTGAGCAGGGCGGTGTCGTCGTCCCGGTCCTTGCGCAACGCGGGGACGGCCACCACGCCGTCCTCGACCTGGACCAGCGCGGTCAGGACCCCGTCCGGGCCCAGTTCCAGGAACGCCGACACGCCCACGTCGACCAAGGCCCGAACCCCGTCAGCGAACCGGACGGTCCGGCGGACGTGCTCGACCCAGTACTCCGGTGTGCGGATCTCCTCGGTGGCGAGCTGACCGGTCACGTTGGAGACCAGCGGGATCCTGGGCTCGCGGAACTCCAGACCGGACACGACCTGCCCGAATTCCGCCAGCATCGGATCCATCAGCGGCGAGTGAAACGCGTGACTCACCGACAGACGCTGGATCTTCCGCCCCTCGGCGGCAAACCCGTCCGCGATCGCCACCACGGCGGCCTCCACACCGGAGATCACCACCGCGCGCGGCCCGTTGATCGCCGCAATCGACACGCCTTCCACCAGCCGCGCCGACACCTCGTCCTCAACGGCCTGAACGGCGATCATCGCCCCACCCACCGGCAGGGCAGCCATCAACCGCGCCCGAGCCGACACCAACGCGCAGGCGTCCCGCAACGACAAGACTCCGGCCACATGCGCGGCCGTCACCTCACCGATCGAATGCCCGGCAACGTAGTCCGGCCGCAGCCCCCACGACTCGACCAACCGGAACAACGCCACTTCCAGAGCGAACAACGCGGGCTGCGCGAACCTCGTGTCATCCAGGCCCGACCCATCACCCCACATCGCCGCACGCAAGGACGGGTCCAGCTGAGCGGTGACCTCCTCGAAAGCCTGCGCGAACAACGGGAACCGGTCATACAGCGCCCGCCCCATGCCCAGCCGCTGCGACCCTTGACCGGTGAACAACACCGCCAACGACCGCTCGACCGCGACACCCCGGGCCACCTCGTCAACCCGGTCGTCCTGGGCCAACAACACCGCGCGGTGCCCGAACACCGACCTGCCGACAGCGAGCGACAACCCGACATCCGCAGGTGACAGGTCCGACCGCGCCGCGAGGAACTCCGTCAGCCGGTCGACCTGGGCGGCAAGCGCCTCCTCGGACCTGGCCGATACCGGCAATGGCACCAGACCCGGTGCAGGCACGGCCGCGACCTCGGTAGGCTCGGGCTGTTCGATGATCACGTGCGCGTTCGTGCCGCTGATCCCGAACGACGACACACCGGCCCGCCACGCGCGCCCGACCTCCGGCCAGGACCGCTGCTCGGTCAACAGTTCGACCGCACCATCCGCCCAGTCCACATGCGACGACGGCGCGTCCACATGCAGGGTCTTCGGCAACACCCCATGGCGCATGGCCTGCACCATCTTGATCACACCGGCCACCCCGGCCGCCGCCTGGGTGTGCCCGATGTTCGACTTGACCGACCCCAGCAGCAGCGGCCGCTCCCGATCCTGCCCATAGGTCGCCAACAACGCCTGCGCCTCGATCGGGTCCCCGAGCGTCGTGCCGGTGCCATGCGCCTCGACGACATCGACATCCACAGTGGACAAGCCGGAATCGGCCAGCGCCTGACGGATCACCCGCTGCTGCGATGGACCATTCGGCGCGGTCAGGCCATTCGACGCGCCGTCCTGGTTCACCGCCGAACCGCGAACCACCGCCAACACCTCATGCCCGAGGCGGCGCGCATCCGAAAGCCGTTCCAGGACAAGCAGTCCCGCGCCCTCGGACCAGCCGACCCCGTCGGCCGAGTCCGCGAAAGCCTTGCAGCGGCCGTCCGTGGCCATCCCGCCCTGCCTGGTGAACCCGGCGAAGCTCAGCGGCGACGCCAGCACGGTGATGCCACCCGCCAGCGCCAGCGAGCATTCGCCGGACCGCAGCGACTGGGCGGCGAGGTGCAGGGCGACCAGGGAGGATGAGCACGCGGTGTCGAGCGTGACGGCCGGGCCCTCCAGACCGAAGGTGTAGGAGACGCGGCCGGAGATCACGCTGTTGGCGAGCCCGGTGGTGGCGTGGCCTTCCACATCCTCCCGCGAGCCCATCACGAGCGAGGCGTAGTCCTGCCCGGTCGTGCCCACGAACACGCCGGTCCGGCTGCCGCGCAGGGAAGTCGGGGGGATGCCCGCGCGTTCGAACGCCTCCCAGGAGGTCTCCAGCAGGAGGCGCTGCTGGGGGTCCATCGCCACGGCCTCGCGCGGGGAGATGCCGAAGAACGCGGCATCGAAGTCGGCGATGCTTTCCAGGAAACCGCCTTGGCCGGTCGCGCTGTTCCCGTGCTCGGCCGTGCCACCGAGCAACGCGTCCAGGTCCCAGTCACGGTCGGTGGGGAAGGCCGAGATGCCGTCGCGGCCCTCGGCGACCATGGTCCAGAGGTCTTGCGGCGACCGGACGCCGCCGGGCATCCGGCAGGCCATGCCGACGATGACGATCGGGTCCTCGGCCGACTCGACGGTCTTGCGGACGACCTGGACGTGCTCGCGCTCGCCCAGCAGCTGCCCGAGCAGGTGGTCGGCGAGGATCGTGGGGGTCGGGTAGTCGAAGACCAGGGTCGCGGACAGCTTCAGGCCGGTGGCCGCGACCAGTCGGTTGCGCAGCTCGACCGCCGTCAGCGAGTCGAAGCCCAGTTCGCGGAACTCCCGGTCGGCGGTGACGGCCTCGGCGGACGCGTACCCCAGGACAACGGCCACCTCGGTCCGGACAAGTCCCAGGACGAACCGGGCTCGTTCGTCCTCGCCCAGCTCCGACAGCGCCCCGACCGTGCTGGGCCCGGCCAGGCCCGCGACCCGACGGCCGCCGCGCACGAGGTCCCGGAGCAACGGCGGGACCACGCCGGGCACGCGGGCGCCGGACGTGACCGGGCCGACCGCGACCACGGTGGCGTCGTCGAGTCCGAGGGTGGCGTCGAACAGGGCCAGGCCCTGCTCGACGGACAGCGGCGGGACCCCGGCGGAGGCGATCCGCTGCCGGTCTGCCTCGGCGAGGTCGCCGGTCATGCCCGTACCCGATGCCCAGGCGCCCCAGGCCACCGAGTGCGCGGGCAGGCCGTGGGTCCATCGGTGGTGGGCGAGGTGGTCCAGGAAGACGTTGGCGGCGGCGTAGTTGGCCTGGCCTGGGCCGCCCATGACGCCTGCGGTGGAGGAGAACAGGACGAACGCGGCAAGGTCTCGGGTGAGTTCGTGCAGGTTCCAGGCGGCGTCGACCTTGGGGCGCAGGACCGTGGACAGGCGTTCGGGGGTCAACGAGGTGATCACGCCGTCATCGAGGACACCGGCGGTGTGGATCACGGCGGTGAGCGGGTGTTCGGCCGGGATCCCGGCCAGCAGAGCGGCTGTCGCGTCGCGGTCGGCCATGTCGCAGGCGGCCACGGTGACGGCCGCGCCCAAGGCCCGCAGGTCTTCCGCCAACGCGGCCGCCTCGGGTGCGTCCGGGCCACGGCGGCTGGTCAGCAGCAGGTGGCGGACTCCGTGCCGGGTCACCAGGTGTCGGGCCAGCACGCTCGCCAGGCCGCCGGTGCCGCCGGTGATCAGCACTGTGCCGTCGGGGTTCCAGGGACGCGACTGGTCGGGGGTGGCGGATCGGGCGAGGCGGGCGACGTGCAGGGTGCCGTCGCGCAGCACGAACTGGGCGTCGCCGGTGGCGAGGAGGCCGGGCAGGACCGGTGCCACGGCGGCGAGGTCTTCGGTGTCGGTATCGAGGAGGGCGAACCGGTCCGGGTGCTCCGACTGGGCCGAGCGCACCAGGCCCCAGACGGCGCTGCCCGCCGGGTCCGCGCCATCGACGGCGCCCTGGGTCACGAACACCAGGCGGGATGGCCGCTCGTCCGACAGCCAGTCCTGCAGTAATCCCAGCGCCCAGGCGGCACGGGCGTGCACGGCACCGGGCAGGGTGCCCTCGGTTCGGGGCACGGGAACGAAAACGAGGTCGGGCTGGTCGATGTCGGCGAGTCCGCTGGCCGCGTCGACGGTCACGTGCTCGACGGTTTGCGGGGACGGGGTGTCGACCGGGACCCAGTTCAAGGACAGCAGCGTTCCCTGCTGGGTTGCTCCGGGTGTTGGGGTGGCTGCTTCGCCCAGGACCAGTGACTCGACGGTCAGCACCGGAGCGCCTGCGGAGTCGATGGCCTCGACCGAGACCGTGTCGATGCCTGTCCGCACGATACGCGCGCGGATCATCGGGGCGCCGCCTGCGTGGAGCGTGACGCCGCTCCAGGAGTGGGCGGTCAGGTCCTCGTCCGGGGCGGCCGCGCGGACCAGGGTGTCGAGCAGGGTGGGATGCAGGCCGAAAAGGGTGGCGTCGGTCTGGCCGGGCAGCGTGACTTCGACGAATGTCTCGGTGTCGCGCACGTCGGCGTCGTGGGACGGCCAGGTCATGACGTCGGTCGGGGGCGGTCCGGCCTGGGCGAGGATCCCGGTGGCGTGCTCGGTCCACGAGGAGTCCTCGGCGCGTGAGTAGATGGTCACCGCGCGTCGACCGGACTCGTCGGGGGCGCCCACGACGGCCTGGATGGTGCGGGCCGTGCCTTCCGCGAGGGCGAGGGGAGTTCCGACGGTGAGTTCGTCGACGCGGTCGGCGCCGACCTGGTCACCGGCGCGGATGGCCAGTTCCACGAAACCGGCGGCGGGGAAGATCAGGGTGTCGTCGACGCGGTGGTCCAGCAGCCAGGGGTGTGCCTCGGTGGACAGGCGGCCGGTGAACAGGACCGCGTCGGAGTCGGCCATCGAGACCGCCGCGCCGAGCAGCGGGTGGTCGGTGGCGGTGAGCCCGGCGGCGGTGACGTCGCCGGAGGAGGTCGGGCGGGCCCAGAAGTGCTCGCGCTGGAAGGCGTAGGTGGGCAGGTCGACGCGGTGTCCGCCGGTGTCGGCGAAGAAGGCCGTCCAGTCGATCCGCACCCCGGCGACGTGTGCCTGGGCGAGCGCGGTGATGACCGACTGTTCCTCGCCACGATCCTTGCGCAGCAGGGGGATCGCGAGGACGTCGTCCGCGTATTGCCGGGCCAGGGCGGTCAGGACTCCGTCGGGGCCGAGTTCCAGGAAGGCCGATGCGCCTGCCTTGGCGAGGGACTGGACGCCGTCGGCGAACCGGACTGTGCGGCGGACATGCTCGACCCAGTACTCCGGCGTGCGGATCTCCGCTGTGGCGAGTTGTCCGGTCACAGTGGACACTACCGGGATCTCCGGGGCGTGGAAGGAGAGGTTCTCCACGACGCGGCGGAAGTCGTCCAGCATCGGGTCCATGAGCGGCGAGTGGAAGGCGTGGCTGACCGACAGGCGCTGGGTCTTGCGGCCGTCGGCGGCGAACTTCTCCGCGATCTCGACCACGGCGGTCTCCTCGCCGGAGATCACCACGGCGCGCGGCCCGTTGATCGCGGCGAGGGCGACGCCGTCGACCAGGACCGGCAGCAGCTCGTCCTCGGTGGCCTGGATGGAGATCATGGCGCCGCCGGGCGGGAGTGCCTGCATGAGCCGTGCCCTGGCGGTCACGAGGGCGCAGGCGTCGGTCAGCGACAGGACACCGGCGACGTGCGCGGCCGTGATCTCGCCGAGCGAGTGTCCGCCGACGAACCGGGGGCGGATGCCCCAGGACTCGATCAGCCGGAACAGTGCGACCTCAAGGGCGAACAAGGCGGGTTGGGCGTGTCCCGTGTCGTCCGGCCGTGCCGAGTCGTCGAGGTCCAGCCGGGCCGTCACCTCGTCCCACGCCTTGGCGAAGACGGGGAACCGGGCGTGCAGCTCCCGTCCCATGTCCGCCCGCTGCGAGCCCTGTCCGGCGAACAGCACGGCCAACGACCTGGTGACGGCCTTGCCGCGCGCGATCACGCCACCGTCCAGTACGACGGCCCGGTGCTCGAACACGGACCGGCCGGTGGCCAACGACCAACCGACATCCACCGGCGACAGATCCGCCGCGAACGCGGTCAGCCGGTCGAGCTGGGCGTCCAACGCCTCCTCGGACCTGCCCGACACCAGCCACGGCACCGGTGCCGCCGACCCACTCCCGACCACGGCCGGTTCGGGCGCCTGCTGGATGATCACGTGCACGTTCGTCCCACTGATCCCGAACGACGACACTCCCGCCCGACGCGGTTGTCCCGTCTCCGGCCAGGTCCTCTTTTCGGCCAACAGCTCGACCGCGCCGCTGTTCCAGTCCACATGAGATGATGGCGTGGCCGCGTGCAAGGTCTTCGGCAGCACCCCATGGCGCATCGCCTGCACCATCTTGATCACACCCGCCACCCCGGCCGCCGCCTGGGTATGCCCGATGTTCGACTTGATCGACCCCAACAGCAGCGGCCGCTCCCGCTCCTGCCCATAGGTGGCAAGCAGGGCCTGAGCCTCGATCGGGTCTCCCAGGGCGGTTCCCGTGCCGTGCCCTTCGACGGCGTCGACCTCCTGCGGTGACAGTCCGGCATTGGCAAGCGCTTGCCGGATCACCCGCTGCTGCGACGGTCCACTCGGGGCAGTGAACCCGTTGGATGCCCCGTCCTGGTTGACCGCGCTTCCCTTCAACACAGCCAAGATGGGATTCCCATGTCTCTGCGCGTCCGACAGTCGCTCCAGCAGCAGCACGCCAACGCCCTCGGACCACCCGGTACCGTCCGCAGCGTCCGAATAGGCCTTGCACCGCCCGTCCCGCGCCAACCCCCCTTGCCTGCTGAACTCCAGCAACGACCCGGGCGTGGACATGACGTTCACGCCCCCGGCCAGCGCCAGCTCACACTCCCCCGCCCGCAACGCCTGAGCCGCGAGATGCAACGCCACCAACGACGACGAACACGCGGTGTCGACCGTGACGGCCGGTCCTTCGAGCGCGAGTTCATAGGACAGCCGCCCGGAGGTGGCACTGGCCGCGATCCCGGTCCCGATGTCCCCGGTGGCACTCGCCAACGACCTGACCAGCAGATACGCGTAGTCCTGCCCGTTGGTCCCGATGAACACCCCGGTCCGGCTGCCCCGAACGCGCGCCGGATCGATCCCGGCCCGCTCGAACACCTCCCAGGCCGTCTCCAACAACAACCGCTGCTGCGGATCCATCGCGACAGCCTCACGCGGCGAGATCCCGAAGAACCCGGCGTCGAACTCCGCCACCCCGTCCAGGAAACCTCCTTCCTGGCTGACACTCGTACCGCGCCCATCCGTCCCGGCCGCCCGCAACGCCCCGAGATCCCACCCCCGGTCCCCGGGGAACGCCGAGATCGCATCGCCCCCACGGGCAACCAGCTCCCACAACCCTTCCGGCGAGTCCACCCCACCCGGATACCGACAACTCATCCCCACGATCGCGATCGGCTCCGTGGCCGCCGCGACAAGCTCCCGATTCCGCCGCCGCAACCGCTCGGCTTCCTTCACCGCCGCCCGCAACGCCTCGACGACCTTGTCCCCCGGCATGCCCTGCCGCTCAACGGTCATTGTCAGCTCCACAGACAGAGAGAGGATTGCCGGGCATGGGCGCAAGCGAGTGGTCAGGCGTGGTCATGGTCGGCTCCGAGGTCGGTGTGGCCGTTGCCGTCCAGGGCGACGCGGACCAGGTCGTCCAGGGCCATGGAGTCGATGGCGTCGAGCGGGTCGGAAGTGTGGCCGTTGCCGTTGGTGCGGGTCAGCCGCAGCAGCGGGTCCAGGAGACCCGATTCGCGGAGTGCGGCGAGGGAGACGGTGGCCAGCAGCGAGCGCAACGTGGTGTCGTCCACCTGCGGGGCCGTGTCGTCGGGGATCAGGTCGTGCAGGAGGTGGGTGGCAAGGGCGGTCGGGGTGGGGTGGTCGAAGACGAGGGTGGCGGGCAGGGTGCGGCCGGTGGCGGCGGTGAGCTGGTTGCGGAGTTCGACCGCTGCCAGCGAGTCGAAGCCGAGGTCGCGGAAGGGGCGGTCGGGGCCGATGGTGTCGGGGTCGGGGTGGCCGAGGACGTCGGCGGTTCGGCCGCGCACCAGGTCGAGCAGGATTTCCGCGCGGTGCGCGGGTGTCAGGGGCAGGAGTTCGTCGCGCAGGGCCAGGGTGGTGGTCTCGGCGGTGGTGGCGGCGGTCGAGATCTCGGTGTAGCCGGGGAGTTCGGCGAGCAGCTTGCTCGGGCGGATGGTGGTGAAGGCGCGCAGGAAACGGTCGCGGTCGACCTCGGCGACGAGCGGGGTCGGGTCGGTGGCGGCGATGACCTGGCGGAGGGCCAGGACGGCCAGCGACGGGTCGAGTGGGCGGATGCCGGTGCGCTGGGCCAGGGCGACAGCCCGTTCGTCGGCGGCCATGCCACCGCCGCCCCAGGCGCCCCAGGCGATGGAGGTGGCGGGCAGGCCGTGGGCGCGGCGGTCCTCGGCGAGCGCGTCGAGGATGGCGTTGGCGGCGGCGTAGTTGCCCTGGCCGGGGTTGCCGACCGCAGCGGAGGCGGAGGAGAACAGGGCGAAGGCGGTGAGGTCCATGCCCCGGGTCAGCTCGTCGAGGAGGAGGGCGGAGGCCACCTTGGCGTGGAACACCGAGGTGAACCGCTCCGGGGTCAGGCTGTCGATCACCCCGTCGTCGAGCACGCCTGCCGCGTGGATCACCGCCGTCAGCGGCGCGTCGGCCGGGATGTCCGCCAGCACGGCCGACATCGCCGCCCGGTCGGCGGCGTCGCAGGCGATGATCGTCGTCTCGACCCCGAGTTCGGCGCGCAGTGCGTCCGCCCCGGGGGCGTCCGGGCCACGGCGGCTGACCAGGACCAACCGCTGGGCCCCGGCCGCCGCCAGTCCTCGGGCGACGTGCGCGCCCAGCGAGCCGGTGCCGCCCACGATCAACACCGTGCCGGTCGGGTCCCACTCACGAACCTGCCCGGCCTGCACCGGCACCAGCCGACGACCGAAGACCCCGGTGGACCGGATCGCGATCTGGTCCTCACCGTCCGGATCCGCGAGCACACCGGCGAACCGGGCCCCGATCTTCTCGTCGACGACCTCGGGCAGGTCGATCAACCCGCCCCAACGCCCCGGAACCTCCAACGCGGCCACCCGACCCAGACCCCACACCCCGGCCTGCCACATCCCCGGCACCGGCTCGGCCGCCACCGAGACCGCTCCCCGCGTCACGCACCACAGCGGCGCCTCGATCCCGACATCCCCCAGCGCCTGGATGAGCGCCGCCGTCGCCGCGACCCCGTCCGAACCGGCAAGCGCCAGCAGCGATACGACACCGGCGAAGTCATCCGCGCACCCGCGCAGCAGATCGGCGACCGCCGCCCGATCCGACCCGGCGACCTCGACCGTCACGGCATCCCGGCCAAGCCACCGGACAACCTCGGTCCCCGCACCGGAAGGCAACACCGCGAGCCAACGGCCGACGGGACCACCGGAACCCGTATCCAGTGACCGCCACCCGATACGCTGCCGCCAATCATCCACTATGGACTGCTCAGCCCGCCGCGCACGCCACGCGTTCAGCGCGGGCAGCACCTTGGACAGCGACTCCCGGTCGACCTCCAGCGTCGACACCAGCGAGTCGAAGTCCGCCCGCCGCACCGCCGACCAGAACTCGCTGTCCTCGCCGCAGGCATCGGGGGTGGCATCAGGCCAGTACCGCTGATGCCGGAACGCGTAGGTGGGCAGATCGACCCGCCGCGCGTCCGTGAACAGACCGTCCCATCGAGGACCGAGCCCGGCGACGTGCAGTTGCGCCATCGCCGACAGCAGCGAGGCATGCTCGGCGCCATCCTTGCGCAGCACCGGCACGGCGGACACGTCCTGGCCCATACCGCTGAGCACCGCCCCCGGCCCGAGTTCCAGCATCACCGTCACACCACGCCCGGCCAAGGCCCGCACGCCGTCGTCCCAACGGACCGCTCCGCGAACATGCCGCGCCCAGTACTCCGGCGTGCGCGTCTCATCCGCGAAGAACTCGCCCGTCACGTTCGACACCAGCGGGATCTCCGGGGCCCGGAACTCCAACCCGGACACAACCCGGCGGAAGTCCGCCAGCATGGGCTCCATCAACGGCGAGTGGAACGCGTGACTGACCGACAGCCGCCGCGTCCGGCACCCTCGATCCGCCAACTCGGCGGCAACCGACTCCACCGCACTCTCCACACCGGAGATCACCACCGCGCGCGGCCCGTTCACCGCCGCGATCGACACGCCGTCCACCAGGGCAGCGGCCACCTCGTCCGCATCGGCCTCGATCGCGACCATCGCCCCGCCGACCGGCAACGCCCGCATCAACCCGGCCCGCGCGGCCACGAGCGCGCACGCGTCGTCCAGGGACAGCACCCCGGCCACGTGCGCGGCCGCGACCTCGCCGATCGAATGCCCGGCCACACACTCCGGCCGCAGCCCCCACGACTCCACCAGCCGGAACAACGCCACCCCGACCGCGAACAGCGCGGGCTGCGCGAACCCGGTATCCGCCAGGGCAGCCGGGTCATCGCCCCACATCACCGAACACAACGGACGGTCCAATGAGACGTCCAATCGGGCCACGACCTCGTCCAACGCGTGGGCGAACACCGGGAACCGCCCATACAGCTCCCGCCCCATCCCCAGCCGCTGCGAGCCCTGCCCCGGGAACACCATCGCCGTCTTGCCCGGCACGGCCTGCCCGCGCAGGACCCGTGCCGTGGTCCGCCCTTCGACCAGGGCCGTAAGCCCCTCGACCAGCTCGTCCCGCCCGGTCGCCAGCACCGCAGCCCGGTGTTCGAAGGCGGCCCGGCTCACGGCGAGCGAGTGGGCGACGTCCACGAGATCGACATCGGGACGCGTGGACACAAAGTCCAGCAACCGCTCGGCCTGTGCCCCCACGGCCTCCTGATCAGGCGCGGACACCATCACGACCACCGGTTCCGGCTCACGCGCCCGCACCGGACCGGCCACCACCGACGGCTGCTCGATGATCACGTGCGAGTTGGTCCCGCTCGCCCCGAACGAGGAGATCCCCGCCCGGCGCGGCCGTCCCGTCGCAGGCCACGCCGCCTGCTCGGCCAGCAGCTCCACCGCCCCAGCCGACCAGTCCACATGTGACGACGGCCGGTCGATGTGCAGCGACCTGGGCAGCACGCCGTGCCGCATGGCCAGCACCATCTTGATCACACCCGCCACCCCGGAGGCGGCCTGGGTGTGCCCGATGTTCGACTTCACGGTGCCGAGCAGCAGCGGCCGCTCGCGCTCCCGGCCGTAGGTGGCGAGCAGTGCCTGCGCCTCGATCGGATCGCCCAGTGCCGTGCCCGTCCCGTGTGCCTCCACAGCGTCCACATCGGCCGGTGACAGTCCGGCGTTGGCCAGGGCCCGCCCGATCACCCGCCGCTGCGACGGACCGTTCGGCGCGGTCAGCCCGTTGGACGCGCCGTCCTGGTTGATCGCGGACCCGCGCACCACCGCCAACACCTCGTGACCGTCACGCAACGCATCCGAAAGCCTTTGCACCACAAGGAACCCCACGCCCTCCGACCACGCTGTGCCATTGGCGGAGTCGGCGAACGCCCGGCAGCGGCCGTCCGGCGAGAGCGCCCCCATCTCCCCGAACTCGACGAAACCGACCGGCGTCGACATCACCGTCACGCCACCCGCGAGCGCCACGGAACACTCCCCCGCCCGCAGCGCCTGCGCGGCGAGGTGCAGCGCCACCAGCGAGGACGAGCACGCCGTGTCCACAGTGACCGAGGGCCCTTCCAGGCCGAGCGTGTAGGACAACCGGCCGGACAGGAGGCTGGCCGACTGCGCGGTCTTGGCGTGACCGACCAGATCGGACCCGGGCCGGTAGTCGCCGGTCCCGCCGCCGACGAACACACCGGCGTCGCTCCCGCGCAGTCCCAGCGGGTCGATCCCGGCCCGTTCCAGCGCCTCCCAGGCCGCTTCGAGCACGACGCGCTGCTGTGGGTCGATCACGAACGCCTCGCGCGGGGACATCCGGAAGAAGCCCGCGTCGAAGTCGGCCACGTCGTAGAGGAACCCGCCATGCTGGGTGACGCTGCGGCCCCGGCCGTCCTTGTCGCCCCGGCTCAGCCGGTCGAGGTCCCAACCCCGGTCCGTGGGGAACCCGCCGATCGCGTCGACCTCCCCCACCAGCAGCTCCCACAGATCCTCCGGGGAGCGCACCCCGCCCGGGTAACGACAGCTCATGCCGACGATGGCGATGGGTTCGTCGGTCGCGACGCCGGTCGTCACCACGGCGTCCGCGTGCTCGCCGAGGAGTTCGGCGCGCAGGTGACCGGCAATGGCGGTCGCGGTCGGGTAGTCGAACGCGAGCGTGGCGGGCAGGCTCAGGCCGGTGACGGCGGTCAACCTGCCGCGCAGGTCGACGGCGGTGAGCGAGTCGAATCCGAGGTCCCGCAGGGCCTGATCAGGCGGAACGGCCCCGGCGTCGGAGTGCCCGAGTACCTGTGCCGCCTCGGCGCGGACCACGTCCAGCAGGCGCCGCACCCCGTCGGCCTCGGCGAGCCGGACGAGTTCGGCTCGCATGGCGGACGCGGTACTCGCGGCGGCCTGGTCGGTGGGCTCGGTCTGCTGTGCCTCGGAGATCTCCGCGAACAGGCGGGTGCGCCGGGCCTGGGCGAACGCGGGCGCGAACCGCTCCCACACGATGTCCGCGATCGTCTCGGCCGCGTGCCCGGCACCGACGGCCTGGCCGAGCGCCGACAGGGCCCGGTCGGGGTCCATCTCGGGCAGGCCGTTGTTCCGCAGGTGATCGGTGAGGCCCGCCGGGCTGGTGCCTGCCCAGGCCCCCCACGAGACGGCGACGGCGTTGACGCCACGCGCCCGATGCTGCTGGGCCACCGCGTCCAGGTAGGCGCTCGCGGCGGCCCCGGATCCCTGGCCGCGCACGCCCCAGACTCCCGAGATCCCCGCGAACAGGACGAACGCATCCAGCGGCCGGTCCCCCAACGCGACATCCAGGCCCTCGATACCCGCCTGCACCGTCGCCAGGAGCGAGCCGGGATCGTCATCGGCGCTTTCGTCCGCGTGGAGCACAGCGCTCAGCCCGGTCACGTCTGCCAGGATCGCGGCGAGCCCGTCGTGATCATCCACCGCGCACGTCGCCACGGTGAGCTCGGTGCATTGCTCGGTGCATTCGTCCCGCAGCGCGGCCACCTCGGTGTCCACCGGTTCGGTCCGGCTGACCAGCAGCACATGGTCCGCGCCGTTCCGCGCCAGCCAGCAGGCGACACGGCCCGCGATACCGGACACCGCGCCGACGACCAGCACCGTGCCGGACGGCTGCCACGGGTTCTCGCCCCCACCCGCTCGGATCAATCGCCGCACGAACACCCCGGACGGACGCAGCGCGATCTGGTCCTCACCGTCCGCGTCCGCGAGCACGCCACGGAGCCGATCAGCTGACCGCTGGTCGAGCACCTGCGCGATGTCGATCGACCCACCCCACCGGGCCGGTTCCGCCAGCGCGGCCACCCGCCCGGCTCCCCAGACCGCCGCCTGGACCGCGTCCGCGAGCACCTCGGAACGCCCCACCGACACCGCACCCCGCGTGATCATCCACAGCGGAGCTTCGATGCCCGCTTCAGCCAGGGCTTGGAGCACAGCATCAGGCCAGGTCGCCCCAGGGAGAGCGACGGCGCCCGCGAAGTCATTCCGATCGGGGAGCCGATCCAGCGTGGCCACGACCGTGTCCGGGCCCAGTGCCTCGATCACGGCGGCGGACCACTCATCCTCCACATCCGCGAGCACCAGCCAGGTCCCCGGCAGCGCATGCCGGGACGGCACGGTCGACGGCTGCCAGCCCACCCGGTACCGCCACCCATCCACAAGGGACTTCTCGGCCCGCGCACGCCGCCACGACGACAGGGCAGGCACCACGGTCGTCAGCGAAACCTCGGCCACGGCCAAAGTGGACGACAGCGACTCCAGATCCCCGCTCTCCACCGCCGCCCAGAACTCGGCATCCGCCGCGCTCACCGGAGCGGCGCCGGTCACGGGCGCGGTCTCCGGCCAGTAGCGCCGGTGCTGGAAGGCGTAGGTCGGCAGGTCGACCCGGCGCGCACCCGTGCCCGCGAAGAAGGCGTCCCAGTCGACCCCGACCCCGGCCACGTGCACCTGCGCCAACGCCGTGACCAGGGCGATCTCCTCGTCCCGGTCCTTGCGCAGCGCGGACACGGCGACGGTGTCCACCCTCTGCCGGGTCAGCGCGGTCAGCACCCCGTCCGGTCCCAGCTCCAGGAACGCCGTCGCCCCGGCCTCGACCAACGCGTCCACGCCGTCCGCGAACCGGACCGTCCGACGAACGTGCTCCACCCAGTACTCCGTCGTGCACATCTCGTCGGTCGCGAGCCGACCCGTCACATTGGACACCACCGGGATCTCCGGAGCCCGGAACCCCAGCCCCGCCACGGCCCGGCGGAAGTCCGCCAGCATCGGATCGACCAGCGGCGAATGGAACGCGTGGCTCACCGACAACCGCTGGGTCCGCCGCCCCGGGAACGCCGCGACGATCCGGGTGACCTCGTCCTCGGCGCCGGAGATCACCACCGACCGAGGCCCGTTCACCGCCGCGATCGACACGGCCTCGGTCAGCGTGGGCAGCACCTCGTCCTCGGTCGCCTCGATGGCCACCATCGCCCCACCGACAGGCAGCGCCGCCATCAGCCGTGCCCGAGCCACCACCAGCGCACACGCGTCCGCCAGCGACAACACCCCGGCCACATGAGCGGCCGCGATCTCACCGATCGAATGCCCGGCAACATAGTCCGGCCGCAGGCCCCACGACTCCACCAACCGGAACAACGCCACCTCAAGCGCGAACAACGCGGGCTGCGCGAACCCGGTCCCGTTCACCGACTCCGCGTCCGCGCCCCACATGACCTCACGCACCGGCCGGTCCAGCCCGATGTCCAAATAGGACACGACCTCATCCAACGCCCGCGCGAACACCGGGAACCGCTCATACAGCCCCCGCCCCATCCCCAGCCGCTGAGACCCCTGCCCGGAGAACAACACCGCCAACGACCGCTCGGCAGCCACACCCCGAGCCACCTCGGCACCGTCGACCAGCACGGCCCGGTGCTCGAACGCCGAACGACCGGTGGCCAGCACCAGCCCCACGTCCACAGCCGACAGATCCGACCGCGCCGCGACAAACCCGGTCAGCCGATCCACCTGCGCGGCCAACGCCTCCGCCGACTTCCCCGACACCAACCACGGCACCACGCCCGCTGACACCGGCGCAACCTCAACCTCGGTCGACTCCGGCTGTTCGATGATCACGTGCGCGTTCGTCCCGCTGACCCCGAACGCGGACACCCCGGCCCGACGGGGCCGTTCCACCTCCGGCCACGAACGTCCCTCGGTCACCAGCTCGACCGCGCCTGCCGACCAGTCCACATGCGACGACGGCTGATCCACGTGCAGGGTCCTGGGCAACACCCCGTGCCGCATCGCCAGCACCATCTTGATCACGCCCGCCACGCCCGCCGCGGCCTGGGTGTGCCCGAGATTGGACTTGATGGCGCCGAGCAGCAGCGGCCGCGGCCGGTCCTGTCCGTAGGCGGCCATCAACGCGTGCGCCTCGATCGGGTCGCCCAGGGCGGTTCCGGTGCCGTGCGCCTCGACCGCGTCGATCCCGGCCGGGTTCAGCCCGGCGTCCGCCAGGGCCTGGCGGATCACCCGCTGCTGGGACCGGCCGTTCGGGGCGGTCAGCCCGTTGGACGCGCCGTCCTGGTTGACCGCCGAGCCGCGCAGCACGGCCAGCACCCGGTGGCCGAGCCGTCGCGCGTCGGACAGCCGTTCCAGCACGAGCACGCCGACACCCTCGGACCAGGTCGTGCCGTCCGCCGAGTCCGCGAACGCCTTGCACCGGCCGTCCGGCGCGAGCCCGCCCTGCGCGGTGAACTCCACAAAGGAGTCCGGGCTCGACATCACCGACACGCCACCGGCGAGCGCGAGCGAGCATTCGCCGCCGGTCAGTGCCCGCGCGGCCATGTGCAGGGCCACCAGGGAAGACGAGCAGGCGGTGTCGACGGTGATCGCCGGGCCTTCGAGGCCGAGCGTGTAGGAGAGGCGGCCGGACATGACGCTCGCCGTGTTGCCGGTGGCGGCCAGACCGCGCACGTCGGTGGCGCCCCGGCGAAGCGCGGCGAGATAGTCCTGTCCGTTGGTGCCGACGAACACACCGGTCTGGCTGCCGCGCAGGCGGGCGGCGTCGATCCCGGCGCGTTCCAGGGCCTCCCAGGTGGTCTCCAGCAGCAGGCGCTGCTGCGGGTCCATCGCCACCGCCTCGCGCGGCGAGATGCCGAAGAAGGCGGCGTCGAAGTCCGCGACCCCGGTCAGGAAGCCGCCCTCGGCGGTGGCCGAGCCACCGCGGGCCAGCGCGTCCAGGTCCCAGCCGCGGTCGGTCGGGAACCCGGAGACGGCGTCCGCGCCCCGGGACAGCAGGTCCCAGAGGTCCTCCGGGGAGCCGACGCCGCCGGGGAACCGGCAGCCCATCCCGACGATCACGACCGGGTCGTCGACGCCCACCCGGGTGATCGACTCGGCGGCCGGTTCGGGCAGCGAGTCCAGGAGTCCGGTGCGCAGGAAGTCGGCGAGTTCCCGGGGAGTCGGGTAGTCGTAGACGAGGGTGGCCTGCAGGCGCAGGCCGGTGGTGGCCGCGAGACCGTTGCGCAGCTCGACCGTGGTGAGCGAGTCGAAACCGAGATCGGTGAACGCCTGGTCGGCCGCCACGCTCTCCGCCCCCGCGTGCCCGAGGACGGCGGCGACCTGACCGCGCACCAGGTCGAGGACGAACCGCTCGCGAGCCGACGCAGACAGCCCGGCCAGCCGGTCGCGCAACGTGTCGCCGTCCGGCGTCGCACCCGCGTCCGCCGTGGCTTTCACCTCGGGCAGATCGGCGATGAGCGGGTTCGGGCGGATGGTGGTGTGCGCGGCGGCGAGGCGGGTCCAGTCGATGTCCGCCACGACCTGGGTCGCGTCGTCACCCGCGAGTGCCTGGCGCAACGCGGTGAGGGCGAGTCCGGGGGCCATCGGGGCGAAGCCGCCGCGGCGGACCCGGTCGGCCATGCCGGTGTCGTCGGCGGCCATGCCCGACTCGGCCCAGGCGCCCCAGGCGATGGCGGTCGCGGGCAGGTCGTGGGCGCGCCGGTACTCGGCGAAGGCGTCGAGGAAGGCGTTGGCGGCGGCGTAGTTGCCCTGTCCGGCGGCGCCGAGTATGGCCGCGGTGGAGGAGAACAGGACGAACGCGGTCAGGTCGAGATCACGGGTGAGGTCGTGCAGGGCGAGCGTGGCGGTCAGCTTCGAGTGCAGGACGGTCGCGAACCTGTCCGGGGTGAGGGTGTCGAGCACGCCGTCGTCGAGAACGCCCGCGGTGTGGAAGACGGCGGTGAGCGGCGTCTCGGCGGGGATGTCGGCCAGGACGGCCGCGAGGGCGACACGGTCGGCGATATCGCACGCGGCCACCGTGACCCGGGCGCCGCGGTCGAGAAGGTCCTGGCGGAGTTCGGCCGCGCCGGGGGCGTCGGGGCCGCGGCGGCTGACAAGGAGGAGGTGTTCGGCGCCGTGGTCGGCCAGCCATCGGGCGAGGTGGCCGCCCACGCCGCCGGTGCCGCCGGTGACCAGGACCGTGCCGGTGAAGGCCGGGTCCGGCGTGGTGTCGTGGCCGGTCACGCGGGTCAAGCGGCGGACGTAGGTGCCGGAGGCGCGGACCGCGACCTGGTCCTCGGTGCCCGCGAGCACGTCGGCCAGTCGACGCGACGCGATCTCCGCATCGAGCGGGAGATCCACCAGGCCGCCGAAGCGCTGCGGGTGCTCCATGGCGACGGCCCGACCGAGGCCCCACACCATGGCCTGCACCGGGTCCGTGACCTGGTCCGCGCGGCCGACCGACATGGCCGTCCTGGTCACGCACCACAACGGGGCTTCCACACCCGCGTCGCCCAAAGCCTGGACGGCGGCCGCCGTGGCCGACAGGCCCACCGGCACGCCATCGGACTCGCCCGGCGCGAGGGCCAGGAAGGACAGCACGCCCGTGACCTCGGCGGTGACTTCCCGCAGCCGGTCGGCGAACGTCTCGCGGTCCGCTGCCTCGATCCGGACCACGTCGACCGGCAGGCAGGCGATGACGGTGTCGACCCAGTCCTCGCCGGTCGGGGCGAGCACCAGCCAGGTCCCGGTGAGCGGGGCCGCCGAGCCGGTGACCGGCCGCCAGCCCGCCCGGTACCGCCAACCATCCACAGTAGACTGATCACGCCGACGACGGCGCCACGAGGACAGGGCAGGCACCACGGCGTTCAGTGCGGCGCCGTCCAAGTCCAGAGTGGACGCCAGCGACGGCAGGTCCACACGTTCCACGGCGGACCAGAACTCGGCGTCCACCGGGTCGGCCGCGGGCGCGAACGCGACCGGTTCCGGCCAGAACCGCTGACGCTGGAACGGATACGTCGGCAGCTCGATCCGGCGCGCGCCGAGACCGCGGAACACACCATCCCAGTCCACCCGCGCCCCGTGGACGTGCACACGACTTAAGGCCGCCAGCGCGGCAGGCACCTCCGCCCGATCGCGCCGCAGCACCGGAGCCGTCACGACATCCGCGCCGAGGGTGCCCGCGACCGCGCCGGACAGCACGCCGTCCGGGCCGAGTTCGAGGAAGACGTCCAGCCCCCGCTCGGCCAGCCCGGCCACCGCGTCCGCGAACCGGACGGTCCCACGGATCTGCCCGACCCAGTAGCCCGGCGAGCACAGCTGGTCCGCGGTCGCGAACGCGCCGATCACGGTCGACATGAACGGAACCTGTGGCGCGTGGTAGGTCACGCTCGCGGCGACGCGCCGGAAGTCGTCCAGCACGGCATCCATCCGCGGCGAGTGGAACGCGTGGCCGACCCGCAGCCGCTTGGTCCGCCGCCCCTCGGCCGCGAACCGGGCCGCGATCGCCAGCGCGTCGTCTTCCTCGCCCGCCACGACCAGCGACATCGGGGAGTTGATCGCGGCGAGGGCGACTCGGTCGGTGAGCAGCGGCAGCACCTCGGCCTCGCTCGCCTCGATCGAGACCATGGCACCACCCGGCGGCAGCTCGGCCATCAGCCGTCCCCGGGCCGCGACCAGCTCGCAGGCGTCCGCCAGGGAGAACACGCCGACGGCGTGCGCGGCCGCGAACTCGCCGATCGAGTGGCCCGCCACGAAGTCCGGCCGCAGGCCCCACGACTCGACCAGCCGGAACAGCGCGGTCTCCAGGGCGAAGAGCGCGGGCTGGGTGTAGCGGGTGTCGTCGAGCAGGTCGGCCTCGGGCGTGCCCGGCTCGGCGAAGAGGATGTCCCGCAGCGGTCGGTCGAGTCGGACGTCGAAGCAGGCCAGCACCTCGTCCAGGGCCGCGGCGAACACCGGGAACCGGGCATACAGTTCACGGCCCATACCCGGACGCTGGCTGCCCTGGCCGGTGAACAGGAACGCCTGCCTGCCCCGGCCCGCGTGTCCGGTGATCAGGTCCCGATCGGGCATACCGTCACGCACGGCCGCAAGGGCCCGGCGCAGTGCCTCGTGGTCCTCGGTCACGACGGCGGCGCGATGTTCCAGACTCGACCGGGACGTCGCCAGGGAGAACGCGAGATCGCTCAGCGAGATCCCGGAATCCACAAGGGACAGAATCCGATCGGCCTGGTCCCGCAGCGCCGATTCCGTCCGTCCGGACAGGACGAACGGAACAAGACCCGTATCGGCCTCGCCAGGCTCGTCCACCGGCGGCGCTTGCTCGATGACGATGTGCGCGTTGGTGCCGCTGATCCCGAACGACGACACGCCAGCACGGCGCGGCCTGCCGGTCTCCGGCCACTCGGCGGCCGCCGTCACCAGGTCGATCGAGCCTGCCGTCCAGTCCACATGCGACGACGGCGCGTCCACGTGCAACGTGCCGGGAACGGTGCCGTTCCGCATGGCCAGCACGACCTTGATCACACCCGCGACACCCGAGGCCATCTGGGTGTGCCCGATGTTCGACTTGACCGAACCGAGCAGCAACGGCCGTTCCCGCTGCTGCCCATAGGTGGCCAGCAGTGCCTGCGCCTCGATCGGGTCGCCGAGCGCGGTCCCGGTGCCGTGCCCCTCCACGACGTCGACCTCGGCCGCCGACACCCCCGCGTTGGCCAGGGCCTGGCGGATCACGCGCTGCTGCGAGGGGCCATTGGGCGCGGTCAGCCCGTTGGACGCGCCGTCCTGGTTCACCGCGCTGCCGCGCACGACCGCGAGGACCGGGTGCCCGCGCTCGATCGCGTCGGCGAGGCGTTCGAGCAGGACCAGGCCGACGCCCTCGGCGAGGCTCATCCCGTCGGCGGCGTCGGAGTAGGCCTTGCAGCGGCCGTCCACCGCCATGGCCCGCTGCCTGCTGAACCCGACGAACGCGTTGGGCGTCGCCATGACGCTCACCCCGCCCGCCAGCGCGAGGGAGCTGTCGCCCTCGCGCAGGGACTGGCAGGCCAGGTGCAGGGCGACCAGGGACGAGGAGCACGCGGTGTCGAGCGTGACGGCCGGGCCCTCGAAGCCGAAGGTGTAGGCGAGTCGGCCGGACAGGACACTGGAGACGGTGCCGGTGATCAGGTGTCCCTCGGCGCCGTCCATGCCCGCGGCGTAGTCCTGGTAGCTGGCGCCGATGAACGTGCCGGTCGCGCTGCCCCGCAGGGTCGAGGGATCGATACCGGCACGTTCCAGCGTCTCCCAGGCCGTCTCCAGCAGCAACCGCTGCTGCGGGTCCATGGCCAGGGCTTCCCGGGGGGAGATGCCGAAGAACCCGGCGTCGAAGTCGGCCGCGTGGTGCAGGAACCCGCCGCGGGTGGAGTAGGTCTTGCCGACCCGGTCGGGGTCCGGGTCGTAGAGGCCCTCGGCGTCCCAGCCGCGGTCGCGCGGGAACTCGGAGATGGCGTCGCCGCCGCGGACGAGCAGGTCCCAGAGGTCTTCCGGCGAGCCGACCCCGCCGGGGTAACGGCAGCTCATCCCGATGATCGCGATCGGCTCGTCGGTCGCGGCCGCGCGCACCGAGACGGTGTGCTCGACGGGCGCGCCGTCGACCAGGGTGCGGAGGAACTCGACGAGCCGGAGCGGGTTGGGGTGGTCGAACACCATCGTGCTGGGCAGGGTGAGACCGGTCGCGGCGGACAGGCGGTTGCGCAGGTCGACGGCGGTCAGGGAGTCGAACCCGACCTCCCGGAACGCCCGCTGCTCGGCCACCATCTCGGGCGAGTCGTGGCCGAGCACGACGGCGGCCTCGGCGCGGACGAGGTCCAGCAGCACCCGGTCCCGCTCGACGGACGGCAGCGCGCGGACCCTGGCGACGAACTCCCCGGCCGGGACGGCGTCGGGTGCGGCGGGCTGGACCTCGGGGATGTCGTCGAACAGCGGCGTGGGCCGGACCGAGGTGAATACCGGGTGGTACCGGTCCCAGTCGACATCGGCGATGGCGAGGACGGTCTCGTCGCCGTCGAGGGCCTTGCGGAGCCCGGCCAGGGCCAGGCGCGGGTCCATGAACACCAGGCCGCTGCCCCGGATCTGCCTCGGGTCGACCCGGCCGAGCTTCTGGTCGTCGGCCCAGATCCCCCAGGACACGGAGATGGCGTGCGCGCCCCGGGCCCGGCGGTTCTCGGCGAGCGCGTTGAGGTAGGCGTTGGCCGCGACGTAGGCGGCGTGCCTGCCGCTGCCCCACATGCCCGCGGTGGAGGAGTAGAGGACGAGTTCGGCGTCGTCGAGGAGCTCGTCGAGGTTCCGCGCGCCCGCGACCTTGGCGTACACGACCTTGGCGACCGCGTCCAGGCCGGTCTCGGCGAGGGTGGCCAGCTCGATGGTGACGGCGGTGTGGATGGCCGTGCGCACCGGGCGACCGTCGGCCGCCAGCCGGTCGAGCAGTGCCTTGACCTGCTCCCGATCCGTGATGTCACATGCGACGAACGTGGCCGTACAGCCTTGTTCGGCCAACTCCGCCACGAGTTCCGCCGCGCCGACTCCCCGGCGACTGGTGAGCACGAGGTCCCGGACACCTTGTCGCACCAGCCACCGCGCCAGGTGCGGGGCGAGCGTGCCGGTACCGCCGGTGACCAGGACCGTCCCGCTCGGCACCCAGGTCTGCGCGGAGGCGTTGGCCGGTGCCCGCACGATCCGCCGCCCGAACACGCCCGACGCGCGGATGGCGAGCTGGTCCTCCTCGGTCCCGCCCGCGAGGACCCCGGCCAGGTGATCGGCCGCGCGGCTGTCGAGCTGCTCGGGCAGGTCCACTGTGCCGCCCCAGCGCCTGGGGTGTTCCAGGGCGGCGGTCCAGCCGAGACCCATGACCTGGGCCTGGCCGGGGTGGGTCACCGGGTCGGAGCGTCCGATCGAGACCGCTCCCCTGGTGAGACACCACAACGGCGCATCAATCCCGGCGTCGCCGAGGGCTTGGACGAGCACCACGCTCAGGGCAAGACCCTCGGCCAGCTCGGGGTGCTGTGCACTCGGGGCCTCGGCACCGGCCAGCGCCGACACCACGCCCGCGAGTTCGCCGTACTCGGCAAGCCGGGCCGCCAGCGCCTCGCGGTCCAGGCAGGTCTCGTCGAGCACGAGCCGCTCGACCTGCGCACCGCGCTCGGCCAGCGCGGTCGTGATCTCGGCGTCAGCGATGTCGTCGGGGCTGACGACCAACCAGGTACCGGTCAGTGTCGTCCGTGCCAGGGCACCGCAGGGTTTCCAGGACGTGCGGTAGCGCCAGGAGTCGACGGTGGTGTGGTCGTGGCGGTTGCGACGCCAGTCGGACAGGGCCGGGAGGACGGGGGCGAGGGTGTCTCGTTCGATGCCCAGGCCCGCGGACAGGGAGTCGACGTCGGCACGTTCCACCGCCTCCCAGAACTCGGCGTCGGCGGGGTCGACCGCGCCCCGGCGGGCGTCCGGGATCGACCAGAGGTGTTCGTGCTGGAAGGCGTAGGTGGGGAGGTCGACGCGGCGGGCGCCGGGGAACAGCGGGGACCAGTCGACGTGGACGCCGCGGACGAAGGCCTCGGCGAGGGAGGTGCGGAAGCGGTCGGTACCGCCGGTGTCGCGGCGGAGGGTGCCGACGACCAGGGCCGGTTCGCCCGCGTCCTCGGCGGTGTCGGTGATGCCCATGGTCAGCACGGGATGGGCGCTGACCTCCACGAACACCCGGTGTCCCTGACCCAGCAGGGCCCGGATCGCCGGGTCGAAGCCGACGGTCCGGCGGAGGTTGCGGTACCAGTAGCCCGCGTCCAACTCGGCGGACCAGTCGCCGGTCACGGTGGAGAACATGGGGATCCGCGCGGGCATCGGCCGGACGAGCGCGAGCACCGCCGCCAAGTCGTCGCGAAGGCGTTCGACGTGGGCGGAGTGCGACGCGTAGTCCACGGCGACCCGGCGAGTGCGAACCTCCTCGGCGGTGAGGTCGCGCACCAGCGCGTCGAGACCGTCCGGGTCGCCGGAGACGACGACGGACTTCGGACCGTTGACGGCCGCCACTGACAGACCGTCGCCCAGGCGCGGTGTGATCTCGTCGGCGGACATGGCCACCGACAGCATCCCGCCCGCGCCCGCCAGCTTCGCGGCGATCGCCTGGCTGCGCAGCGCCACCACCCGCGCACCGTCCTCAAGCGACAGCGCACCCGCGACAACGGCGGCCGCGATCTCGCCCTGGGAGTGCCCGACCACCGCGTCCGGCCGCACCCCGTGCGCCTCCCACAGCGCGGCCAGGGCGACCATCATCACGAACGACACCGGCTGCACCACGTCGACCCGGTCCAGCGGCGGCGCGCCCTCCGCCTGCCGCAACACATCCAGCGGCGACCAGTCCACAAAGGCCGACAGCGCCGCCGCGCACTCCCCCACTCGCTCCGCGAACACCGGCGACTCCGACAACAGCCGGGCACCCATGCCCGCCCACTGCGAGCCCTGCCCCGGGAAGACGAACACGATCTTGCCGTCGACCTCGGCCACACCTGTGACCACATTCGACGCGGACACACCGTCCGACACCGCGGCCAGCCCGGCCGTCCGGTCCCCGCCGACCACCACCGCGCGATGCTCGAACACCGACCGCGACGAGACCAGGGAGTGCCCGACATCCACCGGGTTCAGCCCGACGTGACCCAGCAGGTTCCCGGCCTGGGCCCGCAACGCCCCCGAAGTCCGCGCGGACAACACCCACGGGACCACTCCATCGGCGACCGGCTCGGCCGAACCACTCACCGGTTCCGGTGCCTCTTCGAGGATCGCGTGCGCGTTCGTGCCGCTGATCCCGAACGACGACACCGCGCACCGGCGCAGACGCTCACCACTCGCCCACGGCACCTGGTCCGCCAACACCGACACCGTCCCAGCGGACCAGTCGACGTGCGCGGACGGCTCCTCGGCGTGCAGGCTGCGCGGCAGCACGCCGTGCCGCAACGCCAGCACCATCTTGATCACACCGGCCACACCGGCCGCCGACTGCGTGTGCCCGATGTTCGACTTCACCGACCCCAGCAGCAACGGCCGCGCCGGATCCCGATCCCGGCCATACGTCGCCTGCAACGCCTGGACCTCGATCGGGTCGCCCAGCGCCGTCCCCGTGCCATGCGCCTCGACCGCGTCGATGTCGTCCGTCGACAGCCCCGCGCCCGCCAACGCGTGCCGGATGACCCGCTGCTGCGACGGCCCGTTCGGCGCGGTGAGCCCGTTGGACGCGCCATCCTGGTTGACCGCCGAACCACGCACCACGGCCAGCACCGGATGCCCGTTGCGCACCGCGTCGGACAACCGTTCCAGCACGAGCACCCCGATGCCCTCGGACAGGGTCATCCCGTCCGCCGAGTCGGAGAAAGCCTTGCAGCGGCCGTCGAACGCAAGCGCCCGCTGCCTGCTGAACGCGATGAACGGCGCCGGGTTGGCCATCACCGTCGCACCGCCCGCGAGCGCCAACGAACTCTCGCCGTTGCGCAGCGACTGGCACGCCAGGTGCAGGGCCACCAGGGACGACGAACACGCCGTGTCCACGGTGACCGCCGGACCCTCCAACCCGAACAGGTACGCCAGTCGTCCGGAAAGGACACTCGGGCTGGTCCCGGTCACGGCGTACCCGGCGGAGGCGTCGTCCAGGCTGACCCCGTACTCCTGGTAGGTCGACCCGATGAACGTGCCGGTCGCGCTGCCGTGCACCGACGCCGGGTCGATCCCGGCCCGCTCGAACGCCTCCCAGGTGGTCTCCAGCAACAGCCGCTGCTGCGGGTCCATCGCCAGCGCCTCACGCGGCGAGATCCCGAAGAACCCCGGATCGAACTCGCCCGCGTCGTGCAGGAACCCGCCCTGGGTCGAGTAGGTCTTGCCCGGCTTGTCCGGATCCGGGTCGTACAGGCCCGCCGCGTCCCAGCCGCGACCGGACGGGAAGTCCGAAATGGCGTCCACGCCGTGGCTCACCAGATCCCAGAACTGCTCGGGCGTGCGCACCCCGCCGGGGAACCGGCAGCCCATCCCCACGATGGCGATCGGCTCGTCGGCCGCCGCCCGCACGGTGTGGGTGGGCGAGTCGTCCGTCCCGAGGATCTCCGCGCGCAGGTAGCGGGCGAGCGCGACGGGGTTCGGGTAGTCGAAGGCGAGCGTGCCCGGCAGGTCGAGACCGGTCGCCGCGACCAGCCGGGTGCGCAGCTCCACCGCGGTCAACGAGTCGAAGCCCGCGTCCCGGAAGGCGCGCCGCGCGGGCACGCCCTCGGCGGACGCGTGCCCCAGCACCACGGCGGCCGTCTCCCGGACCAGGTCGACCAGCACCCGCTCCTGCTCGGCCTCGGCGAGCCCGCGGATCCGGGCGGCGAACCCGGAGGCGGCGCGGTCGTCGGTCCCGGCCGCGGCGAGCTCCCGCACCTCGGGCAGCTCGTCGAACAGCGTGGACGGCCGGGCCGCGGTGAAGATCGGGTGGTACCGGTCCCAGTCCACCTCCACGACGGTCACCGCCACGTCCCGCGCGACCACGGCCCGGCGCAGCTCGGTGATGGCGGTCTCCGGGGCGAGCAGCCGCAGGCCGCGGCGGAGCAGGTTGTCGGACACGGCCTCGTGCGTGCCCATCCCGGCCTCCGCCCACGGACCCCACGCCACCGAGGTGGCGGCGAGGCCGCGGGTGGCGCGGTGCTCGGCGAGCGCGTCCAGGTAGGCGTTCGCGGCGGCGTAGGCACCTTGGCCCGCACCGCCCCAGACACCCGCGATCGAGGAGAACAGGACGAAGAAGTCCAGGTCACGGTCGCCGAGCAGGGCGTCCAGGTGCGCGGCCCCGAGCAGCTTGGCGGCCGCGGTCTTCGTGAACGCGTCCAGCGGCGTCTCCGCGATCGAGGTCAGCTGTCCGACACCGGCCGCGTGCACGACGCCGGTCAGCGGGAACGCGGCCGGGATGTCGGCCAGCACCTCGGCCAGCCGGTCCCGGTCGGCGGCATCGCACGCGACGATCGAGACCCGGGCACCCAGCTCGGCCAGCTCGTCCCGCAGCTCCTCGGCGCCGGGGGCCGCCATTCCGCGCCTGCTGGTCAACACCAGGTGCTGGGCCCCGCTGTGCGCAAGCCAGCGTGCTACTTCGGCGCCGAGCGCTCCGGTACCGCCGGTGACGAGCACGGTGCCCGTCGCGGTGAACGCTTCCGGCGGCGGGAGTTCGTTGACCGAGTAGTGAACGAGCCGCCTGCCGAACGTCCCCGCGGCGCGAACCGCGATCTGATCCTCGCCGCCGGGCGCGGCCAGAACGCTGACCATGCTCCGCAGCGCGGCCGAGTCGGGTTCGGCGGGCAGGTCGATCAACCCACGCCACGGCCGGGGCTGCTCCAACGCCGCGACCCGACCCAGGCCCCACACGGCCGCCTGCATGGGATCGGCGAGCGGGTCAGCCGGTCCCGTGGAGACAGCACCATGGGTCAGAGTCCATAGTGGAGCGTCAACTCGGGCATCCCCCAGCGCCTGTGTCAACACGACACTCAACGCCAGTCCCGTCGGCAGTTCCGCCCCGATCGGGGAGTCCGCCAACGGCAGCAGCGACAAGACGCCTGCGGGGTTGTCGACAGCGGCGAGGCGGGCGGCCAGTTCGGCGCGGTCACCGTCCACGACCACCCGGTGAACCTGCGCGCCATGCTCGCCCAGGGCGGCCAGGACGTCCCCGTCCGCGACCCCCTCGGCCGTGACGACCGCCCAGGTGCCCGCCAACGTCTGTTCGGCGGCCCGGAACGACCGCCAGGTGACCCGGTAGCGGGCCGCGTCCAGCAGCGCCTTCTCGCTCCGCTGCCTGCGCCACGCCGACAAGGCGGGCAGCAAGGCGTAGAGGGCGGCGTGCTGTTCATCCCGCAGCCCGAGCAGCTGCCCCAACTCGCCCGTGTCACCACGGTGGATCGCGCCCCACAGCTCGGCATCCGCCGGATCCGCCGCCACGGTGGGCGTGGTCTCCGGCCAGTACAGCTCGTGCTGGAAGGCATAGGTGGGCAGATCGACCCGGCCGACGACGTCCGGGAAGAACGGCGACCAGTCCACGACAATGCCGCGCACGTGCAGTCGCGCCAACGCCGTCGAGATCGCCCGCTCTTCACCGCGATCGGCCCGCAAGGTCGGCACAGCATCCATATCGGACTCGCCACCGAGCGTGTCCTGGACCGGCGCGCACAACACGCTGTCCGGCCCCAGTTCCAGGAACGTCCCGACACCCCGACCACTCGCGGCGCGCACGCCATCGGCGAACCGGACCGTGCCCCGGACATGCTCCACCCAGTAGTCGGGGGAACAGAGCTGTTCCTCGGTCGCGATCTCCCCGGTCAGGTTGGACACGATCGGCATGGTCGGCGCCGCGAACGTCACGTCCGCCGCGACCCGGCGGAAGTCGTCGAGCATCCCCGCCATCCGGGGCGAGTGGAACGCGTGACTCACCCGCAGCCGCTTGGTCTTGCGCCCCGCCGACGCGAAGTGCCCGGCGATCGCCAGCACCGCGTCCTCGTCACCGGCGACCACCACGGCCTCGGGCCCGTTCACCGCAGCGATGGAGACCTCGGCCTCGCGTCCGACCAGCAGCAGCGCGACCTCGTCCTCGGCCGCCTGCACGGACACCATCGCGCCACCGGCGGGCAGCTCCTGCATCAGCCGGGCCCGCGCGGCCACCAACCTGGCCGCGTCCGACAGCGACAGCACCCCGGCGACGTACGCGGCGGCGATCTCGCCGATCGAATGCCCGATCAGGTAGTCCGGACGCACCCCGCACGACCACACGAACCGGAACAGCGCCACCTCGAACGCGAACAACGCAGGCTGCGCCCAGCCGGTCTGGTCGAGCAACTCCGCGTCACCCTCGAACATGACCTCGCGCAGCGGCCGGTCCAACAGCGGGTCAAGCTCCCGAGCGACCTCGTCCAACGCCTCGGCGAACACGGGGAACCGCGCGTACAGCTCACGCCCCATCCCCGGCCGCTGGCTCCCCTGACCGGAGAACAGGAACGCGAGCCTGCCCGCGCCCCCGACCTCGCCCTCGATCACCCCGACATCCGGCCGATCGGCCGCCAGCGCGGCCAGTGCCCGGGTCAGCTCGTCCCGGTCACCCACCAGCACGGCCCGCTGCTCGAAGCTCGACCGCGTCGCCGCCAGCGCCGCCCCGATGTCCGCCGTGGACGGTCCAGGAGACTCCACAAAGGACAACAACCGAGCGGCCTGGTCCCGCAGGGCCGACCGGGTCCGGCCGGAGATCGGCCACGGGACAAGCCGGTCCGCGCCCGCGGCGGCGGTCCCCGCCTCGGCGACCTCCTCGATGATCACGTGGGCGTTCGTGCCGCTGATGCCGAACGACGACACACCCGCGCGGCGCGGCCGATCGGCGGCAGGCCACTCGGCTCGCTCGGTGAGCAGCGCGACGGCCCCGTCCGCCCAGTCCACATGGGAGGACGGCTGGTCGACGTGCAAGGTGCGCGGCAGCTCGCCATGCCGCATGGCCATGATCATCTTGAGCACGCCCGCGACCCCCGCCGCCGCCTGGGTGTGCCCGATGTTCGACTTGACCGACCCCAACCACAACGGCCGCTCGCGGTCCTGTCCGTAGGTGGCAAGCAGCGCCTGGGCCTCGATCGGGTCGCCCAGCGTGGTGCCGGTGCCGTGCCCCTCTACCGCGTCGACGTCCACAGGGGACAGTCCGGCCGAAGCCAGGGCCTGGCGGATCACCCGCTGCTGGGAAGGCCCGTTCGGCGCGGTCAACCCGTTGGAGGCGCCATCGGAGTTCACCGCCGAGCCACGCACCACCGCCAGCACGGGATGGCCGTTGCGGCGGGCGTCGGAGAGGCGTTCGAGCACCAGCACACCGACGCCCTCGGACCAGCCGACCCCGTCCGCGGCGTCGGCGAACGCCTTGCACCGGCCGTCCGGGGACAGGCCGCGCTGACGGGAGAACTCGATGAGCGAGGTCGGGGTCGACATCACGGTGACGCCGCCCGCCAGCGCCAGCGAGCACTCCCCCGCGCGCAGGGCCTGCATCGCCCAGTGCATCGCGACCAGCGAGGACGAGCACGCGGTGTCGACGGTGACCGCGGGCCCCTCCAGGCCGAGCGTGTAGGCGACCCGGCCGGAGGCGATGCTCGGCGAGGTGCCGCTGCCCTGGAAGCCCTCGAACCGGGCGTCCGCCAGGGTCGCGGCGTAGTCGTTGTACATGACGCCCGCGAACACGCCGGTCCGGCTGCCGCGCAGCGACACCGGGTCGATGCCCGCGCGCTCGATCGCCTCCCAGGACGTCTCCAGCAGGAGTCGCTGCTGGGCGTCGGTGGCCAGGGCCTCACGGGGGCTCATGCCGAAGAACGCCGGGTCGAACTCGCCCGCGTCGTGCAGGAAGCCGCCGTGGCGGGTGTAGGCGGTGCCCAGGTGGTCCGGGTCCGGGTGGTACAGCTCGTCCAGGTTCCAGCCGCGGTTGACCGGGAAGCCGGAGATCGCGTCGGTCTCCTCGCTGACCAGCCGCCACAGGTCTTCCGGCGACCGGACACCGCCCGGGTACCGGCAGCTCATGCCGACGATCACGATCGGGTCGTCGGTGCGCACCCGCGTCGTGGTCACCGCGGCGGCCGCCGGTGAGCCCATCAGCTCGTCGAGCACGTGCCGGGCGAGGGCGGTGACGGTCGGGTAGTCGAAGACGACGGTGGCGGAGATCCGCAGGCCGGTGGTCGTGGTCAGCCGGTGCCGCAGCTCGACGGCCGTGAGCGAGTCGAAGCCGAGCTCCTGGAAGGGCCGGACCGGGTCGACCTCGGCCGGGTCGGTGTGACCGAGCACGGCGGCGACCTGGGCGCGGACCAGATCCAACGCGGCCTCGGCGCGGGCGCGCTCGTCCAGCGCGGTGAGTCGGCGCACCAGGCTCTCCGCGCCCGCACCTGCCGACCGGCGGGTACGGATGAGGTTGCGCAGCACCGGCGGCACGTCACCGCGAGCACGCAGCACCGGCAGGTCGAGCCGGGTGGGCACGAGCACCGGCCGTTCACCGGTGATTGCGGCGTCGAACAGCGCCAAGCCCTGCCGGGCGGACAGCACCGGGGTGCCCAGGCGGGCCAGGCGAGCCAAGTCCTGTTCGGACAGACCGCCGGTCATGCCGTCGGTCGGCTCCCAGGGGCCCCACGCCAGTGAGACGGCGGGCAGGCCCGCGTTGCGGCGTGCGTGGGCCAGCGCGTCGAGGAAGGCGTTCGCGGCGGCGTAGCCGCCCTGGCCCGCCGCGCCCATGGTGCCCGCGAGGGAGGAGAAGAGGACGAACGCGGCGAGGTCAAGGTGCCGGGTGGCCTCGTGCAGGTTCCACACCGCGTCGACCTTGGGCCGCAGCACGGCCGCGACCCGCTCCGGCGTCAGCGACTCGACGACCCCGTCGTCGAGCACCCCGGCCGCGTGCACCACGGCCGTGATCGACCGACCGGCCACCAGTCGCTCGACGGCCGCCCGGTCCGCGAGATCACACGCCTCGACGCCCACCTGGACGCCGAGACCGCGCAGCTCGTCCGCGAGCTCCTCGGCCCCCTCGGCAGCGGCACCGCGACGGCTCACCAGCAACAGGCTCCGCGCGCCCCGGTCGACCAAGTGCCGGGCGAAGACCCGCCCCAGTCCACCGGTGCCGCCGGTGATCAGGACCGTGCCGTCGGGATCCCAGTCGGTCGCCTCGGCGGGACGCGCACGGACCAGCCGTCCGCCGAGCACCTCGCCTGCACGGATGATCACCTGCGGCTCGTCGGCGCCCAGCGCCCTCGGCAGGATCTCCGCACCGGGCTGCCCGGGGTCGAGATCCACCAGCCCGAACCGGCCCGGGTGCTCGGCCTGCGCGCACCGCACCAGACCCCAGACGGCGGCTCCGGCCGGATCCAAATCGTGCGACCCGTGTGCGACGGCCCCCCTGGTCACGAACACCAGCCGGGAGTCGGCGCGCGAGTCGTCCGCGAGCCAGCCCTGGATCACCTCGACCGCCCGCGCCGTCACCGCGTGGGTGGAGCCGACCGCATCCGCACCGGCCCCCGCGACAGCCACCAGCACCACGCCGGGCACCGCATCCGGCCCGGCCGAGCTGGGCGAGCCTGGTTCGGGCCGCGTCGGAAGGGGTGTCGCGGTGGGCAACGGACCGAGGGCGAACGGGTCGTCGCCGAGTATGGCGATCGGCGCGGATGTGTCCGTGCCGTCCCGCAGTGGGGTCCAGTCCAGGGCGAACAAGGAGTCGCGGGCGGCCGTCGAGTGGCTGTCCGGCCGGGCTGCACGCAGCACGAGGGAACCGATGGACGCGACCGGGGCGCCGGTGGTGTCGGTGAGCGCGATGGCCAGCGTGTCGTCGGAGACCGTCGTCAGGCGGACGCGGACGGTGGACGCGCCGGTGGCGTGCAGGGCGACGTCCTGCCAGGAGAACGGCAGGCCGCCCCTGGCCTGGTCGCCGAGATCGGTGAACGCGGCGGCGTGCAGGGTGGCGTCGAGCAGGGCGGGATGGATGCCGAAGCCGCCGCCGTCGGGGACGGCGACCTCCGCGAAGACCTCGCCCGGCCGCCGCCAGGCCGCGCGCAGGCCCTGGAACAGCGGGCCGTAGGCGAACCCGATGTCGGTCAGTCGGTCGTAGAGGCCTGCCAGCTCCACCGGCTCGGCGTCGGTCGGCGGCCAGACCTGGGTGTCGAAGCCCGGCTCGTCCCGGCCGGTGGCCAGGATGCCGCCTGCGTGCTGGATCCACGGCAGCTCCTCGGGCCCGTCCGGGCGGGAGTAGATCGCCAGCGTCCGGCGGTCGGACTCGGCGGCGCCGACCCACACCTGCACCTGGACGCCGCCGCGCTCGGGCAGGACCAACGGGGTGGTCAGCGACAGGTCCTCGACCCGGTCGCAGCCCACCTCGTCGCCCGCGTGGATGGCCAGCTCCAGGAAGGCGGTACCGGGCAGCAGCACCTCGCCCCGCACCACGTGCTCGGCCAGCCAGGGATGCGATCCCACGGACAGATGGCCGGTCAGCAGCAGACCGTCGGAGTTCGCCAGTGAGACAGCGGCGGCCAGCAGCGGATGGCGGGTGGCACCGAGACCGGTCGTGCGAACGCCGCCCTTGGGCCAGAACCGGCGGTGCTGGAACGCGTACGTCGGCAGGTCCACATACCGCGCGCCGGTTCCCGCGAAGTACCCGTCCCAGCGCACCGGAATGCCTCGCACATGCAGACCGGCGACCGCCATAGTGGCGGTCTCGACCTCCGGGCGACCGGGGCGCAGCAACGGCGACACCGCAGCCTCGTCCAGGCAGCCCCGCGTGAGGGCGGACAGGACCCCGTCCGGCCCGAGTTCCAGGAAGGTGCCGACGCCGTGCGCGCCCAGCCACTCGATCCCGTCGGCGAACCGGACGGTCTCGCGGACGTGGTCCACCCAGTAGTCGGCCGAGGTCAGCTGCGCGACCGTGGCCGGTTCGCCGGTCAGGCCGGAGACGATCGGGATCAGCGGCGCCTGGGGCGACAGCCCGGACACCACGACCCGGAACTCGTCCAGCATCGGTTCCATGAGCGGCGAGTGGAACGCGTGCGAGACCTTGAGCCGCTTGACCTTGCGCCCCAACGCCACGAAGTGCTCCGCGACCGCCGTGACCTCGTCGTCCGCGCCCGCGACGACGACCGCGTCCGGGCCGTTGACCGCCGCGATCGAGACCCGTCCCGACAGCACCGGCCGGACCTCGGCCTCGGTGGCCTGGACCGACACCATCCCGCCACCAGCCGGGAGTGCCTGCATCAACCGCCCGCGCGCGACCACCAGCGCCGCCGCGTCGGCCAGCGAGAACACCCCGGCCACGTGCGCGGCCGCGATCTCGCCGATGGAGTGCCCGATCAGGAAGTCGGGCTGCACACCCCACGACTCGACCAACCGGAACAGCGCCACCTCAAGGGCGAACAACGCAGGCTGCGCGTACCCGGTCCGGTCCGACTCCGCGTCCGCGGCGGACAACGCCTGCCGCAGCGACGGGTCGAACTGCGCCAACACCTCGTCATACGCCGAAGCGAACACCGGGAACCTGGCACGCAGACCAAGTCCCATCCCCAGCCGCTGCGAACCCTGGCCCGCGAACAGGAACGCCAGCCTGGTCCGGTCCCGGCTCGTGCCCTGCGACTCGGCGCCGTCCACCAACGCCGCCACCGCGTCGATCCCGCCGGTCACCGCGGCCCGGTGTTCGAACCCGGACCGCGCCGTCGCCAACGAGAACGCCACATCCACCGGCCGCAACCCGGGATCGGCCGCCACGAACGACACCAGCCGGGCCGCCTGCGCCTGCCGAGCCTCCGGCGTCCGCCCGGACACCAGCCACGGCAACACATCCGCGGCGACCGGCTCCGCCGAAGACTCGTCCGGCTCCGGCGCCTGCTCGATGATCACGTGCGCGTTCGTGCCGCTGAGGCCGAACGACGACACCCCGGCGCGCCGGGGCTCCGCCCGTTCCGGCCAGGGCACGTTCTCCGTCGCCAGCCGCACCGCGCCGGTCGACCAGTCCACATGGGACGATGGCAGGTCCACGTGCAGGGTCTTCGGCACGACACCGTGCCGCATGGCCAGCACGACCTTGATGACGCCCGCGAGCCCCGCCGCCGCCTGGGTGTGCCCGATGTTCGACTTGACCGACCCGAGCAGCAGCGGCCGTTCCCGGCCCTGCCCGTAGGTGGCCAGCAGCGCCTGCGCCTCCACCGGGTCGCCCAGCGTGGTGCCGGTCCCGTGCGCCTCGACCACGTCGATCTGTCCCGCCGACAGCCGCGCGCTCAGCAACGCCTGCTCGATGACCCGCTGCTGCGACGGCCCGTTCGGCGCGGTCAACCCGTTGGACGCGCCATCGGAGTTCACGGCGGTGCCGCGCACCACGGCCAGGATCCGGTGCCCGTTGCGCTGCGCGTCCGACAACCGCTCCAGCACGACCACGCCGACGCCTTCGGACCAGCCGGTGCCGTTGGCGGAGTCGGCGAACGACCGGCACCGGCCATCCGCCGCGAGACCGCCCTGGCGGCTGAACTCCACGAACGTCGTCGGACTCGACAACACCGTCACACCGGCGGCCAACGCCAGCGAACACTCCCCCGCGCGCAGGGCGTGCGCGGCCAGGTGCACGGCCACCAGCGACGACGAGCACGCCGTGTCGACGGTGACCGAGGGGCCGACCGTGCCGAAGAAGTAGGCCAACCGTCCGGAAAGGACACTGGTGGCGTTGCCGGTCAGCACGAAGCCCGGCGCGTCGTCCTCCGGCCCGACCTGGTACTCCTGCGGCATACCGCCGACGAACACGCCCGTCCGGGTGCCGCGGACCGCCGCCGGGTCGATCCCGGCGCGCTCGAACGCCTCCCAGGACGCCTCCAGCAGGACCCGCTGCTGGGGGTCGGTCGCCAGCGCCTCGCGCGGGGAGATGCCGAAGAACTCGGCGTCGAACCCGGCCGCGTCGGCCAGGAAGCCGCCGGACATGCCTGCCAGGTCGACGTCGGTGCCGCGCTGCCAGCCGCGGTCCTCGGGCAGCGGGCCGATGCCCTCGCCGCCCGCCGCGAGCAGGTCCCAGAGGTCTTCCGGGCTGCCGACCCCGCCCGGGTACCGGCAGCTCATCCCGACGATCGCGATCGGCTCGCGGGCCGCGGCCTCCAGCTCGTCCACCCGCCTGCGCGAGCGCGCCAGGTCGGCGCTCGCCCGCTTGAGGTAGTCCCGGAGCTGCTGTTCCCTGTCCATTTCGAGTCAACCCATCTGCGAGACTGACGGACACCGACCCCGTGCGATGCGCGCGCCGCCCGCCCCGCGACCGGTCGTCCGGGGTGGACGGATCACCTCGGTGCTCCCGATGGCCGCCTACGGGCCCGTCCGCGCGTGACCCAGTCCGCACACCATGGTGGGAGTCTCGGGCGGAACCGCCCAGGTGATTCCCTAGTGGTTCCCCGGCGGGCACGGGCGGCGATCACTGGGGATTTCCGGGCGGCGGCGGGCGCATGATCACCGCGACCGAGCACGACCGCAGGCCCCGGGAGGGCTTCCCGTGACCATCATGTCGAACGACCGCACGGCCGATCCCACGATCGACGCCACGATCCATCCCCTGTCCGCACCGGTGGGGACCGACGACCACCCCGAGTTGGACGAGCTCGACGAGCGCATCATCGCGCTGGTGCTGCACCGCGCACACCGCGCCCGGCACCACCACCAGGCCCGGCGTGCCGCGGGCCTGCCCGCCGTACGGCACTCGGCGGAGTACGACATGGTGCGGCGGTACTCGGCCCGGCTCGGGCCGCAGGGCGCCCGGATCGCCGCCGCCCTGCTCGCGCTGGCCAGGCCGACCGAACCCGGCTGAGCCCGGTGCCCGACCGGGTCCGGCCGGGTCCCGCCGGGCCCGGTCGCGGGCGAGCCGTCACCAGCCGACGGCGACCTGCAGGTCCTCGTACTCGCGTTCCCTGGACACCTGGCGGATGTCGGCGTCGACCATCATCCGCATCAGCCCGGCGAAGTCCACCGTCGGCGTCCAGCCCAGCTCGGCCTCGGCGCGCCGGGCGTCCGCGCAGAGCGTCTCCACCTCGGCGGGCCGCACCAGGTCGGGGTCCACCACGACGTGGTCGCGCCAGTCCAGGTCCACGTGCTCGAAGGCGATGCGGGCGGCGTCCCGGACCGAGTTCATCCGGCCGGTGCCCACCACGTAGTCGGTGGGGCCGTCCTGTTGCAGCATCAGGTGCATCGCGCGCACGTAGTCGCCCGCGAAGCCCCAGTCCCGCACGGCGTCGAGGTTGCCCAGCGCCAGCTTGTCCTGGTAGCCCAGCTTGATGTTGGCGACCGCCCGGGAGATCTTCCTGGTGACGAACTCCGCGCCGCGGCGCGGGGACTCGTGGTTGAACAGGATGCCGGAGACCGCGTACATGCCGAAGGACTCGCGGTAGTTGCGGGTGATGAAGTGCCCGTAAGCCTTCGCCACACCATACGGACTGCGCGGGTGGAAGATGGTCTTCTCACACTGCGGGCTCTCCGTGACCATGCCGAACATCTCGGAGGAGGAGGCCTGGTAGAAGCGGATCTGGCTGCCGCCGTTGCGCGAGCCGTTGAGGCCGCTGACGATCCGGATGGCCTCCAGCACCCGCAGCACGCCCATCCCGTTGACCTCGGTGACCAGCTCGGGCTGCTGCCAGGACATCGGCACGAACGAGATGGCGCCCAGGTTGTAGACCTCGTCCGGCTGCACCCGGTCGACGGCGGCGACCAGGCTGCCCTGGTCCATCAGGTCGCCGTCCACGAAGTACAGGTCGGACATCAGCCTGCTGATCCGCGACCGCCGCGGGTTCGCCTGCCCCCGCACCAGCCCCCATACCTGGTAGCCCTGCGAGAGCAGCAGTTCGGCCAGGTAGGAGCCGTCCTGCCCGGTGATGCCGGTGATCAAGGCGCGCTTGGACATGTGCTTCCCTTCTCCGCCGGGACCGGGGCCGGTCCGCGGGCACGTACCGCGTGGGTGATCGCGCGGCCGCGGCGGGAACGGCCGGGTCGGTGGCGCGGGCGCGGTCGTCCGGTCGCGCGTCGGTCCGCCATCGTCCGGCCGGGGTACGGACGAACGGTCGCAGCAGGCTCGCGCACTGTCAAAGGGAGCAAACGAAATCTAGGGGATGTCCGAGAACCGGCGACGCGGACGGGTGGGAACTCTAGTGATTCCCGAGTGCCGGGCGCCGTGGACTGGACCCGACGACTCGGGCGAAATGAGGCGACGGTGGTCTGTGCCGACCAAGGGCGTGCCGGGTGTTGATCCGGCTGCTGCGCGTCCACCTGCGGTCACGCCGCAGAACCGTCGCGTTCCTGCTGCTGTTGCAGGTCACGCAGACGGTCGCGGGACTGCTGCAGCCTGCGATCACGGCGGCGATCGTGGACGAGGGCGTGGTCGCGGGCGACACCGGGTTCACCCTGCGCGCGGGCGCCCTCATGCTGGCGGTGTCGGTGGTGCAGATCGGCTGTCACCTCGGCGCGGTGCGCCTGGGCACCCGGACCGCCGCGGCGCTCGGCCGGGACCTGCGCTCGGCGGTGTTCCGGCGGGTGCGGTCGTTCTCCGGGCGTGAGGTCGCGCGGTTCGGCACGCCGTCGTTGCTCACCCGGACGGTGAACGACCCGCAGCACGTCCAGGCGTTCGCCGTGGTGCTGTTGACCGTGGCGGCCGCGGTGCCGATCACCTGCCTGGCCGGGATCGCCCTGGCGCTGCGGCAGGACGTGCCGCTGTCCGGGTTGGTCGTCGGGATCGTCCCGGTCGTCGGCGTGGTGATCGGCCTGATCCTGGCGCGCATGTACCCGCGCTACGACCGGATGCAGAACTGCCTCGACCGGGTCGGCCGGGTGCTGCGCGAGCAGATCACCGGTGTTCGGGTGATCCGCGCGTTCGTGCGCGACGCCCACGAACGGGAGCGGCTGCGCGCGGCCAACACCGAGCTGCTCGGCCTCTCGCTCGCCGTGGGCAGGCTCAACGCCACCATCTACCCGGCCGTGCTGCTGGTGATGAACGTGTTCAGCGTGGCGGTGATCTGGTTCGGCGGCCTGCGGCTGGAAGCCGGGGCGATGCGGTTCGGCGCGGTGATCGCCTTTCTCGGCTACCTCGCGCTGATGCTCATGTCGATCGTGCTGGCGACGTTCGTGCTCCTGGAGGCGCCCCGGGCGGCGGTCTCCGCGCGGCGCATCCGGGAGGTCCTGGACACCGAACCGGGTGTCCCGCCACCGGCGGTCCCCGTCGTCCCCGCTTCCCGCGCGGGCCGCGTCGAGCTGCGCGGCGTGGAGTTCCGCTATCCGGGAGCGGACGAGCCCGTACTGCACGGGATCGATCTCGTCGCCGCGCCGGGCGAGACCGTGGCGGTGATCGGCAGCACCGGCAGCGGCAAGACCACGCTGCTCGACCTCGTCCTCCGGCTTTCCGACGCCACCGCCGGTTCCGTGCTGGTCGACGGTGTCGACGTGCGCGACCACGAACCCGCCGACCTGCGCCGGACCGTCGGTCTCGTGCCGCAGCGGGCGCACCTGTTCTCCGGTACGGTCGCGAGCAACCTGCGCTTCGGCGAGCCCGACGCCACCGACGCCCGGCTGTGGCGGGCGCTGGAGGCCGCCCAGGCGCGCGAGTTCGTCGAGCGGCTGCCCGGCGGGCTGGCCGCCCCGGTCGCCCAGGGCGGCGCCAACCTGTCCGGCGGGCAGCGGCAGCGCCTGTCCATCGCCCGGACCCTGCTGCGCCGACCCGGGATCTACCTGTTCGACGACTGTTTCTCGGCGCTCGACCACGCCACCGACGCCGCGCTGCGACGAGCGCTCGAACCGGAACTGGTCGACGCCACGGTCATCCTGGTGGCCCAACGCGTCGACGCCATTCGGGACGCCGACCGGATCGTGGTGCTCGACAAAGGAAGCATCGTCGGTATCGGCACGCACGACGAGCTGCTGCGGGACAGCGAAACCTACCGGGAGATCGTCCACTCCCAACTCACGCCGCGGGAGGCCGCCGATGTCGGGTGACCGGCACCAGGGACCCGGTCCCGATACCCCGTCCGACGAGACCGCGCCCCCGAGGTCCACTGCGGACACACCCGTGCGGCGCCTGGTGCGGATGTTGGGCCCGTACCGGCACCTGGTCGCCTGCATGGTGGCCATGGGCACGGTGGGCGCGGGGCTGAACCTGCTTGGCCCGTTGTTGCTCGGGCGGGCGACGGACGTGATCTTCGCCGGGGTGGTCGGCCAGGGGCTGCCCGCGGGCGCGTCCCAGGCCGAGGTCGTCACCCGGTTACGTGCCGAGGGCCACGACACGCTCGCCAACGTGGTCACCACGGTGGACCTCGTGCCCGGACAGGGCATCGACTTCGGCCGACTGGGTGGCGTGCTGGCGATCGCGCTCGGGTTGTTCGTGGTGGCCTCGCTGTTCGTGCTCGGCCAGGAGCGGCTGGCGGCGACGATCGTCCGCCGGGTCGTGTTCGATCTGCGCGAGCGGGTGGCCGCGAAGCTCGCCCGGCTGCCGCTGGGCTTCTTCGACCGGCACCCGACCGGCGACCTGCTCAGCCGGGTCACCAACGACGTGGACAACCTCCAGCAGGTGCTCCAGCAGACCCTGAGCCAGCTGCTGACCTCGGTGCTGTCGATCGTCGGCGTGCTCGTGCTGATGTTCGCCATCTCGCCGCTGCTGGCGGTGGTCGTGCTGGTGGGCGTGCCGGTGGCGGGAGCCGTCGCGGCGCGGACCACCCGCCGCGCCCAGCCCGCGTTCGCCCGGCGGTGGGACGCGACGGGCGCGTTGACCGCGCACGTCGACGAGGTCTACACCGGACACTCGCTGGTCCGCGGGTTCGACCGGGGCGAGCAGGTCGAGCGGGCCTTCGACGAGCACAACGCCGAGGTGTTCGCCGCGGGGTCGCGAGCGGAGTACCTGGCCGGGACGATGGAACCCTCGATGGTGTTCGTGGCCGGTCTCAACTACATCGCCGTGGTCGTGGTCGGCGCGCTGCGGGTGGCGAGCGGGTCCATGTCGATCGGCGACGTGCAGGCGTTCATCCAGTACTCCGCCCAGTTCGGCCGCCCGGTCGCGCTGGTGGCCGAGATCGCGGGTCTGTTGCAGTCGGGTCTGGCCTCCGCGCGGCGTGTCTTCGAGGTGCTGGACGCGCCCGAGCAGGAACCGGACCCGGTACGCCCGGCCCGTCCGGCCCGGGTGCGCGGCCGGGTCGAGTTCGACCACGTGTCCTTCCGCTACGACGCCGACACCCCGGTGCTCCAGGACATCCGTCTCACCGTGGAACCCGGCCGGACGGTGGCGATCGTCGGCCCGACCGGCGCGGGCAAGACCACCCTCGGCAACCTCCTGATGCGCTTCCACGAGGTCGACGATGGTCGGATCCTGGTGGACGGCACGGACATCGCCACCATGACCCGCGACGAGCTGCGCGCCGGGATCGGCCCGGTGCCGCAGGACGCCTGGCTGTTCCACGGCACCATCGCCGAGAACATCGCCTACGGTCGGGCGGGCGCGACCCGGGACGAGATCGTCGCCGCCGCGCGCGCCACCCAGGTCGACCACTTCGTGCGCACCCTCCCCGACGGCTACGACACCGTGCTCGACGACCGGGAAACCGGTCTCAGCGCCGGGGAACGCCAGCTGGTCACCGTGGCGCGGGCGTTCCTGGCCGATCCGGCGATCCTCGTGCTGGACGAGGCCACCAGCTCGGTCGACACCCGCACCGAGGCGCTGGTGCGGCGCGCGATGAACTCCCTGCGGGCGGGCCGGACCAGCCTGGTGATCGCGCACCGGCTGAGCACCGTGCGGGACGCGGATCTCATCGTGCACCTGGAGAACGGGCGGATCACCGAGGCGGGCACGCACACCGCGCTGCTCGCCGCGGGCGGCGCGTACGCGCGGCTGCACGGGGCCCGGTTCGGCGCCGACACCACCGATCCGGCCGATACCGATCCGACCGACAGCGCCGACCCCGACCGGGTCCCCGGCCTGGTCACCTGACGAACTCGGGGTCCACCCGGGGCGGCCAGGCGCCCGCGGTCAGCACGCCCATGGTGTAGGCGCGGGAGACCAGCGCCGCACGGTTGGACACCTTGAGCTTCTTCAGCATCGTGCCGACGTGGTACTCCACGCCCTGCCTGCTCAGGTGCAGCTTGATCGCCAGGTTGACCGTGGACATGCCACTGGCCACGCCCTCCAGGATGCGGGCGTTGAGCGGGGTCAGCACCTTGCGCCGGGACGACCGGCCCGCCGCCCCGCCGGGGAACGCCTCCCACTGCAGCATCACCACGATCGCGGTGACCACCACCTGTTCGCGCACCGCGACCGCGGTCAGCTGGGCGGGCAGCAGGCCGTCGTCGGCGTGCACGCCGAGCACCCGCTCCACGACCCGGTCGGAGCGGCCCTCCACGAGCCGGACGAACTGGTGGTGCAGGTGGCCGTGCGCGCCCTGGTGCACGAAGTCGAGCAGCTCGCGCCCCACCGGCGCGTCGCCGCCCGCGCCGAGGTCGCGGCGGAACTGCTCGTTGGCGTCCAGCACGCGGAGTCCCATGTCGACAGTGGCCATGCAGATGCCGGACCGCGCGAAGAGCGACTGGTAGGCATCCGCGTGCTTGCTCACCGCCACCGGGGCCACGTAATCGACCAGCTCCGGCACCGGAGGCGTCAACCAGGGGCGAGACATGCGAACCCGTCCTTCCAGGGGAAGTCTGCCGAGAATTCGTCACATGACAAGATTGAACGTGGCGGCCGGACCCGTGGTCGCCGCACACTTCGTCCCTCGCTGGTGACACTATGAATCCGCGCGGACACTGTCAATCACCGGTCATCCGACCCTAACCAACCTTACGGTTCCCCCGCGCCCGAGGTTCGGTCGAATTACCACGGTTCGGTGACGTGGTTCGGTGACGTGGTTCGGTGCGAAACCCACCGAACGGAGGACTATCCGCTGGTTGACGCCATCGCCGCAGGGCAGGAGGGTGTCCGGGGCACCCCGCACCGAACCCGACGGGGGTCGCCGGAGCGCACCGGGGGTTCGGTCCGAGAACGCACGGGACGGCCATATGGGCGGCAGGCGACAACGCGGCGAATTAATCCGCACATCTGCCGAATACCACGGTAAACGATCGTAGGCCAATTCGGTGGTGTCCGGATCCACCCGAGTCCGGCGAATCGCGGCGGAACGGTCAGTTGTTCCCCGGCTCGGCCGCCGCGGGCACGGTGTGGAACGCCGCCTTCAGTTCCGACCGGCCCGCCAACTTCAGTTTGCGATAACAACTGGTGAGATGTTTTTCCACGGCCCGGCAGCTGATGCCCAGCTTGTCCGCCACGGCCTGGTTGGTCCGGCCGCCGACCACCAGCTGCACCACCCGGAACTCCGCGCGGGTCAGCTCGGACGCGTACGGCACGTCCACCCGCACCCGGCCTGCGCCCTGACGCTCCAGCAGCCACCCCGCGCCGCACGCCTGCGCCAGCCCACGCCCCCGCCGCAGATGCGCCTCCGCGTCCCGGTCACCGCTGCCCGACAGCCGACGCCCCAACGCCATGTGCGCGCGCGACTTCTCCAGCACGTTCTCCGAACCGTCCAGCACGTCCACGGCCTCGCGCAGGAACCGCAGCCCCACCGCGCCCGGGGTCAGCGCCCCGCGCAGCCGCAGCGCCCGACCCACCGCCGCGGGCGCGCCCCAGGTGATCGCCAGGGCGCACTCCTCCTCGGCCAGCTCCCGCGCCGCCGCGATGTTGCCGAGCCGGTGCCGCAGCGACGCGACCGCGGCCCGCCACGGGAACACCGCCGGGTTGACCCACCCCGCGCGTTCCAGTTGCCTGCCGCAGTCGAGGAAGTGCTCCAGCGCCGTGCCCAGATCGTCCCGCCGGGCCGCGCGGATGCCGCGCGCGACCTGGTTCACCGCCATCAGCGGCGGGTAGTCGGTGCGCCCGTCGCACATCGCGCCGACCTGACCGACGAGATCCTCGGCGCAGTTGTCCAGCGGCCCGGTCTCCAGCGCCACCCCGGACACCGACACCGCGTGCAGCCACTGCCCCGCCTCCGGCACGGCCGCCGAGCCGCCTGCGGCGATCGCCTTGCCGACGTGTCCACTCGCGAGCAACGCCATCCCCTGCGCCGCGTGGACGACCGCGGCCGCGACCGGGTCGCTGCCCCGCACCGCCTGTTCCAGCGCGTAGTCCAGCCAGCCCGCCGCGGCCGACGGGCGGTCGGCGAGGGCGAGCGCGCCGACGACCGGCAGCGTGGCGTGCAGGCGTTCCGGGGACGGCCACTCCAGGTCGAGGATCGCGGTGCCGAGCCTGGCCACCTCCGCGCTCGCCCACGTCCCGGTCAGCGCGGCCGCGCGCACCAGCACGGCGAGCAGCTCCCGCCCGCCCGGACTGGCCAGGCAGCGCGTGGTGTCCACGGCGCCCAGCCTGCGCACGGCGTCGGCCAGCCACCGGGAGTCGCCGTCGTCCACGTGCCGGGTCCGCGCCTCCAGCCGCAACGCCAGTTCCCGCTCCACACCGCCGAGACCGTCCGGCTCCCCCAGCTCGGCGGCCACCCGGTGCAGCACCTCGCGCACCGCGAACGGCGGGCTGCCCAACGCCGTGGGCGGCAGCTGGACGATCGCGGCGGCCTGGTCGCGCGGCGCGGCCAGCTGGGACGCCGCCTCCAGCACGTGCCGGACCGACGCGGACGAGTCGGTGGCGCGCTCGATGGCGGCGAGTTCGAGCAGCAGGGCGGCCCGGCTCTCACTGGTGGGCGGGGTGTCCAGCAGGGCACGGCGCAGGTATCGGGCGGCGAGGGCGTGCGCGCCGCGGTCGGCCGCCGCGTCCGCCGCACAGCGCAAGGCGTCCACGGCCCAGGGCTCCTGCTGCGCCGGGACCGCCAGCAGGTGCTCGGCGACCGTCTCGGCCGGGTGCCCGGTGCCGTGCAGCAGCCGCGCGGCGGCCGCGTGCAGCCGCTCCACCTCGTCCGCGGTGATCAGCTCGTCGATCGCCTCGCGCAGCACCGGGTGCGCCAACGCGGGCCGCGGCTCGGGGACCACCAGGCCCTGCCGGGTCAGCGACGACAGCACCTCGACGCGGCCGATCTCGTCCAGCCCGGCGAGCTGCTCGACCAGCCCCGCCTCGGCGGCGTCGCCAAGGAACCCGATCGCGGCCAGGCAGGCGATCGCCTGCGCGGGTTGGCCGCGCAGGCCGCGCACGAGCCGGTCGCGCAGCGCGGGCGGGCGGCAGTCGTGCACCGCGTCGATCCCGTCGTCGGTCGGGCGGTGGCCCTGAGCGGCGAGTTCGGCGAGGACGAACCGCAGCAGCATGGGGTTGCCGCGGGTCACCGCGTGACAGGTGGCCACGAAGGCGTCCGTGCCGGGCTCGCCGAACTGTTCGCGCACGAGCACCGCGACACTCGCGGCCGAGAGCGGTCCCGGGCGCAGCACGTGCGTGGCCAGGCCGGTGAGGTGCCGCACCAGCGCGGTGTCCGCGTCGGCCTCGCCGTCGTGCACGGTGACGACCATCAGCACACCGATCCCCGCCAGCCGGTTGGCCAGGTAGGCCAGGCAGCGCAGGGACTCGTCGTCCACCCATTGCAGACCGTCCAGCACCAGCACCAGCGGCCGCCGCCTGCCGATCACCGTGAACAGGTGCCGCAGCCCGTGCAGCAGCTCCTGCCCGACCGGCGCGGGCGAGTCGGTGTTCGGCGGCCACACCTCGGCGGCGAACAGCGGCCGCACGTGGTCGGCGGCGCCCGCCAGTACCTGGGCGCGCTCGTCCGCGGTCAGGCCCGCGACCACCGCCTCCCACACCTGGCTGACCACCCCGAGCGCGTAGTGCCGCTCCGAGGCGGACACCGCCACGCGCAGCACCCGCGCGCCCGCGCGGACACCCAGGTCGGCCACCGCGGAGGCCAGCGTGGTCTTGCCGATCCCCACCGGACCGCTGATCACGGCCAGCGCGCCGACCCGTGCGGTGATCGCGCGCACCGCGTCCTCGGCGCGCGCCAGTTCCTTCTCGCGATCGAACAACACGGTCTCGGCACTACCTGTCGGTTCCGACGAGCACGCGGACGAGCTCGGCGCGCCCGGACACCCCGAGCTTGCGGTACGCACTGCTGAGGTGAAGCTCGACCGTGCGCCGGGTGACCGACAGCGCGGTCGCGATCTCGGGGTTGGTGAAGCCCGTGGCGGCGAGCTCCACGATCCGCGACTCGGCCACCGACAACCCGGTCGTCGGCCGCGGCGTCGAGCCGGGGAAGCCTACCGAACCCACCCGTGCCGTGGTGCCCACCGGTCCGCGCCGGGCGGGGGAGGCGGCGGTCGCGCGGCGCAGCATCGCCTCGGCGCGTCCCGCCAGCGTCACCGCGCCCATCGAGCGGGCCGCCCGCAACGCACGGTCCAGCAGGCGCACCGCGTCCCCGCTTCCGCTGCCGACACCTCCGCGGGCGCCGTGGCCGAGTTCGACCTTGGCGAGGGCGAGCAGGGACCGGGCGTGCAGCAGGCGGGCGGGCGCGTCGCGCAGCGTCTGCTCGGCGCGGCGCAGCTCGGTGCCGGTGCACTCGCCGAGATCACCGAGCACGGTCCCGGTGGCCAGCAGCGCGGCACCGACCGCGCTGTGCGTCCCCCACTCCTCGGCACGACAGCGGTCCTCGGCGAGCAGCGCCCGCGCCGCCCCGACGTCGCCGACCGCGCCCGAGGCCTCGGCGGCCAACTGCCGCCAGCGCAGCAGTACCGGGTTCGTCCAGCCGCCGCTCACCAGTCTGCGGCCGCATTCCAGCAGCGCGCGCCGCGCCGGATCGGGCTTGCCCAGCGCGAGGAACAGCGCGCCCCGCGCGTAGAGCAGGTGCGACCAGCCGAGCCCGGACTCCGCGGCGGCGGGCAGCGCGGTGGCCAACCGACCCTCGGCCACGTCGACCCGGCCCAGCTCCAGGTCCACCAGCGCCTGGCAGGCCAGCGGGAACGGCATGACGCGCGGATCCCACGAGCCGGGCGGCAGTTCCTCGACCGCGGCGGCCAGGTGGCTGGCGGCGGTGTCCAGCAGCCCTCGGCGCAGCGCGAGCGAGCCGAGCCGCAGCAGGCAGGTGGCCACCACCGCGCGCAGCCCCCGGCGCCGGGCGTCGACCAGCACCGCGTCCACCCCCCGTTCGGCCACCTCGACATCGTCGGTGAGCATCAACGCCGTGCACGCGGCCAGGCGCGGCATGGCCAGCGGCTGCCGGGTCACGGACGGGGCCAGCGCGATGTTCGCCAGCAGCCGGGCGCGTCCCGGGTTCGTCCCGCGCGCGGCCAGCCGCCAGGCCGCCACCCCCGCCGCCACCGGGTCGACCGGTTCGTCGGTGGCCACCGCGGGTTCGATGTGGACGAACTCGCCGGTCGACATCTCCGGCAGGTCCTGCGCTATCTCCGAGACGAGTGCCCGCAGCGCGGTCAACGCGGCGTGCTCGGTCCTGGTGTCCGCGTCGTCGAGACGGCCGCCCAGCGCGGACAGGCGCCCGGCGATCGCCCGCTCGGCCGCCCCGCACGCGCCCCGCGCCAGCAGCAGGTCCGCGGCGCGCAGGCGATGGATCAGCTCGCCGTCGCCGTTGCCCGAGACCACGTGCGCCAGCACCCGGTCGCTGGCCACCGGCCGCTCGCGCACCTCGGCCGCCGCCAGGTCCACCAGCAGTCGCGCGCGGTCGGCCGACGGCACGGGCTCGCCGAGCGCGGAGCCCAGCAGCGCGGCCGCGTCCCGGTCGTTGCCCACGAGCAGCGCACGGCTCGCGGCGCGGTGCAGCACCCGCGGCGCCCAGGGGGACTCGGTCGAGCGGCTGCCCAGCAGGATCCGCCCGAGGATGTCGTCCGGGGCGCCCGCCCGGAAGGCCAGCTCGGCCACCTCCGCGTGCAGGGCGCGCCGCTCGGCCGCGGTCATCCTGGCCAGCACCTGGTGCTCGGTGACGGCGTCCACCAGCCGCAGCCGGTCGCCATCGCCGCGCACGAGCCCGCTCTCCCGCAACCGGTAGACGACGTCGGCGCGGCCGTGGCCGGTGCCGAACAGGGACGTGACCAGCCACCGGTCCAGGTCGCCCCGGCTGATCGCGAGGAACCGCAACACCTCGGCGGCGGTCGGGGACAGGCTGTCCAGCACGGCGTTCACCTGCGCGGCCCGGCAACCCGCGGCCAGCGCGCCGAACTCCGCCGCGTGGTCCTCGCACGGCCGCCCGCCGTCGCGCGCGAACTGGCCGAGCGCGGGCACGAGCACGCCCGGGTTGCCGCCGGTGACGGCCGTGGCGTGGCGGGCGAACTCGGGATCCGCCGCCTGCGCGAACAGTTGCAGGCACAGCTCGCGTACCGCGTCCTCGGACAGCGGACCCGGCCGCATCGTCTCCCCGTCCACGGTCGGCGGCACCTCGTCGACCAGGGCGGGCCGCGACCGGGTGGTGGTGAGCAGCATCAGCACCGGCACGTGGTGCAGGCGCCGCACCAGCATCCGCAGGATCTGCTCCGACTGCGGGTCCAGCCACTGCGCGTCGTCCACCGCGAGCACCAGCGGCGCGCGCCGGGCGGCGGCGACCAACCCCGCGCACAGCCGGACGAAGTCGGCGCGCCGGGCGTACTGGTCGACGTCCACGGGCAGCGCGCCGGACAGCTGGTCGATCACCGCGAACCGCAGCCCGGTCTCCAGCGGCGTCGCGCACGCGCGGGCCACGGCGGCCCCGGCCCGCGCCGCCTCGGCGACCGCCCAGCCGAGCAGCGCGCTGCGCCCCGCGCCGGGCTCGCCGCGCACGGCCACCACGCGGGACCCACCGGCGACCAGCGACCGCACGGCCGACCGCAGCGCGGCGCACTCGCGGTCCCGCCCGACCAACACGGCGGCGCGCCGCGCGTCCCGTGCCACACCACCGCGTCGAGCACCCGACATGCGCGCCACCCCAACCGATCCGGCCCACCGGGACCATCCATCTCGGACCACCTCGAACCTGTCAGATGTCCGGCCGGACATCCGCGTCGGCCACTCGGGACGGCGGCTCGCGCAGCACCGCGGCCAGCTCGCCCCGATCGGCGATGCCGAGTTTCCGGTACGCGTTGGTCAGGTGCACCTCCACCGTCCGCGGCGTCACGAACAGCGCCTTGGCGATCTCCCGGTTGCTGGCCCCGGTCGCGGCCATGGCGGCCACCCGCCGCTCGCCACCGGTCAGCGTGTCCACCCGGGCACCCGTGATCGGCCGCATCCGGCCGCCTGCGGCCAGCAACAGGTCCCGTGCCGCCAGCGCGGCCGGGCGCGCGCCGCACCGGTTCGCCAGGTCCACGGCCGTGCGCAGGTGTTCCCGTGCCTGCCGCACGTCCCCCTTGCGCAGCAAGGCGCCCGCCAGCAGGTGCTCCGCGCGTTGATGGTCGAACCGGGCGCCGGAGTCGCGCAGCACGCGCACGGCTTCCTCCAGCAGCTCCACCGCTTTCGTGTCGGCACTGACCACCGATCGGGCGATCAAGGCGAGCCCGCCTGCGCGTGGCACCGGCCAGCGACCGGCCAGGTGTTCACCGCGTTCGGCCAGCTCACCCGCCTGCGCGGCGCGGTCCGTCGCGGCGAGGATCAACGCGGCCTCCAGCCACCACGGGGTGAACACCGGGTTGGCGATGCCCGCCTCGTCCAGGCTGCGACCACAGCGGTAGAGGTGGTCGAGCGCCTCGTCCGGGCGGTCGAGGTGCTGCGCGGTGGCGGCGCGGGCCATGAGGAAGTGGTGGTACTCCACGGCGAAGCACTCCATGCGCGGCCGCACCAGGCCGTCGAGCAGCTCCTCGGCGCGGCCCGCCTCGCCGCGCCGGGCCAGCGCGGCCGCCAGCGCCACCGTGGGCTGCACCGCGTTCGGGTGCCAGGCCTCCTGCCCGGCGATCTCCAGCGACAGCTGGCTCTCCGCCGCGGCCTCGGCGAACTCGCCCAGGCCGTGCAGGATCAGCGCCCGGGTGCTCAGGGCCAGCACGTTGGTCCACACCGCGGCGCGCCTGCGGCTGTGGTCGAGCAGCCGGTCCAGGGCGGCCAGGGCCGCGGGCGCCGCACCGGCGTGGTCGAGCACGAACGCGGAGGCCAGGATGGTCCAGCCGCCGTGCGCGGCCTCGTCCACCGGCAGCGCCCGGTTCACCCGGCCGACCGCGACCTCCGGCGCCTCGCCGCGCATCACGTCGCCGATCGCCATCATGGCCAGCAGCTGGCGCTCGGCAGGCGTGTCCCCGGCGGGCTCGCGCATGCCGCGGATGCGTTCCTGCACCTGTGGAACGGTGGACTTCTCGTCGAATCCGGTGATCACCAGCGCGGACTCGACCAGCGTGCGCAGCTCCCGGTCGGCGGGGCCGGGGTCCGCGCCGATCTCCGCGGCGAGGGCGTCGAGCGTGTCCGCCAGCAGGGTCACCGCGTGCGGCGAGCGTTGGACGGCGAGGGCGGTCATGCCGAACCGCACGGCCAACGGCGCGCGGGCGCGCGGGTCGGCGGTGCCGTCGAGCGCGGTCCGCAGGTGGACCATGGCCTGCACCGGGTCGGTCTGCGCGAGCTGCTCGGCGAGGCGGGCGTGCAGGGCCGGGTCGTCCGGGGTCTCGGGGAGCAGGGCACGCAGGTAGCGGGCGGCGGCGTCGGGCGCGCCGCGGCCGTTGGCGTCGTGGGCCGCGTCGGACAGCACGGCGCGCATCCAGGGCTCGGCGAGCCGGGGCAGTGGCAGCAGTTGGCGGGCGATCTCCTCCGCCGGGCACCCGGCGTCGCTGAGCAGCCGGGCGGCGGTGGCGCGCAGGCGGGCGAGGTCGTCGTCGGGGAGTTCGCCCAGCAGCGCGACCCGGACCAGCTCGTGCGCGAAGCCGTCCCGGTCGGCCGCCAGGATGTCATTGTCCCGTAACGACTCCAGGGTTGCGCGTACCGTGCGGACGGCCACCCCGGACAGCGCGGCGACCAGGTCGGCGCGGGTGTCGTCGAGCACGCCGACCGCGCGGGCGACCCGGCCCACGTGCGCGGGCTGGGTCCCGACCCAGGACAGCGCGGAGGAGGCGACGACGTCCGAGCCCACCTCGTCGAGCACGGCCAGCGCCCCGTCGTCCGGCCCGAGCCCCTGCCTGCGGACGGTGCCGAGCAGTCGGCTCAGCCGCAACGGGTTGCCGCCGGACAGTTCCACACAGGCCGCGTGGAACCGCTCGGTCGGCTCGCCGTGCAGTGTCGCGGCGATGACCTCGCGGATCTCGGCCCGGCCCAGCGGTTCGAGCCGGATCAGCCTCGCCCAGTCGGCGGCGAGGCTGTCGGCGAGTTCGGGACGCGCGGGCGGACGGGTGGTGGCGACGACGCACAACGGCATGCCCTCGGTGCGGCGCAGCAGGTAACCCAACCAGCGCAGGGAAGGCTCATCGCACCACTGCACGTCATCGACGACGAGCACCAGCGGCGCCTCGGCCATCAGGTTGGCCGCCAACCAGTACAGGCCGTGCACCACCGAGTAGGTGCGCGCCGGGTCCGCGGCCGCGGGCTCGACGACCGGCGCGAACGCGGGCACCGCCCACCGCGCACCACCGGACAGCAGCGGCGATCCGTCCACGTCGGCCGCGGAAAGGCCCAAGGGGACGAACAGCTGCCGCACCACCCCAAATGGACCATCGGCGGCCAGCTCATGACACCGGGCGCGCAAGACGGTGCCAGCAGAACCCGCGTAATTGTCGAAGCAATGGTCCAACAGGGTGGATTTGCCGATACCGGCGACCCCTTCGACCACTACCAACCGACGCGATCCGGTACCCGAATGCGCGATTTCCGCACGCAGCGCGGACAGATCTCCGGTACGCCCGATTATGGGCAGGATGGCGGCTTCCGGCCGCTCGACCAGGGTCACCTGCTCCATCCAGAAGGGCATCTGACCTGGCAGGATATCGTCATGGTGCTAGTCATGGTGCGAACTGGGGGCAGTACGTCGAATGGCGATCGGAACCGCGCGGACGACCGGATCAGCATAACCGACATCATTCTCCGGACGCGCATCGGCAGGCAAGGAGACGCTCCGAGAATTCACGCCCGATTGATGTGTGACGCATCGAACATCAAACTCCTGTATCTGACGTCCGAAGCAGACACTCGCCTTCCCACAGTCCAGGAACACGGTCGTCGAACCAGCCCGGGAACTGGCATTCCGCCAGAACACCGCGGCCGCGCTCGCCGAAATCCGACCGAACCGGCCCGACCCGGAACCACGCCGGACAGCCCGACACCATCACCTGCCTGTCCCACGACGATCGTCGTATCGGGCGGCGACGGGTTTACGTCCCCACCCGGAGACCCGCACCACAGCGCCGCTTGGATCGGTCGCGTAGATCAGTACCGTGTTCGGCGCGCGGCCAACAGATCGTCAAGGACCATCCCCGCGTCCGCCAACGTCAGAGCGAGCTCCGGAACGGCTCGCCTGCCACGTCCATCAGGGTGCTCCCGGCCCGGCCCGCGCAGAGCCAGCCGAGCTCCAGCCGCCACCGCACCTCGCGGTCGGTGGTGACGACCTTCACCTCGAACACCTCGGGCTGGTGCGGCGTCACGGTGTAGGGGAAGTCCGGCACGCCGTGGTTCGGGCGGGCCAGCGGCTCCTCGGCATCGAGATCCACCACGAACGGCCGGACCGACACCGGACCAAGGTGCCCGAGATAGCCGGTGACGCTCCGACGCCTGGACACCACCCTGGCCCGTAGCCCGGTGAGCACGACGGCCCGGTCCGGCACGGCCTCCACGGTGATCCGCATGAAGTGCCCGTGCGCCCGGAAGACCGTCGGGTCCGCGGACACGTACCGCTCCGACTCGGCGAACACCTCGAAGATCCCGGTGATCGGCTTCTCCCCCGACGACTCCGCGCGCTCGGCGTGGTAGTGCACCCCGCCGTGGATGGTCTCCGCCTGCACGATCCCCCGCGCGTCGACCTGTCCGCTCACGTCATTCCGATTCCGGCGAAAGCGCTTCAGCACGATCCTTCCCTCGGCCCCGGGGCAGGCAACGTATCCGCCCGCGCCAGGCATCACCCGATCGGCGGATCGCCGACGCCCCGGCGCGGCGCCTCGCCCACGTTCGACCGACGCCCCTATTCGTCCGTCCAATCGGGACCCCACCCCATACACCACCGCTCCCGCCCCGCCTATAGCCAGCGCGTCGCAATGCGTTGACAATTGAATGGCGACCCCCAATTGGGAACGTGACTGCATTCGGAGCACCCCGCGCTGGTCCACACCGGACCCAGCGGGCCCGCGTCACCCGTTCGGCGGTTTGCCCAGGTAACGGGGACGTCGCTAGCGTGCACGGACAACAAACGGAAATGGTGGTTTTCGGTCGGGGGCGGCAATGGAGGTCGATTTATCCGGGCTCGTCCATGCCCGCGCCAATGGCGTGGCGGCGACCTACAAAGGTGTCGACATCTCCTATCGCGGCCTGCGCGCGCTCATCGACCAGGCCCGGCGGGTGGTGGCCGCCGGAACCGGGGCGGTCGATCTGGTGGTCGGCAAGTCGCCGGAGGCGATCGCGCTGGTGGCGGCGTGTTGGGTCGAGGGCAGGCCATTCCTGTTGCCGCCGTCCGATCTCGGTGCCGAGGCCAGATCGGCCCTGCGCGCCCAGGCAGGCTGCCGACAGGTCGTGCACGCGGACCTCACCATCAAGGACATCCAGACCGGCAAGGACATCCCTCCTGTCAAGGACGTCCAGGATGCGGTCGGGACGCCCGAGCTCGATGGTGTCGGGCCGATGCTCACCACCTCCGGTTCCACCGGCCTGCCCAAGGTCGTCCCCCTGCCCCGGGCGGCGGTCGACCGGTTCACCGAGTGGGCCGCGGCCGCGTTCGGCATCGGCGCAGGCTCGGTCGTCTTCAACCACGCGCCGCTCAACTTCGATCTCTGCCTGCTGGACGTCTGGACCACGCTGCGAGCCGGTGGTCACGTCGTGCTCGCCGAGCCGGACCGGGCGCTCGACGGGCGCGCCCTCGCGCGGGCGTTCACCAGTGCGGACGTCGAGGTCGTGCAGGCCGTGCCGCTCTTCTTCCGGCAGCTCCTGGACGCCACCGATGCCGTCTTCCCGGCTGTCCGCGAACTCGTGCACACCGGTGACGCCATGCCGCCGGGGCTGCTCGCCCGGCTGCCGGAACGGTTCCCCCATGCCCGGATCCGCAACATCTACGGCTGCACCGAGACCAACGACAGCTTCGTCCACGACACCGACCCCACGGCAGGCACCCCCGTCCCCATCGGCCGACCGATCGACGGCGTCCATGCCCGGCTCGACGGCGCCGAACTGCTGGTCAGCACGCCGTTCCAGGCCGAGCGCTACCTCGACGCCGCGCGCGCGGACCGGTGGGTCGAGCAGGACGGGCGGGTCTGGTTCCGCACCGGCGACCTGGTGCGGCAGACCCCCGACGGCGTGTTCCACCTGGACGGTCGGGCCGACTTCCAGGTCAAGGTGCGCGGTGTCCGGACCAACGTGCGGCAGGTCGAGGAAGCGCTGCTGAACCACCCCGACGTGACCGAGGCGATCGTGCTCGCGTTGCCCGACGACGAGGCCGGGTACCGGTTGCACGCGCTGGTGCGCCCGGTGGGCGAGGCCCGGCCCAACAGCCTCACGCTGCGTTCGCACTGCGCCCGGCTGTTGCCGCGCACGGCGGTGCCGAGCGCGGTGGAACTGATCGGCGCGGAGTTCCCGCGCACCTCGACCGGCAAGGTCGATCGGAAGAAGCTCCTGGCGGAAAGGGTCTGACGCGGATGGATGCCGACCGGATCACCGAGATCACCCGGTACGTCGTCGCGGAGTTCGCCCCGGATGTGCGGCCGGACGAACTGGACCCGGACTTCGACCTGCTGGACAGCGGCGTGGTGGACAGCCTCGGCCTGCTGCGCCTGATCGCCTGGCTCGGCGAGCGGCACGACCTGCCGGTCGACGAGCTGGACCTGGACCCCGCCGAGTTCCGGTCGGTCCGGGCCATCGACGCGTTCGTCGAGTCCGCACTCCTGAAAGGGGCCACCCCATGATCGTCCGCAGCCGTGCCGAGGTCGCCTGCGTCGACTGGGGCAACGGCCTCAGCTACCGGTTCCTGCTCCGCCAGGACAACATGGGGTTCACCGTCGCGCACACCACCGTGCGCGCGAACACCAAGTCCCGCCTGCAGTACCGCAGCCACCTGGAGGCCTGCTACTGCATCGCCGGGGTGGGCGAGGTGCAGACCGTGGACGGTAGGGGTTTCCCCTTATCCCCCGGTGTGCTCTACGCGCTCGACGAGCACGACGCGCATTTCCTCATCGCGGGCCCGGACCATGACCTGGAGCTGATCAGCGTGTTCTCCCCGGCGCTGCGCGGCGACGAACGGCACAACCTGGACGCGGACGGCTTCTCGCAGTACGAGTGCGCCCCGTGATCACCTGGACCGACGAGCAACGGGCCCTGCGCGCCGCCGCCGTCGACCTGGGCGCGGCGGCGGGCAAGGACCACCTCGACCGGGACGCCGCCGCCGAGTTCGCCACCGAGGGCTGGGCGTTGATCCGCGAGTCCGGCCTGCTTGGCCTGCCGTTCCCGGCGGAGCACGGCGGGCTGGACGCCGACCTGCTCACCACCATGTACGTCCTGGAAGGACTGGGCGAGAGCTGCCGGGACGGCGGGTTCGCGTTCTCCGTGTCCACGCACATGGTCAGCACCGGGATCCCGTTGCGCCGCTTCGGTTCCGCCGAGCTCAAGCAGCGCTACCTGCCCGGCGTGTGCTCCGGCGGCGCGATCGGCGCGCACGCGATCAGCGAGCCGGACGCGGGTTCGGACATGATGGCCATGCGCACCACGGCCGAGCCGGACGGCGACCACTGGGTGCTCACCGGCTCGAAGTCGTTCGTCAGCAACGGTCCCATCGCCGACACGTTCGTCGTGTACGCGCGCACCGGCAAGCCGGGCAGCCCGTCCGCGATCTCCACGTTCCTGGTCGACCGCGACTCCCCCGGCCTGCGCGTCGGCACGCCGATCGCCAAGATGGGCCTGCGCACGTCCCCGCTTGGCGAGCTGTTCCTGGACGGCGTCCGGGTGCCGAAGGCCAACGTGATCGGCTCGGTCGGCGCCGGGTTCCTGATCCTGGACCACGTCATGAAATGGGAGATCCTGCTCTCCTTCGTGATCAACCTGGGCGAGATGGAGCACCGGCTGCGGCGGTGCCTGGAGTACGCGCGCACGCGCAAGCAGTTCGGGCAGGCGATCGGGTCGTTCCAGGCGGTGTCGACCAAGCTCGTGGACATGCGTGTCGGTGTGGAGACCTCCCGCAAGTGGCTCTACGACACGGCGGAGAAGCTGACCGCGCGGCGGAACGTCACCACCGACATCGCGATCACCAAGCTGGTGGTGAGCGAGGCGAACCTGGCCTCCGCACTGGCCGCGGTGCAGGTGTTCGGCGGCTACGGCTACATGACCGAGTACGGGATCGAGAAGGACGTGCGCAACGCCGTCGCCGGGCCCATCTACTCCGGAACGTCCGAGATCCAACGGCAGCGCGTCGCCGCGATGATGGGACTGTAGATGACAGATCTTGTTGATCTGACAGAGGAAACCGAGTTCCTGGACTACAACTCGCACACCGTCCGCGAGTTCATCGACCGGGCCATGCCCGATGACGCGGAAACCGATATCGACAAGGCGGTGGCGCTGTATTACGCGGTGCGCGACGGTATCCACTACGAGGTCTACGGCAGCCGGATGACCCGCGCCGAGTTCACCGCGAGCGCGATCATCAACCGCGGTCGGGGTTTCTGTGTGCACAAGTCCATCGTGTACGCGGCGGTCGTGCGCGCGGTCGGCATCCCGAGCCGCATCGTCTACGGCGACGTCCGCAACCACCTGGCCTCCGAACGCCTGCGGGAGCTGGTCGGCGGCGACGTGTTCTGCTTCCACAGCCTCACCTCCGTCCACCTGGACGGCCGGTGGGTCAAGGCGACCCCGGTGTTCACCAAGCTGCTCTGCAAGCTCTACAAGATCGCCCCGCTGGACTTCGACGGGCGGTCCGACAGCCTCTACCACCCCTACGACGAGCAGGGCCGCAGGCACATGGAGTTCCTGCGGATGCGCGGCGAGTTCGCCGACTTCCCCTACGACACCGTGGTGTCCGGCATCCGGGCCGCGCACCCCAAGCTGTTCCGCACCGACGACCGGCTGGCCGAGGGTTCGCTGACCACCGAGGCCCGCTAGGAGCACCCGATGGACAAGATCAAGTACGAGCTGACCGAGGCGGACATCCCGCACACCTGGCTGAACCCGGCCGCGGACGTCGGCAACACCGCCCCGATCCTGGACCCGGTCACCCGCGAGCCGGTGAGCGCGGACGCGCTGGCCCGCTCGATGCCGCCCGCGCTGGTCGAGCAGGAGCTGAGCCAGGCGCCGGAGTTCGAGATCCCGGAGCCGGTACGGCAGCTGTACGCGCAGTGGCGGGCCACCCCGCTGTTCAGAGCCCGGCGGCTGGAGAAGGCGCTCGACACGCCCGCGCGCATCTACTACAAGTTCGAGGGCGTGGCACCGACCGGCAGCTTCAAGCCGAACACCGCGATCCCGCAGGCCTACTACAACAAGCTGGCGGGCAAGACGGGCCTGGTCGGCGAGACGGGCGCGGGCCAGTGGGGCAGCGCGGTCGCGCTGGCGGCGTCGCTGTTCGACATGGCCGCCAAGGTGTTCATGGTGCGCGTCAGCTTCGAGCAGAAGCCTTACCGCCGCACGCTCATGGAGACTTATGGCGCAGTGTGCACGGCGAGCCCGAGCACGGAGACAGCGTCCGGGCGCTCGGTCCTGGCCGAGAAACCGGACCACCCGGGCAGCCTGGGCGTGGCGAAGTCGGAGGCGTTGCAGTTCGCGTACGCCCATCCGGAGTACGGCTACACCCGGGGCAGCGGCCTGAACTACGTGTGCGCGCACCAGAGCGTCATCGGCCAGGAGGCGATCAAGCAGCTCGAACTGGCCGACGACCACCCGGACATCGTGGTGGGCGCGGCAGGCGGCGGCAGCAACCTGGCCGGGCTGGCGTTCCCGTTCCTGCGCCGTCACCTCGCGGGCGGCCCACCGGTCCGGCTGATCGCGGTGGAGCCCGCGGCCTGCCCGACGCTGACCCGCGGCCGGATCGCCTACGACCACGCCGACTCGGCGGGCTTGACGCCGCTGTTCCGGATGCACACGCTGGGCCACAAGTTCATCCCGCCCGCCGTGCACGCGGGCGGCCTGCGCGCGCACAACATCGCGCCGGTGATCAGCCGAGCGGTGGAGGACGGGCTGATGGAGGCGGTGGCGGTGCGGCAGAACGACTGTTTCGCGGCCGGGGTGCTGTTCGCCCGCGCCGAGGGCATCGTGCCCGCCCCGGAGTCGACGCACGCCATCCGCGGCGCGATCGACGAGGCCCTGCGCTGCCGGGAGGAGGGCGTCGGCAAAGCGATCCTCCTCGGCCTGTCCGGCCACGGCGACTTCGACCTGGTCGCCTACGAGCGCTACCTCGCCGGGTCGCTGCCCGACGACGCGCTGACCGACCAGGCCCTGCAGGACGGCCTGGCCAGCATCCCCGCACCCGCCCTCGTCTAGGAACCGCCCTCATGAGCCGTGTGAACGTCATCCTGTTCGTCCTGCTGTCCCTGATCTGGGGCAGCAGCTACACCTTCATCAAAGTCGCCGTCGACGGACTCACCCCGGCGCAGCTGGTGCTCGCCCGGGTGTTCCTCGGCGCCGTCGTGCTGCTCACCGTGCTGCGCGTGACCAGGGGCTCGCTCCCCCGCAGCGCGGCCGTCTGGGGGCACACCGCGATCACCGCGATCCTCGGCATGATCGCCCCGTTCCTGCTGCTGGCCTGGGGCGAGCAGCGCACCAGCGCGGCCATGGCCGGGGTGCTGATCGCGGCCACCCCGCTGTTCACCCTGGCCGCGGTGACCGCCGCGCTGCCCGCCGAACGGGCCACCTGGCGCAAGGGCATCGGGTTCCTGGTCGGCTTCATCGGCGTCGTGCTGGTGATCGGCCCGTGGTCGACCTCCGGCGGCTCGCTGGGCGGCCAACTCGCGGTGCTCGGCGCGGCGGCCTGCTACGCGGCGCAGACGGTCTACGTGCGCAAGATGCTGGCGCAGAAGGGCATCCCGCCGCTGGTGTCGGCAACGTCGCAGGTGCTGATGGCCACCCTGCTGCAGCTGATCGTGACCCCCTTCTTCCCCTGGAAGACACCCCATCCGACCTGGGGCATCGGCCTGAGCGTGCTGCTGCTGGGCGTGGTCGGCACGGGGTTGGCGTACCTGGTGTACTTCCGCCTGATCGGCGACATGGGCGCGGCGAACGCGTCGGCGGTGAACTACCTGGTGCCGGTGACGGCGGTGCTGATCAGCCTGGTCACCCTGCAGGAGTCGATCACCTGGAACATGATCGTGGGCACCGTGGTCGTACTCGCGGCCCTGGCGTTCGCCGAGAACCGGGTCAGGCTCGGCAAACCCACGGAGCAGGCCCGTGCCCGGTGACCGCTGGGGATGGCGCGCCGCGCTGGGCGTGCTGGTGATCGACAAGGACCCGGTGGCGGAGTCCGAGTTCTGGACGATGGCGCCACCGGGGGTGTCGATCTGCGCGGCCCGCTTCGAGAGCCCGCGCAAGCCGGGGACCTCGGACTATGGCGAGGATCCTGCCCGGGTGGTGGCGGAGTCGCCGGATGTGGCGCGTGGCCTGGAGTTCCTGGGCGGCATGCGGCTGGACGTGATCTGCGTGTGTTTCACGACCAGCAGCCTGTTCGGGGGCGCGCGGTTCGACGCCCAGTTCGCGGCACAGGCCAGTGCGCGGGCAGGCGGGATACCGGTGGTGACTGCCGCGCAGGCGAGCACGGCGGCGTTGGCGGCTGTGGGGGTTTCGCGGCCGTATGTGGTGGTGCCGCCTTGGTTCAAGGACGAGATCGTGGCTGCCGGGCGGGAGTTCTTCACCTCGGCAGGCCACGAGCCGGTGGACATTCGGCGGTTCGAGTTGGGGCGGGGGTGGCGGGAGATGCGGCCTTGGGAGGTGTGGGACGCGGGGGCGCAGTGGGAGGTTCGGCCCGAGGATGTCTATCGGCAGGTTCGGGGTGGCTTTCCCGAGGACGCCGATGGGGTTCTGTTGGCCGGGAACGGGTTTCGGTGCGCGGAGGCCGTGTCGGCGTTGGAGGCGGATCTCGGGGTGCCGGTCGTGACGTCGAACCAGGCCTGTCTGTGGCATTGCCTGCGTACTGCCGGAACGTCCACTCGGGACGTCGTGGGGCATGGGAGGTTGTTTCTCAGCTGAGGGTGCGCGCGTAGTGGCGGGCGAACTCCGCCGGGGTGTAGGGGCGGCGGCCGACGTATTTCCGGACCGTGTCGGCCACGGGGATGGTGAAGCTGCCGTCCGCCACCTTGGCGAGGGCGTCGGCCAGGAAGGCGCCGTAGTCGTGGGTGAACCCTCGGGCCATCAGCAGTTCGATGAACTCCGCTGATTCCACCGGGATATAGCGGAATGGCGTACCCAGGGCGTCGTGGAAGGCTTGCGCCACGGCGTGGTGGTCGACCGATTCCGGGCCGGTGACCGGAAGCGGGCCGGAGGGGCCGTCGGGGGCCATGGCGGCTACTGCCACCGCGGCTATGTCTCGGGTGTCGACGAAAGGGAACCTGGCTTCGGCTGCCGGGAGGCGGAGTTCGCCGGAATCCAGCATGCCGCGAAAGGAGCCGATGGTGAAGTTGTCCAGGAACCAGGTCGGGCGGATCTTGGCTGCGGTGGGTGGGAGGGCTTGTTCGGCTCGTTTGGTGGGGTCGTCATCCGGGGCGTGGTCGACGTCGATGGTGGAGAGTAGAGCGATCTTGGGGACGTCGGATGCGGCCGCGATGACGTCCGGGGCTCGCTCGGGGGCGCCCGGGTGGTTGAAGGGGATGACCAGGTAGGCGGCGTCGGCGCCGTCGAAGGCTGGTTTCCAGGTGGTCGGGTCGTCCCAGTCGAAGGGGGTGTATTCGCCTGCCGGGGCTGGTCGGCGTCCGGCCGCGCGGACGTGCCAGCCGCGTTCCAGGGACTGGGTGACGACGTGGCGGCCGGTTTTGCCGGTGGCGCCCAGGACTGTGACGGTGTGATCGACCACGTGCGGACGCTAGCAGGGGGTCCAGGATGTGGGCTGGGGGTTGAGGACTGCTCGCCTGCGGCATCGCCCCGGGTCGAGGCCCTACTGTGGACGCATGACGAACTGGGCCGATCCGGAGGATATCCGGTGGATGCTGGCCGATTGTGCGACCTGGGCGATCGTCGGGTTGGCCGACAATCCGGCGCGGGCGGCTCATGGGGTGGCCCGGTTCCTGCAGCGGCACGGCAAACGGATCGTGCCCGTGCATCCGCGTGCGGAGACCGTGTGGGGTGAACCGGGGTATCGAACTCTCGCCGACATTCCCTTCCCAGTGGACTGCGTCGACGTCTTCCGACGTTCCGAGGACGCTGGTCCCGTTGCCGACGAGGCTCTCGCGATCGGCGCGAAGGCCGTGTGGTTCCAACTCGGGGTGCTCGACCCGGCCGCGGGTGAGCGGGTGCGGGCGGCTGGGGTGCGGTTCGTGATGGACCGCTGTCCGGTGATCGAGTGGCCCGCGCACGGGCCGGGGCCTAGGTCCTAGGCCGCTATCGGGAGGTCGATCAGGTCGGCGCCCGCCGCCGAGACACGGACGACGGCGTCGTGCACGCCAAGGGCGGACTCGATGACGATGTAGCCGCGGCGGACCAGGCGGGCCAGGGCCTCGCACTCCCACTGGGGAACGTAACCCGCGGGGGCGCCGTCGGCGGCCCAACGGAAGCCCTCGGGGCCGCCGAGCCAGCCGCGGTGGAACAGGACGGCGTCGTCGGCGACGTCACGCAGGGCGGTCATCTCGTTCTCGGTCATCTCTGGCTCCTCTTCGCTACGTGTGCTCCCCGACGCATACGAGCATCGCCGGTCCGGCGGGCGGATGGGGGGTTTGAACCCGAGGGACCCCTACCCCGCACTCGAAAAGCAACCGAACCCGCAGGCAGGAGGGCCGTCAGCGGAAGATCACCAGTGGGTCGACCACGAGTTCCCGCAGGTCGTCGTCCCACAGCACGACCTTGCCGACGCACTGGGCGGAGGTCACCCTCAGCTCCTTGACCCGCAGGCCGCCCAGCACGCACCGGACCCGCATGCGCGGCCCGTCCCCCGGCTTGCCCTGGCCGTAGGGGGCCAGGAAGACCACGCCGTCGCCGTTGTCCTCGGCGCGGTGCAGCACCGCCGAGATCGACACGTACACGCCGACCATGTCCGACAGCCGCATGTCGCCGCCCCTGGGGCCGCGGGCGAGCAGCTGTTCGCGGGCGGTGTGCCAGGGCACCTGCTGGTTGCGCAGGTCGACGTGGACGATGTTGTGCGCGCGGTCGAGGATGTCCACGACCAGCTTGACCACGGTGATCGGCTCGGCCTCCTGCACGAACTTGGTGACCACCTCCTGCGAGGCCGACGCCTCGCCCTTGGCGTCCACCCCGGGGACCACCACGCCGAGGACGACGCCCTTGCTGCTGGTGATCCGCCGTTCGACCTCGCTGCGCAGTGCCGAGTTGTTGCCCCGGTACATGTCCATGACCGCGTCGTTGTCCAGGTACCAGACCTGGCCGTGCTCGTGGCCGCGGCTCAGCGCGCCCTGGTCGGCGAGCTGGGCGCGGTGGGTGCGCACCAGCACCAGGAGGACCACGACGGCGGCCGCCACCAGGAGTACGACCGCGCCCCACAGCACGAGCCAGGGCCACCACACCGCCCACCACAGTCCGCTGTCACTCACAGCCTCGTATCTCCTTGAACGCGGTGGGCAGGGACGTCGCGGTCGCGTCCACCATGTGGCCGCCGGTGGCGGTGGCGACGCGGTCGAGCTCGGCGGCGCCTGCCGTGCCGAACCGGATGGCATACGTGCGGACGCCGTGGGCCGGGAAGTCCGGGTAGCGGTGCAGGAAGTCGTCGGCGGTCGGGCCCGCGTTGTTGAGGCCGTCGGTCATCAGCACGATCGAGACCACCCGGTCCGGGTTCTCGCGCAGGTGGTCGGCGGCCACCTGGTAGCCGCGCTCCAGCGCCCCCCACACCGCGGTGCCCTCGCCGAAGTCCTCCACCGCGACGAACCGCCGCAGCTCGTCCAGGTCCTCCGGCCTGGTCACCTTGACCGTCTGCTCGCCCGCGACCTGCTGGGCGAACCGCACCACGGTCACCTGCTCGCCGGTGGCGAACCGGGCGAACTTGCCGCTGTCGGTGTCGTCCGCGCCGCTGAGCCCGTCGAACGCCGCCCGCAGCGCCGCGATCGAGGCGCCGCGCATGGAGCCGGAGTAGTCCAGCACGAAGATCACGTCGCGGGGCCGGGACTCGGTCTCGTAGTAGGTCAGCAGCCGGTCGACGACGTCCTGGCGGTCCGGGAAGTACAGGGCGGTGCCGATGGGCACGCGCAGCTGCTCGACCGGGTCGACGTCGGCGGTGACCGGCCTGCGGAACGTGTGTTCCATGATCTTCCGCTGGTTGTCCGGCCGCAGCAGCCACTCCACGACGGCGTCGTAGGCGCGCCGTTTCGCCGGGTCGAGCAGCAGCATCGGGTACTCCGACAGCACCGCCCCGTCCTTCGGGCGGATGATCTCCAGCGGGGTGCGCAGGCCGCCGCGCGCGTTCAGGGACAGCAGCGTGGACTCGTAGTTGACCACCCCGTCGAGCCCGTCCTCATCGTGCCGGTAGGTCTCCAGCACGTCCTGCGCCGTGTCGGCGGCGGCGTGGCCCGCGAACAGGCCGTGCAGCCGGTCACAGGTGACGTCCTCGGGTCGCAGCGGCTTGCCGGTGCCCGCGGCGGCGGTGGCGATGCCGATCAACGCGGTGAGCCCGCTGCCGCTGTGTCGAGGGTCGGCCATGGCGAACCGCAGCTTCCCGGCTGCCGCCAGCTCGGCGACGTCCGCCCAGGACACCTGCCCGTCGGCGGCGCTCGACCGCAGGGTCTGCGCGACGGCCGGTTTCACGCCGATGGCCACCGAGGACACCATCGTGTGCTTGGCCAGCGGCGGCTCGCCGGTGAAACCGGACTTCGCCAGCCTGAGCTGGAAATAGCTGTCGGTGGACAACCAGGCCGCCTGGTGGCGGTCACGACCGAGCGGCACCAGCGCGTTGCTGGCGTCGACCGTGCCCTGGAAGTCCATCCGCAGCCGGACACCGGTGTCCTTGTGCAGGTCGTCCAGCAGCGGGCCCATGTCGGCGAGCTCGGAGCTGGCCAGCACGGACAGCTCCTCCTCCGGCGGGTCCGCCCCGCACCCGGCCAGCACGCTCGCCACCAGCAGGCCGACGACGCCGAGCACCCTCAGCTTCGGCACGGGGACACCGCCTTGATCATGGCCTCCAGCTCGTCCAGGCCGGGCGCGCCCACGGTGGAGTTGATCTGCGGCGGGATCGGGATGTGCTTGTCGTCGAGCAGCCGGTTGAGCGATTCCGCGTCGCCCTGCACGGTGTTGAGCTGGTAGCCCAGTTCGACAGCACGAGTGCGCAGGACCTCGTCGCCTGCGAGCAGGCTGCCGAGTGCCTCGCCCCGGTCGCTCAGCGGGATGAACTCGGGCTCGGCGATCAGCTGGATGTCGGGGTAGAGCAGGACGCGGTCGCGGTCCAGACCCGCGGGGGTGGCGCTGCGCCGGATCTGGTGCTCAAGGTACTGGTGCTCGTAGATCACCACGATCGGCTTCGTCCTGGCCACGTTGGCGTCGGCGAGGTAGGTGCCCGCCAGCGCGTCGTCGGTGCGGCCCTGCCCGTCGAGCAGGTTCTTGATCTCGCCGCCGAGCCGCTCGGCGGCCGGGACGTCGGTGGGCACCCGCTGGGCGCCGCGGGCGTAGGCGACCAGGGTGAGGTAGCTCGACGCGGAGTTCGCCGAACAGAAGTCCGACGTCTGGGCCACGATCACGTTGTCGATCCGGCGACCGCCGTTGTGGTCCTGCACGCTCAGCGTCGACCAGCGCTTCCCCTCGTCGACCAGGTCGAGGAAAGCCGCCATGTCCAGCTTGTAGTACAACGACCCCGGCCCCGCGTCCTGCGGCGTGGCGACCCCGGCGGCCTGCAGTGTCTCGGCGAACTCGCGGAAGGTCGCGAGCACCAGCGGACTGGTGAACACCCGCACCGGGTCGCGCGCCGCCCCGGCCGCCTTCTGTTTGATCTGCTGCGCGGCGGGCGCGCCGGACGGGAACGCGAAGTCCACGCCTGCGAAGTCGCGGGCGAGGATGCTGCGGGAGCCGACATCGGTCACGTGCACCTTGATGTGGTGGCGCAACAGTTCCCGCTTCACGGTGTCGTCGTTGAAGAACGCGCCCTTCGAGCCGGTTATCCCCTCGACCGGCTCGTTTCCCTCGAACGGCACGAGGACGGTGCCGCTGAACAACAGCAGTAATATTCCACCGAGCGCGAATGTCGAGATCGGCAGGAAAACCCACCGGAACAGCCGCCGTTTTCGCACCGGGAGCGGGCCGGGCACCAATCGCAGAAGTGGCTCGGTCGTCACCACGGATAACCCCCATCGGCACAACTCCGACATAGGCGGACCACCGGAAACGCACACGTTAGATCGTCCCGCGCGGAGATGGCGTTACGATGAACGGTCGGTCGCAAAACAACGGATGAACCGTCCCGGTCTCGCGGGGAATTCGTCCACCTATTCGTCCCCCACCCGGCCCACGACGACCGACGGTGTCGTTCGACCGCCCATGTCCCGCCGACTGTCGGTGCCGGGCGTTATGGTGCGCGAGCCCGCCCCCGACCCGAAGCGGAGTGTCATCGTGCGCCACATCGGTACCGCCGCACGGCGGGCACGGCTCGGCCACCGCCATCGGCTGGCGGCCGAGACCAGGGCGGCCGACCCGGTGACGGCGGCGGACGCCGTGGTGGCCCTGCACGGGACGGACCCGACCTCGGTCCACCTCTCCGCCCTGGCCCGCATGACAGGCGGTGACATCTCCGCCATCGGCGACGCCCTCTACACCGACCGCGCGCTCATCCGCCTGCTCGGCATGCGCCGGACCGTGTTCGTCGCGTCCCACTCGAACGCCTCGCTCATCCAGGCCGGGTGTTCACTCGGCGTGGCGGCCCGGGAGCGGCGCAAGCTGGAGAAGATGCTGGACGGCGTCGTCCCCGACCCGCCGACCTGGCTGGCCGAGACGGGCGAGGTGGCCCTGGCCGCACTCCGCGCCCGCGGCGAGACGACCGCCGCCGACCTGGCCACCGACCACCCCCGACTGTCCACCCAGGTCGTCCTGTCCCAGGGCAAGGACTACGAGGGCAGACAGAACATCGCGAGCAGACTGCTGTTCCTGCTCGCCGCCGAGGGACACGTGGTGCGCGCCCGGCCGCGGGGCTCCTGGACGTCCCACCAGTACCGATGGTCGCCCCTGCGGTCGTGGCTCCCGGACGGGCTGGAGGACTGGGACCAGCCGAAGGCCGAGGCCGAACTGGCCCGCCGCTGGCTGCACGCCTTCGGCCCCGCACTGCCGGACGACCTGCAATGGTGGACGGGGTGGACCAAGACCCAGACCCGGCGCGCGCTGTCCGCTGTGGACATCGCGGAGGTCGAACTGGACGAGGGCGTCGGTGTGCTGCTGACCGCCGACGAGGACGAGCCACCAGCCCTGGAACCGTGGGCCGCGCTCCTCCCCGCCCTGGACCCGACCACGATGGGCTGGCAACGCCGCGACTGGTACCTCGGGGCACACGCGACCCGATTGTTCGACAAGTTCGGAAACGCGGGCCCGACACTGTGGTGGAACGGCCAGGTCGTCGGCGGATGGGCCCAGCGAGCCGACGGCGAGATCGTCTGGCGATTCCTGGAGGACGTCGACTCGGCCGCCGAGGCAGCGGTGGCACAGGCAGCCGAGCGGTGGGTATCCGTCCTGGGCGACGTCCGGTTGTCGGCCCGCGCCCGGGGACGGACCGCACTCGAACAAGAACTGATCGCCTGACGACAGCGACATGCCACAAACCGATAAAGCGTTGATATCCGCTCTATCCTGCTCACGTTTCATTCAATACCGGACTTCGTTCGGATGTCCCTTGTCGCGTTCCGCAACCAGCCCGTAGATTGCCGAGCTGTGCCGGTAGAATCAGTGCCACTCGTCCACCGAAACCATGAGTCGTTCCTCCTGGCCAGACTCCCGCCAAGCTCCTGACATGCCTGACTTTCGACCTCAAGGGAGGACGGGCGCACCGCATGGCGGGACGTTCGAAGACGTCCTGACGTAAGACAAAGACGTCCCTACACGTCCGAAGGAGTGGATGTGCACAACGAACGCCTCCGGGACTCGCTGCTCCGCAACGGCCTCGACCTGGACAGGGTCTCCAAGGCCACCGGCGTGGACCCCAAGACTGTCGAGCGGTGGATCACCAAGGGACGTCTCCCCTACCCCAGGCACCGGCACACCATCGCCGCCCTGGTCCGGGAAACGGAGAACTACCTATGGCCGGACGCGGTGGCACCCGAGCGCAAGGCCGAGATCGCCTGCTCCGAGGTGGTCAAGGTCTACCCACACCGCAACACCGTGCCCGTCGAACTGTGGGACCGGGTCATCGGCGACGCGATCGAACACGTAGACCTGCTGATGCACGCGGCATTGTTCCTGGTGGAACGCCCCGAATTCGTCAAGCAGTTGGCCGCCAAGGCCGCGAGCGGCACCCGGGTCCGGCTGCTGTTCGGCGACCCGGCAGGCCCTGAGGTGGCGAGCCGGGGCGAGGAGGAACAACTGGGCGACGGCACCCTCGCGGCCCGCATCCGGAACGCCCTGGCGTTCTACCGACCGCTGATCGGGGTATCCGGGGTGGAGATGCGTTTCCACCGTACGACCCTTTACAACAGCATCTTCCGCTTCGACGACGAGATGATCGTCAACACCCACGTCTACGGCTTCCAGGGCGCGCACGCCCCCAGCCTCCACCTGCGTCGTCTCACCGCTGGCGACCTCTTCGAGACCTACTCCGAGAGCTTCGAGGCCGTCTGGAACCTCTCGACCACCGCCGAGTTCTAGGGAGACCTCTTGGCCCGCACGGACTACCTCAACGACCCGAACGCCCCCCACCCGAACAGCATCGCCATCGCGTGCAGCGCCTACGTCGAAGACGACCAGGAACGCGTCCTCATGATCCGTCGCACCGACAACAACCTGTACTCCATCCCGGGCGGCACCCACGAACTCGGCGAGACCATGACCGAGACGACCGTGCGCGAGGTCAAGGAGGAAACCGGCATCGACATCGAGGTCACCGGCCTGATCGGCATCTACAGCAACCCCCACCACGTCGTCGCCTACACCGACGGCGAGGTCCGCCAGGAGTTCTCGATCTGCTTCCGCGCCACCGCGATCGGCGGGGAGCTCCGCACCAGCAGCGAGAGCAAAGAAGCCCGCTGGCTGACCAAGACCGAGCTCAACGACCTCGACGACGCGATCCACCCCTCGATCCGGCTCCGCCTCGACCACGCGAAAACCCCCTCGGCACCGCCTTTCTTCACCTGAGCGCTTGCCGGGGAAGGCAAGTCTCCCCCCGGCAAGCGCCAAGCGGGTCAGCCTGCGGACATGCCGCCCACGCCCGCGGGTGAGGTGACCGGGAGGACCAGGTCGTCGGGAGCCGAGCGGTCCCCCTGCCCCACCTCCTGCGCCAGATACCCCTCCCCCGGCGCGCTCTCGTCCTGCACGTCGTCGAGGGCGTTGTGCACGGCGTCCTCGTCGATGGACGTCAGCGACACCGAGTGGAAGCCGAACCCGGTCGGCGCGTGTTCCGCCAGTTCCCCGGCGACCTCCACCGAGGAACCCGTGTCGAGTTCGCTGAACGGTTCGATCCCGGTCGGTGTGATGTCGAAGTCGACCAGTCGCAGACCGTTCGCGCTCCAGTCCTGCCATTTCGACAGGAAACTCGTCCAGGCCGTGTTGACCCACAGCCCATAGCCACCCGAACCCGCACGAAACACCCCGGAATAACGGAGCTGACCGCCGACATCGGTGATGTCGAGATCGACCAACCGCAACCCGGACGCGCTCCATTCCTTCCACTTCGTCACAAAGCTGTTCCAGTCGGCCAACGCCCACAGGCCATAGCCACCACTGCCCGCGTTGAACACACCCGAGTAACGGAGCTGGCCGTTGACATTGGTGATGGTGAGGTCGTCGAGGCGCAAGCCCTGGCTGCTCCAGTCCTGCCACTTCGCGACGAAGCTGGACCAGTCGGCGTTCACCCACAGGCCGTAGCCGCCGCTGCCCGCGCGATACACACCCGAGTAGCGGAGTTGGCCGTCGACCTCGGTGATGTCGAGGTCGACCAGCCGCAGGCCCGCGGCGCTCCATTCCTGCCACTTGGCCACGAAGCTGTTCCAGTCGACCAGCGCCCACAGGCCGTAACCGCCGGTCCCGGCGCTGAACACGCCCGAGTAGCGGAACTGGCCGCCCGGTCGGCTGATCTCCAGCTCGTCCAGGCGCAGCCCGCCCGCACTCCAGTCGCGCCACTTCGCCACGAAGTGCGACCAGTCGGCGCCGACCCACAGGCCGTGGCCGCCGGTGCCCGCGGTGAACACGCCGGAGTAGCGCTGGCCCTGCGGGAAGCCCAGATGGTAGGGGGTCTGCGGGCACATCGCCCAGGTGTTCGCCTTCATCAGGCACGGCTCGCCGCCGCCGGTCGCGCAGTTCTCGCAGTTGGTGTTGGGCTTGCCGAAGTAGCCCCAGGAGCCACCGCAGTCGCAGCCGCTGGACGCGTACTCGTCGGGGGCGCCGAAGATGTGGCCGGTCTCGTGGGCGAACACGCGGTCGATGTTGTCCGGGCCCCAGCCGTCGTTGGCGTACTGGATCACCAGGCGCGGGCCGCCGATCGAGGCGTAGCCGAAGTGCCGGACCGGGTACTTGGTGAAGAACGCGACGTAGGCCCAGTCGGTGTTCAGGTCCTGGCGCAGCTTCCCGGCGTAGGCCGCCGCGCCGGACAGGCCCGCGCCGAACCCGAGGGCGGCCAGCGCCGGGTCGCGCCAGACCCCCTCCAGGGCGTCGACCCCGGTGTTCGGGTCGGGCTGGACGGTCAGCGTCACGGTGTGGATGTCGTAGGCCCAGGTGATCCCGTCCGGCGAACTCTGCGCGCCCAACCAGCTCAGGCCGTTCTGCACCTCGGCCACGACCTTGGTGCGCTCGTCCGCGCTGAACGCCAGGTCCCCGGGCCCGGCCACGATCACCACGCCGACCGCGACCCGGCCGGTGAGCCGGGCGGACAACGCGGCCGCGTCGACGTCCGCGGTGCGGACCTCCGCCTCAGGGGCGTCCGGCGGCTCACCATCGCCCCAGTTCACCCCGTCCAACGGCCGGGCCGCCTTCGCCGCCGCGTACTCCTCGGACTCGCGTAACCGGAACGCGGCCAGACCCAGCGCGCCGACCTCGTCCAGCTCCGCGCCGTCCACATCGAAAGCGTCCACCCCGGCGGCGTCCACTTGGTCCGCCGCGACCTCCGCGACCACCACCCGGGGCCCGTACTCGTGCGCGACGCCCTGCCCGGAGTGCGCCGCTCTCGTCATCGCCTGTTCGTTGAGGTTGACATCGCCTGCCATGTGCTCGTCTCCTCGTGCTCCCCGCGCCGCTCGCCCGCAGCACGCAGGACACGATCACCTGACGAGCCCCGCGCCGTCTTGCCCATGTGGACGGCGTCAGGGGCCGAGATTCACCCGATCCCGGTCTAATGCACAGCCGCGAGCACCGGCGCGCGCTCGGCGTCGCGGGCGCGGGCCAGCTGGGTGACCCCGAAGGCGGCGGTGGCCGCGCAGGCGAGCGCGAGTACGACCTGAAGCTGGGTGGCGGCCAGGCTCTCGCCCAGGAACAGCACGCCGATGGCGGTGGCGCTGGCGGGGTTGACCAGGTTGGTCACGGCCAGCGGCGCGCCAAGGCCGTCGCGGTAGGAGCGTTGGGTGACGACGGTGGCGGTGATCGCCAGCGCGACGATGGCCACCATGGCCACGATCGTGTCCGGGCGGAGCAGCACGCCCGCGCCCTCCTGGTCGACGTGCAGGACCACGGTCTGGCACAGCGCCGAGCACACCGAGTAGGCGAGCCCGCCCGCGGTCGCCTCCCACAGCGCGGAGGCCCCTGGCCGGTGCCCGCGCACGATCAGCGCGACCAGCACCGCGCCGCCCGCGACCAGCAGCCAGGTCAACTCGTCGCTGGTCAGGGTGTCCGCGTGGCCCGCGGTGGCGATGATCATCGTGAGCCCGGCCAGCCCGACCACGGTGGCCCCCATGCCGACCAGCTCCTGCGCGGTGACCCGCCGCCGGGCGCTCGCCGCGGCCAGCGGCACCGCGATGACCAGCGTGAGCACCCCGAGCGGCTGGATCAGCGACAGCGGCCCGAACCCGAGCGACCACACGTGCAGCGCGGCCCCCGCCGCGTTGAGGACCTGCGCGACCCACCACACCGGCATCCGCGTCAGCTCGCGCACGGTCCGGTGCCCGTGCCGGGACTGGATGAGGGCGGCGAACGCGTAGATGACCGCGACCGCGACGCACAGCACAATCGAGATGACCAAATCGCTCATGGCGGCGCCCGCGACATCCTCTCGGCGTATCCGACCGACAAGACACCCCCGGCGTCGGCGTGCATCCGACCTTAACCGGTCGCCCAGAGTGATCGGCTCGCTCCTGTCATTCGGCGACGGCGGATCACAGCTGAGCCCCGTCCCCCGTTCAGGCGACCGACCGGCTGTCCTCGACCATGGGTGCCACCGGCCGCCTGCCGCGGGTCACGAGAGCGGTGAGCACACCTGCGAGCAGCCCCCAGAAGGCCGACCCGATCCCCAGCAGCGTCACCCCGGACGCGGTCGCCAGGAACGCGACCACCGCCGACTCCCGCCAGCGCTCCTCCGCGAGCGCCGAGGTGAGCGAGTTGATGACGGTGCCGAGCAGGCCAAGGCCGCCGATCCCGGCGATCAGCGACATCGGCAGCGCCGCGAGCAGGTCGCTCACCGTGCCGCCGAACGCGCCGAGCAACAGAAAGAACACCCCGGACCACACCGCCGCGATGTAGCGCCGGTCCGGGTCCTCATGCGCCTGGCTGCCGGTGCAGATGGCCGCGGTGATGGCCGCGAGGTTGATCCCGTAACAGCCGAACGGCGCGAGCACGAAGTTGGCGGCACCGGTCCACCCGATCAACGGCGACACCGGGACCCGGTACCCGTCGTTGCGCAGCACCGCCACCCCGGCGAGGTTCTGCGACGCCATGGTCACCGCGAACAACGGCAGCCCGGCACCGAGGATCACCTGCCAGGAGAACTCGGGCATGGTGAACACCGGCACCGCGAACGCCAGATCCACCTCGTGCGGCTGGATCGCCCCGGTCACCGCGGCCGCGACGATCCCCACGACCAGGGCCGCGAGGACGGCGTAGCGGGGGAACCACCGGCGGCCCGGCAGGTAGATCGCGAACATGGGGAACACCACGGCGAAACTGCCGTGCATCGCGCTGAACAACCCCATGCCGAACTGCACGAGGATCCCGGCGAGCAGCCCGGCCGCCAACGGCATCGGGATCCGGTCCATGACCCGCGCGAACCAGCCGGTGACCCCACTCAGCGTGATCAACGCCGCGGACACCAGGAACGCCCCGACGGCCTGCGCCATCGTCGCCCCGACCAACCCGGTGACCAACACCGCCGCCCCCGGCGTCGACCAGGCCACCACCACCGGCGTCCGATACCGCAGCGACAACCCGATACACGTCACCCCGATACCCAGCCCCAGCGCGAGCATCCACGACGCCAGCTCGGCGGACGTCGCCCCCGCCGCCTTGGCCGCGGCGAACACGATCGCCACCGAACTGGTCGTACCCGCCAACACCGAGATCAGCCCGGCGACGAACGCCGAGGGCGTCAGCGCCTGCCGCGCGAACTGGACCAGCGACTTCATAGTCCGGGGACTGTACCCACGGGCCCGCCGACCTCGATCATGGATTTCGGCTCGGTCCAGGGTGGGACCGCTGGCCGGAGACCTCCGGGGCTCGGCCGATCACCGTGGTCAGCACGCGGATACCGTGAGTCGAACGAGGGTCGACACCGGTCAGTTCCCGGACCTTGCGGAGCCGATAGTCCAGTGTGCGCGGATGGATGTGCAGGGCCCCGGCGGCGCGAGCACGGTCCAGATCAGCCTGGTAGAAGGCATCCAGTGTGGACAGCAGGTCCGCGCCCCCGACCAGCCTGCCCGCGATGCCGTCCAGCCACCCCGTCAGCTCCGGCAGGTCCGCCACGGCGAGTTCCAACAGCACGTCACCGACCGTCGACAGGTGACCGGGCGTCCGCGCCACCCGGCAGATCCCCCGGGCCAGCGCATACGTCTCCGGCAGGTTCTCCACCGCACCGACAGCCGTCCCCATGGGCACCCGCCCGAGGGTCTCCGTCAGGCCCCGCGTCTCCTGCTCGGCGGGCAACAGCACGACCACCTCACCCGACGCGGCCCGGGTCACCGGCACCCGGTGCTGGTTCCAGACCACCTCCAGCGAGACCGACGAGACCGATGCCACCACGATCACCCGTTGCGCCCCCGCCAACGGGAATCCGAGATCTGCCGCCGGTTCCCCCGCGAGCGCCTGGTCCGCGAACTGCCGGGCCCGCCCTGCCTCGGACAGGAATCGCTGCTGTCCCTGCAGAAAGCCCGAGGTGTACGCGCGTTGGGCGATGGTCGATTGTGTACTCAGCCACCCCAGCAACTGGATGGTCTCGGTGAGGTCACCACCACCAGCGGCCGTCTCGATCTCCCGAAAAGTCGCCGCCGCGTGCACCGCCAACACCCGGGGCAAGACCGAGTGCGGCATGCCCCGGTCACCTCTTTCCCGGCCGATCTCGGTCACCACGGCGAGATCTGCGGCGGTCAACGGCTCGTCGACCTGCGCGAGGTCGGCTGTCCGGCGGCGGATGAACACCGCGAACTCCAGCATCCGCTCCTGGTCCCGGTCCCGCGCGATCGTGGCCGCGTATTCCGGCAGCTCGGCCGAACACGTATCCACCACCAGCCGCCCGTTGGCCGCGGCCGCACGGCGGAATCTGTCGAACAAATCGGTCATGTCCACGCACCGGATAAGGATCTGGCCGCCGCAGTGCTGAGGATGCGCACACCGCGCACCGAAGTCGGCTCCAGGTCGGTGAGTTCGTGGACGCGGCGCAGCCGATAGTCCAACGTGCGCGGGTGCACACCCAACACGGCGGCGGTGCGCAACCGGGACATGTCGTTGCGGTAGAAGGTGTCCACTGTGACCACGAGGTCCGGCCCCGCCGCGAGCCGGGCCGCCACCTCACGCAGCCAGGCATCCACCGGGGCGACCCGCGCGGCCGCGACCTCGGCGAACAGGTCCGCCCGGAAGTGCGCCACCGGCGGTCGGGCGAGGACCGGCGCGGCCCGGCACACCTCACGGGCCTCGGCCACCGCGGCCGTCAACGCGCCGACCTCACCGCGAGCGGCCCCGGCCGCGCACGGCAGGTCGAGCCGGTCGCCGAGGTCGTGCGCCACCTGCATCGCCCGTTCCTCGTCCGCGACCACCGCGACGACCTCGTCCGGAGCGGTCCACGCGACCGGAACCCAGTGCGCCCCCAGCAGATCCGCGATCATCTCCGCGCGCGGCGAGTCCCCGGCCCGCGGCACCCGGACCGCCACGACCACGCACCGCACCGACGGGCGCATGGCCAGCGCGTCGGCCATGTCCACGGCCATCGGGTCGTCCGCGAGCAGTGCCCGCACCAGCATGCCCACCCGGTCCACCGCGGGCAGCGCGTCGGCCAGGCCGTGCAGGTAGCCGGTGGTGTAGGCGACGTGCGAGCGGGCGCCGAGCCGTGGCAGCCAGCGCAGCGCGCTCATCACCGGGTCCACATCGGCGGGTCGCGCGATCTCGTGCACCTCGCGCATCACCAGCGCCGTGTGCAGTTGCAGCACTTGGCGTTGCGCGGCCAACGAGACCGCCTTGCTTCCCCGCTCCCACCCGACCCCGGCGAGGAAATCCAGGTCCGCGCCGGTGAACGGGCGTTCCTCGGGTACCAGCGCGATCGTGCGCTGTCGCAGGTACCGCGCGATGTCCAGCATGCCCGCGCGGACTCCCGGATTGGTCGCCACCCGCCGGAAATCCGGTATCTCGCGTTCGTAGGCCGCGACCGCGAGCGTGCTGTTGACGTCGATTCTCCGGTGCCATTCGGTGAAGAAATCCACCATCTCATCCCCCGTGTCCGTGCTCCCTCCGCCGGGATGGTGGTATGCCGACCATCGTTCGGGTACCGCTGGGCGGACTAGTCCGAACCGCCGAAAGTCCTGTTCGGGTCACCGATTGTGTGTCACAAAAGAAAGCCGAGGCCGGAATTCCCGCTCGCGCGCGGTCATGGGATGACCCGGTCAACTCTGCGCACTCGCCGCGATGGCGGGAATCCCCTACCGGCCGCACGGCGTAGCCGCTTGGCCGTAGCATGATCATGTCCGCGCCGGCAGGCTGTGACCGGCGGGGCGGGAAGGGTGAGAGCGATGGGGCTCACGGGGTCCGGCGGGCTGTCGCCGTCCGGCGTCCTGGCCATCGTGCTGGTCACCGCCCCACTGCTGCTCACCGCGTGCGCCGCCGCCCCGGACGCGGACGCGGACGCGGACCGCGACCTGGTCGCCTGCCTGTCCCCCGCCCAGCTCGGCGACCTGGCCCGGTCGGCCGTCACCCTGCGCGTCGCCCAACCCGATCCGGGGAACCCCACCCATGTGCTCGACAACGGCGCCTCGGTCGACATGTCCACCTGGCGCGAGCGCCACCCCGACGACTTCGACCGCGCCTGCGCCGCGATCCGCCCCACCGACACCTCCCCCGACGACTGGACCACCACGCTCCTGGCCGCGCTGAACGTGCTGGTAGGCGCGGTGATCGGCTACGGCTCGGCCGCGCTGCGCGAGTACGCGGTCCGCGCCCGCAGGCAGGGCCAGGTCCTTCGCACGGCGACGACCCAGTTCGCCGTCGCCGCCCGGCTCTTCGTCGGCGACTCCGGCCGCGGCAACCGGTACCCGTCGGACGCGGCGGTACTGCAACGGCACGCGGAACTGTCCACCGAGCTGCGCCTGGTCGCCCGCCTGCACCCGCACTCCACGGCGAACGACCTGCTCACCCGGCTCGCGGGCCCGTTGGGGCCGCGGGTGTTCACCGACTGGACCCGCGCCGAGACCGACCGCGTCGGCACGGCCCTGGTCGAGCTGGAACGGGATGTGGCCGCGCTCGCCGCCGCCGTGGAACGCCCGTGGGCCCGGCGTGGCGAATTGCGCGCGAACACGGCCGAGGTCGCGTCGTGACCGGTCTCATGCCTCCGGTGCGGAACCCCTACGTGCTGCCCGGACGCGAATTCGATCCCGCGCGCCCGCCCCGGCCGTGGGATCCGGCGGAACGGGACCTCGGCCCCTACCCGTACAGCGATTTCGGCGGCCACGCCGACGGTTTCGACCGGTTCAAGGCCGCGCTGGCAAATGCGGAGAGCCGGTGCGCGGCCGGGTTGGTGGTCGTGGTCGACGGACCGGAGCGGTGCGGGAAATCCACCCTGCTGCATCGATGTGCCGGTTGGTTGCGGGAAAAGCTCGGCGGCGACGAGCGCGTGCACGTGTTCGACTTCTCCGAGAACCCGTACCTTGGCCCGTCCGACGGCTCCGCGCCGCCGACCGTGGACAACCGCCTCGCGCACCTCGCGCAGCTGATCACCGTGCGGCTGCACGAGTTCCAGATGGAGGGCTGGACGCGGGACCTGTCCGACCCCGGCACCGACCTCACCGCCGCCTACGGCCGGTTGGGCACATTGCACCGCACGGACAAGAACCGCCCCTACTTCCTGATCATCCCGCCCGCGCTGCAACCGGATCTGCCGATGCCGGAACTGGAGCGCGTCCGTGCCCAAACCAGCCCCGGGGTGGTCACCTTCCTGGAATACTCGTCGGCCGGACACGGCCCACCGCCACCGGACGGGCGACCGAGACCTCCCGTCCGGGTGAGTTTGCGCTACCTGGAAGCCGATGAGACCGACAAGGTGGTGCACGCTTGGCCGGGGGCGGACGCCGCCAGGCCCGACATCGCCGAGGGTGCCATGACGCAGTTGCAGAGCTCGCCGCTCGTCCGCCAGCTGAGCATGGGCATGTTCCTGGGCACGTTGCAACAGGTCTACGCGAGCCGTACCGACCCGGCCAACCGGTTCCGGGATCGCGACTCCGTCGACTACGTCGAGCTGTTCGAGGCAATGTTCGAGGTGCTGCGCCGACAGAGCGCCACCGGCAGGAGGTGGTGACGATGGTCGCCGGAGCGCAGCCGCCGCCCAACCCGTTCTCGCCCACCGCGATCGCCACCGTGGTGGAGGGCGCCGACCTGGTCACGGTCGAGACCGCCGCGACCGAGACGATCAAGGCCCTGCTGTCCGGTTACCTGGAGTCGGTGCGCGGGCGGTCGTCCGAGTCCGTCGCCCCTGGCCGGGCCCCCGGCCGGGTGGTCGCGGTCGTCGGGGACTACGGCGCGGGAAAGACGCACCTGCTCGCCTACCTGGCGAACCTGGCCTGGGCGCGGCGGGACGCCGACCCGGACAGCGTCACCTGCGTGGAGGTGGACGCGGGCACCACGATCCGCGACCTCTACTCGCGGCTGGTCCAGGCCCTGGGCGCGGACGAGCTGCTGCGCCGCGTCCGCTCGGTGCTGACCGCCCTGGTGGTGGGTCAGCTGGACGGCGCGGGCAAGCTCGGCGAGGACGTGCGCGTGCTGCTGGACAACCCCGACCTCGACCCGCTCGCGGTCGCGGGCGGGCTCGGGTTCGCCGAGGTCGGGCTGCTGGCCGAGATGCAGGACCGGCTGTTCCAGGCGACCAGGCACGCCGAGGTCGCGCACGTGCTGACCCTGCTGCTGCGCCCGGCCTTCCACGACCGGGCCTGGAACTGGCTGCTCGGCGGAGCCCCCGACCCGGCACTGCGCGAGCGCGGCATCACCGGCGAGATCGACGACGAGGACGCGGCCACCCGCGCGTTCGGCACGCTCACCGCCCTCTACGGCCACGCCGGGCAACCGCTGGTGATCGCCGTGGACGAGGCCGACCGCCTGTTCGCCCGGCTCCACCGCGACATCAAGCCCGACCACATCGAACCCGCCGACACCACCCGACCCGACCCGACCGACCCGACCGATCCGCCCCCCGTACCCGCCGCCCGGACTCCCCGGCGGTCGGCGGGCCGCGCGTCCGCAGGCCGCCTGCAGTCGCTGTTGGAGACCGCGGCCAGGTCCGGCGCGCTGCTGGTGCTGGCGGGCGTGGACGAGGCGTTCGACCAGCTCGGCCCGATCCGGCCGCGGATAGCCGAGACCGTGCGGGTGCCGCTGTTCGGGCTGGCCGAGACGGTGCGGTTCGCGCTGCGCTGCCACGAGCGGGTCGGCCGCGCCGGGCTGGCACCGTTCACCGAGGAAGCCCTGGACACCGTGGTGGGCGTGACCGACGGCAACCCGCGCCGGGTCGGCCTGTACTGCAGGCGGCTGTTCGCGCGGGCCACCCAGGACGGCGTCGAGCACGAGATCACCCCCGCCGAGGTGCGCGCGACCGCGCACGAGGTGTTCGGCGTGGACAAGCGCGGCCAGGTCGCGCGGGCGATCCGGCGGGTGCTCAACGACCAGGACTGGCACCACAGCGCCGACTACCACCTCAGCGCCACCCGGGAGACCAGGGTCGACTTCTGGCTGGACGCGGCCCCCGAGGCGGGCTGCGGGCTGGTGCTCACCGAGGCCGTCACCGACAACGACGACGTCGAGCGGCTGGTCGCGCGCGCCGAGGCGATCCGCGCGGCGGCCGCGCGCGAGCGGGTCGAGGTGGAGCTGCTGCTGGTGGTCGGCGAGGCCATCGCGCGCAGCGCCCCGGCGGCCCTGCTCAGCCAGGCGTTCGGCCGCGAACCGCTGACCTACCACCCGTACACCTTCGACGAGGACCTGTTCGGCGTGGTCAAGGCCATGCGGCTGCGGCTGGAACGGCGCCAGGGCGGCGACGTGCTGGCCGAGCTGCGCGAGCAGGTCCGCGCCCTGGGCAGCCTGCCGGAGGCGGTGCGCGACGCCCAGCAGGGCGCGATCTCGTGGATGCAGGACCAGCAGTCACGGATCGAGAACGTGCTGCACCGCCTGCAGACCGGCTTGGACGAGGTCCGCCGGGCGTCGATCCGCGCGGGCCACACCGCCCCCGCGGGCACGGCGCTGCCCGGCGCGGTGCAGCGGCTGTTCGAGGACACGCTGGGCGCGCTGGCCACGTTCGGCGGGGCGCCGCAGGTGGTGGAGCGGGTGTTCGACGACCCGCACACGGTGTCCGAGCCGGAGCGGTTCGGCCCGCTGTGGGCGCTGACCGGCCGGGGCGCGGCCGCGTTGTCCGGTCTGGGCGTGGCGGGGGTGCTGGACAACCTGGTCCGGCAGTTCCGCCAGGCCGTGGACGACTGGTTCCGCCGCCGCTCCCGGGAGCCCGGCAAGCGGCTGCCCGCCGCGGACCGGCACGACCTGGAAGCCCTGTGCGTGCAATACGACCAGGCCTTCGACCGCATCCCGGCGAACGCCCTGGACAGCGTGGTCGACGTCGCGGTGGCCCTGCCGCATGACGAGACCACGCCCGCGGACCGGGACACCTGGGCGGACCGCATGCTCGACCTGCGTCAGAAAGCCGAGTCCCTGGGCGAGAACGTCCGTTATGAGGTACTACGCGCATTCCGCTAGCGCGGGGCCGGACCATGTGCGTGTTCCCATCTGGCCAGATGGGCGTGGTTGCGCGTGTCGGCCTCGGCGCGTGCTGTCGCGGAGACAGGAATATCGGCCAACTCGGCGGCCTCGTCCGCCATGCCGGTCAGCAGTAGTGAACCCGCCTCGGTCGGTTCTGCCGCGCTGGTCAACGCGTCGAGGGCCAGGCTCGCCGCGGAGCGCCAGCGGGCCAGTTCGATCTCGGCGATCGCCGGATCGGCGCCGACGGCCAGCCGGCGGGCCCAGAACCGGGCGACGCCCAGATGCGCGTGGATGCCGTGCAGGACACCGAAAGCCGGACGTGGATCACTCCGCCATGGCGCGTAGAACACGGCCTCTCCCCCGTCCTTGAACAGCGGGAACAGGTCGGCCACGGCCGTGATCGCCACATGCCGCGACTCGTGCGCGAGCGTCAGCGCGAACGCGACACCGCTCGTGGGCCGCACCAGGGCGATCGCGCCGAACGCGGTGGTCAGCGCCGCGCTGACCGGGCCGGATGTGCTGTGCGGCAACGGAACCAGCGTGCGCACCAACGCGGCCACCGTGTCCGCCACCCCCGGGTGATCGTCGAGCACCCACCAACCCGCCCGCAGCACCGACTCCCAGGACTCCGCGGGCAGCACCCCGCCGAGACCATGATCCGGTCCGGACACATCCGACATATCGTCCAACGCCACGGACCACACCGGATCATCCAGCCCGATCCTGGTCACCGGCCGCCAATCGGCACCCGCGACACCGGCCACACCCGCCCTGACCACGATCGTCGTCTGCCCGGGGGACGGCAGCACGAACCGGCCGAGTCCGGGCAACCGCACCTCCGGATCCGCCCGCACCGACACCTCGACGTCCGTCCCGCCCGACACCGCGGCCACAGCGGGCAACACGGCCAGCCGATCCACCCGCGCGGTCACCCAGTCGGGTCCCATCAGCCGACGCACAGTGGCCGACGCCCACGACGACACCTCCGGATACCGCAACACCTCCGTCGCCGACAGCCCCCGCAAGGCCGCCAAGGCATCGGCGGCGGCAGCAGCCCCCGGGTGTGAACGTTCCTCGGCGAGTACCACGATCGCCTTGAGCAGCAACCATGTCCGGCTCACCCGACCGCGCGCGGCGGCCAGCAGGGTCGGCACGTCGGCGGCGCCGCGCCCGATGGCGAGCAGCGCCGACGCGGGCAACCGGTGCGGGCTCACCCGGCAGGCGGCGCGGTGAGCGCGGCGTGCAGCGTCCGTCCACAGTGGTCGATCAGCTGCCGCAGGTCCGGGCAGTACACCGACGGGTTGACGAACCCGTGGCCCGCGCGGTAACGGTGCGGCAGGAAACCTCCGCCGCACTGGCGCAGCACCCCGCACGACAGGCACGTCTCGGCAAGCTCCCGCCCGTAGGCGAACTCCGGCAGCGTCAACACCTCGGTGAAGCTGTGCCGGGACACCGACAGCCCCGTCCGTGCCGCGCCCTGGTAGGTGACGCTGAGCATGTCGGAGCGCTCGATCGCGCCGTCGGTCTGGATCACCACCACGCCGCTGGGCGCCATCCCCAGGCCCTCGATCCGCGACTCGCCGCCCAGCAGCACCCGCAGGACCTGCTCGAACACCCGCACCCGGGTCTCCGGCACCGGCGCAGCGCGCCACCGTTCGTATACCGCGATCAGCCAGTCCGCGTACGGGGTCTCCGCCGCGCCCGGCGCGCGGCCGGGCGGCGGTGCGCTCCAGGTGCCGTGCGGCAGCAGGAAATCCACCGCGGGCGGGCGGTGGGACAGCAGCGCCTCGTAGGTCTCGACCGGGTCGTTGGCCAGGTCGATCGTGCACAGCAGACCGCCGAACAGGTGCCGGTACTCGTCGGCGAGCAGCCCGAGCGCGCGGGCGGTGGCGGCGTGGCTGCCCGTGCCGTCGGCGTGCCTGCGGTGCCGGTCGTGCGCGGCGGCCGTGCCGTCGAGGCTCACGCCGACCCGCACGCCGTGCCTGTCGAACACCTCCAGCATCGAACGGTCGAGCAACGTCCCGTTGGTCTGCACGCGTAACCGCAGCCGGGCGACCGGTTCCACCCGCGCGCGCAGCAGCCGGGCGCAGCGGCCGATCCGCTCGGCGCCGACCAGCAGCGGCTCGCCGCCGTGCAGCACGACCTCGACCTCCGGCAGCCGGTGCTGCCGGGCGTGCTCGGCGATCCGCCCGGCCGCCTGCTCGAACGTCTCGCGGGTCATCACCCGCGGCCGGTCGCGCCAACTCTGGTCGTTCTTGGTGTAGACGTAGCAATAGCGGCAGGCCAGATCGCATCGGCTGTGCAGCTTGAGCACGAATTGCGTGAACGCGACCGTGCGTCCGGCCATTGGCCGACACCGCCTCCCGTTGGACGAACACCGTTTCGCCGGTTCTCGAAGTCCGCCCCAGAAGTCCGAGCCACCGCGCAGCACAACTCTCGCGAGTCCGCGGGCGTTTGTCGAGGACACGTCCCCCGCACGGATTATGTGTTGGGCCAACAGGGTGAGCGTCGCGCGGTCGTCGGTCGCCGCGCGGATACCGCGTCCCCGCCCTGCCCGGGGCCGCTACGATGGCGATCACCGACAGAAGGGTGAGCAGTGTCGATGACCGGACACCCGGGGACCCCGGATCCGTCGCGACCGGAGATCGCCGTGCTGTGCTCGGATCTGCCGGAGATCGCCGCGCTGGCGGATCTGGACCGGCTGCCGAACTCGGCGTTGCTGGACACGGTCAGACAGATCCTTGACGAAGAGGACAGAAAGCCGACACCGAACCAAGAGTACCAATCCGTTATCTAGAATCGAGTGGCCGACGGTCCCGGTACCGCATTTCCGACCGCCTGCCGGATAGGGCGACAAACGTGGCTGCAGGATTCGGTCCGCCCGGGGCGGACGGCGGCGCGGTGCTGGTGGCCTTCCTGGCCCCGACCCGGGGCACCGGCCGCACCCGCCTGGTCGCCAACACGGCCTGCCTGCTCGCCGCCGCGGGTCGCGCGCCGCTGGTGGTCGACCTCGGTTCGGAACCCCCGCCCGCGCACCACTACCTCCGGCGTTTCCGCACCGCGGCCGCGGTGCCGGTGCCCGAGGCCGTCGAGGACGCGCTCCAGGGCGCGGCGAGCCGCCCGACCGCCCGCGACGCCCGCCCGTGGACCGCGCGGATGTCCCGCTACCGGGTACCGTCCGCGGCCGGGGTGGTGGACGTCGTCGGCGACGAGGACTTCGGTCCCGCGGACACCGCGGTCGACCTCGAACACCTCGCCGCGCTCGGGCAGGCGGCCGCCGCCGCGGGCTACGACCACGTGCTGCTCGACCTCCCGCTCGCGGCCGGGCTCGACCTCGCGGCCGTGGCCGACCTGTGCGACGTGGCCGTGCTCAGCTTCCTCACCGACGGCATCGGCCCGGCCGACGAGATCGCCCGCGCGCTCACCGCCGCCCCCGCGCCACCCGCCCTGGTGCTGGTGCCCGCCGGACTGGGCGGTCCGGCGGGCACGGGCGCCGAACCGCTGGTGCGCCGCGCGTTCAGCGACCTGTTCGACGGCGCCGCCCCGGTACAGATCGTCGAGACCCCGTACCGGCCGGAGCAGGGCCGCTTCGGCGCGCTGGCGCTGTTGCTGGACGACTCCGGCCACGACAACGACCTCGTCCGCGCCTACGAGCAGATCTGCACCGCGATGACCGGCGGCGCGATCACCGAGTTCCCGCCGCTGCCGCGGATCGTGCGCGAGCGCTACCTGGTGGCGCTGAAGCTGGCCGAGCCGACCGACACGATCTGGCTCGCCTACGCCCCCGCCGACCGCCTGCGCGCGGACTGGATCGCCGAACAGCTCCGCACCGCCGGGTGCGTGGCGCGCCGGTTGACCGACGTGGGCGTGGATCCCGGCGACCGCACGGTGATCGCCGTGCTCACCCCGGCGCTGGCGGGATCCCCGGCCGACGCGGCGCTGCGTGCGCTGCCCACACACGTGCGGATCGTCGGCGTGCGGTCCGGCGAGGAGCACACGCACCCGGCCGTCACCACCGCGGTCACCCTGCCGATCCAGCCGCCCGGCGCGGGCACCGACGCCCGCCGCGCGCTGTTCGAGGCCGCCTGGGTCTTCGACGGCGACCCGGCCCAGGACACCACCGGGCTGGGCGCGGCTGCCGCGTTCGACAGCGAGCCGCGCGCGGTGGACGCCGGCGACCGACCGCGGCCGAGCAGCCGCTTCGTCGGCCGCGACGACCTGCTGGAACGCGTCCGCGACCTGCTCAGCCCGCTGACCGCCGCGCCGGACCCGGCGGGCCGCACGGTGGTCCTGGTCGGCGCGCCCGGGGTCGGCAAGAGCGAGGCGGTCCGCGCCTACTGCGAACGCTTCGAGTCCGCCTACGACCTGATCTGGTGGATCCCGGCGGGCGACCGGCCTGCGGTGCGCGCCCGGCTGGCCGCGCTGGCCGCGACCCTGCACCTGACCAGCGCCGAGCCCGCCGAGGCGGTGCTCACCCACCTGGCCAGGCGGTCCGCGGGCGCGCCGGACCGCTGGCTGCTGATCTACGACGACGCCACCGAGGAGTCGGTGCGCGACCTGCTGCCCGCGCGCGGCGCGGGCGACGTGATCATCACCGCGGGCGCCTGGCCGGGCCCCGGCGGACCCACCACACCGGACACACCCCCCGGCGACCGGCCAACGACCGAGCGCACAGTGGGAGATCGGGCCACAGGAGACCGGGCAACGGGAAACCGGACACCGGGCGACCGGGCCGCGGTGCGCACCGTGCTGTCGATGGGCCCACTGGCCGAGGACGACGCGGCCGACCTGCTCGGCCACCCGGTCGCGGGCGTGCGCGACCTGGGCGCCGAGGAGGCCCGCGACATCGCCGCCGAGCTGGGCCACCTGCCGGTCGCGCTGACCCTGGCCGCGGCCTGGCTGCGCGCCGCCTGGCGGGGCAACCAGCGCAGCCTGGCACCCGCCGAGTCGGTGCAGCGCGCCGCGAAGGACCTGCGCGCCGGGCTGGCCGCGCCGGAGCTGCGCGGCCGCGACCCGCTGGAGCGGATGGTCCGGCTGACGATCACCACGCTGAGCGGCAGGCACTGGCTGCCCGGCGCGCACGGCGAGTTCGGCGCGCACGTCGGGCGGCTGACCGTGGCGCTCGCCCGGATGTGCGTGTTCCTGGCGCCGGACGGGATCAGCCTGCGGCTGGTGCGCAGCCAGGGTTTCCTGGACGAGCTGGCCGCGTTCGCGGGCCCGGCGGGCGGACCGCTGGCGGCCGACGAGGCCGAGATCGAGCGCGTGCTGTGGGCGGGCGTGCGGTTCGGGCTGTTCGAGATCGACCGGGACGGCGCTGCGGTGCTGCGCGTGCACCGGGTCACCCAACGGGCGCTGCGCGCGGCCACCGAGCCGGAGGAGTTGGCCCGCGCGCGGGCGCACGTGCTGTACGCGCTGGCCCGCTTCGCCGTCACCCGGGTGAGCGACCTGGACGTGCTCACCCCGGAGTCCACCGAGCTGGCGAGGCACCTGGTGCCGTGCGAGGTGGCGGCGGTCGACCTCGGCCACGACGTCGGCCTTGGCGACCCGACCGCACCGAGCTCCCGCGCGTGGGCGGTGCGCCGGTGGCTGGTCGACCAGGTCACGCACCTGTACCTGACGCACAGCCTGGAGATCGCCGCCGAGGCGCTGGCGTTCGCCGACCCGGTGGCCGCCGCGTGGACCCGCGCGTTCGGCGCGCACGACCCGTTGCTGTGCAGGCTCAACGGCGTGCGCGCCGACCTGTGCCGGGAGCTGTCGCGCCGGTTCGAGGCGCTGGAGATCGACCAGGTGCTGCTCGCGCACCACCGGCGCGCGCTGGGCAACACCCACCCGCGCACGCTGAGCACGGCCCGCCGCTTCGGCGGCGACCTGCGCTCGGTCGGCCGCTACGACGAGGCGCTGGCCGAGGACGAGGCCACCTGGCGCGGCTACCGCACCACCTTCGGCCACGACCACCCGGAGACGCTGAAGGTCGCGTTCAACCTGGGCATGTCCCGCTGGCTGGTGGGCCGCACCCAGGAGGCGCTCGACCTGGAGCTGGCGAGCTACCCACGCCGGGTCCGGGTGCTGGGCGAGGCACACAACTTCACCCTGCAGTCCCGCCGGGTGCTCGCGGGCAGGCTCAGCGAGCTGGGCAGGCACCGGGAGGCGCTACGGCACCTCGACGGCGTGCTGCGCACCCTCAGCGAGCACCCGGACGCCCAGGAGGCGCTGCTGGCGCGCCGGTTCAAGCTGTCGGTGGAGCGCCGGATGGGCGCCCGCCGCCCGGAGGCGATCGTGGCCGCGGGCGCGGACCTGCTGCGCCGGGTGCACCGGCACTTCGTCGCCGACAGCGGCCCGGTGTTCGTCGGCCGGATCGCGCACTCGGTCGACCTGTTCGCCGCCGACCTGGCCCCGGAGGCGGTGACGCTGGGCGAGGTCGCCCTGCGCGCGCACACCGAGCTGCCGCAGTTCGGCGACACGCACCCGTTCACCGCGATCACCCGGGTGAACCTGGCGGTGTTCCAGCACGCGGTCGGGCTGCGCGACGAGGCCGTCCACATCGGACAGCTCGGCCACCGGCAGCTGTGCGACGGCCTGGACGAGCTGCACCCGTGGGCGCTGGCCGCGGCGGTGAACCTGGCCGCGCTGCGCACCGGCACCACCGCCGAGGACGGCGCCGCCGCGCGCGCCGCCCGAGACCTCGCGCTGGAGTTCCTCGGCGCGAGCCACCCGACCGCCGCGGCGGCCGAGCACAACGTCCGGCAGTTCGACCGGCCCGTCGGGGAGCGGTGCTGGTCCTGGGTCTGCGTCGAGCTGGGATAAGGAGTCTGCGGTGAGCACTGGAGCGACCTGGACCGGGGATGAGCCGCGGCAGGCCCCGGACCCGGCTGCGGAGGCGGAACCGCCGGAGTGGGAGCTGTGCGGCGAGCTGGTGGCCGCGCGCCTGGTCCAGGTGATCACGCTGATCAGCGGCGGCGTGGCGGACTACCACGCGGACGACTTCGACACCGCGCTGCCGGACGTCCCGGCCGCCGCCGAGGGCCTGGACCGGCTGCGCGCCAACTGCGCGAGCGCCGCCCGGCTGGTGTCGATCTTCGCCGACACCCAGGAGGCCCGGCTGGCCGAGATGGGCACCGGCAGGCTCATCCGGGTGGTGCTGCACGCCGAGCACGGCGCGATCTTCTGCTACCAGATCGTGCCCGGCCAGTACGTGGTCGCCTTCGCCTTCCTCGACGACGCCGCCGCGCACACCGACCCGCTCACCGAGCACGCGGCGGTGAACCGGGTCGACCGCGAGATCACCACCCTGGTGCGCGGTCTGCGCGACCGGCTCGGGCTGCCGGACCAGAATCCGGGCGGCTGGGCCGCGCCGCCCAGCCTGCCGCCCCAGTCCGGCCTGGCCGAGTCGGTCCGGCACGGCGACCTGCACCTGGTCGCCAGGGTCCGGCAGGGCCGGGACACCGAGGGCCACGACTGCTTCGACCTGCCGACCATGCGGCAGTACCTGAAGGTCATCGACGCGGGCAGGCGCCGGGCCTTCTACGCCGAGTTCGCCGAGGCCATGTTCGCCACCGTGGGCCAGGTCGGCCGCCTGGTCCGGGCCACCGTCGCGGGCCACCTGCGCCGCGTCGTGCTCGACGTCGAACAGGGCGCGGTCTACTACTACCGGCTCGGCGTCGGCGACTACCTGACCGGCGTCACGCTCAACCAGAGCGAGGTGTCGGCGGCCGACGCACGACTCGCCCGGCTCGCCGACGAACTACCTTCATGAGTGCTGTCTTCCCGGCCCGACCGGGAATACCCCGTGTCCCGGAGGCAACAGTCGTGAAACCCCCGGCGATATCCTGTACGGAACCGCACCGACTCGGGGAGCCACGGTGGGCACGAGCCGACTACCGCTGATCGCGCTCGCGGTCACCCTGGTGGCCTGGGCGGTCGCGGCGCTGGCGGGCTGGCAGGCACACACCGCGCCCGCCTACCACCTGGCGATCACCGCCCTGCTGGCCGTCGGCCTCTACGGCAGCACGCGCGGCATCGAGCTGTCCGAGCTGCGGGAGAACCTGCGGACGGTGGTGCTGGCCATCACCGTCGGCGTGCTCGCCAAGACGGCGCTGATCTCGGCGGTCATGTACCTGATCCACCCGCGGCCGATCAGCCTGGTGCTGGGCGTCGCGGTCGCCCAGATCGACCCGCTGTCCGTCGGAGCGACGCTGAGCAGGCGGATGTCGGACTCGGCGCGGGCCATCCTGTCCGCCTGGGCCGCCTTCGACGACCCGGTCACGGTGCTGCTGACCGTGTATCTCTCGGCGTTCGCGTTGGGCGGCGAGGCCTCCGACGGCATCGCCGACTTCTGGCAGGGCCTGGCCTTCAACGGCGCGTTCGTCCTGGTTGCAGCCGGGCTGTGGTGGCTCGCCCGCCTCCTGTCGAAGCACATCACCGGCGTGGTCCGGGTGGTGGGCGCGGTGGTGGCGGTGCTGCTGGTGGCCGGGTTCGCGGTCGTGTCGGTGCGATACGGCCTGATGCTGGGCGTGGCGGCGTGCGGCCTGTTCTTCCGTCCATTCCGCACACTGGACTGGGTGGTGGACCGGACCCTGGCCGCCGCCCTGCTCTTGGCGGGCGCGGCGCTGGGTGTGGTCCTGGGTGGCACGGTCACCACCCATTCGTGGCCCGATCTGCTGCGGGGCCTCGCGCTGGGCGGGGCCGCGTTCGCCGCCCAGATGGTCATGGGGGTGGCGCTGTCGCGTCATCTCCCCCGCTACGACCGCTGGTGCCTGGCCCTGGGACAGCAGAACGGCCTGACCGCGATCGTGCTGGCACTGCTGCTGGAACCGGACTTCCCCGGCGCGGTGGCGGTGATCGCGCCCGCGGTCCTGGTGACGAACCTGCTGTTCGCGCTGGGCCGCCGAGTCCTGGACCGCGTTCCCGGCGGCAGCTCGGGCGAGGTGGCCGCAGTGGCCGCGCACATGACGGCCACGATCGCGGTCCCGATCCCCGAGCCCACCGCCGACCCGACCGCCGAACCCGAGCCGCCGCGGCAGACCGGTGCCGTCCACAAACCCTGGTCGGCCGCGCCCGGCTCCGGCTGACCCGTCCGAACGGGACGCCCCACCCCGGCGCGCCGCGTGCCCATCGGGAATGCTGAACCCGTTCGTCTACGACGGGAGGCACACACCGTGGGCTCACTCATCACGATCACCGGCGCGTCCGGGACCATCGGCAGCCGGGTCGCCCGCCTGCTCTCGGCGCAGGGCGTGGCCCAACGCCTCCTCTCGCGCGATCCCTCGACCCTGCCCGACCTGCCCAACGCCAACACCGCGCACGGCGCCGAGTACTCCGACGCGGACGGCATGCGGGCCGCGCTCGCGGGCACCGACACACTCCTCCTGATCTCCGCGCGCGAGTCCGCCGACCGCGTCAACGAACACACCACGGCCATCGACGCCGCCGTCGCGGTCGGCGTGCGCCGGATCGTGTACCTGTCGTTCCTGGGCGCGTCCCCCGACTGCACTTTCACCTTCGGCCGCGACCACTGGCACACCGAGCAGCACCTCAAGCACAGCGACGTCCCGTTCGTGGCCCTGCGCGACAGCATGTACCAGTCGGGCCTGCCCTCCATGGCGGGCACCGAGGGCGTGCTGCGCGGCCCGGCGGGCGACGGCAAGGTCAGCGCCGTGTCGGTGGACGACGTCGCCGCCGTCGCGGCCGCGGTGCTCCGGGACGAGGCGCACGACGGTCAGGTGCTGGACGTGACCGGCCCGGCGGCGATCAGCTTCGCCGAGGCGGCCGAGGAGCTGGCCAGGGTCAGCGGCCGCCCGATCAGCTACCAGGCGGAGACCGAGGCCGAGGCGTACGCGTCCCGCGCGCACTACGGCGCCCCGGAGTTCGAGGTGGCGGGCTGGGTCACCTCGTACCTGGCCATCGCCACCGGCGAGCTGTCGACGGTGTCCGACACCGTGCCCCGGCTGACCGGCCGCCCCGCGCAGAGCTTCGCCGAGTTCCTGGCGGCGAACCCGGACAGCTACGCGGGCCTGCGGGCCTGAGCGATGTCGCTGTTCATCCCGCGCTTCGACAAGTCGGTGGTGGTCCGCGCCGCGGACCTGGAGGAGATCGACAACGGCTCGATCACCATGCGGCTGCTGACCGACAGCAACGCCACCGGCGGCGCCCTGTCCACCCTGCGCGTCACCCTGGACGAGGGCGCCGACGGCGCTAAACCGCACCACCACGCCAACTCGGCGGAGATGTTCTACGTCCTCGACGGCGCCGCCCAACTGCTCTCCGGCGAGGACGTCCTCACCGCCGAACGCGGCGACCTCGTGGTGGTCCCGCCGGGCGCGACGCACGCGTTCGCAGCCGTGCCTGGCTCGACCGCCGACCTCCTGGTGGTGATCACGCCCGGGGTGGAGCGGTTCGAGTACTTCCGCCACCTGCACCGGATCGTGCAGGGCGAGGTACCGCCGGAAAGCCTGCTGGAAGTGCAGGAACGCTACGACACCTACTTCCACCCCAGCCCGTCATGGGAGGCCGCCCGCGCCTGAACCGCGTTTCGATCTCCGCCGGAACGGGCACCTATCCGAACAGGAATGGCCCCGGACCCCGTCGGGAGAAACCATGGCATGGGTACGACGACATCACCGCAGAGCACCGGGCAGCTGGTTCCGAACGACGACCGTGCGCAGCCACTACCGCACCCCGGTCGGCCGCGTTCCGTTGGTGGCCATCGTCATCGGCGTGCTCCTGCTCCTGGTGATCATCGCCTCGCTCTGAGCGGACAGGTTCGTGGCCCGGCGGAATCCCGCCGGGCCACGACCTTTTCCAGGCCACACGCATCGACCTCGCCCGGATCCGTTGCCACGAATCAGGAAGCCGCCTCGCGAGCGAGCCGATCCGCGCGGGACTCCAGGTAACGACGTTCGGTCAGGCTGAGCGTCAACCGGGCCGCCCGCCGGTATTCCGCCACCGCCGCCTCGGAATCCTCCGCCAGCTCCAGGAAATGCGCGCGGACCGCGGCCAGCCGGTGGTGGTCGCGCAGCCGCCTGTCCTCGGCCAAAGTGGACAGTTCAGCCAGCCCGGCACGCGGCCCGGCGACCTTGGCCACGGCGACCGCCCGGTTCAACGAGACCATCGGGTTCGGGGCGATACGAGCAAGAATGTCATAGAACACCAGGATCTGGGCCCAGTCGGTGTCCACGTCGGTCAGCGCCTCCGCGTGGATGGCAGCGATCGCGGACTGCACCTGGTACGGCCCCAGCGACGCGGTCGTCAACGTCTCGGTCACCAACGCGACCCCCTCGGCGATGGCGGCACGGTCCCAGCGAGCGCGATCCTGCTCGGCCAACGGCACCAGCTCACCCTCGGCCGTCACCCGGGTCTCCCGGCGTGCATCGGTCAGCAACATCAGCGCGAGCAGCCCGGTGATCTCCCCATCGGACGGCCGAAGCCGATGCACCGCCCGAGTCAACCGAATGGCCTCCGCGGTGAGATCGGCCCGACGCAGATCGGCGCCCGCGGTGGCGGTGTGCCCCTCGGTGAAGATCAGATACAGCACATGCAACACCGCAGCCAACCGATCCGGCCCCGCGTCCCGGGGAAACGCTGCCCCCCGCAACCGCAACTTCGCCCGACTGATCCGCTGCGCCATCGTCGCCTCGGGCACCAGAAACGCGGCCGCGATCTCGGCCGTCGTCAACCCACCCACCGCACGCAGGGTCAGGGCGATCCGGGAGGCCGCCGTCAGGTCGGGATGGCAGCACAGGAAGAGCAACTCCAGCGTGTCATCACTATCCCCCGGCCGCTGCACATCCGGCGCGGGCGCCAACAACTCCGCCTGCGCGGCGACCACATCCTCCCGCCGCCGCCGCGCGTTCTCCGACCGCCAGTGATCGGTGAGCCGCCGCCCGGCCGCCGTGACCAACCACCCGGTCGGATTGTCCGGCACCCCATCCCGCGGCCAATGCGTGGCAGCGGCGAGCAACGCCTCCTGCACGGCGTCCTCACAGACATCGAAATGCCCATGATGCCGCACAAGCACGCCGAGAACCCGCGGCCCCAACGAACGCAACAGGTCCTCGACGCGCTCGCGCACTCAGATCTCCGAACCGGCGGAGAACATCACCGGCCGCACCTCCACAGCCAGCCCGTCGATGCGGGTGTCCGGAATCAACCTGGCCAGCTCGACAGCGCGTTCCTTGGTCTCGACGTCCACCAGGTAGTAGCCGCCCAGGTACTCCTTGGCCTCCACGAACGGCCCGTCGGTCACCACGGTCTCACCACCGCGCGCCGCCACCGTCACACTCTGCGACACATCCCCCAGCGCCTGGGTGCCGATCATCTCCCCGGACTCCTGGATGGTCCGGATGAACTCCTGGTGCCCGTTCATCACGACCTCCCGCTCCGCCTCGGTCAGCGCGTCGAGCACGGCGTTGTTGATCTGCATCATGAGGACGAACTTCATCCGACTGCTCCACTCACTCCGGTGCACCCCGACGGGATGCTCTCACAGCCATGACGGAGCGATCGAAGGCTCCTCTACACCGGCACCGAAACATTCTGACGCGCCTAGTGGTGCACTAGTCCTCTGTGGTGTTCCGGTACCGGATTCGGCCGTACAGGGAATGGGCCATCGGCGCCAGTGCCCACAGCGCGTAAGCCCAATGCGTCACGAACGCGACCGGTATCGACAGCAGGAACCCCGCCGTCTGCACCGCCGACCCGGCAGTGGTCCGCCGCAACGCCACCAGGTCCGCGTCATCGTCCTCGACCCGGACGGCCTCCCGCGCGATCAGCAGGAACATCCCGCCCGCCAGCACCTGCACGCACGCGTAGAGCGTGAACCTGGCCTCGAACGCCCCGTCCCCCGAGATGATCTCGGTGGCGAACGGCATCACGATCTGGGCGAACAGCCAGGCCGTGTTGCACGCGATCAATCTCGGGGTGACCACGTCGACGCGCAGGAACAGGCGGTGGTGGGCGCGCCAGTAGGCGGCGATGACCAGGAAGCTGATGCCGAAGGCGATGTAGTGGTCGCGGTGCTCGGCCAGCGAGTGCAGGAGCTCGGCGTTGGTCTCCCCGGTGGGGATCGGCAGCTCAAGGGCGAGCAGGGTGATCGCGATGGCCAGGACGGCGTCGGTGAACAGCACCACGCGCTCGGCGGGCAGCTTGGTGCGGGGATCGAGGCGCATGGGCGGCATCATGCCCTGGGTGGGCATGCGGACGGCCGCCCGGCTGGGGGTTCCCGGGCGGCCGTCCTGTCCGTGGCGGTGTTACGCCGTGCGGCTGCGCCGCCCGCGCAGCTCGGTCAGGCGTTCGGTGAGCAGGTCCTCCAGCTCGGAGATCGTCCGCCGCTCCAGGAGCATGTCCCAGTGCGTGCGCGGCGGCTTGATCTTCTTGGGCTCGGGGTCGGAGCCGTCGATCATCTTGGACTCGGTGCCGTGCAGGCGGCACTCCCAGATGCTGGGGATCTCGGCGTCGTCGCTGAACGGCACCTCGAAGTCGTGGCCTTTCGGGCACGCGTAGGAGACCGTACGGCGGGGGGCGAGGTCGTGGTTGCGGTCAGTCTCGTAGCTGACCGCACCTAGCCTGCTACCACGGAGAACACGGTCGGCCATAGCGGTGTCCTTTCACTGGGCCCGCCGGGACGGGCCAGGGTGTCGCTTACCCAGAGCAACGAGTGGATCAAGAACAGGATTCCCGTTCCACCCGTCGCGATCGCTCAGGGTGACATGCTTCACCCGTCAACAACGGCATCCTCCTTAGTGATGCCACGTCATCGGGATTGTGACGCGTCATCGCGGGAACGACGTCGACATCTCACCCACTCGGGGGATGCTATCCGCAGAACGGCCGATCAGGCGAACGCCAGTTGGCCGGGTGCCGCGGCGGTCGCGCCGAGCTCGCCGAGGCGGAAGTGTCGCCTGCAGAGCACCTGATAACGGACCGTAGCCGGTACGGTTGACGGGCCGGCAAGGGAATTGTCACCGTCTGTGGCGACATGGGACTGTTCCGTATCGGCGACCAGCACGGTATCCCCGGCGCGGGTGACCCGGCCGTCCTGCACCCTGGCGTTGAACCGGGCGGGCGCCCCGCACCAGCACAGCACGTCCACCTGCACCGGGAGCAGCTCGTCGGCCAGCTCGACCAGCCGCTGTGATCCTGGGAACAGGGTGCTGCGGAAGTCCGTGGCGATGCCGAAGCAGTAGACGTCCACCTGCGAGTCGTCCACCAACACGGCCAGCTGGTCCACCTGGGCCGGGCTCAGGAACTGGGCCTCGTCGACGATCAGGTAGTCCACGCGGTGCCCGCTGGCCCAGTGCGCGCGCACCAGCTCCCGCGGGTCGGTGTCCGCGTCCAGCTCGATCGCGGCCCGGGTGATGCCGATCCGGCTGGTGATCCGCGGCAGCCCGGAGCGGTCCAGGCGCACCAGCAGCAGCCCCTTGCGGCCCTGCCGGGCGTGGTTGTGGTCGACCTGCAGGGCCAGCGTGGACTTCCCGCAGTCCATCGGCCCGTAGTAGAAGCGCAGCTGCCCGGTCGCGGGCACCGCGCGGCGCTGTCCGGCCGCGGGCACGGCGGCCAGCGCGTCGGTGGGGTCGGTCGACTCGGCGGGGTTCACGGGCCGAAACCCTAGAGCACTCAGAGGATCTTCGGCTCCGGGTTGCCGGCGGCCGCGATCGCGCGGCGGACCGGCACGAAGTACATCAGCGTGAGGCCGACCGCGAAGAAGATCACCAGCGAGATGATCGCGTACCGGTAGGAGCCGGTGGCCCCGGCCATGAACGCGAACAGCGCCGGGCCCATCCACGAGGTGGCGCGCTCGCCCATCTCGTAGACGGAGAAGTACTGGGCCTCCTTGCCCACCGGCACCATGTGGCTGAACAGCGACCGGGACAGCGCGTTCGTGCCGCCGAGCACCAGGCCGATCCCGCCTGCCAGCGCGTAGAACTGGAGCTGCTGACCGGCCTGCACGAAGTACGCCGAGCCGATCACCACCACCCACACCGCCAGGCTGATCATGATCGTCTTCTTGGCGCCGATCCGGCGCGCCACCAGCCCGTGCAGCACGCCGCCGAGGAAGGCGACGAACTGCACGATCAGGATCGTGGTGATCAGCACGTCGGCCTCGAACTTGAGCTCCTCGCGGCCGTACTGGGCGGACACGTTGGCCACCGTGGAGATGCCGTCGGTGTAGATCAGGTAGGTGCCCAGGAACGCCAGCGTCAGCGGGAACGCCCTGGCCTCGCGCAGCGTGGCGCCCAGCTCGCGGAACCCCGCGGAGAGCACCGAGCCGGTGACCGGCTCGGCGTCGGCCCGGCGCGCGGTGACGCTGGGCAGCCTGCGCAGCGGGATCAGGGTGAACCCGGCCCACCACAGCCCGGACAGCAGGTAGGCGATCTGCGCGGCGTTGCCCGCGGTGATGCCGAAGCTGTCCCGGAACAGGTAGACGACCAGCTGGATGGCCAGCGCCAGCCCGGACCCCAGGTAGCCGAACGCCCAGCCGCGCGCGGACAGCCCGTCCCGTTCGTCGGCCGTGGCGATCTCGGTGAGGAAGGCGTAGTAGACCACCACCGACGTGCCGTAGCCGATGTTGCCGAGGATGAACAGCACCACCCCCAGGCCCCAGTTCGAGCCGCTGACCAGCGACATCGCCACGGTCGCCACCGAGCCGCCGAACGCGAAGAAGGCCAGCATCGGCTTCTTGCGGCCGGTGCGGTCCACGATCGCGCCCAGCAGCGGCACGATCAGCACCTGGACCACGGTGGCCACCGACAGCAGGTAGCCCCACAGCGAGCCCGCCGGGAAGTGCAGGCCGAACACGCTGATGTCGCAGTTCGTCAGCTTGTCGGTGTTGCCTGCCGCGTCGGCCGGGCACGGGTTGGGCCCGTTGGTCGCCTTGTCGGCCATCGCGGCGTTGGCGGCCACCTCGGTGAGGTAGAGCGAGCCGAACACGGTGGTGACCGACGTGGGGAACACCGAGTTCGCCCAGTCGTACCAGCACCAGCCTCGCTGTACCCGCTTGCGGGCGGCCGCGTCCGCGGTTCCGGTGCCCTCGTCCACCATGCTCAACTCTGCCTCGCTCAACTCCGCCTGGGCGCGGGCCGGGGGATGTTCCGTGCCGGGTGTGTCGCCGGTCTCGCGCGGACATTACTGGGCCGGACCACCCGACCGGGGGACTCCGGGCCGTAGTCGAGTCCAAACGTTCACTTGGCGGTCGGCGGACCGGGGTCCGGACCGGTGCCGCGGATCCCCACGGCCAGGCCGGTCAGCGTGGACAGGGTGAACCCGCCCTCGGCCGCGGCCACGTCCCGCACCCGGCTCTCCACCACCGACGCGAGCAGGTCCCAGGTCACCCCGGCCGCGGCGGGCCGTTGCGCGCGCAGCAGCGCGGCCACCGCGTCGGCGTCCAGCGCGACCGTGCCGCGCAGCGGGACCACCCGCACATCGGTGAAGTGCCGGGACAGCCAGGCCTGCGCGTGGTCGAGCGGGAACCGGGAGTCGGCCTCCAGCAGCGGCGGCGGGTCGAGCACCCCGCAGTCGCGCGCGGCCGTCGCCCACAGGCCGCGCAGCTCGCGGCGGTCGCCAAGGGCGTTGGCGGCGACCACGACCTTGCCGCCGGGCGCCAGCACGCGGGCGAACTCGGCCAGCGCGGCGTCCACGTCGTCGGCCTCGTGCAGCCGGTGCGCGGCCACCACGGCCGCGGCGCCGCCGGTCCGGATCGGCAGCGCGCGCGGCAGGCCGCGCACCACGATCCGGAACGCCGACAGCGCGCTCACCGCCGTCGAGCCCCCGCCGCCCGCTCTGTTCGCGGCGGCCGCGTTGCCCGGTGTCGTGGTGTTCGGTGGTGCGGCCGAGTCGTCCACGGCCACTATCTCGACGCCTTCGGCGCGCAAGCCCCGGGCGGCCGCGGCGTCGCCGCCCACGACCACCACCCGCCCCGCGGTGCCCGCCAGCTCGCGGGTGATCGCGCCCACCAGGTCGACCGGCTCGCGGAGCGCCTGGCCCGTCGGGTCCTCCCGTGTCTCGGTCACCGGCCAAGGATGCCCCGTGCGGGTGGTCCGGGGGAGTCTCGATCACGTCACGTCCGGGTCGCGGCCCGGGGTCAGGCGGGCTGCCAGAGTCCGCGCTCGGTCAGCACGTCCTTGAGCACCTGGGCGCGGTCGGTCATCAGCCCGTCCACGCCCAGGTCGAGCAGGTCCCGCATGGCCTGCGGCTCGTCGATGGTCCACACGTGCACCTCCGCGCCGCGCCTGCGGGCCGCGGCGACCAGGGCGGCGTCGACCACCCGCAGCGGGCCCTGCCGCACCGGCACCTGCGCCACCAGCGGCCTGCCCGAGGCCGGGGCGAGCAGCGCGGGCAACCGGCGCGCCGCCCAGAAGCCGATCATGGCGCGGGTGCCCATGGAGGTCAGCACGCCCGGCCCGGCCAGCGCGCGGATCCGGGCCAGCCGCGCCTCGGAGAACGAGGCCAGGCACACCCGGTCCCTGGCGCCGGTGCGGCGCAGCACGTCCAGCACCGGCTCGACCGCGTCGGCGGCCTTCACGTCGATGTTGATCCGGGCCTCGGGCAGCTCCTCCAGCAGGTCCTCCAGCCTGCACACCGGCTCCCGGCCAGCGACCCTGGCCCGGCCGACCCGCGACCACGGCTGCGCGGCGATCGCGCCTGCGGCGTCGGTGGTGCGGTCCAGCACGGCGTCGTGGTGCACGACGACCACGCCGTCGGCGGTGGCGTGCACGTCGGTCTCCAGGTAGCGGTAGCCCTCCTCGGCCGCGCGCCGGAACGCCGAGAGCGAGTTCTCCATCCCCGCCAGGTCGCCGTAGTGCCACCCGCGGTGCACGAACGCGCGCGGGTGGGGCCCGTCGAAGAACCCGTGGTGGGTGGGGGTGAGCGGCACTCCTTGAGTGTGCCTCAGCGGCGTGGCGTGGCGGTGCACCCGAGGTGTCCGGATAGCGTCCACGACCATGTCTTCCGGCACTGTCCCTTTGCCTGACACGCCTTCGTTCGACCCGCTGCCCGAGGCCGCCGCCCGCCGACCGCGCCCCTGCGGCTGGTGTGGCACGCAGCTGCCCGCGGAGGACCGCACGGGCAGGCGTCGCCGCTACTGCGCACAGGCGTGCCGACAACGCGCCTACGAGCGCCGGTCGGCCGTGCAGCGCGGGGGCCTGCCCGAGGACGCGGTCGTGCTGTCCACCGCGGAGCTGGCCGACCTGCAGGACCGGCTGTTCCAACTGCGCTGCGCCGCCGAGGACGTGGCCACCGCGCTCGACGACGGGGCCACCCCCGCCGAGCTGGGCATTCTCGCCAGACGGGTGAGCGTCGGCGCGAAAGACCTTGAGCGCCTGCGCTGACCATCACCGGTCCACTACGCTACGTGCACATGTCCCCACGACAACGGGTGATGGGACAGTGGCAGACGGGTGGGCCTCGGCACCGGCGGTGGCCGGTCGCGGGCGTGACCGCGCGGTGGAGGGCGTCAGGTGACACACGGCGAGAGCACGGCCAGCGAGCACACGGGTGACGCGGACGTCCGGGCGGACGGCCCCGGCGACGTCCTCGCCGCGACCGACACCGCGTTCGCGCTGACCGACCACCGCGGCCACATCCGCTGGGTCAACCCGGCGATGGCCGCGCTGCTCGGCCTGACCGTCGAACAGACCACGGACCGCTCGCTGCCCGCCCTGCTGGCCGGTGCCCCGGACGGCCCGCGCGGCACCGACGTGGTGGTGTCCATCCCGCTGCCCGACGGCGCAGGCTACCGGTGGCTGGAGATCCGCTGCACCCATGGCCCGCGCAGGCAGCTGCTCTACCGGGTGATCGACGTCTCCCGCTGGCGCGCCCGCGAGCTGGACTCGGCGGGCCTGGCCGCCCACCAGGACGAGCTCCTGCGCATGGTCGACGAGGACCCGCTCACCGGCCTGCCCAACCGCCGCGCGCTGACCCGCGAGCTGGAACGCCAGCTGGCCAGGGGCGCGCGCGGCGCGTTCCTGCTGCTGGACCTGGACCACTTCAAGGACATCAACGACCTGCACGGCCACCCCACCGGCGACCGCGTCATGTGCACCCTGGCCTCCCTGCTGCGCGACCGCCTGGGCGGCGGCGAGGGCAGGGTCCTGGGCAGACTCTCCGGCGACGAGTTCGCCGCCGTCCTGGCCGACACGGACGAACGCGAGGCGGTGGCGGCGGCCGACCGCCTGCGCAACGCCATCGCGGCCATCCCGATGTCCGGCGTCGCGGGCGCCAGCCGCATCACCATCAGCGTCGGCATCGCGACGTTCGACTCGGGGGCGGGGTGGCAGGAGGTCCTGGCCAACGCCGACATGGCGCTGTACGCGTCGAAGGCGGCCGGTCGTAACCGGGTCACCGTGTACGAGCAGGGCCACTACCAGGACACGGCTTTACGCGTGACCGTGATCGAGCGTGTTCGTGCGGCGTTGAAGCACGGTGGGTTCGTGCTCAACGCGATGCCGATGGTCAAGCTCGGGAGTGGCCGGGTGATCGGCCACGAGCTGCTGCTGCGGCTGGAGGATGGTCGCGAGCCGCACCTGGGGCCGGGAGAGTTCCTGCTGGCCGCCGAGCGCAGCGACCTGGTTTTCGAGATCGACCGGTGGGTGGCGGACAAGGCGATCGAGGCGTTGGTGGCGCACCCTTATCCGGGACTGCGGTTCAACGTCAACGTGTCCGGGCGGACGCTGGAGGACGAGGACTTCGGCGGGTTCGTGCTGGACCGGCTCACCGCCGCAGGCGTCGCGCCAGGGCGGCTGGGTTTCGAGATCACGGAGACGGCGGCGGTGACCAACCTGGACGCCGCGCGGAGTCTTGCCCAGCAGCTCCGGGCCAGTGGCTGCCGGATCACGTTGGACGACTTCGGGTCCGGGTTCGGGTCGTTCGTCCATTTGAAGCAGCTGCCGATCACCGGGTTGAAGATCGACGGCGAGTTCGTGCACGGGATCGACTACGGCAGCCGGGACACCGTGCTGGTCCAGGGCATAGTGGACATCGCCCGCGGGTTGGGGCTGTCGGTGGTGGCCGAGTGGGTTGAGCGGGCTACCCAGGTGGAGGCGTTGTCGCGGTTGGGGGTGCGGGTGGCGCAGGGGTTCCATCTCGGCAAGCCCGAGCCGTTGGCTGACCTACTGGCTCGACCGCATGGGGTGTGGATGCGGCGGCCCACGGTGATGCCGGAACAGGCGGATCCGGCTCCGGCTGCGGTCGCCCGGGACCACTAGACCACGCTTCCGGCACCACCAACAACAGAACACCCCGATCGGCCCGCTGATGACTCAGCGGGCCCGTCGAAGATCCCGATCAGCGCTTGAAAAGCTTCACCAGCTGGGTACCCCGCCGCCGCAGGCCCCACTTCGTCACCCGAAGATAAGCCTCACGCACGATCGACCCGCTCATCTTCGACTCGCCGCGTTCCCGTTCCGTGAACGTGATCGGCACCTCGACGACGGTGAACCCGGCCTCGATCGTCCGCCAGGCCAGGTCGATCTGGAAGCAGTAGCCCTGCGAGGCCACCGTGTGCAGCTTCAGCTTCTCCAGCACCGCCCGCCGGAACGCCCGGAAGCCGCCGGTGATGTCGCGGGGCTTGGCGCCGAGGGCGAGGCGGGCGTACACGTTGCCGCCCCGGGAGATGAACTGCCGGTGCCACGGCCAGTTGACGACCTTGCCGCCGGGCACGTACCGCGAGCCCAGCACCAGGTCGGCGTCGCCCAGGGCGTCCAGCATGCGGGGCAGGTCCTCGGGGGCGTGCGAGCCGTCCGCGTCCATCTCGACCACGACCGCGTAGTCGCGTTCCAGGGCCCAGCCGAAGCCCGCGATGTAGGCGGCGCCCAGGCCTGCCTTCTCGGTGCGGTGCAGCACGTTGACCCGGTCGTCCGAGGCGGCGAGCTTGTCCGCGAGGTCACCGGTGCCGTCGGGGCTGCCGTCGTCGACGACCAGCACGTGTGCCGTCGGGAGCGCGGCGTGCAGCCGCGTCACGATCGGCTCCAGGTTCTCCCGCTCGTTGTAGGTCGGGATCACCACCAGTACCGGTTCGAGCCGCCCCTGGTCCATCCGAATGTTTCCTCTCCCCGTGCTTCGGCGCAGGCATGATCAAGTGTTCAAGCCTGTCACACCTGGTCAGTTCGTGGGTTCCCCCGCACCGGACGGCGCCTCGTCCGCGGCGGTCGGTCGTCTGCCGCGGCGGGCCGTGACCAGTCCGACGACCAGTGCGGCGAGCGCGGCGGCGACCATGACCCACTCGGGCCAGGCACCCAATCGGTCCGCCATGGTAGTCGCCGTGCGCAGCGGCACGCGTTCGACCAGCGCCGCGGGGGTGAACAGGTCGGTGCGCTGGGACACGGTCCCGTCCGGGTGGACGATCGCGGACACCCCGCTGGTGGCCGCGACGACCACGGCGCGGCCGTGTTCGACGGCGCGCACGCGGTCCATCGCCAGCTGCTGGTAGGTCATCTCGCTGCGGCCGAAGGTGGCGTTGTTGGTGGGGATCGCGAGCAGGCTTGCGCCGTTGCGCACCGAGTCGCGCACGACCCCGTCGAAGGCGACCTCGTAGCAGGTGGCCAGCGCGACCCGGGCCTGGCCCATGGCGAACACGGTGGGTTCGGTGCCGGGCACGAACCGGCCCGCGCGGTCCACGGCCGAGCTGAAGATCCGGAAGAAGCCGCGCCACGGCATGGTCTCGCCGAACGGCTGCAGCTGCCGCTTCGTGTACTGGTCGATGGGCCCCTGCACCGGGTCCCAGAGGATCACCGTGTTGCGCGGGTTGTCGTCCTTGTCGATCAGCACCGCGCCCACCGCGATCGGCGCCCCGACGTCCTTGGCGGCCTTGTCGATCAGCTCGTAGGCGTCGCGGTTGCGCAGCGGGTCGATGTCGGAGGCGTTCTCCGGCCAGATCACCAGGTCGGGCTTGGCCACCCGGCCCGCGCGCACGTCCGCGGCCAGCTGTTCGGTGCGCTTGACGTGGTTGTCGAGCACGGCGCGCCGCTGGGCGTTGAAGTCCAGGCCCGCGCGCGGCACGTTGCCCTGCACGGCGGCCACGGTGACCTCGCCCGCCTGCGCGTCGGTGCCGACCAGCGGGTGCGTGGCGAGCCCGGCGGCCAGTGGCAGCACCGCGGCCAGCACGGGGGCGACCAGCAGCCGGGGCGCGCGCTCCCGGGCGGTCAGCCGACGGACCAGCTCGCCGAGGCCGAAGCCGCTGAGGGTGACCGCGAAGGCGACCAGCGGGGTGCCGCCCAGGGCGGCGAGGAACAGGTACGGGCCCTCGGGCTGGCTGAACGCGATCTTGCCCCAGGGGAAGCCGCCGAACGGGAACAGCGCGCGCAGGGTCTCCCCCGCCACCCACAGCAGCGCCGCCCACAGCACCCCGCCGCGCAGCCGGGTGACGATGCCGATGGCCGCGCACGGCACCGCCACCAGCAGCGCCTCCAGCGCGCTGAGCGGCAGCCAGGCGACGGCGCCGACGAAGATGCCGGTCCAGGACAGCAGCGGCGTCATGAACCCGAGTCCGAACAGGAACCCGTAGCCGAGCGCGCCGCGAAACCGGCGGCGGTGCAGCAGCAGGCCGAGCACAGCGAACGCCAGCGGCGCCAGCCACCAGGTGGGGCGCGGCGGCACGCTGAGGAACAGCAGGCCGCCCGCGGCCGCGGCGGCGAGCGACCGCAGCGTCACCGGGAGCCACCGGGCGCGGGCCGGGGCGGGCGAACTGCTCAGTCCCGGCTCCGGGGACACGGCGGGGGCGACCACGCGGTCAGCGTACGGGCAGCGGTCTGAGACCTCTGTGTGGGGAATGTGATCATCCTGTGTGGGTCGTCCGCCCAGGTCAGAGGCAACACTCAAGCTCGACTTGAGCGTGAGGGTGTGCGGTGTCTCAGTCTGAAGTGGAGAGTCAGCGGTGAATCGATCAGGACGGCGCTGCTAGCGTCCGCGAGGTGACCGGACAGCAGTGGCGCGTCGAGTTCGACGCCGAGATCTCCTTCCGCAACGGCGGCTCGCTGAGCGTGCGCGGGTTCCGCCTGGACTCCCCCACGTCCACCCTGGACGAGGCGGCGGTCGGCGAGACGCTGGTGCGCCACCTCGGCCTGCTGATGGTCGGCACGGTCGAGGTGGCCAACGCCCGGATGATCGCCGAGGCGCACAAGGGCTCCCGCGGCGTCGAGACCGCCGAGCGCCCGACCAGGCGGCTGGTGGACCTGAGCCACCCGATTCGCGAAGGCATGATCACCTACCCCGGGGTGCCCGGCCCGGAGCTGTCCGACCACCTGTCCCGCGAGGCCTCCCGGGCGCACTACGGCCCCGGCACCGAGTTCCACATCGGCCGGATCACCATGGTCGCCAACACCGGCACCTACCTGGACAGCCCGTTCCACCGCTACGCCGACGGCACCGACCTGGCGGGCCTGCCCCTGGACCGCCTCGCCGACCTGGACGCCCTCGTCGTCCGCGTGGCGGGCGACGGCCTGCGCGCGATCGACAAGGCGGCCCTGCTGCCCTTCGACGTGACCGGCCGCGCCGTGCTCGTCCACACCGGCTGGGACGCCAACTGGGGCACCGATGCCTACTTCACCGACCACCCCCACCTGACCGCCGACGCCGCCCACTGGCTGGTCGAGAACGGCGCGGCCCTGGTCGGCATCGACAGCCTCAACATCGACTCCACCGACGCCCCCGACCGCCCGGTCCACACCGCCCTGCTCGCCGCGGGCATCCCCGTCGTCGAACACCTGCGCGGCCTGGACCAACTCCCCACCTCCGGCTTCCGCTTCCACGCCGCACCCCCGGCCGTGGTCGACTTCGGCACCTTCCCGGTCCGCGCCTACGCCGTCCTCTGACCCCGGACGCTCCCGCGGTCTCCCGGCTGTCCGGGCCGGTCTCGCGTCTCGCCGATCGAGAGGAACGCCCGGTCAAGATGGTCGGAATCGATCGAGTCGCGCACACACGGTGAGAACGCTCCCGAACGTCGCGTGGGCTCGCTCACGGGCGGGGACCGGGGAGTTGATCGGGTGTCAGGATGCTGGGGTGACCGGTGTGGCCGAGAGCCCTGTCCCCGTCCGTCCCCGATCCTTCGTCCCCCTTGGCGCGACCTGCGTCGCCGTCGGTGTCGCCAACGCGCTGGCCGTGCCGTTCCTGTCGGTGTTCCTCACCGGCGACGTCGGCGTACAGCCGGTGCCGCTGGGCGCGTTCCTGCTCGCCACCCCGGTCGCCGGGGTGGTCGTCAGCACGGTGATCGGGCGGCTGTCGGACACCCGCACCGACCGCCGCCTGCTGTTGCGCGTCGGCGGGGTCGCCGGGGCGATCGGGTACTCGCTCTACGTCTTCCTGCGGGACTACTGGGCCCTGCTCGCCGTCTCCACCACCCTCGTCGCCGTCGCGTCCGCGCTGATCCCGCAGATGTTCGCGTTCGCCCGACACGCGGTGCTGCGGTCCGGGACGACCAAGGGCCCGCTGATCATCAGCGGCCTGCGGACGCTGATCTCCGTGTCCTGGGTCGCCGGACCGCCGCTGGCCGCGCTGCTGGTCGCGGTCAGCGGATTCCGTGGCCTGTTCGGGGCCGTCGCCGTCTGCTACGCGCTCGCCACCGTGCTGACGTTCCGGCTGCCGGACCCCGGGACGGTCGCGCACGACCCGACCAAGCCCCGCGTCCGCCCCGGCCCGTTGCCCCGGCAGGTGTGGTTCGCCGCGCCCGCGTTCGTCCTCATCCAGGGCGCCGGATCGCTCGGCGTGATGACGCTCCCGCTGTTCGTGGCGGCCGACCACGGCGGCGGGCCCGCGGACGCCGGGTTGATCCTCGGGCTGTGCGCGGCGCTGGAGATCCCGCTGATGATCTGGCTCGGCGTGCTGGCCATCAAGGCCGACCAGCACCTGCTCGTGCTCACCGGTGCCGTCGTCGCACTCGGCTACCACACCGCCATGTACCTGACCGGGTCGTTGTGGCAGGTGGCGGCGGCGCAGGTGCTCAACGCGGTGGTCATCGCGTCGGTGGCGGGAGTCGGGATCTCCTACTTCCAGTCACTGGCCCCGGACCGCCCCGGCACCGCGACCACCCTCTACACCAACACCACCGTGGCGGGCTCGATGATCGCGGGCCCCCTCCTGGGCGTCGCGGCCAAGCTCGGCTACCGCGACTCCTACCTGATGAGCCTGGTCATGGCAGGCCTGGGCGCGTTCCTCCTGGCCCTGGCCCGGCCTCGGCGGGTCAGTCCTGTTCGATCAGCAGCCGGCGCATGATCTTGCCGGTGGCGTTGCGGGGTACTCGGGGTACGAAGATCACGTCACGGGGGACGGAGAAGCGTTCCAGGTGGTCGTGGACGAAGTCGCGGACGGCGGTGGCGCCGAGTCGGGCGCCGGGTTCCAGGGCCACATATGCCGCGAACCGCTGGCCGTACTCGCGATCCGGGACGCCCACCACGGCCGCGTCGGCTATTCCGTCCATGGTCAGCAGGAGTTCCTCGACCGGGCGGGGGAACACGTTCTCGCCGCCGGAGACGATCATGTCGTCGTCGCGGCCGGAGATGAACAGGCGGCTGTCGGCGTCGAGGTAGCCGCGGTCGCCGGTGACCATCATGTCGTCGTGCATCTCGTTGTGGGTGCCGTTGGTGTAGCCCTCGAACAGCATGTCGTTGCCGACGCAGATGCGGCCGACCGCGCCGGGGGCGACCGGTTCACCGGCGGCGTCGAGGATGCCGACGCGGGTGCCGACCGGGCAGCGGCCCGCGGTGGTGGGGGCGGCGCGCAGGTCGGCGGGGTCGGCGATGCTGGCCCAGGAGACCTCGGTGGAGCCGTACAGGTTGTAGAGGATGTCGCCGTAGGCGTCCATGAAGGCGGTGACCAGCGGGCCGGGTAACGCCGAGCCGCTGGAGGCGACCACGCGCAGGCTGGTGGTGTCGTAGCGGGCGCGGACGCGTTCGGGCAGGGCCATGATCCGTTGGAGCATCACCGGCACCGCGAACAGCACGGTGCAGCTCAGTTCGGAGATGGCCGCGAGTGTCGCCTCCGCGTCGAAGCGGCGGTGCAGCACGACGCTGGCGTGCAGCGGCATGGCCAGCTGGACGCCTGCCAGGCCCCAGGTGTGGAAGACCGGCGCGGAGACCAGCATCCGCTCCCCCGCGCGCAGCGGGATGCGGGACAGCACCGCCGCCGCGGAGCCCAGGCCGGGTGGGTTGCGGCGGCGGGCGCCCTTCGGCGTGCCGGTGGTGCCCGAGGTCAGGACGATGATCTTGCCGGGGCGATCCGGCGGGCGCACCTGGGTGGCGGGGGCGGCGCCGATCAGGGCGTCGACGGTCAGCTCACCCGGGCCCGCGCTCCAGGTGGAGATCCACGGCAGGGTGGCGGGCAGGTTGTGGAACAGCGGGGCGAACTCGTCGTCGGCCAGCAGCGCTATCGGGCGGTGCGCCTCCACCAGGTCGGCCACCTGGTCGGCGGACAGGCCGGTGTTGAGCAGCAGCACGTCCGCGCCCAGCTTGCCGCAGGCGATGGTCACCTCGACCAGTCCGGCGTGGTTGCGGCACATCACCGCGACCCGCCGCCCGCCGCGCACGCCGTGCTCGGCCAGCGCGTTGGCCAGCCGGGTGGTGCGGTGGTCGATCTCGCCGAAGGTGAGCTTGCCGCGTTCGTCGATGATCGCGACCGCGTCCGGCACGCGGGCGGCCGCGGCACGGTAGCCGCCGACCAGGGTGGCGCCCCAGCGGGCGAGCGCGCTGAGCTGGCGGGCGACCCGGTCGGGTCGGCCGGGGGTGAGCACGCCCGCACGGGCCAGGGTGCGCGCGACGGTGAGCGTGGACTGCCCGCGCGCGGCCTGGTCGAGCCGGGCGGGCGAGACGGTGATGGCGCGGCCGGACAGGTGGTGGTCGACGCGGCCGAGCGCCTTGCGGATCCGCTTGCGCAGCCAGGCGGCGGTGAGCGTGGTGCCCGCGGTCAGGTCCTCGGGCAGCGACACCACGACCTCGACGTGGGTGCGCTCGCGCGCGGCCGGTTCCAGCCGGATGGCGATGTGCCCGCCCGCCCAGTTCGGGCCGACCAGCACCAGGTGTTCGGCGGGTCGGCTGACCAGGACCTCGACCTGGTCGGCGACCGGGTCGCCGCGGCGCGGGCTGAACCGGACCCGGTAGACGGGGCCGCGGCCGGGTCTGGCCGGTCCGCCGACGCGCTCGGCCGAGGCGATCTCGCGGACGAACCTCGGGTACAGCCCGGGGTCGCCGAGAACCTCCCAGACCTTGTCCGGCGCGTGGTCGAGGACCTGCTGCACCTCGACGAGCTCGGTCGGCATGGTCCTCCGTCAGCGGGGCGACCGGGGCGTGGGCCCGGCGACGCGATGACACCTGGGTACATCGGTCTGGCCATCGATCGGTAAGCGACTGTTCCCAGGCTTGTTATCAGCGTTCACCCGACCGACGCAAGTGGCGCTACCACCATTCGGAGTAGCGCCACCCAAGATCACTCACTCGGCGCAACAGTCGACGCACTCTCACCCGATTGGGGTACCACGACAGTGCCAGTCGCACGAGTCACCACGAGTGGCGGGTCGAGCACGTCCGCGGCCGACGGCCCGCGCTCCGGCGCCGACCGGCACACCACCCGTGCCTCGAACTCGACGTCCCGGGACCGGGTACCCACCCTGGTCAGCATCGCCGTCGCCTCCACCACGTCGCCCGCCCGCACCGGCGCCAGGAACGCCACCGACGCGTACCCGGCGAACAGGCCCTCGTCGCCGTCGGTGCGCACGCACAGCTCGGTCGCGACATCGCCGAACAGGCCGAGCGAGAACGCGCCGTCGACCAGCCCGCCGCCGTAGTGGGCGTGTGCGTGCGGGACGTAGCGGCGGTGGGTGACCGACAGACCTTCGACGGGGCTCACGCGGCGGGCTCCTTCCGGACGGTGATGGCGTGGGCGAGATAGCTGGCGACCTCGCCGGGGGTGGTGCCGCGCCCGAACACGCGGTCCACGCCCAGGTCGCCTGCCATCCGCGGATCGAACCGGGGACCGCCCGCGATCAGCAGCGGCCGACGCGCACCCATCGCCTCGCGGAACGCCGCGGACATCTCCCGGGTGTTGAGGATGTGCGCGTCCCGCTGGGTGACGACCTGCGAGACCAGCACCGCGTCGGCCTTCTCCGTGCGCGCGCGTTTGACCAGCTCGGGCACGGTGACCTGGGCACCGAGGTTGACCACGCGCAGCTCGCGGTAGTACTCCAGCCCCTTCTCCCCGGCGAAGCCCTTGATGTTGAGGATGGCGTCGATGCCCACGGTGTGCGCGTCGGTGCCGATGCACGCGCCGACCACGACCAGCTTGCGCCGCAGCAGCCGTTTCACCGCGGTGTTGACCTCGCCGGGCGGCAGCAGCGGGTACTCGCGCTCGACGACGTGCACGTCGGCCATGTCCACGATGTGCGTGACCGAGCCGTAGACGACGAAGAAGGTGAAGTCGGGCCCGATCGCGTGCGAGTGCACGACCATGGCCGGGTCCATGCCCATCTTGGCCGCCAGCAGCAGTGCCGCCCCCTCCGCGCGCGGGCCGTGCGGCACCGGCAGGGTGAACGAGGTCTGCACCATGCCGTCGCCGCTGGTGTCGCCGTACGGGCGGACGTGCCGCGGTTCGGCGGTCATCGGCCTGCCCCCTCGTCGAGAAGGTCGATCGCCGGGTTGCGGTAGTCGTCGGCCTTGGCGACCACGCCGTCGGCACCCTTGCCCCGGTCCGGCGGCCGCTTCATCAGCCCGAACGTGCCGTCGGCGATGGCGGCGAGCAGGCCGTCGTCCACGATCCGGCCGAGCAGGTCGACCGCCTCCCCCAGCACCTGGTGGGCGCGCTTGACGATCAGGCCGTCCGGGGCGGGCCGGAAGTCCTCGGCGAGCCCGCCCGCGGCCGCCAGCACGTAGCGGACGTTGGCCAGGGCCAGGTCGCGGTCGGACAGGAACGGCGTCACCACGGCCTCGGTCATCATCCCGACCAGCAGGATCGACTGGCCGGTGAGCACGCCCGCGAGGTTGAAGAACCCGTCGAGCAGGTAGCCGTTGAACACGTCGCCGGTCATGTGCTTGGTCGGCGGCATCCACTTCAGCGGCGCGTCCGGGAACAGCTCGCGGGCCAGCAGCGCGTGCGCCAGCTCCAGCCGGAACGAGTCCGGCACCCGCGGGTCGATCTCGAACGCGTGGCCCAGGCCCAGCAGCGCGTCCGGCAGCCCGGCCTCGTGCGCGAAGTGTTCGTTGAGCAGCTGGGACACGGTGACGGTGTGCGCGGCGTCGACCGCGTCGGCCGTGGTCAGGTAGTTGTCCTCGCCGGTGTTGATGATGATGCCCGCACGGGCGTGCACCTGACGGGAGAACCGCTGGTCGACGAAGGTGCGGATGGGGTTGATGTCGCGGAACAGGATGCCGTACATGGAGTCGTTCAACATCATGTCCAGCCGTTGCAGGCCGGCCAGCACGGCGATCTCCGGCATGCACAGGCCGGAGGCGTAGTTGGTGACCCGGACGTAGCGGCCGACCTCCCTGGACACCTCGTCCATGGCCGCTCGCATGATCCGGAAGTTCTCCTGGGTGGCATAGGTGCCCGCGAACCCGTGGTGCGTGGCGCCTTCCGGCACGTAGTCCAAAAGGGACTGTCCGGTGGAGCGGATCACCGCGATGATGTCGGCGCCCGCGCGGGCGGCGTTGGCGGCTTGGACCACGTCCTCGTCGATGTCGCCGGTGGCGACGATCAGGTAGATCCACGGCCGCCGCGGCGGGTCGCCGAGCCTGGCCACCAGCTTGTCGCGCTGGGCGCGGTTGCGGTCGACCGTGCGGAGTCCTTTGGCGACGGCGGCGCGGGCGGCCTTGTACGCGCGGGTGCCGTCGGCGCCGGTGGGCACGCGGTACCGGACTTGTCCGGCGGCGGTTGCCTCGGCCAGTTCGGTGAGGCTGGTCAGGTCGTGTTCGCGGAGCGCGTGGAAGACCGGGCCACACACACCGTGTTCGAGGCCGCACTGCTCGGCGACGGTGTCCACGACCCGGTTCACCCACGGCACGTCACCGGCGCGGTGGGTGCTGTCCGCGCCGGTGATACCGGCCAGCCGCAGGGTCGCGCGTTCCAGCGAGGTGGTGGTGTGCGAGCGGGCGATCTCCACCACGGGGGCGGCGGCCGCCGCGGCGAGGCGCCGGGCGGTCGCCACCACCGCCGGGTCCAGGTCCAGCAGCGGCATCGCGGCTCCTCTCTCTCGATCAGCTCCGGTTGTGGATCACGCGTCCGCGCAGGACGGTGCGCAGGCAGGTGGGCAGCGGCGCGTCGGGGTCCAACGGCGGCAGCGCGGGGACGCGGGAGCGCGGGTCGGTCGACCAGCGCTGCACCCGGGAATCCGGCGCGGCCACGACCAGGTCCGTCGCGTCCCAGATCGCGTAGGTGGCGGGGGCACCGGGCACGAGCATCCCGGTGAGACCGTCGTCGACCCCGGCCGCGCGCCAGCCGCCGCGCGTGTGGGCGGTGAACGCGGCGCGCGGCGACAGGCCGGACCCGGGCGTGCGGTGGTGCACGGCGGCGCGCACGGTCGCCCACGGGTCGACGCGGGTGACCGGGGAGTCCGAGCCCAGCGCGAGGATCACGCCCGCGGCGGCGAGCCGGGCGAACGGGTTGAGCGCCACGCCGCGCTCGGGCCCGAGCCGGTCGACGTACATGCCGTCCGGACCGCCCCAGGCCGCGTCGAACAGCGGCTGCACCGAGGCGACCACGCCCCAGCGCCCCAGCCGCCCGGCCTGCTCGCCGGTGACCATCTCCAGGTGTTCGAGCCGGTGCCGGGACCCGGCGAGCGCGGGCAGGCCGGTGACCGCCTCGGCGCGCGCGAAGCCCTCGACGATCTCGGCCACCGCGCCGTCGCCGATCACGTGGAACCCGGCCTGGATGCCCGCCTCGGTGCAGGCGATCAGGTGCTCGGCGATCTGCGCGGCGTCCAGGTAGAGGGCGCCGGAGGTGTCCGCGTCGGCGTAGGGCGCGCACAGGGCGGCGGTCCGGGAGCCCAGGGCGCCGTCCACGAACAGGTCGCCCGCCAAACCGCGCACGCCGTGCTTGGCGGCGAGATCGGCCGAGCCCCGCTCGCCCCAGTACCCGACCACATCGGGCAGGTCGCCGGTGCGGCCCAGCAGTTCGGCGAGATCGTCCGGGCCGGAGATGTCCGGACCGGCGCACTCGTGCACGCAGGCCACGCCCATGGCGGCGGCGTGCCGGAGAAACCCGGTCTGCGCGGCGGCGCGCTGGGCCGGGCTGATCGCGTCCTGGGCGGCGCGCCGGGCCCGGTGGTGGGCGTCGCGGGTCAGCGGGCCCTCGGGGTGGTAGCCGTCGGCGTCGCGCACGCCCGGGGCGCGCTCGACCAGCGCGGTGCTGACCGCGGCGGAGTGCACGTCCACTCGGGACAGGTACACGGCCACGCCCCCGGCGGCGGCGTCGATCTCCGTACGGGCGGGCGGGCGTCGCTCGGGCCAGGCCGTCTCGTCCCAGCCGTGCCCCCACACCAGCGTGTCCCCGGTGGCCCGGACGTGCGCGGTCACCGCGGCCAGGCACTCCGCGAGCGACCGGGTGCCGGTGAGGTCCAGCCCGGTGCGCAACAGCCCGGCCGAGGTGGCGTGCACGTGCGCGTCCACGAACGCGGGCGTCACGAACGCGCCGTCCAGCTCGACGACCTCGGCGCCGGGGTGCAGCGCGCGGCCGACGGAGTCCTGCCCGAGCCAGACCACCGTCCCGTCCTGGACGGCGAGGGCGGTGGCGTCGGGGTCGGCGGGCGAGTGGACCCGGCCGCCGAGCAGCAGTGTGGTGGTCACGGTGACCGAGTCTCGCGGGCGGCGAACAGGGCCCGCACCCCGGGCTCGGCGCGCAGCAGGTCGAGCGCGAACGCCGCGTGCCCGGGGACGTACCCGTTGCCGACCAGCATGCGCACGTCGGCGGCCAGTCCCTCGGCGCCCAGCGCGGCCGCCGAGAACGAGGTGGCCATCGAGAAGAACACGACCGTGCCGCCGTCGGCTGTGGCGAGGATCGCGCCGTGTTCGCAGCCGGGCACGTCCACGCAGACCACGGTGACGTCCACCGGCGCGCCCACGGCCTCGGCCACGGCGACCGGGTCACGAGCGTCGGCGAGCACGACCTGGTCGGCCAGCCCGGCCGCGCGCACGGCGTCGGCCTCGGCTTCCGTGGGCACGAGCGCCACCACGCGATCCGCCCCCGCGCGGCGGGCAGCGGCCAGCGACAACGACCCGGATTTCCCGCCTCCGCCCAACACACACACCGACACCCCCTCCCCCGCCTCGCGCACGACACGGTCGGTGAGCGCGGGCGCTCCGCACACGTCCAGCACGGACAGCGCCAACGCGTCCGGCAGGTCGTCGGGCAGCACGGCAGCGATGGAACGGCCGAACAGGACAGCCGTGCCCGCGCACGGGACCTGCTCGCTCGCGCCGTCCCAGTCGGCAAGGCCGTCGGTGATCCGCAACGGGGTGAGGGTGAGTGAGACGAGGGTGGCGATCCGGTCGCCGGGGCGCAGGCCCAGCGGCGAGTCGGGGCCGACCGCGCGGACGGTGCCCAGCAGCATGCCGCCGGAGCCGGTGACCGGGTTCTGCATCTTCCCGCGCTCGACGACGATCGCCAGCACCGCCGCGCGGACGTCGTCCCCGTGCTCCTCGCACAGCTGCCGGTAGGAGGCGGCGTCCAGGTTGAGCCGCTCGACGTCGACCACGACCTCGTCGGCGTAGGGGCGCGGGTCGGGGTCCAGGCGCCGGGCCTGCTGGGGCAGCACGCCGACCGGGTCGAGCACGCGGTGCAGCCCGTACGGCGAGCCGACCGGGAACCCGCTCATCGCCCCACCCCCTCCAGATTCAGGCCGAAAAATTTACGGCGCAGCGACATTGTGGCAGCATATCTTTACGCCACTCTAGCGGCTAGGAGTACATATGACTGCGATGCCCGAGATGGTCACGTTGGTCGAGAAGTCGGACGCCCACCTGTTCGGCCAGCCCTACGAGTACGCGCGCCGCGAGCTGATCGAGCCCGACTGGCGCCGCTTCCCCGGGTGGGCGCACGTCACCGAGGCGCAGTGGCGGGACGCGCAGTGGCAGCGGGCGAACTGCGTGAAGAACGAGCGCCAGCTGCGCCGCGTCGCCGGTGACCTGCTGACCGAGTCGTTCTACGCCGACCTGGCCGCCGACCAGGCCGAACTGGCCACGATGTCGATGCTGCTGCCACCGCAGATGCTCAACACGATGGCCCCGCACGCCGCGCCCGGCGAGTTCACCGAGGCGTTCCTGGCCGACCCGGTGCGCCGCTACATGCTGCCGGTGCGCTCCGACCGCGACCCGGTCCATCCCAGTCACCCGCACTCGACCAGGGACTCGCTGCACGAGGCCGAGATGTGGGTGGTGGAGGGCCTGACCCACCGCTACCCCACCAAGGTGCTGGCCGAACTGCTGTCCACCTGCCCCCAGTACTGCGGGCACTGCACCAGGATGGACCTGGTCGGCAACTCGACGCCGCAGGTGGACAAGCACAAGCTCGCGCTCAAGCCGGTGGACCGGCAGGACCGGATGATCGACTACCTGCGGCGGACCCCGGGCGTGCGGGACGTGGTCGTCTCCGGCGGCGACGTGGCGAACGTGCCGTGGAAGCAGCTGGAGTCGTTCCTGATGCGGCTGTTGGACATCGAGACCGTCCGCGACATCCGGCTGGCCACCAAGGCGCTCGCGGGCCTGCCGCAGCACTGGTTGCAGCCGTCGGTGGTGGAGGGCCTGGAACGGGTCGCGCACACCGCCTCGCGGCGCGGTGTCAATCTGGCCATCCACACCCACGTCAACCACGCGCAGTCGGTGACCCCGCTGGTGGCCGAGGCCGCCCGGACCGCGCTGGAGGTCGGCGTGCGGGACGTGCGCAACCAGGGCGTGCTGATGCGGGGCGTGAACGCGACCCCGGAGGCGTTGCTGGACCTGTGCTTCGCGTTGCAGGGCGAGGCGAACATCCTCCCCTACTACTTCTACATGTGCGACATGATCCCCAACGCCGAACACTGGCGCGTCGCCGTCTGGGAGGCGCAGGCGCTGCAACACGCGATCATGGGCTACCTGCCCGGCTACGCCACCCCCCGGATCATCTGCGACGTGCCGTACGTGGGCAAACGCTGGGTGCACCAGGTCGCCGAGTACGACCGCGAACTGGGCGTGTCCTACTGGACGAAGAACTACCTGGCCGGCACCGAACGCGCGACCGGCGGCGACCAGGCCGAGATCCTGCAGCGCCGCTACCCGTACTTCGACCCGATCTCCACCCTCCCGGAATCGGGCAGGCGGTACTGGCAGGCGCACCCGGACTACCTCGGCTAACCGACTCCACTGTGGACAGCCGGCGGTGCTAGTGGTGCACCACTAGGCCGAACGGGTGTCCGCTCCCGGGCCGACCGGGACGACACCCGTCGAACGGCCGCCGACATCTGTCGTGGCGCGTTTGTCAGCGGGTTTCCGACACCGACGGCGGTGCGCAAGACTCTGGCCCCCGGCCGCCGCCAGGGCGGCCCGTGACCGAGGAGTTGGGCCGTGCACAACCGCGGAAACCGGGCGTTAGTCGCCGTCCTGGCGGCCGCCACCGCCGTCGGCCTGGTCGTCGGGGCGACCCCGGCGCAGGCCGCACCGGCCAGGACGGACTCGCTGTCCGCAGCACAGAACACCGCAGCACAGAACACCAAGGACATCGCCGACCGGCTGCGCGCGATCCCCGGCCTGACGATCGTGTCCGACACGCAGACCACCGACGGCTACCGGTTCTTCATGCTCACGTTCAGACAAGCGGTCGACCACCACAACCCGCGTGGCGCGACGTTCGAGCAGCGGTTCCAGCTGCTGCACAAGGACACTTCGCGGCCGATGATCCTGCACACCACCGGGTACGACATGCCCGACTACCCGTTCCGGTCGGAGCCGACCCGGTTGGTCGACGGGAACCAGATCTCGGTGGAGCAGAGGTTCTTCACCCCGTCCCGGCCCGATCCGGCCGACTGGGATGACCTGGATATCTGGCAGGCCGCCACCGATCATCACCTGATCGTGCAGGCGCTGAAGCCCATCTATTCGGCCAGGTGGATTTCCACCGGGGCCAGCAAGGGCGGCATGACCTCGGTGTACCACCGCCGCTTCTACCCGCACGACGTGGACGGCGTGGTCGCCTACGTCGCCCCCAACGACGTGATCAACACCGAGGACCGGGCCTACGACAGGTTCTTCCGTACGGTCGGCGACCGCGACTGCCGGACGAAGTTGGAGGACGTGCAGAAGGAGGCTCTCAAGCGGCGCGCGGCCATGGTCGCGAAGTACCAGGCGACGGCCGACGCGAACAAGTGGACCTTCAACACCCTGGGGTCGATCGACCGGGCCTACGAGGAGACGGTTCTCGATACCGAATGGGCTTTCTGGCAGTACTCGTTGCAGTCCGATTGTCCCAGCGTGCCGGTGAAGACCGCGTCCGATGACGAGCTGTACGCCTTCATCGACGCCACCGCCGGGTTCGCCTTCTACGCCGACCAGGGAATCACCAAGTACAACCCGTACTACTACCAGGCGGCGACGCAGCTCGGGTGGCCCGCACCGAAGTTCGAACACCTGCGCGGATTGTTGCGGTACCCCGGGCTCTACCAGGCGAACTCCAACCTGCCGAAGGAACTGCGTCGCCCGCACGACCCCCGACCGATGATCGACGTGGACCGGTGGGTACGAACGCAGTCTTCGCAGATGCTGTTCATCTACGGGAGCAATGACCCGTGGGGAGCCGAGCAGTTCCAACCCAGCTGCCACGACTCATCCGTCTACACGGCTCCCGGAGCCAACCACGGCGCGAATATCGCGGCGCTGAGCCCTGCCGACAAGGATGCGGCCACTGCCGCCGTTCTTCGGTGGGCGAACGTGACCGCGCCTGCTGTCAGCTCGCGCGGCACCGATGGTCTGACCGACCTGGACCGGGCAGAGCCTCGTAACGACCGACGCTACCCGTTGTTGTAATTCGAGGATTGGCGGTGCCGCGCCGGGCGGGCGCGGCACCGCCAACCAGGCGCGGACCGAAGGCAGGCCGTCGAAAACCGACACCTACCGCGAATCTCACGTCACGGCCCGATGCTATTGGCAGCATGGAGATTGCCGTCCGCACCCGCCAGACAAGCGGCAGCGGGCGACTCGGTCCCCAGGAACTCCCCCAGACAGCGCCCGATCTGAGCATGCCCAGCCTTGTTGGGATGAAACGATTCCTGCAACGCGTGACTGGCCCGATCATCGTCACCGAGATCGTTCCAGCGCACGGCCAACCGACTGAACCACTCCTCCTCCGGCTTCTCCCGAGAACAAGCCTCCCGAGTCAACCCGGCCCGCGAGATATCCAGCAACCGAGCCCCGGAGTCCCGAGCAGCCTGCCGCACCCCCGCCGTGATCTTGGGAACGGCCGCCTCCCGAACCCATCGGAGATCCACCTCCCGAAACGGGCACCCGTTGAGATTCCGCAGCTCCGGCCGGATATCAGGACTGATCGGCGCCGCGTAGGACTGCAACACCAACTGATAGTCCGAGTTCTGGTAACCGGCCTTCGACATCACCGACCGGATATCCGCGAGCGCCTTGTCCACCTTGGGCACCATCGCGTCCACCCGCCGCTGCCAGTCGGGCCCCACCGAGTCCGCACAGCCGGGTTTGCCCTGGTCGAACCACGCTTGCACGCAGTCGTCCAGGACATGCGAGAAGCCGGGGTCGTCATTGGCGCCGACCGCCACCAGAATCGCCACCACACGCTTTTTCTGAGCCAGTTCAGCCAGGCGAGCCGTCTGCGAGCCCTCGGTGTACTGCTTCGTGTCGCCCAAGCCGACCTGGGCGGAGTTCGCGCCGGAGCAGGCCAGGTTGATCGTCTCCACGATGCCGCGCAGGCCGGTCTGGTGGATGGACGCGTTCCGCGAACGGTGACACCAGTCGCCGTCGGTGCCGTCCGTGCCGGGTTCGTAGTCGCCTGCCGACTCTCCCGAGACGGTGCTGTCGCCCATCGCCACCAGCACCCTGGGACCGTTCGGCGGGCCCTGGGCGGGCGGCGGCTCCGGCCGGAGCAGCACCAGGGTGGTGCCCACGAGCACCAGCACCAACACCAGGACCGCCGCATGCCACCGGTACCGAGTCATCCACCGCGTCATCGCGAGTGAGTCTAGGCGCTGTCCGGTAAGTCTGGTGCGCGGGATCCGTGATCCGCGTGGTCTCTGGGCGTGCGGGCGGGAAGCCGCACGTACCGGGTTGTACTTGGGCTTTCCGCCCGTGCGGCCGGAGGCCGCGCGGGCGCGGATAGCGCGTGCCGGACTTGCGGGACAGCGCCTAGCGGGTCAGAGTCGACGCAGCAGAGCCTGTTTCGCGGTCGCGAACTCCTCGTCGGTCAGCACACCGTCGCGGTGCAGGTCGCCGAGTTCGCGGAGTCTGCGTAGGACGGTGTCGGGGGATTCACCCGGCGCGGGTGGGGTTTCCGGCTCCGGCCGTGGCACGCTCGGGTGTGGCAGTCGGGCCAGGACGGCCGCCGCGACCAGGGCCGAGTGGGCGATGTCCTTCTTGAACCCCCATAGCCGCAGGCAGTGCAGGTCCTCGGCGGCGGCGGGCGCGGGTGTCGAGTCGGCGGTGCGGAAGCGGAGTTGCGTTGTCGTCCATTCCAGACCGACCAGGTCGGACAGGAGCAGCTCGCGCGGACCGGCGGACTTCTTCACCGTCGACGCCGCCCAGCCCCATTCCAGACGGACGCGTTCGCCGTCGAAAGTGACCGTGCCGTCCTCACCCGTGGTGGACAACGGCACGTCCGGGCCGGGCATGAGGTACTCGGCCGCAGGCTCGACCGGGACACCCGCGACCATCCGCGCGTCCCGCACCCCGGCCGCGAAGGACGTCGCGGTGGCGACCGCCCCGGCATCGACGGCCAGCCGGTACGGATCGGCGGCGGTCGGGAGCGCGCCGCCGGTGGCCTGGACCAGCGGGTCGGCGCCGCGCCGGGGGCGTAGTCGCAGGGTGCCGCCCTTGCGGTCGGACTCGAACACCACGGTCTCGATCGCGGCCAACGGCACCGCCAGATCCCCGAGCGCCTGACGCAGCGGGTGCGCGCCCGAGCCCGGCGTGATCCGCACCGTCTCGAAGTCGAACACCCACGCACCGTCGCGGGTGATCACCTCGGTCATCCCCAGCATCGCGTCCCCCTCGCCGTCCCCTGGACCCACGGTATCGGTCCGGACGGAAGCGGTCAGACCGGGACGACCCGCCCATCGGCGAGCGCCAACCGCCGATCCGCGATGGCATGCACCTCATCGTGGTGGGTGGCCACCAGCACCGCCGCACCGTCCTGCGCGGTCCGCCGCAGCAGCGCCAACACGGCAGCGACACTGCCATGGTCGAGGTGTGCGGTCGGCTCATCGGCCAACAACACCCGAGGCCGCCCCACGATCGCCCGCGCCAGCGCGGCGCGCTGCTGCTGCCCGTAGGAGACCTCGCCGGGGTACCGGTCGGCCAGCCGCGAGATGCCCAGCTCCGCGAACAACTCCGTGACCCGCTCGTGCACGACGTCCCTGCGCCCCGACAACCGCAACGGCAACGCCACGTTCTCGGCCAGCGTCAGCTCCTGCGCCAACCCGAGCGCCTGCGGCAGAACCGCGCAGTCACCCCACTCCGGCGCCCCGGTCATCACCTGCCCACACACCTCGACACTCCCCGAGTCCGGCTTGTCGAACCCGCACAACAGGGCGAACAACGCACTCTTCCCCGACCCGGACCGCCCGGACACGGTGACCACCTCGCCCGGCACCACCTCCAGATCGACCCCCCGCAACACCTCCACCGGCCCATCCGCGTGCGCGAACGCCCGGGTCAGCCCCCGCGCCACCAACACCGCCTCGACCACGGTCGAGCTGTTCACGCGGCCACCCCCTCGATGCCCTCGACCCGCCCCTCGCGCAACCGCACCACCCGCTGCCCCAACGAGACCAGGTCCGGGTCGTGCGAGGCCGCCACCACCGCCACGCCCTCCCCTGCCAGCCGGGTCAGCACATCCAGGACCAGCGCGGCCGAGGCGGCGTCCAGCTGGGAGGTCGGCTCATCGGCCAACACCACCGCCGGGCGGCGGGCCATCGCACACCCGAAGGCAAGTCGTTGCTGTTGGCCGCCGGACAGGGCGCCCACCTTCCAGTCGCCCGTGCCGGGGATGCCCAGCCATTCCAGGATTCCGTCGTCGGCGTCCGGGCGGCCCGCCGACTGGGCGGCGGCGCGCAGGTTCTGGGCGACGGTCAGGTGGCCGATCAGGTTGTCCGGCGGTGCCTGGAACACCATGGCGATCCGGTCCCGGCGCACGGCCCGCCGCGCCCGGTGGGACAGATTGCGGATGTCGCGCCCCTGCCAGGCCACCGCCCCGGCGGTGTGCCGGTCGATCAGGCCCAGGACGCGCAGCAAGGTGGACTTCCCGGAGCCGGAAGGCCCCGCCAGCACGGTGATCCCGTCGGTGGGCACGTCGAACGTCACGTCCTCCACCGCAGGCACCACCCCGGCGGGCGTCCGGTATTCCACGTGCGCGCCGCGCAGTTCATATAGCGGCACGACCTCGTCGAACAAGGGCTCGGCGTCGAACAAGGACTCAGCCACGGATCAGCTCCCCCACTCGGGCGGTGTTCACCGAACGCACCGCCGCCCAGCACACCAGCGCGACCACGAGCGCGGCCACCGAGGTCGTGAGCGACACCAGCGGCACCAGGTCCGGCGCGCCCGCGACCGGCCGCAGCCACGGTGACGGGTCGAGCATCGGCGCCGACACGGCCGCACACACCGCGCCCGCCGCGCTGCCCGCCGCGACCGAGATCCCGGCCAGGGAGCCGAGTTCGGTGAGATGGCTGGCGACCAGTGTGCGTTGTCGCAGCCCCATGCGCGTGGCCAACGCCCCGGCGAGGGCGTTCTGCCTGCGTCGCACCTCCACCGCCAGCACCAGCGCGGCGGCGGCGACCACGGCGAGGACCACACCCAGGGCGGTCACGAAGTCGAAGGTCCAGGTGACCGTCAGGAACGGCAGCCCGTCCAGCGCCTTGGCGCGGGTACGCAGGTGCAGGTGGTAGATGTGCGCCGCGTCCAGCCCGGCGACCAGCCGCTCGCCCGGCAGCGACGACCACGCCTGCCAGACGTCGATCTCCCGCAGGTCCGGCACGGCCGCGCGCGAGACGACCCAGCCGCGGCCGGTGCCGATCAGCGGAAACGTGGCGGTCCGGCCGATCGGGTGGACCTCGCCGACCCGCTGCAGCCGCAGCGACGCGTCCGGGGCGGAGCCGACCCGCAGGGCCGGGACGCCGCCGCCGGTCGGGGCGAGGGCGGCGAGCTGGGCGGCGATGTCGTCCGGGTCGTGGTCGCCCAGCCAGGCCGAGCGGGCGAAGGTGGCCGGGTCGACGACCAGGATCATGCCGTCGTCGGTCTTGAGCACGCCGACGAGCGTGGCCTGCGCGGCGATCTCCGGCGGCAGCCCCTTGCGGCCGACGTCGGTGGGGATCTGGGTGGTCGACTCGGCGCCGATGAACAGGCCGGACTTGGTGTCCAGGGCCGTGCTCTGCGCATCCGCGACCCCCACGCCCACGGTGAGCGTGCCGACCGCGAGCGTGCCGACCAGCAGGATGCCCACCGCGGACCCGGCCGCGGCGGCGAGCCTGCGCAGCGCCAGCTGCACCGACGGCACCCGCCACAGCGAGACCCGGTGCGTGCCGCGCAGCCCCCAGCGGGCCAGCCGCACGGTGACCAGGGCGACGGTGAGCACGACCAGCAGCGGGAACGCCAGCCCGACCGCGTCGGCGGTCTGCGGAAGCGGCTGCCCGAACACGAGCTTGGTGGGCGTGTTGTGCAGGCGCGCCCAGGCCAGGTAGGCGGCACCCGCGGTGAGCAGCTCCCACGGCACCAGCCGCCAGGCCCGGCCCGCGCGGCGCGTGCCACCCGCCTGGAACGTGCGGTGCGCCCGCGACGCGGTCACCACGCCGACCACGACCAACGCCGCCACCAGCACGGCCCCGGCGACGGCGGCGGCCAACGGGACGACGCCGTCGGTCAGCTGGTCCGACGGCGCGTACCAGGAAATCGTGAACCGGGCGGCCACCAGACCGACCACCGCGCCCGACAGCAACGGAGCCGCCAGCTCCAGCACGGCCCGCCAGCCGAGCGCGATCGGACCGGCCCCGCGCGCCCACAGCAGCCGCAGCTCGGCGTGCCTGCGTTGGGCCCACTGCACGGTGACCGCGCCGACGCCCGCCAGCCCGACGAGCAGGCTGATCACGGTCAACGGCAGCACCGCGTCCCGCACGGTGTCGCTCGCGTCGCGGGCCACGTCGACCGGTCGGGCGAAGTAGTTGCCCAGGGTCACCAGCTGCGTCTTGTTCTCGGCGCGCAGCCCGGCCGAGATGCCGTCGAGCACCCGCTGCCCGCGGCCGACCAGGTCGGCGCCCTCGTCGACGGTGGTGGGCAGCCGGTCGACCGGGAACCGCACGGTGACCGCAGCGCTGTTGCGGCCGACGACCGGGCCCATCGAGGTGGCGAACGACTCCAGCGTGGGGAACCAGACCATCGGCCCGGTGGCGCCCTCCGGGGCCAGCGGGTTGGCGACCACCCGCCGTTCCTCGGCGCACCAGTAGGCGGGCGCCGGGTCGGTGACGTCGGCGTAGATCGCGGTGACCGGCGGCAGGGTGCCCTGCAGGCCGCGGTCGCCGAGCTTGATCCCGGCGATATCCGCGAGGCTGCGCGGCACCCACAGCCCGTCCCGGCCGCCGCCCTCCAGCACGGTCAGGTTGTCCATGGCGCCGTCGCGGTAGCCGAACTGCGACCACGGGTGCCGCCCGCCGAAGTCCCACTGCCGCACCCCGGAGTAGACGGCGCCGACCATCGTGGGGAACCCGTTGGCCTGCCCCTTCGCCCGCGCCAGCCGCAGCACGGCCTGCGCGTCGTCGAGGGCGACGCGGTTGCCGTCGGCCACCGGCGGCACGGTCTGCTCGCACAGCCGACCGGCCTGGTACCCGATCGCCGCGCTGCCCGCCGCGTTCGCGTGCAGCACCGCCGCCGCGCCGACGAAGGCGAGCAGCAGCGCGGCGACGAACGCCACCAGCACCGTCATCGGGCTCGACCCGGCCGCGCGGGGGGCGGCTCTCCAGGGGACCTGCATGGCGTCGGAGGCTACCGGCGGGAACGGCCCGGACCTGCGAAAGCTACGGATTCGAGACCCCGGGTTCGATCTTGATCACCGGGCGTGCGCGTCCGGCCACCGAACGCGGCGTCAGAGCGCGGGCGACCGTCCCTCGTACGGGGTGGACAGCACGACCGTGGTGCGGGTGGACACCTTGGCCGCCTCGCGGATCTTGCGCAGCAGCTCCTCCAGGCCGACCGGTGAGGGCACCCGCACCAGCAGCACGTAGGAGTAGTCGCCCGCGACCGAGTAGCAGGCCTCGATCTCCGGGATGTGCTCCAGCCGCTGCGGGTAGTCGTCCGGGGCCGCCGGGTCGATCGGGGCCAGCGAGATGAACGCGGTCAGCGGCAGCCCGATGGCCTCGGAGTCCAGCCGCGCCGAGTAGCCGCGGATGACCTCGCGCTGCTCCAGCCTGCGCACCCGCTGGTGCACCGCGGACACGCTGAGCCCGACCCGCTCGGCCAGCTCGGTGAAGCTGCGCCTGCCGTCGGCGGACAGCTCGCGGACGATGGCCTTGTCGATCGGTTCGAGTTCGCCGGTCATCCGGGCAGCACCACGAGCTCGTGCGGCCGGTTGTTCAGCGACTCCACACCGGAATCGGTGACCACCACGATGTCCTCGATCCGCGCACCCCAGCGCCCCGGCTGGTAGATGCCCGGCTCGACGCTGAACGCCATGCCCGGCTCCAGCACCAGGTCGTTGCCCGCCACGATGTACGGGTGCTCGTGCACGTCGAGCCCGATGCCGTGGCCGGTGCGGTGGATGAAGTACTCGCCGAACCCGGCGGCCGCGATCACCTCGCGCGCGGCCGCGTCCACCGACTCGGCGGTGACGCCCGGCCGCACCGAGGCCACCGACGCCCGCTGCGCCTCGGCCAGCACCGCGTAGGTGGCGGCCACATCGGCGTCGCGCGGCTCGCCGACGGCGTAGGTGCGGGTGCTGTCGGAGTTGTAGCCCGCGTCGGTGATCCCGCCGATGTCGATCACGACCACGTCACCCGCGGAGATCACCCGGTCGGACACGTCGTGGTGCGGGCTTGCCCCGTTCGGCCCGGACCCGACGATCACGAACTCGGTCCGCGCGTGCCCCTCGGCCACGATCGCGGCGGAGATGTCGGCCCCCACCTCGGCCTCGGTCCGCCCCGGCCGCAACCACTCCCCCATCCGCGCGTGCACCCGGTCGATGGCCTCGCCCGCGGCCCGCAACGCGGCCACCTCGGCGGCGTCCTTGCGCATCCGCAGCCCACGCAGCACCGACCCGGCCAACACCTGCTCGACCCCCGGCAGCGCGTCCCGCAGCGGCAGGAGGTGCAACGCGGGCAACACATCCCCGACCGCGATCCGCGCGGGCGCGCCGAGCAACCCGGCCACCAGCCGATACGGATCCTCCCCGTCGACCCACGTCGCCACCCGCACACCCAGCTCGGCCAACGGCACGCCCGCGTACCCGGGCGCCTCCAGCTTCGGCACCACGAGCACGGCCTCCCCGGCGGTGACGACCAACGCGGTCAACCGCTCGAACGAGGACCCACTGCCCCCGATCAGATAGCGCAGGTCCGACCCGGGCGCGATCACCAGGGCCTCGGCCCCGTGCTCGGCAGCGGCCCCCCGTGCCCGCTCCAGGCGCGCCCGCAACAACTCGGCATTCGCGGCAATGGTCGACATGACGGCCAGCCTAACCCCGCCACCCGACAAACCACCCCGCCCGGCACGGGCGAACCACACCGGCTCCCGAAGCGTGCACACCGATTTCTCGATCATCCACAGACATGATCGACTTGGCATCGGGCTGTCCAGGCTTCGCCATGGAGTCGAACGCAGGGTCCCGTTTCGCGTCCACTTAGGATGATCGCCAATCCTCGGGAACAGGCCCATCCGTCTCGATCGAGACGGATTTCGCTATGCCTTGAGAGGGATCGCTGCCCCCGCAGCGCCTGTCCCGCGCAAACGGACAACTGTGCGCCCGGTCGTGCCTGGCCCGAGTGGCGGCTAGCCTGGTGATGCCTCACCGCCGAGGTGCGACGTCCCTGGTCGACGGGCCGAGAGCGCTGGCGATGGGCACCGGCCGAAGGCGGGGCGACAAGGCGAACGAGAGCATCGGCGCGCGTATCCGGCACCTCCGCGGCCGCCACATGACGCAACAGGAGCTGGCGGACGCGGCGGAGGTCAGCGTCGACTTGGTCCGCAAGCTTGAGCAAGGGCAGCGGCACACCGCCTCAGTGCCCTACCTGCACCGGATCGCGCGCGCGTTGGGGACCGATCTCGACGGTCTGCTCGGACAGCCGCAGACCGTGGCGGAAGCCAGCGTCGACACCGTGGGCGCGATCCGAGACGCCCTGACATCAATCGATGACCTTCTCGACGAGGTCGACGACGTCGACACCCCCTCATCCCGCCATTGCTGCGCACTCACGGCGGCTACCGCCATCGCGAGGGCCGGGGAAGTCCCCGCCGACCAGGTCGACGCCCACGTCACCGCACTACTCGAACGCCAACGATTCATAGCGATCCACACCGGACGCACACGCAAGGCATCCGGTCGCAGCGTCCCGCGAGTCGGCCGAACTTCCGATCAACGCCACCGACCGGCACCCACGCGATCCAGCACGTCCTGTCCGTCGACCTGGCACCGGACCTGGTAAGAACCTGAGAAATCCGGCGTTCGGGCACTTTCCGGATATGGCATGCGTTGACCAGGCGCAATCGGTCCCGGGAGGAGCGAACATGGACTTCATCGGAATACTGGTCGGCTACGCCCTCACGGCGTTCATCCTGCTGCTCGTCGCCAGGATGGTGCTGGACTGGGCGGCGATGGCGGGCCGGGGCCCGGCCTGGGTCGGCCGTGCCCGGACCTTCACCCGCGCGACCACCGAACCCGCCATCGCCCCGGTGCGGCGGGTGGTGCCGCCGGTGCGGGCCGGGGGCATCGGGATCGACCTGGCCTTCACGATCGTGTTCGTCGTGGCCTTGGTTCTCCGGTCGATCGCGTTCGCGCTCTGACCGGCGCGGGTTCGGGCGGGAGTGAGTCCCGTACCCGGTGTGCCGGGCTCCGCGCGGTCAGGTGTGGCAGGCTCTCGGCCGTGAGTGGACCTGTGGTGTTGTTGGACTCGGCCAGCCTGTACTTCCGGTCGTTCTTCGCCCTGCCGGAGTCGATGACCTCGCCGGACGGTAAGCCGGTGAACGCCGTGCGTGGGTTTGCCGGGATGATCGCGCAGATCCTCAACGACCGGAAGCCGTCGCGGCTCGTGGCCTGTCTGGACGCGGACTGGCGGCCCGCGTTCCGGGTGGCCGCGATCCCCAGCTACAAGGCGCAGCGGGTGGCCGACCCCAGCGTGAACGCCGAGGAGGTGCCGGACACGCTCACGCCGCAGGTGCCGATCATCCTCGACCTGCTGGACGCCGCCGGGATCGCCACCGCGCAGGCCGCCGGGTACGAGGCCGACGACGTGATCGGCACGCTGGCCCACCGCGAGCAGGACGCCCCGGTCGAGATCGTCACCGGCGACCGCGACCTGTTCCAGTGCGTCCGCGACACCCCCACCCCCGTGCGCGTCGTCTACGTCGGGCGGGGGTGGTCGAAGGCCGAGGTCGTCGGGCCGGAGGAGCTCGCCGCCCGCTACGGGCTGCCCGCCGAGGGGCTCGCGTACGCCGACATGGCCGTGTTGCGCGGCGACCCGTCCGACGGGCTGCCCGGGATCACCGGCATCGGCGAGAAGACCGCCGCCAAGCTGATCACCAAGTTCGGCTCGCTGGCCGCGCTCGTCGAGGCCGCCGACGCAGGCTCCAAGGACGTCCCGCTCAAGGTGCGCGAGGCGTTCACGCACGACGCCGACTACCTGGCCAAGGCACCGCTGGTGGTGCGGGTCGCCACCGATGTGGGTATCGAGGCGACCGGAACGCCGGAGGTGCCGCACGCGGTCGACGTGGACCGCGTGCGGCAGCTGCAGGAGCGGTGGAACCTGGGGTCCGCCGTGGACCGTCTGCTCACCGCGCTCGGCTGACCGTCAGGCGACGTCCAGGGCGACGTCGTCGAGGTCGAAACCGGTCGGCTCGCCGTAGTCCTCCTGGCCGAAGAACGTGAACCGCACGGTCTTGCCCGCCAGCGAGCCCACGTCGTAGCTGCGTCGGACCCAGCCGGGCGCGGCGTCCAGGTTGGAGAGCACCGCGACCCGGGACGTGTCCGCGGTGACGGTCAGCGTGTCCACCGGACCGGCCGAGGTCGGCTCCTCGGTCGTGGTCCGCACCCAGAACGACAGCGTGGAGTACGGGCAGTCGGCCGGGATCGTCGCGGTCTGCTGCAGCGTGTCCCCGAACGGCATGCCCAGGCCCGCGAAGTAGGCACCCCACCTGCCCGCGTGCGGGGTGACCCCGGCGTCGTCGGTGATCAGCAGCGTCCTGCTCTGGTCCCAGCCGTTGCCGATCCCGCGCCCCTCCTCGAAGCCGGGGTTGCGCAGCTTCTGTCCCTTCGACGGGCAGGCCCAGCCCGGCGGTGTGGTGAACATCCGGAAGGTGACCGTGCCGGTGCGCTTGTTCCGGTCCGTGGCGGTCGCGGTCACCGACCTGTCGATCACCGTCGCGGTCGGCTTGCCGGAGATCACCCCGGTGCTCGCGTTCAGCGTCAACCCGGCGGGCAGCGCCGTCGAGGTCCACGTGTACGGGGCGGTCCCGCCGTTCACCGACAGCGGCACGGACATCGGCGTCCCGATCCGGCCCGCCCGCACGCCCGGGTCCGCGACCAGCGGATACCCCGGCCGGTACCCGGTGTTGACGACCAGCATCCGGTTCGGCGAGCCCTGCGCGTCGGAGATCACGTCCTTGGTCGAGTCCAGCAGCAGCCCGGCCGACAGCTGCGCGGGCGTCAGCCCCGGGTCCCGCGCCAGCAGCAGCGCCGCCGCGCCCGACACGTGCGGGGTCGCCATCGAGGTACCGCTGAGGATCTCCCAGTCGGAGTCGTAGCCCGCGCTCGCCGACCAGATGTACTCCCCCGGCGCGAACAGGTCCACACAGGACCCGTAGTTGGAGAACGAGGCCCGCCCGTCGAAGTCGTTGGCGGCCGCCACGGTCAACGCCTCCGGCACGCGCGCGGGCGAGTGGGCGCACGCGTCGCCGCTGTCGTTGCCCGCCGCGACCGACACCACCACGCCGTCGGCGATCGCGCGCCGCACCGCGTCCTCCAGGACCTGGTCCGGCGCGTCGCCGCCGAGGCTCATGTTCGCCACCGCGGGACCGGACACGTGGTTGGCCACGACCCAGTCCAGCCCGGCCGCCACGCTCTCGCTGCTGCCGTACCCGTCGCAGTCCAGCACCTTCACCGCGACCAGCCGCACGCCCTTGGCCACGCCGTACTCGGTGCCGCCGATGGTGCCGGACACGTGCGTGCCGTGCCCGTTGCAGTCCTCGTTCCTGCCGTCACCGCTGGTGTTGGTCCCCCACACCGCGCGGCCGCCGAACTCCTCGTGGGTGACGCGGATACCGGTGTCGACCACATACGCGGTGACGTTGGTGGCCTTGGTGGCGTAGGTGTACTTGTTGTCGATCGGCCCATACCGCTGGTCGATCCGGTCCAGCCCCCAGGAACGCGGGTAGTCCTGCACGTCCGCCTTGCTCACCCGCCGGTTCGCCTGCACATACGCGACCGCGGGATCTGCGGCAAGCCTGCGCGCGGCGCGCGCGTCCAGAGTGGCCGAGAACCCGTGCAGGGCGTGCATGAAGGTCCGGTTGACCCGTCCGGAGTACTTGCCCGCCAACGCTTCCGGGCTGGCGGGCCCGTCCTTGAGCACCACGATGTAGCTGCCGTCGATCGCGCCCACCCCGGCGCCGACCACCTCAGCCGTCGCCGCCGGTGCCATGCCCACGATGGTGCCCGCGACCATCGCGGGCACCACTAACCACGCTCTGCTTCGCCTACCGCGCATCGGATCCCCTCCGCTCGTGTGAACGAGCAGAGACTAGGGACGACAGCCGGTCACCACGCGGATTCCGGCCACGATTACCCCGGATGCCCTGCGCCGCAACGGTCGAGCACTCGAACGGTCGCGCGCGCTGCTCCGTCCCGCACCCGTGATCGGGCCCGATCGGCGCTTGCGGAGACTCAGTACCGTGTGCCCGACCAGGGCTTCACGGGCACGGTGAAGACCGTGTCCGCCCGTTCCGCCGCGCCCGGAACGAGCTCACGCACCCGCCCGATCCCCGCCAGCACGCTCGGCGCCCATCCACCCAGGTACAGCATCCCCAGTACGTCCACGTCCATTGCCAGCTCCGGCGCGTCCCCGGTGCGCACCGCGCCGTCCGCGCCGACCCGGTAGCGACCGGAATTGCCGGGCAGGAACGCGTCCTCGACCTCCACCACGACCGAACCCGCGCCGTAGCACCGCGCCGCCAACGCCGCGGGCACATCCACCAGGCGCACCCACAGGTCGCCGTGTGTCACCGCCTTCGTCACCGCGCGCGGGTCCACCAGCATCGCCGCGACCGGCTCGTCCACCGGCCGGAACAGCGCCCGCACCGTGTCCACCAGGTCGACGCCCAGCACGAACCGCCACAGCGCGGCCGCGACCGCGGGTGTGGCCGCCACCAGGTCCTGGACCTCCAGCACCGACTCGTGCCCATGGCCCGGCCGCGTCACGCGGTAGGCGACGAACCCGTCGTCCCCGCCCGACCCCCGGTGCACCGCGACGGACAGGCCCTCCCCCAGCCGGTACATCACGTCGTAGCTCGTCGGCCACCACTCGGCGGGCCGCGCGATCGTCCCCACCCGGCCGCGCCCCACCCGCGCGTGGATGTCCGACAGCAGCGGGGAGATCTCCAGGGCCGCCGCCAACGGCGCCGAGTCCAGCAGCCGCACCTCGCCCTCGTCGGGCACCTCGGGCCGCAGCGCCACATCCGCGCTCCGCAAGGTCAACGTCGCCGTCCGGGTCGCCTCGCCGTAGCCGAACCGGCCGTAGATCCCCGGCTCCGACGCGCGCAACGCGGCCAGCGGCTCACCGCGCGCGGCGAAGTCCGCCAGCTGCGCGCGCATCAGCTCCCGCAACGTGCCGCGCCGCCGGAAGTCCGTGCGCACCGCGACCCGGGTCACCGCCGCCATCGGCACCCGCCGACCGCCCGGCACCACGAGATCCGACGACCACGCCAACGCTGTGCCCACCATCCGCCCACCGGCGAACGCGCCGAGCGTGCGCCCCTGCTCGAACGAGCCCGCGACCCCCGCCCACACCGCGTCGGTCAACGGCGGGCGATGTATGGCCTGGCCGAACAGCTCGATCGTGGCGCGGTGCTCGGACTCCCGGACCTGGCGTACCTCGATGTCGCTCACCCCGGCGATCATGCCCGCAGACACCGAGGGCGCGCGAACCGAATACGGTGCGCGCGCCCCTGGGCGGTAGTCCGGTGTGCCTGCCGGTACGTCAGTTGTCGGTGGGCGGCGCGACCTCGTACTGGCCGTTGTCGTCGCGGACGGTGATGTGCACCGTCTTGTCCTCGCCGCCGATCTTCACCGTGCAGGTGAACTGCGCGTCCTTCTTGACCTGCTGCCCGGTCGGGCAGGTGACCGACTCGACGTTGTCGATGCTGTACTTGTCGGTCAGGATGCCCTGCACGCCCTTCTGCACCGCGTTGGTGTCGAAGACCTTGTGGTTGAAGAAGCCCGGCGTGATGAAGCCGAGCACCGCCACCGCGCCCGCGACGAGCACGACCACCACCACGGTGATCCAGATCCAGGTGCTGCCGCCCTTCTTCTCCGGCGACCCGGAACCGGGGTAGGCGCCCGGCTGCTGGTACTGCTGCTGCCCGTACTGGGCCTGCTGCTGGCCGGGCTGGCCCCAGTTGCCGTACTCACCGCCCGGGTACTGCTGCGTCGGCTGCGGCTGCTGGCCGTAGCCGGGCTGTCCGTACTGCTGCTGCGCCGGATCGGGCTGCCCGTACTGGGGCTGCTGCTGCGGATAGCCGTACTGTCCGCCCTGGGCGGGGAAACCACCGGAGGGCGTGCCCGTGGGCGGCTGGCCGTACTGGCCACCCTGCGCCGGGTATCCGCCCTGCGCCGGATAACCACCCGGCTCGCCCTGGGCCGGGAACCCGCCCGACGGGGTTCCCGCGGGCGGTCCGTAGGGCTGCTGGCCCCACTGCTGCTGTGGGTCCGGCTGCCCACCGGACGGCCCGTAGGGGCTGCTCATCTCTCGCCTCCGCCGAATCGAGGTAGCGCCGCCATGCACACCTTTGGGCGCGATCAAACCACAGCGGGCGGCCGTGGCCACACCCAACCCGGGTGGCGTGTCCAACCTGTTGGATTCCCACCCGTCAGGGCTCACACCACCCTCACGCGCCCCACCGGCCGGGCGGCGCGCGCCGGTCAGGCGGAGGCCAGCGCCACCACGCCGCGGCGGATCCCCCGGACCGCCTCCGCGGCCGCCTTGCCCACCGGCTCGCCGGGCCCGACCACGTCCCTGATCTGGTCGAGCAGGTCGATCACCTGTCTGCACCAGCGCACGAAGTCGCCTGCCGACAGCTCCTGCCCGGCCGAGTCCGCCGCCGTGATCACCTTCTCCAGCGACTCGCCGCGCACCCACCGGTAGACCGTCCAGGCGAACCCCGCGTCCGGCTGCCGGGTCCGCTCCAGCCGGTGGTGGCGCTCGTCGGACTCCAGCTCCGCCCACAGCCGCGCGGTCGCGGTCAGCGCGTCGCTCACCGCGCCGCCGGGCACCCTGGCCTCCATCGTGCCGTCCCGCCGCGCCTCGTATACCAGCGCCGAGACCACCGCGGCCAGCTCGGCCGGGCCCAGCCCGTCCCACACCCCGTGCCGCAGGCACTCCGCGGCCAACAGGTCGGACTCGCTGTAGAGCCGGGCCAGCCTGCGCCCGTGCTCGGTCACCACCTGCTCGCCCGCCCGCTCCCCGGTGCCCGGCGCCAGGTAGCCGCGCTCGGCCAACAGCGCCCTGATCCGGTCGAAGGCCCGCGCCAGCGAGTGCGTGGTGGCCGCGACCTTGCGCTCCATCGCCTCGGTCTCGGCGACCAGCCGGTGGTGGCGCTCGGCCCAGCGGGCGTGCGCCTCCCGGTCCTGGCAGCCGTGGCACGGGTGCGCGCGCATGGCCCGGCGCAGCGCCGCCAGCTCGGCGTCGTCGTCCGAGCCGGACCGCTTGCGCTGCCGCTCCGGCGGCTCGATGCCGGTGGCCCGCAGCGTGGCGGCCAGGTCCCGGCGGGACTTCGGCGAGCGGATGTCGACCTGCTTGGGCAGCCGCACCCGGCCCAGCGGGGCCACCGGCGCCGGGAAGTCCGACACCGACAGCCGACCCGCCCACCGGTCCTCGGTCACCACCAGCGGCCGCGGCTCGCCCATCGGGTCCAGCCCCGGGTCGATCACCACCGCCAGCCCGGACCGCCGCCCGGCGGGCACCGCGATCACGTCGCCCTTGCGCAGCTGCTCCAGCGAGTGCGCCGCCTCGGCCCGCCGCGCCGCGCTGTTCTGCCGGGACAGCGCCTTCTCCCGCTCCGAGATCCGCTTGCGCATGTCCGCGTACTCGACGAAGTCGCCGAGGTGACAGGTCATCGACTCGGCGTAGCCCGCCAGCGCCTCCCGGTTGCGCTCCAGCCGCCGGGACACCCCGACCACCGAGCGGTCGGCCTGGAACTGGGCGAACGACTGCTCCAGGATCTCCCGCGCCTGCCGCGCGCCGAGCCGGTCGACCAGGTTGACCGCCATGTTGTAGCCCGGCCGGAACGACGACTTCAGCGGGTAGGTGCGGGTCGAGGCCAGGCCTGCGACCTGCTTGGGGTCCACCCCCGGCTGCCACACCACGACGGCGTGGCCCTCCACGTCGATGCCGCGCCGCCCTGCCCGGCCGGTGAGCTGGGTGTACTCCCCCGGCGTCAGCTCGACGTGCGCCTCGCCGTTGTACTTGACCAGCCGCTCCAGCACGACCGTGCGGGCGGGCATGTTGATGCCGAGCGCCAGCGTCTCGGTCGCGAACACCGCCTTCACCAGACCGCGGACGAACAGCTCCTCCACGGTCTCCTTGAACGCGGGCAGCAGCCCGGCGTGGTGCCCGGCGAACCCGCGCTCCAGCGCGTCCCGCCACTCCCAGAAGCCCAGCACGGTCAGGTCGGCGTCGGGCAGGTCGCGGGTCTTGGAGTCGACGATCCGGCGCACCTCGGCGACCTCGTCCTCGGAGTTGAGCCGCAGCCCGGACCGCACGCACTGGGTAACCGCGGCCTGGCAGCCCGCCCGGGAGAACACGAACACGATCGAGGGCAGCAGGCCCGCGCTGTCCAGCCGTTCGACGACCTCCACCCGGCTCGGCGGCCGGAACCGCGGCCCGCGCGAGCGTTCCCGCTCCCGGCCGCCCCGTGCACGCGGGTTGTGCCAGGGCGCGTGCACCCGGCCGACCTCCTCGGTGCGGCGCACCAGCTGCGGGTTGATCCGGGTCTCGCCGTCCTCGCCCTCGCCCGCGAACAGATCCAGCATCCGACCGCCGACCAGCATGTGCTGCCACAGCGGCACCGGCCGGTGCTCGTCCACCACGATCGTGGTGTCGCCGCGCACCTCGACCAGCCACTCGCCGAACTCCTCGGCGTTGCTCACCGTGGCCGAGAGGCTCACCAGGTTCACCCACTCGGGCAGGTGCAGGATCACCTCCTCCCACACCGCGCCGCGGAACCGGTCGGCCAGGTAGTGCACCTCGTCCATCACCACGTAGCCGAGCCCGTCGAGTGCCGAGGACTCGGCGTAGAGCATGTTGCGCAGCACCTCGGTGGTCATCACCACGATCGGCGCGTTGCCGTTGACCGAGCTGTCGCCGGTGAGCAGGCCGACCGACTTCGGCCCGTACCGGGCGGTCAGGTCGGCGAACTTCTGGTTGGACAGCGCCTTGATCGGCGTGGTGTAGAAGCACTTGCGGCCCTCGCCGAGCGCGAGGTGCACGGCGAACTCGCCGACCACGGTCTTGCCCGCGCCGGTCGGCGCGCAGACCAGCACGCCGTGCCCCTCCTCCAGGGCCGCGCAGGCCCGTTCCTGGAACGGGTCGAGCTCGAAGGACAGTTGACCGGTGAACTCCGCCAGCTTGGGACTGGTCGACCGCTTCCGGGAGGCGGAGTAGGCCTCGGCCGGTGTGCGCGACGCGGGAGTTCTGGAGGAGCCTGCGGACACACATCAAGACTTCCACATGACACCGACGTCCGTCCTGCGACATACCAGCCGGGATGATCAGCCGAGCACTGTCAGCGCGCCCGGCACGCAGTCCACCTCGACCGGCAGCGGCCCCAGCCGTTCGCCGTCGGCGTAGGCGACCCAGCCGTTGGCCGGGGTCAACGACACGCTGCGTGCCCGCACGGTGCTCACGAACGGGTGGGCCACGTGGTTGCCGGTGCGCAGCCTGGGCAGGATCCGCAGCAGGTCCAGCCTGCTTGCGCGGCGCACCACGGTCAGGTCGAACAGCCCGTCGGCCGGGTCCGCGTCCGGGCAGACCGGGATGCCGCCGCCGTAGCACCCGGTGTTGCCGATCGCGATCATGGTGGCGTCCAGCTCCAGACGCTCGGTGTCGGTCTCCACCACCAGCTCACGCGACCGCAGCGCCGCGAGCTCGGCGACGATCGCCAGGTCATAGCGCCTGCGACCGTGCGGCCAGCGCATCCGGTTGACCCGCTCGTTGACCGCCGAGTCGAACCCCGCGCACAGGACGCTGCCGAACCAGGGCCCACCCGACAGCCTGCCCAGGTCGATCCGCCTGCGCCGGTCCGCGACGATCGCCGCGGCCACCGCGTCGGCCGCCGCCAGCGGGGTCATCGGCGAGCCGAGCGCCCGCGCCAGGTCGTTGCCCGTGCCCGCGGGCACGATCGCCAACGGCACGTCGTGGTCGGCACAGAACTGCACACCCTGGTGGACGGCACCGTCACCGCCGAGCACCACCAGGAGATCGAGCCCGGTGTCCCGGGCCCGCGTCATCAACGCGCGCGAGTCCTCGACCGTGTGCGCCGAGACCACCCGCAGGTCGTCCACCACCGGCCGGATCCGCGCCGACACCTCGTCCAGCACGCGCGCGGCCGCGCCGTGCCCGGAACCGGGATGAACCGCCAACGCCACCCGCATGCGACCACCGACTCCCCGCTCGGCACGAACCGGTTCCGGACCGGCCCGTGCCGAACAGGGATCAGGTCACGTCGTCGTACCCGCCGCTCTTGCCCTGGTCCGCAGTGCCGGGACCCGACGCGGTACTGGACGCGTTCGTGGTCGCGCTCGGCTGCGGCTCGGTGGGCAAGGTGGACTGGTCGACCGGCTCGGGACGATAGTTCAACGGCGTCGCCTCGTCATCCGAGAGACCCGCCGCCGGGTCGTCCGCGTCCAGCCGCCGGGCCTTGCGCTTGTCGTGCACCCTGGAGACCTGGATCGCGAACTCCACCAGCACCGTCATGGCCACCGCCAGCGCCACCATGGACACCGGGTCGGTGCCCGGCGTGGCGAACGCGGCGAAGACGAAGACGCCGAAGATGATCCCGCGCCGCCACCGGCTCAGGTTCGCGTAGCTGAGCACCCCGACCCGGTTGAGCATCACGATCAGCAGCGGCACCTCGAAGCTGACCCCGAAGACCAGCAGCATGACCAGCACGAACGAGATGTACGAGGTGGCGTTCAGCGCGGTGATGAAGGTGTCGCTGCCGAAGCTGACCAGCACCGCGAGCCCCTGCGGGATCACGAAGAAGGCCAGCACACCACCCAGGACGAACAGGAACGACGCGCAGAACACGAAGATGCCCGCGAACTTGCGCTCCTTGTGGTAAAGCCCCGGCGTGATGAACGCCCACAGCTGGTAGAGCCACAGCGGCGCGCTCACCACCATGCCCGCGCCGACGCCCACCTTGAAGTTGACCATGAAGGCCTCGAACGGCTGGGTCTGCAACAGCTGACACTTGCCGTTCGGTGAGAACCGCACATCCGGGCCGAGCGCGCAGTAGGGTTTCAGCAGGATCTGGCCCAACGACGGGATGGGACCGAGGTCGACCTGGTACCAGACGAAACCGAACACGCTGCCGATCAGGATGAAGAGAATGGCCCAGCCGATCCGGCTGCGCAGGTCGTAGAGATGCTCCCGCAGGGACATGGCGCCCTCGGGATTGTGCCTACGGCTGCGCAGCTTCCGCCTGTCGCGGCGAGGAGACGACCGGCTGGACGAGTCGTTGCTCGCCACCGTGGGGACCGGTCCTCTCAGCCCGCGTTCTTCTGCGCCTGGGTCTGCGACTCGTTGAGCTTGCGCTGCAGGGCGTCGATCTCCTGGCGAATCTGCTCCGGGGTCTGCTCCGGCTTGGCGGCGGGCAACGCCTCGGCGGGCTTGGCGGCGGCGGGCAGCGCCTCCGCGGGCTTCGCGGCGGGCTGTTCCTCATCGGAGCCGTCCGCGCGCATGCCCTTGGTCTCGGCCTTCAGGATGCGCATCGACTGCCCGAGAGACCGCGCCATCGTAGGCATCTTGCGCGCCCCGAACAGCAGCACGACCACCACCGCGATGATCAAGATTTCCCATGGTCCTGGGCTCACTGCCATCCTCCTGTCTGGGCACGCCTCAGGTCGGATGATACCCGACCACGAAGCGCGTTTCGATTGGCGATACCGACGCGTAATGCGGCTCGGCGTGCCCGTAGCAAACCCAGGCTCGCACGCAACGACGACCTGGTCGTGACCAGGACCGCGCGGGTGCGACGCACACTGCGGACCAACAACACCGCAGTCACCACCAAAAGCACCAAACCGACGGTGCACAGAGCGGCGACGATCAGGTACGACACCCTTCCAGCCTAGCGACGGCGCGCGGAATGTCGAGACATCAAGACGCGGAAGGGTGCGACATCGCGGCAAGTGATACATATCACACCGACGCCGGATGTTCCATTGGGTCGGCCATCGGGCTTCCAGCCTGCCAGCAGCCTCGTGTCGATCCACGCATGGACGGCGACCGCGGGTGATCCGACCGCGCAGCGACAAGTGGCGCTTCTGTCCCGTAACCAGGATGAACGCCCCGGAGCACGCAAACACGGCGCACGTAGTGGGCTCATCAGGGGAAGTCAACAACCAAAGAACCATCAACGAAATCGACCGGCGTAGAAACCCCCCAAACATTTGACATCAAAACACGCCCTCGACATTGTTCTACTGTCCACAGCGACAACACGCTAATACGAACACCGATCGAAACCTCTTCCGGAATACCACAGCATGGAATCCGTCCTGCTCGGCGGGTTCCGACTGTCTCATCCTCATCCAGCATGGAGAGATTCATGAAATTGCGAATTCTCGGCGCGCTTGGCGCACTTGTCGCCGGAATCGGCGTCGGCTTCCTGGTGCCTCCCGGCGTGGCATCCGCGGACGCCGTGCCGCAGCAGGTACGTCAGGTGGTAAGCCACCTGGAGGCCAACGGCAGACTCTCGGCTGCCGACCGGGCCACCCTGGCGAGATACCCGGCCTACGCGAGCCGGATCATCGACCCCGAAGCCACCACATACCGCCAGGAAGTCATCCCGGCCGACGGCACCACCAAGGCCATGGTGCTCGGCGGTCCCGGGTGCTGGATCGGAAACCGCTCGATCGACGGGCACTACGCGACCGGCGGCGTCGCGTACACGTACACCTACCGCGTCGACTGGTGTGAGAACTCTTCTGCGGTCACCAGCGTGCACTACCGGAACCACACCATCAGCCTCGGCACCTTCATGGAGCAGGGCTCCGTCGTCGAGGACTGGGTGACTCCCGTTCCGTCGTACAACGTGCAGACCAAGCGGAAGATCGAGGTCAAGAACTGCATCCCCGTCATCGGATGCGTACACACGGAGTACCCATACGCCACGTGGTACCTCACCGCCAACCCTCGGGTCGAGGACTACGCCCTCGCCGGTATCGAGGGCACGTGACGGAACAGATCGCCTAGAATGCTTTCATAGCCATTCATGAGCTGTGAGTTCCTCGGGGGCCGCCGCCGTTGTCCCTCCGAGGAACTCACAGCCGATTCACTGGGGCCCGGTCCATCCGCGCCACCGCCGCCGCGGCCTGCTCACGCAGCGTGGCCGCCAGCTCGGCGGGGTGCTCCACCTCGACGTCCCCACCCAGTCCGAGCAGCAGCCGCACGATCCAGGCCTGGTCGGCGTACCGCATCCGCACCCGGACCAGGCCGCCCGCCAAGTCCTCGACGTCCTCCACCGGGTAGTAGTCCGACACCCAGCGCGCGTCCGGGTGCAGGACCAAGACCGCGGCCGCGTGCTCCGACGTGGCCTGGAACAGCCCGGCCGACGTGTCGGTCGGCTCCGCGTAGGGCGGCGGCGCGGCGGGCTCGGCCAGCACCTCCACCTCGTCGACCCGGTCCAGCCGGAACAACCGCACCGCCTCGGCGCGCCTGCACCAGGCCTCCAGGTACGAGCGGCCGTCCACGAACAGGACCCGCATCGGGTCGACCGTGCGGTCGCTCAGCTCGTCCTTGGCGGGGGTGTAGTAGGTGATCCGCAGCGCCCGGCCCGCGCGCAGCGCCGACTGCACGGTCTCCCGTACCCCGGCGGTCGCCGCGCCCTCGCGCACGCCCATCTCCACCGCGACCCCGGCTGGCCGGGACTGCCCGGCCGCCGCCTCGATCTTGGCCACCGCCCGCCGGATCGCGTCCGCGTCCCCCGCGCCCGGCGTGTCCAACAGCGCGCTCAGGGCGACCAGCAGCGCCGTCGCCTCCGCCCCGGTCAGCCGCAGCGGCCTGCGCATGCCCGCGTCGAAGGCCACCGTGACGGTGTCCTCGTCGAACGAGATGTCGATCAGGTCGCCGGGGCCGTAGCCGGGCAGCCCGCACATCCACAGCAGTTCCAGGTCCTTGCGCAGCTGACCGGCGGGCACCCCGAAGTCGGCCGCCGCCTCGTCGATCCGGATCCCCGGCCGGGCCAGCAGGTAGGGCACCAACGCCAGCAGCCTGGGCAACCGCTCCTGAGCCGCGATCACGACACCCCCTTCGCCACCGCCAGCAGCCGCTCGCGGACCGACTTGGCCAGCACCTCCGGCTCCAGCACCAGCACATCCGCGCCGAACCCGGCGATCCAGCTGGTCGCCGAGTCGAGGTAATGCAGGTCCAGCTCGATGACATCACCAGGGACGCCGTCGACCTCCCGCTGCTCCACCACCCGCGCACGCCTGCGCAACCCGGTACAGCGCCCCGCCGCCACCCACATCCGCGCGGGTGACGCACTGGGCGGCTCACTGTTGGTATCGGCCACGAACGCCATCAGATTCACGTCGTCGGGCCTGCGCACAACCCCAGGCTTACCGACCTTGCGCACGTCCCCCACGATCCGCGACAACCGGAAACACCGAGGCGCGTTCCGATCACGGTCATGACCGACCACGTACCACCGACCGCGCCACGACACCACACCCCACGGCTCCAACGTCCGAGCCCGCAGATCGGTAGGCGACGGACGCCGATAGTCGAAGGTGACAGCCTGCCCCGCCTGTACAGCGGCCAACAACGGCCCGAACGCAGGCTCGGCAGTCCGCACCTTGGACTCGACCACCGTAGGCGCAGCCTGATCCACATCGACACCCGCGGCCCGCAGCTTGATCAACGCCCCATGCGCGGCCCCGGTCAACACCGGCGAGTCCCACAGCCGCACAGCAAGCGCGACAGCAGCGGCCTCGTCCGGCTCCAGATCGATCTCACCCAACTCATAGTCCCGCCGGGCGATCCGGTAGCCATCCACGGTGTCGAACACCGAGTTACGGCCGACCTCCAACGGGATCCCCAGCTCACGAAGCTCGGTCTTGTCCCGCTCGAAGGTCCGAAAAAAGGCATCATCGGAAGGCGCGTCAGCGTACCCAGGCACAATGCCCCGGATCCGCTCCGCACTCAGGTACTGGCGAGTAGACAGCAAGCACAGCACCAGGTTGACAAGTCTCTCGGCGCGTGCAACAGACACCCCGGCACCTTAACGTGCTAGCCAACACAACGGTGACGCGACACCCTCGAACACCCGTGCGAAGTCTTCGACACTTCAGCGGGCAACCCATGAGTCACTTTGCGTAGCAAGCATGGGCTCCGAGGGCACGCCCTTCCCCCTCAACCCAGCCCCCCCAACCCAACCACCCCAACCCAGCCACCCCCAACCTCAACCACCCCGAACTCAGCCACCCCTGACTCGACCACCACGCGGGATCGCGCCGGTCTCTTCCCACCCGATCCCAGGAGGCCCCCAGGGCCGAGTGGGATCGGGTGGGAAGAGACCGGCTAAAGGCGATCCCGCCGCCGAGGCGAAGCCGAGGCCAACAACACAGTGATCGGGTGGGAAGAGACCGGCTGAAGGCGATCCCGCCGCCGAGGCGAAGCCGAGCCAAATTACAACGAAGCGATCAGCCTCTCCACCCGCTCGTCCACAGCACGGAACGGGTCCTTGCACAGCACAGTGCGCTGAGCCTGATCGTTGAGCTTCAAGTGCACCCAGTCGACCGTGAAGTCACGCCCCGCCTGCTGAGCAGCAGCGATGAAGTCACCCCGAAGCTTCGCCCGTGTCGTCTGCGGCGGCGTGTCCTTGGCAGCCTCGATCTCACCATCATCGGTCACCCGAGCCACCAGATCCTTGCGCTGAAGCAGGTCGAAGATGCCCCGACCACGGCGAATGTCATGGTAGGCAAGGTCCAACTGAGCGATCCGCGGACTCGACAGCTCCAGATCATGCTTGGCCCGATAGCGCTCGACCAGCCGGTGCTTGATAGCCCAGTCGACCTCACGATCGATGCGCGAGAGGTCCTGCGCCTCGACCGCGTCCAGCACCCGCCCCCACATCTCGACGACGCGTTCACCGACCGGGTCGGGGGCGCGGCGGGCAACGTGTTCGACGGCCTTGGCGTAGTACTCGCGCTGGATGTCGAGTGCGGAGGCCTCGCGGCCGCCCGCCAGGCGGACCGGTTTGCGGCCGGTCAGGTCGTGGCTGATCTCGCGGATGGCGCGGATGGGGTTGTCCAGGCTGAAGTCCCGGAACTGCACCCCCTCCTCGATCATCTCCAGCACCAGGTTGGCGGTGCCGACCTTGAGCAGCGTCGTCGACTCGGACATGTTCGAGTCGCCGACGATCACGTGCAGCCTGCGGTAGCGCTCGGCGTCGGCGTGCGGCTCGTCCCGGGTGTTGATGATCGGGCGGGAGCGGGTGGTGGCGCTGGAGACGCCCTCCCAGATGTGCTCGGCGCGCTGCGAGAGGCAGTACACCGCGCCGCGCGGGGTCTGCAGGACCTTGCCCGCGCCGCAGATCAGCTGCCTGGTGACCAGGAACGGCAGCAGCACGTCGGCGATCCGGGAGAACTCGCCCGCCCTGGTGACCAGGAAGTTCTCGTGGCAACCGTAGGAGTTGCCCGCCGAGTCGGTGTTGTTCTTGAACAGGAAGATGTCACCGCCGATGCCCTCGTCGGCCAGCCGCCGCTCGGCGTCGACGAGCAGGTCCTCCAGGATCCGCTCCCCCGCCTTGTCGTGGGTGACCAGTTGCACGAGGTCGTCGCATTCCGCGGTCGCGTACTCCGGGTGCGATCCGACGTCCAGGTAGAGGCGTGAACCGTTGCGCAGGAACACGTTCGAGGAACGCCCCCACGAAACCACCCGCCGGAACAGGTACCGCGCGACCTCGTCCGGCGACAGCCGCCGCTGTCCGTGGAACGTACAGGTCACGCCGAACTCGGTCTCGATGCCGAAGATCCGCCGCTGCATCCTCTAAGCGTAGGCGCAAACAGCGGTGCGGACCGTGCGCCGATCGGGGTGGTCCACATTCTGTTATCGAGCACACGGTAACCGATTGTTCACCGGACCCGGCTCGGGCGGCGCGGACCGCCGGTCTCGGGTTGAATCTACGATCATGTTCGGTCACGTCCGCCGCACCGGCCGCCAGGTCGGCAAGCTCGACCTCGCCCTGATGGGCCGTAGCGCCCGCTTGCCGCGCTCCGGCGCGGACGAGGCGCTGAAGTCGCTGTCCAAGTCGGCCAACAAGGGTCTGCTGTGGTTCGGCGTGGCCGCCCTGCTGGCCGCCCGCAAGGGCCGGACCAGGCGCGCGGCGCTGCGCGGGGTCGCCGCCATCGCCTTCGCCAGCAGCTCGGCGAACCTGGTGGGCAAGAACCTGTTCCCGCGCCGACGCCCGGCCGCGGACCTGCTGCCCGAGCACCGGCGGCTGCAGAAGCGGCCGACCAGCTCGTCGTTCCCGTCCGGGCACTCGGCGTCGGCGGCCGCGTTCACCGTGGCGGTGGCGATGGAGCACCCGGGTGCGGCCATCGCTCTGGCCCCGCTGGCCGCGGCGGTGGCGTACTCGCGGACGCACACCGGCGTGCACTGGCCAACCGACATCGCCGCGGGCACCGCGATCGGCGTCGGTGCGGCGTTCGCGACCCGACACTGGTGGCCCAAGACCGGGGATGGGCGCGCGGAGGTGGCGCACGAGACCGAGCTGCCCGCGCTGGACGAGGGCGACGGCCTGCTGGTCCTGGTCAACCCGAACTCGGGCGTGTCGGGCGAGGACCCGGCGGACGACATCAAACGGCAGTGGCCGCGCGCCACGGTCGTCTACCCGGAGCCCGGCCGGGACCTGATCGAACAGCTGTCCGACCAGCTCACCACCTCCCCCGGCGACATCCGCGCGGTCGGCGTGGCGGGCGGCGACGGCACGGTGGCGGCGGTCGCCTCGGTGGCCGCGGAGTTCGAGCTGCCACTGGTGCTGATCCCGGCGGGCACCCTCAACCACTTCGCCCGCGACGTCGGCGTGGACTCCACCGAGGAGTCGGTCTCGGCCGTGCGCGCGGGCTCCGGAGTACGCATCGACCTCGCGGGCGTGCGCATCGACGGCGGCACCGACGACACCGGCCACCGCTGGTTCGTCAACACCGCCAGCCTGGGCGGCTACCCCGAGATGGTCCGCCTCCGCGAACGCCTGGAGGGCCGCGGCTGGCCGAAGTGGCCCGCGGGCGCGGTGGCACTCATCCGCACCCTGCGACACGCGCAGCCGATCCGGGTGGCGCTCAACGGCAAACCGCACCTGGTGTGGATGCTGTTCGTGGGCAACGGCAGCTACGAGCCCAAGGGCCCGGCCCCGACCCGCCGCCCCGACCTCGACTCCGGCCTCCTGGACGTCCGCTACCTGCGCGCCGACATCCCGTACTCCCGCGCCCGCTTCGTCCTCGCCACCCTCACCGGCACTCTCTCCACCAGCCACGTCTACCGCCAACGCGAGGTCTCGGCCCTGGACGTGTGCCTACTGGACGGCGAGAAACGGCGAGTGGCCACCGACGGCGAGGTCGGCCCCCTGGGCACCCACTTCGAGTTCAGCTCGGAACCGGGGGCGTTGTCGATCTACCGGTCGTGACCTCGGGAGACGCCCAGCAAACCGCGTTCGATGGCGATCGTGACCGCTGACGTCCGGTCGGTGGCGCCGAGTTTGCCGAAGACATGCACCAGGTGCGTCTTCACGGTCGCCTCGGAGATCGACAGCGCGCGCCCGATGGCCCGGTTCATCATGCCCTTGGCCACCAGCGCGAGCACCTCCAGCTCCCGCTCGGACGGCGTCTCCACCTCGTCCGCGCGCATCCGCCCCATCAGCCTGGCGGTGATCGCCGGGCCGAGCACCGACTCCCCGCGCGCGACCGCCCGGACCGCGTGGAACAGGTCGGCGCGTGGGGTGTCCTTGAGCAGGTACCCAGCCGCGCCTGCCGCCACCGCGCGGACGATGTCGTGGTCCTCGTCGTAGGTGGTCAGGACGAGTACGCGGACGGTCGGGTGCGCGCGGGTGATCGCGGCGATCGCGGCCACGCCGTCGAGGCGGGGCATGCGCAGGTCCATCAGGACCACGTCCGGCTCGTGCGCGGCGACCAGTGCCAACGCCTCGTGGCCGTCCCCCGCCTCGGCGACCACCCGCAGGTCGGGCTGGCCGTCGAGCAGGCCGCGCAGGCCGTCGCGGACGATCGGGTGGTCGTCGACGACCAGGACGCGGATGCCGCTCACGCGGGCACCGACGCCGCGATCGTGGTGCCCTCGCCCGGCACGGTCTCCACGTCCAGCCGTCCGCCCACGGCGGTGATCCGTTCTCGCATGCCCACCAGTCCCAACCCGTCGACCGGGGTGTCCGGATCGAACCCGGCGCCGTCGTCGTCCACGTCGAGGGTGACCACGTCGCCCAGGTAGGACAGGGTGATCACGGCCCGGGAGGCGCCCGCGTGCCGGGCGACGTTGGTCAGCGCCTCCTGCGCAACCCGAAGCAGTGCCAGTTCGGTGTCCGGGTGCAGGTCCACCGGCGCGCCGGTGATCTCCACCCGGGCCACCGTCGCGTGCAGCCCGGTCCACCGATCGGCCGCCGTGCGCAGTGCCTGCCCGAGTGGCACGCCGTCGAGCAGGTCCGGACGCAACGCCCGCACGGTCCGGCGCAGTTCACCCAGACCTTCCCGCGCGGTGCCCCGGGCGATGTCCACATGTTCACGCGCCCGCGCGGGCGCGGCGTCCAAGGCCTGTTCGGCCGCTTCGAGATGCGTGACGATGCTGGTGAACCCCTGCGCCACGGTGTCGTGCAGCTCTCGCGACAACCGTTGCCGCTCCTCCAGAACACCCGTGCGGCGCGCAGTCTCGGACAGTTCCGCGCGGGTGCGGGCCAGTTCGTCCAACGCGGTCCGCAGTTCCCGGTTCTGCATACGGACCGCGCGCACGACCACCGCGATCACCAGCGCGAGCCCCACCGTGCCGCCCAGGCTCAGCAAACCCGTGTCGCTCAACAGACCCCGGTCGTCCGTCCAGTGCCCGACCCGCCACGACACCACGGCGGTCAGCACGACCATCGGCACCAGACCCCACAGGTCGAGGGTGACGAACGCCAGCGGATAGAACCCGTACAGCAGCACCACGAACACGCCCGCATACCCCGCCAACAACGCGGAGACCACGACGACCCCGGCCCAGTAACCCACCAGCGCCCAACGCCCAGGGGCGCGGCGCGCGAAGAACACCCCGTGCCAGACCGCGAGACCGGCCGCCAGCCCGGCCACGGCCCACCGCTCTCCCGCGGACCGGGTGCCGTCGCAGACCGTGATCACGGTCGGTACCAACACCACGCCCGCGGGCAGCAGGTGCCACAACACCTCCAGGCTCGGCAGGCGGGGCACAGCGTCACCTCGGCTTCCCGGACCCGGCGGTCCGGTCCACCCGGGACGATACCGACGCGGGCAGCGCGCTCGCCCGGCGCAGCAACAGCGCGTGCTGGGCCGCCAGCGTCACGCCGAAACCGAGCCACAGGCCGTTGGGGTTGAACGCCGCGTGGTCGACGAGGTGCTCGGCCACCGCCGACACGACCCGGACCGCGAGCGTCAACAACCACAACGCGAGCGTGACCCGGTTGCCCCGCCGCACCACCCGTCCCGTGTCGTCCCGCCACATCGGCATGGTCGCGCCCCGCCACGCACCCAGCGCCGCCGAGAGCAGCAACCCGCCGACCAGGAACGTGATCCCGGTGGTGGTCGGTGCCGCCGGTCCGGGCGGGGCGATGCCGCGCGCCACCAGCAGCGCGACCCAGATGAACGCCGACGCCCGCACCGGCCGCGTGCTGAACTGCGTGAACAACACCAGAGCCAGCACCGCGACGACCAACAACACGCTCGCCGGAACCCCCGACAACCCCATGACCAGCCATTCCTGTGCGATCCACCATGACAGCACCAAGCCTGTCGCGCGGCGGACCGGATCACATCGACCGGCTCACGCGGGTGGGTCAACCGGTCGATGTATTGCGGTTCCCGGCCGGGCCGGACTCCGCCCACCAGGCGGCGAACAGCGGGTTGGTGTCCAGGAGATGCGCGTAGGAGTCGAGGAGCGCGGCGGGGGCCTGCTCGGCCGCGCCCGCGGCGGCGTTCTCCTCGTGCCACACCAGCACGACCTCCTGACGCAGCGGCGTGCCCACGAGACCGCGGATCACCACGCCGTTGCCCTCCCGCGCCACCGGCTTGGCCAACGTGACCGAGCCGGACTGGACCAGCACCCGGGTCGTGGTCGAGTCCGACAGCTGGTGCTTGATGACCGGGCTGAACCCCGCCGCGGCGCACACCCTGGTGAACGCGAGCTGCTCGGTGCCCTCGGCCACCGGCGGCATCACCCAGCTCTCCCCCGCCAGCTCGGCCAGGTCGATCTCCCCGCGCCCGGCCAGCCGGTGCTCCTCGGACAGTGCCACGAACAGCGGCGCGCGCAGGATCACCCGGCTGATCAGGCCGGACGGGATCGGCGTGCGGAAGCCGGGGTTCTCCTCCAGCACGGCGAAGTCCACCTTGCGGTCGAGCACCTTGCGCACCAGCTCGGCCGGGTGCATGTCGATGTCGATGCTGGTCTCGGCGCCGCCCAGCCGCTCGGCCAGGGCGTCGGCGAACAGCGGGATGGTCGGTCCCGGCGGGCCGCCCACCCGGACCTGGCCGGTCTCCCGGCCCGCCTGGGTGCGGCTGCGGATGCCCGCCATCAGCTCGTCCACCTCGGCGAGCAGCTCCCGCGCCCCGGCCAGCACATAGGTGCCCAGGTCGGTGGGCACGACCCCGGTGCCGGTGCGGGAGAACAGCAGGCCGCCGATGCGCCGTTCCAGCCGCTGGAGCTGGGCGGTGAGGGCGGGTTGGGACACGCCGAGCTGGATGGCGGCCTTGGACAGGCTGCCCGCGTCGGCGACCGCGCGGATGACGCGCAGATGACGTAGTTCCAACTCGCTCACATCAGAGTTATGCCCCGCGCACCGAAGTTATGCAAACCTCCGGGGGCCTGTTGGGGACAACCGCACAATTTCCGTCGGCGGCGTGTGAAAACGGCACACCCTACGTCGACGGCCGCGAACCCGAAGGTCCGCGGCCGTCTGGAAGCCCATTCACCGTATTGAATTGTCGGTCCCTATCAAGGGTCAGCCGTCGGCGCCGTCCGGCGGCGGGGGCAGCTCCACGTCCTCGACCGGCCGGTCGGCGTTCTTGGCGCCCCCCGTCTCGGCGGGCAGCAGCGCGGTGAGCGCGGCGCCCTGGACCCGCCGGAACGCCCGGCGCGGCCGCCCGCGGTCGAGGATCGCCACCTCCAGCCGGTCCTGGGTCAGCGCCGACTCGGTGCCGTTGCCGGTCGAGCTCGTGCCCAGCGCCTTGACCGCCAGCCGCACGGCGTCGGCCAGCGCGAGCCCGTCGGCGAAGCTCTCCTTCAGCGCCGCCGCGATGGGCTCGGTCTGCCCGCCCATCACCAGGTAGCGCGGCTCGTCGACGATCGAGCCGTCGTAGGTGAGCCGGTAGAGCTGGTCCTGCTTGGCGGTGGCACCCACCTCGGCCACGCAGAGCTCCACCTCCAGCGGCTTCACCTGCTCGCCGAAGAACGTGCTCAGCGTCTGCGCGTACACGTTGGCCAGCTGCCGGGCCGACACGTCGCGCCGGTCGTAGGAGTAGCCCCACAGGTCGACGTGCCGGATACCGCCCCGGCGCAGGCTCTCGTACTCGCTGTAGCGGCCCGCCGCGGCGAACCCGATCCGGTCGTGGATCTCGGAGAGCTTGTGCAGCGTCGCCTGCGGGTTCTCCGCGACGAACAGCACGCCGTCGGCGTACTTCAGCGCGACGACGCTGCGGCCCCGGGCGATGCCCTTGCGGGCGTACTCCGAGCGGTCGCGCATCAACTGCTCGGGCGAGGCGTACAACGGCATCGTCACGGGGCGGCTCCTCGGGTCCTGGTGTCCGGCTCGGGTGTGTTCGGGTGGGGTCTCAGCCGCGCGGCCGCTCGGCGCGCTCCGCGACCACGGCGGTGGCGACCGCGGCCGCCTCCTCCTCGGTCGCGCGCGCCGCGCCCTCGGCGGTGATGGTGACGACGCTGGGGAAGATCCGCCGCGCCATGTCCGGACCGCCGGTGGCCGAGTCGTCGTCGGCCGCGTCGTAGAGCGCCTCCACCGCGGCCAGGAACGCCGCGTCGCGGTCGCCGTCGGGCCGGTAGAGCTTCTTCAGCGCGGACTTGGCGAACATCGACCCGGAGCCGATGGCGTGGAACCCGGCGCGCTCCTCGTAGCGGCCGCCGGTGACGTCGAAGGACACGATCCGGCCCGCGCGGGCCGGGTCCTCGGCGTCGATGTCGTAGCCGACGAACAGCGGCACCACGGCCAGCCCGGCCAGCGCCACGTCCAGGTTCCCGCGCACCATGCTGGCCAGCTTGTTCGTCTTGCCGTCCAGCGAGAGCGGCACGCCCTCGATCTTCTCGTAGTGCTCCAGCTCCACCGCGTAGAGCCGGACCAGCTCGACGGCTAGGCCCGCGGTGCCCGCGATGCCCACCGCCGAGTGGTCGTCGGTGACGAACACCTTCTCGATGTCCCGCTGCGCGATCAGGTTGCCCGAGGTGGCCCGCCGGTCACCGGCGATCAGCACGCCGCCGGAGAAGGCGAGCGCGACGATCGTGGTGCCGTGCGGCGCGTCGACCCGCGCCCCCGGGTGCGCCTCGCTCGCGCCCCGGACCCCGGGCAGCAGCTCGGGGGCCTGGGCGCGCAGGAACTCGGTGAACGACGAGGTGCCTGCCGACAGGTAGGCGGCGGGGAGCGAGGTCCCCAGCCGCTGGGACGAGATGTGTTCCATGCCTTCTTTCATCCTGTCGCGGGGGATGGGACCAGGGCGGTTCTACCCGGCCGGCCTATTGGCCGCCCTTCTGCACGTAGGCGCGGACGAAGTCCTCCGCGTTCTCCTCCAGCACGTCATCGATCTCGTCGAGGATCGCGTCGGTGTCGTCGCCGAGCTTCTCCCGCCGCTCCTGGCCCGCCGCGGTGGTGTCCTCGATGCCGTCGTCGCCGTCCCCGCCGCCCTGGCGGGTCGTCTGCTCCTGGGACATGTCGCCTCCCGGTCCTGTGGCCGGCGTGCCTGCCGAACTGCTGCACCTGCCTACTGGGAACACTACCCAGTCGAACCCACGTTCGTCGCGGGCCGCGCCGGGGACAAGATCGGATTCCGGGTCAGCGGCGGGCCACCCCGGTGAGCGCGTCGACCAGCTCCTCGGCCGTGTTCGCGGCGTCCAGCAGCTCTCCGACGTGCGCCTTCGTCCCGCGCAGCGGCTCAAGGGTGGGGATCCGGACCAGCGACTCGCGGCCCAGGTCGAAGATCACCGAGTCCCAGGAGGCGGCCGCGATCGCGTTCGGGTAACGCTCAAGGCAGCGGCCGCGGAAGTAGGCGCGGGTGTCCTGCGGCGGGGTGGTGATGGCCGCGCGCACCTCCTCCTCGCTGACCAGCCGCTGCATCGAGCCGCGCGCGACCAGCCGGTTGTACAGGCCCTTGTCCAGCCGCACGTCCGAGTACTGCAGGTCGACCAGCTGCAGCCGGGGCGAGGACCAGGCCAGCCCGTCGCGGGCCCGGAAGCCCTCCAGCAGCCGCAGCTTGGCGGGCCAGTCCAGCCGGTCGGCGCACTCCATCGGGTCCCGGCGCAGCGCGTCCAGCACCTCGCCCCAGACCCGGTGCACGTCCCGGGAGACCCGGTCCACCTCGACGTCGCCGCGCTCGATATATGCGGCGACCAGCTCGTGGTAGGCGTGCTGGATGTCCAGGCCGGTGAACTTGCGGCCGTTGGACAGCTCGACGGTGGCCTTCAGCGTCGGGTCGTGGCTGAGTACGTGCACCGCCCGCACCGGGTCGGCCAGCTTCAGGTGGTCGAAGCGGGTGCCCGCCTCGATCAGGTCGAGCACCAGCGCGGTGGTGCCGACCTTGAGGTAGGTGCTGGTCTCGGCCAGGTTCGCGTCGCCGATGATGACGTGCAGCCTGCGGTACTTGTCCGCGTCGGCGTGCGGCTCGTCCCTGGTGTTGATGATGCCGCGCTTGAGCGTGGTCTCCAGGCCGACCTCGACCTCGATGTAGTCGGCGCGCTGGGAGAGCTGGAAGCCCGCCTCCTCGCCGGAGGCGCCCAGGCCGACCCGGCCGGAGCCGCAGACCACCTGGCGGGAGGCGAAGAACGGGGTCAGACCGCCGATCACCGAGGTGAACGGGGTGCTGCGGGCCATCAGGTAGTTCTCGTGGGTGCCGTAGCTGGCGCCCTTGCCGTCGACGTTGTTCTTGTACAGCTGCAGCCGGGGCTGGCCGGGCACGGTGGCCGCGCGCAGCGCCGCCTCCTCCATCACCCGCTCCCCCGCCTTGTCCCAGACGACGGCGTCGCGGGCGTTGGTGACCTCGGGCGCGGAGTACTCGGGGTGCGCGTGGTCGACGTAGAGCCGGGCGCCGTTGGTGAGGATGACGTTGGCCGCCCCCAGGTCCTCCACGTCCGGGTCGGCCGGGGCCATGCCCGGCACGCCGAGGTCGAACCCGCGCGCGTCGCGCAGCGGCGACTCCACCTCGTAGTCCCAGCGCGCCCGGCGCGCCCGCGGGATGTCCGCCGCGGCCGCGTAGGCCAGCACGACCTGGGTCGATGTCAACACCGGGTTGGCCGTCGGGTCGCCCGGCACGGCGATGCCGTACTCGACCTCGGTCCCCATGATCCGCCGCATACGCCCAAGCCTACGGGTCCGCACCGACCGGGCGGTCGGGACACGGTGACCGGCACGCGACCGTCCGTGGTGACCTCGATCGCCCCGGCTGCCCGGTGGTCCCGGCGCGACCGGAGTTCGGATGTCGCCGAAGTTCGGGCGCTGTGCAAATCAGCTGTCGCGGCAGGTCAGCTGTCGCTGGAGTTCAGGACTCGCGGCTCAGGGCCGCGGCGGCCTTGGGGGCGACGCGGACCAGGGCGGTGCGGGCCCGGGAGGTGCTGGCCGCCTCCACGGTGACCGCGGTGGCCAGCTCGCCCTCGGCGAGCACCAGCGTGCACTGCGGTTTCGCCGCGCCCGGCGCGCACCAGCTGACCTGGGCGTCCACCCCGGACAGCGCAGACAGCGCGGTCGCCGGAATGCCGTCCTCGACCCGGTTCGGTCCCTGCTTCGGGCACGTCTTGGGGTCGATGCCGGTGGTGGTGTCGACCGCGTCCTCCGCGTGCACCACGTACTGGTCCAGGGTCGCCCCGCTGGCGTAGCGCCACTTCGTCAGCCGGGTGGCGTCGAACCCGGTCTCCAGGTGGAAACCGCAGTGCAGGGCCTGAACGGTGTTCTGCGCGGGCACCCCGACCGCCTGGACCTCCTCCTCGACCAGGTCGGCGGCGGTCATCGAGGCAGACTCGACAATCGAGGCCGGGGTGGCCTGCCTGGCCGTCGTCGTCGTGGTGGTGACCGCCGCGGCCGCCTGCGCGCTCGTCATGGGAACGGTGGTCGTGGCCGTGGGCTCGTCGTAGTAGGTGTACAGATCGTTGTCGCGGTTGGAACACGCGGTGAGCAGGGTCACGGGTAGCACGGCGGCGCAGGCGAGCACGTGGACACGACGCAACGGTCGTCCCCTTCGACAGATCGGCGGGCGGGTGATCAAGCACAGGGCGGGTGATCGAGTACGGCGTGATCGAGTACAGCGGGTGATCAAGTCACGACCGTACCCTGCTCGATCTCTCCCACCACCCGCCCCCTCATCCCCGCCCGGCACCGTCCCCGGCCTGGCAACCACACCGCACCCTGGGCATCGAGCACGTCGCGGCGCAGGCCGCCCGAGCCGACCACACCTGCCGGACGGTGGTGTGGAAACGGGTGGGCCCCGCCGGGATCCGGCGGGGCCCACACGGGACTGTCCACTCGCTGCTGCTTACAGGTACTGGCCGGTGTTGGTGGCCGTGTCGATCGCCCGGCCGGACTCCTGGTTCTTGCCCGTGACCAGTGTCCGGATGTAGACGATGCGCTCGCCCTTCTTGCCCGAGATCCGCGCCCAGTCATCGGGGTTGGTGGTGTTGGGCAGGTCCTCGTTCTCGGCGAACTCGTCCACGATGGCGTCCAGCAGGTGCTGCACGCGCAGCCCCGGCTGGCGGGTGTCCAGCACGGACTTGATGGCCGCCTTCTTCGCCCGGTCCACGATGTTCTGGATCATCGCGCCGGAGTTGAAGTCCCGGAAGTAGAGCACTTCCTTGTCGCCGTTGGCGTAGGTGACCTCCAGGAAGCGGTTGTCCTCGGTCTCCTCGTACATCCGCTCCACGGTGTGCTGGATCATCGCGGCCACGCAGGTCTGCCGGTCGCCGCCGAACTCCGCCAGGTCGTCGGCGTGGATGGGCAGGTTGGCGGTGAGGTACTTGGAGAAGATGTCCTTGGCCGCCTCCGCGTCCGGCCGCTCGATCTTGATCTTCACGTCGAGCCTGCCCGGTCGCAGGATCGCCGGGTCGATCATGTCCTCGCGGTTGGACGCGCCGATCACGATGACGTTCTCCAGGCCCTCCACGCCGTCGATCTCGCTGAGCAGCTGGGGCACGATCGTGGTCTCCACATCGGAGGACACGCCGCTGCCGCGGGTACGGAAGATCGAGTCCATCTCGTCGAAGAACACGATCACCGGGGTGCCCTCGGAGGCCTTCTCCCGCGCCCGCTGGAAGATGAGCCGGATGTGCCGCTCGGTCTCGCCGACGAACTTGTTGAGCAGCTCGGGACCCTTGATGTTGAGGAAGTACGACTTGGCGTCCTTGGGCGCGTGGTCACCGCGGGCCGCCGCGACCTTCTTGGCCAGCGAGTTCGCCACCGCCTTGGCGATCAGCGTCTTGCCGCAGCCGGGCGGGCCGTAGAGCAGCACGCCCTTGGGCGGGCGCAGCTCGTACTCGGCGAACAGGTCCTTGTGCAGGAATGGCAGCTCGACCGCGTCGCGGATCTGCTCGATCTGCCGGAACAGGCCGCCGATGTCGGCGTAGTCGACGTCCGGCACCTCCTCCAGCACCAGGTCCTCGACCTCGGCCTTGGGCACCCGCTCGTAGGCGTACCCGGACTTGGCGTCGACCAGCAGCGAGTCGCCCGGCTTCAGCGGGGACGCGGTGAGCGGGTCGGCCAGCCAGACCACCCGCTCCTCGTCGGCGTGCCCGACGACCAGTGCCCGGCTGGCGACCTCCTCGCCGTCGGCGACGAGCAGCTCGCGCAGTGTGGACACTTCACCGGTGCGCTCGAAGCCGCCGCCCTCGACCACGGTGAGCGCCTCGTTGAGGCGTACCGACTGCCCGCGCCGCAGCGTGCCCGACTCCACCGCCGGGGACACCGAGACCCGCATCCTGCGGCCCGCGGTGAACACGTCGACCGTGCCGTCCTCGTGTCCTTCGAGGAACACGCCGTAGCCGCTGGGCGGTTGGGCAAGGCGGTCGACCTCCTCGCGCAGGGCGAGTAGCTGGCCCCGGGCCTCGCGAAGCGTGTCGACGAGCTTGGCGTTCCGCTCGGTGAGTTGACTCACCCGCTCGGACGCCTCCGCCAGCCGTTGCTCCAGCAGTCGCGAATGCCGTGGCGATTCCGTCAGTTTCCGGCGAAGCAGAGCGACTTCCTCTTCGAGGAAACGGATCTGCGCGGCATCCGACCGGTCGTGGCGTTCCCGCCCGGTCTCCGCGCCTCCGTGCTCACCGTCGGCGTTTTCCGGCCGACTGCCGGGACGATCGTGCTGCATGTCGGCACCTCCTCCCGAACTCGTACCCCTACGGTACCGGCGATCACCGACAAGGACAGAGCATGAACAGCGCGGAACTTCCGTGTCATCCCACATCGACACTCGCTCGGCGGCACCGGATCCGCCATCCCGGTGCCGGCGGGAACCGGCCGGCGGTTACCGTGCGTCGGTGTACTAGGCCGACCGCGCGCACGGCAGACCGGCACGGCGGGGCCACCCTTACCCTCACGAGAACCCGGGAACCATGACCCAGCCTCCTTCCCAGCCGGACCCGTACGGCCAGCCCGGCAACCAGCCCTACCAGGGCGGATACCCCCAGCAGCCGGGTACGTACGGCCAGCCGGGGCAGTACCCGCCCGCACCGGGCCAGTACCCGCAGCCGGGCGCCCAGCCGCAGCCCGGCCAGTACCCGGCCGGTGGTCAGTACGGACAGCCGCAGCCGGGCGCGCCCGGCCAGTACGGTGACCCGAACCAGTTCCCACAATCCGGACCCCTCCCCCAGCAGGGCGGCTATCCGCAGCAACCGCAGCAGCCGTACGGACAGCCGCAGCCCGGTTACCCGCCGCAGCAGGCGTTCGACCCGTACGGCAACCCCATCCCGCCGCCGCGGCCGCGCAACAACAAGCTGCCGCTGCTGCTCGGCGGTGGCGGCCTGGTCGTCATCGGCATCGTGGTGACCCTGGTGCTGGTCCTCTCCGGCGGCACCGGCACGCCCAAGGGCACCGCGGACGCGTTCGTCTCGGCCATGAAGGGCACGGACGTGGACGACTTCACCAAGCTGCTGTGCGACGACAACACCAGCATGCGGCCCAGCCAGAAGGACCTGGAGAAGACCGGCGGCAAGATGCCCACGATGGGCGTCGAGTTCACCGTCGGCGACGTCAAGGAGACCGGCGACACCGCCACCGCCGACATCAACGCCTCGATCGGCGGCCAGCAGGGCACCGCCGTGCTCAAGATGAAGAAGGTCGGCGGCGACTGGTGCGTCAGCGACCTGGACTTCGACTTCCGCTGACCCCTCGGCCCTGTCCGGCGGCCGGGGCGTGCCCAATACCATGGGCACGCCCCACCACCCGTTCGGCGGTTCGCCGGATACCGGGAACGCGAACGCCCTCCCGGCCGTCTACCTCGACCGACACCGCCGCCGAGCCCCCGCGGCAGGCGGCCGGTGAACCAGCGCACAGGAAGCCAGGGATCGCGATGACCTACCCGCCCCAGCCGCCCGGACCAGACCCCAACGGCCCCGGCTACGGCGCCCCGGGGTGGGGTCCACCGCAGCAGCCCCCCGGCTACCCGGCGCAGCCCGGCGGCTACCAGGGCCTGGGCACCTTCGGCGGGGGCGAGCCGCCAAGGCCGCCGCGCAACACCGGCCGGATCGTCGCCATCGCCATCATCGCGGTGCTGGTGCTCGGCGGCGCCGGGGTCGGCGTGTGGGCGCTGACCAGGGACAAGGGCGGCTCGGCCGACACCGGCACGAGCGCGAGCACGGGCAAGACCGGCGGCAGGACGGGCAGCACCGGCGACGACAGCGGCTCGAAGACCGGCGCCGCGAAGGACAGCCCGGACAGCGTCCGGGACGACTACATGGCCGCCTACGAGGCCAACCACTTCGCCGACGTGCTCGACGGCGCCTGCGACGCCTACAAGCAGAAGTACGGCACCGACGCCGCCGAGCTGGAGAAGACGCTGAAGCCCTACGAGGTCAAGGCGAGCGCGGACGGGGACGCGGACGTCAGCGGCTCGACCGCGTCGGCCAGGATCGACCTTGAGCTGACCGAGAACGGGAACACCCAGCGGGTGCCGATCGAGATCAAGATCGTGAAAGAGGACGGGCACTGGAAGTTCTGCGGTGAGCAGCGGGGCTGAGCCGCCAAGCCGTCACCCGACCGGCGTATCCTCCGCGGAGTCCGTCGGCCGCCCACGCCACCGCCCGACCGGCCGGAACGCCGGTGACCATCGAGGAGTCAGGGATACATGACCCAACCACCGAACCAGCCGGGGCCCTACGGACAGGACCCGTACGGACAGCAGCCGTACAACCCGTACGGGCAGCAGCAGCCCGGCCAGGGCCAGTACCCGCAGCAGCCCGACCCCTACGGCCAGCCCCAGCAGCAGGGCTACCCCGGCTACGGCGGCACCCAGCAGTTCGGTCAGGACCCGTACGGCCAGCAGCCCTACGGGCAGCCCGGGTTCGGCGGTGAGCCGCCGAAGAAGAACGTCGGCAAGATCGTCGCCATCGTGGCGATCGTGCTGCTGGTGCTCGGCGGCGGCGGCGCCGCGATCTACTTCCTGACCAAGGACAACAAGACCAACACCGCGAGCCCCGGCGGTACCGGTGGCGGCGGCGGGTCCACCTCCTCGACCTCGTCGCACAAGTCCACGAAGACCACGAGCGAGGACGAGACCACCACCGAGGACGAGACCACCACCGAGACCAGCGAGAGCTCGGGCGGCGGCGGGGGCGCGTCCGGGGGCGGCGGCAGCGACCTGAAGGCCGCGGGCGCCAAGTACGTGGCGGCGGTCAACGCCAAGGACGAGGCGACCGCGAAGGGCCTGATGTGCGAGGCCACCAGCCCCGGGATCATGTACACCAGCGTGGCACCCAACGGCGGCGTGGTGAAGGTGGTCGGCGAGCCGGAGACCTATGACGCGACCAGCGGCAAGGTCGACACCGAGGTGTCGCTGGGCAGCGGCGAGCCGATCCCGTTCCCGATCGTGTTCGAGAAGAAGTCCAAGGGCTGGTGCGTCTCGCTCTGAGGCGTTCGGCGTGCGAAAGGGGCGGCCCGCCGGGCCGCCCCTTTCTCGTTCAGCCCTTGCTCGGCCTGCGTTGCGGACGCGGGGTGACGACGCCGTCGGCGAGCCTGCGGGCGGTGATCAGGAACGCGGTGTGCGCGATCATCCGGTGCTCCGGCCGCACCGCCAGCCCCACCGAGTGCCACGGCCGGATCAGCGTCTCCCAGGCGTGCGGCTCGGTCCAGCACTGCTGCTCGCGCAGCGCCTCCGACACCCGGGACAGCTGGGTGGTGGTGGCGACGTAGACCACCAGCACGCCGCCGGGGATCAGGTTGGTCGCGACCGTGGGCAGCATGTCCCAGGGGGCGAGCATGTCCAGGATGACCCGGTCGACCTCCCCCGTGTGGGTGGCGAGGTCGGCCACAGTGAGTGTCCAGTTGGCCGGGTGCTCGCCGTAGAACTCCACCACGTTGCGCTCGGCGTGCTCGGCGTGGTCGTCGCGGATCTCGTACGAGGTGACCGTGCCGGTGGGGCCGACCGCGCGCAGCAGCGAGCAGGTCAACGCGCCGGAGCCCGCGCCCGCCTCCAGCACCCGGGCGCCGGGGAAGATGTCGCCCTGCATGACGATCTGCGCCGCGTCCTTGGGGTAGATCACCTGGGCGCCGCGCGGCATGGACAGCACGTAGTCGCTCAGCAGCGGCCGCAGCGCCAGGTAGGCGGTGCCCGCAACGGAGCTGACGATGGAGCCCTCGGGCTGCCCGATGATGTCGTCGTGGGCCAGCGCGCCGCGGTGCGTGTGGTACTTCTCGCCGGGCACCAGCACCAGCGTGTAGTGCCTGCCCTTGGGGTCGGTGAGCTGCACCCGGTCCCCCGCCTCGAAGGGCCCGCTGACCTTGCGTACCGACACCCGCTGCCTCGCCTTCCACCTGTGCTGAACCGACAGGAGATGGTCGCAAACGGGGCGGCCGGACCCGCACCCGCCCTGGCTCAGCGGCGGCCGCGGTCCTCGATGGCGGCCCGCAGGTCCTCCCGGCGCAGCACGCCGGACGGCCTGCCCTCGTCGTCGACCACGACGAACTGCCAGGCCGCGGTCTCCCACACCCGCTCGGCGATCTCCTCGCCCGGCTCGGAGGCCAGCAGCACCGACTCCGGCCGGATCGGCTCGGCCGCCTGCTCGGCAGGCGCGAACGGCGACCGCTCGGCCAGCTGCCGGGCCGCGACCTCGTCCAGCAGGCCCGCGGCGACGCCGTCGGCGCGCACCAGCACGACCCCGCGCCCGGCCGCCGCGGCCAGCGCGTCGGCCACCGGGCTCTCCGCGGGCAGCTGCAGCACCGGCCGCACGATGTCGGCCAGGGTGAGGCCCTCCGGCCAGGTCCGGCGCTGCTCGGCGGCCAGCTCGCCGCCCGCCCCGGCGATCACGAACCAGGCGGTCAGCACGCACACGCCCAGCCGCAGCCACCGGTCCGGGCTGGCGTCCGCCAGCCCCCACAGCGACCAGGCGACCAGCAGGGCCGCGACGATCCAGCCGCCGAGGACCGCGGCCCTGGTGCCGATGCCGCGCCTGCCGGTGGCCGCCCAGACGCCCGCGCGCAGCATCCGGCCGCCGTCCAGGGGCAGGCCGGGGAGCAGGTTGAAGATCCCGACGGCGACGTTGGCGAACGCGCATTCCAGCACCAGCAGCCAGACCGGCCCGCCGGACGGGATGAGCAGCAGGCCGATGCCGCAGATGCCCGCCAGGACGATCGAGACCGCCGGTCCGGCCGCCGCCACGACCCCCTCGTGACCCGGGCGTCGCGGTGTGCGGGCGATCTCGGCCAGGCCGCCGAGGAGGAACAGCCGGAGCCTGCGGACGGGGAGTCCGAGGCGGAGGGCCACCACGCAGTGGCCGAGCTCGTGGGCGAGCACGGAGATGCCCAGCAGGATGGCGAACGCCGTGGCCAGCGCGATGGAGCTGACGGTGTCCGCGCCCGGCATCAGATCGCCGACGAGCGGGGCGTAGAAGACGACGACCGCCAACGCGCCGAGCCACCAGGACGGGGCCAGGATCACCGGGACGCCGCTGTATCGGAACAGCAGCAACCCGCCCCCCGGGCCAGGGGCGACCGGGAACGCGGCGCTCGACACCTCGCACAGCCTAACCACACACACGTATGTCCTGAGTGATCCCGGGGCGGACCATGATTCCGCTCTCGGAAAACATTCCCCGCCGCTATTGGCGAGTTGCCCACAAGGGCACGAATCCATCCCCGCATGGTTCGCGCGGGGTATTGACCGACGACTTCCGAAGTGGTCCCGGCCCTGGTGACCGGCGGGAAAGCAATAGCCACTCCGGCGGGTGGCGACGGAAACTCGCGCGGAAACGGCCCCGGCACGAAACTGTCGGTGGTCGACACTAGGGTTCCGGTCATGGTCCCCCCAGGAACCGATGCTCCAGGAACCGACGCCACAGGAACCGAGACAGCGACCACGACAACGCGGGCCACCCGTCGCCGTCCCGCGCTCTCGCCGTCGCGCGCGGGCGACTTCAAGCAATGCCCGCTGCTGTACCGGTTCCGCGCCGTCGACCGGCTGCCCGAGACGCCGACGAAGGCGCAGGTGCGCGGCACGGTGGTGCACGCGGTGCTGGAGCGGCTGTACGGGCTGCCCGCCGCCGACCGGCTGCCGGACACCGCGCACGGGCTGCTCGCGCCCACCTGGGAGGCGCTGTCCGCCGAGCGCCCGGAGCTGCTGGGGATCTTCGCCGAGGGCGAGGAGCCCGCCGAGTGGCTGGCGTCGGCCACCGCGCTGATCGACGGCTACTTCACCCTGGAGGACCCCCGCAGGCTGCAACCACAGGCCTGCGAGCTGCTGGTGGAGACCGAGCTGCCGTCCGGGGTGCTGCTGCGCGGCTACATCGACCGGCTGGACGTGGCGCCGACCGGCGAGATCCGGGTGGTCGACTACAAGACCGGCACCGCCCCGCGCGAGATCGGCGAGGCCAAGGCCCTGTTCCAGATGAAGTTCTACGCACTGGCCGTCTGGCGTCTGCGCGGCGAGGTACCCCGCCAGCTGCGCCTGATGTACCTGGCCGACCGCCAGTCCCTGGCCTACACCCCGGACGAGGCGGAGCTGACCCGCTTCGAGCGCACCCTGGAGGCCATCTGGCAGGCCATCCTGCGCGCGGGGCACTCCGGCGACTTCCGCCCGAACAAGAGCAAGCTGTGCGGCTGGTGCTCCTACCAGGCCCTCTGCCCGGAGTTCGGCGGCACGCCGCCCGCGTACCCGGGCTGGCCGGAACCCGACCCCGGCGAGGAGTCGGCCCTGGACCGGTCCGACTGATGTCGTTCTACGAGCCGCTGGGGGGCGGCCGGTTCCGCTCCACCGAGCACACCGCCGGTCCGTGGACCCCGGGCGACCAACACCTCGGGCCGCCGTCGGCGTTGCTGGTCCGCGCGCTGGAGGCGCTGCCGTCGGACAAGGCGATCACCCGGGTCACGGTGGAGATCCTGGGCCCGGTCCCGGTCGCCGACCTGACGGTCACCGCCGCGGTCGAACGCCCCGGCCGCTCGGTGGAGCTGCTCCGCGCCGAACTGGTGGCGGGCGACCGCGCCGTCGCCCGAGCCGCCGCCTGGCGCATGTCCGTCACCGACACCACCGCCGTCCGCACCGACGACGTGCCACCCCTGGCGCCACCGGCGGAGGCGACGCCCCTGACCAGACCGGAGTACTGGGGACCCGGCTACCTCGACGCGATGGAATGGCGCGCCCTGCGCGGTTCGCTGGCCGACCCGGGTCCGGCCACGGTGTGGGCTCGCCAGCGGGTCCCGCTGGTGGCGGGCGAACAGCCGACCGGCCTGCAACGGCTGGTCACGGTCGCCGACTCGGGCAGCGGCGCCTCGGGCGTCCTGGACATCCGGCACTGGTGGTTCATCAACACCGAGCTGACCGTCCACGTGACCAGGGTCCCCACCGGCGACTGGATCGGTCTGGACGCCCACACGGTGATCGGCGCCAACGGCACCGGCACGGCCATGACCGTGCTGCACGACCGCACCGGCCCGGTCGCCCGCGGCACCCAGTCGCTCCTGGTCCGCCCGCGGTGACTCAGCGGTGGCGGTTCGCTCAGAGGTACTTGTAGACCTCGTCCAGGGTCAGGCCGCGGCCGATCATCAGGACCTGCACCCGGTAGAGCAGCTGCGAGATCTCCTCGGCCAGCTCGGCGTCGGACTGGTACTCGGCGGCGATCCACACCTCGCCCGCCTCCTCCAGGACCTTCTTGCCCTGCGCGTGCACTCCCGCGTCCAGCGCCTGGACCGTGCCCGAGCCCTCCGGTCGGGTCTTGGCGCGATCGGTGAGCTCGGCGAACAGTTCGTCGAAGGTCTTCACGGACCCGATCCTGCCACCCGCGCGCGCACGGGAGAAATCAGCTCGCCCCGACCAGCTCGCGCAGGAGGGCCTCGTCGAGACCGATGAGCGAGTCGCGCAGGACGCGGCGTTCGCCCGGTTCTACCGGGACCTCGCAGGGCACGACCAGCACGGTGCAGCCCGCGGCGACGGCCGAGGCCGTGCCGGTGGGCGAGTCCTCGATGGCCAGGCAGTCGGCCGGGGGGACGCCGAGCAGCCGGGCCGCCTTGAGGTAGGGCTCGGGCAGCGGTTTGTTCCGGCCGTCGACCTCGTCCCCGCAGACCGTGACGTCGAAGAGCTCGCGGCCGATGGTGTCCAACGCGATCTCGGTCAGGGCCCGCTCGGTGGAGGTGACCAGGGCGACCGGCAGCCCGGTGGCGCGGACCGCGCGCAACGCCTCGGGGGCGCCGGGGCGGAAGGTGAGCGAGGTGCGGAACAGCTCGACCATGCGGGCCTCGATCCAGCCCATGGCCTCGGCGATGTCGGCCTCGGTCGGCACCCGGCCGACCCCGCCGAACAGCAGGCCCATGCTGGTCGGCACGTTGCTGCCGACCATGGCGGCGCGGATCTCGGCGGACAGCGGGGCGCCCAGCTTGAGCGAGTACTCGGACAGCGGGATGTCCCACAGCTTCTCCGAGTCCAGCAGGGTGCCGTCCATGTCCCAGAGCACAGCGGCGGGCAGGCCATCCACAGTGGACGGTCCAGGCACGGGCGTTCCTCTCGACGGGGATGTCCGGTTCGACCGGTTCGCCACGCCGCGCCCCGGGTGCCGGGACGGGTGCCCCGGCATGTCCCCAGCCTACGATCTCCGCCCCCGGGGTCCGGGCCGTAGGCTGGCCGGGTGACCGACCCGGACCACCCGCAGATGGCTGACGACCGCGAGCCCACGGCGCAGCAGCAGGATCTCGTCGACCCCGTCATGGTGGCGGCGTTCGAGGGCTGGAACGACGCGGGGGACGCGGCGAGTACCGCGATCGAGCACCTGCAGCTGACCTGGGACGCGAGCCCGCTGCTGGAGATCGATCCGGACGACTACTACGACTTCCAGGTGACCCGCCCGACGGTGCGCATGGTGGACGGTGTCACCCGGCGGGTCGAGTGGCCAACCACCCGGCTCTACCGCTGCCGCCCGCCGGGGTCCAACCGGGACGTCGTGCTGGTGCACGGCATCGAGCCGAACATGCGCTGGCGTCGGTTCTGCGCCGACCTGCTCAAGCACATCGAGGACCTGAACATCACCACCGTGGTCACCCTGGGTGCGCTGCTGGCCGACACCCCGCACACCCGCCCGGTGCCGGTCACCGGCACCGCCTACGACGCCACCTCGGCGGCCCGCTTCGGCCTGGAGCGCTCCCGCTACGAGGGCCCGACCGGCATCGTCGGCGTGCTGCAGGACGCGTGCGTGCGGGCCGGGGTGCCCGCCATCTCGATCTGGGCGGCGGTCCCGCACTACGTCTCCCAGCCGCCGTCGCCGAAGGCCACGCTCGCGCTGCTGCACCGGGTGGAGGAGGTCCTGGACGTGGAGGTGCCGCTGGGCACCCTGCCCGACCAGGCCGAGGAGTGGCAGCAGACGGTCAGCGAGATGGCCGAGGAGGACGAGGACGTGCGCAACTACGTGCGCGCCCTGGAGGAACGCGGCGACGCGGAGAACACCCTCAACGAGACCAGCGGCGACGCCATCGCCGCCGAGTTCGAGCGCTACCTGCGCAGGCGCCGCCCCAACGGTCCCGGCCGGGGCGGCTCGGGGCCGGGCCCGACCGGGGTGTGAAGCAGCGGATCACGCTCGCCGCGCTGTACGCGGGCGGCTTCCTCGGCCCGTTCGCGGGCGGGATCACCACCTCGATGCTGCCCGAGCTTGGCCACGACTTCGGCGTGTCCCCGCAGGCCGCGTCGTACTCGCTGACCGCCTACCTGGTGCCGTTCGCGGCGTTCATGCTGTTCAGCGGCACACTGGGCGCCCGCTGGGGCGCCGCAAGAAGCGTGCGAGTCGCCTACCTGGTGTACGTGGTCGCGTCGGTCGTCTGCGCCCTGGCCGACTCGTACTCACTGTTCCTGGGCGCACGAGCGTTGCAGGGCGCGGCCAACGCGTTCACCACTCCCCTGCTGCTGGCCGCGATCGCCACGATCACCACCCCCGAACGACTCGGCCGCACACTGGGCCTGTTCTCCTCGTTGCAGGCCGCAGGCCAGACCAGCGCGCCACTGCTGGGCGGGGTGGCGGCCGAGGTGAACTGGCGCATCGCGTTCATCGGTGTCGCGGTGGTATCCCTGGCTCTGGCACTGGCCGGGCTCCCCGAGCAGATGCGCGAACGCCAACGGACACAGGCGACACTCCGTTCGGCCTGGCGCCCGTCGGTGGTGCGCGCGGGTTGGCTGGCGCTGGTGGGCTGGGCCTGTCTGGGCGGCATGAACGTACTGCTGGCGCTGCGCGCGGAGGACGTGTTCGGCCTGAGCGCGGCCGAACGCGGGTTGGTACTGACCGGCTTCGGCGTGGTGGGCCTGCTGAGCGCGCGGCCGGTCGGCCAGGGCATCGACCGCATCGGCGCCCGACGAGCGGTACTGATCGGCTCGGTCGCGGGGGCGATACCGATCGCGCTGGTGGGGACGCTGACCTGGTTGCCTGCGGTGATCGTGCTGTGGGCGTCGACGGGGATCGCCGCGCAGCTGGTGCTGGTGGGCGTGAACGCGCTGGTACTGGGGGGCGAGGGGCCGAACCGGGCGGGCGCGGTGTCGGTGGTGCAGTCGCTGCGGTTCACCGGGGCGGCGGTGTCGCCGCTGGCCTTTACGCCGCTTTACCAGGCGGAACCGGTGCTGGGCTTTCTCATCCCGGCCGCGTTGGTGGCCGTGAACGCTCCTGTCCTACTGGCCTTCCCGCGCCGAAAGTCCACCTCGGACTGACCTGCCTGCCCACCGCCACCCCACGCGGGCCGATGTGGATGGCTCGCCTGCCTTGTGGACAACTCGCCGGGGGATCCCCGAAATCCACATTACCCGACCCCACCGACATTCCGGCCGACAAACGATCATGCCTGTGGACAGCCGCGCCGACCCCCTGGACCGCGCCCCGTCAAGCCCTCCGCCGCCCTGTGGACTGTTCGCACGGCATGTGGACAACTTGTCAGGGGATCCCCGGATTTCAACGCTACCAGCGGGAATAGCGGGCTCGCGAGCGCTCTCGATCTTGCCTGTGGATAACCCCGCGCCCACATGGCCCCGCCTCCGTCAAGCAGGGCAGCCGGGCTGTGGATGCCTCCGACCCCTTGTGGACAACCCCCGGGGGGACCCCCGAAGTCAATTCTACCTGGGCAAACCACCATCCCACCACACCCGATGATCTTGCCTGTGGACAACCGGCAAGCCGGATCGGCCAGGCACCGGCGACCGGTTCGGTGACGGCACCCAGGGCACCGTCACCGAACCTCGCTCAGAGCGCGACCCCCAACAGTGCATCGATAGCGGCACGCGCCAACGCAGGAGCGTCCGGATCGGACTCCCCACCAGTGGCAGTGCGGGCAGCCCAAGCGTCGACGGCGGCCAGGGCCGCAGGGGTGTCCAGGTCGTCGGCCAAGTGGTCGCGCAGCGCCGCGACCAACGGGCGAGCGTCGGCGCCGGTCGACGCGTCGACGGCGGTGCGCCACCGGTGTACCCGGGACTCGGCGTCGCGGAGGATGTCGGTGGTCCAGGAGCGGTCGGTGCGGTAGTGGCCGGACAGCAGGCCGAGCCGGATCGCCATCGGGTCGACCTGGTCGGCGCGGAGGCGGGAGACGAACACCAGGTTGCCGCGCGACTTGGACATCTTCTCGCCGTCCAGGGCGATCATCGCCGAGTGCGTGTAGTGCCGGGCGAACGGGTGCTGCCGGGTGAGGGCCTCGGCGTGCGCGGCGCTGAACTCGTGGTGCGGGAAGATCAGGTCGCTGCCGCCGCCCTGGACGTCCAGGGTCATGCCCAGCCGGTTGAGCGCGATCACGCTGCACTCGATGTGCCAGCCGGGCCGCCCCGGGCCCAGCTCACTCTCCCAGCTCGGCTCGCCGGGGCGGGCCGCGCGCCAGAGCAGTGCGTCCAGCGGGTGCCGCTTGCCCGCGCGGTCCGGGTCGCCGCCGCGTTCGGCGAAGAACCGGTTCATGGTGGGCCCGTCGTAGTTGGACTCGGCGCCGAACCGGCCGGTGGCGGTGTGGTCGAAATAGACGTCCGGGAACTCGGTGTCGTCGACCCGGTAGGCGGCGCCGTCGGCGAGCAGCTTGGCGACCGCCTCCACGATCTCCGGGATGGACTCGACCGCACCGACGTAGTCGCGCGGCGGCAGCACCCGCAGCGCGGTCATGTCCTCCCGGAACAGCGCGGTCTCGCGCATGCCGAGCACCACCCAGTCGTCCCGGTCGCGCGCGGCCCGCTCCAGCAGCGGGTCGTCGATGTCGGTGACGTTCTGCACGTAGTGCACCTCGTGCCCGTTGTCCAGCCACTGCCGGTGGACCAGGTCGAAGGCCAGGTAGGTGGCCGCGTGCCCGAGGTGGGTCGCGTCGTACGGGGTGATCCCGCAGACGTACATGGTCGCCGTGGGGCCGGGGGCCGTCGGCCGGATCTCCCCGGCCGCGGTGTCGAACAGCCGCAGCGGCCGCGGGGTGCCCTCCACCCGCGGCACCGGGTGGGATTGCCAGGTCTGCATGGTTCGACAGTAAACGTCCGCACCGGTCAGCCCCGGTCGTGCCACGGGGTGGACCGCGTGGAACAGATCCGCCGGTTGTCACCCGTCCGGCCCAGTTGGGACAAAAGTGTGATGCGCGTTACACCCGATCCACGGTTGCGATCACACTTACAGGTGGGCTACAGGCTACGAAGGGTGGACCAGTGAGCACTCCCGAGAACTCCCCCCAGGACGACACGACCGGCCGCTACCTGGTGCTGCTGGCGGACGACTCGGTCGCCGCGGGCACCCGTGAACTGCATCGCGTCGCGGGCATCCGCGCGACCAGCACCGCGGAGGCGGCGGGCAGCGCCTACCCCGGCGCGCACGGCGCCGACGGCCTGGTGTTCGACCGCCTCGGCGTCGCGGTCGTGGACGCCGACGCCGACCAGGCCGAGGCCCTGGCCCGCGCGGTCGACGAGCCGGGCCCGATCGCCGCCCTGGAGCAGGAACGCCGCGTCTACGCGATCAGCGCCACGATCGAGGCGGACGACGCCGCCGCTCCCCCGGCCGACGAGACCACGTACACCTGGGGCCTGCAGGCCGTCGGCGCCCCGCTGAGCAAGGCGACCGGCGCGGGTATCCGCGTCGCCGTCCTGGACACCGGCTTCGACGCCGAGCACCCGGACTTCGCGGGCCGCACGGTGACCACCAGCTCCTTCGTCCAGGGCGAGGACGCGGCGGACGGACACGGGCACGGCACCCACTGCATCGGCACCGCCACGGGCCCGCGTGAACCGGCGACGCGGCCGGGGTACGGGCTCGCGTACCAGGCGGAGATCTTCGCGGGAAAGGTGCTGAGCAACGAGGGATCGGGCAACGATGGCGGAATCCTGGCCGGGATCGCCTGGGCGGTGTCGAACAACTGCCACGTCGTGTCGATGTCGCTCGGCGCGACTGTGCGGGCGGGGACGCCTTACTCGACTGTCTACGAGTCGGTTGCTGCACGCGCGCTTGCCCAGGGGACATTGATCGTCGCTGCCGCGGGGAATGACTCGAAGCGGCAGAACGGGGTGATCGCGCCGGTCGGGCATCCGGCCAACTGCCCGTCGATCCTGGCCGTGGGAGCGATTGATGTGGCGACCGCGGTGGGGTGGTTCTCGTGCGGGACGGTGGACAAGATCGGAGCGGTCGACGTGGTGGCGCCCGGGGTCGATGTCTATTCGTCCTGGCCTCGGCCGAAGTTGTACAACAAGATCAGTGGGACGAGCATGGCAACGCCGCATGTCGCCGGGATCGCCGCGTTGATCTCACAGGCCACCGGGGCACGTGGGTGGGAGTTGTGGGCTCGGTTGGCGCAGAGTGCCCGGAGGTTGTCGTTGGTTTCCACGGATGTGGGGGCGGGGTTGGTGCTCGCTCCGTGATATCGGTTCTGGTGTCGGTGGCGGAGTCCGCTTCGTTCGTGTCCGTGGTCGCCGGTTTGGCGGAGGCCGGGATGCGGGTGGAGCGGGCTTTGCCGGAGATTCTCACTGTGGTGGGGAGGGTTGACGAGGATCGGTTGGGGTCGTTGAGAAAGGTGGAGGGGGTTGTGGCTGTGGAGCGGGGCGGAGGCGGGTTTCAGGTGCCGCATCCCGGGAGTGGAGTGCAGTGAGTTCCCCCTGACCCGTCAGTCCATCGCTCGGGGTCACCGGTCCGCGGGCTTCTGCTCGGGCAGGTTCCGATGCGCGTCCGCATACACCGCTTCCCGAATCTGCTCGATATTCTCCCGCAACAGATCGGCGATCAGCTCATCGGTCCGGGCATCCGCCAACATCTCCAGCACCACCCGCAAAGTGGCATCCGTGACCGCCCCCACGATCTCGTCATGGAACGGCAACCGCCGGAACACCCCGGCCCGCGGATCGGCCCGGATCTTCTCCAACACCATCTCCCGGATCTCCGCCCGGTTCTCGTCCAAGGCCGCCGCCAGATTCCGCGCGTAGTGCCCGGTGCGCAGAACCGACACCACTTCCTCCAACACCGCGACGGTCAGCGGCTTCTTGATCACGTCGATCAGCACCCCGCCGAACCGGACCATGGCCCGGTACGCCAGCTCCTCCCCCACCGACCGGTCGATCACCCGCCCCAGGCTCAGCTGCACCCCGACCCGCACCGCCCGCAACAGCCGGAACGCGCGGAATCCCAGATGGGCCACCGGGACCAGGCCGACGATGTCGTACCAGTTCACCCACAGGAACCGTCGAGCGAACCCGGACAGGGCCCACCGCCAGACGAACTCCACGGCGAACACCGCGCACAGGCCGCGATCGACCCACACGATCGTCCGGGCCACGTCGGGCGCCGGGTGCCAGAACGCGCGGTAGGTCAGCAGGCCCACGGCGAGCACCGCGAGCAGGAGCATGAACCAGTCGTCCACGCCCACCCGGTGGCGGTGCGGTGCGGGCTCAACCGAGATGACCATGCGTGAAACCTTCCACGGCGTCTGGCCCGTGGCCACTCGCCGGGCCGGTAGCGTCGGTCGGGTGAGCGGATCATCGCGGGTCGAGCGGTCGGCCAAACGGGTGCGGGGCTATCTCGGTCGGACGCTGGTGGTGGACTCGGCCGGGCCGTGGCTGGTCTGGGAGCGGGCCTATCCCACCTACTACTTCGCGGCCGCCGACGTCCGCGTCGATCTTCTCCCGCGCGCCGCCGTGACCACGCCGGACCGGCCCGAGGTCGCGGGGCTGGTCCGGGTCGAATGGGGCGCGGTGGACGAGTGGTTCGAGGAGGACGAACCGGTCTACGTGCACGCGCGCGATCCGTATACGCGGGTCGACATTCTCGGCTCGTCACGGCATGTGGTGGTCGAGTTGGGCGGGGTGCGGCTGGCCGAGTCTCGACAGCCGAGGATTCTGTTCGAGACCGGACTTCCACCACGGTTCTACCTGCCGCTGCACGACATACGGATGGACCTGTTGCGGCCGTCGACCACCACCACGATGTGCCCCTACAAGGGAACGGCAACCTACTGGGACGTCGTGTCGGACGGCGTCGTGCACCGTGACCTGGTGTGGTGCTACCGCGCGCCGCTGCCGGAAAGCCAGAAGGTCGCCGGGCTGGCCTGCTTCTACCACGAGCGGACCACGCTGGTCGTCGACGGCGCCGAACTGTCCACTGAGGACAAATAGGTCCGTGTGCCGTTGACGGACAACCCTGTCGAATTGTGGATGTCCGCCCTGGTGGAGCGGTCGCCCCGGACCCCTCGCCCGGGTAGGATCCGGCCAGTATGTGACTGGCCTCATCGGCGGGCGGCGGGAACTCGACAGAGCCCGCCGCGTCCTGGAAAGCGAGGAAACCGCCCCGATCCGGGTTCGAGGACGTGACCGCATGAGCGCACCGGGGTTCGCCCACGAGGCACTGGTCTACCGCGACGCGGCTGGCTTCGTCGACGGCACCGCCGGGTTCCTGCACGACGGCCTGCGTGCGGGCGAGTCGGTGTTCGCCGTGCTGCCGCCGCCGGGGGCCAAGCTGCTGCGCGAGGCGCTCGGGCCCGCCGCCGAGGACGTGCGGTTCCTGGACGCCGCCGAGCTCGGGCGCAACCCGGCGCGGCTCATCCCGGCCATCCGTGGACAGCTGCGCGAGGCGGGCGAGCGGCCGGTGCGCGGGGTCGGCGAGTCGGCCTGGGCGGGCCGCGGCGGGGACGAGCTGGCCGAGGTCGTACTGCACGAGGCGCTGGTCAACCTGGCGTTCGAGGAGGAGCGCGCGCTGCGGCTGCGCTGCACCGTCGACCATTCCGGCCTGCCCGAGCAGGTGGCGATCACCACCGTCTGCACGCACCCGGTGGTGATCGACGGCGGCCGCCAGGTCAGCGAGACCTTCGACCACGCCTACGCGCACGCCCGGTTCACCGATCCGCTGCCCGCGCCGGAGACGGTGTCGGACATGGTCCACTTCTGCCTGGACGACCTGCCGGAGCTGCGTGACCTGGTCGGGGTGCGAGCGCGGCAGTTCGGGTTGCCGCGTGGTCGGGCGCTGGACCTGACGCTGGCCACCAACGAGATGGTCACGAACAGCATCTGCCACGGCGGTGAGCGCGGGACGCTGCGGCTGTGGACCGATGGCGACGCGCTGGTGTGCGAGGTCAGCGACTCCGGGCACATCCTGGATCCGCTGGTGGGGCGGATCGCGCCGGTGCCGTCGGTGCAGGGCGGGCGCGGGGTGTGGCTGGCGAACCAGCTGTGCGATCTGGTGCGGATCCGGTCCACGCCGACCGCCGGGACCGTGGTGCGCCTGCACGTCCGCCGCTGACCACGTCCTCCGTCCCACGCAGCCTCCGTGGGGCGCGGCCTTCCTTTCGGCGAGCGCCTGCTGCCTTCCGCCGAGCAGGCTGGTCCGACAACGGTCAGGGCGTCAGGGCCTGGATCGCCTTCAACACGCGTTTGTCGGAGATCGAGCCCGGGGTGCCGAGTGTCTGGGCGAAGTAGCTGACCCGCAGTTCCTCGATCATCCACCGCACCGCCCGCGCGGCGTCGCTCTCCCGCGCGCTGGGCCGCAGCTGTTCCAGCGCCTCGTGGTAGCCGTCCTCCAGGTCCTGGACGATGTGCATCCACGTGGTGTCGCGATCGGGACGTTCGGGCAGTTTGTCCAGTCGTCGCTCGATGGCGCGGAGATAGCGTTCCAGGTCGCCCAGTCGGGCCACGCCGGTCGCGGTGGCGAAGCCGGGGAAGATCAGGTGGGTCAGCTGCTCGCGGATGTCGGCGAGCGGTTCGGTGAAGATCGGCCCCTTGGTGCGGGAGACGCGGTTCTGCACGTCGTGCCAGGCCATCACCACCTTGCGGACCCGGTCGAGCACCTCCACCGTGGTCTCGTTGAGGTGCTTGCGGACGTACGCGCTCAGCCGGGTGAACCCCGGCTCGTCCCAGGCCGGGCCGCCCGCCTGGGTGATCAGGTGGTCGGCGGCGGCGTCGACGCAGTCGGCCAGCAGGGCGGGGACGCCGCCGTGCGGGTTGTGCGAGAGAGTGAGTTTGGCCTGGTTGGACAGGGTGCGCACGACGTGTTTGGCCGGTGAGGGCACGTTGAGCAGCACGAGTTTCCTGGTGCCCAGCCACATCGCGGCGCGTTGGTCGGTCTCGGTGTCGAGCATCCGGACGGCGACCGTGGTGCCCTCGTCGACCAGTGCCGGGTAGGCCGTGACGACCAGTCCGTTCTGCTCGGTGCGGGCGACCTTCGGGAGCGTGCCGACGGTCCAGCCGGTCAGGCCGGTGCGTTCCAGGTCGACCGTCGCCTCCGCGAGCGAGGCGCGCAGCCGGGACTTGAGCTGGTCTTTCAGTGCCAGCAGGTCCTTGCCGGTGGCCAGGGTCTTCTCGCCGTCGACGATCTGGAACGTGGTCTTGAGGTGGTCCGGCACCGCGTCCAGCTGCCACGCGTCGCGCGGGATGGTGACGCCGGTCAGGGCACGCAGCTCGCGGCCGACCGCCTCGGGCAGCGACTCCTCGGTCTCGCCCAGCCTGCGGACCACGGCCTTGGCGAAGTCCGGGACCGGGACGAAGTTGCGGCGCAACGGTTTCGGCAGCGAACGGATCAACGCGGTCACGATCTCCTCGCGCTGTCCCGGCACCTGCACCGAGAACCCGTCGCCCGCCAGCTGGTTGAGCACCGCGATCGGTACTCGCGCGGTCACCCCGTCGTCGGCGCGGCCCGGCTCGAACCGGTAGGTCAGCGGCAGCGACAGGCCGTGCTGCTGCAACGTGTCCGGGAAGTCCTCCGCGCGGATGGCGTCGGCGTTCTCGTTGAGCAGCATGGACTTCGAGAAGTTCAGCAGCTCCGGCTGCTCGTGCCGGACCTTCTTCCACCAGGTGTCGAAGTGCCGCCCGGACACCACCTCGGCCGGGACACGCTCGTCGTAGAAGCGGAACAGGGTCTCGTCGTCGACCAGGATGTCGCGGCGCCGCGCCCGGTGCTCCAGGTCCTCGACCTCGCGCAGCAGCGCCCGGTTGTCGCGGAAGAAGTGGTGCCGGGTCTGCCAGTCGCCTTCCACCAACGCGTTGCGGATGAACAGGTCGCGGGACATCCCCGGGTCGATGCGTCCATAGTGGACCTTGCGGTCGACGACGATCGGCAGCCCGTAGAGGGTCACCCGCTCGGTCGCCACCACCGAGCCCTGGCGCGCCTCCCAGTGCGGCTCGCTGTAGACGCGCTTGACCAGGTGCGCGGCCAGCGGCTCCACCCACTCCGGCTCGATCCGCGCGGCCACCCGCGCCCACAGCCGGGTGGTCTCCACCAGCTCGGCGGCCATCACCCAGCGCGGCGGCTTCTTGAACAGGGCCGAGCCGGGGAACACGGCGAACTTGGCGTTGCGGGCGCCGAAGTACTCCTTGCCCGCCGGGTCGCGGAAACCGAGGTGCGACAACAGGCCCGACAGCAGTGCGATGTGGATGTTGCGCGGGTCGGGCCGCACGTCGTTGGGCGTGACGCCCAGCTGCTTGGCCATCTGGCGCAGCTGACCGTGGATGTCCTGCCACTCGCGGATGCGCAGGTAGTTGAGGAACTCGGCCTTGCACTGCCTGCGGAACCGGTTGCCGGACAGCTCCTTCTGCTGTTCCCGCACGTACTCCCAGAGGTTCAGGAAGCTGAGGAAGTCCGAGTCCGGGTCGGCGAACCGGGCGTGCTTCTCCGCCGCCGCCTGCTGTTTCTCCTGCGGCCGTTCGCGCGGGTCCTGGATGGACAGCGCGGCGGCGATGACCATGACCTCGGCGACGCAGCCGTTGTTCTCCGCCTCGATGACCATCCGGGCCAGTCGCGGGTCGACCGGCAGCTGGGCCAGCTTGCGGCCCAGCGGGGTCAGCTGCTTGGCGGGTTCCTTCTCGGCCGGGTCCAGCGCGCCCAGCTCGCGCAGCAGCTGCACACCGTCGGCGATGTGCCGCTTGTCCGGCGGGTCGATGAACGGGAAGTCGGCCATCTCGCCGAGGTCGGCCGCGCTCATCTGCAGGATGACCGAGGCCAGGTTGGTGCGCAGGATCTCCGGGTCGGTGAACTCCGGGCGGGCGAGGAAGTCGTCCTCGCTGTAGAGGCGGACGCAGATGCCGTCGGAGGTACGACCGCAGCGGCCCTTGCGCTGGTTGGCCGAGGCCTGCGACACCGGCTCGATGGGCAGCCGCTGGACCTTCAGGCGGTTGCTGTAGCGGGAGATGCGCGCGGTGCCGGGGTCGACGACGTACTTGATGCCCGGCACGGTCAACGAGGTCTCGGCGACGTTGGTGGCCAGCACCACGCGTCTGCCGGTGTGCTGTTGGAACACGCGGTGCTGCTCGCCGCTGGACAGTCGCGCGTAGAGCGGCAGGATCTCGGTGTTGCGCAGGTTGCGCCCCGCCAGCGCCTCGGCGGTGTCGCGGATCTCGCGCTCGCCGGAGAGGAACACCAGGATGTCGCCCGGCCCCTCCGCGCACAGCTCGTCGACCGCGTCCAGGATGCCCTGGGTCTGGTCGCGGTCCGGGTCGGCGTCCGGGTCCTCCTGGTCGACCAGCGGCCGGTAGCGCACCTCCACCGGGTACGTGCGCCCGGAGACCTCCACGACCGGGGCGCCGCCGAAGTGCCGGGCGAACCGCTCCGGGTCGATGGTGGCCGAGGTGATCACGATCTTCAGGTCCGGCCTGCTCGGCAGCAGCCTGGCCAGGTAGCCGAGCAGGAAGTCGATGTTGAGGCTGCGCTCGTGCGCCTCGTCGATGATGATCGTGTCGTAGGCCGACAGCAGCCGGTCGTGCTGGATCTCGGCGAGCAGGATGCCGTCGGTCATCAGCTTCACCAGCGTGCGGTCACCCACCTGGTCGGTGAACCGGACCTTCCAGCCGACTGTCTCCCCCAGTGGGGTGCCGACCTCCTCGGCGACCCGCTCGGCCACCGTGCGCGCGGCGATCCGGCGCGGCTGGGTGTGCCCGATCAGGCCGCGCACGCCCCGGCCCAGCTCCAGGCAGATCTTGGGCAGCTGGGTGGTCTTGCCCGAGCCGGTCTCGCCCGCGACGATCACCACCTGGTGGTCGCGGATGGCGGCCAGGATGTCGTCGCGGCGTTGGCTGACCGGCAGCTCGTCCGGGTACTTGATCCTGGGCACGGACGACCGGCGCAGCTCCACCCGCCGCCGGGCGGCCGCGACCTCCTCGGCGATCCGCGCGGTGGCGGCCGCCCGCCTGGCCGGGTCCCGGGTCTTGCGCAGTCCGTCGAGCCTGCGCCCCAGCCGCCGCTCGTCCCGCAGCGTCAGCTCGGGCAGGGCGGCACGCAGGTCGGCCGCGGTGGCGGCGGTGTCAGTGCTGCTCATTTGCCCCCCAGCGTAGGCAATGGCCCGGGGCCGCTTCACCTCGGTTTCGCGGCGGGCTCCACACAAACTTCACATTCCGCGCCACAACCGCCCACAGGTTCGCTCCCGCCGCTCCTTACAGTGCACATTCATGGGGAACAAGCGCCGTGTGCTGGTGGTCGAGGACGAGCAGACGATCGCCGAGTCGGTGGCCGCCCGGCTGCGCGCCGAGGGCTTCGAGGTCGACCTGGCCCACGACGGGCCGGGCGGGGTGGCCGCGGCCGAGCGCGGCAGGCCGGACCTGATCGTGCTCGACGTCATGCTGCCCGGCTACGACGGCCTGGAGGTGTGCCGCCGGGTGCAGGCGGCCCGGCCGGTGCCGGTGCTCATGCTCACCGCCCGCGACGACGAGACCGACCTGCTGGTCGGGCTTGGCGTGGGCGCCGACGACTACATGACCAAGCCGTTCTCCCCGCGCGAGCTGGTGGCCAGGGTGCACGCGCTGCTGCGCCGGGTCGAGCGGGCCGCGCAGCCGGAGCCGGACGGGTCGACCATCGCGGTGGGCGACCTGGAGGTGGACCCGGTGCAGCGGCGGGTGCGCCGGGCGGGCACCGAGGCGCACCTGACCCCGATCGAGTTCGACCTGCTCGCCTACCTGGCCGCCCGGCCGCGCGCGGTGCAGCCCAGGGAGCGGCTGCTGGCCGAGATCTGGGGCTGGGGCGAGGCGGCGGGCACCCGTACCGTGGACAGTCACGTCAAGGCGCTGCGCCGCAAGCTGGGCGCGGACCTGATCCGCACCGTCCACGGTGTCGGCTACGCCCTGGAGGTACCCGAGTGAGCACGCCCCGCGAGCGCGCCGTCGCCCTGCTGGAGCTGCTGCCGCGGCCGCTGGACCCGGTCCGGTCGATCAAGCTCAAGATCGGCATCCTGCTGGTGGCCTCCGGCGCGGCCGGGCTGTCCTACTTCTGGGTCATGATCGGCTGGATCCCGCCGACCACCTCGATCACCGCCATCGTCGGCGCGCTGCTGGTCTCCCAGGTGCTCGCGCACGGCATGACCCGACCGCTGCGCGAGATGACCGCCGCCGCCCGGTCCATGGCCCGCGGCGACTACTCGCGCCGGATCCGGGTCAGCGCCCGGGACGAGGTGGGCGAGCTGGGCCGGGCGTTCAACCAGATGAGCGCCGACCTGGACGCCGCCGACCGGCACCGCCGGGAGCTGATCGCGAACGTCTCGCACGAGCTGCGCACCCCGATCGCGGCGCTGCAGGCGGTGCTGGAGAACGTGGTGGACGGGGTCAGCGACGCCGACCCGGCGACCATGCGCACCGCGCTGGCCCAGACCGAGCGGCTGGGCAGGCTGGTGACCGAGCTGTTGGACCTGTCCCGTATCGACGCGGGCGCGCAGGCGCTGGTCCGCGAGCCGGTGGCGGTGGCGCAGCTGTTCACCGAGGTGGTGGCCGAGGCGAAGGTGAACGCGGTGGCGGCCGGGCGCTCCGGGGTGCGGTTCGCCACGACCGTGTCCGACCGGGCGGAGAAGGTGCACGCCGACCGGGAGCGGCTGCACCAGGTGCTGGTCAACCTGCTGGACAACGCCGTGCGGCACGGGCCTGCCGACGGCGAGGTGCGGCTGGTGGCCGACCGCGGCACGGGGGCGACCCTGCTGGAGGTGCGCGACGAGGGACCGGGCATCGCGGCGGCCGAGCGCGACCTGGTGTTCCGCCGGTTCACCCGGGGCGAACGCGCCCGCGGCGGCGGGACCGGCCTGGGGCTGTCGATCGCTCGGTGGGTGACCGAGCTGCACGGCGGCTCGATCGCGGTGGTCGACTCGGCGCGCGGCTGCCGGATCCGACTCACCCTGCCGGACGTCGACCCGACGTGATCATCGCGGGCGCCGCCCGTGACATCCTCGGGCGGTGGAGCCCATGGACGACACCGAGTGGCAGGTCGAGCGGCTGGACCTGGACGCCTACCTGACGCGGATCGGCGTGCGCGGACCGCTGCCGCCGACCGCCGACACACTGCGCGCCCTGTCCCGCGCGCACACCTTCGCCATCCCGTTCGAGAACCTGGACGTCGTGCTCGGCCGCGGCATCGACGTGGACCTGCCCGCGATCCAGGACAAGCTCGTCACGCGGGGCCGCGGCGGCTACTGCTACGAGCACAACCTGCTGATGGGCGCCGCCCTGGACCGTCTCGGCTTCCGGGTGACCCGGGTGCTGGGGCGGCCCGCGCTGAACGCGCCGCGGCCGATCCCGCGCACGCACATGACGCTGCTGGTCGGCGCGGGTGACGAGACGTTCCTGACCGATGTGGGCTTCGGCAACGACGGCCTGCTGGAGCCGGTGCCGCTCACCGCGGGCGTGGTCTCCGAACAGGACGGCTGGGTGTACCGGCTGGCGCACGAGCCGTCCGCCGCGCTGCCGTGGCTGCTGTCCCTGCGCCGGGGCGACGAGTGGTTCCCGTTGTACCGGTTCGCCGAGGAGGCGCACCACCTGGTGGACATCGTGGTCGCGAACTACTTCATCTCGACGCATCGGCGCTCGCCGTTCGTGGGCCGGGTGTTCGTCGGGCACGTGGGCGCGGAGGAACGCCTCAACCTCAACGACCGGGTCCTGACCCGCCGCCGCGGCGACGGCACCGAGGAGATCACCACGGTGTCCGACCAGGACCTGCCCGACCTGCTGACCGCCCGATTCGGACTCCCGCTCGACCCGGCCGAGCTGGCCTCGCTGTCCACTTAGGACGCTCGATGCGCCCGCCGTCCAGGACGGCTACGGTGGCGCCGTGGCGATCGACACCGACACCGTGATCGTGGGCGCAGGCCTGGCGGGCCTCGCCGCGGCCCGCCTGCTGACCGAGGCGGGCCGCGAGGTGCTGGTCCTAGAGGCCGACGAGGCCCCCGGCGGCCGCGTCCGCACCGACCGCGTCGACGGCCTCCTGCTCGACCGCGGCTTCCAGGTCTTCAACGCCGCCTACCCCGCAGCAGGCCTGCTCGACCTGGACACCCTCCGCCTCCGCACCTTCCTCCCCGCCGTGATCGTGAGCGACTCCCAAGGCCCCCACCTCGTCGCCGACCCCCGCCGCCTGCCCACCCGCCTCGCCGAGACCATGTCCGCCCCCATCGGCCCCCTGGGCCGCAAGTTCCTCCTCGGCGCCTACGCCACCGCCCTCGCCGCGGCCCCCGCGTCGACCCTGCGCACCCGCGACGACCGGCCACTCCGCGCCCGCCTCGCGGACTACGGCATCACCGGCCCCATCCTCGAACGCTTCGTCCGCCCGTTCCTCGCGGGCGTGTTCCTGGACTGGGACCTGACGGTGCCCGGCCGCTTCGCCGAGTTCGTCATCCGGAGCCTGGCTCGCGGCCCCATCGGCGTACCCGCGGGAGGCATGCGGGCGATCCCGGACCAGTTGGCGGTGGGACTGCCGGTGAAGTACAGCTACCCCATCCGTGAGATCCAACCTGGTCGCGTCACCGGGGACTTCGGGACCGTCACCGCCCGCTCGGTAATCGTGGCGGTGGGCGGACCTGCGGCGCACGGGTTGTTGGGGGATCGGGTGCCGGTGGTGCGGACTCGGGGGTGTGTGACGCACTACCACCTGGCCGACTTCCCGCCGATTGCCGAGGGTGCACTGGTGGTGGACGCGGAGCGGCGGGGGCCGTTGGTGAACAGTGTGGTATTGACGAACGCCGCGCCGGAGTATGCGCCTGGGGCGGTGTTGGTGTCGTCTACTTCGTTGGGGGTCGAGCATCCTGGGGACGATGCGGTGCTCGCGCACTTGGCGGAGCTGTATCACGTGGACACTGCTCGGTGGCGGCATGTCCGTTCGTACCGGATCGCGGACGCGGTGCCGGTGACGACTGGGCTTCGGGCGGCGGTCGATCTCGGTTCCGGAATCTATGTCTGTGGGGACCATCGGGATACCCCGTCGATCCAGGGAGCCCTGGTGTCGGGGCGACGGGCCGCTCGTGCGGTACTGGCGGCTACGTCGTAGGTGCTGTGGACAGTTATTCATCTCCGCAGCTCAGAGCCGGTAGAATAGAACTCGGGGGGTTCCCTGGGCGGTTATCCACATCCCCGCGAATCATCCACAGGACCGCCCCACCCCCTTGACGCGCCCCGTGTGGACGACTCCGCACATCCCCTGAGCCAACCCCGATAAGATGGAAGCCGGGGGTCCCTGAGAGGTTGTCCACACGTGGTCGAGGCATCCACAGGGCGCGGACTCCGGTTGACGGTGTGACCATCCGGCCGCCTTGGATGCCAGCCCCTGTGGACAATTCCGCGCGCCTGCCGAGCGCACCACGTAAAGTGGAATTCGGGGGTCCCCGGCGGTTATCCACATCCTCTTTGAATCATCCACAGGTCCACACCCATTCCTTGACCCCGGGAGCCGTCCTGCACGGGCAAGCACCCTGTGGACAACCCCGCGCATCTCCGGCTCGTCACCAGTAGAATTGATCTAGGGGGTCCCCGAGAGTTGTCCACAGGGCGGGGATCCATCCACAGGGGCGAGCCGGGGCTTGACGGGCCCGTCACCACCAGGGGCGGTCTTCGTCCTGGGGGCCGTTGGCCGGGATGAGGATCTCGAAGATCGCTCCCCCGCCTTCCGCCGCGAAGGCGTGGATGCTGCCGCCGTGGGCTTCGACGATGCCGCGGGTGATGGCCAGGCCGAGGCCCGCGCCGCCTGCTCGGCGTTGGTCGGCGACCTCGAACTGGACGAAGGGTTCGAAGATCGCCTCCAGGCGGTCCGGGGGGATGCCGGGGCCGTGGTCGCGGATGTTGATCGAGGCCCATTTGCCCAGTGGTTCGCAGTCGACCTCGACGACGTCGCCGCAGGCGGAGAAGCGGATGGCGTTGGCGAGCAGGTTGATGATCACCTGGGCCAGGCGGTCGGCGTCACCGCGCAGGTACAGCGACTCCGGGGAGGTCACGACGACCGGGACGCCTGCTTCGTGGGAGGCGTGGCCGACGGCGTGGACGGCCTGGTCGATGACCTCCGGCAGGGCGACCTTGTCCAGGCGGAGGCGGAGTTCGCCGCGGCCCATGTTGTGCAGGTCCAGCACGTCGGTGCACAGTCGGATCAATCGGTCGGAGTTTCGGGCTGCGATGTCCAGCAGCTTGTCCACCTGCGGGGGCAGTCTGCCGAACTCGCCGGTGCACACCATCTCCAGTGAGCTGCGGACCGACGTCAACGGGGTGCGCATCTCGTGGCTGACCATCGACACGAAGTCGCGGCGGGCCGTCTCCCACTGCGTCGCCTGCACGACCGTGCACTCCAGTTCCACCCACGCGGCCAGGTCGAGCAGCATCGACCGTTCGTCGTCGGTGAGCGTGCGCGGGACGCGGTCGACCACGCACAGGGTGCCGACCAACGCGCCCGACGGTGCGGCAACCGGCTGACCTGCGTAGAAGCGGATGTACGGGTCGCCGACCACGTACGGGTTGTCGGCGAACCGGGGGTCCTCGGTCGCGTCCGGGACCTCCAACAACTGCTGCGCCGCCACCGCGTGCGAGCAGAACGACACGCTGCGGGCCGTCTCGTCGGCGTCCAAGCCCATGCACGACTTGAACCACTGCCGGTCCGCGTCCACCAGGGTGACCAGCGCTATCGGCACGTTCAACAGTCTCTGCGCCAACCGGGTGATCCGGTCGAACCGTTCTTCGCGGGGCGTGTCGAGCAGCCGGAGCGCGCGCACGGCCGCCAGTCGCTGAATCTCGGAGTCCCAACCGGTGGTGGTCACCTGGACAGTATCGGACCCGGCTGACCTGCGGGTTCGCCGTCACCAGGGAGGTGCGCCCGATCGGGTGACCAACCCCGGCGATCTCGAACAGGCGAACGAGTGTTCTAATTCACCCCGGATTCACCAGGCGTCGCGAGAAGGAGTGGATCTTGTCCACAGAGACTGAGAACGTGTCCGCGGAGTCCGAGACCCCGCAGGCACCGATGGTCCCCGAGGCCGGGCAGCCCGAGGTCGCCCAGGAGCAGGCCGCGCCACCCGCCAAGAAGCCGAGGGTGCCGCGCGCTCAGAGCACCGCGAAGAAGACCCGCACGGTCGAGCTGACCCTCACCGTCACCGGCACCGCCGAGGGCGAGTGGCAGGCCGAGCTCACCCAGGCAGGCAAGCGGGTCCTGCAGGGCATCTCGGTGCCCGCGGCGGCCGTGTCCCGCGCGGCGGCCGAACTGCACGAGGACATCTCCAAGGCCATCGAGTCCGTCCTCGACACCGCGCGCGAGCAGCACCGGGCGCGGATGGAGGAACTGGAGGCCGAGCTGTCCAAGGTCAAGGCCGCGCTCGCCGACCTCCAGGAGAGCTGAGCCTCGAAGGGGCCGCCATCCCGCGCCGGGGTGGCGGCCCCTTCGCATGTCCGGGGGGCTGTCGATGATCTTGGCCGGGCACGCGGCGATCGAGTTGTCCACATGCTCGGCCAACCATCCACAGCCACAGCGGCACCCCTTCCAGGCCCCTGACCTGGGGCGATAGGATCGCGCGCAGGCCAGCCCCCGGGCGGGAGGGGCTTATCGCGAGGTCCGTTGATGATCTTGGCGGGGTGGCTTCTCCGCACTTGTTCGTGGTTGCGGGTGAGCTCGGCGGAATGCCAGGGGCGCGAGGGTTGTCCACATCCCACGTCAGCTATCCACAGGCGCGCTTGGGCCTCTTCCAAGCCTTTGACCTGCGGCGATAGAATCGCGGGCGGGCCGGCGCCCAGGCGGGCGGGGTCTATCGCGAGGGGCTGGGGATGATCTTCGTCGGGAGTTTGGCGTGCTGGGTCGGGTGGATGGTGGGGGCGGGTCCGGGGGTTGTTGTCGGGCGCTTTTACCCTGGATGGGGTTTCCGGTGCGACAGGACGGCGGGGGATGACGGCGCTGCAGGATGGTCCGATCGAGGAGTTCGGGTACGGGATCGATCCCGACCGGCTCCGGGAGTGCCTGGCCGTGCTCGCCGAGGTGGACGGGTTGCCGACCGAGCACCCGGACGCGGTGGCGGTGCGGCGGGCGACGGCGCGGATCTACAAGTCGGTGCGGCAGCGGCGGCGGGCGGCGAAGCGGGCGGCGGTGACCGACGCCGACAACGCGGTGACGGCGGCGACGGCGACCGGGGCGCCGAACCGGATCGACGACGAGACGCAGGGGATCCCGTTGGTGTCGGCAGTGCCGGGGGCCACGGCGGGCACGCTGTTGCGGGCGCGGGCCTGCTACACCTGCAAGCAGCGGTACCACGTGGTCGACGCGTTCTACCACCAGCTGTGTCCGCCCTGCGCCGAGTTGAACCGATCCCGCCGGGACGCGCGTGCCGATCTCTCCGGGCGGCGGGCCCTGCTCACCGGCGGGCGGGCCAAGATCGGGATGTACATCGCGTTGCGGCTGCTCCGGGACGGGGCGCACACGACGATCACCACGCGGTTCCCCCGGGATGCCGTGCGCCGGTTCGCGGCCATGCCGGACGCGGGTGACTGGTTGCACCGGTTGCGGGTTGTCGGCATCGATCTGCGGGATCCCGCCCAGGTCGTGCAGCTGGCCGACGAGGTAGCCGCGCAGGGGCCGTTGGACATTCTCATCAACAACGCCGCGCAGACCGTGCGTCGCTCCCCCGGGGCGTACGCGCCGTTGGCCGAGGCGGAGTCGGCGCCGTTGCCGCCCGGGGCGTTGCCCGAGATGCTCACGCTCGGCCAGACCGGTGCCGCGCACCCGGCCGCGTTGGTCGGGGCGGTCGACCACACCCCGCACGAGGTGCACCCGGTGACCGCGCTCGCGTTGACCGCCGGGTCGGCCAGTCCGGAGCGGATCGCGGCGAACACCGCGATCGACGCGGGCGGGCTCGTGCCCGACCTGCATCCGGTGAACAGCTGGACGCAGCGGGTGCACGAGGTGGACGCGATGGAGCTGCTGGAAGTGCAGCTGTGCAACCAGACCGCGCCGTTCATCCTCGTCAGCCGTCTGCGCCCGGCGATGGCCGCGGCCGCCGCGCGCCGCAAGTACGTGGTGAATGTCTCGGCCATGGAGGGACAGTTCAGCCGCGCCTACAAAGGACCCGGCCACCCGCACACGAACATGGCCAAGGCCGCGCTGAACATGTTGACCCGCACCAGCGCCGAGGAGATGCTCACCGACGGCATCCTGATGACCGCCGTGGACACCGGATGGATCACCGACGAGCGTCCACACCCGACCAAGCTCCGCTTGGCGGACGAGGGTTTCCACGCCCCGCTCGACCTCGTCGACGGCGCCGCCCGGGTGTACGACCCGATCGTCCGCGGCGAGTCCGGTGAGGACGTGTACGGCTGCTTCCTGAAGGACTACGCGCCCTCCCCCTGGTGATCGCCCGCAACCTCGCCCGCGGCGACGCGTCTTGTTCGGTGACGGGAACAGCGGGACAGGGGTGGGGAACATGAACGGCAAGACGGTCAGGAGACTGCTGGTGGGCACCATCGGGCTGACGGTGGCGGCGGGGGCGGTCGGCTGCACCAAGGTGCAGGCGGCGGACCAGAAGATCCCCGCCGGGGGGACGACCACGACCGCCGCGCCCGCCGTCGTCACGTCCGCGGGCGAGCAGGGCACGGACGGCACCGACCCGCAGGGCGACTCGGGCACCGCGGGCGTGCGGACCTCGAACCGGACGTCGACCACGACCCACCGGGGCACGACCACCACCAAGGCGACCACCACGACGGCACCGGCGGGGGCGGGCGCCAAGGTGGTCAGCTTCACCGTGGTGCGCAAGCCGTCCTGCCCGGTGCAGGCGTCGCCGGGCGCGCCGTTCTCCTCCCCCGGCTCGCCGGTGGTGATCGCGTGGCAGGTCAGCGGCGCGTCCGGGGCGGCGATCTCGGTGGACAGCCCCGGCATGTACGGGTCGTACGGCTCGGACTACGCCGCCTCCGGCCAGCTGGAGCTGGCGTTCCCGTGCGACACCACGCCGGGCAAGACCACGCACACCTACACCGTGTGGCCGAAGGGCGCGAAGTCGGTGTCGCAGAACCTGACCGTGAGCGCCACCAACAACACGCCGTGACCATCCACAGTGGACTTCAAGTCCGACGCGTGAAACCTCGCGGAACGGGTACCTCCCGGGCGAGGACGAGCGGAAAGGCGGGGGTCACCGTGCGTAAGTACTACCTGGAGGGCTTCCTGGCCGCGGCAGGCGCGGCGGCCAGCGCGGCGGTCGCCGTGCACACGTCGGTGGACCTGCTCACGGTGGTCGCGACGCTGCTCGGCGGGGTGGCGCTGGCCTGCCTCGGCGCCAGCCTGCGGCCGAACCGCCACCCGCGAACCGTCCCTGAGCTGCGACGACGTCCGCAGCCGCGGCGGTTGGGCACCACCCAGGTCTTCGGTTGCAGCCCGAACACGACCGCCGCGGTACCGATCCAGCACCGCATCCGGGTCCGCGTCCCGCACCGGGCACGCACCCATCCGTAACGCCCGCAAGTCAGCCCAGGCCCGTCCAGCGGTCGGCCTCGGCGGCGATGAACGCGGCGGACGCGGCCGGGTCGAGCGCGCATTCGTCGAGTTGGTCGATGGAACGCTGTACGGACTCCACCACCCGCGCGTGCCAGAACGAGATGCCGTGCCGCAGGTGCTCCAGCTGCACGACCGGGGTGGCGGCGCGGAACTCCAGATAGCCGAACGGCCCGTTGGCCAGCGGCGTGTATCCGGCCTGCTCGGGCACGATCCGGATGGTGACGTTGTCGCGGGCGCCCAGTTCCAGCAGCTTGCGCGCCTGCTCGGCCATGTCGGCGGGCGCGACCAGAGGGGTACGGAACGTCGGGTAGTGCAGGAAGGCGAGGAACCTCGTCCGGGTGAGCACGTCCTGCCGCCGGAGCCGGGTGGCGACACAGGCCTCGACGTCGTCCTTGTCCTTCAACACCGCCCGCGCGTACGCGCCGGTCTGCACCAGCCGCGGGAAGAACATCGTCGACCCGACCACGATCCGCGTCGCGGCCTGCTCCTGGTCGAGGAACTCGGTGATCCATTCGTCGTCGGGCAGCACCAGCGCCACGAACCGGTCGTCGGGAGGATCGGTGGTGACGTCATTCGGATCGGCCAGCACGCCTGCGACCGTACCCGCCTGCCGGGAAAGTGGGAGTGCCACTTTCGGGTCGACCTTTCCCGCCTTCCCGGGCCGGGATGAACCGGGACGCCCCACCGGTTCACCCGAGCGGCCTAGTGCGGGAGTTTGACCACCGTGACGAAGAATTCGTCAATTTTCCGGATGATCTCGATGAAGCGGTCGAAGTCCACCGGCTTGGTGACGTAGGCGTTCGCGTGCAGCTGGTAGCTGCGCAGGATGTCCTCCTCCGCCTCCGAGGTCGTCAGCACCACCACCGGGATCAGCCGCAGCTCGGCGTCCGCCTTGATCTCCGCCAGGACCTGCCTGCCGTCGAACCGTGGCAGGTTGAGGTCGAGCAGGATCAGGTCCGGGCGGGGGGCGTCGGCGTACTGGCCCTCGCGGCGGAGGAACTGGACGGCCTGTTCGCCGTCGCGGACCACGTGCAGCTGGTTGCGGATCTTGTAGTGCTCGAACGCCTCCCGGGTCATCAGCACGTCGCCGTCGTCGTCCTCGACCAGCAGGACGTCGATGACCTTGATATCGGGTTCGGTCATGTGCGCTCTTTCTCCGCGTGGGTTTCGGCCAGGGTATCCGCCGGGATGACGGGCAGGGTGAAGCGGAAGCGGGTGCCGCCGCCCTCGGTGGGGTCCAGCCAGATCCGGCCGCCGTGGTAGTCGATGATCTTGCGGCAGAGCGCGAGACCGATGCCGGTGCCCGGGTAGGCGTCCTTGCCGTGCAGCCGTTGGAAGATGACGAAGACGCGTTCGGCGAACTCGGGCTCGATGCCGATCCCGTTGTCGGTCACCGAGAACAGCCAGTCGTCTCCGTCGCGTTCGGACTCCACGCGAACCCGGGGCGGGTCCGTGCCGCGGAACTTGACGGCGTTGCCGATGAGGTTCTGGAACACCGCGGTCAACAGCGGCGCCTCGCCCAGCACGGTCGGCAGCTCGCCCGCCGACACCTCCGCCCCCGCGTCCGCGATCGTGTCGGCGAGGTTCTCCCGGGCCTGCGCCAGCAAGTCCGCGGTCGACACCGGGAGCCGGTCGCGGGCGTGCCTGCCCACCCGGCTGAACGCGAGCAGGTCGTTGATCAGCACCTGCATCCGCTTGGCACCGTCCACCGCGAACCCGATGTACTGGTCCGCGCGCTCGTCCAGTTGCCCTTTGTAGCGGCGCTCCAGGAGCTGGCAGAAGCTGGCGACCTTGCGCAGCGGCTCCTGCAGGTCGTGCGAGGCCACGTACGCGAACTGCTCCAGCTCCGCGTTGGAGCGCTTGAGGTCCTCGGTGCGCGAGTCCAGCTCCGCGTTGATCTGACGTTGTACCGAGACCTCGTCCAGGATGCGCCGACGCATCGAGTCCACGTCGCCCGCCAGCTCGGTGACCTCGCGCGGGCCGGTCACCTTCAGCTCGTGCTGGAAGTCGCCGTCCGCGACCAGCCGCACACCCCGGGCCAACTGGGCGAGCGGGCCCGCCACCGCGGCCCGCAGCACGATGGTGACCAGCACGAACACGATCAGCAGCGCCACCGCGATGCCCACGCACACCACCACCAGCGCGGTCGCGGCGGAGCCGAGGGTCTCCCGGCCGCGGGCGCGGGCAGCGTCGAGCTCGCTCTGCAGCTGGGCCACCGCCTGCCGCACGCCGTCGAAGCGGTGCTTGCCCTCCTCGGTCTGCTCGCCGCCGAGCGCGCCGGAGGCGCGGATCCGCTGGATGTTGGGCTCGGCGTAGTCCGCGCGCCAGCGACCGGCCTCGTTCTCGATGGCGGTGATCCGGTCGAGCAGGTCGGTGCGCGTGACGATGATCTGGCGCAGCCGGGCGATCGCGGCGCGCTGGCGGTCCTGGCCGGAGGCGTAGGGGTCGAGGAACTCCGGCTTGGCGGTGAGCGCGTACCCGCGCAGGCCGGTCTCCTGGTCGACCAGCGCGGTGTCCAGCCGCAACGCCTCCTGCACGGCCGGATCGATGCGGTCGACGATCGTGGCGCGGGCGTCGTTGAGGTTGCTGATGGCCAGCGCGCCCGCCAGCACCGCGCCCGCGAAGACCACGATGAGCACGCCGATGGCCAGCGACAGCCAGCGCCGCAACGGCCACCGGGCGCCGCCCCGGCCGTCACGCGACCAGCGCGGTGCCACCTCCTCAGGCATCCGCGCCCCTCTCCCCCGCCGCGCCGGATTCCCGGGTCAGCAGCATCGCCGCGACGTCGTCGGCGAGGTCGCCGTGGTTGAGGTCGCACACCTCGCGGATCAGGTCGTCGAGCACGGTCGCCCGCCAGTCCGGGTGCGCGCGGGCCAGCGCGGCCACCAGGTCGACCAGCCGGGTCGAGCCGAGCCGCTCGGCGGTGGTGTCCAACCGGCCCTCGATGAGGCCGTCGGTGTAGAGCAGCACGGACCAGCGGTCGCCCAGCTCGATCGTGGCGGCGGGCCAGGAGGCCTTCGTGCGCACCCCGAGCGGCACGCCCACCGGGCCGGACAGCAGCTCCGCGCCGCGCTCGGTCACCAGCACGGGCGGCGGGTGGCCCGCGAGCCGCAGCCGGGCGGTGCGGCGGTCCGGGGAGACCGAGAGCATGCACAGGGTGGCGAACAGGCCGTCGAGGTGGCGTTCGTGCACCAGGATGCGCTGCATGGTGTCCAGTACCTCGTCGACGGGCCGCTGCGCGAGCACCATGGCGCGCCAGGCCACGCGGAGGTGGACGCCGAGCGCGGCCTCATCCGGCCCGTGGCCGCAGACGTCGCCGATGACCGCGTGCACGGTGCCGTCGTCGGCCTGGACCAGGTCGTAGAAGTCGCCGCCGAGCAGCATCCGCTGCCTGCCCGGCTGGTAGGCGAAGTCGTGCCGCAGCAACGGGTCCGACACCAGCGGGGTGGGCAGCAGGCCGCGTTCCAGACGCGCCTTCTCCTTGGCGTGCAGGCGTTCCTCGTGCAGCTGCCGCTGGATCTCCTCGGAGCGGGCGCGTTCCACCGCGTAGCGGATGACCCGGCTCAGCAGGTCGCCGTCGACCTGCCCCTTGACCAGGTAGTCCTGCGCGCCCGCGGCGACCGCGGCCATGCCCTGCTGCTCGTCGGCCAGACCGGTCAGCACGACCACCGCCACGTCGCCCGCCGCCTGCTCCAGCTGCCGCAGCGCCTGCAGGCCGCTGGCGTCGGGCAGGCCGAGGTCGAGCAGCACGCAGTCCTGCCCGGCCAGCAGCGGCTGCGCCTCCCGCACCGAGTGCGCCCTGGTCAGCCGGATCGGCGCGGCGACCTCGGCGAGCAGCTCCTCGACCAGCAGTGCGTCACCGGGGTCGTCCTCCACGAGCAGGACGCGGACCAGCTCCCGCGATGCCATGACAGCATCCATACACACCGGCTCCATGGCACTCGGGACAGGGAAATCAGTCGCCAGATCGTAGCCGTGGTTCGCGCGCCCGGCCGATGGGCGCACCGCGAAAAGTGGATCAGACCACGCCCGGTGGTCGCGGGTCGCCGGATGAGCTGCGGGGAGGGCCCCGCCGGTCGGGTTCCCACGGGTCGGGACGGGCCCGATCACCGCGGACCCGGCACGGCGGTCTCGCGCCGCGGTCCGCTCCGATGTGGAGTCCCGCACCGGTTCCCGCGGGCACGGCCGGTTCGGGGACGGTCCCCGGCCGGGGCGGGATGGGTGGCGTGCGGGACCGAGGAGGGTAAGTCGGCGGGCGGGGTCACGGCCGGGCCTCGTGGCCGAGGGCGCCGTGGGTGCGGCGGTCCTCTTTCATCTCGGCCTCGTGGAGGTGCCGTTTCCCGGCCAGCAGCTCGTCCCGGGCGGCCCGTTCGGCCGCCCGGAACGCGGCGTAGTAGCCGTCGTCGTACTCCTCGACGATCTGGAACGTCCACCGGCCGGGCAGCACGTTGCGCCCGACCAGGTCCCGGCGCAGCCGCGCGGCCAGCTCGGTGTGCCCGGCCCGGTCGAGCCGGTCGACGGCGTCACCGAGAGCGAGGTCCGCGGAACCGGTGAGCTGGTGGAACGAGTACAGGTGGCCGCGCGCGCGTTCCACCGTCTCCAGGGCCTCGCTCAGTCGCCCGACCGCCGCGACGGTGGCGTCGGTGGCGCCCGCCGGTCGGCGGTGCGCGGCGTCGGGGGTGTCGTCTCCTCGGGTCACGAGGGACCTGGTACCCGCGCGCCGCGGTGGGCAACCACCCGATCTACGGGTCGCGTCGGTCGAGCAGGCCGCGGGCGCGCACCAGGGCGGCGCGGGCGTCCACGTCCCGGCCCGCCATCAGGTGCCCGCGGGCCAGGCCGACCGCCTCGGCGGCGGCCAGCACCAGGCAGGTGTCGCCGGTGGCGGCGGTCCGGGCGAGCGCGCCGAGCAGGTCGTCGGCGAGGCCGCGGGCGGCGGTGGGGGTGGGCGGGGTGAGCAGCGCGGCGAGGGCGGTGTCCACCGCGCGGCGGAGGTCGAGCCCGGGGGATGGGGATCCGGGGTAGGGCAGCGCGTCGAGTTGCCGTGTCATCAAGGTCTCCCAGGGGTCCGGCGCTTCGTTGAGCCAGTCGATTGAGATTGCCTCGCAGGGCGGCGGGGGCTGAACTCGGAGCGGCAGGGTCCACTCGACCGGATGAACGGTGCTAGTGCCTCGACCCAGGACGTCGGCCGCGTATCGGCCTGTCCACGTCGTGTCTGGCAAGGCGCCGGAACGGCCTCGTACTGGATGTACTTGGTCGTTTCGGCAACGCCGCCAGGCTCGGCGTGGGCAGGTCGAGACGTGGTCGACGTTCTGGGTCGCGGCGCTAGATCGAACGGCGCTCGAACGAGGTCGCCGGACGGGGCAACGGCAACGCGGGCGCCTCCCGCAACGCGGCGACGGCGTGGTCGAGCGCGACCCGCGCGGCGGCCTCGTCGCCCGCCCGCAACGCGGTGATGGCCCGACGCACCGCGTCCACCGGACGAGTGATCCGACACGTCTCCCCCGCCGCCGCCGTCCACGCCAGCCCGGCCCGCAGCTCGGCGACCGCGGCGGCCCCGACCAGGTCGTCCGCCCGTCCGATCGCCGCGCGCAGCCGCACGCCCAGTCTCACCGGATCCGCCGGGACGGGCTCGCGGACGGGGGCGGTGGGGAGGAGAGTGGGCGCGGCGGTTGTGACCATGGGATACCTCGATCTCAGCAGCGGGTGGCGAACCGGCGACACCGGCTACCCCGATCACCGCGGCGGGAAACCTCAGCGGGGGAAGGAATCTCCCGGACTCCGCCGACCGACGGCGCGGACATCGCCGCGGACCAGTCTTCCACACGCACACAAGTCCGCCTTCGAACTCCTGTTCGAGTATCGTGTGGACATGGGTGCGGGATTCCAGCCATCACTGTTTCAGGCATCACTGTTCCAACCGGCGCTACCGGGCGTCGACGGCGGGTTCGAGGGGATCCACCGGACCGAGCTGGCCCACGGCGCCTGGGTGGACTACCTGCCCGGCTGGCTGCCGGACGCGGACTCGGTGTTCGACACCCTGGTGCGCGAGGTGCCGTGGCAGGCCGAGCGACGGGCGATGTACGACTCGGTGGTGGATGTTCCCCGGTTGCTGCGATTCTACGTGGAGGGGGTCGCGCTGCCCTCGCCGGTGTTGGAAACGGCCCGGGATTCGTTGTCGGGGTATTACTCGCCTACCCGGTTCACCACCGCGGGATTGTGCTGTTACCGGGACGGGCGGGATAGCGTGGCCTGGCATGGCGACATGATCGGGCGCGGGGCTTATGCGGATACTTTGGTGGCGATCGTGTCCTTGGGGGCGGCGCGGGCGTTGATGTTGCGGCCACGTGGGGGTGGTCGGTCGTTGCGGTTCTTGTTGGGACATGGGGATTTGTTGGTGATGGGCGGGTCTTGCCAACGCACTTGGGAGCATGCCGTACCCAAAGCGCGGGGAGTCGGGACTCGGGTGAGTGTGCAGTTCCGGCCGCCCGGGGTTCGATAGGTCTCGACCGCAGGCCGACTCCCCCTCGACACACCCCTTCCCAGCCGCTATCTTGAATCCGGATACATGACTACGCCATACGAGGAGCCACCCGAGAAGCCATGGACGCCGGAAACGTAGGCCGCTTGATGTTCGGCAGGCCCAGCCGCCTGCGCCTGGCCCTCTGGATCCACACCCACGCCGGCCCGAGGTTCTTCCAGTCCGAACCACCCAAGACCGTCATCGCCCAGAGTGCCTGCGGGGTCGAGCTGACCCGCCTGGTGGACCTCGGAATGCTCACCGAGTACCGCGAACCGGCCAACCGCCGGGTCTACTACGAACGCACCCGCAGTCCACTGTGGTCGATCATCATCGCGGCCGCGAAGGTGGTGGACCCGGTCGACAAGTGACCGGGTCCGGACACCATCACGCGGTGGGCTGGGTGCTGTCCGAGTCGTCATCATCCCGGCGCGGGGGGACGCCCTGCTGGTTGTCCTGGCCGCCCGGACCCATGCCGGGGCCGCCGCCGTCGGTGGAACCCGAGCCGGTCCCGCGTTCGCTGATCGAGGCCACCGAGGCGGTGTCGCCCGCGGTGGTGGCGATGATCGTGACCGTGTCGCCCTGGGCGACCGAGGACATCGCGGACTTCACCGTCTGGGAGTCGATCGTGTAGGTCTTGGTGTAGCCGTCGGTGCTCTTGGCCGTGATGGACGTGTCGCTCACCGCGGTGACCTCCCCGGTCTGCATGAGGCGGGTGGCGTAGGCACCGTCGCCGGTGGACACCACGAACTCGCCGTGGAGGGCGTTCTGCAGGCCCGCGCCGCCCATCCCGCCGCCGAAGCCGCCGCGGCCGCCGTCCATCCCGGGGCCGCCCATGCCGCCGCGGCCGCCCTGGGTGTCGGCGGTGGCACCGCTGGCCGCGTAGACCGCGAAACCGCCCGCGGTGGCGACACCGGCCGCGATGGCGGCGGCAGCGGCGGTCTTCTTCCAGGTCCAGCGCTGACGCGGGGGCTTGGGTGCGGCGGGGGCGCCCCAGACGCCCGCCTGGTCGGCGGCGAAGGGGGGCTGCTGGGCGGGGACCTGCTGGGCAGTCGGCTCGGCGGTGGGGTGGTCGCCCTGCGGTGCGCTCGGCTGCTCGGTCATCGGGGTTTCCTCCTGTGTCGTCCGGGGCCCGGTGGCCTCGGCGGTGACACCCAAGATGGCGACCGAGTCTGTGCCTCCCCTGTGCGAACGGTGGGTGGCGGCTATGACTCGTGATCGACGACCCATCATCGACAGGCCCGGCGCGCGCACAGCTGGTACACAGGTCCGGCACAGCGACCGCCCAACCGCGACCGACAGGATCGGGGGCATGTCCGTGAACGCGAGCCCGTCCCGCCCCGAGTTGCGCAGGCCAGACGGCCTGCCCGTCCGCGTGCTCGTCGTGGACGACGAGCCGACCCTGGCCGAGCTGGTCACGCTCGCCCTGCGGTACGAGGGCTGGGAGGTGCGCAGCGCGCTGGACGGCGCATCGGCGGTGCGGGTGGCGCGGGAGTTCAAACCGGACGCCGTGGTGCTCGACGTGATGCTGCCGGACTTCGACGGCCTGGAGGTGCTGCGCAAGCTGCGCGCCGAGGTCGACGCGCTGCCGGTGCTGTTCCTGACCGCCAAGGACTCGGTGGAGGACCGCATCGCCGGGCTCACCGCGGGCGGCGACGACTACGTGACCAAGCCGTTCAGCGTGGAGGAGGTGGTGCTGCGGCTGCGCGCGCTGATGCGCCGCACCGGGGTGACCGAGTCCGGCGCGGGCGCGGCCCTGGTGGTCGGCGACCTGACCCTGGACGAGGACACCCGCGAGGTGTTCCGCGCGGGCGAGCCGGTGACGCTGACCGCCACCGAGTTCGAGCTGCTGCGCTTCCTGATGCGCAACCCGCGCCGAGTGCTGAGCAAGACCCAGATCCTGGACCGGGTCTGGAACTACGACTTCGGCGGCCAGGCCAACATCGTCGAGCTGTACATCTCGTACCTGCGCAAGAAGATCGACGCGGGCCGCGAGCCGATGATCCACACCATGCGGGGCGCGGGCTATGTCCTCAAGCCCACGGGGTAAACAATCGCGTGTGCTGTCTCTGCGCGCGCGGTTGATGACCGAACAGCTGGTGCTGCTCGGTCTGGTCTGCGTGATCATCGGCGTGGTGACCGTGGTCGGCCTGCGCGCGTTCCTGGTCGACCAGCTCGACCGGCAGCTCAGCGACGCGGGCGGTCGCATGGCCGAGTTCGCCAACCGCCCGCCGCCCCCGGTGGACCAGCAGCAGGGGCATGGCGACGACCGCCCCTTCCAGAACGCGGGCACGGTCATCGTGACCATCGACGGCAGCGATGTCACCTCGGCCCAGCGCCTGACCTCCACCGGCGCCCGGGAGAACCTCGACACCGCGCTGTACCCGACCTTCCTCGGTCTGCCGGTGAACGCGGGCGGCCGGTCGCGGGACCTGGGCGAGATGGGCACCTACCGGCTGATGGCCTCCAGGACCAGGTACGGCACGACCGTGATCGCGGGCATGTCCATGGAGACGGTCGACAACACCCTGTGGACCACCGGTCTGGTCCTCGGCGGCGTCTCGCTGATCGGCCTCACGATCGCGGGCGTCACCGGCGTGCTGGTCGTCCGCCGCACCCTGCGCCCGCTGGACCGGATGGCCGCCACCGCCCGTCGCGTCGCGGAACTCCCGCTCGACAAGGGCGAGGTGGCGCTGTCCGTGCGCGTGCCGCAGACCGACACCGACCCGCGGACCGAAGTCGGCCAGGTGGGTTCCGCGCTGAACCGGATGCTCGGCCACATCGGCAACGCCCTGGCCGCCCGGCACGCGAGCGAGACCCGGGTGCGTCAGTTCGTCGCCGACGCCAGCCACGAGCTGCGCACCCCGCTGGCCGCGATCCGCGGCTACGCGGAGCTGGCCCGCCGCCGCGACTCGGAGGTGCCGCCGGACGTCGCGCACGCGCTGTCCAGGGTGGAGTCCGAGGCGAAGCGGATGACGACGCTGGTGGAGGACCTCCTGCTGCTGGCCCGCCTCGACTCGGGCAGGCCGTTGCTGTACGAGACCGTCGACCTGTCCCGGCTGGTGCTCGACACCGTCGGCGACACCAAGGTGGCGGGCCCGGACCACAACTGGCGGCTCGACCTGCCCGAGGAGCCATTGCACGCCATCGGGGATCAGGCCCGGCTCCACCAGGTGCTGGCCAATCTCCTGGCCAATGGTCGGACACACACACCGCCGGGCACCACCATCACCGTCGCATTGCGTTCACTCGGCGATCAGGTCGAACTCTCGGTCGCCGATGACGGCCCGGGTATCCCGACCGAACTGCTGCCCGAGGTATTCGAGCGCTTCGCCCGCGGCGATTCCTCGCGGTCGAGGGCACAGGGCAGCACCGGTCTCGGGTTGGCCATCGTCGCGGCCGTGGTCCAGGCCCACGACGGCGAGGTGGACGTCGCCAGCGAACCCGGAATGACGGTATTCACCGTCCGCCTGCCCGCCGCCCGAAAGTCGGCACAAAGCTAGTGGTGCGACCCAGAACGTCGGCCGTGTATCGGCGGGTCCACGGCGTGGCCGGCGGTGCCGCCGGAACGGCCTCGTACTGGATGTACTTGGTCGTTTCCGGCGGTGCCGTCAGGCACGTCGTGGGCGGGTCGAGACATGGTCGACGTTCTGGGTCGCACCACTAGAACCTCGGGGACCGTCCCGCGACGCTCCCGGTGCCGTGGTGGCGGTGTGGCCGCCAGGTCGGGGACCGTGCCGGGCGGGGATGAGGGGGCGGGTGGCGGGAGAGAATCAAACACAGCCACGGCACAGGGAGTTCACAAGGGTGCCCCAGGCCCGGTCGAGACCGTGAGGTCATGACACTGGCGGTGGAGCGAACTCCCCACGTGACGATCGAACGGGTGTCTACCCGGTCGCGCGCGCGGCACCTTTCCCTGGCGGGCCTGCTCACGGGCACGGCCCTCCTCTATCTCTGGAACCTCGGCGCCTCCGGCTGGGCGAACGCCTACTACTCGGCGGCCGCCCAGGCGTCCGGGCAGAGCTGGTACGCGTGGTTCTTCGCGGCCACCGACAGCGCGGGCGGCATCACCATCGACAAGACGCCCGCGTCGGTGTGGGTCATGGGCCTGTCGGTCCGCCTGTTCGGGCTCGGTTCCTGGAGCGTGCTGGTCCCCCAGGCGCTCGCGGGCGTCGGCTCGGTCTGGCTGCTCTACGCCGCGGTCAAGCGCTGGTCCGGGCACGCCGCCGGGCTGCTCGCCAGCGCGGCGCTGGCGCTCACCCCGGTGGCCGCGCTCATGTTCCGGTTCAACAACCCGGACGCGCTGCTGGTCCTGCTCCTCACCGCCGCCGCCTACGCGACCGTGCGCGCGCTGGAGAAGGCGAGCCCGCGATGGCTCATGCTGGCGGGCGCGCTCGTCGGGTTCGGGTTCCTGACCAAGATGCTCCAGGCTTTCCTGGTACTGCCCGCGTTCGGGCTCGTCTACCTGATCGCCGCACCGACCTCGCTCGGCAAGCGGATCGGGCACCTCGCGGCGGCGTTGGGCGCGTTGGTCGTGGCGGGGGGCTGGTGGGTCGCGGTCGTCGAGCTCATCCCCTCCGGCAGCAGGCCCTACATCGGCGGCTCGCAGAACGACTCCGTGCTGGAGCTGGCCCTGGGCTACAACGGGCTCGGCAGGCTCACCGGTGACGAGGTCGGCAGCGTCGGCGGCGGCGCGGGCTGGGGTACCGCGGGCTGGGCCCGGTTGTTCGGCACCGAGATGGGCAGCGAGATCGCCTGGTTGCTGCCTGCCGCACTGCTGGCGTTCGTCGGTGGGCTCTGGCTGACCCGGCGCGCGCCGCGCACGGACCGGACGCGGGCGTCGTTCCTGCTGTGGGGGCTGTGGCTGGTCGTCACCGGGGCCGTGTTCAGCCTGATGGACGGCATCATCCACCCGTACTACGCGGTCGCCCTGGCCCCGGCCGTCGGCGCGCTGGTCGGGCTCGGCGCGATCACCGCGTGGCGGCGCAGGCACGAGCCCGCGGCCGCCGGGCTGTTGGCGGCCGGGGTGGTCGTGACGGCCGTGGAGGCGTCGATCCTGCTGTCCCGCGAGTCCGACTGGCTGCCCTGGCTGCGCCCGGTCGTGCTGTTCGGCGGACTGGTCGCGGGCGCGCTGCTGGTCCTGCTGCCGATGCTCCCCGAGGGTTTCGGCAAGGCCGCGGCGATCTTCGCGCTGGTGATCTCCCTCGCCGGGCCCGCCGCCTACTCCGTGGCCACGGCGGCGCAGGCGCACTCCGGTGCGTTGCCCTCGGTCGGGCCGTCCGGGCAGACCGGGCCGGGCGGACGCGGCTTCGGCGGTGGACCCGGTGGGATGCCCCAGTTCGGCGGCCAGACCGGTCAGGGCGGCGGACGTGGCGGCATGGGCGGTGGCATGGGTGGCCTGCTGGGCGCGCCGACGCCGAGCGCCGAGGTCTCCGCGCTGCTGGCCGACGACGCCGACTCCTACACCTGGGCCGCCGCCGCGGTCGGCTCCAACAACGCGGCGGGCTACCAGCTCGGCGCGAACGCGCCGGTCCTGGCCGTGGGCGGGTTCAACGGCACCGACCCCGCGCCCACCCTCGCGGAGTTCCAGCAGCTGGTGGCCGACAAGAAGATCCACTGGTTCATCGGCGGAACGCTCATGAGCAGCGACTCCGGCAGCGACGACGCCCGGCAGATCGCCGAGTGGGTGCAGGAGAGCTTCACCGCCAAGACCGTCGGCAGCACGACGCTCTACGACCTCACCGCGGCGGGGCAGTGATCTCGGTGTTCTCGGTGTTCTCCGTACACACAGCCCGCGCACAGGTGGAACACACGGGCCACCCAGCGCCGGACAGGATTGTCAGGGGCATGACAGCGACCCAGTTGCCGCCCCAGACCACGGGCGCACAACAGACCGGCCGCGGCCCGGTGCGGACGTCCGGCCCGGCGCCCGTGCTCGACGTGGTTGTGCCGGTACACAACGAGGAGCGCGACCTGGAGCCGTGCGTGCGCAGGCTGCACGCGCACCTGCGCGAGCACTTCCCCTACCGCTTCCGGATCACCGTGGCCGACAACGCCAGCACCGACGGCACCTGGGCGGTCGCCGAGGGCCTGGCCGCCGAGCTGCCCGGGGTGCGGGCCGTGCGGCTGGCGCTCAAGGGTCGTGGCCGGGCCCTGCACCAGACCTGGCTCGGCTCCGACGCCGAGGTGCTCGCCTACATGGACGTGGACCTGTCCACCGATCTGAACGCATTGTCCCCACTGGTGGCGCCGCTGATCTCCGGGCACTCGGACGTGGCGATCGGCAGCAGGCTGGCGCGCGGCGCGCGGGTGGTGCGCGGGCCGAAGCGGGAGCTCATCTCCCGCGCCTACAACCTCCTGCTGCGCGGCACGCTGGCGGTGCGGTTCTCCGACGCGCAGTGCGGGTTCAAGGCGATCCGTGCGGACGTGGCCCGCGCGCTGCTGCCGCACGTGGCCGACACCGGCTGGTTCTTCGACACCGAGCTGCTGGTGCTGGCCCAGCGGGCGGGCTCGCGCATCCACGAGGTGCCGGTGGACTGGGTGGACGACCCGGACAGCCGGGTGGACATCGTCTCGACCGCGCTGGCCGACCTGCGCGGCATCGCCCGGCTGGCCCGCGGCCTGGCGACGGGTCGGCTGCCGATCGCGCGGCTGCGCGCCCAGCTGGGCCGGGACCCGATCAGCGCCGACCCGCCCGGGGTCCCGAGTGGACTGCTGCGGCAGGTGGTGCGGTTCGCCGCCGTCGGCGTGGTGAGCACGCTCGCGTACCTGCTGCTGTACGTGCTGCTGCGCGGCCAGGTGGGTCCGCAGGGGGCGAACCTGGTGGCGCTGCTGGTGACCGCGGTCGGCAACACGGCCGCTAACCGGCGGCTCACCTTCGGTGTGCGTGGCGCGGAAGGCGCGGCCAAGCACCAGTTCCAGGGCCTGCTGGTGTTCGTGCTCGGCCTCGGGCTCACCAGCGGGTCGCTGGCGCTGCTGCACGGGCTGAGCGACCCGGGCAGGCTGACCGAGGTCGTGGTGCTGGTGGCGGCCAACCTGCTGGCGACCGTGTTGCGGTTCCTGCTGTTGCGCGGCTGGGTGTTCCGCCGCGCCGACGAGCCGGAGCTGGAGGTCACGCAGTGACCACCGCCACAGTGGCCGTACCGCAACTGAAAACCATTACCCGCCAAGCGGTTCGCGTCCGGCCGCGCTGGGAGGTCCCCGGCCTGGTCACGCTGCTGGTCGCGACCGCGGCGCTGTACCTGTGGGATCTCGGCGCCTCCGGCATGGCCAACCAGTTCTACGCCGCCGCCGCGCAGGCGGCCACGCAGAGCTGGAAGGCGTTGTTCTTCGGCTCGCTGGACGCGGGCAACGCGATCACCGTGGACAAGCCGCCCGCCGCGATCTGGCTGATGGGGTTGTCGGGGCGGCTGTTCGGGTTCTCCGCGTGGAGCATGCTGCTGCCGCAGGCGCTCGCGGGCGTCGGCTCGGTGTGGCTGTCGTACGCGGCGGTGCGGCGCTGGTCCGGCCCGGCGGCGGGGTTGCTCGCCGGGGCGGCGTTGGCGCTCACGCCGGTCGCGGCACTGATGTTCAAGTTCAACAATCCTGACGCGCTACTGGTTCTGCTGCTGGTCGCGGGCGCGTACTGCACGGTGCGCGCGACGGAGAAGGCGAACCCGGCATGGCTGGTGCTGGCCGGGACCGCGATCGGGTTCGGGTTCCTGACCAAGATGCTCCAGGCTTTCCTGGTACTGCCCGCGTTCGCGCTGGTATACGCGATCGCCGCGCCGACGGGTCCGCTGCGCCGGGCGCTGCACCTGTTGTGGGCGGCGGTCGCGGTCGTCGTGTCGGCCGGGTGGTACGTGGTGGTCGCGGACCTGTGGCCCGCCTCGGCGCGCCCGTACATCGGCGGCTCGACCGACAACTCGGTGCTGGACCTGGCCTTGGGCTACAACGGGTTGGGCCGGATCCTCGGCGGGGACGGCAACGGCGGTGGCGGCGGACCGATGGGCGGCGGCAATGCCGCGTTCGGCGGTGCCACCGGGCTGTTTCGCATGTTCGGTACCAGCTTCGCTTTGGAGGTCTCCTGGCTGCTTCCCGCCGCCGTGATCGGTCTGGTGTCGGGGCTGTGGTTCACCCGCCGCGCGCCGCGCACCGACCGCACCCGGGCCGCGTTGCTGCTGTGGGGCGGGTGGACCGTGGTGACCGCGCTGGTGTTCAGCTACATGCAGGGCACGATCCATCCCTACTACTCGGTCGCGCTGGCACCGGGAATCGCGGCAGTCGTGGCGATCTCGGCACACGGGCTGTGGCGCGGCCGCGACCATCTGCCTGCCCGGATCGTGTTGGCGGGCATGGTCGTGACCAGCGCCGGGTGGGGTTTCGTCTTGCTGGAACGGCAAAGCGACTGGCAGCCGTGGCTGCGCTGGGTGGTGGCCGCGGCCGGGATCGCGGCGGGCACGGCGATCGCCATGGGGGCACACGGGATCCGCCGGGCGGCACCCTCGGTCGCGGCGGTGGCACTGGTGGCCGCGGTCGCCGCGCCCGCGGCCTACACCGTGGCCACCGCGTCGACCCCGCACAGCGGATCCATCCCGGTCTCCGGTCCGGGCGGGTCCGGCGCGTTCGGCGGCATGGGCGGCGGATTCCCGGGCGGTGACTCGGATGGCGGTGCCGTCGGCGGCACGGCGCCGGGCAGCATGGGTGGCGGACCGGGCGGCGGACAGGTCGGCGCGGAGCTGGTGTCCGCGTTGCGCGCGACCACCGGTCGGTGGGCCGCGGCGAGCACCGGATCACAGGGCGCCGCCGCGCTGCAGCTGGCCAGTGGCAGGCCGGTGATGGCCATCGGCGGCTTCACCGGCAGCGACCCGGCGCCCACGCTCGCCGAGTTCCAGGCGTATGTCGAGTCCGGACAGGTGCGCTACTACATCGGCGGCGGCATGGGCGGACCGGGCGGCCGGGGCGGCGGTCAGATCGCGAGCTGGGTACAGGAGAACTTCGCGGAGGTCACGATCGGCGGCCAGACGGTGTACGACCTGGCCGAACCCGTCGGGTGAGGTCTTTGTACCTGGGACAGCGGCGTCGGGCCCGCGTAGGCTGCCGTCCACTCGGTTCCGACGCCGCTGGGAGGGCTGGCCGTGCACGAGGACGCGAGCCCATCCCGGCGTACCGAAGGTGGTGGCGGCGATCGCTGACCAGACACCGTCGACCGCGCCGAGCGTGTCCGACGCCCAGCTCCCCGCCCCGCAGGCCCGGCCGGGCGGGCCCACCCGGCTCAGCGGGCACGCCGACCTGCGCACCCGCCCGGACTTCGAGGAACTGCTGCTGGTGCTGTGCGGTCGGGCCACCGGGGATGTCCACTTGGACCTCGGCGAGCTGGACTTCATCGACGTGTCCGGTGTGATCACGCTGCTGCGCGCGGCGGGCACGCTGCCCGGCACGAGCGCGCTGGTGCTGCGCAACCCGCCGGAGTCGATGCGGCGCATCCTGGAGCTGCTCGGCCCGGCGGGCGGCGACGCCCGCGTCCGGGTGGAGTGACGGTCACAGTCCGGAAACGGCCCTATGGCGGGAAAGCCGCGACCATTGGCCCGACGCCATATGTCAGAACGACACCTGGCCGGTGGCCTCATCTCCTTGCCGGTCGCCCAACAGCTCGCGTACCCGGGACTCCGACACCTGGGTGAAGTCCCGGTACCACTGGCCCACGGAGGTGAACTCCGCCGGGGCCGTGGGGCAGACCACCTCGTCGGCGATCTCGCACAGCCGCCGCACCACCGCCGCGGGCGCCACCGGCACGGCCAGCACCACCCGCTCGGCACCGAGACCGCGCACGATCCGCACCGCGGCCTCGATCGTGGCGCCGGTGGCCACGCCGTCGTCCACCACGATGGCGGTGCGCCCGGTCAGCTCCCGCGGTGGCCGCCCGCCGCGCAGCCGCCCGGCCCGCGCGGCCACCTCGGCACGCACCCTGGCGACCGTGTCCGCCAGGTCCGACCAGGACAGTCGCAGCATGGCCAGCACGTGCTCCGCGCGCACCTCCACCCCGCCCTCGCCCACCGCGCCCACCGCCAGCTCCGGCGAGTCCGGCGCGCCGACCTTGCCGACCAGCACCACGTCCAACTCGGCGGCCAGCGCGCGGGCGACCTCGGCGGCGACCGGCACCCCGCCGCGCGGCAGACCCAACACCACCGGGCGGACCGGGCGCTGTTGTACCAACCGCGCGGCCAGCACCCGGCCCGCGTCGACCCGGTCGGCATAGCGCACTCCCCCAGTCTGCGCCCTCACCCACACCCGCGCCGAGCCACCGGCTTTGCCCCGTTCGTGTGACGTCCTGCCGGGTCTGTCGGCCCTACTGTGACCGTACGGTCCGATCGTCCCGTCCGAACGTCCCGCCACCGGGCCGGGTTCGGAACGATTTTCCCCACCGCCACCTGCCCGAACGGCGCTCCCGCGGCGAAACGTGAAACTCCTCGCGAGTGACATCACCTGTCCCGGGGTACTTCTCGGACAGGTTCGACAACGACAGGGCAGCCCCATCGCCCACCCCGAGCACGAGGAGAGGACATGGCCATCTCCGGCATCCTGACCGCGTTGATCATCGGTCTGATCATCGGCGCCCTGGGGCGCCTGGTGGTTCCCGGCAGGCAGTCGATCCCGATCTGGCTGACCATCGCGGTCGGTATCGTCGCGGCGTTCCTGGGGACGGCGCTGGCGAACGCGGTCGGCGTCGGGAACACCGCGGGCGTGGACTGGATCGAGATCGTGTTCCAGGTGGCGCTCGCCGCGATCGGCGTGTCGCTGGTGTCCGGCTACTACGGTCGCCGCCACGTGCACCGTTAAAAGGCAGGCCAAGCAGGCAGACGGCGAAGGCCCCGACCCGGGATGGGTCGGGGCCTTCGCCGTACTCGCGGTCGGTCCTCATCGGACGACCACAGTGGACCTCACGGTCGGCGTCTCGGCACCCGGCAGGGCCTCAGTGGATCGGCTCCAGCACCCGGGTCTCCTCCGCCGCCGAGGGCACGTCCTCGTCGCGGCGGCGCAGGAAGCGCGGCGTCCACCAGTTGCGCTCGCCCAGCACCGCCATCAGCGAGGGCAGCACGACCGCGCGGATGATCGTGGCGTCCAGCAGGATCGCGGTCGCCAGGCCGACGCCCATCTGCTTCATGTCGATCGTGCTGAGCGTGCCGAAGATGGAGAACACGCCCACCATCACGATCGCCGCGCTGGTCACCACGCCCGCGGAGGAGGTGATGCCGCGGGCCACCGCGGCCCGGTTGTCCAGGCCACCCTGCCGGGCCTCGCGGATCCGGCTGACGACGAACACGTGGTAGTCCATGGAGAGCCCGAACAGCACCACGAACAGCATCAGCGGCAGCCAGGCGACGATGCCGCCGGTGGAGGTGAACCCGAGCAGCCCCTCCGCCCAGTGGTTCTGGAACACCAGCACCAGCACGCCATAGGCGGCCCCCGCGGAGAGCATGTTCAGCGCGATGGACGACAGCGCGATGATCGGCGCGCGGAACGTCCAGGTCATGATCAGGAACGTCAGCACCAGCACGATGGTGATCACCCAGGGCAGCGAGGTGGTCATCTGGTCGATGAAGTCGTTCTCCCCCGCGGTCTGCCCGCTGACGGCGAACTCCGCCCCCGCCACCGTGCCGATCGTCTGCGGCAGCGCGACCGTGCGCAGCCAGGTCAGCGACGCGTCCGCCTCCGGGCTCGTGGCGGGCACCGGGATGGGCGCGCCGATCAGGAAGACGCGGCCGTCCGGCGACCGGTTCACCTCCGGCTGCCGCTCGTGCGCGAACGCCGGGTCGGCCTTGATCCGGTCTTCCAGCGCGGCCACCGCGGCCTCGGTCTGGGTGACCTTGTCGGCCGGGGCGCGCACACCGATCGCGTGCACCGCGCCGGTGCTCGGGAACGCCTCGGTCATCCGGTCGTAGGACTGCATGATCGGGATGCTGCGCGGCAGGTCCGCGGTGCCCGGGGAGTTCAGGTTCATGCTGAACGCCGGGATGGCCAGGGCGATCAGGGCCAGGCCGGAGACCAGCAGGGTGGCGCCGGGGCGGCGCAGCGAGGGCCGCAGCACGGCCTTCCACACGCGGGGCTCGCCCTGCGAGCGGGCGGTGAGCCGCCACACCAGCGGGACCCGCGGCTTGTCCACCCAGCGGCCGAGCTTGGCCAGCATCGCGGGCAGCACGGTGATGGAGCCGATGACCGCGACCAGCACGACCAGGATGGCGCCGACGGCCATCGAGGAGAAGATCAGGTTGTCGGCGATGAACATGCCCGCCATGGCGACCACGACCGCGATGCCGGAGACCACGATGGCGTGTCCGGAGGTGGCGGCGGCGATCTCCACCGCGTCCAGGTGCGTGCGCCCCTTGGCGCGTTCCTCGCGTTCACGACGCACGTAGAACAGCGAGTAGTCGACGCCGACGGCCATGCCGATCAGCAGGATCATGCTGCTGGTGTTGTCCGATGCGGGCAGCAGCTGCGACACCAGCGAGGACAGGCCGATCGCGCTGCCCACCGCGGAAAGGGCCAGCAGCACCGGGATGCCCGCGGCGATGACGGCGCCGAACGCGACCAGCATGATGATCAGCGTGACCGGCAGGCTGATCAGCTCGGCCTTGCTGAAGTCGTCGCCGAGCGTCGCGGACAGCGCCTTGCTCAGCGACTCCCCGCCGACCTGTTCCACCCGCAGGTCGGGGTGCGCGGCCTGGACCGCGGCGGTGGCGTCGAGCAACGGTTGCAGGCGCTCGTCCGCGGTCTCCGGGTCACCCGCCATGTCGACGCTGACCAGCGTGGCGGTGCCCTTGGGCGAGGGCATCGGCGCGCTGACCTCGCCGACCTCCTTGAGCCCGGACATCCGCTGCCGCACCTCGCCCGCGACGGTCGCGGCCACACCCTGGTCCAGCGCGCCCGCCCGGGCGGTGATCAGGACGTTCTCGGTGGCGGGCCGCTTGAAGCCCGCGTCGTCCACCATCTTCTGGTAGACGGCCATCTCCCCCTTGGCGTCGTCGTCGAAATCGGCCGACTTGGTCCCCACCGCCCCGCCGATACCGATGCACAGCGCCACGAACACGATCCACGCACCGATGGCGCGCCAGGGGTGCTCGGCACTCCACCTGGCGACCCGCACGGTGACCATAGGCCTGGACATTGTTGGCTCTCCCCCGTGAAACGGACTCGTTTGTCGGGGGTGAGCCTGTCAGCGCGGAGTGGACCGGCGAATCGGGATTCGTCCCGGATCTTGTCCCTCGGAGAATCCCCTAGGGGTGTCCGGGGTCACCCTGGTCACCCGTTTCCCGATTGTCGCGGCACCTAGCCGATGTGTTTCGGGAATCGGGCGTGACTATTCCGGATCGGATTCGGACCCGGGTTCCCTTTCGTCGGACCTGCGCTCCACATAGAGCACACCGGCGTCCAGGTCGAACCGGCTGACCAGGGGTTCCTGCCCGGTCCCGGCGTCCTCGGCGCTCTCCTTGCGGAGCTTGGGGCCGGGGAACAGCTCACCGAACGCGGTCATGCCCCCACCGTACGCGCCGGGCCGGGGTACGTCATCCCGGTCGCCTTGATCATCACACAGCCCGATCATCCTATGTTTCTAAGTCATTCTCGATCGGGACCCCGAGCATCGCGATGACCAGCTGGGCATAACGCGCGCCCAGCTCCGCCGGTTCCGGCTTGCCGCCGCTGCGGTACCAGCGCACCACGTCCACGCTCAGCGACATCACCGCGCGAGCGGCGGTGCGGACGTCGGGCACCCGGAACACCCCGGCGCGCACGCCCTCCTCGATCAGCTCGCGCACCACGGCCTCGGTCCGCCGCCGCAGCGACGCCACGGCCGTGTGGTCGGCCTCGGGCAGCGCGGTCAGCTCGTACTGCACCACCCGGGCGACCCGGTGCCGGGTGGCATGCCAGGCCACGAACTCGGCCACCAGCGCGGACATCCGCGCCGCCGGGTCCCCGTGCCCCGCGGCAGCCGTGGCGACCAGGTCCAGCGCGTGCTCGTGCCCACTGCGGCTGATCGCGGCCAGCACCGCCGCCTTGGACGGGAAGTGCACGTACAGCGCGGCCGGGCTCATCCCGGCGGCGGTGGCGATGTCGCGGGTGGTGGTGGCGTGGAACCCGCGCTCGGCGAAGGCGTCCACGGCGGCGGCCATCAGCCTGCGCGCCGCCTCCGGCCGCACCTCGGGGGCCAGCTCCGGCAGCAGCTCCGAGGTCTGCCCGGCCGCCTGCTCATCCGTCAGGTCCGCGGCCGGACCCGGCTGATGGTCGCCGTCGCGGCCGGTCATCCGGGCAGGTCCACCAGCGGGGCCAGGGCGGCCCGGTGCCTGCCGGGCGTGCCGAGCGCGATCTCCGACGCCTTGGCCCGCTTGAGGTACAGGTGCGCCGGGTGCTCCCAGGTCATGCCGATACCGCCGTGCAGCTGCACGCACTCCTCGGCCGCCTGCACCGCGACCGCCGCGCACAGCGACTGCGCCACCGAGACCGACACCGGGACGTCGACACCGGTGGTCAGCGCGTCGGCGGCGGCGCGGGCGGCGGCCCGGGCCAGCACGATCCGCTGCCACAGGTCGGCGAGCCGGTGCTTGAGCGCCTGAAACGAGCCGACCGGGCGGCCGAACTGGTGGCGCTGCCTGAGGTAGTCGACGGTGATGTCCAGGCAGCGTTGCGCGAGCCCGACCTGTTCGGCGGCGAGGATCCCGGCCCCGGCCAGCAGCGCGGCCCGCACGGCGTCGGGGCCCGAGCCCGCGACCTGGGTGCCGGGCGCGCCGGTGAACTCGACATCGGCGAGCGGGCGGGTCTGGTCGAGCGCGAGCACCGGGGTGATCCGCGCCGCGCGGGCGTCCACCAGGTGCAGGGCGCCGTCGGCGGGGACCACGAGGACGTCGGCGGCGGCCGCGTCGGCGACACTACGGACCGTGCCGACCACGCCACCGTCCACTCGCAGCTCGGCCGTGGAGTCCCAAGTGGACAGTGGGACGGCCAGGACGGCGACCGCGCCGCCATCGGACAGCAGGGCCCGCGCGTCATCGTCGTCGGCGAGGTGCCACAGGGCGGCGGAGGCGAGCACCGCGCTGCCCAGGAACGGCACCGGCGCGACGGCCGCGCCCAGTTCCTCGGCGACGACGGCGGTCTCCCGATAGGACGCGCCCTGCCCGCCCAGCTCCTCCGGCAGGTGCAGCGTGGTGGCGCCGAGCTCCGCCAACGCGCGCCAGAGGTCGAGGTCGTGCTCGCCCGCCTCGAACCGGGCGAGCGTGGACTCCGGGGCGGCGCGGTCGGCGAGCAGGTCGCGCACGCTGGCCCGCAGGTCGTCCTCGATGTCGGTGTAGCGCAGGTTCGGGTCGGTCATCGCGGCAGGTCCTTCCAGGGCACGTCCTTGTCCACCCGGGGTTCCACGGGCAGGCCCAGGATCCGCTCGGCGATGATGGTGCGCAGGATCTCCGAGGTGCCGCCCTCGATGGAGTTGCCCTTCGCCCGCAGGTAGCGGTAGCCCGGCTCGCGACCGAGGTAGTCGACCATCTCCGGGCGACGCGCGGTCCAGTCGTCGTAACGCAGCCCGTCCTCGGCCAGCAGCTCCACCTCCAGCGCGGACGCCTGCTGCGCGAGCCGGGCGAAGGCGAGCTTCATCGCCGAACCCTCCGGGCCGGGCGAGCCTGCCGCCAGTTCCTGCCGCAGCCGGAGCCCGGCCAGCCGCAGTGCCTCGGACTCGACCCACAACGCCAGCAGCCGGTCGTGCGCCTCGGCTGTGCGCAGCTCGGGGCGTTCGCGCCAGGTCCGGGCGACCAAGCCGATCATGCCGCCCTCGCGTGGGATCGGCCTGCCGCCGATGGCCACGCGCTCGTTCATCAGGGTGGTGCGCGCGACCCGCCAGCCGTCGCCGATGTCGCCGAGCCGGTCGGTGTCCGGGATCCGCACGTCGGTGAGGAACACCTCGTTGAACTCGGCCTCGCCGGTGAGCTGGCGCAGCGGCCGCACGTCCACGCCGGGCGCGGTCATGTCGCAGACGAAGTAGGTGAGGCCCGCGTGCTTGGGCAGGTCCGGGTCGGTGCGGGCGATCAGGATGGCCCAGCGGGCGTTGTGCGCGCTGGAGGTCCACACCTTCTGCCCGGTGACCACCCAGTCGTCGCCGTCCCGGCGCGCGCGGGTGGCCAGCGCGGCGAGGTCGGATCCCGCGCCCGGCTCGCTGAACAGCTGGCACCACGGCTCCTCGCCGGTCCACAGCGGACGGAGGAACCTGGCCCGCTGCGCGTCGGTGCCGTGCGCCAGGATCGTCGGTGCGGCCATGCCCAGCCCGATGCCGATCCGGCGCGGGTTGTTGTCCGGCGCGCCTGCCGCGGCCAGCAGTTCGTCCACAAGGGACTGTTCGGCGCGGGGCAGGCCCAGGCCGCCGAGGCCGACCGGGAAGTGCACCCAGGCCAGCCCGGCGTCGAACCGGGCGCGCAGGAAGTCCGGGCGCTCGGTGGTGGCCGGGTCGTGCTCGGCCAGCAGGGCCGCGACCCGCTCGCGGAGTTCGCTCACGCCGCCTCCTCCTTCCGGGGCACCAGCAACAGCACCGACTCGGCCACGCAACCCGGCTTGTCCGAGCCCTCGATCTCGACGGTGTAGCCGATCACCACCCGCACACCCTGGGCGACCTCGGTGGCCGCGTGCAGCTGCGCGCCGAGCCGGATCCGGGCGCCGACCCTGACCACGCCGGGGAACCGGACCTTGTTGAGCCCGTAGTTCACACCCATGGCGACTCCCTCGAACCGGTAGATCTCCCGGCCCAGCAAGGGGATCAGCGACAGTGTGAGGTAACCGTGCGCGACCGTGGCGCCGAACGGTCCGCGCGCGGCGCGCTCGGCGTCCAGGTGGATCCACTGGTGGTCGCCGGTGGCGTCGGCGAAGGCCTGGACGCGCTCCTGGGTGATCTCCAACCAGTCGCTGTGGCCGAGGTGCTCACCGACCGCCGCCGCCAACGCGGACGTCCCGTCGAACACACGCATAGCCCGCCCCCTCATTCGCCCGCCTGTGCCCAATCCACCCACCCACCCGCCTGTGCCCAATCCACCCACCCGCCCTAGTCCTGCGGCCCGCCCGCCACATAGATCACCTGACCGGACACGAACCCGGCCTCCTCGCTCGCCAGGAAGGACGCGACAGCGGCCACGTCCTCGGGCTGCCCGATACGGCGCACCGGGATCGCCGCCGCCGCACCGGCCTTGAAGTCCTCGAACGCCATCTTCATCCGGGCGGCGGTGGCGGCGGTCATCTCGGTCTCGATGAAACCGGGCGCGATGGCGTTCGCGGTGACGCCGAACTTGCCCAGCTCGATGGCGACGGTCTTGGTGAAGCCCTGCAGCCCGGCCTTGGCGGTGGCGTAGTTGACCTGTCCGCGGTTGCCCAGCGCGGAGGTGCTGGACAGCGTGACGATGCGGCCGTAGCCCTGCTCGGTCTGGAAGCGCTGCACCGCGCGGGTCATCAGGAACGCGCCGCGCAGGTGCACGCCGATGACCGAGTCCCAGTCGTCGTCGGTCATCTTGAACAGCAGGTTGTCGCGCAGGATGCCCGCGTTGTTCACCAGCACGACCGGCGGCCCCAGCTTCTCGGCGACCGCCGCGACCGCCGCCTCCACCTGTCCGGCGTCGCTCACGTCCGCCCCGACGGCGGCCGCCCGGCCGCCCGCGTCGGTGATCGCGGCGACCGTGTCGGCCCCGGACTCGGCGGTGAGGTCGAGCACCGCGACGGCGAACCCGTCGGCGCCCAGCCGCCGGGCGATCGCCGCGCCGATCCCCCTGGCCGCTCCGGTGACGATGGCGACGCGCTGGGTCATGCCGTTCCTCCCGTGGGCCGAATCCGTTGGGCCGGTTGGCTAAGCAAGCGCTTAGCCGCCGCACCGCCCAGCAAATTACCGAGCGGTTCCCGCCCTGTCCACCGTCGACCCGGGTGATGATGACGGGGTGACTGGCACGCCCCACGACCCCCGGGCCCCGGAGACCGCGCGCTGGCTGCGCACGGTGTTGGCGGGCGACCCTGAGCATCGGCTGACCTCGCTGTGGCGCACCGGCGACCCCCGCGCCCGCGTGCTGGCTGCCGTGCTGATCGCGGGGCCCGCGCTGCTCGGCACGCTGGTCGCGGCGCTGTGGCTGGGCTGGGTCGTCACGCTGGTGGTGGCGGCGCTGACCATCGTCCTGCCCTACATGGCGTGGGCGCACCGCGATCCGGAGCCGCACCACGTCGCGTGGCGGCGGCTGCGCACGCCCGGGGCGTTCATCCCGCTGGCGATCAGCGTGGTGTGCCTGGGTTTCGGTCCGTCGCTATGGGACTACCTGCCCGATCGCGGCAGGGAGATCCCGGCGTGGCACTTCGCCGTGGTGATGGCCGGAATGCTCCTGTTCTTCGGCACGTTCGAGCGCGTGCTGTCCGTGCGCACGCCCGCGGACGTCGGGGCGAGCGAGACCGTCCGGCAGGGCGTGACGCGCGACCTCACCGGCATCGTGGCGCTCCTCGTCCAGTTCCTGCTCTGCCTCGGCCCACGGCTGGGCCTGACGGCCGGGCTGGTCGGGATCTCCGCGCTGGTGCTGGTCGAGTCGCCGTGGCCGCGCTACGCGGTGACGGTGCGGCTAGGCGCGCGCACGGGCGCCCTCCCCCAGCGCCCGGCCCGTTTCCTGGACTGGGCGCGTCGGGAGGGCCTGGTCCGCCCGTCCGACACCGACACCGCCCCGGGCTGAGCCGACCGGTCAGCCCAGGCGCGCGACCGCGTGCATCTCCCAGACGAGGATCTCCGCGCCGTCCGGCCCGGCGGTGACGCGCTGCCCGCCGGACGCGGTCAGCCGGGCGGCGTCGCCCGCGCCGAGCGGGCCGTCCGACTCCAGCGTGACCGAACCCAGGGGCACGAACAGGTGCACGAACGGGGCTTCCGGAAGGGTGACCGACCCACCGGGCGCCAGCCGCGCGGCGTAGAGGGCAGCGTGCTCCTGCCCGATCCGGATCGCCGCCGCGTCCGCGTGCTTGCCCATGCCGGAGGCCACCGGCACCAGCCCGCCCGCGAGCAGCTCGGCGTCGATCTCCAGCTGCTCGTAGCCCGGGGTCCGGCCCGCCTCGTCCGGCACCACCCACATCTGCACGAAGTGCACCGGGTCGGCGTGCCCCGGGCCGCCGGACAGCCGCCACGAGTCGTTCTTCTCGGAGTGCAGGATGCCGGTGCCCGCGCTCATGCGCTGGGCCAGGCCCGGGTAGATGATCCCGTTGTGCCCCTCGGAGTCCTGGTGCACGAGCGCGCCGCGCAGCACCCAGGTGACGATCTCCATGTCCCGGTGCGGGTGCGTCTCGAACCCGGCGCCGGGGGTCACGATGTCGTCGTTGTTGACCAGCAGCAGGCCGAAGTGGGTGTTGTCCGGCCGGAAGTGGTGGCCGAAGGAGAAGGAGTGCTTGGAGTCCAACCAGCCGATGTCGGTCTTGAACCGCTCGTCGGCGCGGCGGATGTCGACGGTGCTGGTGCTGCTCATGGCCGGACCACTCTCCTTGACCGCGAAGTAGTTAATGGATTAACTACCGACACTGTACGACCGCGTAGTTGCTCTGTCAACAATCGGGGCGGTCACTAGGCTGTGCGCGTGACCCCGTGGCTGAATCCCGCGCAGCAGCGTTCCTGGCGTGCCCTGGTGGAGGGCGCGGGCCAGCTGCTCGCGCGCATCGACCGGCACCTGCGCGACACCCACGGCCTGACGCTGGCCGAGTACGAGATCCTCGTCCGGCTCTCCGAGGGCCACCTGCACATGTCCGAGCTGGCCGCGCGGGTCAGCCACTCCCGGGCCAGGGTCACCCAGACCGTCGACCGGCTGGTGCGCGCCGACCTGGTGACGCGCTCCGCCTGCCCGGAGGACCGGCGCGGGGTGCACGCCTCACTGACCGCGCGCGGTCAGGAGGTGCTCGGCGCCGCCGCCCGCGACCACGTGCTGGAGGTACGCAGGCTGGTGGTCGACCTGCTCAGCGCGGACGAGCTGACCGCGCTCGGCTCGGCCATGGCCAAGATCCGCGCCGCCACCGACGAGCCGTGACCGCCTTACCCCGGTCAGACCGTGCGGACCTCGACGCCCTCGGCCTGGAACGCCTTGACCTCCTCGGCCGCGGCACCCGAGTCGGTGATCAGCAGCCGGATGTCGGACACCGGGCAGATCTGGGCGAACGCGTGCCTGCCCAGCTTGGAGCTGTCCGCGATCACCACCACCTTGCGCGCCCGGCGGGCCATCAGCCGGTTGATGCTCGCCTCGCCCTCGTGGTGGGCGTAGGCACCGTGCACCGGGTCGACCGCGTCCACACCGAGGAACACCACGTCCAGGGTGATCTCCTCCAGGATCCGGGTCGCCAGCGGGCCGCTCAGCTCGAACGACTGCGGCCGGGCCACTCCCCCGGTCACCACGATCTTCACGTGCGGGCGCACCGCGAGCTCGTTGGCGATGTTGAGCGCGTTGGTGACCACGGTCAGCACCGGCTCGTCCGCCTGGCTGAAGTCCGGGCGGATGGCCAGCGCGCGGGCGATCTCGGTCGTGGTGGTGCCGCCGTTGAGGCCGACCACGCTGTTGCGCGCCACCAGCGCCGCGGCCGCCTTGCCGATGCGCTCCTTCTCCGAGGCGTGCCGGGCGGTCTTGTAGCGCAGCGGCAGGTCGTAGGCCACGTTGTTGGCGACCGCGCCGCCGCGGGTGCGGGTCAGCAGCTGCTGCTCGGCGAGGTGGTCGAGGTCACGGCGGATGGTGGCCGCGCTCACGTCCAGCTCCACCGCGAGGTCGTCCACATCGACCTTGCCCCGCTGCCCGAGCATGTCCAGCAGCGTGCTGAGCCGCTCGTACCGGTCCACCCGCACCTCCTCCACCGTCCTGTCGCGCGCAGGCGCGGCGTTGCAAAGTATCGCCCCGTCGAGGCACATTCAACGACCGACAGGCTTGGCATCGGCTGACCGATCACGCAGTATTCGGGGCGCGCGCGAGCAGCTTCGCGCGGGTCGAGGGACACACCAGGGGAAGGAAGCGCATGGCAGCGGACCAGCACGTGGTCGCCGTGGACGTCGGAGGTACCTCGATCAAGGCCGCGCTCGTCGACCGGGACCTGCGCGCCGTCGAGGTGCTCCGCGAGCCGACCAGGCGGGTCGGCGAGGTGGCCGACGTTGGCCAGATCGCCGAGCTGGTCAACCGGCTGGCCGAGCAGTGCGCCGCGCGCGGCTGCCGGGTCGTCGGCGCGGGCATCGCGGTGCCGGGGATCGTGGACGACGACCTCGGCCTGGTGCGCGCGGCCGTCAACCTGGGCTGGGTGGACGTGCCGCTGCGCGAGGAGCTGGAGAAGGGCACCGGGGTGCCGCTGCTGGTGCGGCACGACGTGCGCACCGGCGGGCTGGCCGAGTTCACCGTCGGCGCGGGCAAGGGCGCGGCGGACGCGATGTTCATGCCGGTGGGCACCGGCATCGCGGCGGCCGTGCAGGTCGACGGCCGGATGCTCGGCGCGGCCGGGTACGCCGGTGAGATCGGCCACGTCGTCGTCGACCCGGGCGGCGCCGTCTGCGGCTGCGGCACCCAGGGCTGCCTGGAGACGCTGGCCGCGGCGCCCGCGTTCGCCCGCCGCTACGCCGAGCGCACCGGCCGCACGGTGAGCGACGCCGCCGGGGTGGCCGCGCTGCTGGCCACCGACCCGGACGCGCGCGCGGTGTGGCGGGACGCGGTGGACGCGCTGGCCACCGCGCTGCTGCTGGCGGTGACCCTGTTCGGCCCGGCCGTGATCGTGATCGGCGGCGGCGTGGCCGAGGCGGGCGAGGCCCTGGTGGGCCCGGTCCGCGAGGAACTGCTGTCCCGGCTGCGTTTCCAGCGCAGGCCCGAGGTCGTGCGCGCCGCACTGGGCCAGGACGCGGGCCGGGTCGGTGCGGCCCTGTTGGGTTGGCAGGCCGCCGGAGAGCCGGTCCGGTAAGGACCCCGCTCGTGTAGTCCCCCGCCCGCGCCAACATCGCGAACGCCGCCCGAGTCGCCCCGACACCCCCGGGACGACCCCCTACCGGCGGCAGGGGGACCTCCACGGCTTCGGTTCCTGTGTTTTGCGGGACCGCGGCTACGGGACCACCGGCAACAGGTTCGGCTTCCACACCCCGTCGTGCGCCAGCCCCGCCGCGCGCCGCTCCCGCGGGACGATCCCGTAGGTGGTCGTGCGCTGCCGGGCGGGCCGCCCCGCCGCCGCGGCCAGTGCCTCCAGGTCGGCGATCGTCTTGTAGCTGCCGTTGTCGCTGCCCGCCATCCTGCTGATCGTCTCCTCCATCAGCGTGCCGCCCAGGTCGTTGACGCCGCCGCGCAGCACATCCACCACGCCGCCGTCGCCGAGCTTCACCCAGCTGGTCTGGATGTTGGCGATCCGGCCGTGCAGCAGGATCCGGGCCAGCGCGTGCACCGCCCGGTTCTCCAGGTGCGTGGGGCCGGGCCGGGCGATGCCCGCCAGGTAGAGCGGGGCGTTGGTGTGCACGAACGGCAGCAGCACGAACTCGGTGAACCCGCCGGTGTCGGCCTGCAGCGCGGCGATGAGCTTGAGGTGCGCGACCCAGTGCGCGGGCGAGTCGACGTGCCCGTACATCATGGTCGAGGTGGTCGGGATGCCCAGCCGGTGCGCGGTGGTGACGACCTCGACCCAGGTGGCGGTGGGCAGCTTGCCCTTGGTGAGCACCCAGCGCACGTCGTCGTCCAGGATCTCCGCCGCGGTGCCGGGCAGCGAGTCCACACCGGACTCGCGGGCGGCGGTCAGCCAGTCCGCGATGGACAGGTCGGTGCGGCTGGCGCCGTTGACCACCTCCATCGGCGAGAACGCGTGCACGTGCAGGCCGGGCGCGCGCTTCCTGACCTCGGCGGCGATGTCGAAGTAGGCGGTGCCGGGCAGGTCGGGGTGGATGCCGCCCTGCATGCACACCTCGGTGGCACCGACCGACCACGCCTGCTCGGCCCGCGCCCCGACCTGGTCGAGCGAGAGCGTGTAGGCGTCGGCGTCGGTGCGCCGCTGGGCGAACGCGCAGAAGCGGCAGCCGGTGTAGCAGACGTTGGTGAAGTTGATGTTCCGGGTGACCACATAGGTCACCTCGTCCCCCACGGCCTCCGCCCGCAACGCGTCGGCGTACGCGGCCAACGCCTCGATCTCCGGCCCTTGCCCCGCGGACAGCAATGTCAGGGCGTCCGCGTCGGACAGTCCGGCCGGGTCCCGCTCGGCATGCCGCAACGCGGTCGTGAACTCGGGCCGCAGCGCGCCTGCCGCGCCGATCTTCCGTCCACTGTGGACGACCCGGTCGCGCAGCTCGTCCCAGTCCCCGTAGACGGAGTCGAAGTCGTCCCGCCGGTCGCCGGTCCGCCCGTCGGTGTCGATCGTGGCGTGCAGGTCGGTGCGCCCGGAGTCGACCAGCGCCACCTCCGGCTCCTGCCACGGCCGCCCGACCAGCGGCGCGTCCTCGACCGCCAGCCCGGTCTCGGGATCGGCCAGCGCGGCCACGTGCGCGGACAGCCGCGGGTCCAGCCAGGGCTCGCCGCGCTTGAGGTACTCGGGGTAGATCGTCAGCCGCTCCGCCAACCGGAACCCGGCCGCGGCGGTCCGCTCGGCCAACGTCTCGATCTGCGGCCACGGCCGCTCCGGGTTGACATGATCGGGCGTCACCGGCGACACACCACCCCAGTCGTCGATCCCGGCCCGCAACAACAACCCGAACTCGCCCCCGATGAGGTTCGGCGGCGCCTGGATGCGCGCCTTCGGCCCGAGCACGACCCGCGCCACGGCGACGGTCGCGGCAAGCTCCTCGGCCTCCGCGTCCGGCATCCCCCGCATCGCGGTATCCGGCTTCGCCCGGAAGTTCTGCACGATGACTTCCTGTACCCCGCCATACCGCCGCGCCACCTGCCGAATCGCGAACAACGACTCGACCCGGTCGGCCAACGTCTCACCGATCCCGATCAGCACCCCGGTGGTGAACGGCACCGCCGACCGCCCGGCCTCCTCCAACACCCGCAACCGCACCGCGGGCTCCTTGTCCGGCGACCCGAAATGCGGCCCACCCGGCTCGGCCCAGAGCTTGGTGGAGGTGGTCTCCAACATCATGCCCATGGACGGCGCCACCGGCTTCAACCGCTGGAAGTCGGTCCAGCTCAACACCCCCGGGTTGAGGTGCGGCAACAACCCGGTCTCCTCCAACACCCGGACCGCCATCGCCCGCACGTAGGACAGCGTGTCCGGATACCCGGCCGCCTCCAGCCACTCCCGCGCCGCGTCCCACCGATCCTCCGGCCGGTCACCGAGCGTGAACAGCGCCTCCTTGCACCCCATCGCCGCCCCCTGCCGGGCGATCTCGACCACCTCGTCCGGACTGAGAAACGGCGCCGCCAGTCGGCCGGGGACGGTCGCGAAGGTGCAATAGTGACAACGGTCACGACACAACCGCGTCAACGGGATGAACACCTTCCGCGAGTACGTGATCACCCCCGGCCGCCCCGCGTCCACCAGCCCCGCGTCCCGCACCCGCGAAGCCGTGGCGAACAGATCCGCCAGCTGCTCTCCCCGGGCATGCAGGAGAACCTCGGCCTCGGTCCGGTCCAGCACCACCCCATCCCGCGCCCGCCGCAGGACACGCCGCATCGCCGACTCGGTGGGCACGGGCAAGGTCACAGACACCTCCATGGAGCTCCTACGTCCAACCTATCCATGGACAACGACGCTCCACCGACCCCTGGGATTCCGGCCCCACTCCCCGCCTGCCCACAGGGTGGACACAACTCGTGATCCCCGCTGGACCCCAGTTCCCGACACACCACGCACGCAACGACGGAGACCCGGCCGCCTCCACCCACCCGACCCCCGACCTCTGCTCGCCCCGCAGGCGCCGCACCCTGGACACGCCCCCTCCCACCCGGGGGCAACCCGCCCAATACGTGGAACCCTAGGCGATGATCTTCGCTGTCAATATCCCTCAGTCGTGAGCTGTGGATGGATTCGCGGGGTTGTGGACAACCGCCCGGGAACCCCCGATTTCTCATTCTACCGACAGAGACCGACAGTCCCGAGTCGAATTGATCTTGGCTGTGGACAACCCCGTGAGACACACGGCCGTGAGTCAGGGACGAAGTCAGGCACGTGGATGTAGACGAGTCCTCGACCATAGGCTGGAAGCCCGGCACCCAATCGCCTCAGACGTGCTGAATACCAACGGCGCGAACGACCTGTCACTTCACCCGTACAGCACCACAAAGCAGGCCCCGCCCCACCAGGGGGCGGCCCACCAGAAAGGCAACCTAGACGATCACGAACGCTGTCAATATCCCCCGACCGTGGCCTGTGGACGATTCCGCAGCCCTGTGGACAACCCCGGAACCCCCCTCAACCCGGCAACACCCCAACCACAGCCCGCTTCGCCTTCCGCGGCGCCGCCACCACTGCGTCACCCACGCTGTCACTCGTATCCGAGATCCAATCCCCCAAGTCATGCCCAGCCCGGCGCGCGCGCCAGGCCACGGACGGCTTGCCATGTGTGTCGGCGGATGCGATGAGCAACCCACCCATCAGACTCACGTTCTTCACGAAGTGGATCTGCTGTTGCTGCCGCACCGCCGGGTCCTTCTCCTCCCAGAAGCGGTGACCAGCGATCGTGGTCGGCACCAGACTGCCCGCCAGCAGCAGCGAAGCGAGCCGGGGGAAACGACCGAGGGCCAACGCGACACCGGCGCCGATCTTGACCGCGGCGTCGATGCGGACCAGGGCGGCCGGGTCCGTGGGCATCTGGCCGGGCAGCTTGTCGCCGACCTTGGCGCGGAGGCCGTCGACCAGGGGTTTGGCCGCTTCGGCGTGTACGTCCACGGCGCGGAGGGCGTTGATGCCGCCGCTGATGAAGATCGCGGCGAGCATGGGCCGGGCCAGCCTGCGCAGGATCATCGTCGTCGTCCTCTCAGTCGATCCGGTCCTTGGTCTGCGCCACGAGGTCGCGCACGTGCGAGATGTCCCCGCAGGCCGAGTCGACACGCTGGGCGCGGGCGGCGACGAACCGGTCGCCCAACTCCGCGCGCCGGTCGGCGGACACCGCGTCGCGGGCCGGGTCGAGGATCGTGCGCTCCTCCTCGTCCACGTGGTGGTTGATGGCCTTGACCAGCTTCTCCAGCTTGTCGTCCCATCCCTCGGCCTCGGGGTCGCCCAGCTCCATCAGGTCGAGCAGGGCGACATGGCCCTCGGCGTGCTCCTCGGCGCCGTGCTCCACCTCGTGGTCGTCCACCCCGTCGAACCGGCGCAGCGCGGGGTACACCTCGGCCTCCTCGGCCTCGGCGTGCGCGACCAGGATCTCCGCCAGCTCGGCGAGCACCTTCCTGCGGTCGTTCGAGCTGTCGCGCAGCTGCCGGAACAGGTCCTCGAACCGGCGGTGGTCGGTGAGGATCAACTCGATCACGTCTGTGGACAACCAGGGCCTCCCTAGAGCGTTCGTCGCCTTGGGTGTTACCCCTGGCGGGCACCGGTCAACCTCCCCGCGGTCACGGTAGGGCGAGCGCGGAGCGGGCGCGCGCCAGAGCCGTGTCGGACGCGGGCAGCAAGGGCAGCCGGACGGCCGGGGTGGCGATCTCGCCGCGCTCGTGCAGGACGGCCTTGATGACGGCCGGGTTGGGTTCGGCGAACAGCGCCGCGGACAGGGTCGCGAGGTGGTGGCCGCGGCCGGGGCGGGCGATGAGGTCGGCGAAGTCCGACGTGCGCAGGTGGGCGGAGGCGAGGATGCCGCCGTCGGCGCCCAGGGCCAGGAGCGGGGCGAGCATGACGTCGTCGCCCGCCAGGACGCTGAAGTCGGCGGGCTTGGCGGCCATGAAGGCGACGGTGTCCGTGTCGATGGCGACCAGTGAGTTCTTGGTGCCGACGACGCCCGGGACGGACGCCAGCCGGTGGAGGGTCTCGGCAGTGAGGGTGGTGCCGGTGCGGTGCGGCACGTTGTACACGATCAGGGGAACGTGGCAGGCGATCGCCTGGAAGTGGGCGATGACACCTGCCGGGGACGGCCGGGTGAAGGGCGGGACCGGGACGAGGGCCGCCGCGGTGCCTTCGGGGAGGTCCTTGAGGGCTTGGGCGGTGGCGCGGGTGCTGTTGGTGCCCGCGCCGATGAGGAGAGGGGCGTGGTGTTCGGTGGCCGCTTCCTGGCAGATGGCGAGGATGGTGGCGCGTTCTCGGGGGGTGAGGGTGGCCGGTTCCGCGGTGGTGCCCAGGGCCAGCAGGCCGGTGGCGCCCGCGGTGAGGGCGTTGTGGGCGAGGGCTGTCAGGGCCGCGGTGTCGACGTGGTCGTCTTCGGTGAACGGGGTGATAAGGGGGACGAACAGGCCGGTGAGCGTCATAGGGCCAGCTTGGAGCCGATGCGCGTCGTGGACCAGTTCGGATGTCTTCACTGGTTGATTAGCGGACGCACGATTCCGTCACGGCCGGTAGGGCCGGTCGATTTCCACCGGCCCTACCTCGCCGCTGCTACTCCGAGCCTGCTTCGATGTCGCCCTCTACCTGGAGGTATAGGTCACGCAGGGCACTCAGGGTCTCCGGGTCGGGTTCGGCCCACATCTTGCGGTCGGCGGCTTCCAGGAGACGCTGGGTGATGCCGTGCAGGGCCCAGGGATTGGACTCGGAGAGGAACTTCCGGTTTTCCGGGTCCAATGCGTAAGTCTGGGCGAGCTTGTCATACATCCAGTCCGCGACCACGCCGGTGGTGGCGTCATAACCGAAGAGGTAATCGACCGTCGCGGCGAGTTCGAACGCACCCTTGTAGCCATGGCGGCGCATTGCCTCGATCCAGCGAGGATTGACCACGCGGGAACGGAAAACCCGGTTGGTCTCCTCGGCGAGCGAGCGGGTCCGGACGGCGTCCGGGCGGGTGCTGTCACCGATGTACGCGGCCGGGGCCTTGCCGGTGAGGGCGCGGACGGTGGCGACCATGCCCCCGTGGTACTGGAAGTAGTCGTCGGAGTCGGCGATGTCGTGTTCGCGGGTGTCGACGTTCTTGGCGGCGATGTTGATGCGGCGGTACGCCGACTCCATGTCCGCGCGGGCCTCGACGCCGTCCAGGTCCCGGCCGTACGCGTAGCCGCCCCAGACCGCGTAGACCTCGGCGAGGTCGGAGTCGTCGCGCCAGTTGTGGCTGTCGATCAACGGCAGCAGGCCCGCACCGTAGGCGCCGGGTTTCGAGCCGAAGATGCGGGTGGTGGCGTTGCGGGCGTCCTTGGCCGCGTCGGCCTGGACGTGGGCGCGGATGTAGTTGTCCGCCTGCGACTCGTCCAGGTCGGCGACCAGGCGGACGGCGTCGTCGATCAGGTACACCACGTGCGGGAACGCGTCGCGGAAGAAGCCGGAGATGCGGACGGTGACGTCGACCCGGGGGCGACCCAGGTCGGTCAGCGGGATGGCTTCCAGACCGCTGACGCGGCGGGAGGCCTCGTCCCAGACGGGGCGGACGCCGAGGAGGGCGAGGATCTCGGCGATGTCGTCGCCCGCCGTGCGCATGGCGGAGGTGCCCCAGACCGAGAGGCCGACCGAGCGGGGCCACTCGCCGGTGTCCTTGCGGTAGCGGGCGACCAGGGACTCCGCCATGGCCGAGCCGGTCTCCCAGGCCAGCCTGCTGGGCACCGCCTTCGGGTCGACCGAGTAGAAGTTGCGGCCAGTGGGAAGCACGTTCACCAGGCCGCGCAGGGGTGAGCCGCTCGGGCCCGCGGGGACGTAGCCGCCGTCGAGGGCGTGCAGGATGTGCGTGATCTCGTCGGTGGTGCGGGCCAGCCGGGGCACGATCTCGGTGGCGGCGAAGGTCAGCACCTCCGCGACGGCCGGGTTGTCGGCGCCGAGGACCGCGCGGGTGACCGCGACGGCGTCGCCCCATTCGGCGTCTTCCATGGCCTGGACCAGGGACAACGCCACGGCGTCGATCTCGTCGACGCGGGTGCGGGACTCCGAGCCGTCCTCGGCCAGGCCCAGCGCCTCGCGCAGGCCGGGCAGGGCGGCTGCCTGGCCGCCCCACATCTGGCGGGCGCGCAGCATCGAGTTGACCAGGTTGACCCTGGCCGGGCCGACCGGCGCGTCGCCCAGGGTGTGCAGGCCGTCGCGGATCTGCACGTCCTTGATCTCGCACAGCCAGCCGTCGACGTGCAGCAGGAAGTCGTCGAACTCGGCGTCGTGCGGGCGGTCGTCCATGCCAAGGTCGTGGTCGAGCTTGGCGGCCTGGATCAGGGTCCAGATCTGCGCGCGGATGGCGGGCAGCTTGGCCGGGTCCATCGCCGCGATGTTCGAGTGCTCGTCGAGCAGCTGCTCCAGCCGGGCGATGTCGCCGTAGCTCTCCGCGCGGGCCATCGGCGGGACCAGGTGGTCGACCAGGGTGGCGTGCGCGCGGCGCTTGGCCTGGGTGCCCTCGCCCGGGTCGTTCACCAGGAACGGGTAGATCAGCGGCAGGTCGCCGAGCGCGGCGTCCGGGCCGCAGGCGGCGGACAGGCCGAGGTTCTTGCCGGGCAGCCATTCCAGGTTGCCGTGCTTGCCGAGGTGGACCGCGGCGTGCGCGCCGAACGTCTCGGCGACCCAGCGGTACGCGGCGAGGTAGTGGTGGCTGGGCGGCAGGTCCGGATCGTGGTAGATGGCGACCGGGTTCTCGCCGAACCCGCGCGGCGGCTGGACCATCAGCACCACGTTGCCCGCCTGGAGCGCGGCGATGACGATCTCGCCGTCGGGGTCGGTCGAGCGGTCCACGAAAAGCTCGCCGGGCGCCGGGCCCCAGTGCTCCTCCATGGACTCCCGCAGCTCGGCGGGCAGCGTCTCGTAGAAGGCGCGGTAGCGCGCGGCGGAGATGCGCACGGGGTTGCCGGTGAGCTGTTCCTCGGTCAGCCAGTCCGGGTCCTGCCCGCCCGCGGCGATGAGCGCGTGGATCAGCGCGTCGCCGTCGCCCGCGGCCAGTCCGGGCAGGGCGTCCTCGGGACCGAGGTCGTAGCCCGCGTCGCGCAGCGCGTTCAGCAGCCGGATCGCGCTGACCGGCGAGTCGAGGCCGACCGCGTTGCCGATGCGCGAGTGCTTGGTCGGGTAGGCCGAAAGCACCAGCGCCACCTTGCGTTCGGCGGGTGGCGTGTGGCGCAGCCGGGCGTGCTTGACCGCGATGCCCGCGACCCGCGCGGCGCGTTCCGGGTCCGGCACGTACACCGACAGGCCGTCGCGGTCCTGTTCCTTGAACGAGAACGGGACGGTGATCAGCCTGCCGTCGAACTCGGGCACCGCCACCTGGGTCGCGGTGTCCAAAGGCGACAGACCGTCGTCGCTGGCCGCCCAGGTGGCGCGGTCGGAGGTCAGGCAGAGGCCCTGGAGGATCGGGATATCCAGGTCGGCGAGCGCGCCGACGTCCCAGGCCTCGTCGTCGCCCCCGGCACTCGCGGCGGCGGGCAGCGTGCCGCCCGCGGCCAGCACGGTCACCACCAGGGCGTCCAACGTGCCCAGGACCGCGAGCAGGTCCGCGGGCGCGGTGCGCAACGACGCGCAGTACACCGGCACGGCCACGCCGCCCGCGTCCTCGACCGCGTCGGCGAGGGTGGCCACGAACGCGGTGTTCCCGGCAAGGTGGTGGGCGCGGTAATAGAGAACGCCGACCCTCGGCCCCTCGGTGTTGCGTGCGACACGTTCGAAGTGTCCCCACGGCGCCAGCTCCACCGGCGGGGCGAACCCGGTCCCGGTCAGCAGCAACGTGTCCGACAGGAAGTGAACAAGCTCACGCAGGTTGTCCGGACCACCGAAGGCGAGATACCGGTGCGCCTCGGCGACCACGCCGCCCGGCGCGGTCGAGCACTCCATCAGCTCCGCGTCCGGCGCCTGTTCCCCGCCCAGCACCACGACCGGGCGTGGACCGGCCAGCAGCGAGTCCAGCCCCTCCTCCCAGGCCCGCCGACCACCGAGCAACCGCACCACCACGACGTCCACGCCGTCGAGCAGTCCGGGCAGGTCATCGAGGTGCAGCCGGGCCGGGTTGGCCAACCGGTAGTCCGCGCCGCTCGCGCGCGCGGAGAGCAGGTCGGTGTCCGAGGTCGACAAGAGCAGGATCATGCGAGCCCTCCTGGGGTCCGCGCCCCTGGTCGTGGGTGGCGATGGCCGGAGTGTCCTGGCTCCCGGATCGGTGCTCGCCCCGGCCTTCCCGCTCGCGCGGTGGCCGTGCGTTGGGGTCCGCTCCCCGGTGACAGTGGCGGGACCGCGCCGGACTCACACCGGCTTCCTCCGCTGCCATCGCTGTGTCCCGCTCACCTTATATTCGGACGGTGGCCTTCTCCCAGCCCTCGCCGTCAACCGGACCGGCGGACCACTCGGACGGCCGCGCGCCCGTCCCGGCGGACCGACGCGCGGGCGGTGACGCGTGTCCGGGCGCGCTGGACACGCACCAGGCCGCGGACGGCGGGCTGGCGCGGGTGCGCGTGCCGGGCGGGCGGCTGCGCGCCGACCAGCTGCACGCGCTGGCCGACCTGGCCGACGAGTTCGGCGACGGCGCGCTGGAGCTGACCTCGCGGGCCAACGTGCAGCTGCGCGGCCTGGCCCCGGGCGTCGAGGCCGAGCTGGCCGACCGGCTGGCGGCCGCCGGGCTGCTGCCGTCGCGCCCGCACGAGAAGGTGCGCAACATCATCGCCTCGCCGCTCGGCCGGGCGGACCTGGTGGCCGGGCTGGACGCGGCCCTGTGTGCCGCGCCGGAGCTGGCCGCGCTGCCGGGCCGGTTCCTGTTCGCGGTGGACGACGGCAGCGGGGACGTGGCGTGGCTGGGCGCGGACGTGACCGCCGTCCCCCTGGCGGATCCGCGCCCAGCCGACGCCGCTGTCCGGACTGACTCCGCTGTCGGGACCGCTACCGCGGTCCCGACCGGAGCCGGGTTATCACCCTCCTCTGTGTCTTCGGGTCGGCCGGAAAGCCGTTGTCACCACGAGAAACCGGGACCACGCGATACGGACGCGGCGAACATCACACCACCGCCCAGCGCACGCTCGCGGAGCCCGCGCGATCCCGCGGTACCCCTCGATCTCCCCGGTGCGGCGACCCCACTGGATCCCGATGTGTCTTCGTTGCTCAATTCAACCCCCGTGAACGGCGCGGTCCCCGACCACGCGAGCGACCCGACCATGCCGGGTCACGCCGCCGAGGCGACCGCGCACCTGTCATCCCCCGCGCGCCACACGAACGACCCACTCCCCGGATCGGACGCGGCGCGCCCGGCCGACCACCGTCGCGACCACGTGGTCCCCCAGCGCGGTCGGGTGGCCGACCCGACCGGTCCCCCGCGGGAGAATCCCCGGAAATCCCCGATCCCACAAGCGATTTCGCCCGGGATCCCGGTGGGCATCCCCGGGACGGTCTCGACGGTAGTACGACCTACGCCCAGTCTATCCGGGTCGAGCGACAGTCCGGTGGCCGAGCGTCGAGGTGTGGACAGTTCGTCCGCACCACACCACTCCGGACAGTGCGGACCCCGCTACGCCGTGCTGCTGGCGGGGATCGATCACGGCATCCGACTCGCCCACTGTGATCTCGTGTCCGGCCTGCTGGCCTGCGCGCGGGCGTTTCTCGAACTGCGGGAAGACGAGTGGCGGATGGTCGAGCTGGGACCACGCGCGGCCGCGGTCGCGGCACGGGTCGGCACCACCGGCGAACGGCTCGTGCCAGGACGGGCACGAGCCGCCGGGTCGCCCGGACCGGTGGTGTTCGCTGACGGCGTACCCGGGTATGGCGCGACGGTGCCCCTCGGGCGGCTCACCGCGGCCCAGGCCCGCACGCTCGGTGACGTGATCGTGACCCCGTGGCGCGGGATCGTGGTGCGCGGGGACGGCGCCGGACTCGCCGCGGCGGGGCTGCTCACCGACCCGGGCGCGCCCGGGATCGGTGTGACGGCCTGCGCGGGCAAACCCGGATGTGCCAAGGCATTGGCGGATGTCCGTTCGCTCGCCTTGACCGTCCGGACACCGGGGCGGGCGGTGCACTGGTCCGGCTGCGGCCGCCGGTGCGGGCGTCCCGCCGGAGACGTGCTGGACGTGGTGGCCACCGAGGACGGCTACCTCGTCGACGGCCGGGCGGTGCCCGGCGAACGGGTGGCCACCGCGGTCGCCCTGGGCAGGCAGGAGCGAGGGTGACCGACTACATCCGGGACGGCGCGGAGATCTACCGCCGTTCGTTCGCCACCATCCGGGCGGAGGCCGACCTGGCCTGCCTGCCCGCGGACGTGGCGCGCGTGGTGGTGCGCATGATCCACGCCTGCGGGATGGTGGACTTGGTCGCCGATGTGGCGCACTCCCCCGACGTGGTCGCCGCGGCCCGGTCGGCGCTGCTGGCGGGCGCGCCGGTGCTGTGCGACGCGCACATGGTCGCCTCCGGCATCACCCGGCGCAGGCTGCCCGCCGACAACGAGATCGTCTGCACGCTGAGCCACCCCGAGGTACCCGGGCTGGCCGAACGCCTGGGGACCACGCGCAGCGCGGCGGCCCTGGAACTGTGGCGGGATCGGCTCGCGGGCTCGGTCGTGGCCATCGGCAACGCCCCGACGGCGCTGTTCGCCTTACTGGAGATGATCGACGCGGGCGCGCCCCGACCCGCCGCGATCCTGGGCCTGCCGGTCGGGTTCATCGGCGCCGCCGAGTCCAAGGACGCGCTGGCCGCGCACCCGGCGGACATCCCCTACCTGGTGGTGCGGGGCAGGCGCGGCGGCAGCGCGATGGCCGTCGCCGCGGTGAACGCGATCGCGAGCGAGGCGGAATGAGCGGCACCCTCTACGGCGTCGGCCTCGGTCCCGGCGACCCCGACCTGGTGACGGTCAAGGCGGCCCGGCTGATCGGCGCGGCGGACGTGATCGCCTACCACAGCGCCCGGCACGGCCGGTCGATCGCGCGCGGCGTCGCGGCGCCCTACCTGCGCGCGGGGCAGATCGAGGAACAGCTGATCTACCCGCTGACCGTGGAGACCACCGACCACCCCGGCGGCTACGCGGGCGCCATGGCCGAGTTCTACGAGCAGAGCGCGGCGCGGCTGGCCGCGCACCTGGACGCGGGCCGGGACGTGGTGGTGCTGGCCGAGGGTGACCCGCTCTTCTACGGCTCCTATATGCACATGCACAAGCGCCTGTGCGACCGGTACCCGACGGAGGTCGTGCCGGGCGTGACGTCGGTGAGCGCGGCGGCAGCGGTGCTGGGCAGGCCGTTGGTGGAGGGCGAGGAGGTCCTGACGGTCCTGCCGGGGACCCTCCCGGCCGAGGATCTCGCAGAACACCTGGCGCGTACCGACTCCGCGGCGGTGCTCAAGCTGGGCCGCACGTTCGGCAAGGTCCGCGACGCGTTCGAGGCGGCGGGCAAGCTCGACCGTGCCCTCTACGTCGAACGGGCGACCTGGTCGGCGGGGCGGGCGCTGCCATTGTCCGAAGTGGACCCCGCGACGGTGCCGTACTTCTCGCTCGCGCTGCTGCCCAGCCCGGTGAACGACGGCGTGGCCGCGAGCGCCCCGGCGGCGAGCGAGACCGGGTCGGTGGGCGAGGTCGTGGTGGTCGGCACCGGGCCCGCCGGGCGGCCGTGGCTGACGCCGGAGGCACAGGAGGCGTTGGCGGTGGCCGACGACCTGGTCGGGTACAAGACGTACCTGGACCGGGTGCCGGTGAACCCGCGGCAGCAGCGGCACGCCTCGGACAACCAGGTGGAGGCCGAGCGGGCAGCGTTCGCACTGGACCTGGCCAAGCGCGGCCGCCGGGTCGCGGTGGTCTCCTCGGGCGACCCGGGCGTGTTCGCCATGGCGGCGGCCGTGCTGGAGGTGGCCGCCGATCCACTGTGGACCGACGTGCCGGTGCGGGTGCTGCCCGGCCTGACCGCGGCGCAGGCGGTGGCAAGCCGGGTAGGCGCGCCGCTCGGGCACGACTTCTGCGTCATCTCGCTGTCGGACCGGCTGAAGCCCTGGTCGGTGATCACCGACCGGCTGGCCGCGGTGGCCGCCGCCGACCTGGTGATCGCGATCTACAACCCGGCCTCGAAGACCCGCACCTGGCAGCTGGGCGAGGCCAGGGACCTGCTGCTGCGGCACCGCTCGGCGGACACACCGGTGGTGATCGGGCGGGACGTGGGCGGCCCGGCGGAGACCGTGCGCGTGGTGCGCCTGGCCGAGCTGGACCCGACCACAGTGGACATGCGGTGCCTGCTGTTGGTCGGTTCGTCGCAGACTCGTGTGGTGGAGCGTGGGAACGGGCAACGCGTCGTGTTCACGCCGAGGCACTACCCGCGGACCTGAGCCGCCGTCGAGTCGATCACCTGGGCCGACCACCCTGCGGAACGGTCGTGGGGTGGTTAGCATCACGATCGACTCGATCGGGGACCCTTGGCGCACAAGGGATGTACGTCCCCGAACGAGATTCCTCGATCGAGTGGACGACACGGAAGTAGGTCACGGTGAGTCATCGGTGTCGCGTCGCCATCCTGGCCGCGCTGCTGCTCACGTCCGCGTGTGCCAAGGACGCCTCGACCCCGTCCGACGCGGGCACCACGACCACGGTGCCCGCCGCCACGACCACGGCGGCGGGCTCATCCGAGATCCCGCCGACCAAGTCGACCTGTGCCCCGGGCTCGACCACGCCGAGTACGGAACTCACCCCGGCCGCGACCGCGGGGACGGCCGCCGCCGACACGCTGACCGCGACCCAGGCGTTCCTCGCCGGACTGGACGCCACCCAGAAGAGCACGGTCCTGGCCGAGCGCACAGCGGCGAACCTGGCGCAGTGGTCCAACCTGCCCGACCAGCTGTTCAAGCGGGCGGGCCTGCGCATGGACACGCTGAGCACGGCGCAGAAGACGCTGGTGAAGAAGGTCCTCGAATCGGCGCTGAGCTCCTCCGGCTACGCCCAGGTCACCCAGATCAGCGCGGCGGACGGGGTGCTCGCGGCCGCGGGCGGCATGAACCTGGACTTCGGCGCCGACCACTACTGGATCCGCGTGCTGGGCACCCCGGCCGCCACCGGGAAGTGGACCATCCAGTACGGCGGCCACCACCTGGCGCTCAACATCACCCTGTCGGGCAAGGACATGACCCTCGCCCCCACGCTGTGGGGCGCCCAGCCCGCCTCCTACACGGCGGGCGGCACCCCGTCCGAGCCGTTGTGCGGGGAGACGGTGCAGGCGTTCGCGCTGATCGACGCGCTGGACGCGACGCAGCAGAAGGCCGCCATCCTGACCACCCCGGTCAAGGAGATCGTGCTGGGCGCGGGCCAGGACGGCAAGACGCTGGCCCAGGAGGGGGTGAAGGCGTCCACCTTCACCTCCGCCCAGAAGCAGAAGCTGCTCGACCTGATCGACGAGTGGATCACCCCACTGAACGGCGGCGCGGCGGCCGCCAAGCTGGCCGAGGCCCAGCGCAACCTCGACGACACCACCTTCGCCTGGTACGGCGCCACCACGATCGGCCAGCCGGTCTACTACCGGGTCCAGGGGCCGACCTTCACCATCGAGTTCGCCCACCAGCAGGGCCAGGGCGCCAACGCGGGCGGCATCACCCACATCCACTCGATCTACCGCGAGCCGGAGAACGACTACGGCTCGCAGCTGGGCACGTGATCCTCGACCTGCTGTGCGCGGTTCTCCTGCACCCTACCGACGAGCTCGTCCACCAGGCGTACCTGACCCGGTCGCCCACGGGCCTGACCGTCGAACTCGACCTCACCCCCGGCGTCCTGGTGGCCCCGGCCTTCGCCCACCTGCTGGACACCGACGGGGACGGCACCCTCAGCCCCGCCGAGGCCGGGACGCACGCGGCCGCCGTCCTGTCGACCCTTGTCGCCGATGCCGACGACCAGGCCGTGCACCTGACCCTGACCAAGCACGACTACCCGCCCCTCGACCTGCTCAGCGCGGGCGGCGGCACGGTGACCCTGGAGTTCTCGGGCGCTGTTCCCGGTGGCGCGCACGAACTCCGCTTCGAGGATCGGTACGACCCGGGCCCGGCCAGCGTGATCCAGATGAGTGTCCTGACCACCCGGGACACGCATGCCCCAGCGTCGATCACCCATGCCGACAACGGGCGGACCATCACGCTCGGCCTGGACGACGCTGCGGCGACCCAGGTCGGCGGCGCGGCCATGGCCGAGGCTTCCGGTTCGGCCATGCTGGACGCTCTTCGCAGACCGCTGACGTCCCCGCTCGCGTTCCTCCTGCTGATCGGCGCGTGCGCCCTGCTCGGTGCCCTGCACGCGTTGACCCCGGGCCACGGCAAGACCCTGCTCGCCGCCTACCTGGTCGGCGACCAGGGCACTCCCCGGCAGGCGGTCGTGCTGGGCCTGGTGATCACCTGCACGCACACCGCCGCCGTACTGCTGTTGGGCGGCGCCATCCTGGTGATCGGCGGCAGTACGCTCCCGCACATCGCCGTCCCGATCCTGACGGTGGTGAGCGGGGGCGTCGTCCTGGTCCTCGGCCTGCGCTTGGTCCGCTCCCGCCTACCCCGCGCCCAGCAGGCGAACCACGGTCATGGCCACGGGCACGGGCACGGGCACGGGCACGGGCACGGGATATCGCATACCCATCCGGCGCCGGATCAGCCCGGTGCCGTGACCGTGGCGCACAAGCCGAGCCTGCGCGCCACGGCGGCCCTGGGCGTCTCCGCAGGCATGATCCCCTGTCCCGAGGCCCTCAGCGTCCTCCTGCTCGCCATCGGCCTGAACCGCACCGCCCTGGGCCTGCTGATGATCACCGCGTTCAGCCTCGGCCTGGCGGCGGTCCTCATCGGTCTGGGGCTGCTCCTGGTCTCCGGCGCCCCACTGCTCACCCGCGCAACCACCCACCGTCCACAATGGATGACCAGGCACCTGTCGCTGTTGTCCGCCCTGGTGGTCACCATCCTCGGCGCCCTTCTCGCCACCAGCGGCCTCGGCGACCTGCTGACCTGATCACCGCCGCAGCTCGACCAGCGCGGCCAGCTCGTCATCGGAAAGCTCGGAAAGCCTGCCGCCGCCCAACACCGCATCGGCCATCCCCCGCTTGACCTTCAACAGCTCCCCCACCCGCTCCTCCACGGTGCCCTCGGCGATCACCCGGTGCACCTGCACGGCCCGCGTCTGCCCGATCCGGTAGGCGCGATCGGTGGCCTGGTCCTCGACAGCCGGGTTCCACCACCGGTCGTAATGCACCACATGGTCGGCCCGGACGAGGTTCAACCCGACCCCCGCCGCCCGCAACGACAGCAGGAACACCGAGAACTCGCCGTCCCCGAACCGACGAACCAGCTCGTCCCGCCCGGAAACCGACGTGCCCCCGTGCAGAAAGCCGGTGGCGATGCCCCGTTCCCGGAGGTGCCGCTCCAGCAGCCGCCCCATGGCCACGTACTGCGTGAACACGAGTGCGGCGCCGCCCTCGGCGAGGATGGTGCCGAGCAGCTCGTCCAGCAGCGCCAGCTTCCCGGACCGGCCCGCCAGCCGGGTGTTCCGCTCCCCCAGGTACTGCGCGGGGTGGTTGCAGACCTGTTTGAGCGAGGTCAGCAGCCTGAGGACGTGTCCTCGCCTGGCCATGCCCGAGCTGGCCTGGATCTGGCTCAGGGACTCGCGAACCACGGCCGTGTACAGCCCGGCCTGTTCCCGGGTGAGCGCCACGGCGTGATCGGTCTCGGTCTTCGCGGGCAGCTCGGGCGCGATCCCCGGGTCGGACTTCTTTCGCCGCAGGACGAACGGCCGGATCACCCGGGCCAGCCGGTCGGCGAGCTTCGGATCCTTCTCGATCGGCAGGATCCAGCGCGCGCGAAACGCGTCGGCAGTGCCCAGCAGCCCTGGAGTGGTCCAGTCGAGCACGGCCCAGAGGTCTGTCAGCGCGTTCTCGACCGGGGTGCCGGTCAGCGCGACCCTGGCGCGTGACGGGATCGTGCGCAATGCCTTGGCGGTCGCCGATCCCGCGTTCTTCACATGCTGGGCCTCGTCGGCGACGACCAGGTCCCAGGCGCCCACCGCGAGCCGGGCCGCGTCCCGGCGCATGGTCCCGTAGGTGGTCAGGAGGAACCCGGAGTCGGGCAGTGACCGCTCACGCCCGTGATACCGGCCCACCCGGACCCCGGGAGCGAACCGCTCGATCTCCCGCGCCCAGTTGCCCAGCAACGACGCCGGGCACACCACCAGCGTCGTCCCGCCGCGCAGGAGGTGCAGCGCGATCACCGTGATCGTCTTGCCCAGGCCCATGTCGTCGGCCAGGCACGCACCCAGTCCCAGCTCGGTCATCCGGGCCAGCCACCGCAGGCCGCGCACCTGGTATTCGCGCAAGGTCGCGGTGAGTCCGACAGGCTGGGGGATCCTTTCCGCGCCTGCCGGATCGGCGATGTCGGCGTGCAGCGCGGCCAGCCGCCCCTGGGGCACGACCCGCACCTCAGCGCCGTCGACGGTCGTGTGCCCGTCCAGGGCGGCGCCGAGCGCCTCGGCCACCGTCAACGGCTGAAGGACTCGGGGCATCAGGGCCCGATCGACCACGACCCACCGGTTACGCAGCCGGACCACCGTGCGGTGTGCCTCGGCCAGGACGTCGACCTCGGCCTTGGTCAGGGCGACGCCGTCGAGCATGAGTTCCGACTCGGCGGACAGCAGGCCACGCGACTCGATCCGCCCCAGCACGACCTGGCTGTCGAGCGAACCCAGCAGATCACGCGGCCAGTGCACGTCCACGCCGAGACGGGTCGCGTTCGCGATGAGGTCGGCGACCTCGTCCTCGGACAGCCCTAGCCGGTCGGGAATCTCCTGGTCCAGCAGTCGGTACAGCGGCGGCCACCGGCGCGCGGCCCGGCGCAGGGCGGTGCGCAGGCTCGCCCGGCTGTGGTCGTCGCCGCGTTCCCAGAGGTCACCCGCGTCGAGCACCACGGACGAGTCGATCGAGTCGTGCGCCTGCGGCACGCAGGTGCCGTCGGGCTCCACCCGCAGCGACAGCCGCAGGCCGACCACGTGGAGGCCGTGGCGCGGGATCGGCCCGGCGATCGCCTCGACGAACGCGCGGACCGCCTTCTCGGCGGGCGCGCCGGTGTTGTCGGCGTCGACCGGCATGCGGGTGGCTAGCTCGGTCAGCCGGTCGACGTCCTCCGGGCCGAGCGTGCCCTGGGCGATCCGCCGCAGCGCGACCACCACGACCGCGCCCCAGAACGCGGCCGTCGGGTGGCCGCGCGGGTCGCGGCGGGCCCGGGTGAGCACGGGCACGGCCTCGGGCAGCGGCAGCCGCACAGTGGCCACGGTGCGGTCGGGCAGCACCAGGTCGCCGAGTTCGACGCCGTCGGGCAGCTCGTCGCCGTGGAAGGCGACCGTGTCGGTTTCCACGGTCGCCGCGCACCGGACGAGCTGGGAGATCATCGCCGGAGCCACTCCAGCACGGCCTCGACGGTGTCGACGGCGTCCAGGTCCGGCGTGGCGGGCCTGCGCACGACCACCACCGGGACACCCAGCCGCTCGGCGGCGTCGAGCTTGGCGACGGTGAGCGGGCCGCCGCTGTCCTTGGTGACCAGGACGTCGATCCGGTGCTCGCGCAGCAGCGCCAGCTCACCGTCCACTGTGTACGGTCCACGGTCGAGCAGGACTTCGGCGCGCGCGGGCAGCGGCGAGTCCGGCTGGTCGACGCAGCGGATCAGGTACCAGTGCGAGGAGTCGGCGAAGGCGGGCAGGCCCTGTCGACCGGTGGTCAGGAAGACCCGCTCTCCCAAGGATTCCGCGACCGCGCGGGCATTGTGGAGGTCGTCGACCCAGTGCCAGCCTGGTCGCGAGGGCCAGCCCGGTCGCCGCAGCATGATCAGCGGGACGTCGGCCGCGCGGGTGGCAGCTGCGGCGGCCGCGCTGATCCGCTCGGCGAACGGGTGCGTGGCGTCCACGACGGCCGTGACCCCATTGTCGGACAACCATTCCGCGAGCCGCTCCGGCCCGCCGAACCCGCCGACCCGCACCTCGCCGACCGGCAGCCGGGGATCGCGCACGCGCCCGGCCAGCGACGAGACCACGGTGACCTCGGGCAGCTCGTGCAGCGTGGCGGCGAGGGCCCGTGCCTCGGCCGTGCCGCCCAGCACCAGCACCTTGGTCACGGACGTTCCCGGGCGGCCGAGTACAGGTGGCTGTCGCAGAACCCGCCCGGGTCGAGTACCCGCCCCACGATGATCACGGCCGTCCGCCGGATGCCCGCGTCCCGCACCCGGTCGGCGATATCGGCGAGCGTGCCGCGCAGGATCACCTCGTCGACCCGGGAGGCGTAGGCGACCACGGCGACCGGGCAGGTGGGGCCGTAGTTGGGCAGCAGCTCGGCGACGACCTCGTCCACGCGGTGCACGGCCAGGTGCAGCACCATGGTGGCCCCGGACTTCCCGAGCGTGCCCAGGTCCTCCCCGGGCGGCATGGGCGTCGCACGCGCGGACGTCCGGGTCAGCACGACCGTCTGACCGACGGCGGGCACCGTCAGCTCCTGCCGCAACGACGCGGCCGCCGCCGCGAACGCAGGCACCCCCGGCGTGACGTCGTACGGGATCCCCGCCGCGTCAAGGCGCCGCATCTGCTCGGCCATCGCGCTGAACACCGACGGGTCCCCGGAGTGCAGCCGCGCCACGTCGGACCCGGCCTCGTGCGCGGCCACCATCTCGGCGACGATCTCGTCCAGCGTCAGGTTCGCGGTGTCCACCTTCCGCACGCCGTCCGGGCACACGGCCAGCAGCTCCTCGGGCACGAGCGCCCCCGCGTACAGGCAGACCGGCGCGGCGGCGATGATGTCCCGTCCCCGCACGGTGATCAGGTCGGCGGCCCCCGGTCCGGCCCCCACGAAGTGCACCGTCACGCACCCACCCCGATTCGCTCGTTCCTGATCGCGACCCACTGGGTCACCGGCAGCGCCGGGCGCCACGCGGTGAACCCGCCGATCGGCGCCGCCCGCCCGACCTCCAGCCTGGTCAGGCTGCCGCCGACGGCCGCCTGCCACCGAACCACCAGCGCCTCGGACTCCAACGTCACCGCGTTCACCACGATCCGCCCCCCTGGCCGCAACGCCGACCAGCACGCCGGGAGCACACCCTCGGCGGTCACCCCGCCGCCGACGAAGACCGCGTCCGGCTGCTCAAGATCGGCCAACGCCGCCGGAGCGGCCCCACGGACCACCTGCAACCCCGGAACCCCCAACGCCCGCGCGTTCCGCACCACCCGATCGGCCCGCTCGTCCCTCGACTCGATGGCGACAGCCCGACAGGCCGGATGCGTCCGAGACCACTCGATGCCGACACTCCCCGAGCCCGCGCCCACATCCCACAGCAGCTCCCCCGGTTCCGGCGCCAACGCCGACACGGTCACCGCCCGGATCTCCCGCTTGGTGATCTGCCCGTCGTGCTCGTACACGTCATCCGGCAACCCGGGCACCCTCGGCAGCCGACGCGCCCCCGGATCCGCCACACACTCCACCGCCACGACATTCAGCGCCGCGATATCCAGCGCCGCGACCCCGTCGAGATCACCGGTGACCCGCTCCCCCGGCCCACCAAGCTCCTCCAACACGGTGACCACGCTGGACCCGAACCCCCGCGCCCTGAGCAGCTCCACCACGGCCGACGGCGTCGTCCCGTTCTCGCTGAGTACGAGTACCCGCCGTCCCGGGTGCAGCACCGCGTGCAACCGCTCCACCGGCCGCCCGACGGCACTGACCACCTCGACGTCGTCCGCCGCCCACCCCAACCTCGCACAGGCAAGCGACACCGACGACGGGTGCGGCAACACCCGCACCGGCCCGAACCGGCTCAGGGTGGTGCCGATGCCATGGAACATCGGGTCCCCACTGGCGAGCACACAGACCTCCCGGCCCGCGTACTCCGCCAACATCCCAGGGATCGCGGGCACCAGCGGCGACGGCCACGCGACCCGCTCCCCCGGCACCTCGTCCGGCAACAGCCCCAACTGCCGCCCCGCCCCGACGACGACCTCGGCCCCGAGGACCACCGCCCGCGCGGGCGGGGCCAACCCGGCCCAGCCGTCCGCCCCGATCCCGACCACCGTGACGCCGATCTCACCCTCCCCGCTCACACCCGCTCCGACGGCGACACCCGACCGTCCACCCGGACACCGCCGGACACCGTATCCGACCCTGACCAGCCCCGACCCCCGACGCGGCCACGCGCGACGATGCCCACTGAGCAAACCTCATTCCCGCGCCCACCGACCCGCACATCCGGCACAGCCCGGACAACACGCTCCGGACCGGTTGGCCGCTTGCCAGGTGGACGACGGCCCCGAGATGACCGCCCAGGGTTGGTTGATCGCTCGTCCGGTAGGTGACTCGCCCCAGAGGTGGTTGGCCGCTTGCCAGGTGGGTGATTGTTCCGAGGTGGTCGCTCCAGGGGTCGGGATGGTTGTTGCGTCGGGTGGAGATTCGGGACACGTGGCTTGGCTCGGGGCGGGCTGGTCTGCGACGATGCGTGGCGACCACAGCAGGGTGTGCGAGGAAACCGGTGCGAGTCCGGTGCGGTCCCGCCACTGTGACCGGGGAGCGCCAGTCCCCCTGTGTGCCACCGGGGCGGTTCGGCCCGGGAAGGCCGGGACCGGCGTGCGGATCCGGGAGCCAGGACACTCCGCCCTGCCGACGACCGACCCGGGCGCGGACCCGGAGTGAGGATCATGGCGTGTCGCAGCCTGCCCAGCCCGGCTATCCGTTCTCCGCTGTCGTCGGCCATGCCGATCTGCGGTTGTCGTTGCTGCTCAACGCCGTGCACCCGGGGATCGGCGGGGTGCTGGTGCGGGGCGAGAAGGGCACCGCGAAGTCGACCGTGGTGCGGGCGCTGGCGGCGTTGCTGCCCCCGGTCGAGGTGGTGTCGGGGTGCCGGTTCTCCTGCGACCCGACCGCGCCGGACCCACGGTGCCCCGACGGTCCGCACGCCGCCGTCGTCGCCGATCACCGGGCGGCGCGGTTGGTCGAGTTGCCGGTGGGTGCGACCGAGGACCGGCTGATCGGCTCGCTGGACCTGGAGCGGGCGCTCAGCGAGGGCGTGCGCGCCTACCAGCCCGGCCTGCTCGCGGCGGCGCACCGCGGCGTGTTGTACGTGGACGAGGTCAACCTGCTGCACGACCACCTGGTGGACCTGCTGCTGGACGCGGCCGCGATGGGCCGCGCGCACGTCGAGCGGGAGGGCGTGTCGGTATCGCACGCGGCGTCGTTCCTGCTGGTCGGCACGATGAACCCGGAGGAGGGCGAGCTGCGGCCGCAGCTGCTCGACCGGTTCGGGCTGACCGTGGAGGTGCGCGCCGCCCGGGACATCGACACCCGCACCGAGGTGATCCGGCGCAGGCTGGCGTTCGAGACCGACCCGGCCGGGTTCGCCGCCGAGTGGACGGCCGCCGACGCGGAGCTGGCCGAACGGATCGTGGCCGCCCGCGCGGCGCTGCCGGGGGTAGCGCTGCCCGACGCCGAGCTGCGCCGGATCGCGTCGGTGTGTGCCTCCTTCGACGTGGACGGCATGCGCGCGGACCTGGTGGTGGCCCGCACCGCCGTGGCGCACGCGGCCTGGCGGGGTGCGGCGGCGGTCGCGGAGGCGGACATCGCCGTGGCGGCCCGGCTGGCGCTGCCGCACCGTAGGCGCCGCGACCCGTTCGACGAGCCCGGCCTGGACCAGGAACAGCTCGACCAGGCCCTGCGCGACGCGGCGGCCGATGCCGACCAGGAACCTCCCACCCCGGACGACGACCCGACCCCGGACGGCCCCGGTGGCGGTGGGAGCCCCGCCGACGGGGACGACAACGGCGGCCAGACACCGAACGGCAGGCACACCGAGGCGCCGCGCGGCGGCGACCACACTCAGGCCCCGACGCGCCCCGACGAGGCGTTCCGCGCCCGGGTCCTGGAGATCGCCGGTGTCGGCGAGGGCGCGCCGGGCAGGCGTTCCCGGTCGCGAGCGGGCGCAGGCCGGGCCCTGCGCGCGTCGACCACCCAGGGTTCGGGCATCCACCTCGTCGGCACCGTCACCGCGGCTGCCCCGTTCCAGCACGACCGGGGCCGCGACGGGACGGCGCTGATCGTGCGCCCGGGTGACGTGCGCCGGGCCGTACGCGAGGGCCGCGAGTCCAACCTGGTGCTGTTCGCCGTGGACGCCTCCGGCTCGATGGCCGCGCGCAAGCGCATGGCCGCGGTCACCGGCGCCGTGCTGTCCCTGCTCCGCGACGCCTACCAGCGCCGCGACAAGGTCGGCTTGATCACTTTCCGCGGCGGCGCGGCCGAGCTGGCCCTGCCGCCGACCTCCTCCGTCGAGGCCGCCGTGGCCCGCCTGCGCGACCTGCGCACCGGCGGCCGCACCCCGCTCGCCGACGGCCTGCTGCGCGCCCGCAAGATCCTCGCGGTGGAACGCCTGCGCGACCCACGCAGGCGCGCCCTGCTCGTGGTGGTCACCGACGGCCGCGCGACCGTCGCCGCCACCGGCCGCACCGGCGACCCGGTCACCGACGCCCTGCGCGCGGCTTCGGTGCTCGCCGCCGAGGGCGTGGCGAGCATCGTGGTCGACTGCGAGTCCGGCCCGGTACGCCTCGGCCTGGCAGGCCGCCTGGCCGTGGCGCTCGGCGCCACCGGCCTGCGCTTGGAGGACCTCTCGGCGGACACCGTCGCGGGCGTCGTCCGCGCGGCCCGTGCCGCCTAGGGCATTCCATGCCGCACACACCGGACCAACCCGGAACCCACCGGACACGATCGACCAAGGACCGACGACAAGCCCTACCCAGGTCGGACAAACCCGGACGCGACTCTCGGCAAGTGCGGCCCGCACCCGGAAAGCCTGGCGGTCCACGTGGCTCGCCTTACCCTGGCCCCCTTGTATCGCACGCATCAGACCGGCTTCCCGCACGGCGGGAAGCGGCGCCCCCGCGAGCACCTGTCGCGCTCCAGGCTTCGACACCGCGCGTCGGGATCGGGACAGCGGACCGAGCGACCGATCGACGAGGAGAAGTCGAGCATCGACGGATGTCAGCGTCCGGCTGGTCACGCTCGTCGCGGTCGACGCCGAGACAAGCCGCACCCATCGGCGGGCATGCCTCATCGTGGCGTAGCGGGGTGATCGGACGAGATGCGTCCGCCCGGGTTCCGGCCGGGGACCCGGTGACACCGAAGGGGAACGCGGTCGAGCTCCTCGACCATGATCAAACGGCGAAGGTGACCACAGGACTCGCCAACGCACGTGCGCCTCGGCATGGACACTCGACCAATCTTGTCCATATAGGACAGTCGTGGCGGGTTCTAGGATCCGGGTAGTCATGGCTGCTCCTGGAAAGTTCCGAAGTCGTTTGGGGACAACGTCATCGTCGTGGATCCGTCGGGACTCGGCATCGGAGCCAGGTCCGATCTTTCGGGTACGACCTGGCTCCGATGCCACCCACCCGACTCCTACCGTGCTCCGATCTCGAAAGTAGGGAAACCGCCATGCCGCAGGGGAAGCCGAGCGTTGTCCCGCAGGACGGGCTCACCACCCGGCAGCGCCGGAACCGGCCGCTGGTCGTGGTGCACACCGGGGAGATGAAGGGAAAGTCGACCGCCGCGTTCGGGCTAGCGTTGCGCGGGTGGAACCAGGGGTGGTCGATCGGGGTGTTCCAGTTCGTCAAGTCCGCGAAGTGGCGGGTCGGCGAGGAGAACGCGTTCCTGGCGCTGGGACGGCTGCACGAGCAGACCGGCGAGGGCGGTCCGGTCGAGTGGCACAAGATGGGCGCGGGCTGGTCGTGGACGCGCAAGGCGGGCTCCGAGGAGGACCACGCCGAGGCAGCGCGCGAGGGATGGGCGGAGATCTCGCGGCGGCTGGCCGAGCAGCGGCACGACCTGTACGTGCTGGACGAGTTCACCTATCCGCTCAAGTGGGGCTGGGTCGACGTGGACGAGGTGGTGCGGGTGCTGGGTGAGCGGCCGGGGCACCAGCACGTGGTGATCACCGGGCGGGACGCGCCGCCCGCGCTGGTCGAGGCGGCCGACCTGGTGGCGAACATGACCAAGGTGAAGCACCCGATGGACGCCGGGCACAAGGGGCAGAAGGGGATCGAGTGGTAGCCCGCCTGGTCGTCGCCGCCCCCGGGTCGGGCAGCGGGAAGACCACGGTGGCCACCGGTCTGATGGCGGCGCTGCGCCGGACGGGTCACGTGGTGGCGCCGTTCAAGGTCGGCCCGGACTACATCGACCCGGGCTACCACACCCTCGCCGCGAGCAGGCCGGGCCGGAACCTGGACCCGGTCCTGGTCGGCGAGCACCGGATAGCCCCGCTGTTCCGGCACGGGTCCGCGGGCGCGGACGTCGCCGTGGTCGAGGGCGTGATGGGCCTGTTCGACGGCCGCATCGGCCACCACGTCGATGTCGGCGGTTACGGCTCCACGGCGCACGTCGCGGGGTTGCTGGACGCGCCGGTCCTGTTGGTGGTGGACGCGCGCGGGCAGAGCACGAGCCTTGCCGCGCTACTGCACGGATTCCGTTCGTACCGCCCGGGAGTACGGATAGCGGGCGTGGTTCTGAACCAGGTCGGTTCAGACCGGCACGAAGAAGTACTACGCGAGGCGTGCGGAGACGTCGGGCTACCTGTCCTGGGAGCAGTGCGGCGCGCGAGCGAGGTGGACGTGCCGTCCCGGCACCTGGGTTTGGTACCCGCCGCGGAACATGGGGATCCCGCGGTGCGCGCGGTAGCCGCCATGGCCGACCTTGTGGCGAACTCCGTGGACCTGGCGGAGGTCTTGCGTATCGCGCGATCCGCGAGCACCTTCGACGGACCCGCGTGGTCATCCTCGGACGAGGTGGCACCGGTGGAGAACGCACCGGTGATCGCGGTGGCCGGTGGTGCGGCGTTCACGTTCGGCTACACCGAACACGTCGAACTGCTGCGGGCAACGGGGGCCGACGTCGCGGTCGTGGATCCGCTGCGGGACGAACATCTCCCGCACGGAACGGCGGGCCTGGTCTTGCCGGGTGGGTTCCCGGAAGCGCACGCGGAAGCGTTGTCCGCGAACAGGTCCCTGTGCGCGGACGTGGCAGCGCTGGCGGACACGGGCACACCCGTACACGCCGAGTGCGGCGGCCTGCTCTACCTAGCTCGTGAACTGGACGGCCATCCCATGTGCGGTGTCATCCAGGCCGACGCCACCATGTCCCCCCGGCTCGTGCTGGGTTACCGGGACGCGGTAGCCACGACGGATTCCGTGCTGTGGCAGGTAGGCACGCGCGTCGCAGGACACGAGTTCCACCGCACGCGAACGGTGCCTGCGCACGGCGAGACCCCCGCGTGGGCCTGGCGTGGCCACGATGCCATCTCGCACCGAGAAGGCTTTGTCCACAGCGGCCTGCACGCGTCCTATCTGCACACGCACCCAGCCGGAAACCCCACCGCGATCCACCGATTCGTCACAGCTGCCCGCGACCACGCGCGCCCTCACCAGCCCGGGTGACCCGGTCCCCCTCACGCGCCCGAGGACAGCCCCCGCCCATCCCAGGGGGCCTGCCCCGGATACAGCCTACCGAATTCGAGACGTTGTCAAGAGGGGCGGAGATGATCTGTGGAGCGATTCCGGGGGTTGTGGACAACTCGCCGGGGATCCCCGGATTTCTACATTACCGCCGGTAGGCGCGGTGGCGCGCGGAGCCATCCACAGGAGCTGGAGCGCCGGACTCGTCAAGCGTCGCTGCGTACCTGTGGACCGCTCCAGGCATTGTGGATAACCCACGGGGGATCCCCGGATCTCTACGTTACCGCAGGTAGATGACATCGTGCGCGAAGTTGTCCACAGGAGCTGCGGAGTGCAGGCCCGTCAAGCGTCGCCGTGCATCTGTGGACTGTTCGGCGGATTGTGGATAGCTCGTGGGGGATCCCCGGATTTCTACGTTACCGCTGGTGGGCGAGGTCGTGCGCGGAGTTGTCCACAGGAGCCGTGGAGCGTGGGCTCGTCACGTGGTGGTGTGCGCGTGGAGATCCTTCAACGGGGTTGTGGGCAACTCGGTCAAGCAGAACGGAAACCGCGTGATCGTCAGGCGATCCACCACCACCCTGCCCCGAGATCTATCACCGGATGGATCGCGCCGTCGAAGTCGAAGGTCGTCGAGGGATCGACTTTCCCCGGTATGTACGCGTAGCCGCAGGTCTCGTCAGCCGTCGTCCGCACGGGCACCAGCCACACGCGATCGTCGCCATGGCGGCCGATCGGTTCCAGGCAGCCGTACTCGGACAGCTCCTGGAACTCGGGCGGGAGCGAGACACCCGCGCACTTGTAGTCGTCGGCTGCCTCAAGGTGATGCTCCTCCTGCCACAGCGCGAGGTTGTTGAAGGTGTCGCTGTGCAGGTCGAAGTAGGTCACCGCGTACGTGTGCGGCCAGTTCGGCAGCAAGGCGCCGGTAGTGAGCAGCGCGGACAACACCGCGAGGTACACGATCCCCCGCCACCGCGCGCGGCGCCACACCTGCAAGCCTGCCGCGATGGTGGCCGCCACAACGCTGAACCAGACGATGGTTCGCCACGCCGTCCAACCCCACAACAGAACCTGGAAGTAGTGGACGACGAACAGCGTCGCCCAGGCCGCGAACAGTCCCACCAGTGGCCATAGCACGCGCGGTGGACGTGGCGTGGTGGTCGGCAGGTCGAGCGGCATCATTGGCACCACCACCAGCCGTCGCCGAGGGCGATCGTGGGCTTGATGGGGATGCCGTAGCCGTCGAGTGTCAGTCCCGGTTCGGGTTCCCCGACCAGGTGGACGTATCCGACCGCGCCGTCCGGGATGAACGCGCCGCGCGCGAGTAGGTATGCGTGCTCGTGGTTGTTGGTGCCGACCTCCGCGAGGCTCCCCTGCATGGACAGATGCGCGTACGCCAACGGCAACTGCGGACCGTAGTAGCCGGAGGGGGCGGTGCTCAACCACTCGCGGTCCTGGGTCAACTGTCCTACCGTCAAGAACTCACCGCGGTGGATGTAGTAGTAGGTGACGGCGTTGACGTGCCACCAGTTGACCGAGGCGACAATGGCGGCGAGCGCGGTGGTGATGACGGCCAACTCGGCGAGGCCGAGCCACCTTGCCCAGCGCCATACCCACGGCAGGACGGCGACGGTCGCCGCGAACGGGATCAGCCACGCGCCGTAGATCACCGGGATGGCCAGGATCCACAGGTAGGACAGGATCTCCATCTGGAAGTACTGGACGGCGACCAGCACCGACCACGTCCCGGCCAGGCTGAGTGTCAGCGGCCACCACTGGGGGCGGTCAGGACAATCGGTGACCGAAGGATCGAGTTGATCCAGTTCGACACGCAAGCAAGGCCTCCTCGGGCAGTCGGCGCCGATCGCCGTCACCTCAATAGACGCTGTCCGGAATTCCGTCGTTGCCGCTATTGCGTGGAGGTGTGGTGAACCGCGTGGAGGTCTGGTGAACGTGCCGTGGAAAGGTGCGCACAAAACTCGGCCCCGCGTTCCACCAAAGGAAACGCGGGGCCTTGTGAGCCTGGGTCAGAGAGTGCGGCCGCGGGTGAGTCCACGGTGCAACAGCGCCGCGAACGCCACGCCGATACCCGCGTAGAGCACTGCCGAGGTGCCCAGCGAGGCGGTCCGGAACTCCCACAGCACGGACGGCGGGAAGCCCGTCGGGACCTCGTTGATCGCGGGTAGCAGGGCGGCCGCGACGCCCACCACGACCAGGTATCCCGCGCCGCCAGCCAGTGTGGACCACCAGCCGCCCCACCGGCGGGACAGCGCGCGGGCGGCCACGACCGCCAGCACCAGCGCGACCAGCGAGATGGCGATCATGCCGAAGAACAGCCCGGTGCGTTCCCCGATGGTCGCCCCGTTGCCCACCGCGGGCGGGTTCGCGGGGTACTTCAGGAACGGCACCAGAACCACGCCCACGTAGGCCAGTCCGGCCACGGTCACCGCGCTCGCGCGCGGAGAGAGAGACCCGAGCCGGCCATAGGCGAACGCGAACGCGAGGCTGAACAGACCGCCCAGGCCGAGGCCATAGGCGACGGCGCCGATGCCCAGACCACCGGTGGCCTGGAACGCCCGGGAGACCGGTTCCTCCTCGGCGGGTTCCTCCGCCGCCGTGCCGTGGTCGTGCGCCTGGCCCGCGTCGCCGTGCGAGTGCTCGTGCGCACCGCCGGACTCCTCGATGCTGATGGCCGCGTCCACGGACGGCTCGCCGAACGCGGAGGCGAAACCGAACGCCAGCAGTCCGCCCACGAGCCCGGCGAGGAGACCCCACACGAGCAGTGAGCGGACCGTGAGCGTGTTCTGCTGTTCAGTTGTCACCGTGTCGGTCAGTGGCACGGGAAGCCCAGCAGGTGCCGCGCGTCGTGGACGAGCTCGTGCACCGTGGTGCCATCGAACACGGCCAACGCGCCCTGCTCGGCGCCGACGAAGTACAGCGCGATAAGGGAGAGAATCCCGGTGAAGATCGCGTACGGCAGGATCTGCCGCACCGGGATGCGCACGGGGATGGGGGTGGGGACGGCGACGGTGTGCGTCGTCATGATCGCCTCCTGGAGGGCTTCACGCGGCCCGGTCGGTGGAGCGTGCGACGGCGAAGGGTCTGACTCCGGAAGTCCCTCCCGGGCGTTCACCCGGGGTGGCCTCCCGTCACAGTGGCGCGGCCGTGCCGGAGTCCCACCGGCTTCCTTCTACCATCTTGGTCGATTGAGGAACGTAGGTCAGCGCGCGCGACGGTGTCAACGCGGCCGAATGGGCAGGTGGGAAATGTCATCCGGCAGGTCGGACGGGTCCGGACGGAGCAGGCGGTCGTGAGAGTCGTGCTGATCTGCCACGGGGCCACGGCGGCGACGCGCACGGCGGCCTTCCCGGCGGACGAGCCGCTGACCGAGGCGGCGCTGCGGGACGCCGCGGCGGGGCCCGACCTGGGTCGGGTCGACCGGGCACTGCGCGGCCCGATGCTGCGGTGCGCCCAGACGGCGGCCGCGCTGGGGCTGGCCGCCGACCCGGACGAACGGTTGCGGGACAACGACTACGGCCGGTGGCGGGGCCGCACGCTGGACGAGGTGGCCACCGCCGAGCCGGACGCGGTCACCCGCTGGCTGACCGACCCCGGGTCGGCCCCGCACGGCGGGGAGTCGGTGGTGGAGCTGGTGGAGCGGGTGGGGCGCTGGCTGGACGAGCGGCCCGCGGACGTCGGGCACACGGTGGCGGTCACCGCGCCCGCGGTGGTCAAGGCGGCGCTGGTGCACGCGCTGGCGGCCGGTCCGGCCAGCTTCTGGCGGATCGACGTGGGTCCGCTGGCGCGCGCGGTTCTGCGTGGCGGACCGGGTCGCTGGACGCTCAGGTGGATTGTCGACGGTTCGGCCTGACGTCCATTTTTCGGGCAAACGCGTGCGCATTCCCGCCGAATTGCGCACACCGAATCGTCTGCGCCATTTGGGCCGAACAGCCCATCAGATCCGCGCGTTGTCGATCACGCTCGGCCACCGGGATCCGGGTCCGGCGAGCGCTCCCGGCGCGAAGGGACCAGTCCGTCGCCCACACCAGGTCAACATTCGCCGACGCTGCGTCACCGGCAGCCATAAGGTCACCGGGTAGCCGGGTAGCGCGCGAGCGGGCAACGCCGTGGGTCATTTCGGGGACATGCGCCCGGCGGTCTTGCGCCGCGCGCGAATGTCGTGGACGCTCGACGCACCGATCACGTCCGATGATTTCCCCGACGCGAACTGTCGCGACGCGGCACGCGGGCGAACGTGGACGATGGCATTCCCGGCGGCGGTGCACGGGTCGGGCGCGCACGAGGCGGAGAAAGCGGTGACGCCGTGCTTCAGGCGGGTGCGGACCAGCCGGGCGGTCCGGGCAGGACTGCGGGCGGCCCCACCGATATCGACGCGTCCGGGATCGATCCGGACGGCCCGGCGGCCGAGCGGCCGGACGAACCCCGCGCGAGCGCCGACCGGCGTCGGGTCAACCTGTTCCACGGCCTGGTCGACCAGGCCGCCGCGGCCGAGGTCTCGCAGGACCGGATGCGCCACCTGTTGGACGCGGTGCTGTCGGTGGCGAGCGACCTATCGCTGCCTGACGTGTTGCGCCGCATCGTGGACGCGGGCTGTGAGCTGGCGGGCGCCCGCTACGGCGCCCTGGGCGTGCTCGACCACGACGGACAGCTCAGCGCCCTCACGCACACCGGCATCGACGAGCCGATCACGCGCGCCATCGGCGAGCTGCCGGTGGGCAAGGGCGTGCTGGGCATGGTGGTGGAACAGCCCCGGCCGGTGCGGGTGCCCGATCTGAGCGCGCACGCGGCCGCGGCCGGGTTCCCCGAGCACCACCCGGAGATGCGGTCGTTCCTCGGCGTGCCGATCCGGGTCCGCGGCGAGGTGTTCGGCAACCTGTACCTGACCGAGAAGATCGGTGGACGGGCGTTCACACAGGAGGACGAGGACGTGGTGGTCGCGCTCGCCGCGGCCGCTGGGATGTCCATCGAGAACGCCCGCAACTTCGACCGCGCCAGCAGGCGGGAGAGCTGGCTGCGGGCCACCACCGAGGTCACCGCCGTGCTGCGGACCAGCGTGTGCGACGTGGAGGGGCTCGACCTGCTGGCCCGCCGGGCCAGGGAGACCGCGGCCGGGGTGCTGGCGTTCGTCGCGGTGCCCGCGGGCGCCGACAACCTGCTGATCCGCGCCGCCGACGGGCTGCTGGCCGACGAGCTGGTGGACGAGCGGATGTCCGCGGGCGACAGCATCACCGGCGACGTGTTCAGCACCGGCCGGGCCCGGGTGCTCGGCGAGGTGGCCAAGGCGACGCTGCTCCGCTCCGCGACCACCTTCCAGCAGCTGCCGCGGGCGATCAGCGGCCTGGGACCCGCGCTGTTCGTGCCGCTGAGCACCGGATCGCGGCCGTCCGGGGTGCTGATGGTGGCCCGCGAGCACGGCGCCGACCGGTTCGACGACGAAGACCTGCGGATGATCACCGACTTCGCCACGCACGCCGCGCTGGCCATCGAGTTCGCCTACGCCCAGCAGGACCGGCAGCGGCTGGCGCTCTACGAGGAGCGCGACCGGATCGCCCGCGACCTGCACGACCTGGTCATCCAGCGGCTGTTCGCGATCGGGCTGGGCCTGCAGGGCCTCAAGCGGGCGCCGGACATCCCGGATGCGGCCGAGCGGCTGACCGGGTTCGTCGCCGAGATCGACCAGACCATCCGGGAGATCCGGCGCAGCATCTTCTCCCTGCAGCAGCCGGTGAACGGCCCCTACAGCCTGCGCGGCGAGATCCTGCGGGCGATCTCCGACGCGACCGCCGCCCTGGGGTACGAGCCGACCGTACGGCTGGAGGGTCCGCTGGACTCGGTGGTGCCCGCGGACGTCGCGCTGGACCTGATGGCCACGCTGCGCGAGGCACTGTCCAACGTGGTCCGGCACGCGGGCGCGGGCGGGGTGGCGCTAACCGTGGCCGTGGACCGGCACGCCACCCGGCTGCGGCTGCGCGTACAGGACGACGGCCGGGGCCTGCCCACGGACATCGCCCACCGCGGCGGGCTGGCGAACATGGTGCAACGCGCGCGCCGCTGGGACGGCGACTGCGCGATCGGTTCCCCCGCCGGGGGCGGGACCAGGGTCGACTGGGACGTGCCGCTGCGCGCGCACGCCGAGTCGTGACGCGAGGCCAGGAGGCACGTGGATGAGCATTTCCGTGTTCGTGCTCGACGACCACGAGGTCGTCCGCCGCGGGCTGCGGCAGTTACTGGAGGTCGAACCGGACATCGACGTGGTGGGCGAGGCGGCCACCGCGGCGCAGGCACTGGCCAGGATCCCCGCGGTGCGGCCGCGGGTGGCCATCCTGGACGTGCGGCTGCCGGACGGCGAGGGCGTGTCGGTGTGCCGGGACGTGCGCTCCTCGGTGATGCCGCCGCCCGCGTGCCTGATGCTCACCTCGTTCTCCGATGACGAGGCCCTCTTCGGCGCGATCATGGCCGGGGCCGCGGGCTACATGCTCAAGCAGGTCAGCGGCGACGACCTGGTCTCCGCGGTGCGCACCCTGGCGGCGGGCGGCTCGCTGCTGGACGCGGGCGTCACCGCCACCGTGCTGGACCGGCTGCGCGCGGGCCGCGCCGAGGACCCCCGCTACGCGACGCTGAGCCCGCAGGAGCGCAAGATCCTGGACCTGATCGCCGAGGGCATGACCAACCGGCAGATCGCGGGCGCGCTGTTCCTGGCGGAGAAGACGGTGAAGAACTACGTCTCCACCCTGCTGCACAAGCTCGGCTTCGACCGGCGCACCGAGGCCGCCGTGTACGCCACCCGCCTGCACAACGCCCAACGCGGCACCGGGACTCCCTGAGGCCCGCGGCGGTCCCGCGTCCCCTGACCGGGTGCGGCGTGTCGGCGGCGCGTCGAGCCGGGCGGGGGTAACGTCCGCGCCGTCTCGCGCTATACCGCATGAGGGAATCGGACACGACAGCGGGGTCCCCGCCGGGTGTCCGCGGCAGCGGAAGGGGGCCTCGGGTTTGCCGAACACCCTCGTGCCGTTGCCTGCTCCGCCGCCTGCCGGGCACATCCCCGAGGTCTGCCTGGTCGCGGGCGACGCGGCCGCCGCCACGAAGCTGGCTCCACTGGCCGCGGCGTTGCGTGGCAGGCGTGCGGTCCGGCCGCTCGTGCTGGTCTGCGGCGTCGACGCCCCCGCGGCCACGGCCGTGCTCTCCGGGTTCGACCTACCCACCGACGTGCTGGTGGAGCTGACCCGCGACGGACAACCGATCACCCGCACCGCCGCGCGGCTGCTCACCGGGCTCGACCACGCCTTCGCCGAACGGCCGCCGGACGCGGTGGTCGTCCAGGGCGACTCGGCGACCGCGTTCGGTGCCGCGATGGCCGCGTTCTGGCGGCGGGTCCCGGTGGTGCACCTGGACGCGGGCATCCGCTCCTACGACCTGACCGCCCCGTTCCCCCAGGAGGGGCACCGCAGGCTGATCGCCCAGGTGAGCTCGCTGCACCTGGCCGCGACCCCGGACGCGACGGCGAACCTGGCCGCCGAGGGGCACCGCGGGCCGAAGGTCGTCACCGTGGGCAGCACCGCGGTCGACGCCGGGTTCGCCGCGCTCGACCGATTCGACCGGCACCGGGACGACCGGGTGCGGATGGTGACGGACGCCGTGGTCGCGGGCGACGCGCGGCTGGCGCTGGTGTTGCTGGACGGGGCCGCCTGGACCGACCCGGCCGCCGCCAGCCAGCTGCTGCACGGTCTCGCCGACCTGGTGCTGACCTGCCTGGATCTGGAGATCGTGCTGCCGGTGGCGCGCGGCCCGCTGCGGCACCGGGCCTACGACATGCTGGGCAGGTTGGTCCGGGTGACGATCACCGACCCGCTGACCGCGCCCGAGCTGGTCTGCCTGCTGTCGGTGGCGGCGGCCGCGGTCACCGACTCGGCGACGCTCGCCGAGCAGGCGCCCAGCTTCGGCGTGCCGACCCTGGTGGTCGGCGGCGAGCCGGGCACCTGGGGCGAGCCGCGGCAGCCGCTGCACCCGTGGACGGCGGGTCCGGACCGGGCGGTGGTCAGCCGGATCGCGGAGAAGCTGGTACTCACCCGGGCCGCGCGGCTCACGGTCCCGCACCCGGCCAACCCGTTCGGCGACGGGTGCGCCGCCGACCGCTGCGAGCGGGCCATCCAATGGCTGCTGGGATTGCGCGACCGCCCCGAGGAGTTCAGCCCCGCGTCCTTGACCGGTTGATCCATACCACGCATCCTGTGCAGACCTCGCGCGACCGGGGAACGCCCCCACCGCTTCGCCACCTGCGACACCGGGGGTGCCACCCGTGCACGACGACGTTGCCGACGCCAGACCCGAGACAGCCCGGGAAAGCGGGCGGTGGACGGCGGCGCTCGCGCTGGCCACGGCCGCGACCTTCGTCGGCTGGTACGGGCCGTTGCAGGTGCTGTTGGCCAAGCAGGCCGACCTGATCTCGCCGCTGTCCAAGGAATCCGTGCTGGCGTTGGTGGCGGCGGTCGGCGCGGCGTGCTCGCTGGTGGCCAACCCGTTGTGGGGCGCGCTGTCGGACCGCACCGGCGGCAAGTGGGGCCGCCGCCGACCATGGGTGCTCGGCGGCGCGGTCGGTGGCGCGGTGGGGCTGTTGTTGTTATCCACGGCGGGTTCCGTGGCAGGCATGGTCGTCGGCTGGTCGCTCACCCAGATCGCGTTGAACGCCCCGTTCGCGGCGCTGAGCGCGGCGATCCCGGACGAGGTCCCCGAACACCGGCGTGGCACGGTCGGCGGCTGGTTCGGGCTGGCGCAGACGGCCGGGATCATGGCGGGCACCGGGCTCGCGCTGACCGGCGGCACCGTCCACGGCGGATATCTCGCGTGCGCGGCGTTCGTGGCGCTGGGTGCGCTGCCGTTCGCGTTGCTGCCAGTGGAGAGTCGCCCACTGCCGCGCACGAGCAAGCGGCTCTGGATAGACCCGCGCCGGTACCCGGACTTCGCCTGGGCTTGGGTGACCCGGTTCCTGATGAACCTGGGCAACGCGCTCGCGTTACTGTATTTGCTCTACTACCTGCAGGACCAGGTGCGCGTCGCCGACCCGGGGGGCGGCGTATTCACACTTACCGTCGTATACGCCGTCGCGATGCTCGCGACCGTGCTGCTGGGCGGGATATGGTCGGACCGGCTGGGCAGGCGGCGGGTGTTCGTGTGTGCTGCGGGCCTGGTCATGGCGGTCGCGTCCGGTCTACTGGTGGCGTGGCCGACCTGGCCGGGCGCGATCACCGCGGCGGCCGTGCTCGGCATCGGGTTCGGCATCTACACCTCGGTCGACTTCGCGCTTATCACCCAGGTATTGCCCAAAGCGGCAGACCGGGGCAAAGATCTCGGGATGGTCAATATCGCGAACACGCTGCCGCAGGTGCTCGCACCCGCGGTGGCCGCGCCGATCGTGGCGCACCTGGGCGGATACCCGGTGCTGTACTCGATCGCCGCCGCGGTGGGACTGCTGGGCGCGGTGCTGGTGTTCCGCGTCCGGTCCGTTCGCTGACAACCGGGATTTCACCGATAACAGAGATGGGGCACCGATGCCGTTCCCCGGATTACCGGACGATTTCTTATGGGGCGTCGCGTCCGCCGCCTACCAGGTGGAGGGCGCGGCCGACGAGGACGGTAAGGCGCCGTCGGTGTGGGACACGTTCTGCGCCGAACCGGGCCGGATCCGGGACGGCCACACGGGTCTCGTCGCGACGGACCACTACCACCGCTACCGGGAGGACGTCGCGCTGCTGCGCGACCTGGGCGTGGGTGCCTACCGGTTCTCGGTGTCGTGGCCGCGGGTGCTGCCGGGCAGGGTGGTCAACCCGGCGGGAATGGACTTCTACGACCGGTTGGTGGACGAACTGTGTGCGGCGGGCATCGCGCCCGCGGTGACGCTGTTCCACTGGGACACACCGCAGTCGGTCGAGGACGTGGGTGGCTGGCTGTCCCGGGACACCGCGTACCGGTTCGCCGACTACGCGGCGGTCGTGGGTGAGCGGCTCGGCGACCGGGTGCGGCTCTGGATGCCGGTGAACGAGCCCGTGGTGGTCACCATGTTCGGCTACGCGATGGGCATGCACGCGCCGGGCAAGGCGTTCGGGTTGGGGGCGCTGCCGATCGCGCACCACCTGCTGCTCGGGCACGGGCTGGCCGTGCGGGCGTTGCGCGCGGCGGGGTGCACCGGCATCGGGACCGCGAGCAACCACGCCCCGGTGTGGGCGGCGTCGGATTCCGCGGCGGACGTCGAGGCGGCCCAGACCTACGACGTCCTGGTGAACTGGCTGTTCGCCGATCCCGTGCTGCGCGGGCGCTACCCGGTGCCCGAGCTGGCGGCGGCGATGCCCGGCCCGGTGGCCGAGGACCTGGCCGTGATCTCCGAGCCGCTGGACTTCTTCGGCATCAACTACTACATGCCGACGTTGGTCGGCGCGCGCACCGGCGACCGGACCGGGACCGTCGACGGCGCCGCGCTGCCGCCGGGGCTGCCGTTCGAGCCGCGACCGATCACCGGCTACCCGCGCACCGACTTCGACTGGCCGGTGGTGCCCGACGGTCTGCGCGAGACGGTGGCGATGTTCACCGACCGCTACGGCAAGGACCTGCCGCCGCTCTACATCACCGAGAGCGGATGCTCCTACCACGACCCGGACCCGGTCGACGGCCGCGTGCCCGACCAGGCGCGGATCGACTACCACGACTCGCACCTGCGCGCGCTGGCCACGGCGGTCGCCGACGGCGCGGACGTGCGCGGCTACTTCGCCTGGTCGGCGACGGACAACTTCGAGTGGGCGGCCGGGTACCGCGAACGCTTCGGGCTGGTCCATGTGGACTACGCGACGCAGACCCGCACCCCCAAGGACTCCTACCACTGGTACCGGGAGGTCGTCCGCCGCGATCCCGGGGCGCTGGTGGTGCGCCCCAGGACGTCGACCGTGTCCCGCGACGCACCGGACGGCACCGTCGCGACCGAGTACGTCTACAGCGACACCGCGGGCCAGGCCGTGGACCCGCTGATACCCGGCTGACGTTCCGAGCCGCGCCGCTGGGCGCTGTCCGGTAAGTCTGGTGCGCGGGATCCGTGATCCGCGTGGTCTCTGGGCGTGCGGGCGGGAAGCCGCACGTACCGGGTTGTACTTGGGTTTTCCGCCCGTGCGGCCGGAGGCCGCGCGGGCGCGGATAGCGCGTGCCGGACTTGCCGGACAGCGCCTAGCGCGTCACGAGACCGGCGGGCGCGGGCACCCGTGCGGGCATGCGCACCACCTGTGCCGCGTACGTCAGGCCCGCGCCGAAGCCGATCAGCAGCGCCAGCCCGCCCGGCTCGGCCAGCCCCTCGGCGAGCAGCCGGTCCAGCGCCATCGGGATCGAGGCGGCCGAGGTGTTGCCGGACTCCACCACGTCCTGGGCCACCACCGCGTTCGGCGCGTCGATCTTGCGCGCGAGCGCGTCGATGATCCGCAGGTTGGCCTGGTGCGGCACGATCGCGGCCAGGTCGGCCGGGCGCACGCCCGCGCGCTCGCAGGCCAGCAGGGCGATCGGGTGGATCTCGGTGGTCGCCCAGCGGAACACCGACTGGCCCTGCATGCGCATCCGGCCGCCGACCGGGATCTCGATCAGCTCGGCGGACTCGGCGGCGCCGTCGCTGCCCCAGACGATCGGGCCGATGCCCGGCTCGTCGGACGCCTCCACCACGGCCGCGCCCGCGCCGTCGCCGAAGATGATCGAGGTGCCCAGGTCGGCCGGGTCCACCCACTCGGTCATCTTCTCCGTGCCCACCACCAGTACCCGGCGCGCCGAGCCCGCGCGCACCAGGTCGGCGGCCACCGCCATCGCGTAGCAGAAGCCCGCGCAGGCGGCGTTGAGGTCGAAGGCGGCCGCGTCCGGCGCGCCGAGCGCCTTGGCGACCGCGGCGGCGCGCACCGGCACCGGGGACTGCGCGCTGCAGGTCGCGACGATCACCAGGTCGATCTCCCGCGGGCCGTACCCGGCCTGGGTGAGCGCGCGGGTACCCGCGGTCACCGCCATTGCCTCCATGGCCTCGGTGCGGGCGAACCGCCGGGACACGATGCCGGTGCGCTCCCGGATCCACTCGCCGGTGCGCCCGAACCGCGCGGCGATCTCCGCGCTGCCCACGGCTGTCTGCGGCCGGTACGAGCCGAGCCCGACCAGCCGCGCGCCGCCGACCCCCGGGCCTTGGCGCAATGCGATGACTGTCACCGCCACACCATGGAGAATTACCATCGGGTAACGCTCGCCCTGTGATGAACTTCTCACCGAAAGTGTTATACGACAGTCACTTTTGACCGTCAGCTCACCCGTCGGTAGCACCGGCCGGTAACCTTTGCCGTTGTCCCGCAGGGCACCCTGGTGTATTCGCGCCGTCAACCCGACAGTCCGCCGGATATCGCGGTGTAGGCCGCGAGCGTCCGATCGTCGAACAACACGAACCGCACGAGCTCGACGCCAGGAGCCCCCGGCAGGGCCTCGGAGATCGTACCCACGGCGATGCGCGCGGCCGAGTCGACCGGCCACCCGTGGATACCGGCGGAGATGGCCGGGAATGCCACGGTCCGCGCGCCGAGGTCCGCGGCCGCCCGCAGCCGCCTGCACTCGGCCAGGATCTCCGGCCCGCCCTTGCGGTGGATCGCCCCGTCGACCCCGCCACCGCCGAGCAGCGACGAGTTGGCCGCGTTCACCACGACGTCGACGTCCTGCTCGGTGAGGTCGCCCCGCACCAGCTCGATCCGTGCCATGCCCGGATGGTGCCCCGCGCGCGACCGGGTGTCCACCGGATTGCCCGCCACTGTGGACTGTCCGGCCGCGCCTGCGTCCACTGTGGACAGTTCGAGCTCCGGGGCGTGCCTGCCGACCGCGCGCGGCAGGCCCGTATGCTGACCTGGCCCGCGACTCGACGGGGAGGCGGGATCGCCGCACCGGCACGTGCTGAGGGAGGCGTCGGGGGATGCAGACGGCGGTGCGCGCGGTCGCGATGACCGGGCGGGGGCGGGTGCGCGAGGGCAACGAGGACGCGGTGTTGGTGTTCGGCTGGTTCACCCAGTCGTCCGAGCCCGCAGTGGTGGACCTGCGCGCGCAACCGTCCCGGACCGTCCTGTGCGCGGTCGCCGACGGCATGGGCGGCCACGCCGCGGGCGAGGTCGCCAGCGCGACCGCCCTGGTCACCGCCGCCGACCGCTACCTGGCCTGGACCACCCCCGGCGAGACCGCCGCGGGCCTGGTGGACATCAACGCCGAGCTCTACGACCTGGCCAACCGCGGCGTCGAGACCTCCGGCATGGGCACCACCATCGCGGGCGTCCTGGTCGCCGCCGACCACGCCGTCTGCTTCAACATCGGCGACAGCCGCGTCTACGACATCACCCGCGGCACCCTCACCCAGCTCACCGTGGACGACGCCGTGACCGGCGGCCTCACCCAGGCCCTCGGCGATCCCCCCGACCCCGGCCCGGTCCCGCACGTCCTCGAACTCCCGCTGTCGACCCCGACGCGGCTGTTCCTGTGCACGGACGGCATCAGCTCGGTGCTGGACCCGGGCACGCTGCACAACCTGTGCCGCATCCCCGACCCGGTCGCACTGGTCGACACGCTCCGCACCACGGTCTACGGCCTGGGCGCCCCCGACAACCTCACCGCCGTGGTGCTGGACATCCCCTGAGCGCCGCTTGTCAAGCGCTGCGGTCGACCTGTGGACAACTCCGTGGGGGACCCCCGAAGTCAATTCTACCCGGCAAGACCGACAGTGCCCGGCCGTAATGATCATGCCTGTGGACAACCCCGGTGGGTTCCGATCCTCGGCGCTCGCCGGGGTTCGGCTGTGCGGGATTGACCGAGCAGTGCCGCATGTACGGCTCGCGCGGGCGGGTGCTCACATCGCCCGGATCGGCGGTCTTTCCCAGGGCGCGACCGCGTGCACGGCGGCGGCGAAGGTGATGAGGTCGTCCTCGTGGTGCGGCCGTGCGACCGCCTGCACGCCCACCGGGCATCCCTCGTGGTCCAGACCTGCCGGGATCGTGGCGGCCGGGTGGCCGCTGACGTTGAATGCCCAGGTCAGGGTGGTGTTGATCCGCTCCCCCGGGCCCTCGTGCCGGTGTGGTGGACCGGGCGTGGTCGGCGTCAGCACCAGGTCGACCGTCTCGAACACGGACGCCAGCCGGTGATCGTTCTCCGCGTGGCGAGCAGGTTCGTTCGCGCGCAGCGCGTACCAGGCGGGTGCGGGGTCGAGTAATCGCACGTCCATGTCGACGAACCGGACCGCTCCGCTGTCGAGCACTCGGTGCACGCATTGCCAGGCAATCCGGGCCTGTTCGTCGTCGGTCTCGGCGTACCCCAGGTCGGAGGACCACGCGACCGACAATCGCCGTGACTTCGTCGCCCGGCCCGACACGACCTGGAGGTACGCCGCCGCGTCCGCGACGTCGAACACCAGTGGTCCGGGCGCCGTCCGACCGGTGGTCTTGATCCCCAGCACACCGCACCACGCGGCGGGGATCCGCACGGAACCGGCGCCGTCGACCCCGGTCGCGACCGGCACCACCCCCGTGGCCACCGCGACCCCGGACCCCGCCGACGACCCTCCCGGCGTCCGGTCACCCCGCCACGGATTGCGCGTGGGCCCGCCATCGGCCTGCCCCCAGGTCCGCCACGGCGTTCCCGGTCCCGGCACGGTGGTCGTACCGAGCGGAACACAGCCCGCCGCCAGCAATCTGTGCACCTGTACCGACCGCGACCGCTCGGAGTGCTTCACCCCGATCGGCACGCCCGCGAACGGAAGCGACTCGCCCGCATTGATCCGACGATCCACCTCGACCGCTCGGAGCAGTGCGCGCTCCCGATCGACGCTCCGGAACGCCGACACCTCGTCCTCCACGGCCGCGAGCCGCTCGAACCCCTCGGCGACGACGTCGGCCGCCCGTCGCCTGCCCTGGTTCACGGCCGCCGCGATCTCCAGCGCGGTCTCGACAGCGCACCTCCACTCAGCCGAAGTGCCCCAGCATCACCGGTGCGGGCACCTGGTCGATCTTCGGAGCTCCTGGATACCACCGGAACCGGTCGGTCGGCGCCCCGCCACCGTCCACGATCAACTCCAGCGCGGCGGATCCGATCCCCTTGCCATCGACGTTGCGGGAGTTCCCGGCCCGGCTGTCGTCCGGGCCGTGCTCGCTGGCGGTCGAGTCCGCGATCGGCACCCGCCACTGGGTCGGGTCCTGCGGGTCGACGGTCGGTGTTCCCGCGACGAACATGACATGCCCGGTGTCCTGCGCGCCGGGGCCGAGAGCGTAGGTGACGACATCGCCGGGGACAAGGTCCGGCACGTGCGCGACCCGGGTCCAGTGGCCACTGGTCTGACCCGGGGTCAGTTTGGCCAACATGCTCGCCCAGTCGACCGCGTAGGGACCGTGCTCGACCGTCCCGGTGGGGAGTTGGCACGAGGTACTGAAGTCCGTCTTCCGCGCCGCGTTGGCCGATTGGACGAGATCCCCGTAGGCGTTGCAGGAGGCAATCCGGAGCAGGACGTTGCCCCAGCCGGAGCAATCCACGATGTAGGTGCCTGCGGTCCGGTCGAGAGAGGTCGTGTGCTGGTAGTCGGATTTCTGGTAGGTCGACAGCTCGTGCTGGATCTCCGCCCAGACGGCCGCACTGCCTTGCGTCGTCTGTACACGCAACCTGGGCGCGAACGATTGCGGGGTGGCGGGCGTGGTCGTCGCGGCGGCGCCTGTGGTGAGGCAGCCGATCTGCTCGTTCTCTCCGGTTGTGGTCGGGGTCGTGGTGGTCGGCACGGCCGCTGACTCGTTCCGCGCCTTGTCGGAACACCCGGCGACCACCGCCAGGACGAGCGCCACGACCCCGAACCGCCACCCACGATTGCCCATGCCCGCACGATAAGCAGGCCGCGCGACCGGAACCCGCTCCCGATCACCACGCCTAACCGTGTGGGTGACGGCTGGGCGAAATCGATCGCGGCGCCCACGCTCTCGATCTTGCCCAGCACACCACCTTGCCGCGCTACCGCACAGGCAACGCGCGCGAAGCCGGGCTGAATCCGTTGGCCCCCCACGTCCCCCACCACATAGCCCGCCGCTCCCAGGGGGATCCCCCAGGGCCCATTCTACCGGGTGGGGGTGTCAAAGGATCTTGGTCGACCGGCGTTCGAGGGGTGCCTGTGGATAACTTCTGTCGCCTGAACGGGGGAAGTTCAGGGCAAGGGGCCCGAGAGTCCACAAAGGACAAGAGCCGTCGGGAGCGGGAATCTGCCGAGACCCATCCACGAACGAGTGAAGAAGCGGGCGGTGGTCGGAAACGCGTGCCACACTGCGTTCGGGTGCCTGCGAAGTCGGCGGATGGGTTCCGGCCCGGATGTCGGCGACGAGTGATGATGGCCTGCCTCTCCCGGGGCAGGCCATCGTCATGTCCGGGGTCAGGCGAAGTGGGCGGCGACCATGTCCTCGGTGACCTCCGCCAGGGTCGCGGGCCGCCAGTGCGGGGTGCGGTCCTTGTCGATCACCTGGGCGCGGATGCCCTCCACCAGGTCGTGGCCGCGCAGGCAGGCGACCGAGACGCGCAGGTCCTGGGCCAGCACCGCCGCAAGCGGCAGCAGGCGGGCGCGGCGGAGGGCGGCAAGGGTGACCTTGAGGGCGGTCGGCGAGCGGGTGCCGATCTCGGCGACCACCGTGTCCTGGCCCGCCTCGGTGAGCCGTTCCAGGATCTCCTCGACGGTGTCGGCGGCGAAGCACTTGTCGATCCACGGCGCGTCGGCCGCCAGGCGGGACGGTGGTGGGGTCTCGGTGTGTCGGGCCAGGGCGTCCTCGATCGGCAGCACCAGCAGGTCCTCGATCAGCAAAGGCAGCCGGTCGGCGCGCACGAAGTGGTCGGCGAGTCCACAGTGGATGGCGTCGGCGCCGGAGACGGGGGCGCCGGTGAGGGCGGCGTGGGTGCCCAGTTCGCCGGGGGCGCGGGCGAGCAGGTAGGTGCCGCCGACGTCGGGGGCCAGGCCGATGCCGACCTCCGGCATGGCCAGCCGGGTGCGTTCGGTGACCACGCGGACCGAGCCGTGCGCGGACACGCCGACGCCGCCGCCCATGACGATGCCATCCATGAGCGCGATGTACGGCTTGGGGTACGTGGCGATCCGGGCGTTGAGGCGGTACTCGTCGGCCCAGAAGGCGGGGGCGGTCCGGCCGCCCGCGCGGGCGTCGTCGTGGATGGCCCGGATGTCGCCGCCTGCGCACAGGCCGCGCTCCCCCGCGCCGTCGATCAGCACCGCGCGTACGTCGTCGTCCTCGGCCCAGGCGGCCAGGGCCGCGGCCATGTCGGTGATCATGGCGTGGGTCAGCGCGTTGATCGCGCGCGGGCGGTCCAGGGTGATCCGACCCAGCCCGTCCGCCACGCGGATCCGTACGTCGGACATGCACACTCCTCGGGGCGAGACTGTGGTACCCGTCACAAGTGACGGTGTCGAGCGCCGTCGGACGGCTTCGACCGACAAGTGAGGATGCCGCACCGGACCGGCCGCGGCGCGGAAGGGAAGAGGTGGGGCATGTCACTGCGGGATCGGGTCGACGCGGTCGTGCGCGAGCTGGTGGACAGCGGTGCCGAGCCGGGGCTGCAGGTCGCGGTCTACGCGGGCGGGGAGCTGGTGGCGGACGTGTCCGCGGGCGTCGCGGACCCGGCGACCGGGCGCGCCGTCACGGCCGACACGCCGTTCTACGCCTACTCCGTGGGCAAGGCGCTGACCACGACGGTCGTGCACCGGCTCGCCGAGCGCGGCGCGTTCGACCACGACACGCCGGTGGCCGAGCTGTGGCCGGAGTTCGCCCAGGGCGGCAAGCGGGACGTGACCATCCGGCACGTGCTCACGCACACCGCGGGCGTGCCCGGCCTGCCCGCGGATGTCACGCCGGAGGAGGTCTGCGACTGGGAGCGGATCACCGCGCGGGTCGCGGCGCTGGAGCCGTGGTGGGAGCCGGGGACCAAGACCGCGTACCACGCCTACACGTTCGGCTTCATCCTCGGCGAGGTCGTCCGCCGGGCCACCGGCGCGCCGATCTCGGTCGCGTTGCGCGAGCTGGTCGGCGAACCGCTGGGGGTGGCCGACGAGCTGTGGTTCGGCATGCCAGACGACCAGCTGTCCCGGGTGGCCGTGCTGGCGGACGACCCGGCGACGGCCGGGTTCGAGATGCCCGCGGACTCGCCGTTCTGGCGGCTCGCCCCGCCCGCGGTGAACCCGTCGGCGACCTTCGGCAACCGCGCGGACGTGCTGCGGGCCGACATCCCGGCGGGCGGCAAGGTGACCGCCCGCGCCATGGCCCGGCTGTACGCGGCGCTGGCCGGGACCCTGGATGTCCGGCTGCTGTCCGACGAGCGCGCGGCCGACCTGTTCAAGGTCGCCTACAGCGGACCGGACGAGCTGCTGGGCATGCCGTCGACCTGGTCGCTCGGCCTGGCCTGCGGACGTCCCGGCACACAGCCGGGGACCCAGGACAGCTGGTTCGGCTGGCACGGCGTCGGCGGCAGCTACGCGGGCGTCGACAGCGCGACCGGGGTGGCGCTGGCGGTGTGCAAGAACCGGCTCACCATGAACTTCGATGCCGCGGGCAGGCTCGCCGCCCTGGTGGACGAGGGGTAGGAGGTGCCCTGGTCGGGCGGGCACACCCCCGCCCGACCAGGGGATCGAGGGGTCAGGCCCACGCGCCGGTGGTGCTGGTCGCGGTCGTCGTGGACTGCTGGTAGAGGGTGCTGAGCATGGCCTGGCTGACATTGGCCGACGAGCTGTAGTCGGAGCCCTGCGCGAGGTCGAAGGCCATCCGGTCGGTGCTGTCGTCCGGCTTCGGCGGGCCCTGGATGATCTTGTCGGCGAGCTCGTCGGCCTGGTCGGCGGACAGCGAGGTGTCGCTCTTGGTCAGCGCCGAGGTGATGGTGGTCTTGAGGGTGGCCGCGTCCATGCCCTTCGACGCGGCGACGTCGGTGAGGCTGGTGCCGGACTGGAGCTCGTCCTGCAGCTCGTCGGAGGTCAGACCGAGGGCGTCGGCGACGGAGTCGAGCGCGTCGTCGACCTTCTGGTCCTTACCGCCACCGGGCGGCGGGCCCGCCGGGCGCGCGCCACCCGGGCCGCCGGGGCCACCGTGGCCGCCGGGACCGGCCACCACGTGCTGGGCGACCTCCTTGGCCTTGGACGCGTCCAGGGTGCTGTCGGCGCCGGTCAGCGCGTCGCTGATGGCCGAGGTGAGGGTGTCGGTGCTGACGCCCTTGCTCTGCGCCAGCGAGGACATCGACTGCCCGTTCTTCAGGGCGCTGCGCAGGTCGTCGGTGGACATGCCCAGGGTCTTGGCGGCGGCGTCGAACGCCTTGCGCATGGTGGCGTGGTTGTCCGAGCGCTGGGTGGGAACGTAGGAGACGTTCGAGCTACCCGAGATGGAGCTGACGGTCATGTGCTTCCTGCCTCGCGGTGGGGTTTCGCTTGCCCCCGTGAGGTCGGCCCGGCGGTCCCCCGTCCGAGGGAACCGCCGATCCGCACAGCCAACTCATACGCTTCACAGCGCATTCCCAGCTACGGCCCTCAGTACTGGTAGAAACCGCGGCCGCTCTTCTTGCCCAGCAGGCCCGCGTCCACCATGCGCAGCAGCAGCGGCGGTGCCGAGTACAGCTGCTCCTTGAACTCCGAGTACAGCGAGTCCGCGATGGCCTTGGTGGTGTCCAGGCCGATCAGGTCGGTGAGCCGCAGCGGGCCCATCGGGTGCGCGCAGCCCAGGACCATGCCGTTGTCGATGTCCTCGGCGGAGGCGAACCCGGACTCCAGCATCCGGATGGCCGACAGCAGGTACGGGATCAGCAGCGCGTTCACCACGAACCCGGCCCGGTCCTGGGACAGCACGACCTGCTTGCCCAGCGTCCCCTCGACGAAGTCCTTCGCCCGGTCGCGGGTCTCGGCCGCGGTGAGCAGGGACGGCACCAGCTCGACCAGCTTGAGCACCGGCACCGGGTTGAAGAAGTGCACGCCGACGACCTGCTGCGGGCGCGCGGTGGCCATGCCCAGCTTCATGATCGGGATGGACGAGGTGTTCGAGGCGAAGATCGCGGCCGGGTCCTCGACGACCTTGTCCAGGGTGCGGAACACCTCGGTCTTCACCTGCTCGATCTCGGCGACCGCCTCGATGGTGAGCTGCCGGTCGGCGAACTCGCCCAGGTCGGTGCCGAACCGCAGCCGCGCCAGCGCCGCGTCCCGCTCGTCCTCGCTCAGCTTGCCGTTCTTCACCCCGCGCGCCAGGGACTTCTCGATCCGCCCCCGGCCCGCGTCCAGGGCGGCGGCGTTGACCTCGGCGACGAGCACGTCCAGCCCGGCCCGCGCACACACCTCCGCGATGCCCGAGCCCATCAGACCCGACCCGATCACACCGACGCGGCTGATCTCACTCACCCGACTGTCCCTCCTCCAACGCACGGATCCCGGCCAGCATCACACATTCCGCCGGTACTGCCCACCGACCTCGAAGAAGGCCTCGGTGATCTGGCCCAGCGTGCACACCCGCGCGGCGTCCATCAGCACCTCGAACACGTTGCCGTCGGACGCGGCCACCGCGCGCAGCCTCGCCAGCGCACGCACGGCCTCGTCGCGGTGTCGCTCCTGGTAGGCGCGGGTGCGGTCGACCTGCGAGCGCTTCTCGTCCTCGGTCGCGCGCGCCAGCTCGATCTCGACGACCTCGTCCTCGTCGCCCTTGGCTGGCAGGAACGTGTTCACGCCGACCAGCGGCAGCGAGCCGTCGTGCTTGCGGTGCTCGTAGCGCATCGACTCGTCCTGGATGCGGCCGCGCTGGTAGCCGGTCTCCATGGCGCCCAGCACGCCGCCGCGGTCGGAAATGCGGTCGAACTCGGTGAGCACCGCCTCCTCGACCAGGTCGGTCAGCTCGTCGATGACGAAGGAACCCTGCAGCGGGTTCTCGTTCATCGACAGGCCCCACTCCTTGTTGATGATGAGCTGGATCGCCATCGCGCGGCGCACCGAGGACTCGGTCGGCGTGGTGATCGCCTCGTCGTAGGCGTTGGTGTGCAGGGAGTTCGCATTGTCGTAGAGCGCGCACAGCGCCTGCAGCGTGGTGCGGATGTCGTTGAAGTTCATCTCCTGCGCGTGCAGCGAGCGACCCGAGGTCTGCACGTGGTACTTGAGCTTCTGCGACCGCTCCGCCGCGCCGTAGCGCTGCTTCATCGCGACCGCCCAGATCCGGCGGGCGACACGGCCGATCACCGAGTACTCGGCGTCCATGCCGTTGGAGAAGAAGAACGACAGGTTCGGCGCGAAGTCGTCGATGGCCATGCCGCGGGCCAGGTAGGACTCGACGTAGGTGAACCCGTTGGCCAGCGTGAAGGCCAGCTGGCTGATGGGGTTCGCGCCCGCCTCGGCGATGTGGTAGCCGGAGATCGACACCGAGTAGAAGTTGCGGACCTTGTTGCGGATGAACCATTCCTGGATGTCGGCCATCATCCGCAGGCTGAACTCGGTGGAGAAGATGCAGGTGTTCTGGCCCTGGTCCTCCTTGAGGATGTCGGCCTGCACCGTGCCGCGCACGTTCGCCAGCGCCCAGGCGGTGAGCTCCTTGCGCTCCTCGGCATCCGGCTCGCGATTGTGCTCCAGCACGAACGCGTCGACGCGGCGGTCGATGGCGGTGTTGAGGAAGTAGGCCAGGATCGTGGGCGCCGGGCCGTTGATGGTCATCGAGACCGAGGTGGTGGGCGCGGTCAGGTCGAAGCCGTCGTAGAGGGCCTTCATGTCGTCCAAGGAGGCGATCGACACACCGGAGGTACCGATCTTGCCGTAGACGTCCGGCGGGGTGTCGGGGTCGCGGCCGTAGAGGGTGACCGAGTCGAACGCGGTCGACAGCCGGGTGGCCGGGTTGCCCTCGGACAGCAGCTTGAACCGGCGGTTGGTGCGGAACGCGTCGCCCTCGCCCGCGAACATGCGCGCCGGGTCCTCGCCCTCGCGCTTGAACGGGAACACGCCCGCGGTGAACGGGAACCGGCCGGGCAGGTTCTCCTTGCGCAGGTAGCGGACGAGCGTGGCGTCGTCGTCGAACCGCGGCAACGCGACACGCGGGACGCGGTTGCCGGACAGGGTCTCCCGCCAGAGCTGGGTGTGCAGCTCCTTGTCGCGGATCTTGACCACGAGCTCGTCGGCGCGGTACTCCTCGACCGTCCGCGGCCACTGCGCCAGCAGGTCCTCGGTGTCGCGCTCGACCCGGCGCGCGGCCTCGGCGGCCAACCGCTCGATGTCCTCTGTGGACGCTCCGGCCGCGTCGAGTGCCTTGTGCGCCAACTGCAGCGCGGAGTGCGCGCGCACGGCCTCGACCTGCTGGTCGGTGGCACGGTGGTAGGCGCGGACGGTCTCGGCGATGTCGGACAGGTACCGCGCGCGCTGCGGCGGCACGACCGTGGCGGCCGAAGTGGACACCCGGCCCTCCACCCGCGGCAGCACGCCCTCGGCGAACGGGACGCCCTTGTCCGCGAGGAGGGTGCGCAGCTCCTGGTAGAGGGCGGTGACGCCGTCGTCGTTGAAGGTGGCGGCGCTGGTGCCGTAGACCGGCATGTCCTCCCAGGACTGGCCGAACGCCTCGCGGTTGCGCACCAGCTGGCGGGCCACGTCGCGGCGCGCGTCCTCGGCGCCCCGGCGCTCGAACTTGTTGATGGCCACCACGTCGGCGAAGTCGAGCATGTCGATCTTCTCCAGCTGCGAGGCCGCGCCGAACTCGGGCGTCATCACATACAGCGAGACGTCCACATAGGGCACGATCGCCGCGTCGCCCTGGCCGATGCCGGGGGTCTCCACGATCACCAGGTCGTGGCCCGCCGCCTTGGCCGCGGCGATCGTGTCGGACAGGCCCTCGGGCACCTCGGACCCGGCGCCGCGGGTGGCCAGCGAGCGGAAGAAGACCGGGTCGGTGCCGCCGCCGAGCGAGTTCATCCGGATCCGATCGCCCAGCAGCGCGCCCCCGCCGCGGCGCCGGGTCGGGTCCACGGCGATGACCGCGATCCGCAGCTTGTCCTGCTGGTCCAGGCGCAGCCTGCGGACCAGCTCGTCGGTGAGCGAGGACTTGCCGGAGCCGCCGGTGCCGGTGATGCCCAGCACCGGGACCTGCCGGTCGACGCCCGCGAGCGCCGCCCGCACGTCGTCGGCCAGGGTGCCCGCCTCGATCTGGGTGATGGTCCTGGCCAGCGCCGCGTGGTCGCCGGACACCAGCGCCTCGCGGCTCGCCGGGGCGGCCGCGGCCGGGTCGACATCACAGGCCTCGACCATGGAGTTGATCATCTTCGCCAGCCCGAGCCGTTGCCCGTCCGCGGGCGAGAAGATCCGCGCCACCCCGCGCGAGTGCAGCAGCCTGATCTCTTCCGGGACGATCACGCCGCCGCCCCCGCCGAACACCTTGACATGGCCTGCGCCGCACTCGGCGAGCAGCTCGACCAGGTAGCTGAAATACTCGACGTGGCCGCCCTGGTAGGCGCTGATCGCCACGCCCTGCACGTCCTCCTGGATGGCCGCCGCGACCACCTCGCGCACCGAGCGGTTGTGCCCGAGGTGGATCACCTCGGCACCCTGCGACTGCAGGATCCGGCGCATGATGTTGATCGCCGCGTCGTGCCCGTCGAACAGGCTGGCCGCGGTGACGAACCGGACCGGGTTGGCCGGTCGGTACAGCTCGGCGGGCATGGTGGCCTCCGGATGGGTGGGTCCTGTGAATAGTCTGGCTTCCTACTTTCGGACGTGCAACCACCTGTGGGGTATCCGACACGCCGTGCTTGGATGACAGCGTGACCCCCGACCCGGTGACCCGCATGCTGGCCGACGACCGTGCCTCCGGCGCCCTCGGCATCACGCTGCGGTCGGCCGGGCTCGGCTGGGCCGAGGTCACCATGCCGGTGACCGAGAACATGGTGAACGGCCACGACATCGGTCACGGCGGGTATGTGTTCCTGCTCGCCGACACCGCTTTCGCGTGCGCCTGCAACAGCCACGGACCGGTGACGGTGGCCGCGGGGGCGGACATCACGTTCGTCGCGCCGGTGCGGTTGGGGGACGTGCTGGTGGCGCGGGCGGAGGAACGGACCCGGTATGGGCGCAGCGGCATCTACGACGTGACCGTGACGCGTGGGACGGAAGTGGTCGCGGAGTTCCGCGGCCGGAGCCGGATTCTCCGCTGACCGCTCCGGAAGGCGCCCCTACCCCTGGGCCGCCACCAGGAACATCGGGATGGCGACGAAGATCCGGTCCGTGCGGTGACGTTCGGTCTGCTCGGCGAGCCAGGCGGGGTCGTCGGTGATCCGGTGGACGAGGGCGAGCGCGGTGTCGTCGGTGAGCACGAGCGTGTGCACCTCGACGACCGGATCGGTGAACCCGGCGTCGAGCAGCAGGTTGCGGTGGCGGCGGGCGATGCGCGGGGACGGGAACGAGTCGGCCTTCGCGTGGACCAGGCGGCGGGTGGTCGCCGGGTCGTCCGAGTCGATGACGATCGTGTCCCAGTCCGAACCGAGCAGCGCGATCCGGCCGCCCGGCGCCAGTACCCGGCGGGCCTCGGCCATGGCGCGCGCCGGGTCGTCGAGCAGGTGCAGCACCTTGTCGGCGCGGTAGCCGGTGACCGATCCGGACTCAAGCGGCAGGTCGTAGGCGTCACCGTGGCGGAACTCGCCGGACGGGAAACGCTTCCGGGCGGCGGCGATCATCTCGGGACCGGGGTCGACGCCGATCGCGCCTGCGCCGCGTTCGGCCAGTTCGGCGACCGCGCGGCCGCCACCGCAACCGACGTCGACCACGGTCTGTCCGGGGAGGTCGCCGAGCAGGTCGTAGGACCGGGCGCGGAGCCGGACGGCCGCGGGCTGCGCGTCACCGGCGTCGAGTACGGCAAGCAGGCTGGACATGCCCACCATGCTCGGACTTAATGTCGACATGAAGTCAACCCCGATGACGATCGGCGAGGTTGCCGACCACTTCGGCCTGCCGACCCACGTCCTGCGCCACTGGGAGTCGGTCGGCCTGCTCTCCCCCGGCCGCGTCACCGGCGGCCGCCGCCGCTACACCCGCGACGACCTGTTCCGAGTGGCGTCGATCGTGCGCGCGAAGGAGGCAGGCCTGTCACTACCGGACATCCGCACATTCCTCGCCGCGTGCGACCCGGCGGCCCGCAAGGACATACTCCGCCGCAACCAGCGCGCGCTCCAGGCCAGGATGGCGGCATTGCGGTCCGCGCTCGAACTCGTGGAAGCCGGGTTGAACTGCTCACACGAGGACATCACGACCTGCCCGAACTACCGGGCCCGACTCGCGACCCTGGTCGACACCCAGGACTGACGTCCCTCCACGCATCGCCGGACTGCCACGCGAAGCACCTCAGGGGCAGTGGTCCGCATAGTGACTTCGTGTGGGTGGGATCAGGCGCCGACGGTGAAGGTGATGGTGTAGTCCGCCATGTTGATCCGAGCGGAGGCGGCGTCTTCGCCGTGCGCCCCGTAGCCACCTGCCTTGACCGCGTTGGTGAACGTGATGGTGTAGCGGCCGAGCGGTAGGTCGGCGAGGGCGAACTCGCGGGTGAACGACAGTGGGTATGGCGGCTTTGCGCCCTTTGCCGTGACCTCCTCGGTGCTGACCACATTGCCGTCGGGGCCGGTCAGGGTCAGTGTTCCCCAGACCACCGGTACAGCCGCATCGACCAGGTGCAGGTTCTCCGACAGCCACATCACCGCGTCCCAGCGCAGCGGCGTGGCGTGGAAAGACACCGTCGCCTTCTGGTACGAGTCGTCGTCCCAGCCCAGGATGAGGTCGAGGTGGGACTCGACCTTGTGGTACCTCTCGCTGTCGGTGCGCTCTCCTGACTCGGGGCTGCGCAGTGCGCGGTAGACGTCCGGATCGGACAGCCGCTCGTCGGTGATGATCCAACTGATCCCACCGAGCGCGCCCACTGTCCACGCCGACACCTTGTAGTGGCCGTGCCCCATCGACGTACGACGGAGTTTGCCCCGGGTGTGAGTACGACCGTTGCTATCACGGGCGGTCTCAAACGTCTCGATGCGCGCCTGTTCGACCAGCCCCCGCAGTTCGGCGTCGGCCTGCGCCCGATCCGCCTCCGCGAGCGACACCCGGGCGATATTCAGTCGTTCCACCTTCTCGTCTTCCACCTCGAACGTCCATCGAACGCCGACGAAATGCAGGCACCAACTCGTGAGCCCGGTCAACGTCAGACCGTCCGCACTCTGATCGGTCACCGCGAGCACCGCCTCAGCGTGCAGGAACTCGCTGAGGTTGCCCATCAAGAGATCGGCGTCGTCGTCGAAATCGGAGGTGATGAACATGAAGTCATCCGAGGTGGCATCGGCCAACACCCGGTTGTCCCGCTCGCGCAGAGCATCGACGAAGGCGCGGACAGTCGGCTGGGTCAATTCCGTGGCAAGCAGCATGCCCATCAGCATGGCCACCTCACACCGCGATCGCACCAGCACCAGAGATGATCGCGCACCCGGATTGTTCCCTACTTACCGGCGCCACCCTGGGTGTTTCCCTTTGGTTACCACGTCGACAGATCCACCCGATCGCGCCTGGCCGCGGGCGCCAACGCCTCGGCGTCCAGCACGGGTCTCCACTGACCGCCGCCCCGGGCGAGTGCGCTTCCTGCCAGGTGGTGCGCGCGGTTGTGACAATGCATGAATTCATCATTGGACGCAACGAACTTGAACCAATCTCTCGTTCGAGTGGTTGGCCTTGTGTTGACTCGCCCCAGGTGGGCGTCGTTGCTGATTTCTGCACCGCAGAGCCGGTTGTTAGCACAGTGTGGTCAGGCGAGGGCGCCTGCGAGGCGGCGCAGCGAGGAGCGGCCGTTGCGGCGGTACATCTCGGCGCCCATCTCGACCCAGTCGCCGACCTTGTTGAGCGTGTGGTGGCCGATCTCCAAGCCCGCCGCGGTGTTCTCGGCGACGTCGACCGCGTCGTCGTCGACGCCGAGGCTGATCGCGGTGGGGATCTGGGTGGCGAGGTCCACGGCGCCTTTGAGCACCTTGGCAGCGATCTTGCCGTTCTTGGCGCTCGCGCCGACGAGCTTCGCGCCGCGGGTGCCAAGGTAGTTGGCGATCTTGCCGACGTCGCCGGAGGACTTGACCGAGGCGGCGAGGAACGCCCGGCCCGCCGATTTGGTCGCGACGGAGACCTTGCCGACGGACTTCATCGCGGCCTTGCCCGCTTTGGCGGCCTTGCCCACGGCGCCGACGAACGGGATGGCGCCCAGCGCGTCCGCGCCGAGTCCGACGACGGTCGCGGCGTCCCAGTCGCCCTTGAGCACGGCGTCGACGGTGTTCGCCGCCAGCGATCCGGCCGCAGTGATCAACGCGACCGGGCCCATGATCGGCGCGAGCACCGGGATCAGCGCGAGGACACCGGTCACCGCGGAGACGATGCCGAGGATGTCACCGAGAATGCCCCACCCGGTGGACGCGGCCTTCTCCGCCTCGGCTTTGGCGAGGAGGTAGTCGTACTCGGCGCCGCGGGTGTCGATGAGCCGGTCGAACTCGCGGTCCAGAAGCAGCGACTGCAACTGGTACTCCGCCTGCACCGCCAACACCAGATCCACCAACGCGCGCAGCGCGTCGTGCGGGATGCGGTCGGAGCCGTAGCCGACGTCCTTGAGCCGCCACATACCGCAGCGGCCGAACGACATTCCACCCCTGGCCAAGGAGGCCACGTGGCCGAGGTCGCGGGCGACCTCCGGGTCGGTGAGGTCGATGATCGCGCCCGCCGGTGCGCGCAACCTGAACCACTCGCCGTCCTTGGGCGGTATCTCGCGCGGGGGCCTCTTGCCGAACTCGCGGTACTCCTCAACGCGCTTCTGGTACCGGGCCTCTTCCGCAGCCTCGATCTCCGCCACCAGGGTGGCGCGGCGGTCGTAAAGGCTCTGGGTGAAGGCATCGATCGCCTCGGCCGTTTCCGCCGAGGACTCCCTCAGCGCCGCGAGGTCGTGGTCCAAGCGGCGCAACGCGGCCAGGATGCGCTCCTCCTGGTAGAGGAAGATCCGGATGAGTTGGTCGATGTGGTAGCGGTCCTCGTCGCGCAGTGCGTCCGGTTTCCACCCCCAGATCCGCAGCGACATCTGCTCGTCGGCGGTGTACATGCCGAGTTTGGAGTGCACAGCGGCCACGATCTGGTCGTCGCCACCCGCCTGGTAACCGAGGGTCGGCATCGGGAAGTACCCGTTGCCATCGATGGTCCGGTACAACGTCTGCATGTCCAACCCCTGATCAGGCGAACTCGATGGTCTTGCACACCGCGCCGACGATGTCGACACACTCGTCCCACTGCGGGATGTTCTCCGTGGCGACCGCGAAATCCGCCATCGCGTAGCGGTCGGGGATGGGCACGAACACGTGCATCTGCCGCACCCGCGTGGGACCACCACCGTCGACCAGCAGGTTTACCGGTCGGTCGACCTTGGCCTCCTCGGTGAGCACCACCGCGTCCCCGCACGGCAGCCGCACCACCCCGACCTCAGCGTCCGGGTAGATCGCCCCCATCGTCCGCGCCAACCGGTGCACTGTCTGCTCGTTCGCCAATTCGCTCGGCCGCGCGGTGACGGTCAGCATGACCGAGCTCAGGTGGCCCTCGCCCTCGGGTCGGCACAGCAGGATGCCCGCCCACACCGCGCCCGCCGCGGCCAACATCTCGTACATCGCCTGTTGGGCCAGCACCGCGTGCGCGATCTGCTCGTCCGACGGTCTCGGGTTCACCATGTTCAACTTGTCGATCAACTTGTTGGTGTTGTCCTCCGCGGACACCGTGAAGTCGACCTCGTGGAACTGCTCCGGCACCGAGAACGACATCGGCAGCTCGGTTGTGGACGCGGCGGTCGGCGACACGGTCAACCCCTCGGACGAATCGGTACACGCTGACCCCACCAAGCCTGGCCACACTCACGGGCGGACTTCACCCGCCAACGGCCCCGATCACCCGATCCCGCCACGAAGACCACACGTTCCGATGACGACGGCGCCGGTCCCGCCTCGATCCCACGACGGGCACAGGTCCTCCACGGACAGGCCCACTGTGTGAAAACTTTTGTGCGACTGATCGACCAAGTGGATAACTACTGCACTCGCGACAGGATGGACCGATGCAGTTTCGGTACGGTTCATGTCAAGGCTTCCTCACTGATCCGAAACCGGTCGAGTCCGGTGTGAAAAAAACCGATAGCGCGGCGGGTGACAGTCGGGCGAACCCTTGATTTCCTGTTGCTACCCAACCAATGGCCCAACCTTCGAGCGTTAAGCCAAAAAGGTGACTCTATGCTCGCGCCCGGGCGAAGGGCGACCTTCTTATAGAACTTCGGCATCTGTGGTGATATTTGTACGAGCCGGGTGTCGCGCTTTCGTCGCCCATCCGAAATCACTGCCGCACTTTTCCAGGAAGAAGGCGCACGTGACTCGACACACGCAGGAACAACAACGACGCTGGGGCGCGCTCGGCCTCGGCGCGGCCATCGTCGCCGCCGCGCTGTCGGTGGTGACCGGTTCGCCTGCGCAGGCCGCGGCGACCGGCACGCTCTACGTGGCCAACCAGAGCACCAACACGGTCTCGGTCGTGAACGCGGCGACCGGCACGATCACCGCGACGGTCCCGGTCGGGTCGCAGCCCGACGACGAGGCGATCACCCCGGACGGCGCACGGGTCTATGTCGCCAACTCCGCCAACGGCATCGTCAACGGCACGGTCTCGGTGATCGACACCGGCACCAACACCGTGACCGCCACGATCGGGGTCGGTCGCAACTCCGGCGGGATAGCGATCAACCCCGACGGCCAGTCTGCCTACGTCACCAACGCCAGCGACAACTCCGTGTCGGTGATCAGCACCGCGACCAACACCGTCACCGCGACGATCCCCGGACTCGACTTCCCGCTGTCGGTCACCTACAACCCCGCGGGCACCCGCGCCTACGTCGGTGACCAGGCCGCGGTCCGGGTGATCGATACCGCCACCAACACCGTGATCGCGGTCATCCCGATCGGCGGCAGCGTCTCCGCGGTGGAGGTCAACCCCGCCGGTACCATGCTGTACGCGACCGACCGGGACAACAACAACCTGGTCGTGATCAACACCGCCACCAACGTGATCAGCACGACGATCCCGGTGGGCTCCTTCCCGAGCGCGGTCGCGCTCACCCCGTCCGGCGGCACGGCCTACGTCACGAACCTGCTCGGCAGCTCCGTGTCGGTCGTCAACACCGCCACCAACACCGTGACCGCCACCGTGTCGGTCGGCTCGTACCCGAGCGGCGTCGCGGTGTCGGCGGACGGCAGCACCGCCTACGCGACCCATGGCAGCACCGCGTCCGTGATCGACACCGCCACCAACACCGTGACCGGCACCCTCAGCGGATTCCACGCCGCCACCGCCATCGTCATCGGCCCGGCGCCCGTGATCGACGCCGACCTGTCGGTGTCGGTGGCCGACTCCACGGACCCGGTCGCTCTCGGCGGTGACCCCTACACCTACACCGTGAGCGTGGCCAACGCCGGACCGCTCGGGGCGACCGGGGTGACGGTGTCCACCACCCTGTCCGGCGCCAACCGCACCATCAACTCCGCCACCTCATCACAGGGCTCGTGCACGGTGTCCGCGCCGACCGTGTCCTGCGCTCTCGGCGCCGTCGCGGTATCGGGTTCGGCGACCGTGACGATCTCGGTCACCCCGTCGGCCACCGGCACGATCACCGCCACGTCGACCGTGTCGGCCACTGAAACCGACCCGAACGCAGGCAACAACACCGACGCCGAGTCCACCACCGTGAACAACGCGTTGGGCTGCACCATCACCGGCACACCCGGCAACGACACCCTCAACGGCACCAACGGCGCCGACGTCATCTGCGGACTGGGCGGTGACGACACGATCAACGGCGGAAACGGCGACGACGTCATCTACGGCGGCGCGGGCAACGACACGATCGACGGCGGAAACGGCGACGACGTGATCCACGGCGGCGACGGCGACGACGTCATCGGGGGCGGCAACGGCGCCGACTACCTCTACGGCGAGGCGGGCAACGACACCAACTACGGCGAGACCCTGCTCGGGTCGCTGCTGTACCTGTTCGACAACGGCAACGACCACATCTACGGCGGCCCCGGCAACGACGTCCTGGTCGACCACGACGGCACCGACACCATGAGCGGTTCCAACGGCAACGACACCATCGACGTCCAGGACGGCGTCGGCGGCGACACCGCCAACGGCGGACTCGGCACCGACACCTGCACCGTCGACGCAGGCGACACGACCACCAGCTGCTGACCACAAAGGACAGGTGCGCCCGCTACCCGCGGGCGCACCCGCCCCCTTCGTGCCCCTGATCAGACGGCAACGACGCCACGCCCGCACCGAAAACCGCACGACAACCAGCCGAACGGGACGGTACCCCGATGAACACCACCACCCACCCCAGCCGACGCATCGTCACGGTACGGCCCAGGCGCCGTGCGAGCGCCGTCGCCGCGCTGACCGCCCTGTGTGCCCTACTGCCCGCCCCAGCCGCGCACGCCGCGGTCGGCTCGGTCACCTGCACCGGAAACAGCCACGTCACCTACACACCCGGCCTGACCCTCACCCCGCAGACCGTCACCGTGCAGGAAACCGACACCATCCCCTCCTGCACCTCCACCGACCCCACCCTGACCAGCGTCATCACCGGCGGCCCGTTCTCCTACCCGGCCCCGGACGCCGCCTGCAACTATCTCGAACTCAACCCCACCGGCGGCGGCACCCTCACCATCCACTGGAACAACGGCCAGACCTCCACCCTCACCGGCCTCGCCAGCACACTGACCGCCACCGGCGGAATCGTCCAGAACACCGCCACCGGCACCGTCACCGCAGGCGAGTTCACCGGCGCCAGCGCCACTATCGCCTGGATCTACGCACTCGTGAACCCGTTGCAATGCCTGGCACCCGGCGGCCTGACCACCCAGGACGGCACCATCCTGCTCCAGATCAACGGAATATGACCAACACCGCCGTGGCCAAGTCGGCCACCGAGTGGACCGCCTGGAAATCGGCCACGGCACCCTCAACCAGGTCGGCGACTGGATCGAGATGGGCGCCGAGATGTACCGCCGCGACGGCCGCAGCTCCCTCCGCCGCAACCCTCACCTGACGTGCTCCGATCAAACAGGACCATCTGGCTGGACCTCATTCCTGGGCAGCACGGCCGAAGGCATCACCCGGCGGAGCAGGCGTGCGCGTCGATGATGTCCATGTCCGCGACTTGGGCAACGGCGATGCAGCGAGCTGTCCACAGGTGTGAGGTGCATTCCCCTAGCCGGTCGGGAGCCCGGTCAGCATGAGGGTGATGGTGAAGTCGAAGCGGTCGTGGCCGGTGCCCGCGGTCAGCTCGGCGGCGTAGCGCTTGGTCTGGGGGAAAGTGTCGGGCAGGGCACCGAACCGGCGTAGCAGTTCGTCGCGGCTGATGACCCAGTTGTCGTTGCCGCGGCCGCGTCGACTGTCCGCAAGGGACACTTCGAGGCTGTAGGCGTTGACGTAGAGGTACAGCGAGTCGATCGCCCAGGCAGCCGCCCACGGGGGGACGCCGCCCGCCAGCAGGATGGCGAGCATGCCCTCGGTCACCCGCAGGGTGTCCAGGTTGGACGGAGCGGTGGCGAAGGCGGCCCGGGAGATGCCGGGGTAGCGCAGGTATCGGTCGCGCAGCTGAGTGCAGACGTCGGTGATCTGTCGGCGCCAGGTGGCGGGGTCCGGCTCGGGCAGGTCGATCCCGGCGCACAGGCGGCCGAGGAGCAGTTCGTCCAGATCCTCCTTGTTGACCACGTGGGCGTAGAGCGAGGACGGCCCCGTCTCCAGTTCGGTGGCCAGGCGGCGCATCGTCAGGGCCTCGTATCCCTCGCGTTCCACGATGTCGAACGCGGTGTCGACGATGGCCTCGACCGTGATCGGCTTCTTCTGCCCGCCGGACGGGCCACGCCGGGCCGCGGGCGCGTCCGTGCCGAGCTGGTGCCGGGCGGCGCGGCGCTGCTGCGGAGTCGGTGACATGCGGGCAGTCTAGCGCGTCGCCGAACAGTGTTCCTCATCACAAGAACAGTGTTCGCACTATTCAGAACACCGTTCCTATGATGCAGTGTTCACGTCCACTGACCTGCGCTTACCCCCGAAAGGAGCGCTCATGAACCGTCCACCTCAGTCCCTCCGAGCGGCCTGGGTCGCTCTGACCGGACTGTCCGCGGTGTTCCTCTTCGAGATGCTCGACAACTCGATCCTGAACGTCGCCCTGCCCACCATCGGCCGCGACCTGCACGCCTCGACCGTCGCCCTGCAGTGGGTGACCGGCGTCTACGCGGTCGTGTTCGGCGGCCTGATGCTCGCCTTCGGCGCCCTCGCCGACCGCTTCGGCCGACGGCGCGTCATGCTCATCGGCCTCGTCCTGCTCGGCCTCGCCAGCCTGGCCACCGCCTTCGTCAGCACGGCACCCCAACTGATCGCCACCCGCGCGGTCACCGGCGTCGCGGCGGCGATGACCACCCCTGGCTCGATGGCCCTCGCCTTCCGCCTGTTCGACGAGGACGGCCTGCGCGTCCGGGCGACCACGCTGATCTCGACCGTCGGCCTGGTCGGCCTCGCGATCGGCCCGACGGTCGGCGGCTTCGTGCTCTCGGTCGCGCCCTGGCAGGTCCTGTTGCTGGTGAACGTGCCGATAGCCGCACTCGCGATCATCGGCATCCGGGCGGGCATCGCCGCGGACGACCCGACCGACCTGCACCGCGACCCGGCCGACCTTCCCGGTGCCGTGCTCGGCACGGCCACGATCGTGCTCGCGCTCGTCGCGCCGACGCTGTTCGTCAACGAGGGCACCGGCTCGTGGGCACCGTGGACGGTCACCGCGGCCGCCGTCGTCGGCATGTTCCTGTTCGTCCGCCGGGAACGCTCGACCCGCTACCCGCTCCTCGACCTGAAACTCGTCGCCCGCCCCCTCGTCGCCAGCGGCCTGGCCTTCAAGGCCGCCGCCGGACTGGCCACCGCGGGCCTCGGCTACCTGGTCACCCTGCAGCTGCAGCTCGACTGGGGCTGGACGCCCGCGCTCGCCGCCATCGGCCTGCTGCCCCAGGTCGTCGTCCTCATCGCGGGCGGCGCCTTCGTCAACCCGTTCGTCCAGCGAGTCGGCCTGGAACGAGCCGCCTGGCTGAGCGCGGTGGCGGTCGTCGCAGGTCTCGCCGTCTACGCCCTGTTCGGCAACCTCGGCTACATCTGGGTCGCGATCGCCCTCGTTCTCGTGGCCGCCGGTCTGCGCGTGGTCGGCGTGGTCGCCGCGCTCAACGTGCTGCGCGGCCTACCCAAGACCCGGACCACGATCGGTGTCGCGCTCACCGATACCGCTACCGAGGTCACCTCCGGTGCGGGCATCGCGGTGACGGGCACGATCATCGCGGCCATGTTCACCGGCAACATCGCGACGCACGGCTGGACCGCCGCCCGGACATCCGAGTTCCGGGGCGCGGTCACCCTTTCCAGCCTCGTCCTGACCCTCGCCGCCGCTGCCCTCGTCGGCTGGGGAATCCTCCGCACCCGACGAGCCCCGACCGACGAACCAAGCCCCTCGACCGCCAACGTCGCCTGAGGCCCGCACAACCGTGGTCCTGGGTCACTGGGGTCAGGGGACCAGGAGGAAAACGGTGCCGCCGACGAGTGGGCCGGTGAGGGCGCCCGCGATCACCTGGGTCGGGGTGTGGTCGCCGAGGGTTACGCGGGACCAGCAGACGAGGGCGACGATGGCGATCAGGAGGAGGGACCAGGGGCCGTAGCGGAGGGTGACCATGGCGACCGCGCCGCCCGCCACGGCGCCGTGGATGGAGATCTTCCAGGCGCGGGTGATGGCCACGCAGACGGCGAGGGTGGCGAACATGGCCAGGGCGAGGGCCAGGACGTCGTGCGGGGCGTCGGCGACGACCAGGATGGTGATGCCGACGGCCGTGGAGCCCAGGCCGACCGCGAGGGGGAGGAAGCGGTGTTCGCGGTCGCGGACGTGGTGGCCGTCCCAGCGGCCCGCGCGGGCGCCGCGGATGATGAAGAGCATCGGGAGGATGCTGGAGAACAGGGCGACCTCCAGGCCCCACAGCAGGGTGCGCGCCCAGTCGTGGCCGGTGGCGGCCCAGGCCACGGCCAGTGGGAGCACCAGCACCACCACCGCCGGGGAGAACACCTCGGTCACCACCCGGGCCAGCCGGTTCGGCGCGGTCACAGCCGTATCCACGTGGATATCCCACCACACGGCGGCACGTTCACCGGGTAGCCCACCAGGTCGACGTATCTGCGAGCCAGAAGGCCGGACGACCGCGCCCACCACGTCTGCTCGACCGACGGTCGACACGGTGGCCCGCCCTGGCTGCCAGGTATCGGACGCGGTCCCAATCCTCCGAGGGCACTGCCGCGAATGACCGGTGGTCGACATTCCCGACGATCGGAGTCTCCTGGTGGCCACACGCCCTGTCGCGGCCGTTCTCGCCGATGTTGCCGAGCGGGTGCTCGGTGCGGCCCTGCCGATCCGGCTGCGGGCCTGGGACGGCAGTGAGGCCGGACCCGCGACCGGGCCGGTCGCCGTGGTGCGGACGCGGCGGGCGTTGCGGCGGTTGTTGTGGGACCCGAACGAGTTGGGGCTGGCGCGCGCGTATGTGTCCGGTGATCTCGACGTGGAGGGAGACCTGGCCGAGGCGTTGGCCCGGTTCTGGGCACTGACCAGGTCGGGACGGATCGGTCGGCCGACCGTGCGGGACAAGGTGGGACTTGTCGGGAACGCGTTGCGGCTCGGCATCGTCGGTCCGCGGCCCGCGCCGCCCGGGGAGGAGGCGCGGTTGTCGGGGGCGAAGCACACCAAGGTGCGGGACCGGGCCGCCATCGCGCACCACTACGACATGTCGAACGACTTCTACGCGAGTGTGCTCGAACCGAATATGGCGTACTCGTGCGGCTATTGGACATCCGACGCACCGGACTACACGGTCGAGGACGCGCAACGGGACAAGTTGGAACTCGTGTGTGTGAAGCTCGGGCTGCGGCCGGGCATGCGCATGCTGGATGTCGGCTGTGGTTGGGGCTCGCTCGCACTGCACGCCGCACGGCACCACGACGTGCACGTCACCGGGATCACGCTGTCGCAGCAGCAGCAGGAGTTCGTGCAGGCCCGGATAGAACGGGAGGGCCTGGGCGACCGGGTGGAGGTGCGGTTGCAGGACTACCGCGATCTCGCCGATGAGCCGTTCGACGTGATCGGCACGTTGGAGATGGGTGAGCACGTCGGCGCCGAGAACTACCCCGCCTACGCGGCCACCCTGTTCCGGATGCTCAAGCCGCAGGGCCGGCTGCTGTTGCAGCAGATGTCGCGCGGTGCGGTCGCGCAGGGTGGTGGGGCGTTCATCGAGACCTACATCGCGCCGGACATGAACATGCGGCCGGTGGGGCAGACGGTGGACATGCTGGAGAGCGCGGGCCTGGAGGTCCGGGACGTGGAGGCGCTGCGCGAGCACTACGTGTGGACGTGTCGGGCCTGGGGTGAGACCGTCGAGCGGAACTGGGGCGAGCTGGTCGCCCTGGCGGGTGAACAGACCGCCCGGGTGTGGCGGCTCTACCTCGCGGGGAGCGCGTTGGCGTTCGCGGAGAACCGGATCGGGGTGCACCAGGTGTTGGCTGTGCGGCCGACGGCGGAGGGGCTGTCCGGCCTGCCCAGGACCCGGGCGGAGCTGCTCGCGCGGGAGCCGGTGTGACGTTCCTGCTGTCCCTGGCCACCGTGGTCGTCGTGCTCGCGGCGACCTTCGCGGTGAGTGTGCGCCGGGGGAAGTACGACACGATCGATACCGTCTGGGGTCTCGGTTTCGCGGCGATCGCGGTGGTCTCGGCAGCGGTGTCCACAGGGGAGGCCCGGCTGCCCGTCGCGGCGATGACCGTCGTCTGGGGTGTCCGGCTGGCGGTCCACCTGCACCGCCGCAACCGGCACAGGCCCGAGGACCGTCGCTACGTCGCGATCCTCGCGAACGCCCCGGGCGACCCACGCCGGCACATGCTGCGCCGCGTCTTCCTCCCCCAGGGCGCGATCATGTGGTTCGTGTCGCTGCCCGTGCAGGTGGCCGTCAAGGGCGACCTGGGCCCGCTCACCTGGGTCGGCGTCGCGGTGTGGCTGGTGGGCCTGGTGTTCGAGACCGTGGGAGACTGGCAGCTGGCCCGGTTCACCGCCGACCCGGCCAACCGGGGAAGGGTGCTGGACACCGGGCTGTGGCACTACACCCGCCACCCCAACTACTTCGGCGACGCCTGCGTGTGGTGGGGTCTCTACCTGACCGCCTGCACGTCCTGGGCGGGCGCCGCCACCGTGCTCGCCCCGGTGCTCATGACGTACCTGCTCGCCAAGGGGACCGGGAAGCCGTTGACCGAGAAGCACCTGTCGGGCAGCCGCCCCGGCTACGCCGACTACGTCGCGCGGACCAGCGGGTTCTTCCCGCTGCCGCCCCGAAAACCTGGAGCAGGCACATGAACGTGGGAGAGCGGGTCGCCGACTTCACCCTCCCCGACGAGACCGGCACCGACCGCGCGCTGCGCGACTTCCTGAAGACCGGGCCGGTGGTCCTGTTCTTCTACCCGGCGGCGATGACCGGTGGCTGCACGGCGGAGAGCTGTCACTTCCGCGACCTGGCGGCGGAGTTCGCCGAGGTGGGGGCGCACCGGGTCGGGATCAGTCCGGACGCGGTGGGCAGGCAGGCCGAGTTCTCGGCGGTGAACTCGTTCGACTTCCCGCTGCTGTCGGACGTGGACGGGGCCGTGGCCACCCGGTTCGGGGTGCGGCGTCGGTTCGGGCCGTTGTTGACCAAGCGGAAGACGTTCGTGATCGAGACGGACGGGACCGTGTTGGCCGCGATCAAGAGCGAGCTGCGGATGGCCGTGCACGCGGACCGGGCGTTGGAAGTACTGCGGAACCGGCAGTCGAGAACGGCGTGATCGGGTGAACCGAGAGCGGCCCGTGCGCCGACGACGCACGGGCCGGGACTCTCAGCAGGCCACCCGTGGCCGGAGGATCTTGGTGGTCTTCACCGGCGCGCCGTCGACCGGGGCCGGGTCATCCGCGGTCGGCACGATCCCGCCCGCGGCGACCTTGTCCAACGTGGACAACCCGCGCTGGTCGACGGAACCGAAGACGGTGTAGTTGGGCAGCAGCCGGGAGTCGCCGTAGACCAGGAAGAACTGGCTGCCGTTGGTGTCCGGCCCGGCGTTCGCCATGGCGAGCAGCCCGCGCGCGTACAGCTTCCGGGTCCCGGTGGTGTCCCCCGGGTAGTCGGGGAGATCGGTGGGCAGCTCGTCCTTGTACTTGTAGCCCGGCCCCTTCTCCCCCGTCCCGCTCGGGTCCCCGCACTGCAACACCTTCAGCGTCGGGTAGGCGGTGAGCCGGTGACACGTGGTGAAGTCGTAGAAGTGGTGCTCGGTGAGGTGCAGGAAGCTCTGCACGGTGCACGGCGCCTTCGCCCGGTCCAGGGTCAGCCCGATCTGTCCCTGCGAGGTGGGCAGGTCCACCCGCACCCGGCCCCGGTCCGGCGTGTGCCGCGGGTCGGGCGGCAGCGGGACGGGACGGGCGGCGGGGTCGTCCGGGGTCGCCGTGTACTGGCACGGGCCCTTGGTGACCTTCGGCGGCCGCGGGTGGGCGTCGGCCGACGCCGCGCCGGGCACGAGCACGGCCGCGGACACCGCCAGTGCCGCCGCCACCACCCCTCGCATGAGCAGGGACGTCACAGGGTTCCTCCTTGTGCGGCGGCCGGGTCTCGACCGCCGACGGCGAGGGTAGGGCACGGTCCCGTCACCAGAACAGGTCCGACCGTCCACACCCGGTGGCGGCCGAACGGCGCAACCGGCCGCTACTTCGGCGGGGCCACGATGACGTCGGCCGGGACCGCCGTGTCCGTGCGCAGGGCGTCGAACAGGCGGGGTGCCTTCTTGTCGTCCCAGAGGACCACCGAGCCGACGCCCTTGACGGTCGGGGTGGCACCGATCGGGACCGTGGTGGTGACCAGGCCGTCGCCCGCGCCCATGGCGAAGGCGAGACCCGGCAGGTTGTGCAGGTGGTCGCCGTCGTCCAGGGTGACCGCGTCCGGGGCGCTGCCGAGCAGTGGGAACAGGCGGAACGGGTTGACCAGGGTGCCGAAGCTGGTGGCCTTGTCGGTCAGCGCGGCGATGAACTGGCGCTGCCGGATCACCCGGTCGAGGTCGGCGCGCGGGCCCTTGCGGGTGCGCACGTAGCCCAGGGCGTTGGCGCCGTCCAGCTCCTGGCAGCCCGCGGGGAGGTTGATGCCCGCGAGCGGGTCGTCGATCGGGGCGGGCAGGCACATCTCCACGCCGCCGACCGCGTCCACCACGTCCGCGAAGCCGCCGAAACCGATCTCGATGTAGTGGTCGAGGCGCAGGCCGGTGCTCTGCTCGACGGTCCTGGCCAGCAGGGGGGCGCCGCCGAAGGCGTAGGCGGCGTTGAGCTTGTTCTTGCCCTTGCCGGGGATGTCCCGGTAGGAGTCCCGCAGCAGCGACACCAGCGTCGGTTTGGTGTCGTTGTCCGGCAGGTGCATCAGCATGATCGTGTCGGTGCGCTTGCCCTTGGCGTCGCCGGTGGCCAGCCGGTCCTCGTCCGCGGCGGACAGGTCCTCCCGGCTGTCGGAGCCGACGATGAGCCAGTTGGTGCCCGCGCCCTGGGCGGGCCTGCCAGGGTAGTCGGTGAGCGCGGCGACGTGGTTGAGCGAGGTCTCCAGGTACACCCAGGTGCCGCCGATCAACGCGATGATCACCGCGAAGACGATCAGCGCGATCCGGCCCTTGCGCCGCTTGCGACGCGGCGGTGGCGGCGGGTGGCCCGCGCCGCGATCGGACGGCGGTCCGCCCGGGCGTGACGGCGGACGCGACGGGCCCTCGTGCCGTGACGGGCCCTGGTGGCGGGACGGCGGCTCGTACGGTGGCACGCGCTCCGGCACGTACGGCGGCGGGCGGTGTCCGCGCTGCTCGTCGTACGGTTGCGGCATCTTGCGCGTCGGGTTGTAGCGCGGCCGCCCGGGGCCGTTGCCCTGCCCGTAGCTCATCCGAGTCCCCCAACCTGGCACGTCACCGTGGCCTGTCCCCTCGCGTGGGTACCGTTCGACGGGATTGTCCCATCCCCTAGACGCGGCACGACGTCGTCGGTTGCCCGACAGGGGTCAGCGGCCGATGGCGAACTGGCGGACGCCCAGGTAACCGGACCGGAACCCGGCCTCGCAGTAGGCCAGGTAGAACTCCCACATGCGCCGGAACGTCTCGTCGAACCCGAGCGCCGCGACCCGGGGCCACCCCGCCAGGAACCGTTCGCGCCACAGCCGCAGGGTCGTCGCGTAGTCCTGGCCGAAGTCGCGGTAGCGCTGCACGCGCAGGTCGGTGTGCCCGGCGAGCGCGCGGTCGATCGCCTCGGGGGACGGGATGATGCCACCGGGGAAGACGTACTTGTGGATCCAGGTGTAGCTGCCCTTGGTGGCCTGCAGCCGGTCGTCGGCGATGGTGATGGCCTGCAGGCCGAACCGGCCCCCGGGTTTGAGCAGCCGGTCCACCGCGGCGAAGTAGGTGGACCAGTACCGCTCCCCCACCGCCTCGATCATCTCCACGCTGACCACCGCGTCGTAGCAGCCCCGGGCCTCGCGGTAGTCGCGCAGCAGCACCTGCACGCGGTCGGACAGGCCCGCGGCCGCGATCCGCTCCTCGGCCAGCGCCTTCTGCTCGGCGGAGATCGTCAGCGTGGTCACCCTGGCGCCGCGCTCGGCCGCGCGCACGGCCAGCGAGCCCCAGCCGGTGCCGATCTCCAGCACCCGTGTCCCCGGGCCGACGGCCGCGTAGTCGAGGACGCCGTCGAGCTTGCGCAGCTGGCCCGCGCGCAGGTCGGTCGAGCCGGGCTCGAACAGGGCCGACGAGTAGGTCATCGTCTCGTCCAGGAAGACCGAGAACAGGTCGTTGGACAGGTCGTAATGCCTGCGGATGTTGCTGCGCGAGCCGGTGACCGTGTTCTCCTCGGTGGTCGGCTGGCGCCGCTCGGCGAGCCTGCGGAAGCGTTGCAGGGCGGGCGGGACCAGGGTCGCCATCCGCGCGGAAAACTCGGTGAGCAGGTCGGGCAGCGCGGTGGTGGTCCAGTCGCCGACCATGTAGGACTCGCCGAAGCCGATCTTGGCGTCGGCGCCGAGCCGGTGGAAGAAGGAGTCCGGGCGGTGCAGCCGCATGACCGGGGTGTCCGGGCCGCCCGCGCCGACGCGGCGGCCGCCGGGGTAGACGACACGGACGGGCAGTGTCCGCACGGCGTTGTGGAACAGGGCCTGCGCGATCCGGGCGCGCGCGGGGCTGTGCGGCGTGGTGAACAGATCCCCCCACTGTGGGACGGACAGTGTCGGCCGGACACGGGTGTCGGTCATCGGACTCCTTCTCGGGGAACGTGTCTGGGGCGCGGGACGACCGGGATCCGCCGCAGCCACAGCGCGATGCCGTGTGCGCGGATCGACGCGGTGACCCGGTGGGGCATCAGGGGCTTGCGCATCACGGCGCGCGCGACCGCCGCCGTGGTCGCGGGGGCCCGGGTGCCGACCATGGACGCGGTGAACGGTGTCGTCCCGTTCTGCCGCAGGGTGATCGTCAGCGCCAGCCGCTCGTTGGGCCGGGGCAGGCGCATGAGGTAGTGGCCGCCCATCGCCAGGAACGGCGAGACGTAGAACTCCTTGTCGACACTGTCTCGCCCGGCCTCGTCCGTCCGAAGCAGATAGCAATGCCGTTCACCGTAAGTGTTGTGCACCTCGGCGACCACGCAGTCGAGCGCGCCGGTGGCGTCGTGTACCCAGAAGACGGTCAGCGGGTTGAACACGTATCCGAGCACGCGCGCGTTGGTGAGCATCAGCACCTGCCCACGAACCTCGATGCCTTGGCCTGCCAGCCACCGCGTCAGGTTGTCCTTGATGGACAGCGCGGGGTCGCCGAGATGGTCGCGTGCGGCGAACCGGGCGAACGGGCGCAGCCAGCGCGGCAACCGAGGCAGGTCGTCCAGGTCGACCAGCCACATGTACACCGAGTGCTCGAACCGGGTCTTTATCCGCTCGTGCCGGATGTGGCGGACCCGCGCGTGGTACAGCGCGGCGGACGTCACCGCCGACCACACCCGAGCGACTCGGCCGCCCGCACACCCGACAGACACCCGTCCTCGTGGAAGCCCCAACCGTGGTAGGCACCCGCGTAGGCCAGTGTTCCGTCGTTCAGCTCGGGCAGCCTGCGTTGGGCGGCAAGGCTTTCCGGGGTATAGATCGGGTGCTGGTAGACCATCCGGCGCAGTACGCGGTCCGGGGCGACGCGCTCGTGCGAGTTGAGCGTGACGACATAGTCCTCGGGCTCGGCGAGGCCCATCAGCCGGTTCATGTGGTAGCTCACGCGCACCGGCCCATCGCCGGAGTCGCACGCGGGTTTGAGGTAGTTCCACGAGGCGCGGGCGCGCTCGGCGCGGGGCAGGACCGAGGTGTCGGTGTGCAGCAGGGTCTCGTTGGTGGAGTAGTCGATCGCGCCCAGCACGTCCCGTTCGGCGGCGGTCGGCTCGGCCAGCAGCCGCAGCGCCTGGTCGGGGTGCGTGGCGACCACCACGTGCCGGAACTCGCGCACGCGGTCGGCGTCGTCGCGCACCTCGACCCGGTCGGCGCCGCGCCGCACCTCGCGGACCGGCGTGGACACCGACACCGAGGTCAGCTGCTTGGCCACCAGGTCGACATAGGTCCGCGAGCCGCCCACCACCGTCCGCCACTGCGGCGAACCGGACACGGCCAGCATCCCGTGGTGGTCGAGGAACCGGAACAGGTACCGCGCCGGGTAGCGCATGCTCAGCTCCGCGCCCGCCGACCACACCGCGGACACGACCGGGATCAGGTAGTGGTCGACGAAGTACCGGGAGTAGCCACCCACGGTCACGAACGCGCTCAACGGGAAGTCCGCCGACTCCGGCGCGCGCAGCACCCGGCGGGCGTGCAGGAAGAACCGCTGGATCTCGACCAGCATGCGCAGGTACCGGGGCCGCCGCAGGCTCGCGGGCTGGGCGAACACGCCGAGCAGGCCGCGCGCGCCCGCGTACTCCAGGCCGCAGCCGTCGCAGCGCACGCTCATCGACATCTCGGTGTCGCGGGTGGTCACGCCCAGCTCGCCGAACAGCCGCAGCAGGGTGGGGTAGGTGCGGTCGTTGTGCACGATGAACCCGCTGTCGACCTGGGTCACCCGACCGTCCGGGGTGGGCAGGTCGTGCGTGTGCGCGTGCCCGCCGAGCCGGTCGTCCGACTCGAACAGGGTCACGTCGTGCCGCCGTTGCAGCAGGTGGGCGGCGGTGAGTCCGGAAACCCCGCTCCCGATGACCGCCACCTGCCGCCGATCGCCACCCGTCACGGGGCCTCCTCTAGAGCGGTATGCGCAACCCTCCCGGTGAGGGCTGCCGCATGGCATTCGTAATCCGGGGGTCGTCCGGTTGGGTCGCCAGCGCACCCAGCGCGAAAGCGGTCACCATCCGGGTCCACCGGACGGCGCGGCGGAGCATGGCGTGCCGCTCGCCGTGCACGTCGAAGCGCGCCACCCGGTCGGTGACGTCCTTGGCGCGGCGGGCGTACTGATAGGACGCCCGCGGGTCGGTGGTGCGGTCGAGCAGGCCGTGCGCGATCAGCACCGCGCGGCCCGCGAGCTGCTCGACCGGCTCGTCCGGCTCGGTCCACGGCGCCAGCGCGCACACCGCGACCACCGCCGGGTCGTCGGCCACGCGCAGCGCGACCCGGCCGCCCATGGAGTGCCCGACCAGCACCACCGGCACGTCGCCGTACTCGCGGCGGATCTCGCCGAGCGCCCAGCGGGCGTCCCGCACGGGGTCCAGGTCGGGTTCGTTCCAGCCGCGGACCCGGTTGCGCAGCAGCCGGACCGTCACGCCGTGCCGCGCGCCGTTGGCCGCGATGTCCCGGGCGAAGGGCACCATCCGCAGGTAGGCGAGCTGGTGACGGGTCACCGGGGCGTGGCTGTGCTCCCGTCCGCCGTGCAGCACGAGGACCGCCGCGCGCACGGCCGCGGGCGCGGTGGCACCGTACGCGGCGAGGTGGGGGCGGGGCGGGATCGGGTCGGTCACAGCACAATCTTCGCGCACGGCCCGGTTTCGGCTTGGTGAGCGGACGGCCGCCGGGGCTGTCGGTAGCGCTCGGTAGCCTGCCCGGCGTGACCGAGCATCGCCAGATCGAGACCGCAGCGGGCGCGTTCGACGCGCTGGTCGCGGGCCCGCCCGGGGCCCGGCCGGTGCTGCTGCTGCACGGCTTCCCGCAGGCCGCGGTGGCCTGGGAGCACCAGGTGGGCGTACTCGGGCATGCCGGGCTGCGCGCGGTCGCGTTCGACCAGCGCGGCTACTCCCCCGGTGTGCGCCCGGCCGAGGTGGCCGACTACCAGGTGGACGAGCTGGTCGGGGACGTGCTGGCGGTGGCCGACGCGCTGGGCTGGGTGGAGTTCGACCTGGTCGGGCACGACCTGGGCGCGGTGGTCGGCTGGCACGTGGCGGCCGAGCGGCCGGATCGGCTGCGCACGTTCACCGCCGTGTCCGCGCCGCACCCGGCGGCGCTGGCGGCCGCGCAGCGCGAGGACGAGGACCAGGCCCTGCGCTCGCAGCACGTGCCGCTACTCAAGGACCGCTCGGCCGAGCGGCGGCTCTCGGCGGACAACTCGGCCGCGCTGCGCCAGCTGTTCGAGTGGCGGATCCCGGGGTCGGCGATCGAGGACTACGTGACGCGGCTGTCCGAGCCGGGCGCGCTGACCGCCGCGTTGAACTGGTTCCGCGCCGAGCGGTGGAACGTGGCGCCGGACCTGGTGTCCGTGCCGACGATGTACGTGTGGGGCACCGAGGACGTGACGGTCGGTTCCACGGCCGCGTTCGGCTGCGCCAAATGGGTGAATGGTCCATACCGGTTCGAGCTGGTCGAGGACGTCTCGCACTGGGTACCGGAGGAGGCTCCCGACCTGATGACGGGCCTGCTACTCGATCATCTGCGGTAGTGCCCTCTACGCTCTGCCCATGGCGGTCGCCGGGGTGGCGGGTCTGCTGCTCGCCGCGGGCGGGGGCAGGCGCTTCGGCATGCCCAAGGCGCTGGCGCCGCACCGGGGCGGGCTGCTCGTCGAGCACGCGCTGAGGGCGCTCGCCGGGTGCGCGCCGCGGGTGGTCGTGCTGGGCGCGGGCGCCGAGCGGGTGCCGCCGCTGGACGCCACCACCGTGCTCAACCCGGACTGGCCGACCGGCCTGGGATCGTCGCTGCGCGTGGGTCTGGCCGCGCTCACCGGGACCGACGCGGTGGCCGCGGTCGTGCTGCCCGTCGACACCCCCGGGATCGGGGTCGCCGCGGTGCGCAGGCTGGCCGCCCTGGCCGCGCCGGACGCGCTGGCCCGCGCCACCTACCGGGGCGAACCCGGGCACCCGGTGCTGATCGGACGCGCGCACTGGGCGGGGGTCGCCGAGCTGGCCGTCGGCGACGCGGGTGCGCGGGACTACCTGGCCCGACACCCGGTCACCGGCGTCCCGTGCGCGGACATCGCCGACGGGGCCGACGTGGACCGGCCCGAACAACTCACCGAACAGTGCCCACGCGGAACCCAAGGAGACACACATGCAGGCTGACGTCTACGGCGAGCAGGTCCTGGCCCATCTCGCCAAGGTGGGCGAGCACAACGCGGACACCCTGGAGGACGTGTCCGACCTGGTGCTCGCGGCCATCCGGGCGGACGGCCTGGTGCTGACCGCGGGCGCGGGCCACTCGCTGGCCGCCGTCGCCGAGACGTTCTTCCGCGCGGGCGGGCTGGCCTGCGTGCGGCCGCTGTTCACCGAGGAGCTGCAGGTGTTCGGCGGCGCCCGGCGGGCCACCGCGGCCGAGCGGCGGCCCGGCCTGGCCCGGTCGGTGTTCGGCATGGTGCCGCTGTCCGGGCACGAGGTGCTGTTCATCTTCTCCAACTCGGGCATCAACCACTACCCGGTGGAGCTGGCGGTGACCGCGCTGGCGGCGGGCTGCCCGGTGGTGGCGGTGACCTCGCCCGCCGCGTCCGCGGACACGCTGCCGCGGGCGGGCACGAAGCTGTCGGTGAACGCCACGATCATCCTGGACACGCTGACCGGGCCGGGGGACGTCAGCTACCCGGTGGACTCGCCGGTGACCGCGTCGCTGTCCACGCTGAGCAACGCCTACCTGTGGAACCAGGTGCTGGCGCGGGTGTTCGACAAGGCCTCGGCGGCCGGCGTGGAGCTGCCGCTGTGGCGCAGCTCCAACGTGGAGGGTGGCGACGCGGCGAACGCGGGACTGCTGGAGCGCTACGGCGACCGCGTCCCCCAGCTGGGCTGATCCGCCCCTGGCGGGCCGGTTCGTCCCGGCCCGCCAGGGTTTCCCCTCGGTCAGCCCCGGCGGTCCCACCGCACGTGGCGCGTGCCCAGCGACCAGCCGACCACGGTCCACACGACCAGCACCGCGACCGGCTGCCAGAGCCCCAGCGCGGGCCCGCGCACCAGGTCGGCGACGGCGCCGCCGGGAAGCAGCAGGATCCAGCGGGTGACCTGGCCCGGGTCGGTGGCCAGCAGCCAGATCGCGCCGCCCAGCCCGGCGAAGAAGAACGGCGCGGTGGTGATCTGCGCGGCCTCCGGGGTGGCGGTGAACGACGAGGTCAGCAGGGCCGCGGCCGCGTTGACCGTGACGCCGCCCAGCACCGCGGCCGCGTAGGGCAGCGGGTCCGGGGCCGGGGCGCCCGCGATCAACGACGCGGCGGTCAGCAGCAGGCACTGCACCAGGCCGAGCGCGACGAAGGGCGCCAGCACGCCGCCGAGGATCTGCACGTCGGACAGCTCGCCGGTGCGCAACCGCTTGAGCGAGAGATCCTGTCGGCGCCCGGCGAACGCGGTGGTGGCGCTGATGTAGACGGTCAGCGCCTGGGCGGCGACCAGCTGCAGGGTCAGCGTGAGGTCCCAGTCGGGAACGCCGGTGCCGAACAGCAGGAACGCGCCCATCACCAGCGGCAGCAGCAACGCCATGCCCGCCGTGGTCTTGTTGCGCAGCAGCTGCAGGATCTCCGAGCGGGACAGCGCTATCACGCCGTTCATGCCGCCACCGCCTTCTCGCGGACACCGTGGAACACCTCGGCCAGGGACGCGTGGTTCGCCTTGAGCCGGGACAGTTGCAGGTCGCGCGCGGCGGCCCAGGACAGCAGGACCGTGAGGTCGTCCTGCAACGCGCGGGTGCGCACTTCGACGCGTCCGGCGGCGAGCGCCTCGCCGTCCACCGAACCGACCAGCGCGGGCAGGTCGCCCGGGGTGAGACCGGTCGGGCGGTCGAAGGTGATCCGGGACGCCTCCCGCTCCAGCACGTCGACCAGCGAGCCGGAGACCGCGATCCGGCCCTCGTGCATGATCGCCAGCCGGTGCGCGAGGTGCTCGGCCTCCTCCAGGTAGTGGGTGGTCAGCAGGACGGTCGTGCCGCGCGCGACGAGGCCGCGCAGCAGCGCCCAGGTCTGTCGCCGGGACTCCGGGTCCAGGCCGGTGGTGGGCTCGTCCAGGAACAGCAGCTCCGGGTCGCCCAGCGTCGCCACGGCCAGGTCGAGCCGCCTGCGCTCGCCCCCGGAGAGCCTGCCGACCCGAACGTCCGCGCGCCCGGTCAGCCCGACCGAGGCCAGCGCCTCGTCCACATCGGACGGCCGGGACACCAGCGAACGCCACAGCCGCAACGTCTCCACCACGGTCAGCTCCCCGCCCGACCCGCTGTCCTGCAACAACACCCCGGTGCGGGGCCGCACCCGCGCGCGGTCCGCGTCCGGCCGCAGCCCGAACACCCGCACCTGCCCGTCGGTGGGCGAACGCAGCCCCTCCAGTACCTCCAGCGTGGTGGTCTTCCCCGCGCCGTTGGTGCCCAGCAAGGCGAACAGCTCCCCCGAGCCGACCTCGAAATCGATCCCCCGCACGGCCTCGAACGCGCCATACGCGCAGCGCAGGTCGTGCACCCCGATCACTGCCTCTCTCATGCGGTCCAGCCTGTCGGGCCGGGCGGGCGCGGACCAGGATCGGCGATCAGCAGTTCCCGGGCCATCCACCCGGGTCCGCCGTGACAAATGTCAGCTCCCCGTCCCGCGACGGGTCACCCGGCGTTCCCGCTCGTTAGATTCACGGTGTGGACCGACGACCGTCACCGCTCGACCGGGTGCGCCGCTACACCTGGCTGACCCTGGGCTTCACGGCGGCGATCTTCACCCTGACCCTGGTGTTCAGCCTGTCCACCCGCCTGATGGGCGCCCCACAGGCGATCGTCCTGGGCGTCGTGGCCTGCCTGCTGGCGCCCCAGTACGTCCGGTTCAGCGCGTTCGGCATGCCCGGCCTCGGCAAGGCGACCGCACGCCCCGGCGAGATCCCGGTGACCGTGGCGCTCGCCGTCGGCGCCTGGCTGTGGGTGGCGGCGGTCCTGCCCGAGGCGGTCATCTTCACCTTCATCCCGGCCTTGATCCTCGGCGCCCTCATCGCCGCGGACCGACCGATCCGACGCTGGCCGGTGTCCTTGGCCGCCGGGATCGCCCTCGCCCTGGCAGGCCTCGCGGTCACGACGGCGGCGGGCCACGCGGCGAACACCGGATGGCTGGTGGTCATCACGATCACCGTCCCCCTGATCACGGCCACCAACGCCCTGCAGATCTGGCTCTGGTCCGTCGTCCGCCAGCTCGACGAGGCCCGGCACATGGCGGCCGAGCTCGCGGTGGCCGAGGAACGTCTCCGGTTCGCCACCGAGCTGCACGACATCCAGGGCCACCACCTGCAGGCGATCGCGTTGAAGGGCGAACTCGCCGAACGCCTCATCGGCCACGACGACGCCGCCGCTCGCGTGCAGGCATCGGAGCTGACCGAACTTGCCCGGACCGCGTTGCGCGAGACCCGTGCGGTGGTGCACGGGTATCGACGATCGAGTCTGTCCACCGAGATCGGAAACGCGGTGGATATCCTGCGCGCGGCCGGAATCAGCGCGACAGTGCGCGGGGACGCGGCCGAGGTACCGCCGCCGTTGCAACCGTTGTTCGGGGCGTTGGTGCGGGAAGGGACCACGAACGTGCTGCGGCACAGCACCGCGACGGAATGCGCGGTCACGGTCGCCATCGCCGACGGCCGGGTGCGGGTCGACGTCCGGAATGACGGCGTGCGCGCTTCGGCGGTGGTTCCAGGGAGCGGCATCCTGGGCTTGCGGGAACGGTTCGCGACCGTGGGCGGTGTCGTTCGTGCGGAGTGCTCGGATGACGCGTTCCGGTTGACCGGTGAGGCGGTGACGCCGTGATCCGGGTCGTGCTCGCGGACGACGAGGACCTGATCCGGGGTGCGTTGGCCGCGCTGCTGGAGCTGGAGTCGGATATCACCGTGGTGGCGCAGGTCAGCGATGGGGACGCCGCCGTGGCCGCGGTGGCCGAGTTCGCACCGGATATCGCGGTGCTGGACCTGGAGATGCCGCGGCGGGACGGGGTTGCCGCCGCGCGGGCCATCGGTGCCGGGACGGCTGTGGTGATCGTGACCCGGCATGCTCGGCCCGGGGTGCTGCGGCGGGCGTTGGCGGCCGGGGTCCGGGGGTTCGTGCCCAAGACGACCCCGGCCGCTCGGTTGGCCTCGATTCTGCGGGATGTGCATGGTGGGGGCAGGTATGTGGACTCGGAGATCGCCGCCAGTGCGTTGACGGCGGACAGCTGTCCGTTGACCGGGCGGGAGCTGGAGGTGCTCCGGTTGACCCGGGGTGGGGGGTCGGTTCAGGACGTCGCGCAGGAGGTGCACCTGGCGCATGGGACCGTTCGGAACTATCTCTCCTCGGCGATGACGAAACTCGGTGTGACATCACGGCATGACGCCGCCCGGAAAGCCTGGGAGGAGGGCTGGATCTGACCGGCGGCCCTGTCATGCGGCCGGGGTGAACTGGGTGTTGTAGAGGTCCGCGTAACGGCCACCGAGGGCAAGCAGCTCGTCATGAGTCCCGCGCTCCACCACACTTCCCTCCTCCACCACCAGAATCAGATCCGCCGCCCGGATCGTGGACAACCGGTGCGCGATCACCAACGCGGTCCGCCCCACCAAGGCATCCGCCAACGCCTCCTGCACCGCCACCTCCGACTCGGAATCCAGATGCGCGGTGGCCTCGTCCAGAATCACCACCCGAGGCTGCGCCAACAGGATCCGCGCGATCGTCAACCGCTGCCGCTCCCCACCGGACAACCGATATCCCCGCTCCCCCACCACCGTGTCCAACCCTTCCGGCAGTGAATCGAGCACAGTGGACAGTCGAGCCCCGCGCATGGCCGCCACCAGCTCCTCGTCCGTGGCATCGGGTCGCGCGTAGGCCAGGTTCGCCCGGATCGTGTCGTGGAACAGGTGCCCGTCCTGGGTGACCACCCCCACCGCGCCCCGGATCGCCGCGAACGAGAGATCCCGGACGTCGACCCCGGATAACCGCACGGCCCCGGAATCGACGTCGTACAGCCGGGGCACCAGGCTCGCGATGGTCGACTTGCCCGCCCCCGAAGGCCCCACCAGTGCGACCATCTTCCCCGGCTCGGCGGTGAACGACACCCCGTGCAGGATCTCGTGCCCGCCCCGGCGATCCAGCACGGCCACCTCCTCCAACGACGCCAGGGACACCTTGTCCGCCGCCGGGTATCCGAAGTGGACACCGGAGAACTCCACCGACACCGGGCCGTCGGGCAACGGCCGGGCGTCGGGTTTCTCGGCGATCGCGGGGGCCAGGTCGAGGACCTCGAAGACGCGTTCGAAGGACACCAGGGCCGTCATCACGTCCACGCGGACGTTCGCCAGTGCGGTCAGCGGGGAGTAGAGGCGGGTCAGCAGGAGGGCGAGCGCGACCACGGTGCCGGGCGCCAGTTCGCCGGTGAGGACCAAGTAGCCGCCGAGCCCGTAGACCAGCGCCTGGGCCAGGGCCGCGACCAATTGCAGGCCGGTCATGAACCAGCGGGCGGCCATCGCGGTGCGGATGCCGATCGCGCGGACCCGGTCGGCCCTGCCGCCGAACTCCTCGGCCTCCGCCTCGGGGTGGCCGAAGAGCTTCACCAGGGTGGCGCCGGGCGCCGAGAACCGCTCGGTCATCTGGGTGGTCATCGAGGCAGACAGGCCCGCCGCCTCGCGTTGCAGGTCGGCCATGCGCCTGCCCTGGCGCCGGGACGGCAGGACGAAGACCGGCAGCAGGACCAGGGCGAGCGCGGTGACCTGCCACGACAGCGTCATCATCACGCCAAGCGACAGGACCAGCTGGATCACGTTGCCGACCAGGCCGGAGAGCGTCGACGTAAACGTCCGTTGGGCTCCGACCACGTCGTTGTTCAGTCTGCTGACCAGCGCGCCCGTGCGGGTGCGGGTGAAGAACGCCACCGGCATCCGCTGGACGTGTTCGAAGACGGCGCGGCGCAGATCGTAGATCAGACCCTCGCCGATGCTCGCCGACTGGCTGCGCTCGGCCAGGCCCAGGCCCGCGGTCAGGATCGCGAGCGCGGCGATCGCGACGGCCAGCCAGACCACGGTGGCGACGCTCTCGTGATTGACGAACGCGTCTACCACCCGGCCGGAGAGCAGCGGGGAGGTCACGCCCAGCACCGACGAGATCACCGTGAACAGCAGGAACAGCAGGAGCCGCGGCCGATGCCGGGCACTGAACCGGAACACCCGCCGGACCGTGCCCTTGCGCACGCCACGCGGGGCGTCCGCCGCCCGGATAGCGCCCATCATCACCCTGCGCGGACTGTCCATGCCCGATCCCCTTCCAGCCGACCCACGCCTCGATGATCCCGGCGCGCAACCATCAACGCCGCGAGCGGGTCCGGCATGCCCCGGACCGACCCGCGCGGCGACCCTCGGTAGCCTTGCCACCGGGGGACGCACGGGGGAATCGCCCGTGCGCGCACGGGGAGGACACCAGGGTATGGAGCGGGCCCCGGCACGCCGCGCACGCGCGCTCGACCTGACCGTTTACACCGGCGCGACGGCATTCGCCCTGGTCACCGCGTTCGCCTCGGAGTTCTACGGCTACCGGGTGTGGGCGAACTTCGCCACCCCGGCCTACCTGGTGGCACTGGCGCTCACCCTGCTCGGCATCGGGTCGCGCTGGCTGCCGGTGTGGATCAGCGCGGCGGTCGCCACCGTGGCGCCGTTGCTGTACCTGTCGTTCCGGCGGGATCCCGGGTTCACCTGGGGGCCGTGGCCGTGGTCGTTCCCGTCGCAGCCGGAAGTCTGGGTGATCGAGCGGTCCGCGCGCTCACTGCTCGCGCGCGGCACCCCGTACCTCGACCTGGCCACCCTCGGGCCGACCCCGCACGCCGACGACTACACCCCGTACGGCCCGTCGATGACGCTGTTCGGGTTCCCGCGCGCGCTGTTCGGCGACCACCCGCTGACCGACGCGCGGGTCGCCTTCCTGGTGGTGACCGCGGCCGCGCTGGTCGCGGCCTGGCTGGTCGCGGGCAGGCCCGCGGTGCCAGCGCGCGCCGGTCAGCTGCTGATCGCCAGCCCGCTGACCGCGCTCACCCTGGCCGTCGCAGGCGACGACGTCGCGGTGCTGGCACTGATCGTGCTCGCCTGCGCGCTGGCCTACCGGGGCGTGCCCGCGGGCACGCCGAACCAGGCACCGCGGGTACCGGTGAGTCCATGGTGGACGGCCGGGGCCGGGGCACTGGCCGCGGTCCTGGTCACCATGAAGCTGACCGCGGTGCCTGCCGCCGCCGTGCTGGCGATCGGCGTGCTGGCGAGCCGAGGGTCCCGCGCGCTGGCGGTGTTCCTCGGCTCGCTGGCCGTGGTGGGCGCGGCGATCGTGCTGCCGGTCCTGCTGGTCGACCCGACCGCGTTCGTCGAGCACGTGGTCAAGTTCCCGGTCGGGCTCGGCCGGGCGTCCTCGCCCGCGTCGAGCCCGCTGCCGGGCCACCTGCTCGCCGGTCTCGGGCCGGTCGGCCACACCGCCGCGCTGGTCCTGTTGGGACTCGCCGCCTGCGTGGTCGCCTGCTGGGTTGCCGTCCGTCCACCCCGGACCGCGGCGGACGCCGTACTGCGCGTCGCGGTGGGGCTGGGCGCGGCGATCGTGCTGCTCCCGGCGACCCGCTGGGGCTACCTGGTGTACCCGGTGGCGCTGCTGGGTGCCGCGCTCGCCTTCGCCGCCGCGCGGGTCCGGGTGGGGACCGGGGAGCCCGCATCGGTGGTCGGTTCCAGTGCTGATACCACAGTGGACACCAGCTCGGCTGCCACAGCGGTCGGCCCCGTGCCCGGCGCCGACGACACTGTGGACCGCTCCCGCCCGGGGTGAACCGGACCGACGCGGTACCGCCGCCCTACTTCACTTCTTCTTGGTCCGGGTGGCGCCACCCCGCCCGCGCAGCGTCACCCCGGCCTCCGACAGCACTCTGTGGATGAATCCGTAGGAACGGCCGGTGCTATCGGCCAGCGCCCGGATGCTGGCCCCCTTCTCGTACTTCTTCTTCAAGTCGGTGGCGAGCTTTTCGCGCGTGGCACCGGTGATCCGCGCGCCTTTCTTGAGGTCAGCCACGTTGTCCGCCTTCCTTCGCGAGTGGCGGGGCCACGGGTGGCCCCTACCGCCGCAATGATCGAACACCGCCGCCCGAAATGCCAGACGAGATGTCCCGAAAGCCCGCCCGGGGGGCGCTCACCGTCGATGCGGGTCCGGGAACCCAGCGTGATCCGGCAAAACAAGATCCCAGCAAAACGGCCAATTTCAGGCGAGCTGAACGAGTTCCAGGTACTCCGCGGACCAGTGGTCCTCGGTCCCGTCTGGGAGCAGGATCACCCGCTCGGGTTCCAACGCCTCCACCGCGCCGGGGTCGTGCGTGACCAGCACGACCGCCCCGGAGTAGCGGCGCAGCGCGTCCAGCACCTGCTCGCGGCTGGCCGGGTCGAGGTTGTTGGTCGGCTCGTCGAGCAGCAGCACGTTCGCCGCGCTGGAGACCAGGCCCGCCAGCGCCAGCCGGGTCTTCTCGCCGCCCGAGAGGGTGCCCGCGGGCTGATCCAGCTGCTCGCCCGCGAACAGGAAGGTGCCCAGCAGCGAGCGCAGCTGCTGCTCCTGGGTGTCCGGGGCGGCGTGCCGGATGTTCGCCCACACGCTGGCGTTGTGGTCGAGGGTCTCGTGCTCCTGCGCGTAGTAGCCCAGCCGCAGCCCGTGCCCGGCGACCACGCCGCCGGAGTCCGGTTTCTCCATGCCGCCCAGCAGCCGCAGCAGGGTGGTCTTGCCCGCGCCGTTGAGACCCAGGATGACCACCCGGGAGCCCTTGTCGATGGCCAGGTCGACCCCGGTGAAGATCTCCAGCGAGCCGTAGGACTTGCTCAGCCCCTCGGCCATCAGCGGCGTCTTGCCGCACGGCGCGGGCTCCGGGAAGCGGATCTTGGCGACCTTGTCCGCCTGGCGCACCTCGTCCAGGCCGGAGACCAGCTTCTCCGCCCGCTTGATCATGTTCTGCGCGGCGACCGCCTTGGTGGCCTTGGCGCGCATCTTGTCGGCCTGGGCCATCAGCACCGAGGCCTTCTTCTCCGCGTTGGCCCGCTCGCGCCTGCGCCGCTTCTCGTCGGCGGCGCGCGCGTCCAGGTAGCGCTGCCAGCCCATGTTGTAGACGTCGACCTCGCCGCGGGTGGCGTCCAGGAACCACACCTTGTTCACCACGTCGGCGAGCAGCTCCACATCGTGGCTGATCACGATCAGGCCGCCGTTGTGGCTCTTGAGGAAGCCGCGCAGCCAGGAGATGGAGTCCGCGTCCAGGTGGTTGGTCGGCTCGTCGAGCAGCAGGATCGTGCCTGCCCCGCCGCCGGCGCCCGCGTCGGAGGCGGCGAACAGGATGCGCGCCAGCTCCACCCGGCGACGCTGGCCGCCGGACAGGGTGCGCAGCGGCTGGGCCAGCACCCGGTCGGCCAGGCCCAGGTTGGAGCAGATCCGCGCCGACTCGCTCTCCGCGGCGTACCCGCCGAGCGAGGAGAACCGCTCCTCCAGCCTGCCGTACTTGCGCACCGCCTTGTCGCGCACCGACTCGTCGGCGTGCTCGGCCATCGCGGTCTGCGCCTTCTCCATGTCGCGCAGCAGCTCGTCGAGCCCGCGAGCGGAGAGCACCCGGTCCTTGGCGGTGACCGACAGGTCGCCCTCGCGCGGGTCCTGCGGCAGGTAGCCCAGCTCGCCGGTGCGGCGCAGCTCGCCCCCGTACGGCTCGCCCTCGCCCGCGAGCACGCGCAGCGTGGTGGTCTTGCCCGCGCCGTTGCGGCCGACCAGGCCGATGCGGTCGCCCGGCTGGACGCGCAGGGTGGCGCCGGAGAGCAGGATGCGCGAGCCCGCGCGCAGTTCCAGGTCAGTGACGGTGATCAAGGGAAGCTCCGTGGTTGGCGTGGTCGGGGCAGGCGTCGGCGGCCCGCGCGCCATGGCACGCGAGCCCGGCCGCCCGTCAGGCGGTGCGGATCACGCCGTCGAACCGGGTTCCGTCGAAGAGGACCACCACACCAGTCTACCGAGCCCCCGCGAGCCGTTTCCCGACGTCTCGCCGGTTGGCTAGGGTCACGCGGATGAGCGGTGACCTGACGGGGCGAACGGCGCTGGTCACGGGGGCCAGCCGGGGTATCGGGCTGGCCATCGCCACGGCGCTGGCCAGGGCGGGCGCGGCGGTGTCGGTGTCCGGACGCAGGCCGGAGCCGTTGGCCGCCGCGGCGGCGTCCGTGCGGGCAGCGGTGCCGGGGGCACGGGTGCTGGCGGTCACGGGCAACACCGGGCGAGACGCGGAGCGGGCGGAGGTGGTCTCGCGGACGGTGGCGGAGCTGGGCGGGTTGGACATCCTGGTCAACAACACCGGCATCAACCCGGTCGCGGGGCCGCTGGTCGAGATGGACCTGGACGCCGTACGCAAGATCTTCGACACCAACGTGGTGGCGGCGTTGGGGTATGTGCAGCTGGCCTACCGGGCGTGGATGGGCGAGCACGGGGGCTCGGTGGTGAACATCGCGTCGGTGGCGGGGCTGCGGTCGTCGGGGGTGATCGCCGCCTACGGGGCCAGCAAGGCGGCGCTGATCCGGCTGACGGAGGAGCTGGCGTGGCAGCTGGCGCCGGGGATCCGGGTGAACGCGGTGGCGCCCGCGGTGGTGCGGACACGGTTCGCGGCGTCGTTGTATGTGGGGCGGGAGGCGGAGGCTTCGGCGGCGTACCCGATGGGGCGGTTGGGGACCCCTGCGGATGTGGCGGAGCTGGTGGCGTTCCTGGTGTCGGACCGGGCGTCGTGGATCACCGGGGAGACGGTGCGGGTGGATGGGGGGCTGCTCGCGACGGGGACGCTCGGGTGAGGGCTCCTGGTCCGCGGGCTCGTTGGGGCTCGCGGGTGGGGATGCAGACCCGTTCCTGGGCGAGTCCAGGTTGCTTGACGCGCTCGGCTACCGCTGTGGGCGGGGCCGCCAGGCTGGGGGCGGCCGAACGCGCCAGGTGAGCGGCACTCTGTCGGGGCATGTCGGGCGTGGCGCATGGACTATGGGCCAGCGCCTCGGTGGGCCGGCGGACGTGCGCGCGGCGAGACGACGATCCTGGTGCGGGCAGCGGGCGCGCTGGTGCGTCGCACGCTGGGGTACGGCTCGCGGCGCGCTGGGCGGGTTCGCCCAGCGCGCCGGTGTCAGCTCGTGGGGGCGGGCTGGGTGGTCGGGGCCGCGCTGGTGGTGGACGGGGCCGGGGGTGCCTGGGTCGGGTTGGGCCGGTTCTGGCGGCCGGGCTGGTTGCCGTGCCACGGGCCGGGCCCGCCGCGGTGGAAGCCGGGGCCGGGGCCGCGGTCGCCGCCGGGGCCGAACCGGGCGACACCGGGCCGGTTGTCGCGGTCGGTGGTGTGGCCGATGGCGTAGCCGGTGATGCCGCCGACGAGCAGCAGCGCCACCCCGGCGAGCGAGGCGACGAGCAGGTTCACCGTCCGCTTCGGCGCCTTCTCGGCGGCGACCGGCTGAACGGGCTGAACGGGCTCGGCGGGTGGCGGCGGTGCCGGTGGGACGACGGGCGGCTCACTAGCCAACGGCTGAGTGGGCTGCGCGCCTTCCGATGGGGACGGGGCGTCGTTCATACCGCGCAGTGTCCTCCCGGAACCTGTGCTTCCCCTGTGAACCCCTTCACCGGAATTTCACCCCATCGAGCACTGGTCCGAAATCCGCGCCCCTGCTACCCCCTACTTCCGAGCAGCCCCCACCCATCCCGGGGGGACAGCCCCGCTCCATTTTATCGGGCGGGGGTGCCGGGGCGGTAGAAGTGGATCTTGAAAATGGTCGGGCTGTGGATAACTTTTGTCGCTGGGACGGGTGATGTTTTCGGTGTGATCATGGGGTGAGCCGGGGATCGGGCCGATTGTGGGCGCCGGGGCGGAAATCGGTTCTCAGTCCCGGATGACGATCTCCACGGCGAACGCCCGCTCGGCCGCGTCCTCCAGGACGGAGCGGCGCGGCTCGGGGACGTCCAGCACGCGGGCGCCTGCCAGAGCGAAGACGGGCGCGAGGCGACGGTCGGCGCGCAAGGTGTCCAGCGCGGCACGATCACCACCGAGCACCACGGCATCCAACTCGCCGACGCGACCGCCGAGCACCTCCACCACATCCCGCGCCGCCGCCTCCAACGCCTGCCGCGCCTGCCCTTCCCGCCGCCGCGCGAACCGCTGCTGCGACCAACCGCCTGCGGCGCTCCGCCCGTGCACGAGATGACGATCGGTGCGGGACAGGACGACCTTGCCCGCCTCCGCGATCCCGAGACTGTGCCCACCGAGCCGCACCAACAACAACCCGACCCGGCGCGGCATGGCGAGATGCGCGACCAACGCGGACACATCCAACCCCGCTGTCTCGCCCACTTCCCGCAACGGCGGGAACGGCACACCGGCGGTCGCGGTCGCTCCGTCTGCCGCTGTGGCAACGACTTCCTCGGCTCCGACGACCGTCCGCACCACTCCGTCGTGCCGCTCGGCGAACCGGTCGAACCATCCCGACACCCGCCCGGCCTCGACCTCCACGGCCCGCCCACCGCCTGCGACCGCCCGCCCGTTGCCCATACCCATAGACGCTACGACCTGGTCCCATCCGGGTGATTTCCCGGCCTCCGCTCCGCTGTCCCTGCCCTGACCTGCGGGCTGGTTATCCACAGTCCCGGAATCTGTCCACAGGCCCTTCGCACCCTCTTTGACCTGCGCCTATACCCGATAGAATGGCGTCAGGGCCAGCCCCCGGGAGGGTGGGGCCTTGTCCTGGGGCGAGTGCAGCGGAGCAGCGAGCTTGGGCGGGAAACAGGTAGCCGCCCCCAGCCGGGAGCTTGGGTTCTAGGAGTCGTCGCAACACCCCAGTTCAGGGGATGCGATGGACTTCGAGGTCCGGGACCGGTCGATCAATCAGGGCCGGCGTCTGACGCGCGAGCGCGAGGCCTATCTTGCGCTCGTGGGTCAGGGCGTGAGCAGCCGGGAAGCATGCAGGATCGTCGGGATCAACGTTCGGACCGGCAAACGCTGGCGCAACGGCAGTAACCCGACGAATGGCAGAGCAGGGGCGCCGCCGATCACCTCGGCGGCGCCTTCTGTTGTACGGGGCCGGTTCCTTGACGAGGACGAGCGCATCGTCATCGCCGATCGCCGGCGCGCAGGTGCCACGATCGGTCAGATCGCGGCCGAGCTGGACCGTGATCCCGCCACGATCAGCCGGGAGCTGCGACGCAACGCCCATCCCGGTAGCGGGGACTACCGGCCTCACGCAGCCCAGCGGCGTGCCCAGTCACGACGGCCGCGCCCGAAGACCGGCAAGATCGCCGCGAACCCCGAACTGCGGCAGATCGTCCAGGACGGTCTGGACCTGCGGTGGAGCCCGGAACAGATCGTGCGACGCTTGCGCCGGGACTTCCCCGACCGGCCGGAGCTGCACGTGGTGCACGAAACGATCTACCAGGCCCTCTACGTCCAAGGGCGTGGTGAACTGCGCCGCGAGCTCGCCGCCGCCTTGCGCACCGGCCGGGCACTACGCCGCCCACGCCGCCACACCCAGCAGCGCGTTCCGCGGATGGCCGCGCCGATGGTCATGATCAGCGAACGGCCCGCCGAGGCCGACGACCGCGCGGTGCCAGGACATTGGGAAGGTGACTTGATCATCGGCAAGGACGGCAAGTCCGCCATCGGCACCCTGGTCGAACGCGCTACCCGCTACGTCCTGCTCGTGCACCTGCCCCACGGACGCACCTCCGACGTCGTCCGCGACGCCCTCATCGACACCATGAACGGCTTGCCCGAACATCTGGCCAGGTCACTGACCTGGGACCAAGGCGCCGAAATGGCAAGCCACGCCGCGTTCACCATCGCCACCGACATCCCGGTCTACTTCTGCGACCCGCACAGCCCCTGGCAACGCGGAAGCAACGAGAACACCAACGGCCTGCTGCGCCAATACCTCCCCAAAGGCACAGACCTCTCCGTCCACAACCGCGAACACCTCGACGCAGTCGCCGTCCAACTCAACGGCCGCCCACGCAAAACGCTCGGCTGGGACACCCCAGCCGAGCGTCTCGCTACCCTGCTGACCGACGCCAGCTAACCACTCGTGTTGCGACGACCCCTAGAAACCGCCGAGGGGCTGGGGGCGGCTGGTCGGAAGAGCGTCAGGGGGTTGGGGGGAGGTAGCCGTAGACGTGCAGGGAGACGGCTCGGATCGAGCCTGTGTCGCCTGCCGTGGTGTCCACTGCCTTGTAGGTCCAGTCGCCGTCTGCCTGGGTCGTGGTGAACAGGGACAGGGGGGACGCCGGGCGCCAGGTGCCGGTGAAGGGGGCGTCGACGTAGGTGACCTTGGTGAAGTCCTTGGTGGCGGTGTCGTCGAAGAGGACCTGGCAGTAGTTCTTACCGGAGCCGCCGTTGCCGTTGTGCAGGGTGGCGATGCGGCCGTCCGGGGAGGTCAGGGTGCCGACCAGGTCGCCGACGTAGGTGTGGTCGATGCCGTTCGTGGTGGTGTTGGGGACGGCGCTGCACGTGGTGCCGTCGATGGCGAAGGTCACCCGGGAGGCGTGGCCGACGCCGGTGACCGGGATCGTCACCGAGGCACCCAGGGGGTTGGCGTCCGGGATGCGGACCGGGGCGCCGGTGTAGGCGAAGTCGCGGGCGGTCGGGGAAGGGCGGCCGATCTGGATGGGGAACGACGCGCGGGTCGGGGAGGCGGCGGCCGCGAAGCTGACCTTGGCGTCCAGGATGATCGGGGTGCCGACCGGGTGGGTGGGCGGGACGAAGAGGGTGAACTGACGGGTCACCGTCTGTCCCTTTTGGACGGTGCCGTAGCTCGCCGAACGCGGACCCGGTGCTACGCCCGGGGTCGGGGAGGTGAGGACGACGCTGGTGGAGACCGCGTCGGCGTCGCCGGTGTTGGTGACCGGGAGGGTGACCAGGACCGAGTCGCCCGGGTCGATGTAGGTGTCGCCGTCGGCCGGGACCGCGGTGGGGGTCTGGGCCTGGGCGCGCGGTTGCGGGCTGGCGCCGGTCCAGTCGAGGACGCGGTCGGCGAGCAGGATGCCCGCGCCGCTGCGGCCGTCCCAGCCGGGTGGGCCGAGGTCGACCGCGGTCCTGGTCAGCGCCTCGCGGACGTCCGCGGGGGCCAGGCCGGGGTTGCCGGACAGCACGAGCGCGGCGATGGCGGCCGCGTGCGGGGCGGCGGCGGAGGTGCCGTAGAACGGGTCGAAGCCGTCCACGCTGGTGCGCACGCCGTCGGCGGCGGTGAGGTCGGGCTTGTGGCGCAGTTCGCCGCCGGTCGCGGCCACGTTGCCTGGCGTGATCGGGGTGCCGTCGGCCTGGTAGAAGACGCGGCGCGGGCCGTCGGAGGAGAACCGTTCCAGGGCCGAGGTCGCGGAGAACGAGTTGGGCCACGGGCCGGTCGGGTTGGCCGGGTCACCGGGTTCGAGGTCGAACGGCAGCGCCTTGTCGGCCGGGGCCGCGGCCACGCTGAACGCGTCGCGGGCGGCGGAGTGGCCCAGGGTCACGCCCGGGGTGCTGAACGCCTTGAGGCCGCCGCTGTCGACGAACCGACCGCGTAACGCGGACAGGGACAGGTAGCGGTTCTGCCCCGAGTACTTCACGATCGCGACCCGCAGACCCTTGGGCGGCTGCGAGGACGTCTGCAACAGCTCGGTCGGATCCTGGCTGCCGTCCTGCACGTCCTGGCTGAACTGCACCACGTTGCCCGCGGCGTCGAGCAGGTACAGGTCGTAGTCGTCGGCGGCGTGGCCGAGCGGGTCGGACCAGAACAGGGTGATCGGGAGCCGCGCGGCGGAGTAGTCCGACAGCGGCTCGTAGATCTGCACGGCGCTGGACGGGTCGAAGTCGTGCGCGCTGCCGACGAACTTGCCGACGGTACGGCCGGAGTCGACGAAGTCGCCCTCCCAGTGCGCGGCAGTGCCGTCGCCGGTGTTGCCCTCGTTGCCCGCGGAAGAGAAGTAGAGCGCGCCGTCGGCGGTGACGTCGTTGACCGCCTGGGCGATCACGCCGTCCTGGAACGGGGACTCGGCGAAGTAGAGGACGTCATCGACGATGACATCGCAGTGCCGGTCGTGGCGCAGCGCGCGGATGTTGTCGGCGAAGCCGGCCTCGCCGTTGAACGCGGAGGCGAAGCCGAGGTCGGCGCCGGGCGCGACGTCGTGCAGGATCTCCAGCATCGCGGTGCCCTCGTCACCCTCGCCCGCCTGGGTGGGCAGCACGTCGACATCGGGCAGCTCGCCCGCGGCCTGCGAGGCGCGCAGCGAGTCGACACCGTCGGACAGCGCGCAGATCTTCACGCCCACGCCGGTGACGCCGAAGTGGCTACGCGCGACGTCGGCGCTGTGCGCGCGGTCGCCCTCGCTGGTGAGCGGGGCTGCGGACCGCTGCTGCACGGCGGCGCGGACGCGCGCAGCGATGCGGGCTTCCTTCTGCTGCTTGGTCTCCACCTTCGCGGGCGCCGCGGCGGGACTGGTCTCGCGCGCGGTGATCGCCCCGGACGCGGCGCTCACCTTGCGCACGTCGGCGCGGCCCGCGATGCCGGTCAGCGCACCGAACGGGACCTCGGCCCGGACGGAGCCGACCGTGGTGGACACGGCCCGGATCCCCGCGCCCGCCTTGGTGAGCGTGGCCAGCAGGTCGTCGGAGACCTTGGTGGCGGAGATGTCCACCAGCACCGTGTCGGCGCGGGAGGTCTTGACCCCGGTCTGCAGCCGGGGGGTCGCGGCCGCGGCGGAGCGGTCCCGGCGGAGCCGCTGCTCGACCACGAGCTTACTATCCAGTTTGGACTCTGCCTTGCCCAGCCCCTGCTTGAACCGCTGCAACGCGGCGATCTGCCTTGCCGCGTTGTCCTGTGCGGATCCCGCTCCCGGCAACGGTTGTTGTGCGGTCGCGGGGGTCACCGCGCCCAACACCAGCGCGAGCACCCCCACTCCCGCGACCGCCGCCTGGGCACGTCTGGACAAGCGTCTCGGTACGGACGATCGCACGTGTCCTCCCCCGTTCGCGCGTGCCCCGACCCACGCCGCCCTCTGCCGGAGGAGCCTCCGGCTCGGGCCAAACTAGGGTTCACGCTAACGGGGTGGCATCAGCCGATCGAGTGAGCTTTACCAAGCTATTGGTGACACTCGGTATTTTCTTACCGTGCTTTCTTACAGCACGAACGCGTCCGACCAGAACTGCCCGGTACGGCCGGAGAGTGCCTCCAGCAGGGTGGCCGCCTGCCCGTCGGCCAACGACGCCACGAAGTCGATCACCGCCCGGCCGCGCGCGAGCGCCAGCAGCGCTGCGGGCCCCTCCGGGATCTCCCCGGTGGCACCGACAAGCGCCGTCGGGTGTTCCTCCGCGAGCCTGCTGTACTCACCGCGGGCCAACTCGACCAGGTCGTGCAGCCGACGCGGCAGCCGGTCCGCCTCATAGCGGTCGCTGAGCCATTGCTCCAACGCCTCGACCAGTTTCGTGAGCAGCCGCGCCTGCCCGCGCTGGTGCAGCGCGAGATCGGGACGCAACAGGACGAAACGCCGGTGCACGAACTTGAGCACCTGCACCTCGTGCCACTGCTGGGGCGCGAGCAGCACATGCCCGGACCGCGTGGGCGGCTGCTCCAGAACGTGCATCCCCTCGACGAGCCTGGCGGTCCACCCGGCGGAGAACCTCCCGAACGCCTGCTCCGCGGCGACCGAACCGTCGAACGGCATGGCCAGGAGATCGTCGACCAGTTCGGCCCGGACCCGCGAGACGGCGGCGGCGAACGCGTCGTCGTCGACCATCCAGGAGTCCCGCGCGTGCAGCCGCCGCCGCAGCCGTTCCAGCGACTGCCCCGGCCTGCGCGCGGCGGCCAGCTCGTCCTCGTCCATCTTGCCGAACTCGGCGCGGTCCGCCTCCCACTGGCCGAGTTCCGCGGAGACCGGCGCGTGCTGCAGGACGCCGATGCGGTGGAAGTCCTCCAGATCGTGGATCGCGTAGGCGATGTCGTCGGCGTTGTCCATCACCGACGCCTCGATGGTCTGCTGCCACGGTTCGAGCGCGCCTGCGAGCGTGCGGGCCTCGACGAGGTCGTCGAGCTCGGTGACGTAGGCGGAGAACTTGCTGGACCCGGTCCCCGGGAAGTCACTCGGCTCGGCGGCACCGCGCGGCGGGTCGGGGAGGGTGCGGGGGTGCGGGGTCGGGTGGGAGAGGCGGGTCCAGGGGTACTTGAGGGTGGCGGCCCGGATGGCGGCGGTGAGATCGAGACCGGCGGCACGGGGACCACGGGTGTCGATGGTGGTGATGATCCGGAAACTCTGGGCGTTGCCTTCGAAACCGTCGGGGAGACCGAACCGGTGGCGGGCGAGGCGGTCCAGGACCTGCTCGCCGAGGTGACCGAACGGCGGGTGACCCAGGTCGTGGGCGAGGGCCGCGGCTTCCACGACGTCGGGATCGCAGCCGCCCAGGCGTTCGACGACGGGGTTGTTCTTGACGCGCTCGGCTATGGCGCGGGCCACCTGGGCGACCTTGAGACTGTGGGTGAGGCGGTTGTGCAGTAGACCGGAGCCGCTGGCGCTGACCACCTGGGTGACACCGCCGAGGCGGGCGAAGAAGGGGGAGGCGACGATGCGGTCGCGGTCGGCGCGGAAGGGGGTGGGGGCCAGGTCGCCCAACGAAGGAGTGCCGTCGCGGCGGGTTGTGCGGGGGTCGGTGGGCGACATGAGGGGAGCCTAGGGGGTGGCGCGAGTGGCGGCAGGGTGCGGGGTTTGTCGCAGGCGACCGCCGCAGGGTCCCTGGCCACGAGCAGGAACGGGATCCCGTTCGGCTGGCGGGATGGCTGCCGTTGTCGGTCAGGTTTGTTGTGCGGGGTGTCGGGGCGCGGGATGCGGTCGTTGGCGCTGATTGGTTCCTTCCCCGTGGCTAGTGGTGCGACTCAGGACGTCGGCCGTGTATCGGCGGGTCCAGACGCGGTCGACGTTCTGAGTCGCACCACTACGTTGTCCGCATGGATGTCGTGGTGGTGGGGTCCGGGCCTGCTGGACGGGCTGTCGCGTATGCGTGTGCTCGGCGAGGGTTCGACGTCGGCCTGGTCGGCCCCCCGACCGGCTGGCCCGCCACCTACGGCATCTGGTCCGACCAGGAACACGCCCTCCCGCCAGGCTCCGGACTGACCCGGGCCACCGCGGTCCACGCCTCCGGCCGCCTGCTCGCCCGTGGCTACTCCATCCTCGACAACCCCTCCGTCCTCCGCTCCTTCGCCCACCCCGCCATCCACCCCATCGACGACCAGGCCACGGCCGCCCGCTACGGCAGGCAAGGCGCCACCGTCCTTCTCAAGTCCGGACAGCGACTCGCCTGCGCGGTGGTCATCGACGCGAGTGGCGAGCGCCGGGTCCTCTCCGGCGGACCGGCCAAGGGGCAACGGATAGAGCAAACGGCCTACGGGGTCGTAGTGCGTTCCGAGGACGCCGAGGCGCATGTCCAGTCGGGTGAGGCGGTGTTCATGGAGTGGGGACCGGACGCAAGCTTTCTTTATGCGGTTCCGCTCTCGGATGGGCGCACCCTCCTGGAGGAGACGTCGCTCGCGGCGAGGCCCGGGGTTTCGTGGGAAGTGTTGCGGGACAGGTTGCGGTGCCGTATCGGACATGTCGAGCCGTTGGCCGAGGAGCGGGTCCGGTTCTCCGTGAACTCTCGACCGACACCCGTGTGGCACAGCGGTTCCGTGCCGTTCGGAGTAGCGGCGGGCATGGTTCACCCCGCCACCGGCTACAGCGTCGGTGACGCGCTCGCGGTCGCGCCGGGAGTGGCGGCGGCGATCGGTGACAACCTCGATACCAGCCCGGAAGCCGCCGCGGAAGCGGCCAGGCGGGTGATCTGGTCGCCCGCCGCGCGGGTCGTGCATCGGTTGCGGCGCTACGGGTTGCGGGCACTGCTGGCCATGTCGCCGGGGCAGCTCAGCACGTTCTTCCAGGTGTTTTTCGAGCTGCCGGACCAGCTGCAGCGGACGTTCCTCAGCGGGCGGGAGGACGTCCGGGGCACGGCTGCCGCGATGGTCGAGGTGTTCGGTGCGGTTCCGTGGGAGATTCGCGGGAAGCTGGCGCTTTCGCGGTATTCCTCACCACGGTGACGGTGTACGGTACGACCGTCGTTATCGAGAACACGGCTGGGTGAACAGATGGTGACTAACTATCACCTTCGCGGGTCCCCTTGGCACCATGACAGGGTGACCGTCGCGCCGGACGTCAGCTTCGCGTTTCAGCCGTTGCTCAGTACCCGTACCGGTGAACCGATCGCCGTCGAGGCGCTCGCCCGTCCCCGGACCGGTGCCGTCTACGATCTTCTCCGCGCCGCCGGGAAGGCGGGGCGGTTGATCGAGACCGACATCTCGCTCGCCAGCCGGGCCGTGCTCGCCTCCGCCCGACAAGAGCCGCCGCTGCCGCTGCACATCAACATCGTCGCCGCGACCGCGGCCGCGAGTGCCGACCTGGTGCGGTTCCTGCGCCCCGCGCTCGCGCAGACCCGCAGGCGGCCGTCCGACATCGTGCTGGAGATCACGCCGCCGTTCAGCCGGGTGCACCGGGGCAACCTGATCCGCGGGCTGGACGCGCTGCGCGAGGACGGGTACGGGATCGCGTTCGACGGGCTCGGGGATGGCGACCTGCCGCTCTCGCTGCTCGCCGATGTCGGGCCGGACCTGGTCAAGATCGACCCGCGACTGGTGGGCGGGCTGCCCGACGACGCGGCCGCGCTGGCCGTGGTCGAGTGCCTGGCGCAGTACTGCACCCGCACCGGGATCCGGCTCGCCGCGGTCGGGGTGGAGTCGGAGGAGCAGCTGCTCTGCCTGAACCGGCTGGGCGTGCGGCTGGCGCAGGGCAACCTGCTGGCGGGCGAGTCCCGCTCCGGCGGCATCAGCCTGCCGCTGCCCCGCCCGGTCGCCGAGATCATCGAGCTGAACGCGACCACCGGCGCGGCCACCGTGCCGCTGGTGTCCGACTTCCTGCGCCCGGCCACGATCATGGACCAGGGCGCGACCGCCGAGGAGGCGCGCGACACGTTCGCGCAGAACCCGCAGGTCAGCACCGTGGTGCTGGTCGACGCGGAGGGCAGGCCGGTGGTCTCGCTGCTGCGCAGCCGGTTCCTGCTGGCGGTCACCGGCCTCTACGGGCACGCGCTCAACGCCAAGAAGCCCGCGGTGCGGCACGGTGACATGGTGCGCGCCATCCGCGCCGACGCCACCTGCCTGCAGCTGCTCGACCTGGTCGGCGATGTGGACTGGGACCGGCAGGGCGACGAGGTCGTGGTGGTCGACGCGGACCGGGTCTGCGTCGGGGTGGCCCGGCTCTCCGAGGTGGTCCGCGGCATCGCCGAGGCCAAGATCGAGCAGGCCGCCGCGCTCAACCCGCTGACCCGGCTGCCCGGCAGCGAGGCGGTGGACCGGGAGATCGACCGGCGCATCCAGCACGCCGAGATGTTCGTGGTGGCCTGGCTGGACGTGGACTCCTTCAAGCTGGTGAACGACACCGTCGGGTTCGCCGCCGGGGACGACCTGATCCGGCACATCGGGCACGCGCTGGCCGAGGCCGAGCGGGACCTGCGCGGCACCCGGGTGGCACACGTCGGCGGCGACGACTTCCTCATCGTCACCGACCTGGACGAGATCGCCACCCTGGCGAGCAGGCTGGTGGACCGGCGGTGGGTCACCGAGAACATGACCGTCAGCGTGTCGCTGGCCTCGCTGGTCTGCGGGGTCGGCTCGGTCGGCAGCTACCGGGACGCCTCCCGGCTGCTCGCACCGCTGAAGAAACAGGCCAAGGCCGTGCCCGGGTCCAGCTGGGTGCTCGGCCGTCCGGGCAGCGACCGGGTCGAGGTGCTGCGCGGCTCCCGCGCCCAGCACGCCCGGGTGGGATAACGCGCGGAATCTTCACCGGTCCGCCACTCGGCGTCCGCGCACCCCGGTGTTCCCTGGGGTCGGAAGTGGACGGTCGACGAGGAGGCACCGTGGCGGGTGCGCGTTGGTGGCTGCCCTACGCCCTGCTGCCGGTCGGGTGGGTGCCGCTGGTCGCGCTCGGCCTGTATCTCGACGCTCGGTCGCTGGTGCTGATTCTCGGGGTGCCGCTCACGCTGTTCACCGGCAGTCTCACGGCCACCCGCGCCCGTCGGCACGGCTGGCGGCACATGGTGGTGGGGCTTGTCGCGACGGTCACGGTGGCGGCGGCGACGCTGCTCCCCCAGTGGTCGGCGGTGTACGCGCGGGTCTACTTCGCACTGCACCGCGCCGACTTCGCCGGTGCCGCCACGCTGGTCGAGTCTCCAGGGTGGATGGACGTCATCCCGCGCGAGCGCCGCGAACTGCCCGACCCGCTGGACGATCTGTCCACCACCGGCGACATCTACACCGTCGGCTACGACCGCGCCCACCCCGCGTGGTTCCTCAACCGGTCCAAAGACGACCCCGAGTACGCGCGCGGCTTCGTCCACCTCGACGGCGATCCCGACCAACAGATAGACCTCCATGGATTCCCGGTCCACCCATCTTTTGAACTAGGCGATGGCTGGTGGTGGGTGCAGAGCCATTGAGTCCCACCACCCGCCCCCACTTCCCGCCCGGCATCGTTCCCGATCCGGCAACCGCACAGTCACCGATGGAGCCCAAGCGTCGCGGGCATCCGACTACAAAGGCAGTTCGGCGCGGTTGCGGACCCCGAGTTTCCGGTAGAGGCGGGTGAGGTTGGCCTCCACCGCCTTCACCGACAGGTGCAGGGCGGCGGCGATCTGCCGGTTGGTGGCGCCATCCCGGAGCTGGTCGAGGATCCGGTGCTCCAACTCGGACAGTGGCGCGTCCGGCGCGTCCACTTTGGCCACCTCCTGGGCGACGCGCTCCACCCATGGCAGGCACCCGGCGGCGGTGTAGCGGTTCAGCGCCTCCGCCAGGGCGTCACGGGCGGCGGCCTTGCGGCGCGAGCGGCGTTCCAGCACGCCCAGGGTGAACCAGGCGCGGGCCAGCTCCAGCGGGTACGGGTGGGACTTGGGGATGGCGGCGCGCAGGGCGTCCGCGCCGCCGCGCGGGTCGCCGGTGATCGCGGCGAGCACCGCGGCGGCACGGTCCAGCCCGAGGGTGATCACCGTGCGGCCCTGGGCGGCGACCCGGGCGCGGGCGTCGCGCAGGGTCTCCGCGGCCTGGTCGGTGCCGCCCGACCAGGCCAGCGACTCGACCAGGTCGGCGTCCACCAGGAACAGCGCGGGGTCCGGGAAGCCGATGTCGTGCAAGGTCCGTCGGCAGATCCCGAGCAACCGGGCCGCCGCGCGAAAGTCCCCCTGCAGGAAGGCGACCCGACCGCGTAAACCGTTGGCGTAGGCGGCCCACTCGCTGTCGCGGGCCTGCTCGTCGGCCGCCGCGGCGCGCTCCAGCAGCGTGGTCGCCTCGGCGAGGCCGCCGGTGTTCAGCTCGGCGATGGCCCGCATGGTCAGGCCGACGCCCGGGTGCCGGTCGACGTCCACCCGCAGCCGCGCGCCGAGCAGGGCGGTGCGGCGGACGTCGGCGCAGCGGCCCGCGCGCTCGTAGGCGGAGGTCAGCGAGTACAGCACCATGATCTCGTCGCGGACCCGGCCCGCCACCTCGGTCTCGTGCCGCAGCCGCTCCAGCAGCTCCACCGCGCGGGAGGTGGCGCCCCGGCGCAGGCTGATCACCGCCAGGTAGAGCCGGGAGAACACCACCGACTCGGACAGCGGCAGGTCGGCGGTGTGCCGCTCCAGCCTGCCGAGCAGGTCCGACTCGACCTCGGGCCCGGCGGTGGCGGCGAACGGGATGCGCATGATCAGCGCCCGGGTGGACAGGTCCGGGTCACCCGCGCGCGCGGCCAGCTCGTCTGCCTCGTCCAGCAGCGCCTGCACCTCGGCGAGGTGCCCGAGGTTGGTGCCGACCTCGGCGCGGCGCAGCACGACCGCCGCGCGCAGGCCCGGGTCGTCGCCCGCGTCGGCGGCGACCTCGTCGAGCAGCCCGGTGACGGCCACGATGTCGCGGCCCGCGAGGTCGAACAGCTGCAACCGCGCCCACGCGCGGGTCGCGCCGGTGGCCGTGCGGATCACCGCGCGGCACAGGTCAGCGGCGGTATCGGTGAGTCCGGCGTCGGTGGCGGCACGCGCGGCGGCCAGCAGCCGCTCCCCGCGCGGTCCGGCCGCGGGCGTGCGGTGCGCGGCAAGTCTCAGCAGGTCGGCGGCGGTCGCCGGGGCGCCGCGCGCGGTGGCCAGCCGAGCGGCCTCGACCAGCTCACCCGCGATCGGCGCGTCCGGCCTCGGCGTGGCCAGCGCGCGGTGCCGGGCCCGTTCGATCGGGTCGGTGACCACGGCCGCCATCGCCGCGTGCGCGGCCATCCGCTGCTCCGGCGTGGCCGCCGCGGACACGATCTCCCCCAGCAACGGATGCCCGAACCGCAACGCACCGTCCTGGTCGGCCACCAACACCCCGGTGGCACGGGCGGCGGCGAGCCCGGGGTCGCCCAGGGGTAACAGATCGAGCCCAGGCCGAACGGCCACGGTCACCAGCCGCAGCACCTCCCAAGCCTGCTCGGGCAGCTCCGCCAACCGGTCACCGACCAGCTCACGCAGCCGATCCGGCACCGGTAACGGCTCATCCGCCCCGACCGTGCCATGCCGGACCAGGGCACGCCCCAGCTCCAGCGCGTAGAACGGATTCCCGCCACTGGCCCGCGCCACCCGCGCGATGATGTCCGGCTGCAACGGCTGCTCCAACCGCGTACGCAGCAACTCGGCGGTGGTCTCCTCGTCCAACCCGGACACCTCGACCTCGACCGCGGGCGCCGGGACCAGGTCGGTACGCGTCGGCCCACCATCAGCACGCTCGGCCACCAACACCCGCACCGGATGCTCAGCCAGCCTGCGCGCCGCAAACGCAAGCACATCCGCACTCGCCGCATCCAGCCACTGCGCGTCGTCGATGACCAACAACACCGACCCACGCTCGGTGAGCCCCCGCAGCAGATCGACCACGGCCAACCGCAACGCCAACGGATCAACCGGCCGATCCGGCGCCGCCCGCAACAACGCCGCATCGAGCGCGGCCCTCAAATGCGCGGGCAACCGCACCCCGGACGTCCCCAACACCTTGGCGAACAGATCGAACAGGGCCACATACGGCAACCCCCGATCAGCCACCGCGGGCGAGGTGCGCAGCACCAGCTCCACACCGGACTCCCCCACCAGCCTCTCGACCAGCAGCGACTTCCCGATCCCCCCAGCCCCGAACAACACCACCCCGCCCCCGTCGACCAACCCCACCCGCCCACGAGCGATCACCGAGGCCCGCCCAAGAACCGGAGTCAGCGCCGACATGCCCGAGAACGTACCCAACCACCAACACGCTGTGCTTGTTGGCTCGGCTTCGCCTCGCGGCTCGATCGCTTTCAGCCGGTCTCTTCCCACCCGATCCCGTGCGGCCCGGGGGGCCGAACGGGATCGGGTGGGAAGAGACCGGCGCGATCTCGCGGTGGGGGGAGGGGGTTGGGGGGGAAGGGGGGGAAGAGAGAGGAGGGTGTCTCGACTACCCAGAACCCCAGGGCCCATTGCCCCGTTCTCCGGCAGTGCCGCCGCCGGAGAACGGGGGCAAAGAGAACTATCCGATACTCACGTCATCAACCAGGAAGTTGGTCGCCAGGTACGCGTCTTCCACCCCGGCGAACCGCAACGTCACCGTCTGTCCCCGGTAGGCGGACAGATCCAGCACCCGCTGCACATACCCGGTCCCCGCGTTCGCGTTGGAGTACGTGGTCAACGTCGTCCCGTTGACCTGCACCCGCAGTACGTCGTAGGCCGTGCTGCCGGTCTCCTGCGTAGTGATCTTCAACCAGTACCGCAGAGTAGGCGTCCCCGTGGACGGCACGGCGACCTGCTGGCTGATCGACTCGCTCGCGGTGCTGCCATTGCCCAACAGCCACGCGTAGTACGAACCACCATGCGGCGTCTGCTGGGTGTTGTTGGTGACCACCGCGGACTCGTTCCAGCCGGTCTGGCCGGACTCGAAGTCACCGTTGCGGACCGCGTTGCCGGTCGGCGGCGTGGTCGTGGTGGTCGTGGTGGTGGTCGGGTTGGTCGGGCCGGTCGGGCTCGTGGTGCTCGTCGGACGGGTGGTGGTCGTGGTGGGCGGCGGCAGTGCCGTGCCCACACTCACCGCGGCCCACGCGACGCTGACCAGGTACCGCTCCTGGCTGCCGGACCCGTACAGGTCGGCGGCGGCCTGCAGGGTCGCGGTGCGCGCCCCGGAGTAGTTCGTGGTCGACGTCATGTAGGTGCTCAGCGCCCGGTAGAAGATCGCCGCGGCCTTGTCCCGACCGACGCCCGCAAACGTGGTGCCATTGCAGGTACCACCGTTGTGCGAGAGCCCACCGATGGTCTTCGCACCGGTGCCCTCGGACGCCAGGTAGAACCAGCGGTTGCCGATGCCCGAGGAGTAGTGCACGTCGACCGAGCCCGCGCTGCTGTTCCAGCAGCCGAGGCTGCTGCCGTCGGCGGCGGGGTTGTCCATGCGCCGGAAGTACCCGGTGGGCATGCGCAGCTTCTCGCCGATGTAGTAGTCACCCGGGTCGTTGGGGTTGTTCGCGGAGAACTCGACCATGGTGCCGAAGATGTCGCTGGCGGACTCGTTGAGGCCGCCGGACTCGCCGGAGTAGTTGAGGTTCGCCGTGGCCGCGGTGACGCCGTGGGTCATCTCGTGGCCGACCACGTCGATCTGGGTCAGCGGGGTGTTCCCGTTCTGCGAGCTGCCATCGCCGAAGACCATGCAGAAGCAGGAGTCGTCGTAGAAGGCGTTGAGCAGGCCGGATCCGATGTGGACGTACATCGTGTGGCCCTGGCCGTTGTTGCGGATGCCGTTGCGGCCGTAGGTGTTCTTGTAGAAGTCCCAGGTCTTCGCCAGGCCGTAGTACGCGTCCACGGCGATGGTCTGGCGGTTGCTGAGCTGGCCGTTGCCCCACACGTTGTCGGCGTCGGTGTAGGCGGTGGCGCGGGAGGACGGGCTGTTCTCCGAGCCGCCGTTGCCGTCGAGCACCCGGGTGTTGCCGCGGGTGGTGTCGGTCAGGGTGTAGTTGCCCGCGCTGCCGCTGGTGGAGATGTCCACCGTGCCGACGTGGTAGCCGTTGCCGGTGGCCTGGTGCCGCTTCTCATAGCGGTCGAGCAGCGCGCCGGTGGCCGCGTCGGTGACCACGACCTCCGCGCCGCCGCCCTCGACGGTGGTGCGGTAGGCCAGGACCGGCTTGCGGTTGACCGCGTAGACGACCAGCTCGGGCTTCGCCGTGCCGGTCTTGTTCTCCGCGGTCAGCGCGGGCGCCGCGGCGGCGGCCTTGGGGGCCGCGATCGCGGGGGTGACCGTCGGGACGTTGATCGTCTCGCCGGTCGCCTTGTCGGTGGTGCTGATCCGGCCGTCCGCGGCGCGGTGCACCACGATGTCGCCGCCGACCACCGGCAGCGCGTCGTAGGTACGGTCGTAGCGGACGTGCCGGGTGCCGTCGTTGTCCACGACGACGTCCTTGGCGACGAGCTTCTCCTTGGCGCCCAGGCCGAGCGCGCGGGCGGTCGAGTCGGCTTCCGCGCCTGCGCGGTCCAACTCGGACGCCCGTGCCTGCGGGCTCAGCGCCTTGGCGCCGCGGGTGGGCTGGTCCTGCGCAGCGCCCGCCGATGAGGCGGTCACCCCGATGACCACGCCCGCCGCGGCGGTCGCCACCGCGGTCGCGGCAGCGACCACAGCCTTGCGTGACATGTCGTTTCTCCTTCACCGGCCCGGAAGGACAGGGGACCCGGCGTGCCTCGCGGCACGACACGGGCAAACGGGCCGGTGCGTGGAAACTAGGTGTCACATGGCGAACGGTGAATATTACAAAGGGATGGGCAAGGGTTGCTCAAGGGTGGGTATCCGGTTGGTATGGCACCCCTTGACCATCCCGTTCGCACTACTCCACGGTGACGCTCTTGGCCAGGTTGCGCGGCTTGTCGATGTCGCGGCCCAGCGCGGTGGCGGTGTGGTAGGCGAGCAGCTGCAAGGGGACGGTGAGCAGGATCGGATCCAGCTCCGGCTCGCCGCGCGGCACCCGGATCACCTCGTCGGCCAGCCCGTCCGGCAGGTCGGCGTTGGTGACCGCGATGACCGGGCCGCCGCGGGCGCGGATCTGCTCGATGGTGCCGATGTTCTTGGCCAGCAGCTCGTCCTCCGGCACGATCACCACGCTGGGCATCTCGGCGTCGATCAGCGCCAGCGGGCCGTGCTTGAGCTCGGCGGACTGGTAGGCCTCGGCGTGCACGTAGGAGATCTCCTTGAGCTTCTGCGCCCCCTCGCGGGCCACCGGCCAGCCGCGCACCCGGCCAAGGAAGAACATGTGCCGGGCGTGCGCGAACCGCTTGGCGATCCGCTCCACCTCGGACTCCCCGGCCAGGATCTCGTCGACCCGCTCGGGCAACGCGCGCAGCCCGGTCACGATCCGCTGCCCGGCGGCCGCGCTCAGGTCGCGCACCCGGCCCAGCAGCAGCGCCAGCATGGCGAACGAGACGGTCATGTTGGTCAGCGCCTTGGTGGAGGCCACCGACACCTCGGGACCGGCGTGCAGGAACACGCCGCTGCCGCACTCGCGGGCGATCGCGCTGCCGACCACGTTGACCGCGCCGATCACCAGCCCGCCCTTGCGGCGCAGCTCCTGCACCGCGGCCAGGGTGTCCAGGGTCTCGCCGGACTGGGAGATCGCCACGTAAAGGGCGTCCGGGTCGACCACCGGGTTGCGGTAGCGGAACTCCGAGGCGGGCTCGGCGTCGGCCGGGATCCTGGCCAGCTCCTCCACCAGCGTGGCGCCCATCTGACCGGCGTAGTAGGCCGAGCCGCAGCCGAGGAACTTGACCCGCTTCACCGCGCGCAGCGCCATCGGGTCCAGCCCGAGACCACCCAGGTGCGCGGTGGCGAACCGCTCGTCCAGCCGCCCGCGCAGCGCCCGCGCGATCGCCTCCGGCTGCTCGTACATCTCCTTGCGCATGAAGTCGCTGTGCCCGCCGAGCTCGTAGTCGTCGGCGACCAGGTCGACGGTGGTGGGCTCCTTGCTGGTGCGCCGCGAGTCCAGGGTGGACGTACGGTACGCGCCTGCGGACACCGTGGCCAGCTCACCGTCGTCGAGGAACACCACCCGCTGGGTGTGGTGCACCAGCGCGGCCACGTCCGAGGCGACGAACATCTCGCCGTCGCCCACGCCCAGCACGATCGGGCTGCCGTTGCGGGCGACCACCAGCTCGTCCGGGCGGGTACGGTCCAGCACGACCAGGCCGTAGGTGCCCTCCACCCCGCGCAGCGCCGCCCGCACCGCGTCCTCCAGGCTGGGCGCGGTGGCCAGCTCGGCGGCGATCAGGTGCGCCAGCGCCTCGGTGTCGGTCTCGGACACCAGCTCGACACCGTCCGCGACCAGCTTGGCGCGCAGCTGCTCGGCGTTCTCGATGATGCCGTTGTGCACCACCGCGATCCGGCCCTCGGCGTCCAGATGCGGGTGCGCGTTGCGGTCCGACGGCTCGCCGTGGGTTGCCCAACGGGTGTGCGCGATGCCCACGGTGGCCGGGCTCGGCGCCGACTCGGCCAGCCGCTCACGCAGGTCGCGGACCCGGCCCGCGGCCTTGGTCACGGTGATCCGGCCGCGGCGCAGCACCGCCACCCCGGCCGAGTCGTAGCCCCGGTACTCCAGCCGGTGCAGCCCCTCGACCAGCACGGGCGTGGCCACCCGACTCCCGATGTACCCGACGATCCCACACACAGGCGGCTCCCTCAGCCAGTAGAAGTTGTTTCCGGGTCGACCCGGGTCTCACCCGTAGACCAGCCTGCGCAGCTGCCGCTCGCTCAGCGGCGGCGCGGCCACCGGCCGGGCGGCCAGCTCGGCGCGCAGCAACGCCCAGATCTCGGCGTTGCGGTGCTGCCCGCGGCGCAGCTCCCCGTGCCTGCGCCGCACGTACTGCTCGACGGTCTCCCCGAAATAGGCCACGACATCGGCCACGACACGGGCGGCCACCTCGGGCGGCAGCCCGGTGGTGCCCACTACATGCCGGACCAGATCCGACGGCGGTGACTCGGTCACGCCAGACCCTGACACCTTGACGGCCGAGAGAGCAAGCTCTGTGCCCGATATCGGGCAGTGTTTGTTGGCTCGGCTTCGCCTCGCGGCGGGATCGCCTTTAGCCGGTCTCTTCCCACCCGATCCCGTTCGGCCCCCCGGGCCGCACGGGATCGGGTGGGAAGAGACCGGCGCGATCCCGCGTGGTGGTCCAGTTGGGGGTGGCTGGGGTGGGGGTGGC
>NZ_KB894403.1:210434-671370 GCF_000374445.1 Actinokineospora enzanensis DSM 44649 | reverse complement strand
GCGGGATCGCGCCGGTCTCTTCCCACCCGATCCCAGGAGGCCCCCAGGGCCGAGTGGGATCGGGTGGGAAGAGACCGGCTGAAGGCGATCCCGCCGCGAGGCGAAGCCGAGCCAACAAACACAGCGAGATCCCCACAAAACCCAACACCCACTAAGCTCTCTCACACCAGAACCCAGCACCCCAGGAGGACGTCATCCGTTCGACCACCGCAGGTCCGCGATGACGGAACCCTTGACCACCCTCCTGCGCGACCTACTCACCGACATCACCGGCGACAGCTCCATGCTCACCGCCCCCACCGACCTCCCCCTCTTCGCCGGAGGCCTGGGCTTGGACTCCGTCAGCGGCGTCCGACTGCTCCGTGAGGTCAAGGACCGCTACGGAGTGGACATCGCCGCCGAGGACCTCAACCTCGACGCGCTGGCCTCGCTGCACACTCTCGCCGCCTACATCGCCGACCACGCGCACCCGGACAGGTGGGCCGACGGTCAGGACCACACCGACCTGCGGGTCGCCGAGGCGCGCACGCCCAAGTGGCTGTACGTGGTCGACGGCGAGTTCGCGCCCGGCTCGGTGGCGGCCGACCTGGAGCGGCTCACCACGGCGTGTGTCGGCGCGGTTCGGGACGCGGGCGGGCACGTGCTCAAGGAGAGTCACGTGCTCTTCCCCAACGGCGCGATCACCCTGGTGTTGATCCTGGCCGAGTCGCACCTGAGCGTGCATACCTGGCCGGAGGAGAACCTGGCCGCGATCGACCTGTTCAGCTGCGGTGCGATCGACGGTCTGGCGATCGTGGACCGGCTGGTCGACGCGCTGGACCTGCGCGGCGCCCGGGTCCAGGAGTGCGAGCGCGGCCTGCAGGCGCGCTGACACTCCATTGTGGATACCCGAGGGGTGATCGGGTGATCACGTCCGGTGGTCGGCACGCGCGGTAACGGAAGCCCGGCCGGGGTCGACACGTCCGGTGGAACAGGTCGGCGGGTGGAGGTTCGGTGGGTGCAGCACGGCTGGACTGGCGCGTGTGGTCGGTCGGCGCGGCCGTCCTGCTGGCGAGCGCGGCCTGCGCGACCCCGGTCGCGGGCTCCGCGATCGCGGCCCCTGTGACCATGGCCACAACGTCGACCACCGACCCATCCGAGCCGCCGGAGACATCCGACGCGCCCGAGCCGTCCGCAACCTCGGCGTCGTCGGAGCCGTCGGTCACCACGGAGTCCGCGCCCGCGACCACCTCGGTGGCGCCGGTGACGCTCGGGGACCCCGGCTCGGTCGTGAACGCGTACTTCGACGCCATCAACGCGCACGACTACCAGCGCGCGTGGGACCTGGGCGGCAAGAACACCGGCAAGTCCTACACCGACTTCGCCGCCGGGTTCGCGGGCACCGACCATGACGAGATCTCGATCGAGACGGTCCAGGGCGGCACGGTGACCCTCGGTCTCACCGCGTACCAGACCGACGGCAGCCATCGCACGTTCCACGGTACCTACACCGTCACCGGCGGCACCATCACCAGCTTCGCCGTCCGGGCCACCGGCTAGTCGTCAGTCCTCAGTAGACACCGCGATTCCCGACCCGGCCAGGGCGATTCTCTCTCCCTCTTGGCAAAGTGACATAGTTATCAACTATTGGCTATCAAGATAACTGGTGATTGCTGCCCGGGTGGCCGGAGTGTCGGACGGTGCGGGTAGAAAGACGCCAGGACGGTGAGGAGTGGGATGGGCATCCACGCGCGCTGGGAGATCCACGACCCGGAGAACCTGCCGACGAACGGCGAGCTGGTCGCCGAGACGCCGGAGGACGTCGACCGGCTGGTGGCCCTGCTGACCGAGCCGAGCGCGGAACCGGCGTCGGTGGAGCACCTCGCGCGCACGCGGATCCGGTCGGAGTGGAGCGGCGAGATCGTGCCGGACCATCTGATGTGGGCGTTGGTTCAGCGCGGGTACGGCTATCTCCTGTACTACAGCGCGGAGCACGAACACTGCACGGCGGTGGGTGATGCGGCTTCCCGGGCGTACCACTACGACTACAACGACTTCCCGGCAGGCTCGGGGATCTCGATCGAGCTGTTTGCCCGGGCGATCAAGGAGTTCCTGGCGACGGCCGTCCGGCCCACGTGCGTGACCTGGCGGAAGACCCTGTGACGGTCCGTCGTCACCGTCGCCGTCTGCCGACCTGCTTGGTCGGGTCCGGCGCGGTGGCCACCAGGTCCTCGGGCGCGGTGAGCCGCCACGCCTCGTAGACGAGCTCGGTCAGCTCCCGCCGGTCGACGCGGGCGAGGGTGACCACGACCCAGCCGAAGCCACCGGAGGTGAACTGGACCTCGAAGACGTCCGGCCGCTCGGCCACCAGGGCCAGCTGCTCGGAGATCGTCTGCTTGAGACCGGCGGTGGCGGTGCGCGGCCAGTAGTAGCCGAACTTCTTACCGTGCACGCTGAAGGAGCTGTAGCTCGGCCCCTCACCGCGCGTGACCTCGGTCAACGCGGTCACGATGCGGAGGAGGTCGTCGCCTGAGCAGCCCATGGCGCGGAGTATAGGAACGCCCACCGACAACCCGGCAGGGCTTCAGGTCCGGTCTTGGAGCGACAGGGCGCGGGCGAGGGCGTCCAGGATCAGGGTGAGGCCGTTGGCGAACTCGGCGCCGTAGTCGTAGTCCGGGCGCATGACGTGCTCACGGGTCATCTCGACCAGGTACGGGTACCGGTCGGCGGGGATGCCCGCGAGGATCGCCGAGGCGAGGTCGGCGGTCTCCTGGCCGGTGTTGAACGGCAGGTCCGCGTCCTGGAGGGCGAAGCCGTAGGTGTAGCTGTCGAGCACCGAGAAGGCGTGCGCGGCCATCGGGATCGAGAAGCCCGCGCGGCGCAGGACCCCGATGACCGCGTCGTGGTAGTGCAGGGTGGCCGGGCCGGGGGAGGTGCGGTTCTCCATCAGGCGGATCGCCCAGGGGTGGCGGGCCATGGTGGCGCGGGTGGCGACGGCGCGGACGCGCATGGCGGTGTGCCAGTCGGCGTCGGTGGGGAAGTCGATCTCGGCGAAGACCAGGTCGGTCATGCCGTCGAGCAGGTCGCTCTTGTTGCGCACGTGGTGGTAGAGCGACATCGCCTCGACGCCGAGGGCCTCGCCGAGCTTGCGCATGGACACGGCGGGCAGGCCGCCGGTGTCGGCGAGCGCGACGGCGGCGCGGAGCACGTCGTCCCGGGTGAGTGGGGGGCGGTCCGGTTTCGGCACTTGACGACCTTACATCGTAAGCCTCACCCTTACATCGTAAGTGCGAGCCGAGGAGCGAGGGAAGCGATGGTTGTGGCGGTCGGACAGGCGACGATGCGGGCCGTGGTGCAGGACCGGTACGGGGAGGCCGAGGTGCTGCGGCCCGCCGAGATCCCGGTGCCGGTGATCGGACCGGACGAGGTGCTGGTGCGGGTCCGCGCGGCGGGCGTCGAGCAGGGCGTGTGGCACCTGATGGCGGGGCGGCCCTACCTGGTGCGGCTGGCGATCGGGCTGCGCGCGCCGAGGACGCCGGTGCGTGGACGGGAGCTGGCGGGCGTGGTCGAGGCGGTGGGGGAGGGCGTCACGGCGTTCCGGCCGGGGGACGAGGTGTTCGGCATCGGCGAGGGCACGTTCGCCGAGTTGGTCCGCGCGAAGGCGGCCAAGCTGGCTTTGAAGCCTGCCGAGTCGACCTTCGAGCAGGCGGCTGTCATGTCGATCTCGGGGCTGACCGCACTGCAAGCCTTGCGGGACAACGCGAAGGTGCGGGAAGGCCAGTCCGTGCTGGTGATCGGTGCCTCCGGCGGTGTCGGCACGTTCGCGGTCCAGATCGCCAAGGCGCTCGGCGGGCAGGTGACCGGGATGTGCGGGCCGGGCAAGGTCGACCTGGTGCGCTCGCTGGGCGTGGACGCGCTCGACTACCGCGCGCACGACATCACCGAGGGCGGTCGCCGCTACGACGTGGTCATCGACATCGGCGGCAACCGCACGCTGCGACACCTGCGTCGGGCCCTGGCCCCGCGCGGCGTGCTGGTGATCGTCGGCGGCGAGACCGACGGCCGCTGGCTCGGCGGCTTCGGCCGCACCCTGCGCGCGCCGCTGGTGTCGCTGTTCGTGCGGCAGCGGCTGGGCGGGTTGATCGCCTCGGAACGTGCCGACGATTTGGTGGCGCTCGCGGGAATGGTGTCGTCGGGCACGGTGCGACCGGTGGTCGACCGGGTGTTCCCGTTGGCCGAGACGGCGGACGCGATCCGATATCTGCGGGCGGGTGGTGCCCGGGGCAAGCTCGTGATCAGCGTCGCCGGGTAATCGCCGTCGGAAACGTGCCGGGGATTCCTGGCCGAGGGTGAAGGATTCTCGCGGGCGGCTCGTCTCGGCGTCCGTGGCGGCGCGGAGCGTTGGGCGGCCTGAGGTCGGGGCGGGTGCCGGGTCGTCCCGCCGGGTCGGGTGAATTCCGTGTCCGCATGTCGGGCGTGGTTGTCGAACGCGGGAACGGTGGCGGGAAAACGTCACCGGATCCCGCTGTCCGACATTTGTCCTATGGCCGGGTGAATGACTGTGGTAACGGTATCGACCGATCGGAGGAAACAACTCAGGAGAAGTGCGCGGGCCACTCGCGCGCGCCGGAGAGGGTGGTGTCCCGAAGTGTCCGAAGTGGATGGATCGGTCGCGGTGGGAACCGAGGGGGGACCGGTGGCGGAACCCGTCGGGCGGGCCGTGCTCGCCGAGCCGGATCTGCCGGTTGATCGACCGGGGACGGCGGCGGAGGACGTCGTGGTGCGGGCGTTGGCCGAGCTGTCCGAGCAGGTACGCGGTCACCATGAGCGCGCCAAGGCGCGGGAGCGGGTGATCGACAAGCTGCACGCGGAGCTGGAGCGGCTGCGCGTGGGCGAGCAGGGCCTGTTGTTGCGGCCGGTCACCATTGATCTGCAGAGGCTGCGCGACGACCTGCTTCGTCAGGCCGACTCGCTGCCCGCCGATCTCGACCGGGACCGTGCCGCGAACCTGCTGCGCTCGTTCGCGCTGTCGGTCGAGCAGGCCCTGGAGCGGTGCGGCAGTGTGCCGGTGCGGCCGGAGATCGGCGAGGTGTTCTCGCCGCGCGTCCACCGGGCGGTGCGCACGGTCCCGGCGGAGTCCGCGGACCAGGACGACACGATCGCCGAGGTGCTCGCCGACGGTTATCTCGACACCACGTCCGAGCGGGTCACCGTGCCCGCGCGCGTGCATGTCCGGCGGTGGGAGCCCGCCGGCACCGATGAGGCGGCCGCGGGGGCGGCGGGAGGGCAGTCCGATGAGTGACAGCGACAGCGAGCTGCGCGTGTTCGGGATCGACCTGGGCACCACCTACTCGGCGATCGCCTACGTGGACGAGACCGGGCGGCCGTCGGTGTGCCGCAACACCGACGGGCTGGAGACCACGCCGTCGGTGGTGTACTTCGAGAACGAGTCCAACGTGGTCGTCGGGTCGGTCGCGAAGAACACCGCGGTGACCCAGCCGGACCGGGTGGTGTCGCTGATCAAACGGGAGATGGGCACGCAGGCGACCTACCGGTTCGACGATGTCGACCACGGCCCGGAGTCGATCTCGGCGCTGATCCTCAAGCAGCTGGCCCAGGACGCCGGGGCGCACACCGACGGCCCGGTGCGCCAGGTGGTGATCACCGTGCCCGCCTACTTCGGCATGCTGGAGCGGGACGCGACCAAGAACGCGGGCCGGATCGCCGGGCTGGACGTGCTGGCGATCGTGCCGGAGCCGGTGGCCGCGGCGCTGCACTACGAGGCCACCACGCAGCCGGGCGAGCGCACGATCCTGGTCTACGACCTGGGCGGCGGCACCTTCGACACCTCGGTGATCCGGGTGTCGGAGACCGAGATCTCGGTGGTCTGCACCGACGGCGACGACCGGCTCGGCGGTGCCGACTGGGACGCGCGGCTGCGGGACCACCTGCTGGAGCGCTTCGCCGAACACGTGCCTGCGGGCGTGGACGTCGAGGACGACGAGGAGTTCCTGCAGGCGCTGGTCACCACCGCGGAGGAGACGAAGAAGCAGCTGTCCCGGGCGGAGGCGCGGCCGGTGGCGTTGCGCGGGGCCGGGGCCAGCGCGCGCGTCGAGGTCACCCGGGAGAAGTTCGAGGAGCTGACCAGGGACCTGCTGGACAAGACCGTCGACATCGTCCAGCGCACCTTGGCCACGCTGGTGGCGAAGGAACCGGGCACCACGATCGACGACGTGCTGCTGGTGGGCGGCTCGTCGAGCATGCCCGCGGTGGCGCGGCGGCTGCGCGAGGAGTTCGGCTGGGAGCCCCGGCTGCACGACCCGCACCTGGCCGTGGCCAAGGGCGCGGCGTTGTTCGCGTTGAGCCGGGTGGTGCTGCGTGAGGTCGACCAGGCGCGCGCGGAGGCGGCCGACGACGTCGCGGGCGACGCCGCCGCGGCCGAGGCGCTGGAGACGGTGGCCGCGCGGACCGGCATCGCCACCTCGACGCTGGCGGGCCTGTCCGGCAAGCAGACGCACAACGTGCTGCCCAAGGCGTTCGGGGTGCGGCTGGTCGACACCGACGACCCGGACTGGCGGAGCAAGCCGACCCGCCACTACGTCAAGCACCTCGTGCACGCGAACGACCGGCTGCCCACCGGCGAGCGCACGATGACCGCGGGCACCGTGGTCGACGACCAGACCGAGATCGAGCTGGCGCTCTACGAGCAGTCCGGCGTGGTGGCCGGGCCGGAGATGGCGGAGAACAAGCCGTTGGCCGACGGCGCGGCCGCGATCACCGGCTTGCGGCCCGCGCCCGCGGGCGCCCCGGTGGACATCCGGATGGAGGTCGACGACGAGGGGCTGCTGCGGTTGCGGGCCACCGAGCGGGCCACCGGGCAGCAGCTGGAGATCCAGGTCCGGGTGAGCGTGCTGGACGCCGCGCAGGTGGCGGCGGCCACCCGGGTCGTGTCCGGGTTGGCGGTCACCGGCTGATGCCCCGCCTGGACCCGAGGGCCTACGAGGAGGCCGTGGTCAAGCCGCTGCGCCGGTGGTCGGGGCGGGACCTGCCGGACGACCTGCTCGGCCGGTACGCGGTGACGGCGGAGATGTCCGACGCCCAGCTGGCCGACCGGCTGGCGGAGGTGCGCGCGGTGTGGAACAAGGGCGCCACCTCGACCGGGAAGGCCCAGTCGCTGCGGGTGATCTACAAGGCGTTCGTGGCCGCGGACGCGGAGCTGCGCGCCCGCGAGGGCGCCCGGCTGGAGACGGCCGCGTGGTGGCGGGAGTTCGCCGCGCGGCGGGCCGGGTCCCGGCAGGGCGAGATCGACGACCTGACCCGGACCCTGCGGTCCACCTTCGGCACGCTCGGCCTGGTCACCGCGGGCCAGCTGGAGGCCACGCTGCGGGCGATCGCCACCGCGCTGGCCCCGGCGGAGGTCGACCGGGCGCTGGCGGCGGCCGGGGTGCGCCGCGAGGAGCCGGTGGAGCTGCCCGCGTCCAGCGGATTGCAGGACACCGTCTACCGGACGTTGCGCACCCGGCTCGCCGAGGCGCGGGTGGGTGGCGTGGTGGAGCTCGTGCACGGCGTGACCTCCGGTTTCCGGCTGTTACGGGAGTTCCGCGCGCCGGGCGCCGACGGCGGGCTCACCGCGGCGGCGGTGACGAGCGCGGTGGACCGGGCGAACCGCCAGTCCGGCAACCAGCCGCACCGGGAGGCGTTGGGCATCCTGTCCAGCGCCGCCCGCGCGGGCGCGGACCTGCGTGAGCTGGCGCTGTTCCACCTGCTCGACCCGATCCGGCAGAACCACGCCCAGGGCGTGCCCGAGGGTGCGCTGCTGCGGCAGCTGCGGGCGTCGGGGCTGGTGGAGGAGGAGGCGCGGCTGGTGGTGTTCAGCGTGCGCAACGAGGCGACCAGGGTCGGGCGCGGCGGGCTGGTCGAGATCACCGAGCTGTTGGCCGACGGCAGACTGGTCGCGGCCCGGCAGCTGCTCGCCGGTCTTTCGTCCACAGAGGACTCGGCGGCGGCCGGGGAGCTGGTGCGGCAGCACGAGGAACGGGTGGCCGCCGCGCTGCACGCGGCCCGCGAGGCGGTGCGGTCCGGGTCGGAGTCCGCCGCGCGCCAACGGTTCCGGCAGGCGGCGGCACTGGCGGTGGACGACGAGGACATCGCCGCCGAGCTGCGGCGGGTGCCGCCCGCGCCGGTACTGGAGGTGAACGCCGCCCCGGAGGGCCTTGGCGTGCGGGTGTCCTGGCGGGCGCCCGCCGAGCACCCCGAGGACGCGGTGTACCGGGTGGTGCGCAAGCTCGGGCGGCCCCCTGACGACCCCGCGGACGGTACTGCGGTGTACGAGACCACAGCGCACGGGACCACAGCGCACGAGGACACGGGCGGCGCGGTCGTGGTCGACCGGGACGCGCCCGCGGGCGGCGAGGTCGGGTACGCGGTGTTCGCCCGGGTCGACGGTGGTGCCTGGTCCCGGCCCGCGAGCCGGGTGCTGGTGCCGTGCCCGCCGGTGGTCGACGTGCGGGTCACCCACGAGGACGGCGAGGTGTCCGCGCACTGGTCGGCGCACCCGGACGCGATCGAGGTCGGGGTGACCCGGCGGGCGCCGGGCAGGCGGGTGCGGGTGGCGGTCGCGGGCCGGACGGCGTTCCGCGAACAGGTCGGGCCGGACGAGCAGGAGTACTCGATCGTCGCACGCTACCGGCGGACCGACGGGGCGCTGGTGGAGTCGCCGGTGGTGTCGGTCCGGTCGGCCCAGCGCCCGCGCGCCGCGCCGGTGACGGACCTGGAGGTGGCGGCGGTCGGCGAGTCGCGGGTGTCGATCGGCTGGAGCGGACCGGCCGCGGCCGACGTGACCGTGCGGCGGGCGAGCGTCCCGGTGCCCTGGCACCCGGGCGAGGTGGTGTCGGCGGCGGAGGCGGCCGGGCATGGCGACGAGGTCCGCGGCGACCTCGTCGACGACGGGAAGCGGCGCACCCTCCGCGCCGACGTGCCCACCGGTCTGTTCCACTACACCGCCTTCACCCGGGGGCCGGACGGTCTGCTCTGCGGGCGCGAGGTCGTGTTCGGCACCGCGTCCCCGGTCACCGGCCTGGCCGAGCGCAGGCTGGGCGACGAGCACGTGCTGACCTGGGTGTGGCCGGACGGGGCGGGCAGCGCGGAAGTGTCCTGGCCGGGCTCGACCACCCGCGTCACCCGACAGCGGTACCGCGCCGAGGGCGGGTTCCGCGGGCGATTCGGGCCGGGGCAGGTGGTCGTGCGGGTCGTCGGGCTGGTCGCGGGCAGCGGCGGCGAGTGCCGGTCGGCGCCGACCGAGATCACCATCGGCGACCGGGTGCCCGCGGTGTCGTACCGGGTCCGGATGACCCGTAAACCGATAGTCGGCGGCGGCCAGGTCCGGGTGGAGTTCGTCGCCGCGGAGCCGGTGGAGTGCACGGTCGTGCTCGTGGTCGCCGCGGGCCGGGTGCTGCCGTTGCGCGCCGAGCAGGGGTCCGAGCTGGCGCGGTGGACCGTGCGGTCGGTGCCGGGCGCCCCGGTGGAGCACGTCGCCGAGCTGCCCAGGCTCCGCAAGCCCTACTGGGTGCGCTGTTTCCTCACCGAAGGCGGCACAGTCCGCCTCGTCGATCCCCCCACCACGCAGCTGAAGGTCTCGTGATGTCGTTGCTGTCGAAGGTCTGCTGCCCCTACTGCTACCACCGCATCAGCCCGGGGAAACTGTGGTTCCAGTGCACCGGCCGGGCGTCGCCGCGCAGGCCGCGCTGCACCAAGGTCACCGACGAGGACCGCAGCAGGCTGACCGGGTATGCCGGGCAGTCCTGGCCGACGTTCCCGCCGCCGGAGAGCCGCTCGCCGCTGGCCAAGCGGATGGTGCCGTGCCCGACCTGCGGGGTGGCGACCGGGATCCGGGCGTGCCAGGTCTGCCACACGCCGCTGCCCGCGAACTTCGCCGACCACCGCTCGCCGTTGATCGGCATGGTCGGCGGCAAGAACGCGGGCAAGACCGTGTACACCACGGTCCTCGCGCACGAGCTGCGCAACAAGATCCGCAGGCGGTTCGCCGCGGACATCTGGTTCGCAGGCGACCAGCAGGGCGGGCACGGCACGATCGACGACTGGCTCAACGAGTACGAGCGGGCCCTGTTCGGCGACAGCACCCTGTTCGAGTCGACCAGGGCGGCGGGCGGCGGCATCAAGGTGCCGCTGGTGTTGCAGTGGCGGCAGCCGCGGCGACGGCTGGGCATGGAGAGCCACAGCACCACCACGCTGTCGTTCTACGACGCCGCGGGCGAGGACATGACCACCCAGGACTTCGTCAACGGGCAGGCCTACCTGGCGTCGGCGGACGCGTTGATCGTGCTGCTGGACCCGTTCCAGCTGCCCGGGGCGCGCGACCGGATCACCGTGCCGCCCTCGCGCGACACCGAGGAACCGCTCAACGTGCTGTCGCGGATCACCCAGATGCTGCGCGGCTCGCACGACATCGGCCGGGGCCGGATCAACATCCCGATCGCGGTGGTGTTCGGCAAGTTCGACGCCTTCTTCGACCTGCTCGGCGGCGACCACCCGCTGCTGCACCCGCCCGCCGCCGGGCCGTTCTACCACGAGGGCGCGGGCCGCGACACCGACGACCACGTGCGCGCGTTCCTGGCCGACATGGGCGCCGACGACATCGACGCGCACCTGGCCGCGCACTACCGCCGGTACCGCTACTTCCCGGTGTCCTCGCTGGGTGCCGCGCCGGACTACGAGCGCGCGAAGGTCGATCCGGGCGGGGTGCGGCCGTTCCGGGTGGACGAGCCGCTGCTGTGGCTGCTGGGGCTGTTCAAGGTCGTCGAGACGAGGACCGCGTGAGCGAACCGGGTTTCCGATCCCTGTACTACACCGACTGTGCCCCCGGGCAGGGTCTGCGCGGCGGCGCGGGCTTCCAGTTCCAGGCCGTGTCCGCCGGTGTGGACCACGAGACGATGACGTTGGTGCAGCGGACCTCGCTCTACGAGGCTCCGGTGGCGTGGATGCGTGAGCAGCGTCCGGCCGAGCAGTATCCGCCGTCGCTGACACACCTGTCCGCCGACGGTTGTCTTGTCACGGCGCGGGGGATCTACCTGGGCGCGGAGGCGAACGGCGCGCGTGAGGGAAATCAGTTCACGCACGCGGTGTCGACCACGGATCCCGAGGCGTACGGGCAGATCCGGCCCGCGCAGCTGTGGCAGGCGCCGTGGTGGGTGGAACGGCCCGCGCCGAGCACCGTGTGCGACGCGGTGGCCGCCGAACCGGAACCGGGCCCGTGGGGCGTGGACGCGGTGCGCGAGTGGGTGCTGGGAACGCCGGGCGGCGAGGAGTGGTTGACCGCCGTGGTGTCGGTGTTCGACCGGCTGGACGGGCCCGACCGCAGGCGGGTGCTGTTCATCGCGGAGGACGCGAACGCCGTGCTGGGCTGGATCACCGCGGGCACGTTGCTGCTGCCGCAGCGGCGGGCGGTGCGGATCGGGTTCCGGGTGTTCGCCACGAATCCCCGCTACACCGCCCAGGACGTGCTGGCCGTGCACCCGGACTGGGCGGGCCCCTACGCGGGCGGCGACGGCGAGTTCGTGGTGTTCGACCTCGCGCGCGGGAACCTTCCGGCGGTCGAGCCGACCCCGGCGGCCGCGCACTGGGTGCCGAGGTTCCTGCACCGGGACCCCTACGACGTGGTCGACGCCGTGGAGATGGCCCACGACTACACCCTCGCGGCCATCGCCTCGGCCGCACCCGAGACCTCGGTGGCCGACGGCACTTCCGATGCCTTGCCCGCGGCCGAAGCGGCCGTCCCTGTCGACGACGTGGCCGATCGGCTGGTGGCGGGTGCGGTGGTGCTGGGGGAGGAGGTCGACGCGCGGGAGGCGGGCACGTTGGCCGCGTGGCTCGGCCGCCACCCCGGCCTGTCGGTCGACGATGTCGTGGACCCGGTGGCCCGCACCGTCCTGGCGGCCGAGGCCGACGTCGCCGTGCTGCGCGATCTCGACGCCGCGCTGGTCGCCTACCCGGGCAGTACCCTGGGCGGGGCGACCCGGATGGCTTTGCTGCGCGCCGAGATCACCGCCGTGCTCGCGGGCGGGACCTCGCAGGCGCCGCCGCAGCGGGCCTGGTTCCATGGCGGCGCCAAGGCGGGCGCCGGACTCCTGGAGTCCACTCTGGACACCGCGGCGCCGGACCGGGTGGCCCCGCTGCTGGGCCTGGCCACCGACTTCCGGCTGACCCCGGCGGTGCCGAACTACCGCGACGGGCTGCACCGGTTCGCCCGCTGGTGGGTCGACCACCCGGAGACCCGGCTGGACCCCGCGCGCTGGCCGGAGTCCGGCGCGGTGCTCGACCAGGTCCGCGACGAGCTGGGCTACCGGCTCGACCGCGCCGACGCGGCCGGGCTGCCCGAGGTGGTGGACGAGATCCGCACGCACTGGGGTCGGGTGCTGCGCGGCACCGACCCGACCACCGCCCTGGACGCCTACCTGCTCGCCGCCGCCCTCGACGCCGACCCGCCGTCCCGGCACCGGATCGTGCGCATGGTGCTCGACGCCGTGCGCGCGCTGCCCGCGGACGACGTGGTCCGCGCGGCCTGGCGGGCGCTGTTCAGCTACGCCACGCCGACCCCGGAGGAACTCGCCGACCTGCTGACCGCCTGCCCGGGACGTGTCCGCGACCCCGAGCGCACGCGGATGCTGCGCGCGGTGGAACCGGCTCTGCGGCGGCAGGTCACCGCGGTCCCCTTGGACGTGCTGCGCAGACTGGCCGAACGGGCCGAGCCGGGCCTGGACGGCTGGCTGTACGACCTGTACGAGCAGGACACCAGGCTGTGCCGGTGGATGGCGGCCCCCGAACAGCGCACCACCGGCCCCGAGCCGGGCGCGGACCTGCGCGAGATCGGCACCGGGGTGCTGGCGGCCCGCCGGGACGTGCTGGTGCCCACGCTGACCAGGCGGCTGCCGTTCGACCTGGCGGGCCACGTGGTCGGCACCGCCGGACCGAGGCTCGCGGAGGTGCTGTCGGACCGGCTCCCGTCGCTCTGGCGGCACGAGGCAGGCAGGCGGCAGGAGCGCAAGCTCGTCGCCCTGGGCATGCTGTGCTACCTCGCGGGCATGCCCACCGCGCCGACCACCGCGCTGGACAAGGACCTGACCGGTTGGCTGCGCGCGGCGGAACCGGACGAGATCCGTGACGTGAGCAGCCTGCTGCACACCGTCGACCCGCGCCGCTCGCAGGCCTGGTCCCGCTACATCGAGGAAGTCGCGCCGCGCAAGTTCAAGCAGCTGCGGCAGACCGCCACCCGGCGCGCCAAGGACCCGGACCGGCCCAAGGGCACCGCGTGGCCGTCGGCGTTGCTGTCGCGGTTGCCGTTCGGCAAGCGGGAGAGGTGAGCGATGCAGTACGTCATCGGCGGCATCGTCGCCATCGTCCTGATCTACCTGGCGATCTGGCTGTTCTTCGCCGCGCTGCTGTGGATCCTGCTGCCGCTCTACTTCGTGGTGGGCGTGCTGGCCCTGCTCACCGGGGTGGGGTGGGCGTTCGTGGTGCTGCTGGCCGTGCTCTCCGACCGGCACGGCTGGGGCCCGCCGCTGGTGACGCCGGACCAGGTGCGGTCCGGCGCGGTGCTCAAGCGACGCGGCGCGGACCCGCGTGACCAGGCGTGGCCGGTGTACGTGGTGGCGCAGTGGCGTGTCGACCAGCGGGCGATCGTCGACGGTATGGCCGAGCAGATCCGGCGGAGGTGGCGGTCTTTGCGTGACCTGGCAGGCCGGACCCATGTGGGGGTGGGCATCCTGGCGGGTCCGCCGCTCGCGTTGGCGACCGCGGGCCTGGTTCTGGGTTGGCTCGCGCTCGCGATGATCTGTGCCGTGGTGGTGTTGCTGGTCCGGGCGGGATGGTTGCTGGTGTTGGGACCGGTCCGCACAGTGGACATTGCCGTGCGGAGGTTGCGGCGCGCGTCGGGCAGTTGCCCGGCCTGCTACTACGTCACCGACGTGCCGCTGTTCCACTGCCCCTCCTGCGGAGGCGCGCACTACGACATCCGGCCGGGCAAGCTGGGCGCGCTGTGGCGGCGGTGCGCGTGCGGGACCCGGTTGCCCACCACGGTGTTGCGCGCGTCCGGCCGGATGACGGCCACCTGCCCGCGCTGCGAGACCCCGCTGCGGCGCGGCGCGGCCGTGCTCACCGACATCCGGCTGCCGGTGTTCGGCCCGGTCCTGGCGGGCAAGACCCGGCTCGTCTACGCGGGCATGCTCGCCCTGCGCGATCGGGTCGCGGCCGTCGGCGGCACCCTGGACTTCGTCGACGAGGACAGCCGGGCCGCCTTCGACGAGGGCACCGCCGTGATCCTCAGCGGCGCCACCACGCTCAAGACCTCCACCGCGCTGCCCCCGGCCATCACCGCCCGGCTCACCGCGGGCGGTCGGCGGGCCCTGCTGCACCTGTTCGACGCCGCCGGGGAGTCGTTCCTCGACCGCGACGAGAACACCTCGCTGGAGTTCCTCGACCACGCCCAGGGCCTGGTGTTCGTGGTCGACCCGTTCTCCGTGCCCTGGCTGCGCGACCAGCTCGGCGGGGCGGGCGCGCCCGCGGTGACCAGGGCCAACCCGGCCGTCGCCGACCCGGAGCAGACCTACCACCTGACCGTGCGCAGGCTGCGGGACTTCCACGTGGACACCGGCAAACGCAGGCTCGCCATCGCGGTGGTCAAGGCCGACCTGCTGACCGGCATGGCACCCGCGGCCGACCTGCTGTCCGGCCGACCCGGCGCGGTGGCGGACTGGCTGATGGCGGCGGGCCTGGACAACCTCGTGCTCGCCGCGCGCCGGGACTTCGCCGAGGTCGGGTTCTTCGTGGTGGCCTCGGTCGCGGGCACGCCCGCCACCGACTCGCCCGCCGCCCCGTTCGACTGGCTGCTGTCCCGCACCGGGTTCGCGGTGCCGGGCAGGCCCCGACGCTCGGAGGAGGTGGCATGACCCCACCGGACTACCGCGTGCACCGGGGCGTGCTGCTGGCCGTCGTCGGGCTGGTGCTCGCGGCAGGCGCCGTCACCCTCGGCTACGCCGCCCCGGGCCTGATCGCGTGGGTCGCCTCGGTGATCGAGGGCATCCACCAGGCCTGGATCGACTGGGGCTGGCGGCCGCTGTGACCCTTGTGCTGGGCATCGACCTGGGCACCACCTACTCGGCGGTGGCCGCCGTGGACGCGGGCGGCGGACCCGTCGTGCTGCCCAACCGGATGGGCGAGCCCACCACGCCGTCGGTGGTCGCGTTCACCTCCGCCACCGAGGCGGTCGTCGGCCGGGCGGCCGCGGACGCGCTCCCGCACGACCCGGACAACGTGGTGGCCCTGGTGAAACGCCAGATGGGCACCGAGTTCGGCATGCGTTTCCACGGCGTCGCGCACACCCCGGAGTCGGTGTCGGCCATCATCCTGCGTGCCCTGGTCGCCGACGCGCACGCGCATCTGGGCACCAGCGGCCCGGTCCGGGCGGTGATCACCGTGCCCGCCTACTTCGGCATCCGCGAACGCGAGGCCACCTACCAGGCGGCCCGGCTGGCGGGCATCGAGGTGCTGGAACTGCTCAGCGAACCGGTCGCCGCCGCCCTGCACTACGGCCGCGGCGGCGCCGTCCTCGTCTACGACCTGGGCGGCGGCACCTTCGACACCACCGTCCTGCGCATCGACCCCGCAGGCGCCTGCGTCATCGCCACCGACGGCGACCCCCGCCTGGGCGGCGCCGACTGGGACGAACGCCTCACGGACCACCTGGTGGAGAGCTTCGTCCGCGTCGCGGGCGAACCGGAACACGAGGACGAGTTCGTTGCCCGCACGGCCGCCGCGGCCGAGGACGTCAAACGAGCCATGAGCACCCGCCTGCACCACCGCACCACCCTGCGCGACGGCACCACCGCCGTCACGGTCGACCTGGACCGGGACACCCTCCGCACCCTCGGTGCCGACCTGGTCGAACGCACCCTGGAGATCACCCGCCGCTGCCTGCGCGCCGCCACCGAACGCGGCGTCCCGCACCTCGACGAGATCATCCTGGTCGGCGGCGCCACCCGCATGCCCGCCATCGCCGAGGCCGTCTCGGCCGCCTTCGGCCGCACCCCACGCCTGGTCGACCCGGACCTGGCGGTGGTACTGGGCGCGGCCCGCCGCGCCCACCAACTGGCAGGCGCCGGCACCGGCACGGCCAGATCCGTGGTCCCCCGCAGCTTCGGCGTCCTGATCTCCGACAGCCACGACCCGGACGGCGGACGCGTGGTGGAGCACCTGGTCCATCGCAACGACCCGCTTCCGGCCCGTTCCACTGTTCGGCTCGGCACGATCCTGGAAGGCCAGCGGACGGCGCGGGTGGAGATCTACGAACAGGCGGGGGACATCCCGTCCACACGTGTCGAGGACAACCGGCGGGTGCTGGACGGGGTGTTGACCGGATTGCCGAACACGCCCGCGGGGACACCGATCGAGGTGACCCTGGACGTCAGCGCGGACGGGTTGTTGTCGGTGACCGCCCGGGAGCCGAGCACCGGGGTCGAGTTGTCGTTGCGAGCATATGTCGACGGGGTGGTGGACAGCGCGGCGTCGGCGCGGTTGACCGAGACCGTTGCCGGGCTGACGATCGGACAGTGACGTGGCTACCTGGACGCGGGACAACTTCGAGGGCGTCGGGCTTACCCAGTGTCCGCCCGGGAAGTACTTGCCGTTGCTGCAATCGCGGCATGGCGGGGTGGCGTTGTTGTGCTTGGACGTGAGCAGCTCGATGACCGGTCGGTTGGGGGAGGCGGTCGAGGGCGCTCGGCGGTTTCTTCGTGAGGCGGAGCAGGCGCATTACCGGTGTGGGTTGATTCTGTGGAACCACGGGGTGGCGATGCAGCTGGTCATCGGGACGCCGCACGCGGAGATCGTTCTGGCGCTTGACGGGGCGAGTGCTCGTGGGGGGACTCGGTTGTTGCCCGCTTTGCGGGCGGCTGAGGGGGATATCGTTCCGTATGACACTGATCGGGTGTTGTGCATCTTCGGTGATGGTGACATCGGGGAGCCGGAGGAGCCGGTTCGGCTTGCTCGGGAGCTTTGTGCTCGTGGGGTTCGGATCGTGGTGCGGGGATTGGGGCAGGGGGCGACGGATGCGCTGGCTCCGCTGCAGTGCCCGAACACGGCGCCGCCCAGGGTGATCAAGGACGTACGGTCCCTGGCTTCCGGAATCGCCGACATGGCCCGGAGCTTCACCACAGACAGATCAACAGGAAGATGATCCCTCCCGTGGACAACCGACCGCACGGCGCCCACAGCACCGTGCTCCATGCCGGAGCCGTGTACGGGAACGTGCACCTCCACCAGACCCCCAGCACCCGCCCCCCGGACCAACTTCCCGCCGTCACCCGCCACTTCGTAGGCCGCGCCCCCGAGACCGACCACCTCACCACAGCCACCGACCAAGCCAGGGTCTGCGTGATCGACGGCCCGCCAGGCGTAGGCAAGACCACCCTCGCCGTCCACTGGGGCAAGGCGTCGACAGCGTTCCCCGACGGTAAGCTCTACATGGACCTGAAAGGCTTCGCCCCCTCCGGCGACCCCGTCGACCCGGCGCAAGCAGCACTCATGCTGTTGTCCGCTCTGCGAATCCCCCCGGATCGGATCCCCGCCGACCTCGGCACCCGCACAGCCCTGTTCCGCGACCTGGTCCACGAACAAGCGATCCTCGTCATCCTGGACAACGCCCGAGACAGCGACCAAGTCCTCCCGCTCCTCCCCGGCGACGGCCGCTGCTTCACGGTCATCACCTCCCGCAGACGCCTCAGCGCCCTGTCTGCCCTCTACGGCGCCGACCACATCCACCTACCCCCACTGGAGCCCACCGACTCCCGCACACTCATCACCGGTTATATAGGCCAAGAACGCGCAACAGCCGAGAAACCCGCCATCGAGCGGATCGCCCGACTCTGCGCCGGACTCCCGCTCGCACTGTCGATCGCCGCCGCCACCGCAGCCCAACGCCCCACCGCCGCACTGGCCTGGCTGGTGAGCGACCTGGCGGATGAACGGACCAGACTGAGCGCACTGTCCCTGGATGCCCCGGCCGCCGACATGTCCGCAGTACTGTCCTGGTCCTACTACCGTCTGACCGCTCCCGCCGCGCGCCTCTTCCGCCTGCTGGGCCTGCACCCCGGCGACACCGTGTCCGCAGACCTCGCCGCCGTGCTGCACACCGACAGCCGCTCCGCGCTCGCCGAGCTCGTCTCGCACAACCTGGTCACCGAGTCCGCGACGGGCTACCGCGTTCACGATCTCGTCCGCGCGTACGCGAAGGAGCGCTGCATGGCCGACGAACCCGAGGACGCGCGCGAGGCCGCCGTGACGGCGATGCTCGACCACTATCTGCACACGGCATTCCGCGCGGACCGGCTGCTCAACTCCCACCGCAAACCCATCCCGCTGCCGCCGGGGCCCGGTGCCCCCGTGATCGCCGACTACGCCGCCGCGATCGAATGGTTCACCGCCGAGATCGACAACCTGCTGGCCGCCGCTCGCCTGGCCGCCGCGACCCGGCATCGGGAACGGGCCTGGCAGTTGCCGTGGACGGCGGTCAACTTCCTCTACCTCCACGGCCGCTGGCAGGACTCGGTGGCCGCGCAACGGGACGCGCTCGGTGCGGCGCGGGCGCTGGGGGACACGGTCGCGGTCACCCGGACCCTGCGCGGCCTGGCCCGTGCGCACAACGAACTCGGGGAGTGCGAGCAGGCCCGCGACTGCTACAGCGCGGTGCTCGACCTGCCCGACGCGGACCCGAACACCCTCGCCGACACCCTCAACGGCCGCGCGGGCAGTCACCTGCGCCTGGGCGACCTCGGCGCAGCGCAGGCCGACGCGACCGAGGCGTTGCGCCGATACACCGCGCTCGACGACACGATCGGGCGGGCCAGCACGGTGAACCTCCTGGGACGGATCGCCACCCGGCGTGGCGACCATCCTGGCGCCGTGGCACTGCACGGTCGAGCGCTGCCGCTGTTCCGTGCCAAGAACGACCGCTACGGGCAGGCCAACGCCCTGGCCGCGTTGGCCCTCGCGTTGCGCGGTCTCGGGCGGCTGGTCCCGGCGGCGACCTGTCAGGTGCGGGCGATCGCCGAGCAGGAAGCACTGGGCACGCACTTCCATCTCGCCGACACGCATAGGGAACTGGCCGCGACCCTGGAGTTGTTGGGGGAGCCGACCGCCGCTCGGGCGCATCGTGAGCGGGCCCAGCGGATTCTCGCGGAACTGGATCGCTGAAACGCGTGCCGTCCCGGTTCGTTCGGGACTCTTGTCCCTCGTTTCCGGGAATTGTGCGCGCTCATTCCGCGTGGCGTCCGGTTCTGGATAGGGTCGCGGACGGTGGAATGCCCGCCTTTCCGTGCCAGTCCAGGGGGAACGCGCATGCCCAGGATTTCCCGTCGGGTGCTGTTCACGGGCGCGGGGTCGGCCGCGCTCGGTGTCGCCGTCGCCGGTCCGGTCGCCGCTCAGCCTGCCGGGCGGCCGGTGCCGCCCGGACCGGTCGACGTCACCCCGGGCGATCCGCGCTACCAGGACCTGTTGCTGCGCCGGTTCAACAAGCGCCTGGTGTCGCAGCCCGAGCACATCCACATCGTCGGGACCACCGACCACGTGGTGCGGGTGGTGGACGACGCGGTCGCGGCGGGCAAGCGGGTCGTGGCGCGTTCGGGCGGGCACAGTCTCGACGGCGTGGTCGATGCCCCGGACACGCAGGTGGTCGTGGACTTCACCGAGATGCGGGCGGTCCGGTTCGACCCGGACCGCGACGCGTTCATGGTCGAGCCCGGCGCCACGCTCGCCGAGGTCTACCGCACGCTCGACTACGGCTGGGGCGTCACCCTGCCCGGCGGCGTCTATCCGACGGTGGGCGCGGGCGGTCACATCCCGGGCAACGGGTTCGGCGCGCAGTCGCGTTTGTACGGTGGCATCGCGGATCACCTCTACGCCATCGAGATCGTCGTCGTGGGTGCGGACGGCCGGGCCCGCGCGGTCGTGGCCACGCGGGAGCGCACCGATCCGAATCGTGGGCTGTGGTGGGCGCACACCGGCGCGGGCGGTGGCAACTTCGGCCTGGTGACCCGGTTCTGGTTCCGTTCCCCGGACGCGACCTCGTCCGATCCGACCGCGTTGTTGCCGAAGGCGCCGAAATCCATGCTGCTGGGCCGGGTCGTGGTCGACTGGTCCACCTTGACCGAGGCCGATTTCGTCCGGTTGGCGGCGAACTGGGGGACGTGGGTCGAGCAGAACAGCGCCCCGGGCGCGCCGGGTGCCGCGTTGTACGGGGCGTTCAACGCGACCAGCAGGGCGAAGGGCAGCATGTTCGTCATCGGCCAGGTCGACCCCACGATCCCCGGCGCGGAGTCCGTTCTCGACGGCTACCTGGCGGCCGTCACGGCGGGTCTCACCGCACGGCCGGTGAAGATCGGCCCGATGCCGTGGCTGACCAACTCGACCAACGCCCCGGACGCGGCCGCCTCGCAGGGCGTCCTCGGCCAGGCACGCTGGAAGACCAAGGTGGCCTATCTGCGTAAACGGTTCACCGACGACCAGGCCAGGACCATCCACGCCTACCTGACCCGCGCCGACTACCAGTACGCCCCCGCCAACCTCGCCGTCACCACCTCCGGCGGCCGCATCAACGCGGTGGCCCCGGACGCCACGGCCACCCCGCACCGCTCCAGCACGATGGTGGCCTCGGTCAACACCGTGTGGGACGTGCCCGCCGACGACCCGAAGCACCTCGGCTGGACACGCACCTTCTACCGCGACCTGTTCGCCGCGACCGGCGGCGTCCCGGTGCCCGACGACCGGACCGACGGGCTGCACGTGAACTGGCCGGATCTCGACCTGCTGGACCCGACCTGGAACGGTTCGGGGTTGAGCGTGCAACAGTTGCTGCACAAGGAGAACTACCCCCGCCTGCAAAGCGTCAAGTCCATCTGGGACCCGCGTGACGTGTTCCGCAATGCGGTGTCCGTCCGGCTCCCTTGACCTCGCCCGTGTACCGAGTGAGGGCGTCCGTCATCGACCGACCTCAGACGGGCGGGACGATACCCGCCAGGTTCCCCTCGGTGGCGCACAGCGCGCAGGGCCTGCCGTTGTCGACGGTCCGCGGCTGACCGCCGACGACCGCCAGCTTCGCGTCGGCGATCGCCCCGCCACCGCCGCACAGGAAGCAGATGGTGTGCACCTCGTCCGGCACGCTGGACGAGTCGGACTCGTCCTGTTCGTCGTCGCTCAACCTCACCCGTCCCGAGCCTCGTATCTCTCCTGGTCGGGTACGGTACCAGCGCCGCTCGGGGGCTCGGGGCGGTCAGGCCGCGGCGAGCAGGGCGACGCCCGCGGCGGCCGCCGCCAGGCCGAGCCATTGGGCACGGCCGACACGCTCCTTGAGGACCACCGCCGCGAGCAGCACCGTCGCGGCCGGGTAGAGCGCGACGATCACCGCGCTGACACTCAGCAGCCCCTCGCGGGAAGCCAGCAGGAACAACAGGTTCGCCGCCGAGTCGATGCACCCGGCGGCGGCCGCCGTCACCACGGGCACCTCGCCCCGGCCGATCCGCCGCCGGACCGCGAAGGCGACGCCCAGGACCACGACGCTGCTCACCGCCCGCCCGGCCACCAGCGGCGCCACTCCGCTGTCGTGCGGTGCCGCGTTCAGCAGGATCAGCTGGGCCGCGATCGCCACCCCGGCCCCCACCGCGACGAGGACCGCGCGGGGCGACACCACGTGCCCGCCGGTGCGCCGCCGGATCGTGACCAGCGCGATGGCCGCCACCGCCACCGGGATGCCGAGCGCCGCGGTGAACGTCAGGTGCTCACCGCGGATCACGCCGACGAGCACGGGCAGCAGCGCGGACACGATGGCCGTGATGGGTGCCATGACACTCATCGGCCCCATCGACAATGCCAGGTAGAGCAGGGCGAAGCAGAACGCGGACGCGACCCCGGACAACGCGCCGAACCCCACCGCCGCCGCCGTCCACTGTGCTCCCAGGAACGGCAGCACGGCCAGCTCGACGGCCAGGCTCGCGGGCGCGCTGATCCCCACCACCCGCAGCACGTGCGCGCCCCGGGTCGCCTTGCCCCCGAGGAAGTCCGCGACGCCGAAAGCGCAGGCGCTGCACACGGACAACAGGATCATCAGCACGAGTGCCCCCCAGGTCCGGTAGCGATCTGCTCATCCTGCCCTGCCGTTAAATGGGTTTGACCGCCGACCCGTCGTGCCGCAAGCTGTGCGCACACCGGACAGCGGAAGGAGTGGCTATGCGACGCCGATCGACGATGCGCATGCCCCGCCGCGGCTGCCGAGACATGATCTGACCCAGGTCATGTCGCGCGGCCGCCCATCGGGACACCCCGGTCCGGGCGGCTTTCTCGTTTCGCGCCAACGCATTTCACGCCGAATGCCACCCCCGGTCCCCGTAGCTCAGCTGGACAGAGCGCCGCACTACGAATGCGGAGGTCCCAGGTTCGAGTCCTGGCGGGGACGCTGCCGCGCGGTGTCCGGCGACCACCCGGGACTCATATCCCCGGGGCGCCCGGTTCGACCCCGGGCCGCGCGACCATACTTGAACGAGCGTTACACAACTGCTATCGTCACGGTCATGGCCCGCCCCAAGGCGTACGACCCCGACCGGGTGCTCGACGGTGCCATGAAGGCGTTCTGGGGCAGGGGTTTCCACGCCACCTCGGCCCAGGACCTCGTCGACTCCACCGGTCTGGGCCGGGGCAGCCTCTACCACGCCTTCGTCAGCAAGGAACAGCTGTTCCACGAGGCGCTGCGCCGATACGAGTCAGTGTGGACAACCAGGCAGGAAAGGCTCCTCGCGGGCGGTGGAACGCTGCACGAGCGGGTCCGGGCGCTGCTGATGGCCGTCGTCGACGAGGAATCCGCGCCCGACGAGCCGCGCGGGTGCTTCGCGGTGAACACCGCCATCGAGCTGGCCGACCACGATCCCGCCGCGCGCCGCCTCGTCGCCGCCGTCTTCCGACGTATGGAGCAGGCCCTCACGCACGCCATCCGCGATGGCGAGCCCGCCATGACCGACCCACCCGAAGACCTGGCCCGCCACGTGCTGAGCTCGATGTACGGCCTGCGGGTCCTGGGCAAGACCATGCCGCGCGCGCACCTGGAGTCCATCGTGGCGATGGTGCTGCGCCCGTTCGAGAAACCGACCCAGAGGAGTGATCCGGCATGACCTCGACGCGACCGACGGTGGCCGTGCTCGGCACCGGGATCATCGGCGCGCCGGTGGCCCGCAACCTGGCGGCCGCCGGGTTCGACGTGCGCGCCTGGAACCGCGACCGGGCCAAGGCCGACCCGCTGGCCGCCGCGGGCGTCCACGTCGCCGAGACCCCCGAGGAGGCGGTGCGCGGCGCGAAGGTCGTGCTCACCATCGTCAAGGACGCCCCGGCCGTGCTCGACATCATCACCGCCGCCGCCCCCGGCCTGGCCGACGACGTGGTCTGGGTGCAGTCGAGCACCGTCGGCGAGGACATCGACGGCCTGACGACCTTCGCCGCCGACCACGGTCTCGCACTGGTCGACGCGCCGGTGTCCGGCACGCGTCAGCCCGCCGAGCAGGGCAGGCTGGTGATCGTGGCCGCGGGCCCGGAACGCGATACCGTGGACCCGCTGTTCGACGTCATCGGCAAGAAGACCGTGTGGGTGGGCACCGAGCCGGGCGCCGCGAGCAGGCTCAAGCTGGCCCTGAACACCCTGGTCATCACCCTCGCCACCAGCGTCGGCGAGATGCTCGCCCTCGCCGAGGGCCTGGGCGTGTCCGCCGACCACGCCCTCGACGTGATCGCGGACGGCCCCCTGGACAGCGGCTTCCTGCAGGCCAAGGCCCGCGCCATCCGCGCGGACGACTACGCCGTCACGTTCTCCGTCGACAACGCCGAGAAGGACGCCCGCCTCGTGCTCGCCGCCGCCGACCGGCTCGGGATCCGGCTCGACGGCGTGGCCGCGGCCGCCGACCGGCTCGCCCGCGCCTCGGCCAAGGGGCACGGCGACGCCGACCTGGCCGCCGCCTACCTGGCAAGTTATGAATAGCCCCGGCCCGGTGTAACCCTGGCCCCTATCCAGGTTCGGAGGAATTCGACCGGGGAGAGGGGTGCCGGATGGTGTGGGGTGGGGCGACGCTTACCCGCCCGGCGTGAGTCGGGCGGCCAGGACGAGCCGAGGGCGCGGCTGCGAGTGGTGTCGGCCGAGGCATACCCGGACTGGGAGGCGGTGTACCGGGACAACGTCGACCGGGTGTTCCGGCTGATGTTCTCCCGGGTCGGCAACCGGGCCGACGCGGAGGACCTGACCGGGGAGGTCTTCCTGCGTGCGCTGCGGCCGCTGCGGCTGTCGGCGAGCGTCGGCGAGGTGCGCACCTACCTGGTGGCGACCACGCGCACGGTGCTGGCCGAGCACTGGCGGCGCACGCTGGGGCGCGAGATCACCACCTTCGACGACGAGCGGGACGTGGCCGAGACCGTGCCGGAGCTGATCGACGCGCGGGCCGGGGAGCGCGCCGAGCGGATCCTGGCGGCGCTGCCCGAGCGGTACGCGCACGTGCTGCGGCTGCGGTTCCTGCAGGGCTGTTCGCTCAAGGAGGCCGCGGCCGAGCTGGGCGTGACGGTGGCGAACGTGAAGGTCCTGCAGCACCGCGCGGTGCGCCGGGCGGGCGAGGTCGCAGGCGGAGTGGAGACGTGATGTCCGGAGTTCGACGGTATATCCGGAATCTGGTGCGTCGCCGCACGACACCGGTCACCGACCAGGAGGCGGCGGACGCCCGCGCCGCCGTGCTGCTCGGCGCAGGCGGGTCGGAGCAGGGCGCGCCGGGCGAGGAATTCGTGGCCTCGCTGCACGCCCGGCTGCGCAAGAAGCTGGAGCCGCGCGACCAGGGGCGCAGGCGGTTCGTGCAGGTGACCTCCGTGGCCGCGGCGTCGGCGGCGGTCGGGGTGGCGGTGGACCGGCTGGTCGTCGAGGCCGTGGCGCTGCCCGACACCGCGCCCTCGGTGATCATGCCGGAGGCGGGGGAGTGGCAGGCGGTCGTGGCGGGCCGCGACCTGCCCGAGGGCGGCGTGCACCAGTTCGACCTCGGCACGCTGACCGGGTTCGTGGAGCGCGTCGGCGGCCAGGTCCGCGGCGTGTCCGGGGTGTGCACGCACCTGGGGTGCAAGCTGAGCCTGGACCGGACCGCGCGCGAGCTGGACTGCCCGTGCCACCACACGGCGTTCGCCGTCGACGGCCGGGTGCTGCGCCACCAGCTGCCCATCCAGCTGCGACCGCTGCCGACGTTGCTCGTGCGCGAGTCCGGCGGTCACGTGGAGGTGTTCGTGCCCACCGTGGCCACCTGACGGTGACCACGGGCCGCCGTAACCCGGTCCGGTATCCCTTGGCATGAAGAAACTGGTTGTCGCACAACGGTTGTCGGCCGTCCTCGCCGCCGGGCTGGCCCTGACCGCCTGCGGTTCCGGGACCCCGGCCACCGCACCGTCCACTGTGGACATGTCGGCCATGCCGGGCATGTCCATGGCCGCGCCTCCGGCGGGCGCCCCGGTCGCCGCGGACACGGTGTCCATCAAGGACTTCGCGTTCGCCCCCGCGCAGGTGCGGGTCAAGGTCGGTACCACGGTCACCTGGACGAACGGCGACACCGAGCCGCACACGGTCACCAGCAACGGGAACGGGCCGCTGAAGTCGCCGACCATGAACACCGGCGAGACGTACAAGTACACCTTCACCGTGCCCGGCCGGTTCGAGTACCTGTGCACGATCCACCCGTTCATGACCGCCGCGGTCGAGGTGACCGCGTGAGCGAGGACCCGCACGGCATGACCCGCCGCCAGCTGCTGCGGCACACCGCCTGGTTCGGCGCCGCCGTCGTGCTCACGGTCGCGAGCGGCGAGGTGATCAGCCACATCCACACCCCGGGCGCGGCGGCCGAACCCGTGGTGGACGACCCGAACGCGTTGCGGTTCGTGCAGGTCAGCGACAGCCACATCGGTTTCACCGGCCCGGCCAACACCGCCGTCACCGACTCGTTCACCCGTGCGGTCAACCAGATCAACTCCCTGCCGTACCAGCCGGATTTCGTCATCCACACCGGCGACCTGACGCACCTGTCCACACCGGCCCAGTTCGACCAGGTCCGGCAGATGATGGGCACGATGCGCGCGGGCGGGCACTTCACCGTCCCCGGCGAGCACGACTCGGTCGACGACGCCGGGCAGAAGTACCGGGCGGCGTTCGGCAAGGGCTCGGTCGGCGACGGCTGGTACAGCTTCGACCTGAAGGGGGTGCACTTCATCGCCCTGGTCAACACGCTCAGCCTGGAGAAGCTCGGGCACCTGGGCACCGACCAGATCGAGTTCGTCCGCAAGGACGTCGCGGGCCTGTCCGCGGACACGCCCATCGTCGTGTTCAGCCACATCCCGCTGTTCGCGATGTACCCGCAGTGGGGCTGGGGCACCGACGACGCCGCCCAGGTGCTGAACCTGTTGCGCCGGTTCGCCTCGGTGACCTGCCTCAACGGCCACGTGCACCAGCTGTTCACCAAGACCGAGGGCAACGTCACCTTCCACAGCGCCACCACCACGGCCTACCCGCTCCCCAGGCCCGGCACCGCCCCGGCCCCCGCACCGGTCACCCTCCCGGCCGGGCAGCTCGCCGACGCGTTGGGGATCCGGGAGGTCGGATATCGGCAAGGCTCCCATTCGCTCGCGGTGAAGGACGTGAAACTGGCATGACGTCTGTGTTCCTGCGCATCGGTGCCGCCATTTGCCTGGCGGCCACCAGCTTCATCCACGCCGACCTCTACATCCACGGGTACCGGGTGCTCGCGGTGATCGGCCCGAGCTTCCTGCTGCAGGCCTCCGGCGCCCTCGCGCTGGCGATCCTGCTGCCGTTCACCTCCCTGCTCATGCTGCGGCTGCTGGCCGCGGGCGTGGCGGTGACGACGCTGGCGGGGTTCCTGATGTCGCGGACGGTGGGGCTGTTCGGGTTCATGGAGGCGGGGCTGGAACCGGCGCCGCAGGCGTTGCTGAGCATCGTCGCCGAGTTCGGCATCCTGGTCCTGCTGGCCGCGGACGTGCTGTACCGGCGCAGGTCTCGGCAACCCGTGGCGGATGCCGCGCTCCAGGGGGCGCACCGCTAGCGCGTCCGCCCGGTCGAGGGGGCCGGGTGGGCACCCGCGGGCCGGACCCGCTCCGGCCCGCCCGGTGCGGCATGATCATGCTCGGAGTCGGTACCGGGGGTGAGTCGGATGGCGCGGTGGTGGCAGGCCCTCTTCGTGGCGGTCGCGGTGATGGCCGTGGTCGTGGGCCTGTGGGAGCTGCTCCTGTTCGGCTGGCCGAGCCTGGCCGAGGAGAACCGGCCGCCCGCCGTCGTCATCTGGATGGTCGCCCTGCTGCCCGCGGCCGCCCTGTTCGTCCGGCAGGTCCGGGTGCGGCCCGCCCCGGCGGCCCGCCCGCCCGACATCGACAGCCGCGGCGCCGCGCGGGTGGAGACCCTCGGGCCGGACTCGCCGGTGGACGAGGTCTTCGTGGGCCGCGACGAGCAGCTCGCCTGGGAGCCCGCGGGCGTGACGATGGTGACCGGGCCGAGCGGCATCGGCAAGACCACGTTCGTCCGGCACCACGCCCGGCGGGTCGCGGCGGACTTCCCCGGCGGTGTCTTCCTGGTCGACATGCGCGGACACGCCCCGGACCCGGTCGCGGCGGAGACCGTCCGGGGCTGGATCCGGCGCGAGCGGACGCTGCTGATCCTGGACAACGTCTCGACGCCCGCCCAGGTTCTCCCACTGCTGCCGGACTCCGGCGACCACGTCGTCCTGGTCACTTCCCGGGAGCCGCTCGACCTTCCCGCCCAGCACGTGCCACTCGGCCCGCTCGACGCCGACGCCGCCCGGCTCCTGCTCGGCGACCACGACCTCACCGACGCCCCGGCCCTGCAGGCGCTCGGTCTCCCGTTGTCCCTGCGCATCGCGGGCGCGTTGCTGGAGGAGCTGTCGCCGGACGTGCTCGCCGGCAGGCTTGCCACGGACTCCATTGTGGACTTTGCCTGGCGGCACCTGTCGCGCACCGCCCCGCAGCGGGCGGAGATGCTGCGCCTGATGTGCCTGGCACCCGGACCTGATCTGTCCACAGAGGCCGTTGCGGTGCTGACCGGCCGGGGCGAGAACGATCTCCACGCGCTGCGCGCCGCCCGGCTCGTCCGCACCACCGCGCCGGGCCGCTGGGGTCTGCACGACCTGGTCCGCTCGCACATCCCACCCGGCCAGGACGAGAACGAGTCCGCCCTGGCCCGGCTGTTCGACCACTACACGCTCACCGCCGAGCAAGCCCGCCAACGGCTTCACGGACCCGTGGAACGCTTCCACCACCTCAAGGACGCCGTCGACTGGCTGGCCGCGGAACGCGTCAACCTGGTCGCGGTGGTCGTCTGGACCAGCCTCACCGGCCACCACGACCACGCCGTCCGTCTCGCCGCCGCCCTCGCCGACCACCTGGACCGGAACCACCACCTCACCGACTGGGTCGTCGTCGCCCGGCACGCCCGCCGCAGCGCCCTCCACTTCGGACCCCGCGACCAGGCCAAGGCCGCCGACAACCTCGGCGCCGCCCTGCGCGCGTCGCACCGGTTCGCCGAAGCCCTGCTCGCCTGCCGCGACGCCGTGGCCCGCTACCACCGCTTCGGCGACCGCGCGGGCGAGGCGGCCGCCGCCGACAACCTGGGCACCACCCTGCGCGCCCTCGGCCGCTTCGACGAGGCCCGCGACGCCCACCAGCACGCCGTGGACCTGCACCGCGCCGCCGCCGACCGGCACGCCGAGGCGACGTCGTGGATGAACCTGGGCATCGCCCTGCGGCACACCGGCCGCGCCGAGGAGTCCGTCGCCGCCACCCGCCGCGCGATCGCCCTGTTCGACGACACCGGCGACGACCACAACCGCGGGCTCGCCTGGAACAACCTCGCCCTCGCGCTGTGGAACGCGGGCCACCACGACGAGGCGATCGGCACCTGCCACCTGGCCATCGACGCCGCCCGGTCCGAACCGGACTACGCGGGCGAGGCCACGGCCTGGTCGAACCTGGGCCTGGTGCTCCGTGACCTGCACCGCGTCGCCGAGGCCCGCGACGCCTGGCAGCGCGCCCGCGCCCTGTACCGGTCCACCGCCGACCACGCCGACGTCGACCGGGTCGACGCCCTGCTGGACGAGACACCACCCGCGTAGACCGAACAGGACCGCCGCGCCTGTCGTGCACGCAGAGCACACCACGGGTCGTCGGGGTCCATTGACCGGCCCCGCCACCCCTCCTACCGTCCCCCTTTCCGGTTCAGGAGCCAGGAGAGGAGCCCGCATGCCCCCCGAGGACCCCACCACCCTCGCCGACTGGCTCGCCCTCACCCACCCGCGCCGCGCCCACCACCGCGCCGAGGCGGCCTCCCGAGCGGCCACCTCGACCCACGGCGACTGGCTCCACCTGGCCGACCCGGTACCCCACGAACCGGGCCCGCTCGCGGGCATCCCGTTCGCGGTGAAGGACAACATCGACGTCGAGGGCCTGTCCACGACGGCGGGCAGCCCGCTCCTGGACACCGACCCGGCCTGCGCCGACGCCACCGTCGTCAGCGCGGTGAAGGCACTGGGCGGGGTGGTCCTCGGCAAGACCAACCTGCACGAACTCGCCTTCGGCATCACCAGCAACAACCGTGCGTTCGGCCCCGTCCGCAACCCGGCCGACCCCGCCCGCACCGCAGGCGGCTCCAGCGGCGGCAGCGCGGCCTGCGTGGCCCTGGGCACCGTCCCGTTCGCCCTGGGCACCGACACCGGCGGCTCGGTCACCGTCCCGTCGTCCTACTGCGGCATCGTCGGCTTCCGCCCCACCACCGGCCGCTACCCGGGCGACGGCGTGGTCAACCTGTCCACCACCCGCGACACCATCGGCCTGCACACCCGCACCGCCCACGACGCCCGCGTCCTGGACGAACTGATCACCGGCGAACCCGCACACGCCCCTATCCCGCTCACGGGCCTACGCGTCGGCATCGTCGGCAGGCGCTACGCCGACCTGGAACCGGAACTCTCCCGCGTCGCGGCAGAAACGTTGTCCTCGCTGGAACAGGCAGGCGCCCGACTGATCGAGGTCGACCTGCCGAACGACATCGAGACCGCCGAGGGCGCGGGCTTCGATCTCGTCTTCCACGAGGCCCCCCGCCTGCTCGCCCGGCGAGTGCACGCGGACCCGTCGGACTGGCCGGGAAAGATCGCCTCCCCGGACGTCCGCGCCCTGATCGAGTCCATGCACACCACCCCGGTCACCTCCGCGGCCTACGCTGCCGCCAGAGCCGCCCGCCTGCATCTCCGCCGCGCCTACCTCGACCTGTTCACCCGGGTCGACGTGCTGCTGTTCCCCACCTCACCGGTCCTCCCGCCACACATCGGCGAGGACGACGTGATCACCCACAATGGTCGCCTCGTCCCCACTTTCCCCACTGTCACCCGCAACGTGGCCCCCGGCACCGTCGTAGGTCTCCCCATGCTCACCCTGCCCGCGGGCACCACCGCCACGGGCCTTGCCGTCGGCATCACCCTGGAGTCGCACCCCTTCGCCGACACCCGCCTGCTCCGCACCGCGGAATCCGTCGAGACCGCCCTCCGGCCGAACGCCTAGAACCGCCGTGATCCGTCTCCACCTGGAGACCGATCACGGCGGCCGTCCCGCATGACCGGAGGCTTTCGCCCACTCCACGATCGCCGCCGCCGCCCGATGACGGGAGAAGCGAACCACCGCCTAGGGCCGGTGCCGCTGCACCCGCACGGCCCGCGGGTCGATCCAGACACCGTGCGCGGGCTGGTCGACCATCGGATCAGCCCACCGCACCCGCAGCCGATCCGGCCGAGCCTCCTGGATACGAGCCTCCCGCCAGACGCCCCCATCCTCGACCCACCACGCCTCCGCCAGACACGACAACCCGTCCCGCCGCACCAACTCCTCCGCCACATCCAATGTCGTCGGCGCGGCGAGGGCGGCGTGGAACACGGTCATGGGCTGCCAGAAGTCCCCACTGGGCCGCAGATGCCCGAGAACCTCATCGTCATCCGCACGGCGAATCGTGATGGTCATGGCGGCCACGGTAGAAGTCGACACCCCATCCGGGTCAAGCCGATATCCCGCCCCCGCATCACCGAACAGCCCAGCCTTTCGACGCGCTCCCGAACACCGCACTTCCGGCACCCCGCCCCAGAGCTCGTCTCACCGCCAATATCCCCCAATCGAGCCCAGTGGATGAATCACGAGCCCTGTTTGCGGACAACCCCTCACGCCACATCCCAAGCAACCGGCAAATGCGCAGGCCCCGGCGTAGACATCCCCACCTTCCACACCACATCCCCCACTCCACCCGCGAACCGAAGCCCCGGCAACCGACGCAGCAAGGTGTCCAACGCGACCTGAAGCTCCATCCGAGCCAACGGCGCCCCCAAACAGTGATGCACCCCATGCCCGAACCCCACATGCCCCGCCGGTTCACGAGACAGGTCAAACCGCTCCGCGTCGGGAAACACCGTCTCATCCCGGTTCGCCGAAGACATCGACGCGAGCACCGGTTCCCCCGCCTTCACCACGACCCCGCCAAGCTCGACATCCTCCGTCGCATATCGCGGAATGCCCGCCCCGGTGCCGAACGGCACGAACCGCATCAGCTCCTCCACCGCGCGCGGCACCAACCCGGGATCCGCTCGCAGCTGCGCCAACTGCTCGGGATGGGTGAGCAGCACGTACACGAAGTTCGGGATCTGTGTCGCGGTCGTCTCGTGCCCGGCGACCAGCAGCGTCATCATCAGCGAGATCAGCTCGTCCTCGGAGAGCCGGTCGTCCTGGTCCCGGGCCACCACCAGCCCGCCGATCAGGTCGTCGGTCGGCGTCTCCCGGCGCTGCGCGACCAGGCCCGCCAGGTACCGGTTCATCCGTTTCGTGTACTCGCCCACCTCGGCGGGTGTGTACTTGGTGGTGGCCAGGAACGCGTCCGACCAGACGCGGAAGTCGCCGCGGTCCTCGTACGGGACGCCGAGCAGCTCGCAGATCACCGTGATCGGCAGCGGCAGCGCGAACTCGTCGACCAGGTCGGCGGGCGAGCCGTGCGCGAGCATCGCGTCCACCAGCCGGTCGGCGATCCCCTGGACGTGCGGGCGCAGCCGTTCGACCCGTCGGACGGTGAACGCCTTGGTCACCAGCCTGCGCAGCCTGCTGTGGTCGGGCGGGTCGAGGCTGAGGATGTTGCCCGGTGGCGGGACGAACGGTCGCAGCCGCGGCTGGTCGCGGCCGTCACCCGCGGCCCGGCTGAACCGCGGGTCGCCCAGGACGGTGCGCACGTCGTCGTAGCGGGTCGCCAGCCAGGCGGGCTCGCCGAACGGCAGCCGCACCCGGATCAGCGGCTGCTCGGCGCGCAGTGCGGCGAACAGCGGCTCGATGTCGAGGTGTCGGGTCTCGCTGAACGGATACGGCCTGGGATCCGTGGTGGTCATGTCCGTGCCCCCGTGACACTAGGTGGTCAGACGATCGTCTTAAGTCACCGTAGCACCGAATTGAGATGCGTGTCTTACGGCGATCGGGGCGCGCGAGAGAGAGGATCAACGCCATGAACACGGACACCCCGCCGCGGACCCCCCGCCGCGCCCAGGCGGAGGCGACCCGGGCGCTGCTGCTGCAGACGGCGGAGCGGCTCTACGCGGAGCGCGGGCTCGCGCAGGTCTCGAACCGGCAGATCGTGGAGGCCGCGGGCCAGGCGAACAACTCGGCCCTGACCTACCACGTGGGTACTCGCACGGACCTGATCCATGCCATCGCGCGGTCACACGGGGGCGATATCGCCGATCGGACCCAGGTCATGGTGGAGCGCGCCCACGGCGTGGCCGATCCGCGGGTGCACGTGGCCAGTCTCGTGCTGCCCTACATCGACCATCTGGCGTCGTTGGGGAATCCCAGCTGGTTCGCTCGGTTCACGGCGCAGGTGTGTACGGATCCGGCGTTCGCGGCCGGGTTGTCGGGGGAGCGGCTGCTGGGTGACCGGAAAGAGGCATTGGACGTCCTCTGGTCGTGTATGCCCGATTTGCCGATCGAACAGGCCGCGTTGCGCGAGCAGGCCGTGCGGATGGCGATCATCCATACCTGCGCGGAAAGGGAACGGGTGGCGGCGGAGACCGGGGAGGCGGCCGATTGGGGATTGATCGGGCACGCGCTCACCGATGCCGCCACCGGGCTGTTGCTGGCGCCCCGGCACCCTCGCGGATGAGTCAGACGGGTTGCAGTTCCCGCTGTTGTTCCAGCATCAGCTTCCGTGCGACGCCGTGCACTGCCACGCGGACCTGGGCGTCCAGAGTCGCCGGGTCGCGGTCGCCCACCCAGTCCGAGAGCTGGTCGAGCATCCACACGGTCCACGCGTCGGTGAGGGTCTCCACCGCGACCTGGGCGCGTGCGGTGAGGTTCAGACAGCCGTCATCGGAGCGGGTCAGATAACCGGCGCGGACGATGTCGTCGTAGAAGGATTCCAGGACCCCGTGGGGGACACGGATCTGGTCCTCGATGTCCTCGGGACGGGTGCCGACGCCGAGCAGCTCGGACCGCAGGTGGATACCGACCAGTCCCCAGACGGTCGGGATGTCCAGCGGCAGGCCGGAATGGCGCAGGACCTCGGCCGACGCCTCGGGGTGGTGCCGGAGAATGCGGCCGATCATGTTCTCCAGCTGCATATCCGAATGCGGATCGGACGGCATGGCGAAACCCTCGCCGGAACCGCGAACGGCGTCACGCGCGGTGCCGCGAATGCTCACCTGGGGCAGGAACAACGCCACCAGGAATCCCAGAACCGCCACCGGGACACCCGCCAGGAACACGATCTGCAATGCCTCCGAATACGCGTGCACGATCGGTGCACGAGCCGCGTCGGGCAGCACGTGCACGAGTGACGGCTCCGCCACGGCGGCGGGTGCGACGCCGGTGGTGGCGAGGGCGCGGGGCAGGACGTCACCGAGTTGGTTGGTGTAGACCGTGCCCATGATCGACGCGCCGAAGGAGCTGCCCAGCGTGCGGAAGAACGTCACGCCGGAGGTGGCGGCGCCGAGATCGCGGTAGTCGGCGGTGTTCTGCACGACGATCGTGAGCACCTGCATGGCCAGACCGATGCCCGCGCCCAGCAGGAACATGTCCAGGGACTGCACGAACACCGACGTGTGTTCGTCCATCCGGGACAGCAGGAACAGGCCGACCGCGATCGTGGCCGTACCCGCGATCGGGAACGCGCGATAGCGGCCGGTCGCGCCGATCACCTGTCCGGAGGCCAGCGCGGTGATGAGCAGCCCGAGGATCATCGGCAGCGTGCGGATGCCCGACATGGTGGCCGACGTGCCCGACACGAACTGCAGGTACGACGGCAGGAACGTCAACGCGCCCAGCATGGCGAAGCCGACGATGAAGCTCAGCAGCGACGCGATCGTGAACACCCGGCCGCGGAACAGGCGCATCGGCAGGATCGGCTCCTCCGCGCGCAGTTCGACCAGCACGAAGACACCCAGGGCGAGCACCGACCCGACGAACAGTCCCACGATCGTGGCCGAACCCCAGGGGTACTCCGTGCCACCCCAGGTCGTCGCCAGGGTCAGGCCGCTGGCACCGAGCGCGACGAACAGCACGCCCAGGTAGTCGATGCGCGGCGTGGCACGGTCCGCGCGGCCGGGAATGGTGCGCGCGGCCAGTGCGATGACCACGATGGCGATCGGGACGTTGATGTAGAACGCCCAGCGCCACGACAGGTGGTCGGTGAACAGACCGCCGAGCAACGGGCCGATCACCGTGGTCACGCCGAACACCGCGCCCAGCGCACCCTGGTACTTGCCGCGCTCCCGCAACGGGATCACATCCGCGATCAGCGCCGTCGCCGTCACCGCGATCCCGCCCCCGCCGATCCCCTGCACGGCCCGCATCGCGATGAGCAGCCCCATATTGTCGGCCAGCCCGCAGAAGAACGAGCCCGCGATGAACACCGCCACGCTGACCTGGAACATCGCCTTGCGGCCGAACAGGTCGCCGAACTTGCCCGCCAGCACGGTGGCGATCGTCTCGGCCAGGATGTAGGAGGTCACCACCCAGCTCATGTGCCCGGCGCCGCCCACGTCCCCGACGATCGTCGGCAACGCCGTCGCCACGATCGTCTGGTCCAACGCGGACAGCAGCATGCCCAGCAGGATGGTGCCGAACACGACGTTCATCCGCGCCCGCGACAACCCGATCCCGTCCCCCGCCGCCCGCTCGACCACGCTCGCGCTCACCGGCGCCACCTCCATTGGGACACTGGACTGGCCGCACACGGAGACGATATGACCGCTCACGACGAGTCGCATGTGCAGTGTCAGGGCCGCCAGGTGAACGCGGAGTCCGCCGACCGGGTCGTGTGCGTCGCGATCCACGCGGCGAGCCGTTTCCCGCTCCGGGCGCCGGAGATCAGGTAGCCCTGGACGATGTCGCACCCCATGGCGGTGAGCGCGTTCAGGGTGGTGGCTTCCTCCACTCCGATCGCGCACGCGGTCAGGCCGAGGGAGTGCGCGATGTCCACCAGCGACCGGACCACGGTCCGGTCGCTCCGGTCGTCGAGCAGGTCCCCGACGAACTGGCGGTCGATCGTGACCTCGTCCACCGGCGACTGTCGCAGATAGGACAGTGACGATTGGGCGCTGCCGAAGTTGTCCAGCGCGATGCGAACCCCGGTCTCGCGCAGCCGCCACAGGGCCGACATGGCGCGCTCGGGGTCGACGGCCAGCGCCGACTCGGTCAGCGCCAGCGTCACCGATCCGGGCGGGACGGCGTGGTCCGCCAGCAGCGCGGCCACCCGATCGGGGAAGCCCTGGTCGTCGAGGTTGCGCGGCGAGATGTTCACCGACATCGAGAGGTCCAGACCGTCGTTCGACCACGCCCGCGCGCGGCCAAGCGCCGAGTACAGGACGAAGTCGGTCAGCTCGTCGGCCTGCCCGGTCGACTCGACGGTGGGTACCAGCTCGTTCGGGTCGAGGGAGCCCAGTTCGGGGTGTCGCCACCGCACCAGCGCCTCGACGCCGACCAGTCGTCGGGACGCGGGCGCTATTCGGGGCTGGTAGCGGACGTGGACCTGGCCGGTGGCGATGCCGCGTCGGAACCGGCTGGCGATCTGGTACCGGCGCAGGAACACGTCGCCGATCGTCGGCTGGTAGTCGCGCACGGGATGCGGCCCCCATGCGGCCTGCAGCGCGAGGTCCGCCTGGTGCAGCAGCGTCTCGACCGGGCGATCGCCTGCCGAATGCCCCACCAGGACGCCGACGTGCACGGCCAGTTCGGCGACGGTATACGGCCGGGAGAGTTCGGTGTGCACCCGCTCGGCGAGTGCGTCGACCTCCTGCGCCGCGGGGCCGACCAACAACGCGGCGAACGACGGACCTTCCAGCCGGGCGACCGGCGCGTCCGGGCCGACGGTCTCGACGAGCCGGTGGGCTGCCTCGGTGAGCATCCGCTCCGACTCGCCGTACCCGAGGACCGCTTGGTGCGTGCGGTGCCCGGTGAGCTCGACGCGGATCACCGCCGCCGATCCGGTCACCAGGTCCGCGTCCTGCCGCAGGAAGGCGTCCCGGGTAAGCAGTCTGTTCTGCGCGTGCGCGCGGTTGGGTGCCAGCGCGAGTTGATCGGCCGTGCGGACACCCCGTTGGACCGGGCGCGCGAGTCCGCGCGCGTCGAGTGCGCGGACCAGGTGCGGGTAGAGCGCGGTGAACGACAGCAGCGGTGGACCGCCGGGCAGACCGTCCCGCAGGACCCGGACAAGCTCCCCGGTGAACGCAGTGAGCGGTTCACCCATGGGTGCGTTGGCTGCGGCGTTGGCGGGCGCGGAGGCCAGCGTGTAGGTCCCGGCGATCTCGATCTGCCCCGACATCACCGACTCCGCCGACGCCATTGCCTCGATCGCGCGCCCGGAGAAACAGCAGTCCAATATCAGCACCCGGTTCTCGGCAGGCGCTTCCAACAGCACGTCCCGCAGCCGGGTGAACTCCAGCGTCGTCCACCGCAGCCGGTTGCGCATCGTCCCCGGCATGGCCAGGCACAACCGCCCCTGGGCGTCGACCACGCCGTGCCCGGAGTAGTAGACCAGCAGCGTGTCCCGGGTCTGCTCGGCGATCGCCTCGATGCTCACGCCCAGGTTGGTGAGGTCGTCCGGGTCGGAGAACACCGAGCAGTTCTCGGCGGGCAGTCCGGTCCCCGCCGGACTCACCAGGATCTCGGCCAAGGCGGCCAGGTTCGCGGACACGGCGGGCAGGTCGGGCAGATCCGGATCCTCGTACCGGCCCGCCCCGATCAGCACCGCCCGCGAGCCCGGCCCGTCAGGCAGCCGCATCGCACCGAGCACTGAACCAGGTCCGGTCCGGAGTGAGCCACTGGTCGAACACCAGCCCCGCCTCGGAGAGGTCGGTGCACAGTTCGGCCTCGGATAACCGACGCGCGGTGAAGGTCTGCGGCCATGCCACCGAGCCGAGCGTGTACACGACCGTGGCGGTCAGCAGGTCGTCCGACCGACGGAGATCACCCAGCCGGACACCGACCTCGCCCAGCACGCTCGTGGACTCGCGCACCTCGTCGAACCACGCGGGCGGGTGCCACTCGATCACCGCGTGGCCGTCCGCGCGCAGGTGGTGGGCGACGGTCCGCAGCAGGCCCCGACGCGCGGCAGGCGACGGCGTGTTCACCAGATGGCTGGCCAGCACCACCACGTCGAACCGGCGTTCGAGGCGCAGCTCCTCGATCCGCGCGCGCACGACCTCCGCCACCCGCACCCGTTCGAGCATCGCCGCCGACTCGTCCACCGCCACCACCCGGTGCCCCCGCCGGGCCAGCACGTCCGCGATCCGGCCCGTCCCGCAGCCCAGGTCGAGCACGTCCCCGCGACCCGACAGCACCGCCTCGATGATCTCCGGCTCGCCCAGCGCGGGCAGTGCCGCGTAGACCTCCACGGGACTGCCGTCCGGGGTGACGTCACGCACCGGGCAAGTCAACCACGCGGTCCGGTGACGTCGGGGACATCCGCTCAGCTCGACACCGACGATCCCGATGGCCCGAGCGGCGGGTAATCCGGCCGCCACGAACTACAGCACGAACCACAGGGAGTCTCGGGTGACTGACAGCGTCCTGCTTGACGAGCAGATGGACGGTCCGACCCAGGCCGCGTGCCTGCGGCTGGTGACCGCCAACCGGGCCCTGATGACGGTGGCGGTGGCCGACGGCCGGGTGCTCGGGGCCAACGCGCGGGCGCTGGAGCTGACCGGTCGGTCGTTGGACGCGCTGGTCGGGGCCACCCTGGCCGAGGTGTGGAAGCTGCCTGCGACGGTGATCGCCGCCCTGCTGGCCACCGAGAACCGGCACACCGTGATCATGGACGAGGCCGTGCACGACGGCACCGGCAGCACCCGCTGGGCCCGGCTGAGCAGCAGCCCGCTGCCCGGTGGCGGCGCCGTGGTGGTGTGCGCGGACGATCTCACCGACAGCTACCGGCACGCGCACGAGCTGGAGGCCAAGCAGGCCGCCGTCGGCGAGTCGCTGGCCGTGGTCGAGTTCGACCTGGCGGGCATCGCACTGGCCGCCAACGAGTCGTTCCTGTCCCTGCTGGCCTACACCGAGGACGAGGTGCTCGGCCAGCACCACCGGATGTTCGTCGACCCCGAGGAGTCCAAGGGCCAGGCCTACCGCGCGTTCTGGCAGCGGCTGGGCGCGGGCGAGTACGCCACCGGCGAGTACAAGCGGATCGGCCGCGACGGCCGCGAGGTGTGGCTGCGGGCCACCTACAACCCGATCTTCGACCCGGACGGCGTGCCGTACAAGGTCGTCACCTACGCCATGGACGTCACCGACGTGAAGCTGCGCAACGCGGGCTACGAGGGCATGGTGGAGGCCATCGGCCGGGCCCAGTCGGTGATCGAGTTCGACCTCGACGGCACCATCATCAGCGCCAACGACAACTTCCTGCGGCTGGTCGGCTACGTCCGCGACGAGGTCGAGGGCCAGCACCACCGGATGTTCGTCGACCCGGCGACCACCACCAACGCCGCCTACGAGGCGTTCTGGCGGCGGCTGCGGCGCGGCGAGTACGAGGCTGGCGAGTACAAGCGGATCGGCAAGGACGGCGCGGAGGTCTGGATCCAGGCCACCTACAACCCGATCCTGGACCTGGACGGTCGCCCGTACAAGGTCGTCAAGTATGCGATGGACGTCACCGGCGTGAAGCTGCGCAACGCCGAGTTCGAGGGCAAGGTCACCGCGATCGACCGCGCCCAGGCCGCCATCGAGTTCGACCTGGAGGGGCGGATCCTGGAGGCCAACGACAACTTCCTTGACCTGATGGGCTACACCCGCGGCCAGGTGATCGGCCAGCACCACCGGATGTTCGTGGAGAGCGACTACGCCACCACCGTGGACTACCAGGTGTTCTGGGAGCGGCTCGGGCGCGGCGAGCACAACGCGGGCGAGTTCAAGCGGGTCGGCCGCAACGGCACGGAGATCTGGATCCAGGCCACCTACAACCCGATCTTCGACCTGGACGGTCGCCCGTACAAGGTCGTCAAGTATGCGATGGACGTCACCGAGGCGAAGCTGCGCAACTCGGAGTTCAAGGGCAAGGTCGACGCGATCGGCCGGGCCCAGGCCGTGATCGAGTTCGACCTGGACGGCAACGTGCTGGACGCCAACGACAACTTCCTGCGCACCCTGGGCTACTCGCTGCGCGAGATCGTCGGCCAGCACCACAGCGTCTTCTGCCCGCAGGACTACGTGACCTCCGCGGAGTACCGGGACTTCTGGCTGCGGCTGCGCAAGGGCGAGTTCCTCACCGGCCGGTTCCGCCGGGTCGGCAAGTTCGGCCGCGACGTGTGGATCCAGGCCAGCTACAACCCGATCCTGAACCTGCGCGGCGAGCCGTTCAAGGTCGTCAAGTACGCGCACGACATCACCGACCAGGTGGCCCTTGAGCAGCGGCTGACCAGCAAGACCGGGCAGATGAGCGAGTCCATCCAGGGCCTGTTCGACGCCATCGGCGACATCGTGCGCAGCAGCGAGCAGGCCAGCGAGCTGGCCGGGCGCACCCAGCAGAACGCCGAGGTCGGGCACCAGGAGCTGCGCGAGTCCATCGAGGCCATCTCGCTGATCGAGCGTTCCTCGGACAAGATCGCGCAGATCGTCGGGGTGATCTCGGAGATCGCCAGCCAGACCAACCTGTTGGCGTTCAACGCCTCCATCGAGGCCGCCCGCGCCGGTGAGCACGGCGTCGGGTTCTCCGTGGTGGCCGCCGAGGTGCGCAAGCTGGCCGAGCGGTCCTCCGAGGCCGCCCGGGAGATCACCGAGCTGATCCGGGACTCGGCCGAGCGGGTCGGGCACGGCGCCAAGGTGTCCCAGCGGGCGCAGGCGGCGTTCGGCGAGATCCTGCAGAGCGTGCGCAAGACCACCGACTCGATCCAGGCCATCGCGGCATCGACCAAGCGCCAGCAGGAGACCTCCACGGAGGTGAACGCCCTCATCAAGGAGCTGACCGGGGAGCAGCGGTGACCGACATCGACGCCCTGTACGGGGTCTTCGCGGTGGACGGCAAGCGGGTCGCGCTGCCGCTGGCCCGGCTGCGCGAGGTCATCCCGGCGCCCGCCGCGCTGGACCCGATGCCGACCAGGCAGCCCGCCGTGCGCGGCGCGGTCAACCTGCGCCACCTGGCGATCCCGGTGCTGAGCCTGCGCGACCTGTTCGGCGGCGCGGCCGCCCCGGGTCCCGAGGTGATCGTGGTCGCCGCGCACGACGGGCACGTCATCGGCCTGCTCGCGGACGAGATCCTGGGCGTGGAGACGGTCGAGGCGGACGCGCTGTTCCACATGCGCACCGCGGGCGAGCACGTGCTGTTCTCCACCGGTTTCGAGCAGGCGGACGGCGCGCTGGTGAGCGTGCTGGACTTCGACGCGGTGACCACGCTGCCGGACGTCCCCGCGGTCCGCGACCGCGGCCGTGACGACGTGAACGCCCACCGCCGGGCGATCGACGGCACCATGCGGACGGTGCTGCTGTTGAGCGGCGGCGAGACCCGGCTGTGCGTCGGCGTCGACCACGTCCACTCGGTCGTGCCCGACCTGCGGGTGACCCCGTCCGCGGTGGCCCGCGGCGTCTGCCTCGGCGTGGCCGAGGTGGGGGAGTACACCGTCGCGGTCGTGGACACCCTGGCCCTGCTCGGCCTGGGCAGCCTCGGCGCGACGACGTCGATGCGCGGCGTGTGCCTGCGGCTGCCGCGCGGCATGGTGGTCCTCGCGGTCGAGGACGTCACGAACGTGGCGTCGGTGGCCGCGCAGGACATCATGGCCGCGCCCGCCTCCGTGCGCGCGAGCATGCCCCTGCTGGCGGGCACCCTGTCCGACGGCGCCGTACAGCGGCTCGTCATCGACGACGCGGCCGTGGTGGCCGACGAGAACGTCCGCAGCCTGGGCGCCGTCACCATGACCACGGCCGCGGCACCGCCGGTGGTCCGCGAACTGTCCGACAGCGGCCGCGACGACCAGTCCGGCGGCCGTAAGATCCGCGAACGCGTCCGCCCGATGCTGACCTTCCAGGCGGGCATCGAGGCGGCGACGGACCTGCTGCGGGTCAGCGAGGTGATCGAGTACCCGGCCGACGTGCTGGCGGTCAACAGCCCGGAGATCCACGGCCTGTTCACCCACCGCGGCGTGGCGGTCCCGCTGATCCGGCTCGCCGACGTGCTGGAACGACCCGCGCCGGTCGGGGCGACGGACAAGGTGCTGCTGGTCGGCACCGGCGGGGACCTCGTCGGCTTCGTGGTGTCGGCCCTGCACGCGATCGAGGACTCGATCTGGGAGGAGGTCCTGCCGGACGGGCCGAGGCGGTCGTTCCCGCTGGTCAGGGTGACGGGGGACGGGCACCCCCGGACCCTGCCGGAGATCGACCTGCTGGAACTGGCCGGTCGCCACCACGCACCCGCCGCCCGGCACACCGCCGCCTGACCTGCGGCGGTGTGCCGCGGTCAGGACTCGTCGGTGGTGCGGGTCCAGGTGACTTCCAGTTCCTTGCGCTGGCCGAACCGCTCCAGGTGGCTGCCCAGCACGTGTTCGACCCGGGCGATGCCCTCGGGGTCGGTGCCGGTGGCGGTGAGCGTGAGGACGCCGTCGCCGATGGTGATGGCGCCGGTGGTGGTGTCCAGGGTGGTGGTGGAGGTGGGGCCCTCGGTGCTGAACTCGATCTTCCGGCTCAGGTGCGCGACGAGCTGCTTGGCGTAGCGCTCCGGGCTGTCGGTCCGCACGTCGGCGCGCGAGGTGTAGAGCGGCACAGGTCCTCCCGTGGGTTAGGTGACCCTTACAGCTTCGCCCCGCCCCGTTGAAACCTCAAACAACCCTCGGTGTGGCGTGAGTCATAGCTCCGATGGGTGAATCCGCGCTGTGTATCCGGACGTCTTCCGAGTCCGATTCGTCCAGCGGGCTCGTCCCATTCTCTCGCCGGTGACCGGTCACGCGGGATTGTCCATTCCGGATGGCGGACCCGGCCTTTTGCGACAGCGTGGACAACCGTTCGCCTGCAGGATTCCGCCGCGCAGGCGGCGCGGCGGAATCCTCGCGCGTCAGCGGGTGACGAGCAGGTCCCAGCCTGCCACGCCGGAGCGGCTGAAGTACGCGTTCCACACGTGGCCGTTGATGCCCGCGAAGCCCGCGTTGTTGGCGTCCGACTGGGTCGAGAGCGTGGTGATGTAGACGCCTGCGAAGTGGTTGGCGGTCGGGTCGACACTCAGGCTGTAGCCCGCGACCCCGTTCTGGCACTGGTACGAGGCGAACACGCCGCCTGCGACGCCGTTGTTGCCCGCGCTGCTGCACTGCGCGGAGGTGGGAACGGTGAACAGGTACACCGAGGACTGTGCCTGGGCCGGTGCCGCGAGGGCGATCGCGCCCGCGGCGGCGATCACGGCGGCGGCAGCGGGGATGCGGACGGACATCGTGCTGGCTCCATTCTGGTCGATTTCCGAACCACTTCCGACGCTACCGGCGGCTCATAGACCCAAATGGATTGTTTGACAGTAGGCGATATCCACTCAGGGTGAAAACCGCGATCCGGTCCGGTTTCATCGCGGCACGTTGCGTCGCCGCCCGCGATGTTCTCCGTAGGACGAACGGCGGATGCCGATGATCACCCTCGGAAGTCGAGTGTGTTCCCGGTCACCCGGGCCAATTGGCCCGCCGCGGCCCGGTGGCCCGCGTAGTCGAGGACCGCGATCCCGGGCAGTTCCGCGCGTGCCGCCGCGTAGGCCGCGACCTCCCACGCCCGCCAGTGCTCCTCGAACTCGACCGCCGCCGTGTCGGCCAGCGTGCCGCCCGCCAGGTCGGCGTCCAGCGCCGCCGTGCCGAACACCGGCGCCACCGCCGCGTCGGCCGCCGCCGCGACCCGGTGCGGCAGCGCGGGTCCGCCCGCGAGCAGCCGGGCCCACCGGCGGTCGGGCAGGTCGTCGATCCGCACGTCCGCCAAGTGCAACGCGGCCGGGCCGCGCGTGGTCGCGAGCTCCAGCACGGGGGACTGCATGCACACCAACGCCAGCGCGGTGGTCGTCGACAGCTTCCGGTTCGTCCCCGCGACGCCCGTCAGCGCCTCCCGCATTCGCCCGAACAGCGGTGCGCACGCCGGGTAGACCTGGTACAGGCGCGGGGAATCGCCGTAGTGGGCAGCGGCGATGCTGATGCTGGAGTAGGTCGCGAACGTCTCGTGCGTCGTGCGGGTCGCGTCCAGGAAACGGCGCAGCGGCGCGCCGGGCGTCCGGGCGAGCGCGTGCAGCAGGATGCCCCACGCGGTGTCGTCGTTGAGCAGGCGGTGGTGGGTGTCGTGGATGTAGACGACCGAGTCGACCACCTCGTCCCCGGTCTCGGCCGCCGGGTCGTCCGCACCGTCGAACAGCAGCCGCGCGAGGTGTTCGTCCGTCATCGATTGCCCTCCAGTCCTGGGCCACCCGGACACTGATCATCTCACCGCGGCGCCCGCGGTGGATGGCCTGGTCCAATCCTGGCGGGTCTACTGTGGACGAGAAGGGCCGCCCGGGATTGTTGCGATGCGGCAACGGATTCGGTCGGGCGGTCACCGGCGGTCGGCCGCCACCAGGCCGGACTCGTAGGCGGCGATCACCAGCTGGGCCCGGTCCCGCGCCGCCAGCTTGGTGAACAGGTGGCCGACGTGGGACTTCACCGTCGCCGGGCTCAGGTGCAGGTGCCCGGCGATCTCCGCGTTCGACAACCCGCGCGCGACCAGCGTCAATACCTCCCGTTCGCGCGTGGTCAGCCCGTCGAGCGTGCGCGGTACCGCGGCCGTCGGGTGCGCGTGCCGGGCGAACTCGGCGATCAGCCTGCCGGTCATCCGCGGTGTCAGCAGCCCCTCGCCCGCGGCCACGGTCCGGATACCGGACAGCAGGTCCTCCGGCGGCGTGTCCTTGAGCAGGAAGCCGCTGGCGCCCGCGCGCAACGCGCCGAACACGTAGGAGTCGAGGTCGAACATGGTCAGGATCAGCACGCGCGTGCCGGGCGAGGCCGCGCAGATCAGCCGGGTCGCCTCGATGCCGTCGAGCTCGGGCATGCGGATGTCCATCAGCACCACGTCGGGATCGCCGCGCCGGGCCACGTCCACCGCCTCCGCACCGGTGCGCGCCTCGCCGATCGCGACGAGGTCCGGCGCGCTGTCCACCAGGAGGCGGAAAGTGCCGCGCAGCAACGCCTGGTCGTCCGCGACGAGCACGCGGATCCGCTCCGTCACCGGCGTTCCCCCGCGCGGTAGGGCAGGCTCGCGCTGACGTAGAACCCGCGGATGTCGCGCCTGCCTGCGGAGAACTCGCCGCCGTACATGGCCACCCGCTCGCGCATCCCCACCAGGCCGTGGCCGCCCGCGCCCGCCGCCGGGTCGGCAAGGTCCGTCTCGCCGTCGTCGGCGACCTCGATCCGGACCTCCTGCCCGGTCGCCGCCACGACGACCCGGCAGCGGGTCGGGCCCGCGTGCTTGACCACGTTCGTCAACGCCTCCTGCACGATGCGGTAGACAGTCAGCTGCACGGTGTCCGGAAGATCCCCCGCCGCGCGCACATCCAGCTCCGCCCGCACCCCGACAGTCGCCGCCTGCCGCACCAACTCGGGCAGCTGTGCGATACCGGGCGCGGGCGCCAGCTCATCCGGCCCGACCTCCGTGCGCAACACGCCGAGCATGCGGCGCATCTCGGTGAGCGCCTCCCGGCTCGTGGTCTCGATGGTGTGCAAGGCGGCGCGCACGGACGCGTCGGTGCCCGCCGGGAGGAGCAGCCGGGTGACACCGGCCTTCGCCGCGACCACGCCCATGCTGTGCGCCACGCTGTCGTGCAGCTCGCGCGCGATCCGCAGCCGTTCCTCGGCGACCGCGCGCCCCGCCAGCTCCTCGGTCACCCGCGCGGCCGCGGCCCTCCGATCGCGCAGGGCCCGCCCGATCGCCCATGACGCGCCCGGCATCACCGGCCCGAGGGGCAGCAGCCGGACCAGGTCGCCCTGCCATGCCACCGGGGTGCCCGCGACGAGGCCGACCGCCAACAGCCCCAGGCTGACCGACGCGATCACCCGCGTGGACGGACCCCGGCGCGGCGCGTCCGCGAGCGCCACCGGGTAGAGCGCGAACGCCGCCGCCGCGAACGGCTCGCGCAGGTGCCCGGTGGACCAGCCGAACACCGTGACGGCCAGGACGGTCCAGAACACCGGGACCGGCCACACCCGGCGCGCCGCGCAGGGCAGCGCGATCCCGGCCACCACCATGCCCTGCCACCACAGCGCCGGACCGGGCGTCGGGCCGTCCCGGGTCATCATCGGCAGCACCAACGCGTAGACGCACGCGATGACACCGTCGGCCGCGACCAACGCGCCGCGACTCCACCGCCGCACGGAGTCCGGACGCGCAGAGACGAGACGTGCTGAGACGAGACGTGCTGAGTCGGGACGCGGGCCTGGCTCGTGCACCCGTCCCACTGTATTCACCCGCCCCGGAAACCGCGTCGGACCACGGGATGACAGACCACGGTATGAGTCCGCCCGCCGGAACGTGCCCGCGTTCCGCCGTGGGGCGGAGGCGCGAACTCGGGTGTCGGGCCGATGTGTCGACCCGGCCCGGCGCGGGAGCGTGCCGGTCATGATCGAGGTGCGAAACCTGACCAAGCGCTACGGACCGACCCTGGCCGTGGACGACCTGACCTTCACCGTGGCCCCCGGCCGGGTCACCGGGTTTCTCGGCCCCAACGGCGCCGGGAAGTCCACGACCATGCGGATGATGCTCGGCCTCGACGTGCCCGCCGCGGGCGACGTCCTGGTGGACGGCAAGCCCTACCACGCGCTGCGCGAACCGTTGCGGCACGTCGGCGCGCTGCTGGAGGCGAAGGCCGTGCACCCGGGCCGATCCGCCCGCAACCACCTGCTGTGGCTGGCGCAGACCAACGGGATCGGCCGGGCCCGCGTCCGCGAGGTGATCGACCTGGTCGGCCTTGGCGGCGCGGTGGACCGGCGCGCGGGCGAGTTCTCCCTGGGCATGGGCCAGCGGCTGGGCATCGCCGCCGCGCTGCTCGGCGACCCGGCCGTGCTGCTGCTCGACGAGCCGGTCAACGGGCTGGACCCGGAGGGCATCCGGTGGATCCGCACGCTGATGCGGGACCTGGCCGCCGAGGGGCGCGCGGTGTTCGTGTCCAGCCACCTGATGAGCGAGATGGCGCTCACCGCCGACCACCTGGTGGTCATCGGCCGGGGCAGGCTGCTGGCCGACACCGACATGGCCGGGTTCATCCGCCGCAACGCCCGCTCGCACGTCCTGGTCCGCACCCCGGACCCGGCCCGGATGCTGGCCCTGCTCACCGCGGCGGGCATCGGGGCGGTGGCCGGGCCGGACGACACGCTGGAGGTGGACGAGGTCGAGCCCGCCCGAATCGGCGCGCTGGCCGCGGCGGACGGGCTCGCCGTGGACGAGCTCAGCCCGCGGACCGCCTCGCTGGAGGAGGCGTTCATGCGGCTGACCGCCGACTCGGTCGAGTTCCGCGCCGCGGACGGGGCGGGCCGGTGACCACGTTCCCCCGGCTCGCCGCGGCCGAGCTCACCAAGATCCGCACGCTCCGGTCGACGGCGTGGACGCTGGTGCTCGCGTTCGTGATCACCGTGGCCTTCGGTGTCGGCGTGTCGTTCTACCTGTCCACGACATTCGACCGGCTCGGCGCCGAGTCCCGCGCCACGTTCGACCCGTCGGACTTCGCGATGTCCATGGTCGAGTACGGCCAGTTGGTCCTCGTGGTGTTCGGCGTTCTGGTGGTGGGCTCGGAATACCGCGGCGGCACTATCCGAGCCGCGCTGGCGGCCGTGCCTCGTCGCAGTGAGTTCTATCGAGCCAAGATGTTCGTCGGTGGCGCGCTCGCGTTCGCGGTATCCGAGCTGACCGTGTTCGTGATGTATTTCGGCTCGCAGGCCGCATTGGGCTCGCACGGCGGCGCGATCACCGATCCCGGTGTGTTCGGGGCGGTGTTCGGCACCGGTCTGTACCTGACGATGATCGCGGTGATCTCCATGGGCGTGACCGCGATGCTGCGCAGCCCGGCGGTCGCCATCGGCACGCTGATCCCGTTCTTCTTCATGGTGTCGAACATCCTCGGCCACGTACCCGGGGTCCGGGTGGTCGGGCAGTTCCTGCCGGACCAGGCGGGAAACCAGATCATCTTCCGGCACTACCCGACCGGCTCGGTGCTCGGACCGTGGACCGGCCTGCTGGTGATGGCGGCATGGACCGCGCTGGCCCTCGCGGGCGGCTACCTGGTGCTGCGCTCGCGGGACGCCTGAGCCGGGGGAGCGGTGTCCGGCGCGGACCTGGGGGTCGCGCCGGACACCATGTCGTCCGGGAACACCGTGCAGTTCAGCAACACCATGCTGTCCAGCAGCGCAGTGCCGTCCTGGGTCAAACCGGTCAGAACTCCTGCTTGTTGTCGCGTGCCTTGCGCCGCTGCTCCTCGGCCCGTTCCCGGCAGCGTCGGAGGAACTCCTCGTCGGACGCCGAGTCGTTGGCCGCGAACCGACCCGGCCGGTCGTACTCGGGGAAGCGCGGCGCGCTCCGCTCGTACGCCCCCGGCCGGTACCGGCCCGCCTGCTCCGGCTTCCCGGCTACCAGCCACAGCAGGGAACCGATGAGCGGCAGGAACAGCACGACCATCAGCCAGCCGAACTTGGGCAGGTTCCGCGGCAGCCCGTCCGGCGTGGTGATCACGTCGACCAGGCAGAAGATCCACAGGCCCATCACGGCGAGCCCGAACAACCCTTCGAAATACAACATCCCCAACCCCCACGTCGATCGGACGGCGACATGTTAGGGCACCGGACCGACAGTCCGGGCTCGGCCCTCCGATGGTGGTTTTCGGCCACTTCCACCACTCCGTCCGCCGCTCGCCGACGCCGCGCCCGAACCGCTCCCGCGCGCTCCGACAATCCGGCGAAGCCGTCCGGATTGTCGGGTTGCCGGTTCTTGACGCCGGTATAACTTGGCGCTCGAAAAAGTGCTATCACCGCGCTGACCTGTGTGAACAGTCTCAATGGGAATGGCAACCCCGCGGTCGGAAGGAATCCCGGACATAGCATTTAAGTACCGCGGGTCGGTTGTCCCGACGCCCGCACGATTCCTTCCCTGCGAACACAAGGAAATACCGTGAAGCGGAAATTGTTGGTCATGGCCTGTTCCGCCGGACTGATCGCGGCCGCCGCCGTGGGCGCGCACTCGGCCGCCGCGGCGGGTTCCGCGGTCCCCGCCCCGGCCCTGGCGCGGGAGGTGCCCGGACTGACCGGGGACGCCGCCAAGGCCGCCGCGGGCCCGTCGGCGGACCGGTTCCTGCAGCTGCGCCGCGAGCAGGCGGGCAAGGCGGTCGCGCCGCGGGCAGCGGCGCAGAAGCACACGTTCTGGGGTCCGGAGCCGCAGCTCAACAGCAACGCCGACGGGTTCGTGGTGACCCAGAGCGTGACCCCGAACCTGCGCATCTCCAACCGGTCCGACGTCGTCTACGCGCCCACCATGAAGCCCACCGGGCACTCGTGCATCGAGGTCGTCACCGCCTACGGGCTCGGCCAGGGCGCCCAGGTCTGGGCGTGGGACTGGTGCAAGTCCGTCTCGCCCGCGAAGGTCGTGCAGATCGACAGCTCGTTCCTGTCGAACTACACCACCACGGTCAACGGCCACCCCGCATACACCGTGCAGGAGGTGCGCACCAACGCCTCCAGCAACACCTGGGTCGCGCAGCTGCAGAACGTCAAGACCGGGGCGTGGGACGCGCTGTTCACCCAGAGCGGCTCCGACCAGAGCACCCTCAACGAGGGCTGGGACATCTTCGAGATCTACGCGACGCACAACAACTCCACCGGCCGCGCGTACTACTGCAACGACGCCCGCGGCACGGTGTTCGAGTCGAGCTCGATCAAGCTGCGGATCGGCGGCCAGTGGGTCGCCGCAACGCAGTCGAACTCGCCGCTGCGACCCACCGCGACCCCGCGGCCCGCGGACTATGACTGCCCGACGCTGAAGTTCGAGAACGTGACCGCGAACAGCCACTGGCGCGTCACGGTCTAGTGGTGCGACCCAGAATGTCGGCCGTGTATCGGCGGGTCCATGGCGTGGCTGGCGGTGCCGCCGGGACGGCCTCGTACTGGATGTACTCGGTCGTTTCCGGCGGTGCCGTCAGGCACGTCGTGGGCGGGTCGAGACATGGTCGACGTTCTGGGTCGCACCACTAGTCGCGGCACCGGTGCGGACTTCCGCGGTGCCCCTCTCCGGGCACCGCGGAGGTCACCCGCCGAACGGGGAGGCCTGACCGGCGTCGCGGTAGGGCAGCCGGAACACGGCGGCGGCCTCGTCCAGGTCCACGATCGCCAGCAGGTGCCGCGCCACCTCGTCGACCGCCTCCGGCGGAGCCCCCTGGGCCTCGGCGGCCAGCGGCGTGAAGTCGAGCGAGGTGATGTTGCGCCACGCCGTCGGGAACTCGGCCGGGTGCGGACGCACGAGCGCCGGTCCCGCGCCCGCGAACCCGCGGTCGGCGGCGCGCGCCGACACGGTGTCGGCCGCCAGCTCCGCCAGCAGACCCGGCACCGGTTGCTCGGCGGCGATCGACGCGCGGAACAGGAACGCGTGATCGGTGTAGCGGTGCAGGGCGTCGGTGGCGAGCGGGTAGGCGGCGGCCGCGAACTCGTCCGCCGGTCGGGCCACCCGCCACACCGCCGTGGTCGACGGTCCGGGCCGGGCGAGCCGGGACAGGTCGGTGGCGCGTTGCGCGAGATGGGCCCGCAACCCCGGGCCGACCCGGTAGGGCCGCAGTCCGATCGACAACATGGCGCGGAATGGCAGCCCGGCCAACGCCGACCACAACGGCTCCCAGGGCCTGTGTTGGCGCACGAACGGCGTCACCGCGGTCAGCCACGGATGGTGAGCGTCGTCGCGGCGCGTGGGTCGGGAGGTCAGCCGTTTGCGGATCTCCAGGATGCCCGCGCTGTCGGGGCGGAACGGGTCGAGGACCCGCAGTGTCTCGGCGTCGTCGGTGACCGGGGTCGCGGTGGCGTGCGCGGGCAGCACGGCGAGATGGTCGCGCAGGTCCGCCACGAGCTGTTCGGTCCGGTCCGGCTCCGGGCCCTCGGCGCGGACCAGCAGGTAGGCGTCCACACAGGACTCGCCGGGGCGGTTCAGGTACCGGATCTCGACGGTCGCGTTCGCGTCGACGAGCGGCTCCCAACAAGACCGCAGCCACGCCGAGTCGTCCGGCACCTGGGCGGTCTCGTGGCCGTGGATGTGCAGGCCGCCGAACACCTGTCCGGTCTGCACGACCGACCGCGCCGGTCCGGATTGGACGTTGTGCACCCCGAAGGGCGGCGCGGGCGGCGGTTCCGGCGTCGGGGAACCGACCACGGCGGTGGCCGCGGGGCCTATCCGGCTCGCCGCCCAGACCCACGACCGGCTCGCGTCGCCCGCGATGACCAGCCCCGCCCGCGTCATCGCGCCTGCCTGGGCTGCGGCGGCCCCGGCTGGGGGTGGTGGCCCGTCTGCGAGTGAACCGGCTGGGCGGGACCCGGCTGTGGCGCGGCGGCGGCGTAGGGCAGGCCCTCGATGGCGGGCATGCCACCGGGGAAGCCGTAGTTCTCGGCCACGTTGACATTCCGGATGGCGGTGTGCAGTGCCTCGCGGCACACCGCGTGCACGGTCTCGCGCATCGCCTTCAACCGTTCCTCGTTCATCACGCTCCCGACGAAATCGGTGCGGTTGGCGCGGTTGACGTCGGCGAGCAGCACGGTGCCCTTGCGGATCCGCCACATCGTCCAGCCCAGGTATAGACCGGTGCCGTAGCGGAACGCGGACACGAAGACCCAGTAGTTGCCGTCGACCATCACCAGCCGGTTGGCCGTGCCGAAGGAGGTCGCGCGACGGTGGACGTTGTACTGCATGGGCAGCTGCCGGTCACGCAGCCTGCCCGCGATGTGGCTGTACACCGATTCCGCGGCCCACGCCTTGCCCGCGAGCACGGTGCACCACTCGCTGACCGCCTCCTGCTGCTCGCGGAACAGGAAGACCACCCACGTGCCGACGAACGCGAGGATCGCCAGGATGAATCCGATCGCCAACAGTGTCGAGCCTCCGCCACTGCTGCTGCTGCTGCCGCGCGAGGACGATGCCCCGGCCAGACCTCCGTTGAACAGCCAGAAGAGAATGAACACGACCAGCAGGGTGATCGACAGGCGGACGGACCGGCGCCAGGTGTCGCGCACGACCCCCTTGCCCGCCGAGTCGTCGAGCAGCAGGTCGGTGGGTGCGTGCCGGAGCGTCTGCTCCAGGTAGATGGCGTCGCCGTCGTCGTCTTCCGACGGCTGCACGTGCGCGGAGGTGGACATCGCGCGGCTCCTCCCGTGGACGGGGCGTGGGGAGCGGGACCGTACCGTACGGCCTACGTGTCCACGTTCTCGGGAGGCGTGGCTCCTTTTTGTCCACCCGCGCAGCGGGGAATTCGCTCGACGCCGGTAGCGCTCGACCGGCGCGGTGCGATTACGTGGGCGGACGCCTGTTTGCCGAGACGCGGGCGATGGCCCATCGGATTTGTCCGAAGAGTCCGATCACCATTACCGCGGCGTGTCATTCACAACAGGTGAATGTCCGATGAATGTTCCTGCTCGCCGCCCGTTCACGGAGGTCGCGGCGAGTGGCGGTGCTGCTGGAGCCGGTGCCGCGGTGCCGGGTGGCCGGTGAACGATCACCTCCCACCGGTTGGGAATGGCCTGCCATTGTTCCGGCTGAAAAGGCGCGCGACGGTATTTCCATCCGGCCTTTGTCCCCGGTCATGGCCGGTGCGGAGAAACGGTTCCCTACCCTGCGAGGAGAACATTCGTGGATCGGACAACCATCCGACGAGGCTTGCCTGCGGTCATCGCCGCGGCGGCCGCCATCACCGCGGTCGTACTGCCGTCGACGGGCTCGGCGTCGGCCGCGTCCGGTGCGCAGGCCCGACCCAACGGCCTGATCAAGACCGCCGAGCACACCGAGGTCAAGGAGATCGCCCCTTGGCGCGCCTCGCTCGACGCGGCGCCCTTGGCGGCGAAGAAGCTGACCTACACCCAGCAGGTGCAGACCCAGGACCAGTGGTGCTGGGCGGCCGACGGCTCCAGCATCGAGCGTTCCCTGGGCGGCACCGCCTCGCAGCAGCAGTTCTGCGCGGCGGGCAAGGGTCGGTGCGTCAACCAGGGCGCGCAGATCAGCGAGATCGTGCGCGGCTTCCAGGGCACCGGCTTCAACGCCCAGGACGCGGGCGGCCCGGTCAGCTTCGCGACGATCACCAAGCAGATCGACGCGGGCTCGCCGCAGCTGACCGGCATCTACTGGACCTCGGGCGGCGGCCACGCCGAGGTGATCTACGGCTACGACTCGTCGAACCAGACCATCTACATCGGCGACCCGTGGCCGTCCTACCAGCGCTACCAGACCTGGAACCTGACCCAGTACCGGTCGAACAGCCAGTTCCGGTGGAACGACACCATCGTCAACATCCGGAAGCGCTAAAGGGGTAGTGGTCGTGGCCTGCCGGAAATCGTTCGTGTGCACCGTGGTGGCCCTCATCATGGTGCTGTTCAGCTCCACCGCGTCGGCGGAGGGGGAGGTGGCACCGCCCTCACCGGCGGACTACGCCGCCGCCCTCGCCGCAGCGCGCCAACCGGAGGCGATCAGCTTCGCCAAGACCAATTTCCGGCAGGTCCACGGCACCGACCCGACCACCCTGACCCTGTCCGAGCGCGGGGTCGCCACCTATGTGCTGAATCCCGACTTCGTCCGCGGCGTCCCCGGCGCGCCCGCGGGCGTGCTGCAGTACATCGCGGTCACGGCCACCGACGAGAAGGGCGAGAGCGCCACCCTGCGCGCCATGCCGGAACCGACCGGCCAGTGGAGCGTGGGCAGCGTCTTCTCCGGCAACGACGAGGAAGACCTGAGCACCCACCTGCCGCCCGGCGCGGTACTGATGAACGAGCCGCAGATCAACGGCTGGTACGAGTGGACCCCGGACGGCGTCAAGCTGCTGCGCGCGTCACTGCCGCAGTCGCCGGTGGGTGCGCTGGTGCCGCTGGCGGACTACCAGAAGCAGGTCAAGTCCCGTTACGGGGACAAGCTTCCCGGTTCCGACTACGAGAAGAACCAGGGCATCGGCTTCACCGTCCAGGACCCGAACGACGCCATCGCCCACGGCCCGTCCACTGTGGTCATCGTGGTGGCGGTCGCAGGCGGTGTGATCGTGATCGCCGCAGTGACGATGGTGGTAGTCCGACGCCGCCGTGCCACCCGGACCGAGGACCCCGACGAGGCCGAGCAGGCACTGTCTCTCCAGCCGGGCGCAGTCACGAGCCCTGGGCAGCATTGAGGTACGCGAGCACCGCCAACACCCGCCGATGCCCACCCTCGTCCCCGACCAACGCCAACTTCGTGAAAATGTTCCGAATGTGCTTGTGCACCGCCCCATCGCTCACCACAAGCAACCCGGCGATCGCGCTGTTGTCATGCCCCTCGGCCATGAGTCCCAGCACCTCCCGCTCCCGCGCCGTCAACGTCGACAACGGATCATCCGCCCGCCGCCGCACCAACAACTGCGAGATCACCTCCGGATCCATCGCGGTTCCCCCGTCCGCGACCCGCCGCAGCGAGTCCAGGAAGTGCTCCACCCGCCCGACCCGTTCCTTGAGCAGGTACCCCACCCCGCCCGCGCCATCGGCGAGCAGCTCGGCCGCGTAGCTGTTCTCCACGAACGCCGACAGCACCAGCACCGGCAGCCCCGGGTACAGGCGGCGTGCCTCGACCGCCGCGCGCAGGCCGTCGTCGGTGAAGGTCGGCGGCAGCCGCACGTCGACCACGACCGCGTCCGGCCGCTCGGCGGCGACGGCGGCGCGGAAGTCGGTGGCGTTGTCGACCGCCGCCGTCACCTCGATGCCCGCGGTGTTGAGCAGCAGCACCAGGCCCTCGCGCAGCAGCGCGTCGTCCTCGGCGATCACGACCCGCATGGCAGCTCCACCCGCAGTCGGGTCGGCCCGCCCACCGGGCTGGTCAGCTCGGTGCGGCCGTCGAAGGCGTCGACCCGGCGGCGGATGCCCGCCAACCCGCTGCCCAGCGCCTCGTCGGCGCCGCCACGACCGTCGTCGCCCACCGTGATCACCAGCGTGTCTCCCGTCGCGTCCAGGCCCACCGTGACCTGCTCGGCGCCGGAGTGCTTGGTGGCGTTGGCCAGGGCCTCGGCGATGATGAAGTACGCCGCCGCCTCGACCGCCGCCGGTCTGCGGCCGACCTTACCCAGCGCCAGCAGGCACGGGATCGGGGACCGGGCGGCCAGCGCGGTCACCGCCCCGTCCAGCCCGCGGTCGGACAGGATCGGCGGGTAGATGCCGCGCACCACGTCGCGCAGCTCCGCCAGCGCGTCCATCGCGGTGTCCTGGGCCTTGCGCACGAGCCCGAAGGCCGCGTCCGGGTCGCGCCCGCGCAGCTGTTCGGCGATGCCCAGCTGCATGATCACCGCGGCGATCCTGGCCTGGGTGCCGTCGTGCAGGTCGCGCTCGATCCGGCGCAGCTCGGCGCCGTGCGCGTCGAGTGCGGCGGCCCGGGACGCGGTCAGCTCGGCGACCCGGTCGGACAGCCGCACGCCGGTCGCCGGGCGCAGCAGTTTCCGCGCCAGCCGGGCGTGGCCGCGGGCGGCGGCGGGCAGCAGCAGGGTCATGCCGAGGTAGGTCAGTCCGATCAGGACGCTGGCCCACGCCTTCGCCCACGAGTCCACCTGGAAGTCGAGCGCCCCCGGCACGCCGCCGGGCACCAGCCGCCAGTAGGCCGGGATCGCCAGCTGGTTGAGCCCGCCCAGCGGCAGGCCGATCGCCAGCGCGAGCAGGATCAGGCCCAGCGGTCCGTGCAGCAGCAGCCAGACCACGTCGCGGCGGGTGGCCGGGTCCGTGACCACCGTGCGTATCCGCTCGCCCAGGGAGCCGGTCAGCGGGTGGTGCGGCTCGGGGATCGGCGTGCCGGTGAGCTCGGCCGCGCGGCGGCGGTCGAGGTTGGTCAGCCGGTGCAGCAGGCGGGCCGCCTCGGGCACGGCGGGCAGGCCGACCCCGATCGCCGAGAACGCCACCATGGACACGACACCGATGATCCCGATCATGGCCAACAAAGCAGTACCGCCCCCGATGACCAGGTAGCGGATGGCCCGCCAACACTCGGCGAAGGCCCGGACGACCGCGTTCGGCGCGCGGCTGGTGCTGCTCATGCCGCGATTGTGCGGCATGGCCCGCCGGGGTGTCGGTGGTAGTGCTGGCGCTACCCCGGTTCCGCCCGTCGGTGGGATCGAGCCGACCCCGCCCCGGGACCTACCGTGGTCTCCGACGGACGAGCGGCAGAGGGAATCGCGATGCGGGCATTGACATTGGAAGCGGTGCGGAAGGTGTACGGCAGGGGCGGGGGAGCGGTGACCGCGCTCGACGGGGTGAGCGTGGCCCTGGCGAAAGGCAGCTTCACCGCGGTGATGGGCCCGTCCGGTTCGGGCAAGAGCACCTTCCTGCATTGTGCCGCCGGGCTGGACCGACCGACCGACGGGCGCGTGCTGCTCGGCGACACCGACCTGGCCGGTCTGGGTGAGACCGCCCTCACCCAGCTGCGGCGCGGCCGGATCGGGTTCATCTTCCAGGCATACAATCTGCTGCCTGCACTCGACGTGGCGCAGAACATCACGTTGCCGTTGCGGCTCGCGGGCAGCCGGGTCGACCACACGTGGCTGCGCGAGGTGGCCCAGCGGGTGGGCATCGCCGACCGGCTGCACCACCGCCCCGCCGAGCTGTCCGGCGGCCAGCAGCAGCGGGTGGCCATCGCCCGCGCGCTGGTCACCCGGCCGGAGGTCGTGCTGGCCGACGAGCCGACCGGCGCGCTGGACTCGCGCACCGGCAGGCAGGTGCTGGAGCTGCTGCGCGAGCTGGTCGACACGCTGGGCCAGACCGTGCTGATGGTCACCCACGACCCGGTCGCCGCCTCCTACGCGCACCGCGTCCTGTTCCTCGCGGACGGTCGCCTGGCGGGCGCGCTGGAACAGCCGACGCCGGACGCGGTGGCCGAGCGCATGACGCACCTCGGGGAGTGGTGAGCCGTGCTCGGACTGGCCTGGCAGACGCTCAAGGCCCGCAAGAGCGGGTTCGTGGGCGCGTTCCTCGCGGTGCTCTGCGGGACGGCGCTGGTCGCCGCCTGCGGGGTGCTGATCGAGTCGGGTATCCGCTCTGGCGTGCCCACCCAGCGTTACGCCGCCGCGGCCGTCGTGGTCGCGGGCAAGCAGACCGTGCGGCCGGAGGGCGCGGACGCATTGTCCGGGCAGCACGTCGCCGAACAGCCGACCGTCCCGGCCGACCTGGTCGGCCGCGTCGCCGCCGTGCCGGGCGTGCGGTCCGCGGTGGCCGAAGTGGACTTTCCCGCCAACGTGGTGACCCCCGACGGCCTGCTGCTCACCGGCCCCGGCGGCGCGCCCTCGCGCGGCCACAACTGGGACGCCTCGGCGTTGGCGCCGTTCACCCTCACCGAGGGCGCCCGGCCCACCGGGGCCGACCAGGTGGTGCTGGACGGCGAGCTGGCGCGGCGGGCAGGCGTGTCCATCGGCGACAAGGTGCGCGTCGACACCCCGACCGGCGCGGGCGACTACCTGGTGATCGGCCTCGCGTCGGCACCGGACCTCTCGCGCCAGTCGGCGCTCTACTTCTCGCCCGCGCGAGCGGACGCGTTGTTCGCCCGTCCCGGCCGCGTGCACGCCGTCGGTGTGCTCGCCGACCCGGGCGTCGACGAGGCCGTATTGGCCGAGCGGATCGAGCACGCCGTAGCGGACCAGGGTCTTTCCGTGACGACGGGCCCGGATCGGGGCATGATCGAGTTCGTGGATGTCGGACAGTCCCGCGCGATCCTGATGGCGATCGCGGGTTCGTTCAGCGGCGTGGCCCTGCTGGTGATGATCTTCGTGGTGAGCGGCACGCTGTCGCTCTCGGTCGCCCAGCGGCGCCGCGAGTTCGCGCTGCTGCGCGCCATCGCGGCCACCCCGCGCCAGATCCGCGCCCTCGTCGGCGGCGAGACCATGCTGGTGGCCTCGGTCGCGGCGGTGCTCGGCGGCGTCGCGGGCCTGGCCGTGGCGGGCGGGCTGCGCGACGCCTTCGCCACGATCGGCGTGATCCCCCAGGACTTCCAGCTGGCCATGAGCCCGCTGCCGGTCGTGGGCGCACTGCTGCTCGGCGTCGGCGCGGCCCGGCTGGCCGCCTGGGCGGCCGCCCGCGGCCCGGCCCGGATCTCGCCGGTCGAGGCCCTGGGCGAGGCCGCCGTGGAGAAGCCCGGCCTCGGCCGGACGCGGACCGCCCTGGGCGTCCTGTTCCTCGGGCTCGGCGTCGGCTCGTCGACGCTGCCGCTGTTCCTGTCGGGAGCGCTCGCCGCGGGCCTGTCCGGGGTGTCGGCGCTGCTGATCGTGATCGGGCTGGGGCTGCTCGGCCCGCTGGTGGTCGGCGTGATCCTGCGCCGGATCGCCGGTCCGCTCGGCCGGATCTCCCGCGTCGGCGGCTACCTGGCCGCCGCCAACGGCGTGGCGAACACCCGGCGGCTGGCCGCCGCGGTGACCCCGCTGATGCTGGCGGTCGGCTTCGCCATCACCAACTTCTTCAGCCAGTCGATCATGTCGGCGGCCGTCCAGGACCAGACCCGGACGTCGACCACCGCCGACTATGTCGTCACCAGTACCGCGGGCGGGCTCTCTCCCCAGGTGGCCGACGAGATCCGCCGGGTCCCCGGGGTCGCCGCGGCGGTCCCGCTGGTGCGCACCCACGTCGTGACGGCGACAAGCACGGGGGAGACGGTCGAGGTACGGACGGAGTCCGCGCTCGGCGTGGACGGCGCCCGGGTGCGCGACACCCTCGACCTCGGCGAGGTCACCGGCGACCTGTCCGGCCTGACCGGGAACACGGTCGCGCTCAGCGAGGGCGAGTCGAGCTGGCTGGGCAAGGGCATCGGCGACGAGGTCGACCTGCACCTCGGCGACGGCAGCACCGCGCGGCTGCGGGTGGCCGCCACCTTCACCCACGACCTGGCGTTCGGCGACTTCCTGCTGCCCGCGGACCTGGCCCGCGCGCACGCCACCGACCAGGTCGACAGCTCGGTCCTGGTGCGGCTCGCCCCCGGCATGGACGGCACGGCCGGACCCGCGCTGCGCGAGCTGGCGGACAGGTTCCCCGGCGTGGTCGTCGGCGACCGCTCGGCCATGGCCGCCGCGGACAACACGGTGCAGCGCCAGCAGTTCTGGGTGAACCTGGTGGCGATCGGGGTGATCCTCGGCTACGTCGTGATCGCCGTGGCCAACACGCTGGCGATGACCACCGCGCAGCGGGCCCGCGAGTTCGCCCTGCTGCGCCTGGTGGGCGCGACCCGGCGCCAGGTCCGGCGGATGACCCGGGTGGAGGCCATGGTGCTGTCCGGCATCGCGGTCGTCGTCGGCTCGCTGATCCCGGTGCCCCCATTGGTCATGCTGGGCATCGGCCTCGCGGGCGACCCGGTGCCCAGCGGACCGATCGCGGTCTACCTGGGCATCGTCGCGGGCGCGGCGGCGCTCGGCCTGCTCGCGGTGGCCGTGCCCACCCGGCTGAGCCTGCGGGCGCGCCCCATCGAGGCGATCGGGGTCCGTGATTGAGGTTTCCATGTGCGGCACGGTAAGGCCGCACGATGTACGGCTTCCCGAAGTTGTCCACAGGGGGCGTGGGAAGCCACTATCGGAGGGGGTAGCGATGAATACGAGGATGCGGCGCTGTTGTGCCGTGGGGATGGCCGCCGTGCTGGGCACCGGCCTGATCGGGGCGCCTGCGGGGGCCGAGACCACCGGCGGGGGCGGCCACGATCGGGAAGCCCTGCACAAGGCGGTGGTGGACATCGGTGGCATGATCGGCATCGCGGGCATCCAGGTGCGGTTCCACGACGAGCGGGGGGTCTGGGCCGACAGCGCGGGCGTGCGCGAGCTGGGCAGGCCGGGCAAGCCTGCCACCGACGGCAGGTTCCGGGCCGGGAGCATAACCAAGACGTTCATCTCGACCGTGGTCCTGCAGCTGGTGGCCGAGGGGCGGGTCAAGCTGGACGACCCGCTGCGCGACTACCTGCCGGACTACGGCCTGGACGGCCGGATCACGGTCCGGATGATGCTGCAGCACACCAGCGGCATCTTCAACTACACCGGCGAGAACCGGCCGGACGGCACCCTCGACCCCGGCATCCCGATGGAGGGCCAGACCTGGGTCGACACCCGCTTCCACACCTACCGACCCGCGGACCTGATCCGGCTCGCGCTGTCCAAGCCCGCCAACTTCGAGCCGGGCACGCGCTGGTCCTACTCCAACACCAACTACATCCTGGCCGGTCAGCTGATCGAGCGGGTCACCGGGACCTCGTACGCCACCCAGGTCGAGCGGCGCGTGCTGCGGCCGCTCGGCCTGCGCGACACCACGCTGCCCGGCACCGACCCGGACATCCGCGGCCCGCACGCGCACGGCTACTACAACTACCTGCGCGACGACAAGCCGGTGACCGTGGACGTGACCCGGCTCAACCCGTCCGCCGCCGGTTCCGCCGGGGAGCTGGTCACGACCACCCGCGACCTGGACACGTTCCTGTCCGCGCTGCTGGGCGGCAAAATCCTGCCGCCCGCGCTGGTGGCCGAGATGCGCACCGCACTGCCGACCGGCCCGGTGTCCGCGTACGGACTCGGGCTGGAGGCCGACCGGCTCGCCCCGGGCTGCGACGTCGTCGGGCACACCGGCAGCATCCAGGGCTACACCTCGGTCATGTTCGCCACCGCCGACGGCCGCAGGCAGGTGGAGCTGTCGGTGACCGTGGGCGCGCTCGACCCGCGCGACACGCAGTCCCTGCCCAAGGCCTCGGCTGCGGCGCGCGACCTCATCGTGGCGGGCCTGTGCGGCGACAGCGCGTGATCCCCACTCGATAGACAACCTCGCCGCGCCCGGCACCCGGATGGATCGGGGGCCGGGCGCGGCGGCGTTCACGGCACTACCTCCGTAGTGGACGGTCTCGGTCGGGCCGCGCGCGCCGGGCCCTACGATCGGCGCCGTGTGTTCGTTACCGAGAGGTGGGCGGGAGCCGCCCCCGGATGGCACCGGTCGGCCGCGGCCGACCCGGCGAACGGGGTGTCCGCGCACCGGCCCGGTGTCGGCCGGTCTCGGGCGGGGCGGTGGCCCGGCGCGCCCGATGAGAACTCCACAGTGGACCGATCGGTCGGGTAGGCCGAGGTCGCGACCGCCTGTGGACAACTCGGTGCGGACTGTCGGTGGGTGCCGCTAGCGTTGCGGCCGTTGGATTTCGGGTTCCGCCGACCGGTTCTGGTCGGCTCGCTGTATCGGAAAGGCAGGGGGAGGTCACCGTGGGCTGGCTCGATGCCGCGGCCGGGTATCAGGTGCGCGTGGGGGAGAACGGGCGGGTCCAGTGCCGCAACGCCAAGGGGAAGGTGCTCGCCGCCGTCCCCGCCGCGCTGAAGGAGGACCCGGAGGTCGTGCGGCTGCGTCAGCTGGTCGAGTGGCTCGGCAGGCACCGCGCGGACTGCACGTCCACAGTGGACACCTGGCTGGTCCGGTCGCTGCCGGTGCCGGTCGCGCTGGTCGCCGAGGTGTGGCGGGACCCGGACTGGGCCGAGGTGCTGCGCGACCTGGTGGTGGTCGCCGACGGCGTCACCGGCTTCCTGCGCGAGGCCGACGCCGACCGCGGCGTCGGCCTGGTCGACCTGGACGGTGAGACCGTCCGGCGGCACCCCGAGGTGATCACGGTCCCGCACCCGGTCCTGCTCGACGACCTCGACGACCTGCGCGAGTTCGCCGCCGAGCTGGGCGTCGACCAGCAGGCCCAACAGCTCTTCCGGCAGACCTTCGGCAAACCCGCCGACCTGCCCGCCGACCGCGACCACGTGAGCGACTACTCGGGCGGCCGGTTCGAGGAGGGCAACCACGCCCTCGCCCGCTGCCGCACCCTCGGTTACCGGGTCGGCGGCGGCGACGCCGTCTACTCGGCGTTCGAGGACGGCCAGGTCGTGCAGGCCCGGTTCTGGCTCGGCGTCGACTACCCCGAGTACGAGGCGTGGACCGGCGACCTGCGCTGGGCCCGGCCCGACGGCACCGGCGTCCCGCTCGCCGCGGTCGGCCCGGTCGCCTGGTCCGAGGGCATGCGCATGGCCGCCGCCATCCACGCGGGCCGTGTCGTCGAGGAGGTCTCCCAGTGAGCATGGTCAACACCGCCAACACCGCCACCACCGACTCCGCCCTGCTGGCCGCGGGCGCGGTGCTCCCCGGCGCCCAAGCCCCGGGCGACGACCGCGACACCCTGGTCGCCCGGCACTACACACACCCGGCGCTGGATGACCGCGTCGTGGTGCGGCTGGTGCCCGCGGTGCTCGGCGAGGCCGAGGACCTCAGCTGCGAGTACCTGGGCTTCGCCGCGCCCGCGCGGGTCGAGCCGGTCGGCACCGCCCGGCGCGAGGCGCTCGGCTTCCCGGCCTGGGCGCTGATCAACGACCCGGCCAACGGCCACCACGCGCTCGCCCTGGTCAAGGAGATCGAACGGCTCGACCGGGTGGCCAAGTCCCGGGCGGGCGCGGCCAAGGACGGCTTCACCGAACTGGCCGCCCTGCTCGGCCGCGCCGCCCCGCACTTCCTGCCCACCTTCTACGAGGAGGCGGGCCGCGTCTTCCTCCGGCACGGCAACACCGCCTACGCGGCCACCATGTTCGGCAAGGCCCGCGAGGCCGAGGCCGCCCACCGGCTGACCGTCGACCCCGAGCGGGTGCGCGCGGTGTTCCTGGAGTTCGCGTTCGCCGGTGCCCTCTCGGCCAAGGCACTGTCCGCGCACGCCAGGGAGCTCACCCGCCGCTACCCGGCGGAGCAGGCCTACGAGCAGTTCCGCACGCTGTGCGTGGAACGGGTCCGGGGCGGCCTACCGCCGCACGCGGGCATGCCGGAGGACCTGCGGCGGATGGCCAAGGCCGCCAAGCGCGACGCGGCCGCCGAGGACGAGCTGGTGCTGCGCGCGGTGCTCGACGCCGCGCCCATCGGCCGGGCCGCCGCCGGGTTCTGGAAGTCCTACCGGGACGCGGTGGTCGGGCTGGCCACCCGCGACGACGCGGTCCGGGCGCGGCTGCTGGAGTTCGTGCCGCAGCAGACCACCGCCCTGCCCACCTGGCTGGAGATCCTGGCCGCCTGCGGCGCCACCGCCGACCTCACCGGGCCCGCGCGGCCCGGGGCGAGCACGACCCCGGCGGGCTGGCTGTCCGCGGTGGTCGCCACCCGCACCGCGGGCTGGCGGGACGTGCCGCGGTCGCCCGAGCTGCTCGCCCTGGCCGCGTCGATGATCGACAGGCTGGTCGCCGACGGGCTGCCGGTCGACATCGCGGGCCGCTGGCGCGAGTCCGAACTGGACCTCGCCGACCTGCTGGTCGCGGGCGGTGTGCCACTGGCGCGACCGGAATCCTGGCCGCTGCACGTGGACATCGACGACTGGTTCGGCGACAGCACTCCCGGCCGCCGCGACCTCGTCGCGCTGGCCGCCAGCGAGCGCGGCGAACCGCTCGGCGAGGGCGTCGTCGGCTACCTGTACAGCCGGTCCGGGCGGAGCAACATCGCCAGGGTGGAGTCGGTGCGCGAGGTACTGGAGGTGCCCGGCCTGCGCAGTGCCCTGCGCGACTGGATCACCGAACACGCCACCGGGTTCGGCCGGACCATCGCCGAGGTCGCCGACAAGGTGCGCGAGATGGCGACCCTGCGGGTGGCCGAGGCGTTCACCGACGCGCCCGAGGCCGCCGCCGCGGTGGCGGGCGTCGACATCGCCGCCGCGCTGCGCCGGACGCTGCGCGCGGGCCTGATGGACGAACTGGGCTGGCCCGCGCTCGAAGAGGCCGCGAGCCGGTTCCCCGCGGCCGCCGCGCAGTCGTTCGGCCTCCGCGGCGAGGGCTGGCCCGCGTTGGTCCTGGGCGTCGACCAGTCGTTCGTGGTCGCCGGACCGGACGGCGTGCTCGCCGAACACGTCGCCCGCGTCGCCGACGACCAACGCCACAAGTGGAACACCCACACCGTCGCGCACTGGTTCGACGGCGCCCTGCTGGTGTGCTGGTCCGGCCCCTCGGGCAGGCTCGGCTACTGGAGCGACGACGCCCAACGCCCCTTCGCCCCCGGCGGCACCGACGCCTGGGTCCTGCCCGACACCGCCGCCGCCTCCATCCCGCTTCCGGACGGCGGCCGGTTCACCGGCGGACGCGCCGTGCACCGCGGCGACACCCGGGTCCCGTTCCCGCGCACCACCCACGGCGACGGCGTCACCCTGTGGTCCGCCGAGTACCAGGAGACCGGCGGCCCGGGGAAGTGGGTCTGGCACCAGGTCGACCCGGTCACCGGTGCCAAGGGCCGCACCGCGCTGCCCGCGTTCCTCGACGAGTTCGCCGCCGCGGGCACCACCCTCGACCTCGTCCACAGCCACCTGCGGCCCGCCGCGCCGGGCACCGGCGACAGCCCGCTGGGCACCGCGCACGGCCTGCACGGCTGGCGGCTGCGCCAGGAGGCCGACGGCGGCTGGACCGGCGAGGGCGTCGACGGCCGCGGCGTGCGGGCCGCGGTGCCCGTGGCGGGCCTGCTCGACCTGCCCGGCAGCAGGCTCACGGTCGCCCTGCACGGGACCACCGTCACCCTGCTCGACCCCGACGGCGCCCCGGTCGGCTCGACGACCTTCGGCGCCCGGCACCCCGACTTCGCCGCGGGCACGCCGCTGGTCGTGCCGATGGACTGGTGGCACCTGCTGCGCCCGCGCGACGAGGCCGGATCGGCCGCGCTGCGCGCGGTCACCACCGAGGCGGCCGAGGCCATGCTGGCCGCCGCCGTCGCCGCGCGCCCCGCCACCGAAGGCGCGTTCGACTGGGACGCCGAGGGCGAGGACTCCGACGCCAACCGCGACCGCCACGCCGCCGTGGTGCGCGGGGACCACGACCCCGTCGTCGCCGCCGTGCGCGCCGCGCTGCCCGAGGTGAGCCACCCGGCACTGCTGGCCGGGGTGGCGGCCGTGGTCCGTCGCGCCGCCTCGGTGCGGGCCGCCTGCGCGGAGTTCGCCGAGATCGCCGCGACGGTCGGACAGCTGCCCGCCGCGCCCGCCACGGCGACGCCCGGCGTGACCGAGGGCGAGATCACCGCCGCGCTCGACTGGTTCGGCGGCCATCGCCGCAGCGACATCGGTCCGGCACAGACCACCCTGCCCACGCTGATCACCGCCCTGCGCGAGATCGTGGCCGAGGACGGCGACGCGCCGCAGAGCCTGCCGGAAGGCGTGTGCTCGGCCTGGGTCGACACGCTCCCGCACATCGGCGCGGTCGCGCTCCGCGCCGCCTCGCCGATCACCGCCGAGGCCGAACGCGCGGCACTGGTCCGGGTACTGCGGTGGACCGCCGACAGCGGCATCCTCGACGACCCCGGCCACTGGCGCCGGGTCACCGTCCAGCCACCCAAGGACCAGGCCGTCCACCGCTACCGGACGATCCCGGTGCGCGACGGCTTCATCGCGGTGATCTCCACCAGCTGGTACGGCGCGGGCGCGTCCGCCACCGGCCTGCAGTTCACCCGCACCCCGGGCACCTTCGCGCTGCCGGAGGGCTGGTCGCTGGTGGGCGAGGAGGACATCCCGGCCACCACCGGCGCGGCCTGGATCACCCGGTTCCTGGATGTCCTGGCCGAGCGCGGCCCGGCCGGGTGGCGGCAGGAGGCCGCCGCCGACCTGGTCCGGCGCACCGGCCTGGGCACCGCCGAGGCCGCCTACCTGCTCGGCGGCCTGCCCGGCGTGGATCGCTGGGGCGCGTCGTTCATCAGCACCGGCGACCGCGCCGCGCTCGGCCTGTCCATCCCCGGGGCCAAGGCCGCCAAGGAACGCATGCGTGGACTGAGCGAGCCGCTGCGCCTGCGGCTGCTGGCCGCCGCGGTCCCGGCCGAGCCCGAGCGGCTCTGGACCGACGGGCCCGACGTGGCGGCCGTCGCCGAGGTGTGGACCGCCCGGTTCGGCATGTTGACGCCGGTCGACGACGACGTACTGGTCGACGCGGCGAAACGGCTGCCCCTGCGGCGCACCACCGAATACGTCACCGGCGTGCTCAACCCCAAGGCCGCCCGGTGGCTCACCACCGACGCCCGGATGCGGATCGAGGAACGGGACCTGGTCGAGCGGGAGAAGGACGGGTTCGGCGAGTCCGACCTCTACGCGGTCCCCCGGGTGCTGCTCTGGCTGGCCCAGCGGCTGCCCGCCGGATCCCCGCACCGCGCCGCCCTGCCCGAGGCCTTGGCGGCGGCCCGACAGCGCGTCGCGCACCCGGACTTCTGCCTGTCCATCGGCGGCTACCTCGACGACGAGGAGGCCATCCCGCTGCTCGGCATCCAGCCGCTGACCGAGCCGGGCGTCGTCCGCGTGCGGGACTGGCTGGACGCCACCTACGACGGCCACCACTACTCGCTGTTCGTGTGGCCTGGTCGGGTCGGCCCGCACGACCGGGACCTGCTGGTCGCGGCCATGGAGATCACCGGCTCAGCCAACATCCTGGACGCGCTCGACCTGCTCGCCGCCGACGGCCTGACCGCCGCCTGCGCCGTCCCGCCGCTGCCCGAGGTAGACCCGGCCGCGTACTTCCAGGACCCGACGCTGTCCGTGCCGCACCTGGTCGCGGAGGTCGCCGCGCACCACCGGCTCGACCAGGACGCGGCCGCGCTCTACCTGCAACTGCTGGCGTTACCCGACCCCACCGACGCCAACGTGGCCCGCTGGACCGGCTGGAAACCCGCCCGGCTGCGCGCCGCCCGCGCCGCGCTCGCCGAGACCGAACTGGTCCTCAGCGCGAAACGGGCCCGTGCGGGCCGGTCGCTGTTCCTGCCCGGCGAGTGGCTGGCACTGGCCAACCCGTACCTGCCGCTGGAGGCGTGGAAGACCCGGATGTACGGGTTCACCGACCACCCCTGGATCGTGATCGCGCCCCACGAACCCGTCGCCGATCTCTTCACCCGGGCCTGGAAACGGGTCCTGGCGGGGGACGCGCCCGCCTACGAACGACTGGAGACGGGCCGCCGCCGATGAACACTTTCCCTGCCCGGTCGGACTTTTCACGCACGAAGGGGTGCCGCTCATGACCGCGACCGACGTGTCCACGCCCGCCGCGCGCCAGGTCGACCCGGCCGAGGACGCCCACCGCGCGGAACTGGCGTTCCTCGCCGCATACGACGACGGGCCACGGCCGCCGGGATGGCGGCTCACGCCATGGGCGGTCGTCACCTTCGTCATGGGCACCGACCCGGGTGGGGCGCCGTTGGCCCTGCCCCGACCGGTGGACGGCCTGCCCGCGCGACTGGCGATCACGCCCAAGTTCGTGGGGGACCGGGCACTGGTGGAGCGGGCGGTGGTCACCCTGGCCGGGGAGCGCGGACTGCTGCTGGTCGGCGAACCGGGCACGGCCAAGTCGATGCTGTCGGAGCTGCTGGCCGCCGCGGTGTCCGGCACCAGCCAGCTCGTGGTGCAGGGCACCGCGGGCACCACCGAGGACCAGCTGCGATACGGCTGGAACTACGCGCTGCTGCTCGCCGAGGGACCGAGCCTGCGCGCCCTGGTGCCCTCGCCGGTGCTGACCGCCATGCGCACCGGCGGCGTGGTACGGGTCGAGGAGGTGACCCGGTGCCTGCCGGAGGTGCAGGACGCGCTGGTGTCGATCCTGTCCGACCGCCGCGTCGCCGTGCCCGAACTGTCCGGCACCGCCGCCGCCACCGTGCACGCGGCCCCCGGCTTCACCGTGATCGCCACCGCGAACCTGCGCGACCGCGGCGTCTCGGAGATGTCCGCCGCCCTCAAACGTCGCTTCAACTTCGAGGCGGTCGGCCCCATCGGCGACCTCACCGCCGAGATCGCCCTGGTACGCAGGCAGGCCACCGCCGCGCTGGAGCGGGTCCGAGCCCCGTTCGCCATCGACGACATCGTGCTGGAGGCCCTGGTCACCGCCTTCCGCGACCTGCGCGCGGGCATCTCGGTCGAGGGCTGGGCGGTCGAACGCCCCACCACGGTCATGAGCACCGCCGAGGCCGTCTCGGTGGCCACCTCACTCGGCCTGTCCCAGGCCTACTTCACCGGCGACCGCGACCCGCTCGCCCTGCTCCCCGGCCACCTGCTCGGCGTCGTACGCAAGGACGACCCCACCGACGCCGCCCGCCTCCTGTCCTACTGGGATGGAGCGGTCCGCCGTCGCGCCGAGTCCGGCACACACACCTGGCGCCGCCTCTGGGACCTCCGCGATGTCCTCGACACCTGACACCCTCGCCGCCCTGGCGGCCCACCGCCACCCCTACCTGATCGGCGTCCGCCACCACTCGCCCGCCCTCGCCGCCGTCATCCCCGCCCTGCTGACGGCCGCCGCACCCGACGTCGTCCTCATCGAACTGCCCGAGGAACTGGGGGAGTGGCTCGCACACCTGGCGGACCCCCGGCTGAAGACCCCGGTAGCCCTGTCGGCTGCCCGAAAGGACGGCGGCTCCCTGGCCTTCTACCCCTTCGCCGACTTCTCCCCGGAACTCGCCGCCATCCGCTGGGCCCACGCCACCGGCGTCGAAGTCCGAACCTGCGACCTCCCCCTCTCCCACCGCCCCCGCGACGACGAGCCTCCGGTGTCCGCCCCGACGCCGCTGTCGGACGCCCTCCGCCGCAAGATCACCGGCCGCCCCGACGACGACCTATGGGACCGCCTCGTCGAGGCAACCGCCCTCACCCAATCCCCGGAGTCCATCCGCCACGCCGCCCTCTACGTCGGCTGGGCCCTCCGCACCGACACCCCACCGACCACCGCCGACCTCCACCGCGAAGCCTGGATGCGCCACACCATCGCGGACCTGGGCGACCGACGATGCGCCGCCGTCATCGGCTCCTTCCACGCCACGGCCTTGCTGCCCGACCAACCGGCCACACCGGACGGAAGCGGTGGCCCATACAACATCAGGACTGTTGCCTCGGCTCGCCCCGACTTGCCGGATGCCGCGATCAAGCCGGCCAACTCCGACCACGTGCCTCCTACAGCGATTCGTGACAAGACGGACTCATCAAGTACCAGCCCGAGCGAGATCGTCACCGCCCTCGTCCCCTACACCTTCGCCATGCTCGACGAACGTTCCGGCTACCCGGCAGGCATCCGCGACCCGGAGTGGCAACAGGCGATCCTCGACGCCGCGGGTGACCCGGAGGCGGTGGCGGCCGCCGCCGCGCGGGTGATCGTCGAGATCTGCGCCCGCGTCCGCGAACTGGGGCATCCGGCAGGCCCAGGCGAAGCTCGCGAAACCCTCCGCCTCGCCGTCGATCTCGCCCGTCTGCGCGGCCTGCCCGCCCCGGGCCGCGGCGAGGTGGTCGAGGCGATCCAGACCGTCCTCACCCACGCCGATCCCCTCGGCCGTGGCCGGGTCGTGGCCCGCGCCGCCGGGGACGTCCTCGTCGGTCGCCGCACCGGCGGCCTGGCCCCCGGCACTCCGCGCTCCGGCCTGGCCCCCTCGGTCGAAACCCTGCTCGCCGACCTCCGCCTCCCCGGCCCGGACACCCGCGACCCGGTCGACCTGCGCCTCGACCCCCTCCGCTCCGACCTCGACGCCCGCCGCGAGATCACCCTCCGCCGACTCGCCCTCCTCGGCGTCCCCTACGCCACCCCGACCGCGACCACCGGAACCGGCGGCGCCGACGCCCTCACCACTCGCTGGACCGTCGCCTGGACCCCGGCCACCGCCGCCACTCTCCCCGTCGCAGGCCTATGGGGCCCCACTCTCGCTTTGGCCGCCGCAGGCCACCTCCACTCCCGACACACCGACCGCGACGACCACACCCCGACCGACGTGATCACCGACCTGACCAACGCCGCCCACTGCGCCTTCCCCAACCTCTTACCGACCCTCCTCGACACCGCCGCCACGACCCTCCCCGCCGCGGCAACCCTCCCCGACATCCTCACCACCCTCGACCTCCTCGACCGCCTCCGCGCAGGCCACTTCCCCGGCATCCCCCCACTCACACCCCACCCCACCAACCATTCGCCCACCAACGCCACCCCACCCGACACCTCGAAACCCGATACGGCCAGCACCCCAGGCGCCATCCCCCCACACCAAGACTTTTCACCTCGCGCCACCGACCCCACCAAGTCGCGCCAGAACGCGGCATCGACCCCCGGACGTACCGAGTCGCCCGCCCACAACGATCTGCCCCATCGTGTAGCCGATCTGGTCCGAGAACTGGAGACGGCCGCCGTCACCCAGGTCGACGGCCTGGCCGGTTCCGACAGCGCCGCCGACGCCCGCTCCCTGGTCGAACTCGGCAGACGCCACGATCAACACGGCACCGGCCTCCGCCTGGCCTCCGCTCTACGCGCACTCACCGACCGCGGGGCCCCGATGATCGCCGGGGCCGCCTGCGCCACCCGCGTCCTCCTGGGCCTGCTCGACCCCGCCGACCTCGGTGACCGGGCAGCGTCCCTTGTGGACAACGCCACCACTCCCGATGGCCGCGACACCCTCCGGGCGTTCCTGACCGGCGCCCTGGCCGCCGCCGAGCCCCTGCTGGAAGCTCCCGAGGCATTCCTCCCCTTGGTGGACCGGGTCACCGAGCTGCCCGACCGCGACTTCCTCGACCGCCTCCCGGCTCTTCGCGCCGCCTTCGCCACGGTCGGGCCGACGCCGCGTCGGCGGCTGGCCGACATCGTCGGGCAGTACACCGGGACGCGCGTCGACATCGCTGTCTCCGGCGATCCGCAGGTGGTCGCCGGATGGCTGATGGCCGAGCAGGACGCTCTCGACGTTCTGACCATCCGGGCCCTCCGTACTGCCCGGCCGGGTGCCGGGCAGGACGCTCCCGAGTCGGCGACTCGCGATGCGGTGGATCCGGCTGGCCGCGCGCACCTCCTTATCACGCAACAAATGACACGCCGAGGGGCATTCCCGGTCGACGGCTCTCGATCCGGTGAAGCGGATGTCGCGCTGGGTGTCGGCGGCGGGGTCGAGGCCGGGATGCGATGGCGATTGGTGTTGGGGATCGAGGACCAGCGGGGCGATCGCCGGCACGCACGGTATTCGGCTGTGCTGGACGAATTGTACGGGATGGATCGGGGCGAGGGAGCCGACCGACACGGGATCGGGGTAGGCCGAGGGACACCGTTCCCGGACACGCGCGAGTGGGCCGAGGAGCTGCGGTTGTTGTTCGGAGACCGTGTCCGCGAAGAGGTTCTGGCTGCGGCTGTCGAGGGCGGACGGGCCGACGCGGCGTTGCACCTCGATGCCGACACGGTCCGGCCGTCCGTCGATCTATTGCGGACAGTGCTATCTCTCGCGGGCGGACTGGCAGAGGACACGCTCGCGCGGTTGAGGCCGTTGGTGGCGAGGCTCGTGCGTGAGTTGGCCGCGCAACTCGCGGTTCGGCTCACGCCTGCGTTGACCGGGATTCGGTTGCCCAGGCCCAGTCGGCGGCCGGGAGGTGGGTTGGATCTCCGACGGACGGTGCGGGCCAATCTCGCCACCGCGCGTCGGGGTGCGGACGGTCGGCTCATTGTGGTGCCGGACCGTCCGATTTTTCGGACCAGGGCGACTCGGAGCAATGACTGGCGACTGGTGCTCGTGGTCGACGTGTCCGGGTCCATGGAGGCCTCGACGGTGTGGGCCGCGCTCACGGCCGCCGTGTTCGCCGGGGTGCCCGCGTTGACCACGCACTTCCTCGCCTTCTCCACCGAGATCATCGACCTCACCGACCACGTCGCAGACCCCTTGTCACTGCTGCTGGAGGTTCGCGTCGGCGGCGGCACCGACATCACGGGCGCGTTGCAGCACGCCCGCTCAATGGTCACGGTGCCGGAGCGCACGCTCATGGTCGTGGTCAGCGACTTCGAGGAAGGCGGCCCTGTCGGCCCGCTGCTCGCCCAGGTCCGGGATCTCGTCGCCGCAGGCGTCACCCTCCTCGGGTGCGCGAGCCTCGACGACACCGGCACGGCCCGCTACAGCACCTCCGTCGCGGGTGGGCTGGCCGCGGCGGGTATGCCGGTCGCGGCGCTGAGTCCGTTGGAGCTGGCCAGGTGGGTGGGGGAGAAGGTGCGCGGATGACCACACTTCCACCGGCACTCCCCGGTGTCGTCCCGGATGTCCTCGACACCCTGCCGCCTCGCCTGCGCAAACGGGTCGATGCTGCGCTCGATCGCGTGCACGAGTGGACGATCGAGGTCGCGAACGAAAGTGCCCGCGCGGCCCTCGCCGACGACACCGTGCTCACCTGGACACTCCACAATGGAGTGTTGACGGCCGCCGGGGACCTGGCCTGCACCTGCCTCCTGGCCCCCAAGTGCCTCCATCGCGCCCTTGCGGCCGCAGGCGCTCCGATCGCCGAGCCGGATCATGCCCCGCAGCCGGAGGAATCGCAGCCGGTCTCCGAGGTCGAAGCGATCCTGCGTCCGGAGCCGGTGCAAGAACGCGAACGCGTCGCTGCCACCGCGTTGTGGCGCGCTTGCGCCGAGATCCTCCGAGTGGGCGTGACCGCGAGCGGTGCCGTCGTCCGGGGCGAATTGCTCCGAGCTGTGCACTCCGCGCGAGTCGTGGGTTTGCACCGAGCCGCGGCGGCCGGTATTCGCGTGGCCACGGGCCTGGCCGAGGCCAAGGCCGGGTCATCGGCTTTCGATCGCGAGACCCTGGCGACTGATCTCGTCGAGGTCATGCTCCTCTGTCACGACCTCCGCAGGGGCACGGGCGACACCGACCGTGGCACCGCGCGGCGCGAATACCGCCCGATCGGCGCGCTCCGATTGCACGGCCTGTGCACCGAGGCAATCGTGACCACCTCGGGTCACGCGGGCGTCGTCACCCACCTCGCCGACTCGGACGGAACACTGTGGACAGTTCAGGCGGTCCGCCCGGGTGGCCTCGAACGCGCCATCCTGACCGCCGACGGACCGGTGGCCCTCGGAGAATCCGGCCTCACGCACCGAGAACTCGGACGGTCAGGCCTCGTGGTTTCCGGAGCAACCCGCTCCCCGGACAACCGATTGGGCGCCGGACGACAAGTCCGCGCGGTCTCGGCCACGACCGTCACCTGGCACGAGGACCCGTTGACGAGCCTCTGGGACCAGCCCCTCCCGGATCAACTGGCGCGCGCCCACACGTCCCCGGACGACCTTCTCTTCCTCACCGGCACGATCATCGGCCCCACCCGGACCGCGCTACGCCTCCGACTGGACACCGGAACCGACGTCGACCTCACCGGCACCACCGCCACGGCCCGCGACAACCTCAGACTCCTCGCCGAGGCCCCCGACCTGTCGTTACGGGTGATCGCCCGCCTCGTCCCCGACCAGCCCACGACCGCCGTCGCGCTGGCCGTCGCCGGAGACCTCGCCGTCTCCCGCCATGTCGACCTCACCATCGACCAACTGCAACGTTCACACCTGCGCGGACGCACCCCCACAGCCATCCTGACCGAGCACACGCCCGAGCCGTCCCCGACCGGCCTGCTCACCACCGTCGTACACCGCGTGGTCCTCGGCGGTCGAGCCGTCGCCGCCCTGCCGTCCACGGCGCGCGACGTCCGGACGCTGTCCAGGATCGGCCTGACCGCCACCGCCGACATCCTCGACGACCTGGCCGAACAGGCCCGCGACCGGGAACGCGATGTGTTCGGCAGGGTGATCGCCGACGAGACCGACGCCTTCCCGCTTGCCTGGTTGACCGCCGCCGTGCACGCCCGCGAGTTCACCCGCGCGACCATCCGCCGCAGCTGGCTTACCCCATGACCCAATACGTCGGCCGCGAGGTGCATGGACAACGCTAACGGCGGCGAGGCTTCCCCCGCTGCGGCACACGCCGCTTCTCGGGCTGCTTGGGCTGCGCGGGAGCCGGTTGACGCCCCCGCGTGCTGTTCACGGTCCGCCCCCGGACGATCCCGATGAACTCCTCGATCGCATCCGTGGTCTCCTCCTCCAACCACGACAGCGCAACCTGTGACTGCGGCACGTCCGAGATAGTCCGGTACGTCAGGTCCCGCCGATGATGCAACCGCGCCAACGACTGCGGCACCACCAACAGCCCCACCCCGGCCGCGACCAACTCGATCGCGTCCCCCGTAGTCGCAGGGCGTTCCACGGCACGCAGCCCCGGCGGTACCTCCCAGCTCAGTGTGTCGTCCACGGGATGCAGCACCAGCTCGTCCGCGATGTCCGCGGGCGCCACCTCGTCCGCCGCCGCGACCAGATGGTCCTTCGGGACGACCACCACACTCACCTCGGTGTAGAGCGGGATCGCGTGCAGCCCCGTTCGGTCTGTCGGCAGCCGCAGCAGCACCGCGTCCACGCCGCCGTCGCGTACCAGGTCGGCCGCCTCGGCGGCGGACACCGGCACCAGCTCCAGCGGATGGCCCGGCGAGCGCTCCTCCCACAGCCGCACCCACTTGCCCGGCGTCACCCCCGGCACATAGCCGAGCCGGAACGGGGACGGGACATCCGGGCTGGTCACGCGCCCAGATTACCGGGCGTGACCGGCCCCGCGGCAGGCGCCCGGTACCCTGCACGCATGAGTTCGCCGCGCAAGTCCTCCCAATCGATGAAACCCGCCACCGCGGCGAAGAAACTGGGCGTCTACCTGCAGGCCACCCCGGACGAGTTCCAACAGGGCGTCGTCTCCCGCGAGGAACTGAACGCCCTCCAGGCCGACCCGCCGGACTGGCTGCGCGACCTGCGCCGCAACGGCCCGCACCCGCGCCCCGTCGTGGCCGCCAAGCTGCGCATCTCCATCGGCGGCCTCACCCGCGCGGGCCTCACCGAGCCGCTCACCACCGAGCAGATCGAGGCACTGAAGTCGGAGAACCCGGACTGGCTGCAGCGCGAGCGCGCGACCCAGGTCGAGGTCCGCAAGGAGGCCGAGCGGTTCAAGGTGGAGAAGCCCAACCCGCGCTCCTGATCCCCGTCGCGGACTTCCCGTCAAGGCCCGCGCTGCGGGTGTGGACGCGCCCGTGGGGATGTGGACAACCTGATGGGGACCCCCGAACTCCAGCCCGGGGCATGGACCGGATGCACGGGTGAGTGGCGATCTTGGCTGTGGATGGACTCCGCGGGTAGGCCCGGTCAAGGGTGCGGGGCGGGTTGGGGATGTATCGCCGGGATGTGGACAACCGGCTGGGGGATCCCCGGATTTCTACGTTACCGCTGATAAGCGACGCTGCGCGCGAAGCTGTCCACAGGAGCCGGTGGCGTGCAGGCTCGTCAAGTGGCGGTGTGGGGTTGGGGATCGTGCAGCAAGGCTGTGGACAACTCGCTGGGGACCCCCGATTTCTATTCTACCGGGGGCGAATGCACAGGTGGAAGCCGTGGCGGCGGGTGCCTGTGGATAAGTCGGCCGGTGTCGGAGGCGATCAAGGGGCCAGGGCGGGAGCGAGGACGAGGGCTCTCCGCGTGGGCTTGGTGGCGTTCTGTCGTCGCGTAGAAGGACACCTGTGGGGAGGTCCACGGCGTGTCCGCTTGGGACCGGGCGCCGCCGGTGGAACAGTCTCCGACGATGTATACCCCGTCGGACCTGGCTGATCTGCTGGACTGCGAGCATCGCAGCGTCCTCGCGCAGGCGCATGCCGTCGGACTGCCGGGGGCGCCCAGGCCCGGTCCGGGGCCGGACCGGCTGACCGTCAAGTACGGGCGCGAGCACGAGCTGTCCACGCTCGGGAAGATGCGAGGCCAGGTCGACGCCGTGGTGGAGATCGACACCCGGGACCCGGTGACCGGCGCGGCCGAGACAGCCGACGCTCTGCGGTCCGGGGCGCCCGTGGTCTATCAGGCGGTGTTCCACGAGGACGAGCTGGGCGACGCCGGGATGAGCGGTCGAGCCGACTTCCTGCAGCGTGACGCCGACGGTCGCTACGAGGTCTACGACACCAAGCTAGCTCGCCACGCACGCCCCTCCGCCGTGATCCAGCTGACGGCCTACGCCGACGCGCTACAGCGGGCAGGTTGGCCTGTCGGCCCGGACATGCACCTGCTCCTCGGTGACGGCAGTCGCGCCACGTTCCGGGTCGACGACTTTCTGCCGCTGCTGCACCGCCTCCGTGAACGGCTCGTGGGTCGAGCGGCAGGGTTGCCCGACCGCGCGTGGGGAGCGGAGCGTCCGGCCTGCACCGGGTGTTCGTTCGCGGAGCATTGTGCAGCCGGACGCGAAGCGGATCGGGATCTCGCGCTGGTCGCGGGAATCCGGGCCGATCAGCGGCGCAAGCTGCTCGACGCCGGGTTCGGCACCATCGACGCGCTTGCCGCCGCCGCGCCGACCGAGCGGCCCGGCACGATGTCGGTCTCGTCGTTCACCGCGTTGCGCGCGCAGGCCGCGATCCAGGTGCGACAGGACGCGACCGGCGAGGTCGCCTACGAGATCGTCGACCCGGCCGCGCTGGCCGACCTGCCCGCGCCCAGTCCCGGTGACGTGTTCTTCGACATGGAGGGCGACCCGTACGCGATCGGCGGTACGGGGCTGGAGTACCTGTTCGGCGCGGTCGCGGACAGTCGGTTCATCCCCTTCTGGGCACACACCCGCGCCGCTGAGCGGACCGCGTTCGAGGGGTTCGTCGATTTCGCGGTCGAGCGGCTGACCGCGCACCCGGGCGCGCGCGTCTACCACTACGCCCCGTACGAGTCGTCCGCGCTCAAACGCCTGGCAGCGCTGCACGGGACGCGTGAGCAGGAGGTCGACACACTCCTGCGGAACGGTGCGTTGGTCGACCTGTATGCCGTGGTGCGCAAGGCGTTGCGGGTCTCGCAGCGGTCGTACTCCATCAAGGCCCTCGAACCTCTCTACATGCCCAGCGCGCGCGAGGGCGAGGTCAAGACGGCGGCGTCGAGTATCGAGGCGTACGAGGAGTACCTGACGCTGACCGGCGCGGGTGAGACGGGGCGTGCCTGCGAGGTGCTCCAAGGTATCGCCGACTACAACGAGTACGACTGCGTGTCCACGCAGAAGCTTTTCGAGTTCCTGCACCGGGTTCGCGAGCAGGAAGGCATCGCGCTCGCGCCGCCCGCCGAGGAGTCCGAATTGGACTCGGCGCTGCGCGAGGTGCAGGACGAGGAACGGGCGCGCAAAGCGGCGGAACTGGCCGAATTGGTCGGACACCTGATCGAGGGGTTGCCCGAGGACCCGGCGGACTTCACGCCGGAGGAGCGGGCCCGCGCGTTGCTCGCCGCGTCGGTCGGCTACTACCGGCGCGAGACGAATCCGGCCTGGTGGGAGTACTTCCGGCAGCTCGCCGCGCCGATGGGGGACCTGGAGGCCGACACGTCGTGCGCGGTGCCGGTGCGGGTCGAGGCGGGGGAGTGGGTGCCGCCGAAACGCCGCAATGGCAAGGCGAAGCGGACTGTGCGGATGAGCTGCGACCCGGATCGGCCGCACCCGTTCGCGTTCGGCGACGACATCCGACTGCGCTACGGGACCGGCAGCGGGGACGGTCGGGTGATCGAGGCGTCGGCGAGTCACCTGGTCGTGGAGGAGAGTCGCGGCACGGACGAGGTCTCCGACGGGCTGCCGCAGGCCGTGCTGCCCGGCGCGCCGATCCGGCCCGCGCCCAAGGACGAGGCCGTGGAGCTGCTCGCCCGCGCGGTGGCGGACGGCCTTCCGATGCTCCCCGCGTCGCCGGGCATCGACCTGCTGCGCCGCACACCGCCCCGGCTGCGTGGTGGCGGCGCGTTGCCCGATCCCGGCACGGACCTGGTGCGCACGGTGATCGAGACCGTGGACCGGCTGGACGGGTCGACGCTGGCCGTGCAGGGGCCGCCGGGCGCGGGCAAGACCTACCTGGCGGGCCGGTTGATCGCGCACCTGGTGAAGTCCGGCCGCACCGTCGGCGTGACCTCGACCAGCCACAAGGCGGTGGAGAACGTGCTGTCCGCCGCCCTCGCCACCGCGCCCGACCTGCCCTGCGCGAAGCGGCCGCGCGGCAAGACCCCGGACCCGGCCGCGCCGTGGGAGCAGCCGAAGGACCTGCCGTCGCTGGCCCGGTGGCGCGCCGAGCACGACATGGGGCACCTCGTCGGTGGCACCGCGTGGAACTTCGCCAACAAGGCCCTGCGCGCGGAACCGTTCGACGTGCTGATCGTGGACGAGGCGGGCCAGTTCGCCCTCGCCGACGCGCTCGCGGTGTCCACCTGCGCCCGCAACCTCGTGCTGCTCGGCGACCCCCGCCAGCTCCCGCAGGTCGTGCAGGGCACCCACCCGCCGGGCGCGGAGGCGTCGGCATTGGGGCACCTGTTGGGCGAGAACGACATCGTGCCCCCGGAGTTGGGTTTCTTCCTCGACCAGACCCGCCGCATGCACCCGGACGTCTGCGCCCCGGTCTCCCGCCTGTCCTATGCGGGCAGGCTGCACGCGCACCCGACCGCCGCCGACCGTGCGCTCGACGGCGTCCGGCCGGGCCTCTACCTCGCCGAGATCGACCACGACGGCAACACCACGCGGTCCACCGAGGAAGCCGCCGCGCTCGTGGAGATCGTGCGGTCCCTGCACGGCCGCGCCTGGCACGACCGCGGCGAGACCCGGCCGCTGGCCGACGAGGACATCCTGGTCGTCGCGCCGTACAACCTGCAGGCGCGCGTGGTCACCCGGGCGTTGGAGCAGGCCGGTCACCCGGGGGTCCGGGTGGGGACGGTGGACCGGTTCCAGGGGCAGGAGGCCCCGGTCGTCCTCGCCACCATGACCGCGTCCTCGGCCGCGGACCTCCCGCGCGGGCTCGACTTCCTGCTCTCCCGCAACCGCCTCAACGTGGCCCTGTCCCGCGCCCAGACCCTGGCCGTCCTGCTGTGCTCGCCGCGCCTGGTCGAGGCCGATATCCGCACCATCGACCAGATGCGCCTGGTCTCCGGCATGATCGGCCTGATGAACGACGCCACGCCGTGGCCGACGTCGTAGTGCGGGCTCAGCCTGCCGGTGTGCCGAGCCAGGTGTGGAGTGGTTCCGTGAGGCCGCTCGGATATCGACGGCCCGGTGGTGCGGCGCATCCTGGACACTCTGCCGCCGGGCGTCGCGCTGGACGCCGCCTGCGGCACCGGTCGGTACGCGCGGTGGCTGGTCGACCGTGGACACCGGGTCATCGGCTCGGCGGGTCGTGTCCGGGCGGGACGGAACGGCGTCCCGCCCGGACACGGTCAGGGGGCGGTCAGGGTGTCGCGCTCACCGGGGCGTCCATGGTGAGCAGATAGCCGATCGTGCCGCTGATGAGCAGTCCGTGTTCGGACAGGTCGACCGCCATCTCGCCGCCGCGCGGGATCACGCGGATCGGGAACGGCATGCCCCATACGCGGTTGGCGACGTAGGCGGTGCCGCCGACGCCGGTGCCGCAGGCGAGGGTCTCGTCCTCGGTGCCCGGCTCGTAGGTGCGGATGCGCACCACGTCGCCGTCGCGTTGGACGAAGTCGACGTGGATGCCCTCCGGGTGGTCGAGTGCCCGGCACAGCAGCGTGTCGAACCGGAGTCGGGCGCCCTCGGTCTTCACGTCCACCGCGTCCAGGTCGTCGACCTGCACGACCAGGTGCGGCAGGGCGCTGAACACGAACCACCGGTCCGTGTCGACCTGGCGGAACTCCCGGGCCTCGCCCAGGGCCACCCGGACCTGGCCGCCCGCGGCCGATACCCACTTGAGACCGTCGTCGGTGGACACGAAGTCCTCGTCCGGCGACAGGTACCCGCGTTCGGTGCAATACCGTGTCACGCACCGCAACGCGTTGCCGCACATCTGCGAGTGCATGCCGTCGCCCTCGAAGTAGGTCATCCGCAGGAAATCGTCCACACCGGACAGGAACGCGATGCCGTCGACCCGGATGGCCGTGAAGGTCCGACAGATCTCCCGCGCCAATGCTCCGTCCACATCGGACGGAGAAAGGTCGCTGCGGTCCGCGTCGACGACCAGGATCACGTTGCCGTTGCCGTGCATGAGGGCGTACGTCAGCCTGCCCAGGTCGACGCCCTGGGCCATTCGGCCGTGCAGGCGTTCGCGGTCGAGTTCGAGCGCGCGCGGGTCGATGTCCACCACGGACTCCCTTTCGTCGTTCACAGTGGCCGGGCCGGGATGCCGCGCCAGCCGGTGGAGTCGGGCAGTACCTCGCCCTTCATCGCCAGCGAGTCGGCGTCCAGGAAGGTGTCCGCGGACACCTCGGCGTCGTAGAGGACGACCGCGTGGCTGCCGATCGTGGAGCGTGCCGACGCGGTGGAGTACGACATCTTCATCACCCGGTCCTCGAACAGGTGGGTCTGCAGGTCGGCCTCCTGGCCAACCATGGCGTCGTCGCCGATGCGGGACAGGTCGAACTCGGTGAAGGAGACGGTGTTGAGCCAGACCCGGCGGCCGATGCGCAGGCCGAGCAGCCGCATGACCGGCGCGATCCACGGTGTGCCGACGAGGTTGCCGACGAAGGTGGGCACCACGACCGCCTCGTACAGGCCGGTGATCAGCTCGGTGCCGCGTACCCAGGTGCTCCAGTACGGCTCGGTGCGCGGCCGGTACCGGCCCATGATCAGCCACTTGAGCAGCACGACCACCAGCGTCTGCGCGAACCCGATGGCCAGCGTCAGCGCGGGCAGCAGCACCGCCACCACCGGCAGCGTGAACCGGGCGAGCAGGCCGACCATGGCGTAGAAGCTCAGGAAGGTGCCCGCGGTGATCAGCATGGCGGGCAGGAACACCCGGAACAGCTCCACGAACAACCGGCCCGCCACCATGCCCCTGGTCGGCAGGTAGGTCATCTTCTCCGGGAAGTTCTGGCTGGTCTCCCGGCGCGGCAGGAAGAACGACGGCGAGCCGAGCCAGGTGGTCTCCGGGTCCATCGGCCGGTCCGCGGGCGGCACGGACATCACGCCGAGCAGGCTGTTGCTGCCCATCCGGGTGCCGCCGGGGACCAGCGCGACGTTGCCGATGAAGCTGCGGTCGGACAGCTCGGCCATGCGCAGCGCGACCCGGCCGCGGTGGTGCACCGGCGGGGAGACGATGATGCCGCCCGCCAGGAAGCACTGGTCGCCCATGGTGGTCATGTCGACGTCGAGCAGCGTCGGCACGGCGATCTCGCACCACTTGCCCACCCGCAGGCCGAGGCCGCGCAGGAACGGGATCGCGTAGAGCGTGCAGTAGATCGTCCGGACCTGGGCGACCGACATCTCCAGCAGCCGGTTGGACACCCACAGCCGCACCCCGAAGAACCCGCGGTCGGAGTGGATGCCCGGCCTGGCCCGGAACAGCACGAGCCGCTTGAACACGACCAGCACCAGGCACGTGAACACCACGAAGACCGGGCCCGACGCCACCATGCTGCCCACCGCCCAGACAAGACCGCCCTGGGCGAACGCGTAGACCATCAGGGCGCCGCTGGGCACCAGCAGGATCGTGGGCAGCAGCATGAGCAGGACGAGGCCGCCGAGGTAGCCCAGCAGCACCGACAGCCGCCAGCGGCCGTCCTCCGCGCCCTCGGCCATGGTGGCCAGCAGCTGGGGCGCCTTGGCCTGACGCCGCAGCGGCGAGCCGAGCCAGTGCTCACCGGCTGGAACCCGCATGTCGGTGTGCACCAGGGACTGGTCGCCGATCGAGGCGTTCGCGCCCACCTCGGCGCCCGCCAGGACACCGGAGCTGGCACCGATGAACGCCCCGTCGCCGACGTGCACCGGCGCGATCCGCAGCCACCCCTCCTCGACGGTGAAGGGCTCGATGCGGGAGTTGTCGCCCATGCTCACGCCGGAGCCGATCGTCACGAACCGGGGCAGGTTGACCTGCGCGGACGACAGCTGGCAGTCGCGGCCGACCGTGGCGCCCATCAGCCGCAGGTACATCGGCAGCAGCGGGGTACCCGCCAGCAGCCGCAGCGGCGCGAGCGCGGCGACCCGCTCGTAGAACCAGAACCGCAGGTAGGTCGATCCCCACAGCGGGTGGAAGCCCGGTCGCACGCCCAGCAGCACCAGCCTGCCGCCGATGATGGGCAGGCCGAAGGTCGTGATGACGAACCAGACGAGCCAAATGGGGATGAGCACGCCCAGGTTCGCCGACGAGCCCAGCAAGGAGGTGCCGATGGCCTGCGAGCCCACCTTGGCCGTCACGATGTAGGTCAGCGCGAGCGTCGGGGTCGCGAGCAGCAGCATCCACCCGTAGAGCAGTACCAGCTGGGCGAGGCCGCACCGCCACACCCGGAAGCCGGAATGACGCAGCGGAGCGGGTCTTTCGATCGCGGCCACCGAGTCGGCTGGATCGGGCGCCGCCGCCGCGGTGGTCTCGACGTAGGCGGCGAGGGTGCGGATGGTGGGGTTGCCGTAGATGTCGCCCATGGCCAGGCCGCGCAGCTCGGGGACCTCGCGCAGCTTGGAGATCACCCGCGCGGCGCTGAGCGAGTGGCCGCCCAGGTCGCAGAAGAAGTCCGCCTCGACCGAGACCTTGTCCATCTCCAGCACCCGCGCCCACACCTCGGCCACGCTGGTCTCCAGCGCGCCCCGGGGCGGCACGTGCGGGCCGGAGCTCGCGCCCAGCGGCGGGGAGACCGGGGCGGGCAGGGCCTTGCGGTTCACCTTGTCCGCGGCCAGCAGCGGGAAGCTCTCCAGCACCTCGATGTAGTTGGGGACCATGTACGGGGCGAGGCGGCGGCGCAGGGTCGAGTGCAGCCGGTCGCGAAGCTCCCCGTCGGCCTGGTCCGCGCCGTCGTCGAACAGGCCCGGCGGCTGCGGGATCAGCGTCAGGTACGCGACCAGGTGCGGCACGCCGTCCCGGTCCAGGGTCGTGACCACGGCGTTCTCCACCTCGTGGTCCTCGCGCAGCACCTGCTCGATCTCGCCCAGCTCCACCCGGTAGCCGCGGATCTTGACCTGGGTGTCCATCCGGCCGAAGAACTCGTACTCGCCCGCCGGGGTCCGCCGCCCCAGGTCGCCGGTGCGGTAGACGCGCGGCGCCTCGGCCCGGTCGCGCTCGACCGGGTTGACGATGAACCGCTCGGCGTTGAGGTCGGGGCGGTTGAGGTAGCCGATGCCGACGCTGGGGCCGCCGATGCAGATCTCGCCGGTCTCGCCGTCGGGCACCTCGCGCAGCCGCTCGTCGAGCACGTAGAAGCGGTAGGTGGGGAACGGCTTGCCGAGCGTCACCGGCTCGTCGGCGACCAGCTCGGCGCAGCTTGAGGAGACGGTGGTCTCGGTGGGGCCGTAGCAGTTGAGGATGCGCCTGCCCGGGGCCGACCACTTGCGCACCAGGTCGGCGGGCATCGCCTCGCCGCTGACCAGCAGGCAGCGCACCGACGGCGGCACGTTCTCCACGGTGGTGAGCAGCGTCGGCACGCTGCACAGCACGGTGATGCCCTGCTCGGCGATGAACTCGGTGAGCCCCTGCCCGAACCGGCGCGCGTCGTTCGGCCCGGCCACCAGGGCGGCGCCGCCCACCCAGGCGGGCCACATCTCCTCAAGGTGGAAGTCGAAGCTGATCGACATGCCCTGGTAGACGCGGTCGGTGGCGGTCACGCCGTAGATCGGGGTGGCCACGTCCAGGAAGTTGACGATGTTGGCGTGCGAGATCGCCACGCCCTTGGGCTTGCCGGTCGAGCCGGAGGTGTAGATGACGTAGGCGGGCAGCTCCGGGTCCACGTCGAGGTCGAGCCGGTCGCTCGCCTGTTCGGCCTGGGCGGCGCGCTCCTCGTCCAGCTCCAGCACCGGACAGCCGAGGTCGGCGGTGCGGTCGCGGCCGCCGGACCAGGTCACCAGGTGGGTGAGGGCGGCGTCCTCGGCCATGAACCCGACCCGGTCGGCCGGGAACGAGGTGTCGATCGGCACGTAGGCCGCGCCCGCCTTCATCACGCCCAGGATGGCGACGTAGGTGTCCAGGCAGCGGGGCAGCAGGATGCCCACGTTGTCGCCGGTCGCCACGCCGCGGGCGCGCAGCAGCCGGGCCAGCCGGTTGGCCCGCTCGTCCAGGCCGCGGTAGTCGAGCTGCTCGCCCTCGCAGACCACGGCCACCGCGTCCGGCGCGTGGTCACAGCTCAGCTCGAAGCACTCCGGTAGGGCACGGGCCCGTACGGCGGTCACCACCGCCGTGGAAGTGCGTGCCGGGGAATCCGATGTTCGCGCCATATTCCGTCCCTTGGTGAACGAGATTGGGTGGGCCGGGCTGCCCGGGTCACGTCGGCACGGCGCTCGAAATACCGCGCGCCGGTCGGACGAGGGCAGCGGCCTACTGCGCGGGGATCTGTTCGCGATCGCCGTGGAACGAGCCAAAAATAACCAGGCGATGATTGTCTTGATACCGCCATCCGGCGCGTGCGCGATGGACCGATGGCGGGACATAGTCGGTTTCTATAATATTCCCGGATGCCCCCGTCTGTGTGCCGGGATGGCCCATTTCGTCCGCTGTCGAATGGGAATTCGGCGGGAGTTCTGGGAACGTTCCAGGAAAGCGGTTCGACGAACTCCGATCGACGTGGGTCGAACGGGTGACGGCGCCTTGTTCGGCAACTGTTGAATGTGAAGCCAATTCGACGAACCGGACACCGGTCCGCGCTCGCCGGGGTCATCGGGGATGACGGTCGTTCGGGGGACATTCCCGGCGTTCGGGGGCCGAGACCATACGAAGGTCGGAAATGTGGCGGCGGACGTTTTGTTCGTCGATCGAGGGATCATCGGGACAAATGCCTGCGGCCGGTTCGGAATCCGGCGATCCGGGCGGTCGCGTCCCGTCGGTGGAAACCGCGGGAGTGCGACCGCGATCACGCGGGGGCGGCGTTCGGCAGGTCCGGTGATTTCCGGCGGCGGTGCGCGAGGTGAGCGACAATGCGGCGGCGAGCGCCTATCTCGAACAGCTGAACGACACCCACCTCATGTGGTGGTAGGTCGACGCCGCCGAGGAGTTCAAACGGCGCGTCCATGGTGAACATGGTAGGTGACGATACGAAAAGGAAGATCCTGCGTGGGACGGTGGAACTGAGGACATTCCCGTCCTTGACCGTGGCGAGTCGACGGAGAGCGAATCGGTGATAACACGCCGATTGCGTGGGGCGTCCTGAAGCCCGCCGCCGTCCGGGTGTCCTTGTTGTCCGGTGTGTCGCGTGCCGATGCCCACTCGCCGGTGCGACCGCTTTGGTTTCGTGGTGCCGAATCCGGCCACCGGCAGGGTGTCCCGGTCAGGCCGGGGACGGTGCCGGGCGGGGATGAGGGGGCGGGTGGCGGGAGGAAATCGAACACTGTTGTACAACGTGGACCCCGTTCGATGATGGCGCCTGTCCGAGGCGAGGGGAGACACGTGGACAAGCGGGAGTTCTACCGGGACGCGCGCGGTGATCGGGCAGGTCCGCTGGACGGGGTGCGGGTCCTGGAGCTGAGCAAGGTCTGGTCCGGTCCGATGGCAGGCTGCCTGCTCGCCGATCTCGGCGCCGATGTCGTCCGCGTGGAGATGCCCGGCAACCGCGAGGGCCGGATGCCGCCGGAGATCCCCGGGACCGGGCGGTCCTGGTTCCGCGAGTCCGTGCACCGCAACAAGCGCAGCGTGTCCCTGGACCTGCGCAAGCCCGAGTCCGCCGCGGTGTTCCTCGACCTCGTCGCCGGTGTGGACGTGGTGCTGGAGAACTACAAGCCGGGCACGCTCGACCGGTGGGGCATCGGGTACGCGGCCTGCGCGGCCCGGCGGCCGGGGATCGTGTTCGTGTCGATCTCGGGCTGGGGCCAGTTCGGGCCGATGGCGGACGCGCCCGGGTACGACCCGATCGCGCAGGCGGTGTCCGGGTGGATGGCGCTCAACGGTTCCGCGGACGGCCCGCCGGTGAAGGCGCCGACGTTCCTCGCCGACGACCTGGCCGGGCTGCATGCGGCGATCGGGACACTGGCGGCGTTGCGGCACCGGGACGTGACCGGCGAGGGCCAGCACGTGGACGTGTCCCTGTTGGACTCCCTGCTCTACAACAGCGGCGGCTACCTCACCCTCGGCGCCACCGACACCCCGATCCGGCGCTGGGGCGCGGAGGCCGAGTTCGTCGTCCCCGCGGGCACCTACGCCTGCGCAGACGGGCACCTCTACCTCGCCATCGCCCTGGACAAGCACTGGCGGGTGCTGGCCGACCTGATCGGACGCCCCGACCTCGCCCGCGCCGACGGCTTCGCCACCAACGAGGCCAGACGGGCCAACCGGACCGCGGTGAACGACGTCGTCGCCGCCTGGTGCGCGACCCGGCCGGTGGCCGACGCGGTGGCCGCGCTCGCCGGGGAGGGGCTGGCGGCGGCGCCGGTGCGGCGGTTCGCGGACGCGGCGGCCGACCCGCACGTCATCGAGCGGGACATGGTGCAGGAGACCGTGCTGTGCAACGGCACCACGGCACCGCTGACCGGACCGTCCATCAAGTTCTCCCGCACCCCCACCCGCGTCCGCACCGGCGCCCCCGAGCCCGGCGCGGACACCGACGACGTGCTGCGCGCGGCGGGTCTCGACACCGACCGAATCGAGGAACTCCGTGCCCTCCGCGCGATCTGAGCTGGTGGCCGCCGCCTCGGTGGCGGTCGAGGGGAGCCGGGTGCGCGCGCACACCGTCGTCGACCCGGACGAGGTCTACCTGGCCGGGCACTTTCCCGGACTCGTGGTGTTCCCCGGCGTGCTGTTCATCGACACGCTGCAGCAGGCCGTGGCGGCCGGGTTCGGGGACGTCCGCCTGGTGGCCCTGCGGTCGGTGCGGTTCGTCGCGCCGGTGGTGGCCGGGGACGGGTTCGAGGTGGACGCGGAGGTGACCGAAGCGGACGGCGTGCTGACCGCGCGGGCCGACTGTCGCCGCCGCTCGGACGGCGAGCTGACCACCCGGCTGCACGCCGAGTTCGAGCGGAGGTGACTGGTATGTCCACTGTGGAGCGTGTGGTCGACCACGCGGCGATCCGCGACCTGCTGCCGCAGCGTTATCCGATGCTGCTCGTCGACCGGGTGGTCCAGGTGCGCGCGGACGGGTTGACCTCGGTCAAGGCCGTGAGCGCGACCGAGCCCTGCTACCGCGCCATCCCGGCGGCCGCGCCGACGGAGAGCTGGGCGTACCCGGAGGCGTTGCTGGTCGAGTCGTTCGGGCAGTCGGCGGCGTTGGCGTGGCTGCTGGTCGGTCCCGCCGACCAGCGTGAGCGGCTGACCGGCGGGAACCTGCTGCCGTTGTTCGCCGGGCTGCGGGACGTCTCGTTCGAGGGCGCCGCCTACCCGGGGGACGTGCTGCGCAACGAGGTCCGGCTGGAACACGTCAGCGACGGGGCCGCGTTCGCGTCCGGCGAGGTCCTGGTGGGCGACCGGGTGATCGCGCGGTTCGGCTCGCTGATCGCGGTCACCCGGCCCGGCGCCGAACTGGCCGGGTGAGCCGTGGACATCGTCGCGAGCGCGGTGCGGACCTGCCTGGGCGACGGCGCGGAGACCTTCGACGCCGTGGTGGCGGGCCGGTGCGGGGTCGCCGACCTGCCCTACATCAGCCCGGACGCCGTGCACGTCCGCCGGGGCTACCCGATCGCCGGTCCGTCGGCCGAGGACCCACTCCGGGCGAGCAGGCTGCTGACGGCCTGCGTGGCGGAGGCGGTCGGGTCCGTCCGGCTCGCGGGTCGGGTCGTCGCGTTGGTGGGGACCGGCCTGGGGGAGCTGCGGGCGGTGGAGCGGGCGTTCGTGGACGACGTGCCCGTGGCCGCCGAGCGCCTGCACTTCGCCGACGCGGTGCGCGCGGCCTGCCCGGCGGCCGAGGTGCGCACGGTGTCGAACGCGTGCGGTGCAGGCGGGCATGTGCTGGCGTTGGCCCAGGACATGCTGGAACTGGGCGACGCGGACGTGGTGGTGGTCGCGGCGACGGACTCGGTGACGGAGTCGATGCTGGCCATGATCGGCCGGGTCGCCGACGAGCCCGCCGACCGGGTCCGCCCCTTCGACGTCGACCGGCCGGGCGTGCTGCTCGGGGAGGGCGCCGCCGCGTTCGTACTCGTGCGCTCGGCCCCGGCCCCGCTGGCCCGCGTGCTGGCCACCGGACTCTCGTGCGACGCCCACCACGAGACCGCCCCGGACCCGACGGGCATCCGCCGCGCGGTGGACGACGCCCTGGAACGGTCGGGGCGTGCGCCCGAGGACGTCGATCTGGTGCTGGCGCACGGGACCGGCACGGCGCTCAACGATCCGGTCGAGGCGGGCGTGCTCGGCGCGGTGTATGGGGACAAGCCGCTGGTCAGCGGGCTGAAGGGGGCGATCGGCCACACCTCGGGGGCCTCCGCCCTGCACAGCCTGGACGTCGCCGTCCGGGCTCTGCGCGCCGGGGTGTGCCCGCCGATCGTGGGGCTGCGGACGCCGCTCCCCGAAGCGGCTGGTCTGCGGCTGGCAGGCGAGCGGACGGCGGCCGCGCTGCGCACGGCCGTGGTGGACGCGTTCGGATTCGGCGGGGTGAACGCCGTGACAGTGGTGGAGGCGGTCCGATGAGCGCGCGGGTGTCGGTCACGGGATGCAGTGTCTATGTGCCGGACCTGGGCGCGCCCGGACCGGAGAAGGCCAAGCAGGTCCTCGGTCGCAAGGGCCTGCTCTACAAGGAACCCGCCACCCGCCTTGCGCTCTGCGCCGTGCACCGGGCTCTGGGTGGGGAGGACGGCGTCTGGGTGGAGCCCGGCGAGGTCGACCCGCACACGGCCGTGGTGGCCGCGAGCAACCTGGGCAGTGTTTCGTCCATTGTGGACACTGTGCGGACGGCGCGGGCGGAGGGCTGGCGGTCGGTGTCGCCACTGGCCGCGCCCAACGCCTCGGCGAACGTCATCGCCAGCACGGTGGCCATCTGGTACCGGTTCGGTGGACCCAACCTGCTGTTCTGCTCCGGCGCCCTGGCCGGTATGGACGCCATCGCCGCTGGTGGCCTGCTGATCCGCTCGGGCCGGGCGCGCCGGGTGGTCGTGGTCGGGGCCGAGCCGGAGGACCCGGTCGCCCGCGAGGTGCACGCAGGCCGGTCGGGCAAGCCCCGACAACTGCGGCAGGGCGCCGGTTGCCTGCTGCTGGAACCGGCGGGCGCGCCCGGTGCCCTCGCCGACCTCGGTCTCGTCCGATCCGTCGAAGGTTTGTCCGAACCGGACGAGTTCTACGGCGCCGACAGTGTGATCCGGGTGGCGATGGCGGTGTCCGAACCGGATGCCGACCGGGTCGAGATCGTCGGTGGCGACGACGCCGACGGTCGGCGGTCGATCACGGTCTTCCGGGCGGGTGGGCGATGAGTCTGTTTCGGATGCACACTTTGTCGGCTGCCGAGGGTGCGCGATCGGCTGTGCTGCTGCACGGTATGGAAGCGTCCTGGCGCGGCTGGGAACGCCTGGCCGCGCGGCTCGGCGACCGCTACCGGCTCACCGCGCTCGAAATGCCCTGGCACACCGGCAACGCCTACCGCTGGACCCGCCACCGGTCTCCCGGCGGGTGGGTCGCCGACGCGGTGGACGCGTTGCCGGAGCGGCCCGACGTCGTCGTCGCGCACTCGTTCGCCGCGAGCGCCACCCTGGAGGCGTTGGCGGATGGGCTGTTCGCGCGGGCCGTCGTGCTGCTGGCCCCGTTCTACTGTCCGCCGGAGCACCGTGTGTCGTGGGAGATGTTCGACGCCACGCGGGCCGCGTTCGAGGGGTTGATCACCGACTCGCTGCGGGGTTGGCTGGGTCGGCACGGCAAGCCGGGGGCCGATCCCCGGGTGCTGTCCGGGATGGCCGACAAGCTGGTGGACCGGATGGGCCCGCTCGCCTTCACCGAGTGGTTCCGCCAGTTCACCGCGACCGCCGGGCTGGACCTGGCCGCCGTGGCCACCCCGACGCTGGTGCTCACCGGTCCGCGCGACCTGGGGCTGGCGGGCGGCCGGGACGAGGCGCTGGCCAAGGCGATGCCCGCGGCCGCGGTCCGGGTCGAGCCGGACTACGACCACTTCGGACACATCCGCACCCCGGCGCGGGTGGCCGAGATCATCGACGAGTTCACGACCGGGGCGCTCGGCCCGGTGCAGACGAAGGAGACCGCCCGATGACCGTCGCAGGCACGACCGCGGCCCTGCGCCCCCGGTACGAGGGGGCCAACATCCGGACCTGGATCGGCTTCAAGCACTTTCTCTACCTGGCCGAGGAGGCCGTGCTCGGCTGGTTCCGCGACCGCGGCGACGGACCCGCCCGCCTCTACCACGACTGCGGCGTCGGTCTGTCCGTCGTGGACGTCTCCGCGCTGCTGCCCGCCGTGCTGGAGGTCGACGACGTGGTCACCGCCGAGGTCGAGCGGATCTCGGTCGACCGGTTCGCGGTGCGGCTGCGGGCCCGCGAGGGCGAGACCGTGCTGCGCGCCAAGCTCCGCGTCGCGCTGGTCCGTGACCACGACCGGACCGCCCCGGTCGTGCCGGTGCCCGATGACCTGACCGAACTGGTGGTGGACGAGGTGGTCGCCGACGCGCCGGAAGCGGAGGAGGCCGACTACAGCTGGACCTGGCGTATTCCCTACTTCCACTGCCAGTACTCCGACCGTATGCAGATGTCGGGTTATGTCCGCGCCGTCGAGGAGGTCGTGGATCGTTTTCTCGCCGACCGTGGCATCTCCGTGGGCCGCTTCCTGACCGAGCGCGGCTGGATCCCGGTGGTCTCCCGCGCGTCCGTCCGAATGTTCGGCGACGCGCACATGGAGGAGGAGATCCGCACGAGCTTCACCGTGACCGGCATCCTCCGCGACATGGTCTTCGACGGCCGCGTCGACTTCGACGTCCACCGCGATGGTGAATGGGTTCGAGTGGCCCAGGGCCAGATCCTGCACGGCTATGCGATCAGCCGTGGTCCGGACGCGGGCGGCGTGGCGGAGCTGGACCCACCGACCGTCGTGGCCTTGCTCGGGCGGCGGGCGTGAGAACGGTTGCCGAGGAACGGCTGCGGCGCAAGCAGCGTCTCGCGGCTTCGCTGCGGCTGTTCCATCGGTATGGGTTCGATGAGGGGGCGGGTGGGCATCTCACCGTCCGCGATCCCGAGTATCCGGAGCGGTTCTGGGTGAACCCGTTCGGGCGGTCGTTCGGCAGGCTGTGTGTGTCGGATCTGATCCTGGTGGACGCGGGCGGGGAGGTTGTGGAGGGGGAGGGGAAGGTCAATCCGGCCGGGTATGTGATCCATTCGCGGGTGCACGCGGCTCGGCCGGATGTGGTGGCCGCTGTGCACACGCATAGTGTGTATGGCCGCGCGTTTGCTGCTCTGGGGCGGCGGTTGGATCCGTTGACGCAGGATTCTTGTGCGTTCTATGAGGATCACGGGCACTACGCGGGGTTTGGCGGGGTGGTTTTGGATGCGGCCGAGGGGGAGCGGGTTGCTGCCGCGCTTGGGCCGTGCAAGGCGGTGATCCTGCAGAACCATGGGCTGCTGACGGTGGGCGGGTCCATCGAGGAGGCTGCCTGGTGGTTCGTGAGCATGGAGAGTTGCTGCCGGGTCCAGCTGATCGCGGAGGCCGCGGACAAGCCGGTTCTCATCGACCCGGTGGAGGCGCGTGGGACTCGGGATGTGATCGGGTCGCCGCAGCTGGGCAGGCTCAACTTCCGGCCGCTGTATGAGCAGATCGTGCACGACCAGCCTGACCTGCTCGACTGATACCGGGCTGCCGGTCGCTGTCGACCATGCCTGCGGACCTGTGGATGGTTCCGGCCGGTTGTCCTCAGTCCGCCCCGAACCGCTCCCGCAGCACCAGCCGCCGCACCTTGCCCGACGCCTCGCGAGGCAGTGACGGCACCACCTGATACGAGCGCGGGACCTTGAATCCCGCCAACCGCGTCCGGCAATGGCGGTCCAGCTCCTTGTCCGGATCGGCCAACCCGGCCTCCGGGTCCAACTCCACCACCGCGCACACCCGCTGCCCGAACTCCTCGTCCGGCACCCCGAACACCACCGCGTCCAGCACCGCCGGATGATCCAGCAGCACGATCTGCACCTCGGCCGGATACACGTTCACCCCACCTGACACGATCATGTCCCCAGCGCGCCCGGTCAGATACAGGTACCCCTCATCGTCCAACCTCCCGATCTCGCCATAGGTGAACGTCCCGTCACCGAGATGGGCTGCTCGGGTCTTCTCCGGCGCGTTCTGGTACTCGAACCCGGTCCGCCTGCGCAGGAATACCCGTCCTTCCCGGCCCGGTGGGAGTTCGTTCCCGTCCTCGTCGACTATCAGTAACCGGGTGCCCGCCATCGCGCGGCCGACGCTGCCCGGGTGGCGGAGCCAGTCGACGCTGTCGATGACCGTGGCGATGCCGCCCTCGGTGGCCGCGTAGTACTCGACCAGGACCGGGCCCCACCAGTCGATCATCTGGCGTTTGAGCTCCGCCGGGCAGGGGGCGCCGCCGTGCCAGACGCGGCGGAGGGTGTGGCCGGAGAAGTCGGTGCGGACCGTGTCGTCGAGGCGGAGGAAGCGGACGAACTGGGTCGGGACGAGGTGGGTCTGGCTCACCGCGTGCTCGTCGATCAGGCGCAGGGTCTCGGCCGGGTCGAAGCGGGCGCGGGTGATCAGTGGCGCGCCGTGCAGCAGCGGCAGCAGGCAGAAGAACAGCTGGCCCGAGTGGTACCAGGGCCCGCAGAGCAGGTTCGCGCCGGTCGGGCGGATGCCCAGGTGTGCGCAGATCCGGTCGACGCGGGTGCGGGTGCTCTCGATGCCGTCGCCGAGGCCGAACAGGTTGGACACCACGTACTTGGGCTTGCCGGTGGTGCCCGAGGTGTAGAGGCCGACGGTGCCGGACACCTGGTCGGCGGGCTCGGTGTCGCTCATCGCGGCCAGCAATGGCTCCACGGCGGCGAACCCGTGTTGGTCGTCCGCTCCATAGACCGCGGCCAGGAGCGGGGACAGGCCGCTTTCCCGCACCGCCTGGGCCGTGACGGCGGCGTGGTCCTCGTCCGCCAGCACCGCCACGCTGTCCGAATCGGACAGTTGGTAGGCGATCTCCGGCGCGGTCAGGTGCCAGTTCACCGGGATCAGCACCAGCCCGGCGTGCAGGCAGGCCAGCATGATCTCGACGGTCTCCACCCGGTTCCCGGCCACCACCGCCACCCGGTCGCCGCGTCGGATCCCCCTGGAACGCACCAGGTGTACCCATCGGTTCACCCGTGAGTCCACTTCGGACCAGGACACCCGGCGTCGCCCGTCGTCCACAGCGGACTCGTCGGCCCGCTCCCTGGACATCGGCTCCAGCAGTCCGGCCATGCCGTCCCCCTCCGTGGCACAGGCGCGGGACGCGCCCTCGTCGAGGCAATCAGGTGGTGGTGGTGGTTCTCAGGTCGCGCGGTGTCGGGCTTGTGGGTGCGTCGGCGCACCGGAGATTCTGCTGTGCGCCGTGGTCGGCTGCCTAGCCGCCTGCCTACCGTGGGCCCGGCGGGAACGCCGGTCGGCACGACAGATCCGGGGAGACCGATGGCGCTGCACCTGCACTGGTTCCTGCCCTCGCACAGCGACGGACGCGACATCGGCTGGCGGCCGCGCGCCGGTCACGCCAGCGCCCGCGCGGCCCGCCGCGACCCGGACATCGGCTACCTGACCCAGGTCGCGCTGGCCGCCGACCGGCTCGGGTTCGAGAGCGTGCTGACCCCGACCGGCCTGTTCTGCGAGGACGCCTGGCTCACCGCGGCCGTGCTGGCCAGGGAGACCGAGCGGCTGCGGTTCATGGTCGCGCTGCGGCCCGGGGTGACCGTGCCGACGGCGGTGGCCCAGATGGCGGCCACCTTCCAGCGGCTGTCCGGCGGCCGGTTGATGTTCAACATCGTGGCGGGCGGCGACCCGGACGAGCTGCGCCGCTACGGCGACTGGCTCGACCACGACGCCCGCTTCGCCCGCGCCGAGGAGTTCCTGACCGTGCTGCGCGGCGTATGGCGGGGTGAGCCGTTCTCCTTCACCGGCGAGCACTACCAGGTCGCCGAGGCCCTGCTGGCCAAGCCTGCCGACGTCGAGCCGACGATCTTCGTGGGCGGCTCCTCGCCCGCCGCCCAGTCCGTGGCGCTCTCGCAGGGCGACGTCTACCTGGCCTGGGGCGAGTCCCCGCCGCAGCTGGGCGAGCTGATCGCGGGCGTGCGGGAACGGGCCGCGGCGAAGGGCGCGCGGCTGAGCTGCGGCACCCGCTTCCACGTCATCGCCCGCGATACCGAGCGGGAGGCCTGGGCGGAGGCCGACCGGCTGGTGGCGGGCATGGACCCGGCCAAGGTCGAGGCCGCGCGCGCCCGGTTCGCGCGCAGCGAGTCCGAGGGGCAGCGGCGGATGGCGGCCATGTCGGCGCGCGCCGACGACCGGATGGAGGTCCACCCGAACGTCTGGGCGGGCTACGCCATGCTGCGGCCGGGCGCGGGCGCGGCCCTGGTCGGCAGCCACGAGCAGGTGGCCGAGCGGATCGCCGAGCTGCACGCGCTGGGCGTCGACCACCTGTTGCTGTCCGGGCAGCCGCACCTGGAGGAGGCCTACTGGTTCGGCGAGGGCGTCCTGCCGCTGCTCAAGGCGGACGGGATCCTGGCGTGACCACCATCGACCGCAGCCTGCTGGCCGACCCCGCCCGCTACGTGGCCGGGCCGCCGATGGCCGAGTTCGCCCGCCGCCGCGCACACGAGCCGGTGGGCTGGGTGGACGAGCCCGAGCTGGTCCGGCACCGCCCGGACGGCACCGCGGTGACCCAGCGTGGGGACGGCTTCTGGGCCGTCACCCGCTACGCCGCCGTCCGCGAGGCCTCCCGCGCCCCGGAGGTGTTCTCCTCCGCCGCGGGCGGCGCCTTCCTGACCGACCCCAAGTCCCGCGCCGACGCCGAGCGCACCCGGCAGCTGCTGGTCAGCATGGACGCCCCCGAGCACACCGCCGTCCGCCGCGTGGTCACCGCCGCGTTCACCCCGCGCGCGGTCCGCGAGCTCGGCGCCGCCATCGAGGCGCACGCGCACGCCCTGGTCGGGCGGGTGGTCGCGGCCGGGGAGTTCGACGCCGTCGCCGACCTGGCCGCCGACCTGCCGCTGCTGGTGCTGGCCGACCTGCTGGGCATGCCGCGCGAGGACCGGGCGCTGCTGTTCGACTGGAGCAACAACCTGGTCGGCTTCGACGACCCCGAGTTCGGCGGCGGCGACGTCGCGGCGTTCCAGCAGACCTTCGTACAGGCCTTCGGCTACGCGCTGGCCGCCGCGGCCGACCGTCGCCGCAGGCCCGGCGACGACCTGGTCAGCAGGCTGGTCACGGCCGAGGTCGACGGCAGGCGGCTGACCGAGCGCGAGTTCTGCCACCTGTGGCTGCTGCTGGTGGTTGCGGGCAACGAGACCACCCGCCACCTGGTGTCCGGCACCGTGGAGCTGGCCGCCGACCGGCCGGAGGTGCGGGCCGCGCTGGGGCCGGGCGGCGACCACGCGACCGCGGTGGACGAGCTGCTGCGCCGGATCACCCCGATCATGCAGTTCCGGCGGACCGCCGTGCGCGACACCGTGCTGGACGGCCAGGCGATCGCCGAGGGCGACAAGGTGGTGCTCTACTTCCTGTCCGCGAACCACGACGAGTCGGTGTTCGCCGACCCGCACCTGCTCGACCTGGCGCGCGACCCCAACCCGCACCTGTCCTTCGGCGTCGGCCCGCACTTCTGCCTTGGCGCCCACCTGGCCCGCGCGGAGGCGGTGGCCCTGCTGCGCGCGCTGGCCCCGCACGTGGGCGGGCTGCGCAGGCGGGGCCCGACCGAGCGGCTGGCGTCGAACTTCATGAACGGGATCAAGGCGCTGCCGGTGGCGGTCACCGGGGGCAAGGCCGCCAACTGAGCCTTTGCCCCGGTTGAACGCGCCTCGACCCGGCCTCGACGAGCACCTGCTATCCGGCGTTCCCGGTCGAGCACCCGGGTCGGCCGATGGCCACGGGCACGGTCTCGAACCCGCGGAAGCTGGTGTGCTCCCGGCGCGTGGGCGCGCCCGCGGACTCGAACCGGGCGGCCGCGGCGACGTGCGTGAACACCGACGCGGCCTCGATCCGGGCGAGCGCGGCACCGAGGCAGAAGTGCGGGCCCGCGCTGAACCCCAGGTGCGGGTTGGGCGAGCGGGTGATGTCGACCCGCTCGGGCTCGGCGAACCGGCGTTCGTCGTGGTTGGCCGAGCCGAGCAGCAGCACGACCAGCCGGTTCGGTCGAATGGTCCGCCCGCCGACCGCCAGCGGCGCGGTGGCGACCCGGGCGGTGGCCTGGATGGGGGCGTCGTGGCGGAGGAACTCCTCGGCGGCGGACCCGGCCAGCTCCGGCCGCGCGCGCAGCAGGGCCAGCTGGTCGGGCCGCCGCAGCAGGGTCGCGCAGCCGGTGCCGATGAGGTTGGTCGTGGTGTCGAACCCGGCGAAGAACAGGAAGATCACGTTGTCCACCAGGTCGTCGGCGGTGATGCCCAGGCCCGCGTCGGCGGTGGCCAGCACCCCCTCCAGCGGGTCGCCCGCGCGGCCGGTGCGGTCCTCCAGCAGCGCGCGGACGTAGTCGCGTAGCCAGCGCACCGCGGCCGCGGCCGCGGACAGGTCGCCCTCGGCGCGCACCCCGGTGCCGAACGAGCGGCTCAGCGCGACCGCGTACGGGCGGACCATGTCCCGGTCCGCGGCCGGGATGCCCAGCAGCTCCGAGGCCACGGTCACCGGCAGCGGGTAGGCGAGGTCGGCCACGATGTCGGCGGTCGGGTGTTCGGCCATCCGCGCGAACAGCTCGCCCACCAGACGGTCGATCCGCTCCCGCAGCGTCGCCATCGCGCGCGGGCTCAGCAGCCTGCCCATGGCCCGGCGCAGAGCGGTGTGCACAGGGGCGTCGCGGTTGAGCACGGTGGCGCGGAAGAAGTCGGTGACCTCCTCCGGCTGCCCGGACGCCCGGTAGACCAGGTCGGGGAACTCGTGCCCCAGCCGGGGGTCGGTCAGCAGCGCGGACACCTCCGCGTGCCGGGTGACCGCCCAGGTGCCGGGGCCCGCGGGCACCACCGGGCCCGCCGCGCGCAGCTCCCGGTAGGCGGGGTAGGGGTCCTCCAGCGCGGCGATCCCCACCGCGTCGTAGGTCTCGCGGGCGGCGGTCATGGGCGCTCCTCAAGGATGTCGGCCGGGCATTTCGCGGCCAAGGATCGCCGCCATTCAAGATCGTTGTCGCCGGGTGCGGCCGATCGGCGGTTCACCTGTGTGAAATTGCCCGGTAATGAATGGCCCCGGTGGGAAACCGACCACAGTGGATTCATACCCGAATGGGCGGTCGCCGCGGGCGGTCCGAACCGGTCGGTGCGACCGGAGCGGTGTCCGCGCCCGGGGTACCCGGATCCGGGGCGTCCGGTGTACCACGCCGGATTCGTCCGGCGACTCCCGCGCCCGGCCGTCGGCTGCTGCGCCGATCGGCCCAGTATCCGGGTTTGCCTGCGCCGCCTGGATTTCCGCCGTCCACTGTGGTCGAAGTCGGTACCCGGCAACGGAAGTCACGCAGCGGTGTCGACGCGCCCGGCGCATCCACTCGTGTCGCCTATTGCTCTCAGGTGGACACTCCGGTCAGGATCACCGGCGGTGCCGAACGAGCGCGAAGGCCGGACACGGCGAGCAATCCGACTGGTCACAAGGGGGGCCTGGGACATGCCGACTGTCGAGACCGGGAAAAGCGAAGAATTAGGCAGGATTCCACTACCCGGCAACGACGTGTCCGGGCCGGTCTGCCGGGTGCACGTCGCTTCCCTGCTGCCCGCCGACTCGCCCCGGCTCGACGGCGAGAACCTCGAACACGCCCGGCTGCTGGCCGAGACCGAGGGCGCGCTGCCGCCGATCCTGGTGCACCGCCCCACGATGCGCGTGATCGACGGCATGCACCGGCTGCGCGCGGCCGTGCTGCGCGGCGACGACCACATCGACGCCCGGTTCTTCCAGGGCGGCGAGGACGCGGCGTTCGTGCTGGCGGTGCAGGCGAACATCGCGCACGGCCTGCCGTTGTCGCTGGCCGACCGGGAGTCCGCGGCGCAGCGGGTGATCCGTTCGCACGCGCACTGGTCCGATCGGGTCATCGCCGGTGCGACCGGACTGGCCGCGAAGACCATCGCCGCGATCCGCCGTCGGATGGAGGACGAGCTGCCCCAGCCGGAGGCGCGGATGGGGCGGGACGGCCGGTTGCGGCCGCTCAACAGCGCAGAGGGCAGGCGCATCGCCAGCCAGATCATCGCCGCGCAGCCGGAGGCGTCGCTGCGCGAGATCGCCAAGTCCGCGGGCATCTCCCCGGCCACCGCGCGGGACGTGCGCGAGCGGATGCGCCGCGGCGACGACCCGTTGCCGCCGCGGCAGCGCGGCGCGGAGGCGGGCGAGCAGCCCCGGGCCGTGCCGCCCGCCCAGCGCGGCCGCCGCGCCCCGGTCGCCCCGGACCGCACCACGATCATGCTGCGGCTGCGCCGCGACCCGGCGCTGCGCTTCTGCCAGTCCGGCCGGATGCTGTTGCGCTGGCTTGACGCGCGCACCACCGGCCCGGACGGCTGGGAGGAGTTCGTCGACGACATCCCCACGCACTGCATGTACGTGGTGGCCGACATCGCCCGCGGCATGGCCGAGGACTGGATGCGCTTCGCTCAGCAGCTCAAGGAGCGCTCGGCCGCCACCGCGGACGCGTCGGTGCCCGGCCCGCGCCCGATCCCGCACCAGCTCACCGCCACCCCGCACGTCGACCCGAGGAGCCAGGATGTCCCGCAACCCCCTCGCGCCGCCGGTGGTCTCGCTTGACCGGCTGCGGGCCGACATCGGCGCCGCCGTGGGGGACCCGGGCGCGTTGGACGCCGCGTCCGGGGACCTGATCGCCTGCGGCCTGGACTCGGTGAAGGTGATGGTCCTGGCCAGCCGCTGGCGGGCGGCCGGGATCGAGGTCCGGTTCGCCGACCTGATGGACCGCCCGACCCTGGACGGCTGGTGGGAGCTGCTGCGCGGGCAGACCGCCGCGGCCCCCACCCCGGTCGACGCAGCCGCCGCGGCCGACGACCTGGAACCGTTCGATCTGGCCACCATGCAGCACGCCTACTGGGTGGGCCGCGACGAGAGCATCGTCCTCGGCGGTGTGGCCACGCACTTCTACGCCGAGTTCGACGGCGCCGTGATCGACCGCGCCCGCCTGGACACCGCGGTGCGCGCGTTGCTGGAGCGGCACGCGATGCTGCGCGCGCAGATCCTCGACGACGGTCGTCAACGTGTGCTACCGCGCTCGCCGTGGTCGGGCACCACCGTGCACGACTTCCGCGCTCTTGACAAGGAAAGCGTGACCGCGGGACTGGCAGCGGTACGCGAAAGGCTTTCACACCGCCGGTTCGACATTGGCGCGGGCGAGGTCATGGACATCGCGCTGTCCCTGCTGCCCGACGGCACCGCGCGGCTGCATCTCAACCTCGACATGCTGGTGGCCGACGCGCTCAGCTTCCGGATCATCCTGCACGACCTGGCCTGCCTCTACGCCGACCCGGACGAGCCGCTCCCGCCCATCGACTACAGTTTCCGCCGCTACCTCGCCGACCGCCGCTCCCGCCCGGACCCGGCGCGCGCGGCGGCGGAACGGTATTGGCAGGAGCGGGTTGCCGGACTGCCCGGTCCGCCCGCGCTGCCCCGCTCCACCGACGCACGGCTGACCAAGGACCGCCGCGTCACCCGGCGGTTCCACCGGCTCACCCCGGACGAGCGCGGTGTGCTGGCCGTGGCCGCCGCCCGGCACGGGGTGACGCTGTCGATGATGTTCGCCGCCGCGTTCGCCGAGACCGTCGCCGCGTGGAGCGCGGAACCGGACTTCGTGCTGAACGTGCCGTTGTTCGACCGTGAACTACTGCACCCCGATGTGGCGCACCTGGTCGGCGACTTCACCAACCTGCTGATCGTGGCCGTGCAGACCGGCGGCCCGTCCTTCGCCGACACCGCGCGGGCGGTGCAGGCACGGTTGACCGCCGACACCGCGAACTCGGCGGTGTCCGGGCTGGAGGTGCTGCGCGAGCTCGGTCGCCAACGCGGGGGACAGGCGATCGCGCCGGTCGTGTTCACCAGCGCCATCGGTCTGGGCGAGCTGTTCACCTCGCAGGTGCGGTCCTGTTTCGGCGACGCGGGCTGGAACATCTCGCAGGCGCCGCAGGTGTGGCTCGACCACCAGGTCACCGAGGACGCGGGCGGCCTGCTGCTGAACTGGGACGCCATCGAGGAGCTGTTCCCCGACGGCGTCCTCGACGCGATGTTCGCCGGTTACCGTTCCCTGCTGGACTGGTTGGCCGAGCCCGGTTCCGACTGGCACCGACCGGTGCCGTGCCTGGTGCCCGCCGAGGCGGTGGCGCGTCGGGCGGAGGTCAACGCGACCGAGGGGCCGCAGCGGCGGACCGTGCTGCAGGAAGGCTTCCTGGCCGCCGTCGACAGTGATCCCGATCGTCCGGCCTTGGTCGCACACGGCCGGGAGATCGGCTACGGCGAGCTGGCCGCACGCGCCCGCCGGGTCGCCGGGATGCTGTGCGCGGCCGGGCTGGAACGCGGCGACGTGGTGGCGGTGACGCTGCCGAAGGGGGCCGGCCAGTTCGAGGCGGTGCTGGGGATCCTGTTCGCCGGGGGCGTGTTCCTGCCGGTCGGGGTCGAGGTTCCCGCCGCGCGCCGGGCCGCCGTGCACCGGGTCGCGCGGGCCCGGTTCGTTCTCGCGGACTCCGACATCGACGCGGGCGACGACGTCCCCGTGTTCGTATTGTCCGATTCGGAGAGAGCCGAACCGGCCGAACCGGTGCCTGCGGACGCGGACGACCTGGCTTATGTCATCTACACCTCCGGCTCCACCGGTGAGCCCAAGTGCGTGGAGATGACGCATCGGGCCGCGATGAACACGGTGGAGGACATCGGCGACCGGTTCGGCGTCACCGGCGAGTCGCGTGGGTTCGCGCTGTCCGCGTTGGACCACGACTGGTCGGTCTACGACATCTTCGCCTTCCTGTCGGTCGGCGGCTCCCTGGTGCTGGTCGAGCCCGAGCACCGCAAGGACGCGCACCGCTGGCTGGAGCTGGTGCTCGCGCACCGGGTGAACGTGTGGACATCCGTGCCCGCGCTGCTGGACATGCTGCTGGTCACCGCCGAGGCCCGGCAGGTCCGCCTGCCGCTGCGGCTGGCGATGGTCGGCGGCGACTGGGTCGGCCTCGACCTCCACGACCGGCTGCTGGCCCTGGCGCCCGGGTGCCGGTTCGTCGCGCTGGGCGGCGCGACCGAGGTGGGCATCCACTCCACCTGGCACGAGGTCGCCGGGATCCCGGCGGGCTGGCGCTCGATCCCCTACGGCGCGCCGCTGCGCAACCAGCTCACCAGGGTGGTCGACGCGGCCGACCGCGACCGGCCGGACCTCGTGCCCGGTGAGCTGCTGCTCGGCGGCGTCGGCGTGGGCCCCGGCTATCGCGGCGATCCCGGGCTGACCGCGCGGCGGTTCCCGGAGTGGGACGGCACCCGCTGGTACCGCACCGGCGACATGGCCCGCTTCCACCCGGACGGCACGCTGGAGTTCCTCGGCCGGGTCGACGCCCAGGTCAAGATCCTCGGCCACCGGGTCGAGCTGGGCGACGTGGCCGCCGCGCTCACCGCGCTGCCCGGGGTGACCCGGGCGGTGGCCGTGCTGACCCGCGACAGTCCGCCTGCGCTCGTTGCTGCGGTCACGGTCGACACTGTGACGGTCCGAACGGATACGGTCGAAACAGTCACCTGGGACGCGGAGGCCGTCCGCGTGGAACTGTCGACGCGGCTGCCCGAACACATGGTGCCGCGCCGGATCGCGCGCGTGGACACGTTGCCGCTCACCGCCAACGGCAAGATCGACCGCCGGGCCGTGGCCGAGCTGCTGACCGGTTCCGACGGTGCCGCGCCGACCGCGCCGCCGGAGGGACCGGTGGAGGAGCGGGTCGCCGCGCTGTGGCAGGATCTGCTGCGCAAGGAGAACGTGGGCCGCGACGACGACTTTTTCGCCCTGGGCGGCAACAGTCTCCTCGCGACCCGACTCGTGACCGCGTTGCGCGGAGTCGGCTTCCCGGATGTGCGACTGTCCGATCTGTTCACCCGTCCGACCTTGCGTTCGCTCGCGGAAGGCTTGGTGGCACGGGAAGTCGACGACGAAACAACTTCGGCCGCGTCGTCCGGGTTGATGGCCCGACCGGGCGAGCGGTATGAGCCGTTCCCCGCGACCGACGTCCAGCGCGCCTACTGGCTGGGCCGCAGCCCGGAGTTCACGCTCGGCGGCGTCGGATCCCACTGGTACTGGGAGTTCACCGGCGCGCCGGTCGATGTGGACCGGTTGACCCGGGCGTGGGACGCGGTCGTCCGCAGGCACGACATGCTGCGCGCCATCTTCGACGACAACGGCGACCAGCGGGTGCTCGCCGAGGTGCCCGGGTTCGTCATCGAGACCACGCACGGGGGAGCGGAGGCCGTCGCGCGCATGCGGGAGGCCATGGCGCACCGGGTCTTCGCGCCCGATCAGTGGCCGCTGTTCGACCTGCGCGTGGTCACCGCCGCCGACGGCACCGCCACGGTCGGCATCGGGCTGGACTTCCTGACCTTGGACGCGATGAGCATCATGCTCGTCGTCGGCGAATTGGCCGAGCGATACGCGAATCCGGATCTGGTCCTGCCTGGGATCGGGGTCAGTTTCCGCGACTGCGTGCTCGCAGGCGCCCCCGACACCGACCGCGTCGAGCGCGCGCGCCGGTACTGGCTGGACCGCGTCCCCACACTGCCGTTGGGACCACGCCTCCCGCTGGCACGTCAACCCGAGGAGTTGACCACTCCCCGGTTCACCCGCCGCGAAGGCCGGTTGTCGGCGACCGCGTGGCAGGCGATCAGCGAGCGCGCGGCCGCCCGGGGCGTGACCCCGTCCACGGTCGTGGCCACCGCGTTCGCCGCCGTCATCGCGAACTGGAGCGCGGACCCGTCGTTCACCCTCAACTTCACCCTGTTCGACCGCCCCGACCTGCACCCGGACATCTACCGCGTGGTCGGCGACTTCACCTCTCTCTTGTTGGTCGCGCACGAGCCGGAAGCGGGGGAGCCGTTCGCCCGCGCGGCCCGGCGCATGCAGGAACGCGTGTGGTCCGACATGGAGCACAGCGCCTACTCGGGCGTCTCCGTGCTGCGGGACCTGGCCGCGCACCACGAGCGGATGGACGTGCCGGTGCCGGTGGTGTTCACCAGCACGATCGGCATGGCGGCGGTGTCGGACCGGCCCTTCTCGCTGCGCACCCCGTTCGGCGAGTACTCCGGCGGGCTCTCCCAGACCCCGCAGGTGTGGCTGGACCACCAGGTCACCGAGCACGACGGCGGCCTGCTGCTCAACTGGGACGCGGTCGAGGACCTGTTCCCCGACGACGTGCTCGACACCATGTTCGCCGCCTACCGGCGGGTGCTCGACCACATCGCCGCACCGGACGCCGACTGGTCGGAGCCGCTGGTGATCCCGCTGCCCGCCGAGCAGGCCCGGATCCGGGCACAGGTCAACGACACCGGGGACCCAGTCCCGCAACGCCTGCTGCACACCGGGTTCCTCGACCGCGCCGCCGCCGAGCCGGACCGGGTCGCGTTGGCGTGGTCCGGCGGTTCCCTGACCTACGGGGCCCTGCGCGAGCGGGCCGACCGGATCGCCGGGTCGCTGCGCGCGGCGGGCGTGACCGGTGGTGACCGCGTCGCGGTCAACCTGGCGCGGGGCGCCGACCAGATCGCGGCCGTGCTCGGCGTCCTGCACGCGGGCGGGGTGTATGTGCCGATCGGGGTCGACCAGCCCGCGCAGCGTCGCGACCGGATGCTGATCACCGCCGGGGCCCGCGCCGTGATCACCGCCTCGACCGACCCCCTGCCGGGCGGGATCGCGCTGGTCCGTCCATCGGACACCGCCGAGCCGTTCGGGCCGCCCGCGCCCACCGACCCGCGCGACCCCGCCTACATCATCTTCACCTCCGGCTCCACCGGTGAGCCCAAGGGCGTCGAGGTCGACCACGCCGCCGCCTGGAACACCGTCGCCGACATCAACGACCGCTTCGGCGTCGGACCGGACGACCGGGTGCTGGCCGTGTCCTCGCTCGGCTTCGACCTGTCCGTCTACGACGTGTTCGGCCTGCTCGCGGTCGGCGGCGCGGTCGTGCTGGTGGACGAGGACCACCGCGCCGACGCGCCCGCCTGGCGGGCGCTGATCGCCGAGCACGGGGTGACCGTGTGGAACTCGGCGCCCGCGTTGCTGGACATGCTGACCGCCACCGACGCCGGACCCGCCCCGACCGGGCTGCGGCTGGCGCTGGTGTCCGGCGACTGGGTCGGCCTTGACCTGCCCGGCCGGGTCGCCGCGCACACCGGCGGCTGCGTGCTGGTCGCCATGGGCGGTGCCACCGAGGCGGCGATCTGGTCCAACTTCCACGTCGTCGACGAGGTCCCCGCGCACTGGACGTCCATCCCGTACGGCACTCCGTTGCGCGCACAGCGGTTCCGCGTGGTGGCGGACGGGCGGGACAGACCGGACCGGGTGCCGGGGGAGCTGTGGATCGGCGGCGCGGGCGTGGCCCGTGGCTACCACGGTGACCCGGAGACCACCGCGTCCCGGTTCGTCACCACGGCGGACGGCCGCTGGTACCGCACCGGCGACCTGGGCCGCTACTGGCCGGACGGCACGCTGGAGTTCCTCGGCCGGGTCGACCAGCAGGTCAAGGTGCGCGGCCACCGCATCGAGCTGGGCGAGGTCGAGGCCGCGCTGCGCGGACACCCCGGGGTGGACCGGGCGGTCGCGCTGGTCGTCGGCGAACCGGTGCGCAGGCTCGCCGCCGCCGTCGTGCCCGACGCGTCCGGACTGGACACCGAGGCGCTGCGCGCGCACCTGGCCGAGCGGCTGCCGGACTACATGGTGCCCGCCACCGTGCTGGTGCTCGACGAGATCCCGCTGACCCGCAACGGCAAGGTCGACCGCGCCGCGCTGGCCACCGCCGCGACCGGCACCCGGGCCACCGGGTCGGCGGCCCCCGAGGGCGCGCTGCAGCTGGCCATCGCCGAGCTGTGGACCGACCTGCTCGGCTGCGGCGCGCTCGGCCGCGACGAGAGCTTCTTCGCCCTGGGCGGCGACAGCCTGCTGGCCACCCGGCTGGTCGAGCGGGCCAGGCGGACCTTCGGCGTCCGGCTCACCCTGCGCGACCTGATGGCCGCGCCCACCGTGGCCGCGCAGGCCCGGCTGGTGGCCGCCAGGGCGGCGGCGACCGGGTCCGACCCGGCAGGCGAGACCTACGAGGAAGGCGAACTGTGAACCCCACCGAGACCGACGCGGTGTCCACGCTCCCGGTCACGCCAACGCCCACCCACCCGGACGGGTCCACATCCACCCACCCGGACGGGTCCACATCCACCCACCCGGACGGGTCCACATCCACCCACCCGCCCACCCGACTCGATGGGACGGCGAACGGGACCATCGCCGCGCTGGTCGCCGAGGCGGAGGCGGCCGGGGTGGAGCTGTGGGTGGCGGACGGGCAGGTCCGGTTCCGGGCCGCGCGCGGCGCCCTCGGGGACGACCTGCGGGCCCGGCTGCGCGAGCACAAGTCCGCCATCGCCGAGCACCTTGGCGCGCTCGCCACCGCCACCCACGACGAGCCCGCCCGGTTCGAGCCGTTCCCGCTGACCGACATCCAGGCCTCCTACCTGCTGGGTCGCGGCTCCGCCTTCGCCTACGGCGGCGTCGGCTGCCACGCCTACGGCGAGCTGCGGTTCGCCGACCTGGAGCCGGAGCGGGTCACGGCGGCCTGGCAGGCCCTGGTCGAGCGGCACGACATGCTGCGCGCGATGGTCGACGACGGCACCGCCATGCGCGTGCTGCCCGAGGCCGTGCTGTCGGTGCCCGCCGTGGACGTTCGCGGTCGAGGTGCCGAGGCGTTGGACAGCGCGGTGGCCGCGACCCGGGCCGAGCTGGACCACCACGTCTACGACCCGCGCGAGTGGCCGCTGTTCGGGGTGCGGGTCACCCGGGGCGACGGCGGCGCGGTCCTGCACATCTCGGTGGACTTCCTGATCGCCGACTACGTCAGCATCCAGGTCCTGCTCGGCGAGTTCACCAGGCTCTACCACCACCCGGCCGAGCCGCTGCCCGCCCTGGACATCACCTTCCGCGACTACCTGGCCGCCGAGCGGCGCCTGCGCGGCACCCGCGCCCACGAACGCGACCGCGCCTACTGGTGGAACCTGATCGACGACCTGCCGCCCGCGCCCGACCTGCCCGTGCGCGGCGATCGCGGCGGCGACCGGGTCCGGTTCCGCCGCCACGAACTGACCCTGGACCGCGCGGCCTACGCGGCGCTGCGGGCGCACGCGGGCGAGCACGGCCTGAGCCCGTCGACCGCCGTCCTCGCCTGCTACGCGGCGGTGATCGGCCGGTGGAGCCGCAAGCGGCGGTTCACCCTCAACCTGACCCTGCTCAACCGGCTGCCGCTGCACCCGCAGGTGGACCGGCTGGTCGGGGACTTCACCTCGGTCGTGCTGCTGGACCTGGACTCCGATGACTCCGGAGTGTCCGGTTCCTTCGGGGAGCGGGCGCAAGGTGTGCAAGCGCGGCTGTGGGAGCACTTGGACCACCGGCTCGTCGGCGGGGTCGAGGTGTTGCGCGAGGTCGCCCGCCGCCGTGGCCAGGACGCCGCGTTGATGCCGGTGGTGTTCACCAGCGCGCTCGGGCTGGGCGACCTGGACAAGCTGGACGAGCCCGCCCAGGAGGCGGGCGCGCTCGGTGCCGGGATCAGCCAGACCCCGCAGGTGTGGATCGACTGCCAGGCGCTGGAACGCGACGGCGGGCTGACGGTCAACTGGGACGTCCGCGCGGGCGTGTTCCCGGACGGCGTGGTCGAGGACATGTTCGCCGCGTTCGGTGATCTCGTGCGCTCGCTGGCTTCCTCGGCCGTAGCGTGGTCCGAGACGACGTCGATTCCGTTGCCCGAACGGCAGCGGGAGGTGCGGCGCGCGGTCAACGACACCGTGTACACCGAGCCGGATACCTTGCTGCACGACGACGTCGTCGCCCGGTGTCTGCGCGCACCGGACCGCCCGGCCGTGCTCACCTCCGACCGCACGGTCACCTGCGGCGAGTTGCTGGGCCGGGCCTCCGCCGTGGCGGCCGCGCTGCTGGAGCGCGGTGTGCGGCCGGGGGACCTGGTCGGTGTGGTGATGGAGACCGGGTGGGAGCAGCCGGTCGGCGTGCTCGGCGCGTTGCTCGCCGGTGGCGTGTATGTGCCGGTGGATCCGACGCAGCCTGCCGCGCGCATCGCCACGGTTCTCACCGGTGCCGGTGTGCGGTACGCGCTGGCGACGAAGGCGACGGCCGATCTCGTCGTCGAGACCTCGGGTGGTGCCGAGGTGATCGTGGTGGACGAGCTGGCCGCGATCGACCCGGCCGCGGTGACCCGGCCCGAGCGTGACCCCGCCGACCTGGCCTACGTCATCCACACCTCGGGTTCCACCGGTCGGCCCAAGGGCGTCATGATCGCCCACCGGGCCGCCGCCAACACCGTGCGCGATGTCAACCGGCGCTTCGGGGTCGGTCCAGAGGACCGGGTGTTGGGGTTGGCGAGCCTGGCGTTCGACCTGTCCGTCTACGACCTGTTCGGCCCGATCGCGGCGGGCGGCGCGCTGGTCCTGCCCGACCGGGACCGGCGCGGCGACCCGTCGCACTGGGTGGACCTGCTGCTCATGCACAGCGTCACTCTCTGGAACTCCGTCCCCGCCCAGCTGCAGATGCTGCACGACTACCTGCGCGTGGACGCGGGCGTCGACCTGCCGTCCCTGCGCCTGGCGATGCTCAGCGGCGACTGGATCCCCGTTCCGCTCCCCGACCAGGCCCGTGCCCGCGTGCCGGGGCTGGAGCTGGTCGGCATGGGCGGCGCCACGGAGGCCTCGATCTGGTCCATCCTGCACCCGATCGGCACTGTCGATCCTCGGTGGACATCCATCCCCTACGGCAAGCCCATGGCCAACCAGACCTTCCACGTGCTGGACGAGTCCGACCAGGACTGTCCTGACTGGACTATCGGCGAGCTGTGGATCGGCGGCGCGGGAGTGGCGGAGGGCTACCTCGGTGACGCCGAGCAGACCGCCCACCGGTTCCGGTCGCACCCGGTGACCGGCGAGCGCCTCTACCGCACCGGCGACCTGGGTCGCTACTGGCCGGATGGGACGATCGAGTTCCTGGGCCGCGAGGACGACCAGGTCAAGATCCGCGGCCACCGGATCGAGCTGGCCGAGATCGAGGTCGCGCTGCTGGCGCACGAGGCCGTCGGCGGCGCGGTCGCGTTGGTCGAGGGCGACAACCCGTTCGAGCGCAGGCTGGCCGCGTTCGTGGAGACCGCGCCCGCCGAGGCGGCCGACCCCGCCGAGCTGGTGGCCCGGTTGCGGGCGGGCGCTGGGGCCGAGATCGCGGCCGTGCGCGCGGAGATGGACGCCGAGAGCGCGGTCGCCTTCGCGGCCGAGCTGGACCGCACCGCCCTGCTGGCCATGATCTCCGCGCTGCGCGGCCAGGGCCTGTTCGCCACACCCGAGTCGGCGCACACCTTCGACGAGATCGTCACCACCGCCAGGGTCGCGCCCAAGCACGCGCGCCTCGTCCGCCGATGGGTCAAGGCCCTGACCCGCAACGGCGTCATGCGCTCGGCGGACGGCAGGCTGACCGGTGTGCCGTCGGTGACGCCTGCGGACGTGGCGGCGGCGTGGGCGCGGGTGTACGAGCTGCTGCCGGACGGCGGCCACCGGCCCGAGCTGGTGGAGTACTTCCGCACCGCGACCGAGCACCTGCCGACCCTGCTCGCCGACGAGACCGACCCGGTGCGGCTGCTGTTCCCGGAGGGCAGCCTCGACATCCAGGAGTCCGCCTACCAGGGGAACTTCCTGAGCAAGGCGGTCAACCGGCTCGTCGTGTCCACCGTGGTGGAACTCGCCCGCTCGCACGCGGGCGAGGACCCGTTGCGGGTGCTGGAGGTGGGCGCGGGTGTCGGCGGCACCAGCATCGACCTGATTCCCGCGCTCGACCCGTATCCGGTGCGCTACCTGTTCACGGACGTGTCGTCGTTCTTCCTGAACGCGGCGCGCGAGCGGTTCGGCGAGCGGCACCCGTGGGTCGACTACGGACTGTTCGACCTGAACATCGACAACGCCTCCCAGGGGCAGCCGCCGAACGGCTACGACGTCGTGCTGTGCGCGAACGTGCTGCACTACGCCAAGAACGTCGAACACGCGGTGGCGCGGCTGCGCGAGCTGCTGCGGCCCGGCGGCTGGCTGGTGTTCATCGAGACCACGAAGGACAACTACCAGATCCTCACCTCGATGGAGTTCCTCTTCGACGCCACCGCGGGCGACTTCGAGGACGTGCGCGGCGGCCAGGACGAGACCTTCGTCGCCCTGGACCAGTGGCGCCAGGTGCTCGCCGACTGCGGTGCCGAGCCCGCGGTGTGCCTGTCCGAGGCGGACCGGGCACTGGACTCCATCGGCATGCACGTGTTCGCGGCCCGGTTCAAGTCGGACCGCGCCCCGGTGTCCACTCCGGAACTGGAACGCCACCTCGCCGCCCGCCTGCCCGCCTATATGCTGCCCGCCTCGCTGACCGTCCTGGACGACCTGCCGGTCACCCGCAACGGCAAGCTCGACCGCGGCGCGCTGAAGGCCATGCGCGCCATGGACCCCGCCGAGGGCTCCGGCGCGGGCGCGACCGAACGCCCCGTCGGCGACGTGGAGACCGCCCTGGCCGAGGTGTGGGGCCAGGTGCTCGGCGTCCCCGAGGTCGGCCGCGGTCAGGACATCTTCGTCCTCGGCGGCGACTCCCTGCTGGCCGCCCAGCTGGTCGGCCGCATCCGCGACGAGGTCCCCGCCGCCGCCACCGTCCCCTTCGACCGGATGCTGCGCGACCTCCTGGAGGGCGCCACCATCCGCATCCTCGCCGATGGACTGTCCACTATGGACTCCATCGGCGACTCCCGGACCGAGGCCACCCCCTTCGTCGTGCTACGCCCCGGCACCCCCACCACGGTCGCCGTCCACGACGGCACCGGCCTCGCCGACCCCGCCCTGGTCGCGGGCCGGGAACCGGCCGCTGCCCTGGTGATCGCCGACCCCGCCGAGTACCTGCGCTCCGACCCCACCACCCTGATCGAGTGGCAGGCCGCCGAGTACACGGCCCACCTGACCGACCCGGCACCGGCCCTGGTCGGCCGCGACCTCGGCGGCCTGCTGGCCCTGGAGATCGCCCGCGTGCTGGCCGAGTCCGGCCGCCCGGTCCCGTCCCTCACCGTGCACGTGGACTGCCCTGTCTCGGCCGCCGTCGGCGACGACCTGCTGGCCGAGTACCTGTTCACCCGCGCCCTGGGCGGCCCCGGCCCGATCCCCGAGCCCGACCTGGCCGCCGCCGTCGAGTCCATCCTGGCCGTCTCCCCGGACGCGGTGCCCCCGGGCCGCCTCGCCTACCCCGGCCAGGAAGGCCCGACCCCCGGCGTCACCGACCGCCTGCGCGCCCTGGCCGAGCAACCGGCCGCGCAACGCCTCGCCCACCTCGGTGCCGAAGGCGCACAACGCCATGAACTCTTCCGCCACGGCCTGGACGCCCTCCACCGCCACGACCCCCAGCCCTACCTGGGCGACGTCACCGTGGTGATCGAGTTCGACCCGGAACTGTGGCCGTCGGGCGCCCGCGCGGTGCGCGCCTTCTGGGAACGAACCTGCCTCGGCAAGGTCACCTTCACCACCCGGGGGCGATCATGACCATCGGTCGCCACACCCCGTCGGATCGGCACCGTCGAGCGGTCGTGACCACCCGGCCTGGTTCGCCTCGTGGCAACGGTCGATTCCGGTTGATGGCCGTCGCTCGACCTGCCTGCGAGCAGCCCGTGTCACCGTGCGCAGCTTCCAGGTTCGTGGTGCGGGGGTGGCTGGGATGACTCGGATCGGTGTCGTCGGCGGCTACGGTGCCGTCGGTCGTGCGGCCGTTCGTCTGTTGGGGCGTGAGTACTCCGGTCCGTTGCGGGTCGGCGGTCGTTCGGTGGAGCGTGCCGTAGCGGTCGTGCGCGAAGACCTCGGTGGCGCGGGCGAGGCCCAGGCCGTGGATGTCTACGACCCGGTGGCGTTGGCTGACTTCTGCCGTGGCTGCGACCTGGTCGTCAACGCCAGTGGCGCCTCCTACCAGGTACTCGACCGCGTCGCCGTCGCCGCGTTCGCCGCCGGAGCCGACTACGTGGACGCAGGCGGCGACGAACCCCTGCACGACCGCCTCACCGCGGCCGATCCGGCCGCGTCCGGCAGACGGGCCCTGGTCACCGCGGGCATGATGCCGGGCCTGACCGGCCTGCTGCCCCGCCTGCTCGCCACCACGGTCCCGCAACCCCGCGAACTCACCGCCTACGTCGGCGTCATGGACCGGCTCACCCCGCAGGGCGCCGTCGACTACCTGCTCAGCCTGGGCGACCGCGAGGCCGAGTCCCGCGCGGCCTGGCTGGGCGGCAGGCTCGTGCCGCGCGCCCTGCCCCCGCTCGCCGACGTCCACCTCCCGCGCTTCCCCGGGCCGGTCAGCGCCTTCCCCTATCTCGGCTACGAGGCCCGCAGGCTGGCCGTCGACCTGGGGCTCGACACCGTCCGCTGGTACTCGGTGTTCGACGGCGGCACGCACATGATGTCCACCCTCAGCCGCCACCAGGGCGCGATGTCCGGCGTCGGCGACCTGTCCGAGGCCGCCCGCGAACTGGCCGCCGCCGCCGACCTGGACCTGTTCGGCCGCGAGCCTTACCAGCTGATCGTCCAGCAGCTGACCGGGTCGGACGGCTCGGTGCGCTCCGTCGTGGTCCGCTCGGCCGACACGTCGGCCCTGACCGGCACCGTCCTGGGCCTTGCCGCGTTGCAGGTCCTGGAGCGTCGGGTACCGGTCGGCGCCCACTACGCCGCCGAGGCCCTGGACCCGCCCGCCCTGGTCGACGCCCTCACCACGACCGGCGTGCTGACCGGCTTCGAGCTCCTCGACGGCCCGGTCGACATCCCCGAGCCCGTCGAGGAAGGCGCGCTGTGACCGCCCCCCGGGTGCTGGTGTGCGGCAGCGGCTTCGGCCGCGTCCACCTGGCCGCCCTGGCCGACCCCGACTTCCCGTTCACCGCCGTCGGCCTGCTGGCCCGGGGGAGCGCCCGCTCCCGCACGGTGGCCGCCCGCTTCGGCGTCCCGCTGTACACGTCCCTGGCAGACGTACCCGACATCGACCTGGCCTGCGTCGTGGTCGGCTCCGCCCCCACCGGCGGCCCCGGCGCCCGCCTCGCCATGGACCTGCTCCGCCGGGGCGTCCCGGTGCTGCAGGAACACCCCCTGCACGCCGACGAACTGGCCGCCTGCCTGCGCACCGCCCGCGAGACCGGCACCCACTACCGCCTCACCAGCCACCACGTGCACGTCGCCCCGGTACGCCGCTTCATCGAGGCCGTCCGCACCCTCCTGCGCCACCAGCCCCCGCTGTTCCTCGACGCGATCACCAGCGTCCAGGTCCTCTACACGCTCCTCGACGTCCTGGGCGAGTCCCTCGGCACCCTGCGCCCGTGGTCCTTCGCCCCGGCGCCCGCGCCCGCCGAGTTCCCCCGGATGCGCGCCCGGCCCCCGTTCCGCTCGCTGGACGGCATGATCGCGGGCATCCCGGTCACGCTGCGGATCCAGCACCAACTCGATCCCGCCCGCCCGGACAACCACGCGCACCTCTGGCACCGGATCACCCTGGGCACCGAGGGCGGCACCCTGACCCTCCTCGGCAGCGCGGGCCCCGTCCTCTGGTCCCCCCGCCCCCATCTTCCCGCCGACTCCAACGACGTCGGCTCCTTCGACCAACTGACCGACGCCCACCTGGACCACCCGACCACGTCCCTGGGCCCACCCGACGCCCCCGCCATGTCGGCCGTCCTGTCGGACCTCTGGCCCGCCGGTGTCCGTGCGGCCATCCGCACGATGTGGTCGAATGTCGGCACGGACCCGATGCCGTACGGGCAGTACCACCTCGCCGTCACGGCCCTGGCCAAGGAGATCTCCGACCATCTCGGCCCGGTCGACCTGATCAACCCTCCTGATCCGGACGTCCTCGGCGCGGACCTGTTCCTGCACGCCGCAGAGGTCTCCCCATGACACGTCCCCCGGTTGTCCACAGCCAAGACCGCCAAGCCCGCGCCCGGCTCCCTTCTGCCGATAGGATGGAAATTCGGGGGATCCCCGGGCATGCCAGTCCATCTGGGACGGTTGTCCACCGGCAAGATCGTCGGCACCCCGGCCACCCCTTTCCCTCCGGTAGAATGGAATCTCGGGGGATCCCCGACCGTTTCATCCCGGCCGGGACAGTTGTCCACAGGCCGATTCCCGGGCCCTTGACGTCCGGTCCACGCGAGTTCCCCACCCGTCGCCATGTCCAAGGCGCGGCCCCATTTCCCGACCCTGTGGAGGTGTCGCTGTGATCACCGCCTCGCCCGTGTTGCGATGGCACCGCCGGACGGCGGCGCCCGCGCTGCGGCTCGTGTGTTTCCCGCACGCGGGCGGCAGTGCCACCTTCTTCCGGGACTGGATCACCTCGCTCCCCGCGGGCGTCGACCTGGTCGGCGTCCAGTACCCCGGCCGGGGCGAGCGCCTCGCCGAGCCGCCGCCCACCGATCTCGTCGCGCTCGCCAAGGACGTCGCCCGCGCGTTGACCGACCTGCCCCCGTGCCCCACAGTCCTTTTCGGACACAGCCTGGGCGCGGCCGTCGCCTACGAGACGGCCCGATCCGGCGTGCGCGCCACGCTGCTGGTCGTCTCCGGGCGGACCGCCCCCGCGGACCCGGGCCGACAGGCGCACCTGTTCGACGACGACGAGCTGTGGCGGGAGGTGGCCGACTCCGGCGGCACCAGCGCGCAGGCGCTCGCCAACCCGGAGCTGCGCGAGCTGCTGCTCCCCGTCCTCCGCGCCGACTACCGCATCAGCGAGACCTACAAACCCGAGACCGAGCCGCTCCTGCGTTGTCCGATCCTCGTCTGTACCGGTGACCAGGACCGCGACGTCGAACTGTCCGAACTGGCCGGTTGGGCGGCCCTGACCACCGGCCGGTTCGACCTGAAAGTCTTCCCCGGCAACCACTTCTACCTCTCCGACGACGATTCCCGCGTCGTCGGCGCCGTACTCAACCGCGCGTTCGCGCTCCCCGGTGTCGGCGCGGCCTGGCCGGTGTCCCCGTGACGGCCGTCGTCGCCGACCAGGCACTTGGCCTGCTCGACCGACAGGACAGCGCGGTCGCCGACCTCGCCCGCGCCCACCTCGCCTACGCGGCCCGCACGCTCAACCTGGTCGCCGCGTCCAGCCCCACGCTCCCCGCCGTCTCGGCCGCGGCGGGCGCGGGCTTCTGGGCCGTGACCGCCGAGGGCTACCCCGGGGCCCGCTACCACCCCGCCGCCGTCGCGATCGACGACCTGGAGTCGCTCGCCCGACAACGCGCGCGTTCCCTGTTCGGTGTCTCGCACGCGAACGTGCAGCCCGCGTCCGGCTCGGCGGCGAACCTGGCCGTCCTCTACGGCCTGCTCGACCCCGGCGACCGCGTGCTGTCCCTGGACCTCGCCCACGGCGGCCACCTGTCCCACGTGTCCCGCCAGGCCAGCATCTCCAAACGTGTCGACGCCGCGCACTACCTGGTCGGCGACGACGGCACCGTCGACCCCGCCGCGCTCGCCGACCTGGTCGCCCGCACCCGCCCCCGCCTGGTGATCTGCGGCGGCTCGGCCTATCCCCGCCAACTCGACTTCGCCGCCTTCCGCGCCGCCGCCGACCGCGTGGACGCGCTGCTGCTGGCCGACATCAGCCACATCAGCGGCCTCGTCGCCGCGGGCGTCCACCCGTCACCGGCCGCGTTCTGCGACCTGGTCACCACGTCGACCTACAAGCAACTCCGCGGCCCGCGCGGCGGCCTGGTCATGCTCGGCGAACCCACCAGGGTGTCCGCGTCGACCATCGACCGCGCCGTGTTCCCCGGCTTCCAGGGCACCCCCGACTTCGCCGCCATCGCGGGCAAGGCCATCGCTTTCCGCCACGCCGCCACGCCCGACTTCCGCGCCGCCATGCAGCGCGTCGTCGACTACGCCCGCATCTTCGCCGCCGCCTTCACCGACCGGGGCGTCCCGATGGTCACCGGCGGCACGGACACCCACATGGTCCTGCTCGACCTGCGCGCCACCCCCGTCTCCGGCCGCGTCGTCGCCGACTCCCTCCAGGACCTCGGCCTCCTCACCAACCGCAACCTGGTACCCGCCGACCCTCGCCCCACCAGGGAAACCAGCGGTGTCCGCCTCGGCACCAACGACCTCGCCTTCCGCGACCTGACCTCCACCGAGATCACCACCCTGGCAGGCACAGTCGCCGCCGTCGTGGGCGATCTGGTGGACGAACGCCCCGGTGGCCCGGCACGAGCACTGCTGTCCGAGCTGGTCGCGGAGTACAGCACCCGCCCCCACCTGGACTGATGCCCCTGCCTTGGAGTTGTCCACATCCCCTCTTGTCCGTCCACAGGTCTCGGCGAGGGCTATTGACAGTGATCGACTTCGCCTAGCCTTGAGTAGGGACCCAAAACCCCTGGGGCGGGCGGGGCGTGCCGCGCGGCCGATTGTCGATCTTGCGCTGGGCGCGGCGGCGGCCTGCGAGGGTCAGATGGGGCGCGGAAGGTCGGGCTGTCCACATACCTGCGGATTCATCCACAGGCTGTCGCCGTGCCTATTGACGACGATCCACAACGCATAGGCTGCACAAGGGCTCGAAAACCCCAGGGGTGGGCGGGGTATGGCCGGTGCGGCCTTGTGGATCATGACGTGGGGCGTGCTGGGGCAGGGGTGCGCGCCGTGGTGGTTCGTTGAGCCTGGAGCGCGGGTCGAAGTCGCTGCCAGGGCCGGTCTGGACGGTCTGACGCGCCGGCGTGTCGGGAGGGCCGGAACGGCACGCCGGCATCGCGGTCGATGAAGAGTGATCACGGACGGGCAGGCGGGTACGGCTCGTCCGTGACCACTCCGGCTATCGGGCCACGCGGATCGGGAAGGCGGCGAGGCCGCGCAGGCTCATGCTGGGGATCTGCCGCACAGGCTCGCCCGCGATCTCGATCGTGCGATAACGCGCCAACAACGCACGCAACGTCGCCGCCGTCTCCAACCTCGCCATATACCCCCCGACACAAGCATGCGCCCCGCGCCCGAAACCGAGGTTGCGGTTGGCATCGGGCCGCGCGAGGTCGAGCCGGTCGGGAGACGGGAACGTGGTCTCGTCCCGGTTGGCCGAGCCCAGGAGGAACAGGATCGGATGGCCGGACGGGATCACCACTCCATCCACTTCATACGGTTCGACCGTCGCTCGGGTAGCCGTCTGCACCGGACTGTCATAGCGAAGCAGTTCATGCACAGCCGAGTCCATCAACGACGGATCCGACCGAAGACGATCCAGCTGCCTGGGAGCACGCAGCAGCGCCAACATCCCGTTGCTGATCAGACTCACCGTGTTGTGGTGCCCCACCATCAGCAGGAACACCCCGTTGACCAGCGTCTCCGCCACCGTCAACGTCCGCTCCGCACGACTCCCCGCCAGCCACCGCGCCAACAGGTCGTCCCCACCCCGGCGCCGACGACCCACCAGCCGACCGAAGTACTCGCCCGCCTCCCGGGTCGCGTCGGCGGCGGCGGTCACCTGGGCGGGGCCGAGCAGCACATCGGGGTCCGAGGCCGAACCGAACGCGCGGGACCAGCGGGCCAGGGTCGGCAGGTCCTCGTCCGGGAGGTCGAACAGCGCGCCGATGATGGCGATCGGGACCGGGTAGGACACCGTCGACACCAGGTCGATCTCGCCCTCGTCCGGCAGCGAGTCCACCACCGACCGGGCGGCCCGATCGATCGTCGGGATCATCCGGTCCACCGCCTGTGGCACGAACTCCTTGCTCATCGCCGCGCGCAGCCGGGTGTGGTCCGGGGCGTCGAGGGCGTTGAGCGGCGGCGGGAAGCGGTCGTCGATGCCGCGTGCCTGGAAGTAGTCCGCGTAGGCGGGCAGGCGGCCGAGCTCGCAGGACAGGCGCGGGTCCCGCAATCCTGCCACGACATCGCGGTATCGCGGCACCAGCCAGAAGCCCGCCTCGGTGGGCACGACGGGGCCTGCGGCGCGCAGCTCGCGCAGCCAGGGGTACGGGTCGGCGACGTACTCGGCGCCCGCCGCCGTGGCGAAGAAGTCGACGGCGGCTCGGGTCTCGGGCATCGGTGCTCCCTCGGGAAGGTGTTGTCGCGCACCGCCCGTGCACGAGAATCCTGACCAGCACGGGCATCCCCGATTCTGCGGAGGTCGCGCCCACGATGAAAGTAGTCGTCACCTGCCAACCCGCCACCGGGCACTTCCACGCCGTGGCGCCGCTGGCGATCGCCGCCCGGGACGCGGGCCACGATGTCGTCGTCGCCACCGGGCGCGGCCTGGCGCCGTGGGTGCGCCGGTCCGGGCTGGAGGTGGTGGAGCTGGGGCCGGACTGGCTGGCCGAGGGGCCGCGCACCGACCAGTTCGACGACCAGCGGCGCAGGCTGCGGCTGATGGCCGTCGCCACGGCCGCGCTCATCCCCGGCATCGTCGAGACGGTCCGCGAGCGGGACGCCGATGTGGTGCTGCACGAGTCGCTGGAGTGGGCCGGGCCGTTGGCCGCCGACAGCGCGGGCGTGCCGTTCGCCGCGCTCGGCCAGCTGCCCCGGCTGCCGCGCGCGGTGACGGCCGAGGTGATGTCCGGTGCGTGGACGGCGGCGCGGACGCGGCTGGGCCTGGACCCCGACCCGGGGATGCACCGCCTGTATCCGTATCTCTACCTGGACTCCTATATCCCCAGCATGCAGCCGCTGTCGGACAACCCGCTGGCCTGGTTCGGCGGCGACCGGTCCGGCGACGTCGACCACCTGGTGATGCCGCCGCTCTACCAGGTCCCGGCGGCGGTGCCGGACTGGCTGACCGCGCCCCGGACCAGGCCGCTCGTCTACATGACCATGGGCACGGCGTTCAACGAGTTCCCGCACCTGTTCCGCGCGCTGGCCGACGGGCTGCGGGACGAGGACGTGGACGTGGTGATGACCGTCGGGTCCGGGGTGGACGTCGACGCGGTCGGTATCGACGCGCCGAACGTGCGTGTGGTCGACTACGTGCCGCAGGAGGAGATCCTGTCGCGCACCGACGTGCTCGTGCAGCACTCCGGCTACCTGACCACGGTCGGCGCGCTGCGGCACGGTGTGCCGATGGTCGTCGTACCCGTCGCCGTCGACCAGCCCTACCACGCGCATCGCCTTGCGGCGGCGGGCGTGGCGATCAGGCTGAGTGAGGCCGAGGCGACCGCGACGCGGCTGCGCGAGTCCGTGCGCGCCGTGCTGGACGACGACCTCTACCGCCGCAACGCTGCCCGGCTGCAAGCGGAACTGCACGCCATGCCGCCGGTGGAGCGCGGTATCGAACTGCTCGAACGACTGGCGGCCACGGGAAAGCCCGTGCTCCGCGACGACGCATGAGGAGTGTGTCCGTGACCGTGCGACAGCAGCCCCGGGTCGACCGCGTGCCCGCCCGGATCCTGCTCACCGGCGCGACCGGCCGGGTAGGCGCCCGGTTCGTGCCGTTGCTGAGCAAGCTCGGCGCGACGTTGCGCATGCTGGTCTGGACGCCGGAGCCGGGGCCGCCGCCCGTACCCGGTGGCCGGATCGTGATGGGCGACCTCGGCGACGACGCGGTGTGCCGGGCGGCGGTGGAGGGCATGGACGCGGTGGTGCACATCGCGTCGGCGTTCCAGGGCGTGGACGCGGCGGGGGCCGACGAGCTCAACGAGATCGCGACCGGCAAGCTCGCCGCCGCCGCACTGGCGGCCGGGGTGCGGCGGTTCGTGTCGATGAGCAGTTATCTCGTGTACGAACCGGACCCGGGTCGGGTGCTCGCGGAGGACGCGCCGGTGTTGGCCGCGCCGTCGGCGAGCTTCCCCGCAGCGAAGCTGGGCGCCGAGCGCGCGTTGTCCGGCTATGCGGACAGTGACCTGGCGGCATGCGTTCTGCGAGTCGCGTTCACCTATGGGGAGCGGGATCCACACCTGGCGGAGGCGCTGCACTGGGCCGAGTCCGCGGATCCGGACGATCGGCTGCATTTCGTGCACCACGCGGATGTGCGGCAGGGTGTGCTCACCGCTCTCGGCGCGGACGAACCGGTGCGCGGCACGTTCAACCTCGGCGACGACGGCCCGACCACGGCGGCCGAGCTGCGGTCCGTCGCCGCGGACTTCGACATCCCGGCCGGTGGGCCGGGATCCGCCGCCGAAGGCCTGCCCGACCTGCCGGGAGCCGTGCTGTCGTCCTGCGCGCTGGACATCTCGAAGGCGCGCGACGTGCTCGGTTTCCGGCCTGCGTTCCGGAACATCCTGCAGGCGCGTGACGAAGGCGCGATGTGAGCCGAGGGGGAGACATGACCGTGATCTCGCTGCCGGACACCGACGTCACGATGACGGTCGCGGGCCGGGCGGTCGCCACGGCCGAGACACTGGCGGTAGACGACCCGGCGACGGGCGGGATCATCGCGCACGCCCCGGTGTGCGACGCGGCCCTGCTGGACGAGGCGATGGCGGCGGCGGTGACCGCGCAACCCGCGTGGGCGCGCGACGATGCGGCGATCCGCGCGGCGTTGCTGGCGGCGGGCAAGGCGGTCGCATCGATGTCGGCCCGTCTGGGCGCGTTGGTGACCGCCGAGCAGGGCAAGCCGATCGCCATGGCCATCGGCGAGGCCTACTCGGCGGCCGCCGTGCTGCGGGCGCACGCGGGCATGGAGCTGCCGATGGAGCAGCTCGGCGACGGCAGACGGGCCCGCGTCGAGCTGACCCGACGTCCACACGGCGTAGTCGCGGCCGTGACACCGTGGAACTTCCCCGTCGCGATCGCCGCTGCCAAGATCGCCCCGGCGTTGCGTGCGGGCAACGCGGTGGTGGTGAAGCCCTCGCCGCACACGCCGCTCGCGACATTGCTCCTGGGCGCGATTCTGCGCGAGGTGTTGCCGCCGGGGGTGTTGACTGTCCTGAATGGACCCGATGAGCTGGGCGCGGCCCTGGTCGCCCACGAGGCGACCTCGCACGTCAGCTTCACCGGCTCGGTTTCCGCGGGCAGACACGTCGCTGCGGCGGCGGGGGCTGGTCTGAGGTCGGCCACACTGGAACTGGGCGGCAACGACCCGGCGATCGTGCTCGACGACGTCGACCCGGCGGCGATCGCGGACACGATGTTCTGGGAGGCGTTCGCCAACAACGGCCAGGCGTGCATGGCGGTCAAGCGGCTGTACGTGCCCGCCGACCGGTATGCGGCGATGGTGGCAGCGCTGGCCGCGCGGGCCGAGTCGGTGCGTGTGGGGGATGGCCGGGTGAAGGGGACGGAGTTGGGGCCGGTCACCACACCCGAGCAGCTCGACCGCGTCGCCGACTTGGTCTCCTCGGCTGTCGCCGCAGGTGCGCGGGTGGCTGCCGGGGGCCGCCGCCTCGATGGGGCAGGCCGTTTCCACGCGCCGACGGTGTTGGCGGATGTGCGGGCGGGGATGGTGGTGGTGGACGAGGAGCAGTTCGGTCCGGTCCTGCCTGTCCTCCCGTACACCGACCTCGACGAGGCGATCGCCGCCGCCAACTCGACTTCCTATGGCCTGGGTGCTTCGGTGTGGGGCGCCGACATCGACCGCGCCCACGAGATCGCCGGGAGGCTGGAGGCGGGCACGGTGTGGGTGAACGGCCACGCGGAGCTCGGCCCCGATCAGCCCTACGCCGGTCTGAAACACAGCGGCCTGGGCGTGGAGGGCGGCACCGAGGGCCTCCACGGCTACACCGCCCCCCGGGTCGTCCGCCGCCCCCGCTGAGCCCCGGAGTTGTCCACATCCCCTCTTGTCCGTCCACAGGTCTCGGCGAGGGCTATTGACAGTGATCGACTTCGCCTAGCCTTGAGTAGGGACCCAAAACCCCTGGGTGGGCGGGGTGTGCTGGCGGGCTGTCGATCTTGGCGGCGTGACTGGGCGGGGTCTGTGCAGGTGGTGTCGAGGCGGTCGGCAGGGCGTCGTGGCTCGTGATGGGCGGGCATGCGATGCCCAATACCGGTGTGGACCGAGGTCCGGATCGGTGGGCGGTTGAGCTGGGGATCAACCGATCGGTTGATGGCCGGGTCCACTGTGGTCGTCGTCAGGCCTGGCCGCGCGGTCGATTCGGGGGAGCCGGGGTGGGCGGCAGGCTTCTCGTATGGGAATCATCGAGGTAGACGGGCTCGTCAAGCGGTATGGCGAGCACACCGCCGTGGACGGGGTGAGCTTCTCCGTCGAGCCGGGCGAGATCTTCGGCATCCTGGGCCCCAACGGGGCGGGCAAGACCACCACCGTCGAGTGCGTCGAAGGTCTGCGCGCCCGTGACGGCGGCAGTGTCAGTGTCTGCGGCATCGACCCGCGACGCGACAACGGAGAGCTTCGCGAGTTGCTCGGCGCGCAGCTGCAGGAGAGTGAGCTGCCCGAGAAGCTCAAGGTGCGCGAGGCCATGGAGCTCTACAGCTCCTTCTACCGCCGCCCAGCCGACTGGCACGAGCTGATCGAGACGCTGAGTCTCACCGACAAGCTCGACACGCAGTTCCGCAGGCTGTCCGGCGGCCAGAAGCAGCGGCTGTCGATTGCCCTGGCGCTGGTCGGCGACCCGCGCGTGGCCGTGCTCGACGAGCTGACCACCGGGCTGGACCCGCAGGCCCGACGGGACACGTGGGATCTGATCGAGGGGGTGCGGGCCCGGGGCGTGACGATCCTGCTGGTCACGCACTTCATGGAGGAGGCCGAGCGGCTCTGCGACCGGCTGGCGGTGATCGACGCGGGGCGGGTCGTCGCGATCGACACGCCCGCCGGGCTGGTGTCGAAGGTGGACGGTCGGCAGCGGATCCGGTTCCGGCCGTCCGCGCCGCTGGACCACGCCGTGCTGTTGGCGTTGCCCGAGGTGCGCTCGGTCGAACGCGCGGGCAGCCAGCTTGTCGTGACCGGCAGTGGGGACCTGTTGCTCGCGGTCACCACCGTTCTCGCCCGCCATCAGGTCGTCGCGGCCGACCTGCGGCTGGAACAGACCACGCTGGACGACGCGTTCGTCGCGCTCACCGGCCGCCCCATCGACTCCTGAGGAGACCGTCATGTCCGCTCTCGCCCGTCTTACCAAGACCGAGACCACGCTGTTCTTCCGCGAGCCGGTGAGTGTGTTCTTCTCGCTCGCGTTCCCGCCGATCCTGCTCGTCATCCTCGGCTCGATCCCGTCCATGCGGCAGCCCGACCCCACCCTCGGCGGACTGCGCGTGATCGACTTATACGCGCCGATCGTCATCGCCATGGCCATCGCCATGTTCGCGATCAACGGGCTGCCCCAGCAGTTCGCCACCTACCGGGAAAAGGGGATATTGCGTCGAATGCGCACCACACCGGTCAAACCGGTCGTGCTGCTCGGCGCGCAGTTGCTGATGGCCACCGCGCTGTCCGTGTTCACCATGCTGGTCGTGCTGGCCATCGGCAGGCTGGCGTTCGACGTGCGGTTGCCGGGTCAGCCGGTCGGCTATCTCGTGGCGTACGTGCTGGCCGCGTTGGCGATGTTCGCGATCGGCCTGCTGGTGGCGTCGCTGGCACCGAGCGGCAAGGGCGCGGGCGCGATCGGGACGATCCTGTTCTTCCCGATCCTGTTCTTCGCCGGTCTGTGGGCGCCGCGCGCGTCGATGCCGGACCTGCTGCGCCGGATCAGCGACTTCACCCCGCTCGGCGCGGGCGTGCAATCATTGCAGGACGCCCTCGCCGGTCAGTGGCCGCAGTTGCTGCACGTGGCCGTCATGCTGGGGTGGACGATCGTGGCAGGCGGTCTGGCCGCGCGGTACTTCCGCTGGGAGTGACGAGTGGGCATCGAGGCCGAGCTGCGGGCGGAGTTCGACCGGTGGGAGCGCCGCGAGAGCGCGGTCGTGAAGGTTCTCCCGTACTTCCTGCTCGCGGTCAGCGCGCTCATCACCGTGATCCAGGTGATCTGGAACGTCGAGGTGAACATACCGCTGGTGCTCGGCCTCACCCTCGCCGCCGGGCTCTGGGTGCTGTGGTTCCACACCCTGCACCCGCAGTGGCACGGCAACCGCCCGGTCATGGCCGTGTACTACGTGGGTCTGATGTCGCTGGCGGCGACGCTGGTACTGGTCGCGCCCTGGTTCGGGTTCTTCACCGTCATCGGCTACGCGCACGCGTTCCACTACCTGCCGGGCCGCTGGCCGTACGCGGGGGTGGCGGTGACGGCGATGATCGCGGCCGCCTCCTACATGGGCGGGAAGATCGATGGGGACAACTGGTGGGCGTGGGTGGCGCTCGGCTCGGTCACCATGGTGCTGGCCGGGTCGCTGTCCTACTTCACCGACATGGCCGACCAGCGCAACCGCAGGCAGAAGGTGGCGCTGGTGGAGCTGCGCGAGACCAACGCCAAGCTGGAGGCGGCGCTGGAGGAGAACGCGGGCCTGCACGCCCAGCTGCTGGTCCAGGCCCGCGAGGCCGGGGTGCTCGACGAGCGGCAGCGGATGGCGCGGGAGATCCACGACACCCTCGCCCAGGGCCTGGCGGGCATCCTCGCCCAGCTCCAGGCCGCCGAGCAGACCCGCGCCGAGCCCGCGACGTGGCACCGGCACGTGACCAACGCGATGAACCTGGCCAGGGAGAGCCTCGCCGAGGCCCGGCGCACGGTGCACGCGGTGGAGCCGGTGGTGCTCGCCGAGGCCCGGCTGCCGGAGGCGATCAGCGAGGTGACCCGCCGCTGGTCGGAGGTGCACCGCATCGATGCGGTGCTCACCACCACCGGCGACGCCCGCCCCATGCACGCCGACGTCGAGGTGGCGCTGTTGCGCACGGCCCAGGAGGCGTTGACCAACGTGGCCAAGCACGCGCGGGCGGGCCGGGTCGGCCTGACCCTGTCCTACATGGAGGATCTGGTGACACTCGACGTCCGGGACGACGGGGTGGGCTTCGACCCGGCGGCGAAACGCGCCAACGGCTCCACCAACGGCGGCTTCGGCCTCGCGGGCATGCGCCAGCGGGTGCAGCGCCTGGCGGGCCGGTTGGTGATCGAGTCCGAACCGGGCGGCGGCACGGCCATCTCGGCGAGCGTCCCGGCGATCCCGGCCGGGGGTGTGGAGTGATCCGCCTGCTGATCGTCGACGACCACCCGGTGGTGCGCGACGGCCTGCGCGGCATGTTCAGCGCCGACCCCCGCTTCGAGGTCCTCGGCGAGGCGGGCGACGGCGCCGAGGCGATCGCGGCGGGGGAGCGGCTGCGGCCGGACGTGATCCTGATGGACCTGCGCATGCCGCGCACGGACGGGGTCACGGCGATCAGGGAACTGGCGCGGCGGGGCGTGCCCGCGCGGGTGCTGGTGTTGACGACGTATGACACGGACAGCGACGTGCTTCCCGCGATCGAGGCTGGTGCTACGGGATATCTGCTGAAGGACGCGCCTCGGGATGAGCTGTTCCGGGCGGTGGAGGCTGCTGCCCAGGGGCAGGCCGTGTTGTCGCCTGCGGTTGCGACGCGGTTGATGGGGCAGATGCGGCAGCCCGCGTCGGAGCCGTTGTCGCAGCGCGAGATCGAGGTGTTGGAGCTGGTGGCGCGGGGGTCGACCAATCGGGAGGCGGCGCAGCAGCTGTTCATCAGTGAGGCGACGGTGAAGACGCATCTGCTGCATGTGTACGCGAAGCTCGGGGTGAGCGACCGGGCGGCGGCCGTCGCGACCGCGTTTTCCCGGGGGTATCTGACGCCTCGGGGCTGAGCGCTGCGCACTACCCGGTTCGTCCCCGTTGGTCGTCTGTACGACAACGGACCGGGATATCCGTTGGGCGGAATCGGTGTCAGGCAGGGTTGTCGGTCCGGTCGGGACGGAAGATCTCCTCGATGGTCAGGTCGAAGACGTCCGCGATGGTGAAGGCCAGGGGCAGGCTGGGATCGTGGCGCTCGGTCTCGATGGCGTTGATGGCCTGCCGGGAGACCCCGCACCGGTCGGCGAGGTCGGCCTGGCTCCACCGGCGGGCCGCGCGGAGTTCGCGTAGCCGGTTCTGCACGGGTGCGTCCCCCTTCAGCGGGTGAAGCGGGTGCGCAGGTCCGCGATCGTCAGCCAGATGACCACGCCGCCGATCAGGATCAGTTGTGCGAGCTGGTGGAGCTGGATGATGCCCGCGGCGTCGAGCAGCGTGGCCACCTGCAGTCCGACGAGGACGGCGGCGAACGCGATGGCCATGCTCTCCAGTTGGATCTTGCGCAGGTATTCGTCCCCGCGCCGGAACGCCCGCAGCAGTGTCCAGGCCACCGCGAGGGTGAACGCGATGGTCGTCGCGATCCACCAGGTCTTCTGCGCGGCGCTCGGATCGGGGTTGCTGCCCAGCGCCAGAGCGACGACGCCCAGCGTGCTCACCGGAATGCCGTCGATGAGCACGGCGCGGCGGGCGGCCCGCGTCGCTTGATCTTTCCGCACCTCTGCCATGCGGAGAATGTAAGCCTGACTTTCCATGGAGTCAAGTGTTCTTGACTCCATGTCAGGTCAGCTTTACATTTCGACCATGTCGAGACTCCTGAGCCGCCGATCGCTGCTGGCAACCGCCGCGGCATCGGCGATCATCACCGTCCCGTTGGCCACCGCCGCGTCCGCCCGGTCCCGCCGCACGCCGACTCCGCCGCGGCTCACCCTGCCCGCGCCGACCGGCCCGTATCCCCTCGGTACGGTCTCGCTCCACCTGATCGACCGGACACGGGTCGATCCCTGGCAGGCGTCCCGCCCGACGCGGGAGCTGATGATCCAGCTCTGGTATCCGACGCTCGCCACGCCTGGCCACCCGTACGCACCGTGGATGTCGCCCGGCGCCGCCGCGCTCTTCGAACAGGCACAAGGCATCCCGCCCGGCGCGTTGCTGCTGCCGACCACGCACGCCCGATCGGACACGCCGGTGGACTGGAGCCGGTGCGGGAGGCCGGTCGTGCTGTACTCGCCGGGCCTGCGCAGCGACCGGAGTCTCGGCACGGTCCTGATCGAGGAACTGGCCAGTCACGGCTACCTGGTGGTGGCCATCGACCACACCTACGACGCCGACCAGGTCGAGTTCCCCGACGGCCGGGTGGAGACCTTCGCCATCACCGGCGACATCGACGATGCCCTGATCGCCAAGGCCCTGGCGGTGCGCACGGCGGACATCCGGTTCGTGCTGGACCAGCTCGCCGCGCTCAACGCCGGACGACGTCCCCTGTCCGGCGCGTTCGACCTGTCCTGCGTCGGCATGTTCGGGCATTCCCTCGGTGGCGCCGCGACCGCCGCGACCATGCGTGCCGACCGGCGGGTGCGCGCGGGCGTCAATCTGGACGGGAGCCTCCTGCCGCCGGTGACGGCGGGCACCGGGCGTCCCTTCCTGCTCTTCGGCAGCGATCCTGGGGTGGGGTCGGAGGATCCCAGCTGGGATCAGTTCTGGGCGAGCCAGTACGGGTGGAAGCGTGAACTGGCGCTTGCCGGGTCCACGCACATCTCGTTCACCGACCTGGAAACGCTGCTACCGCAGGCTGCGCCGATCCTGGGCTTGACGCCCGAGCAGGTGACGCAGGCAATCGGCACTCTTGAACCGGACCGCGCCATCCACGCCCAACGCGACTATGTGCGAGCCTTCTTCGACCTGCATCTGCGTCGACTCGACAGTCGGCTGCTCCAGCGGCCCTCGGCTGGGTACCCGCAGGTCCGGTTCGTTCGATGAGTCGGTTGAGGCTCTGGGGTCCGGCCACCGGCTTGTCTGTCTCGCGGCCTGGGATGGTGCTGCGTGGATGGTTCGCGCTAGTCCTTGACGGGAGACGGGGCAAGAGGGGCAGCGCGGCTGTGGACGACTGGTGGGGATGGGCACGTTGTCCACGGGGCCATGTACCCGCCGCAGTCGGGTGCAGCAACGGCACGGAGGTCAGGCGTGTCTACGGGTTGTCGAAGAGGTGTCGGTTGGGCCGGCGGGCCTGGTCGGCGAGTTCGGTGAGCTCGATGACGGTGACGCCTGCTTCGGCGAGTTGTTCGTGGCCGTGACAGTCGGCGAGGAGAGGGGGTTCGCGCCAGGCGTAGACGACTCGGGAGATTCCGGTGTCGAGGATGAGTTGGGTGCACGTGCGGGGGCGGGATCGTCGCTGGGAGCAGGGTTCGAGGGTGCTGTAGAGGGTTGCCGTGGCCAGGTCGGGGTGATCTGCCGGGAGTTTGGCCAATGCGGATTCCTCGGCGTGGACGTGGGGGTCGGTGTCGCGGGAGTAGCCCCGAGCCAGTTCGGTGCCGTCGGAGCCGACGATGATCGCGCCGACGGCGTAGGCGTGGTCGGTGAGCGGGCAGCGGTGGGCGAGGGTGATGGCTTCGCCCATCCAGTGCACGTCGTCGTGGTGGCTCATTCGGTGCTTTCTTGTTTAGGGAGGTAGCGCAGGAGGACGACGTCGCCGACGGTGCGGGTGTCGGCCAGTCTCATTCTGCGGGTCGGGCCGCCGGGGTAGTCGGCTGGGCCGAGGAAACGGGGCGCGTCCCTGTGGCCGACCACCAAGGGGGCGATGGCGAGGTGGATCTCGTCGACGAGTCCGGCCGACAGGAACGCGGTGTGTACGTGCTGGCCGCCCTCGACCATGAGGCGCCGCACACCGTGGGTGGCGAGGTCGTCGAGCAGGGCGGAGAGGTCGATGTCCGGTCCGAGGGAGACGATCTCGACGTCGGGCAGCGCGTTCAGTTGCTCACGTAGCCGGGTGCGCCCGGCGTCGGTGGTGTAGGCGAGTTTGCGGCCGCCGTGGTGCCAGAACTTCAGGTCGGGACCGAGGTTGCCGCTCGCGGTGATCGTGACCTTGAGCGGATACTCCGGTTCTCCGCGTTCCCGACGTCGAGCGCGGCGCTGTTCGCTGTTGACGATCAGGCGGGGGTTGTCGCGGCGTACCGTCTCAGCGCCGATCAGGATGGCGTCGACACTGGCGCGGACCTCGTCGACGCGGTCGAAGTCGGCCTTGTTGGACAGCAGCAGACGCTCGGGTGTGGCGTCGTCGATGTGGCCGTCGATGCTGGTGGCCACGCTGAGCAGTACGTGAGGGTGCTCGGTCATGGTCGGACCTCCCCTGCGGTGAGTGCTCGCCGGTGACGGTGGGGACCTTGCTGAACTCGGCCAGTCGGGCGCCGAGGGAGGCCGCCACCGACAGGCTCAGGTGAAATAGGGATCGGGGTTGTTCTCACGAGCGCGCGCGATGCGCAGGCGGATGGTGGTGCATCGTGAGCTGTTCTATGTCGCCCGGCGTGCTCCAGCCGACTTCTTTGCTCTCTGAACTTGTCTCAAGTCGACCACCCGTAGCGACAGCGCGGAAGCAAATCGAGAACTCCTGACGAACCTCTCCGTCGGTGTATGCGATGATGTGCGCAGGATCGCTGTAGAGGCCGACCAGCCCGGTTACCCGAATGTCGATCCCCGTCTCTTCTTTCGTTTCACGAACTGCCGTTTGACTGAGTGTCTCGCCCGGCTCTTGGCCGCCACCGGGGATTGAATACAGGTCGTTGTCGACCCGTCGAATCAGTAGGATCTCGCCGGACTCATTGGTCACGTAGACGCTGACGGCGACAACGAGACTGTTCGGCGTTGGAGCATCCGGGTCTTGGTAATAGTCGGTCCGGGCCATGTCGGGTCCTCTACCACGTCGGGTCTTGCGCTGTTTCCCACACTCTGTCAAAGCTCTCCGAGTATGTCTCGAACAGGTCGCCATCCGACAGTCGACGAATATGTACCAATGGCGCGTGTCCGGCGACGAAACCGTAGACGTGAGTGTTCACGAGCATGTCATCATCGAACCGGTAGATGCTATTGTGCAAAACCGTCCCGTGTACGCGAATATGAATCCCCGACGCTTTCGCGAGTGGCCGAAAGAACGCGAGCGTGTTGCGCGCCTTGGCCGGGATCGCTTCGGCTCCGAAGCCGTTGTGGAGCAGGGCGTTCTCAATCGCTCGTTGGTCATGCGCCCTCTGATCGATGACGTTTAGGGGACATTCGAGACTAGCATGAGACGTCCTGAGATGTCCCGCCGCGCGGTGTTCCCGTCCTTGTGAGTGGACGAAGGTTGCGCATGCGACCACGAAGGTCGCGTACATGCGGTGGGCGATGGTCCGCGCGTCGGCCATGATCACTGTTATATCCCCGGGCCGGGACGTGGGCAAGACGTGTCAAGGGACGGTGTGGGGCGGGGATGGTTCGCGTGGTTGTGGACAACCGGTGGGGCCCCGTGCTTCACGCCACCGGCGCGACCAGCAGGGGACGGCAAGGTTGTCGGGTATCGGCGCCCGATAGGTCGCATCATTCTCGTGTATGAAGCGAGGGAATGGCCGGGAGAATAGAGAGTCATTACGCTGCCTTGTGCTCGTCCCATATACTGTGGGTGCCTACCTTCAGGGAGCCTGCCATGTCATTTACCAGCGAAAGCGTCCGAGTTCGCACCCTCGATGGCCTACACTTGGCGGCGACCCTGGTCACTCCGGACCGGTCGGTTGTACGGCTGGGCGGGAGTCTGGTCATGGTGCATGGCGGCGGCGTGACCCGTGACGAGGGTGGGTTCTTCACTCGTCTGGCCGCTGGTGTGGCGCAGGCGGGTATCGCCTCTCTGCGTTTTGATCTGCGAGGGCATGGTGAGAGTGAGGGGCGACAAGAAGATCTGACGTTGGCTGCCATTCTCAATGACATCCGAGTCGCCTTGGCCGACATGCGAGAACGAACTGGCGAGGTGCAGGCTGGTTTGTTGGGCACCAGTTTCGCTGGTGGCATTTGTGGCTATTACGCCGCTGAGCGACCCGAGGAGCTGCATCGGCTGGTGCTTCTCAATCCTCAGTTCGATTACAAGAGGCGCACGATCGACAGTAGGGACTACTGGACTGACGATTATCTGGACGAGTCGGTGGCCGCGCGATTGGCCGACACGGGATATATCGACTTCAAGCCGGGGTTGCGGCATGGGCGGGCCATTCTGAATGAGGTCTTCTGGCTGCGACCGCACGAGGCGGTCGGTCGCGTCCAGACACCCACACTGCTGGTTCACGGCACTGAAGACACCTTGGTGGACATTGCCACGACCCGGGCCGCGGCTGCCCGGCTCCAGGTGGCGCACCGTCTGGTGGAGATCGAGGGAGCGCAGCACGGCTTCGCGGTTCATGACGACCCGGAGTACCGCGACCCGCGTAGCCAAGCCTGGCAAGCCTCGGTCATCGCCACGGTCAGCCAGTGGTTGACCGAGTAGACCCGGCTGCTTGTCGGAGCGCGTCCCGGAGAAGGCGGACCATGGGTCTGCCGCTCCAGGGGGTCAGGCCTGCCGACAGATCGTGGAGCACGGCGACGGTCCGTTCGGTGCGCATCACCTGAGCGTCCGAGATGGAGAGCAGGCCGACCGTCGCGGCTTCGTCCGGTTCGCCGCCAAGCGCCAGGGCGGCGGCGCGTCGAGCCCGGAAGTAGGCCAGGTCGCGTCGGGAGAGCGCCGATGTGTCGAGCACCGTGCCGAAGATGGCCGCGGCCTCGGCCGGGCGGCCTGCCTCGGTGAGGGTGCTGGCATTGCGCAACAGCAGGGTACCCGCGTCGAAGTAGGCGTTCGGTACCGTCGTCTCGGCCGCGATGTCCTGGGCAAGAATAGCCTGGGCGTCATCGAGTTTGCGACGTACGTCATCGAGTGGTTCTCCCGTCATGGCTAGCCCGAGGGCTTCCTGCTGGGTGACTTCGGCTCAGACCTTTGCGGGCAGGGTCCAAGGGCTGTACTGGGCGGCCTTTGCCAGGGCCGCCACTCGAGCGGCGTCCCGGCCGTCATAGGCCATCTGGGACTTCTTCAGCAGCATGTACCCCTGCATGCCGAAGTCGCCGGTTTCCTGGGCCCATTCCATGGCCCGGTCGTACCAGTACACGGCTTGTGACAGACGCTTGCTGTCCCGACAGAGCCAGCCAGCGAACTCGGCGCATTGGGCGCCGTAGGTCAGTAGTTCCTGGCGGACGCCTGGAGTGACGTCCGGGGCGTAGTGTTCGACGGCTTGAAGCAGCGCGAGGACATTGGGTAAAACGGCGGTCGGCCCCGCATTGCCGTCGGCGTTCATGTATTGGCCGAGCTGTTGACGCAGGTGAGTCAGGGTGTCGTGGTCGAAGCGGCCCGCCGGAGCCCGCCAGGTCTCAGCGGCAGGTTGGCTCGGTGTGGATGGAGTGGAGATCACGGGCACACTGTCGTTGAAGATGGCCGTCAGTTCCGTGCGGCTGGTGTGCAGTAGCGCTGCCAGCTTGGGCCAGAGATAGGGCTGGGGTTGATGTTGTCCCGCTTCCCAGCGATAGACAGTCATACGGTCCACGTGCAAGGCCTCGGCCAAGCCTTCTTGGGTGTAGCCGGACGCTTTACGCAGCCGGGCGAGCAGCGGCCGTGGTGATGCTATGACGCTCAGTGTCCCACACAGCCCAGCAAGTGCGTTTTGCCTGCTCATGGCTGTCTGTGCATAGTTTCCGTGACCAGAACGAGGCAGGGCTGTTCTGGTTCGGACCGAGGGGCAGCAGGAAAGTCAATGACAGACGCCTGCCCTGGAGGCGATGACTCCCGCGGGCGGCATTGCCTACCAAGCCCAAGAGCCAGAGAGACGACCTGCATGATTCAAAGCAAGAAAGATGTTCGCCCTCCTCGTGCTGTCGCTGTCGGGTTGACGCTCCGGCGGCTTCGTCTGGAGAGGAAGGTGTCGTTGCGTGAGCTTGCCGATCGGGTCGACAAGGACGCGCCGACCGTGTGTCGGTGGGAGACCGGTGAGCGGGTGATCACGCCGCAGCAGGCGACGCACGTCTTGGCCGTGTTGGGGGTGGACCGGGGCGGGTTTCGTCGGGTGATGCGGTTGTGCACTGACCTCGATCACCCGTGTTGGATTGCCACCACCGACGAGGAACAGCACATCCAGCGCGACGCCTACCTGGCGTTGACCGCGGTCGCCACCCATATCACCGAACTGGCGCCCCGGTGTGTGCCGCCGTTGTTGCGTACCCGCGAGGTTGCCGCAGGCATCGCGTGGGCGGGGGAGGTGCCCGCGGATCAGGCGGTCGCTCATGTGGCCGCGCTGCGCGAGCGTCAACGGCCTGTCCTCGGCAAGTCGGACGTGGACATCACCGTCTTTCTCGGTACGGCCGCGCTGGTCCCGCCGACTAAGGACGCCGGTGGCTTCGCTGCCCAGCTCGATCACTTGCTCAGGCTCGCTGCTCATCCGCGCATCGACCTGCGTCTGACGCCGACCGAGCGCGGCGAGAGCCTTGGCCAGGCCGTCACCGTGACTCGAACTCCGCACACCACATTCGCGGTGACCCACGTCCGCCGGAGCATCCTGTGGCTGCACCGGGGAGAAGAACTCGACAGTATTGCCCAGGACATCCAGGATGCCCGCGCGGCCGCGCTCAGCCACGAAGAAAGTGTGGCCGGGATCGCCGAGGCTCTCGAACGGCTTCGGCGAGGCGCCGCCTGCGGTCTCACTCGGGCAGGCTGACGGGAAGGTCATGACCTCGCCTGACGTGCTCGCTGTGGCTGCATTCCCGGAGTTGCAACGTCTGATCGATCTGCGGGATGCGGGCTGGACGTTCCAGGCCACCGGGGACGATGGTCATGTGTCGCAGGTGCACGGTTATCGGATCTGGCCTGGGAACTGGGTCGACTTCGTCTTTGTCCGATATCTCACCGACGTCGCGGCCGTGCGCTGCACCGGTGCGGGAGACATCGTCTGGGGCCGCGAGGGCGGCCTGGTCGAGGTTGTCGATTGCCTGATCGACCTCCCGGCGCCCGACGCCCGCCTTGCTCCGCGGCTTGTCATCGGCTCGTCCGGGCTGTGGACGCCATGACGATCCATAGGACGAGCCTGCGCACGATTCAGAAGGATTCACTGTTGTCGCAGAGGAAGCTCACCATCGGCAGGCGCGTGTTCGCCGCGTTGTTGAAAGACCTGGCGGAGACCGCGGGTTACACCCAGGCCGACCTCGCCACCGATCTCGGTATCAGCACGACCACGCTGTGGCGGCGGCTGAGGGGCGATCAACTGCTCACCGACGAGGACACGTTGCGGCTTCTTCGGCAGTGCGGTGTGACCTCCGATCGCGAGCACGCCATGCTGCTCACCCTCAAACGACAGGTCGAGCGCAACGAGTGGACCTGCCGTGAACGCCTGTGGTTGGGGCGGGTGCACGTCGCCGATGTCGTGTGGCGGGAGTTGGCGGCCGAGGCATGTGGCGTGATCACCTACTCGCCGATGGATATCCCGCCGGAACTGCGCGTTCGGGTCCATCGGCGCCGCGACTTCCGGTTCGCACGGAGACACCGGACGACACCGACGTTCACTCACCTGATCGGTGAGGTCGCGTTCATCCGTACCGCGCGGGATCTGGAGACCACCGCCAAGCAGATTCGGCGGCTCATCCGGGACGCAGGCAAGCCGCAGGTGACGATCCGCATGGTTCCCGACGCGGTCATGGATATCGCCGTCCCGTATCGGGTGGTCGCCCTCGCCGATGACACCCGCGTCGCGTGTTTCGATCTCGATGACGCCGTGCTCTACCGGGACGATCCCGCCCTCGTCGCGGAGCATCTCGATACCATCCAGGACATCCAGACCGCCGCGCTCAGCGCGGACGACACCGTGCGGTTCCTCAAGGAACTCGCCGCCGAGCTGGACGTGCGTCTCCGCGAGGCGAGGAAGCGGGACCACGACCCTGGACTGATCTCCTGGTGGACCGAGCACCCCAGGGCATCGCGTTGAGTGGTTCGGGGACGGGTCGGCCGCCCCCGAACCACGGCGATCAGGTCAGGCCGCTGTAGAACAGGGCGCCGATGATCGTCGGCTCCGTCTGCGGCAACCGGGCATGCGGCACCGCGCGCCCGGTCAACACCAGGCCCTCCCGGGGTTCATACACGAAGTCGCGGCCACCATCCGGGAAGTTGCCCTCCGTCCGCACCCACCGGTCCAACCACACCGGTGCCTCGTCGGTCTCGTCCAGATAGGACCGCATCGGTCCCGGCGCGCCGTCGATCGTGAACAGCAGGGAGACCTCGCACGTCGGCTGGTCGGTGTGTACGCCCAGGTAGTCCCCGGCCCGGTAGTTCAGGTACGTGCACCGCGTCGGGTGCATCGGGCGGCCCATCTTGGCGCTCACCAGGTCCACCAGGGCCTGGTCCTCGTGCACGTCGATCAATGTCGGTCCGGCCCCCAGGTACATGTTGCGCGAGTCGCTGACCAGCGCGTCATGTTCCACGTCCCAGCCCGGTTGCGGCCCACCCGCGTAGGCCTCGCCGCGTGGGGCGTCCATCAGGACCGAGACGTCCGCCGCGCAGCGTTTGGCGGTGGCGGCCGACACCAGGTCCGGGATGTGCCACCACGGGTCCGCCGTGGTCAGCATCGACAGGTAGTCCGCGCGCCTGCGTTCGGAGCGGGCGAGCAGGTCCAGGTAGTCGTCGTCCTGGTCGTGGTCGGTGGGTTTGCGGACGACGCGGGACTTGACCGCGCGGACGATGAGGGGGCCCTGGGGGAACATCTCGTCGTAGGACATGCCGACCAGGGGGCCGCCGTCGGCCAGTGGGGACACGTCGGCGGCCGGGGTGCCCGACTCCACGCAGAGGCGTTCGAACAGGGTGATCGAGGACGGGGGAGCGTCGGGGAGGCCGAGGTGGTGGCGGATGCGCCAGCGCCGCCACTCCAGCTCGACCTCGTTGACCCGGTGGCGGGGCCACTTGTGCCTGCCCTGCGGGTCGAGCAGGGCGGCGCGGGCCTGGGTGGTGTCCAGGTCGCGTGCTTGGGCCGCCGCCGCGTCGTAGAGGGCGGCGGCCTCGGCGCCGTGTGCCAGGGAATCGTTCATGGCCAAGAGTTCCGATCTCCTCGCGGCGCGGCACCGCTTCGCCCCGCCTGTGGTCAGTCCGCGAGCAACGCGGCGGCCGCGGCCGCGCAGCCCCACGAGAACATCACGCCGTTGCCCGCGTGTCCGTAGTTGTGCGCCACCAGGGCGCCGCCGACCCGCTCGGCCTCGACCCGCGGCCGGGGCCTGCCGGGCCGCAGCCCGACCTTGTGCTCCAGCACCCGCGCCCCCGCCAGCCGCGGTTCGACCTCGGCGCAGCGGCGCAGGATCTCGGCCTCCTCGGCCGGGTCCGGGGTGGTGTCGGCGCTGTCGCTGGACGTGCCGCCGAGTACGACGTGGTCGCCGTGCGGCAGGATGGCCGCCCAGACCGCGCCGATCGGGGCCTCCAGGAAGAACGTGTCCAGGCCCGGGTTCTCGACCACGATCTTGGGGCCGCGCACCGGGCGCAGCTCCGGATCGTCCACAAGGGACGCCGCGGCCAGGCCGGTGCAGTTGGCCACCCGGGGCGCCAGCCCGGCCGCCTCGGCCAGGCTGCCGACCGGGTTCAGCTCCACCTTGCCGCCCAGGTCGAGGAAGCGCTGTCGCAGGCCCGCCAGGTAGACGGGCATGTCCACGATGGGCAGCCGCACGTGGAAGCCGGTGCCGAAGCCCGCAGGCAGCTCGGCGCACGGCGCGTACCCGGGGGTGCGTTCCACGAACGGCGGTGTCGCGTTCGCCGGGCGGGCCACCAACAGGCCCGTGCGCTCGACCACACCGGGGAAGTCGGACGAGGTGAGCACGCGCAGGGTCTCGTCCGCCCAGTCGCGCTGCTCGTCGCCCGGCGGGTAGAGGTTCGGGCCGATCATGGCGGAGGCCAGCGCGGAGGTGGTCTCCGCGGGCTCGGCCGCGGTGCGGATCAGCACGGTCGCGCCCGCCTCGGCCAGGCGGATGGCCGTGCTCAGCCCGGCCACGCCCGAGCCAAGCACCACTGCGTCGAAAGGCATGCTCGTCCCTCTCATCGGTTCCGCGGCTGGGTGTCCAGCTCACCGGCGAGGAACATAGTCCACAGCGTGTGCCGCTTCGGTTTGCCGCTCGTGGTCCGCGGGATCGTGCCCACCCCGGCCGCGACCAGCACGACGTCGGCGCCCTCGGTCACCCGGTCGACCACCGCGACGGTCTCGTCCAGCCGCGCCGGGTCGGTGTGCTCGGCGACGATCACCGCGGTCGGGCGGTCGCCGCGCAGGCCGAGCAGGACGGTGTGCCGGTGCCGGGGCAGGCCGGCGGTCTCCAGCGCGGCCTCGACGTCCTCGGCGAGCAGGACGCGGCCGCGCAGCTTGAGACTGTCGCCGAGCCTGCCCAGCACGTAGAGGCCGCCGTCGTGCAGGAACCCGGCGTCGCCGGTGCGCAGCGAGCCGCCCGCGAAGCTGGTCACCATGGCGTTCCCGGACGCGCCCGCGTGGTGGTAGCCGTCGGCCACGGACGGGCCCGTCACGGCGATCTCGCCGACGTGCCCCTCCGGCAGTGGCGCGCCGTCCCCGTCGACGATGGTCACGCCCACCGGCCCGAGCGGGCGACCGGACGCCACCAACGCGGACCCGTGCTCCGGGTCGATCGGGGCCGGGGCGCCCAGCCGCACCGCGCTCGCGTCCACCGGCAGCGACGTCCACGGCTCGGCCAGCGGCAGCCCGGTCACCGCCAGGGTCCCCTCGGCCAGGCCGTAGGCGGGCAGCAGGCTGCGCCGGTCGAGTCCGAACGGTGCGAGCAGCTCGTGGAACCGCGTCAGGGTGTCCGCCGCGACCCGCTCCGCGCCGACGATCACCGCCCGCCACGCCGAGAAGTCCATCCCGGCCAACTGCGCGGGCCGGACGCGCCGGACGACGTGCTCCAGGCCGAACGTGGGCATCGCGGTCAACCGCGCCCCCAGCTCGCCGAAGCAGCGCAGGTAGCGCAGGGGGGAGCGGATGAACTGCTGCGGGGACAGCAGCCACAGGTCGGTCTGGGTGGTCACCGGCGTGACCAGGCAGCCGATCAGGCCCATGTCGTGGTGCATCGGCAGCCACGACGCCGTCGGGTCGTCCGGCCGCATGCCCAGCCAGTCCCGGATGATGTCCACATTGGCGGCCAGGGCGGACGCGGGCACGCGGACACCGCGCGCCTTCCCGGATGAACCCGAGGTGAACTGCAACAGCGCCAGCTCGGCGCGCGGCAGGTCCAACCGTCCCGGGTCGTCGGCGAGGAGGCGGTCGTCCGGCACCACGGGCGTGTCGTCGACGATGTCCCGGAGCGTGTCGACGAACCCCGGCACGGTGGCGACCAACCGCGGCCGCGCCTGCGCGACGATCTGTCGCAGGTGGACGCCGTAGCCGGTCAGGTCCTGGCCGAAGCCGGGCGGCGCGGCCGGGCACGGGACCGCGCCCGCCAGCATGGTGCCGAACAGCAGCTCGATGAACCGGGCCCCGGTCGGCGCCACGATCACCACGACGTCGTCCGTGCCGACCCCGGCCGCGCGCAGCCCCGCGGCCGTGCGGCGCACACCCGCGGCCAGCTCGGGGTAGGGGACCGGGCGCCAGTCGTCGGCGCCGTCGGCGAAGCGCACCGCGATGTCCGGTCGCGGGTCGTCCACCCACGACAGCAGCGCGGCGGAACCGGACACCGGCGACACCGCCGCGACGCCTGCGTTGCTGTCTGGCACGGACACTCCTCGGCCGGAGACGGTCGACCCTGGGCGCACACGCTGCCCGAAGCACTGCCGCGCAGGCAATCCCGCGCCTTGTGAGGGCACCCGCGTTCTCGCGACGATGCCTGCGACATGCCCTCGGGGCGTGGGCAACTGAGCGGAACGCTCGGTTGAACGGGCGGGCGGAGGAGGACTCAGGTGCCCGGAAAGTCGTTGATCTGCGGGCTGAAGCTCACCCACGACGGCGCGGTGGCGGTCGTCGAGGACGGCAGGCTGCTGTTCTCCACCGAGACCGAGAAGCTGGAGAACCGGCCCCGGCACGCCGACCTGCACCGGATCGCGGACATCACCGCGGAGCTCGGTGTCAACGGGGTGGACCCGGCCGCGTTGACCTCGGTCGCGGTGGACGGGTGGAACAAGACCTACGACGGCGCGTCCTACGTGCGCCTGGTCGACGAGGCCGGGGCGAGCACCGACCTGGACGTGGCCGACTACGAGGACCCGGTGACCGACCATCCGGGGCCGGTCGCGGTCAGACACGCGGACCTGCCCGGCTTCGGCGGCCCAGCCCGGTTCTCGGGGTACACGCACGCATCCGGGCACCTGTTCGCCGCCTACTGCACCAGCCCGTTCGCCGAGCAGGGCAGGCGGGCGCTGGTGCTGGTGTGGGACGGCGGGATGCCGCCGTTCCTGTCCCTGGTGGAGCCGGGGGAAGCGGCGGTGCGCGGCCTGGGCCGGGTGACGGAGTTCGCGGGCGGGCTGTACCCGATCTTCGCCGCGCACTTCGACCCGTTCCGGGTGGACCGCACCAGCGACGACCCGGACCGCCGGTTCGGCATGGAGGCGCTGTTCCCGGTGTCCGGCAAGGCGATGGCCTACGCCGGGCTGGGCAAGCCGATCGAGGCGGTGATCGACGCCATGGCCGCCACCACGTCCCGGATGGACGGTCGGGTCGACACCGCGATGCGCGCGTTCCAGTGGAGCAGGCTGGTCCTGGACCAGGTGGCGTCCGGCGCGCCCACCGACGCGGAGGTGCTGGCCTCGTTCCAGGAGTACCTGCTGCGGGAGCTGGCGACGGGCCTGGACCGGATGCTCGACCGGTTCCCCGACCTGCGCGGACTGCCGCTGTGCGTGTCCGGCGGCTGCGGTCTCAACATCAAGTGGAACTCGGGTCTGCGCGACTCCGGCCTGGCGGAGGCGGTGTGGGTGCCGCCGTTCCCCAACGACGCGGGCTCGGCGATCGGCACGGCCTGCGCGGAGATGGTCCGCACCACCGGTCGGATGGCCCTGGACTGGTCGGAGTTCGCCGGACCGGACATCCGCTGGGACGGCCGGATCCCGGCGGGCTGGCGCGGCGAGCCGTGCTCGCTGCCGGAGCTGGCGACCCTGCTGCACGAACGGCAGGAACCGGTCGTGTTCCTCACCGGCCGCGCCGAGGTCGGCCCGCGCGCCCTGGGGCACCGCAGCATCATCGCCACCGCCACCTCGGCGGCGACCCGCGACCTGCTCAACGAGATGAAGGGCCGCGAGGGATACCGCCCGGTGGCACCGGTCTGCCTGGAACAGCACGCCCCCGAGGTCTTCGACCCCGGCACCCGCGACCCGTACATGCTCTTCGACCACGATGTGCGCGGCGGCTGGGTGGAACGCGTCCCGGCCGTGGTGCATGTGGACGGCAGCGCCCGGCTCCAGACCGTCGGGCCGGACAACGCGGCCCTGCACGAGCTGCTGACGGCCTATCACGCGCGCAGCGGCATTCCCGTGCTCTGCAACACCAGCGCCAACCACCCGGGCCGCGGCTTCTTCCCCGACCCCGGGTCCGCGATGGACTGGAACCGGTCCCGGTACGTGTGGTCCGAGGGCGTGCTCTACACGCGCGAGCACGGCTGAGGTGCGCACGCCTGGCGCCGTTCCCGTTGTGCGCGAACGCTTCCCGCCCACGACGGCGCCGGGCTAGTCTCGTCCCGTGCCCGAAGCAGACGAGCAGGAAACCAGGACCCGAATCCGGGGAATCGTGCTGGAACTGGCCCCCAATCCCGAGAAGGGGGCGTCCGAAGAGGACGTTCTGTTGGTGGAGGACCTCGAATACCACTCGCTGGCGCTGCTGGAGCTGGCGTTCGCGTTGGAGGACGAGTTCGACCTGCCGCCCATCGACGAGGAGAGCGTGCAGAACATCAAGACCGCCCGGGACATCGAGGACTACGTCATCCGCCAGCTCGGCGCGGACGAGTCCGTCGCGGTGTCCGGGCAGTAGGCGGCCGACCGATCCACGCCCGCGGGCTGGCTCTAGGAGGTGGACCGGCGATGGCCGGTGCAGGCGTGATCTGCGGTCTGAAGCTGACCCACGACGGCGCGGTCGCCGTGCTCGACGGCGACCGGCTGGTGTTCTCCGTGGAGGCCGAGAAGATCGACAACCGACGGCGGCACGCCGCGCTGCCGGAGCTGGCCGACGTGGTCGACCAGCTCGACCGGCACGGCGTGGACGTCGGCGACCTGGACGCGGTCAGCGTCGACGGCTGGGTGCAGTCCACCGACGGCCTGGCCGGTGCGCGGATCGTGGACGAGCAGGGCGAGCGGATGGTCGACCTCGCGGGCTACGCCGTGATCGGCACGCCGGAGGAGCCGCTGCCCGCGCTCGGCGCGTTCGCCGGGAGCGGTTTCCCGTTGGGCGGCAAGACGTTCGAGTACCACAGCTACCCGCACGCCACCGGTCACGCCTTCGCGAGCTACTCCACCAGCCCGCACGCGCTGCGCCGGGCACCCGCCCTGGTCCTGGTGTGGGACGGTGGCATGCCCGCCACCCTGTACCGCATCGACCCCGGCGCGGGGACCCTGATGTCGCTGGGCGTCGTCGTCCCCATGGTCGGCGCCCTGTACCCGGTGTTCGCCGCGCAGTTCGACCCGTTCCGGGTGCCCGCCGAGCGGCGCCGCGAGCTGGGCGGCCTGGGCGACTTCGCCCAGCTGGAGGCGCTGCTGCCGGTCTCCGGCAAGGCCATGGCCTACGCCGCGCTGGACCACCCGGACGAGCGGGCGATCGCGGCGATGGTCGAGGTCTCCGCGGCGATGGGGCCGGTGGGCATCACCGGCGCGTTCGTCTGGAGCCACCGGGTGATCGCCAAGGTCGCCGGGCTGGGCCTGTCCGACGCGGCGCTCATCGCCTCTTTCCAGGAGTACCTGTTCCGGGTGCTGCGGGAGGGCCTGGCGAACGGGCCGGGCGCGCGGTACTTCGCCGACGGCGAGCCGCTGTGCCTGTCCGGCGGCTGCGCGCTCAACATCAAGTGGAACTCCGGCCTGCGCGCCTCCGGCCACTTCTCGGATGTGTGGGTGCCGCCGTTCCCCAACGACGCCGGTTCGGCGATCGGCACCGCGTGTGCGGAACGGTTCCGCCGCACCGGCGAGGTCGGCCTGGAGTGGTCGGTGTTCTCCGGCCCGGACGTGGTCGCCTCCTCCGCCGCGCCCGGCTGGTCCGGCCGCCCGTGCGACCTCGCGGAGCTGGCCCGCCTCCTGCACACCGACGGCGAGCCGGTGGTGGTCGTCAGCGGCCGTGCCGAGCTGGGCCCGCGCGCGCTGGGGCACCGCAGCATCATCGCCCCGGCCACCACGGCCGCCATGCGCGACCGGCTCAACGACATCAAGGGCCGCGAGCACTACCGGCCGGTGGCCCCGATCTGCCTGGTGGACCGCGCCGCCGAGGTGTTCGCCCCGGGCACCCCCGACCCGCACATGCTCTTCGAGCACCACATCCGGCCCGGCTGGGCCGACCGGGTGCCCGCGATCGTGCACACCGACGGCAGCGCCCGGCTGCAGACCGTGGGCCCGGACCATCCGGTCGCCTACGAGCTGCTCACCGAGTACGCCAGGCTCAGCGGCGTTCCGGTGCTCTGCAACACCAGCGCCAACCACCCCGGCCGCGGGTTCTTCCCGGACGCGGGGTCGGCCATGCGCTGGGGCGGGGTCACCCGGGTCTGGTCCGAGGGCGTGCTCTACACCTCGGGCGGGTGAGGGGTGTCCACCCAGCCCCGCCGCGCGCAGGTCTCCGCGATGCTGGAGATGCTGCCGCCGTTCGCCCTGCGGGTGGCCGCGACCCTGCGACTGTCCGACCACATCGCCGCCGGGTACGACCGGCTGCCGGAGCTGGCCCGTGCCGCGGGCGCCGACCCGGACGCGCTCGGCAGGCTGCTGCGCTACCTCGTGCTGCTCAACGTCTACCGCGAACCCGAGCCGGGCACCTTCGCGGTGACCCCGGCCGGGCGGATGCTGTCCGACGCGCACCCGGCGAGCCTGCGCACCTGGCTGGACCTGGACGGCCCGGGCGGCCGGATGGACCTGGCCCTGGGCGGCCTGCTGCACGCCGTGCGCACCGGTGAACCCGGCTTCCCGGCGGTGTTCGGGCACTCCTTCTGGGACGACCTGGCCGAGCGGCCGGGCCGTCAGCAGACCTTCGACTCGCTCATGGCGGGCAAGTCCACCCGCGTGATCACCGACCTGGTCGCCGAGCCCGGCTGGGCCGACGCCACGCACGTGGTGGACGTCGGCGGTGGCAACGGCAGCACGTTGATCGCGCTGCTCACCGCCCACCCGCACCTGCGCGGCACGCTCGTGGACCTGCCCGGACCGGCCGAGCGAGCCCGCGCGGCGGCTGCCGAGGCGGGGCTGTCCGACCGGTTCTCCGTGGTGGGCGGCAGTTTCCTCGACGGCGTGCCCGAAGGCGGCGACGTCTACCTGCTTTTCGACATCCTGCACGACTGGGACGACACGACCGCGCGGGCGATCCTGGGCGGCTGTGCCCGTGCGTGCGCGCCGGGCGGTCGGGTGCTGGTCGTGGAGGAGCTGCCCGCCGGACCGGCCGACGTGGTCGGCGCGGCCATGGACCTGAAGATGCTCACCCTGTTCGCGGGCAGACAACGCGACGCCGGGGCCCTCGCGGGGCTGGCGGACGAGGTCGGCCTGCGCGCGGACGATGGTGTACGGCTGCGCAGCGGGTTCTCCGTCGTGACCTGCCAGACCGTGCTTGCCAGGACAGCGACTCCCAGGACAGCGACTCCCAGGACAGTGACCGCGGTGGAGGTGGCCAGGTGACCGGGCACGCGCTGATCACCGGCGTCTCCCGGGGTATCGGCCGGGCCGTCGCGCTGGAGCTGGCGGCCCGCGGCTACCACGTCTCCGGCTGCTACCGGGCCCGCGGCGACGCGGCCGAGCAGACCGAACGCGACATCCGCGCGCACGGCGTGTCCGCCTTCCTGCGCCCCTGCGACGTCACCGACGCCGACGCGGTGGAGGCGTTCATCGAGGCCGCCGAGGCCGAGCTGGGCCCGCTGACCGCGCTGGTGAACAACGCGGGCATCACCCGGGACGCGCCCGCCGTGCTGATGGACCCGGCGGACTTCCGCGCCGTGCTGGACACCAACCTGACCGCCACCTGGACGATCAGCCGCGCGGTGAGCTTCCGCTTCCTGAAGCGGCGCGCGGGCGACATCGTCAACATCTCCTCGGTCGCCGGGGTGGACGGACACGCCGGGCAGACCAACTACTCGGCCGCCAAGGCCGGGATCATCGGCCTGACCAAGTCGCTGGCCAAGGAGCTGGCGCCGTACGGGCTGCGCGCCAACGTGGTCGCCCCGGGATTCACCGAGACGGACATGACCGAGGCGCTCTCGGCCAAGCAGCGGACCAAGGCGCTGGCCGCGATCCCGCTGCGCCGCTTCGGCACCGCCGCGGACGTGGCCGGGGTGGTCGCGTTCCTGCTCTCGCCCGCCGCCGCCTACATCACCGCCCAGGTGTTGCGGGTGGACGGCGGCATGGCCCTGTGAGCGGCCCGCCGACCCGTCGAGTCAGGCCCACCAAGGAGAGGAACACCGCAATGTCGGACACCGAGCAGCACCTGGCGGAACTGCGCGAGCTGGTCGCCGAGGTGCTGGAGCTGGAGCCCGAGGAGCTGTCGGACACCGCCGACTTCCAGGAGGAGTACGAGGCCGACTCGCTGCGCGCGATCGAGATGCTCGCCCGCATCGAGAAGCGCTACCGCGTGCAGATCCCGCAGAAGGAGCTGGCGGGCATGCAGAACCTGAAGGCCGTCTACGAGATCACCGCGGCGTACGCGGGCTGGCACGGCTGAGCCATGCGCCGCGTCGTGGTCACCGGCCTGGGACCGGTCTCCAGCATCGGCATCGGCGTGCGCGCGTTCGAGGCCGGGCTGCGGGCCGGGCGCAGCGGCGTCGGTGACATCACCGCCTTCGACCCCACCGGGTTCCCCCGGACCCGCGCCGGGGAGGTGACCGCGTTCCGCCCGCGCGAGCTGCTGCGCGTGCTGGACGCGGACCGGTGGGGCCGGTCGGCCTGCTTCGCCGCCGCGGCGGCCCGGCTGGCGGTGGCCGACGCCGGTCTGTCCGAGGTGGACTTGCGGGACGCGAGCGTGGTCGTGGGCACGACCAGCGGCGAGTCCAAGGTGATCGAGGAGTTCGGCAGGCGGGTGGCCGGGGAGGGCTTCGCCGCGGTGCCCGCCGCGCTGGCCGAGCAGCTGCCCGCCGGGCGGCTGTCGTTCGCGGTCAACGAGGAGCTGGGCATCGCGGGCGAGTCGGTCACCCTGGCCACCGCCTGCTCGGCCAGCAACTACGCGCTCGGCTACGCCTACGACGCCATCGCGCACGGGGACGCCGACATCGTCGTCACCGGCGGGGCCGACTCGGTGTGCCGGTGGGCGCACGCGGGGTTCGTGCGGCTCGGCGCGGTGGCCGAGCTGGAGTGCGCGCCGTTCGACCGGGACCGCACCGGGATGGTGACCGCGGAGGGCGGGGCCATGCTGGTGCTGGAGTCGGAGGAGCACGCGGCCCGGCGCGGCGCCCGCGCGTACGCCAGGGTGCTGGGGTACGCGCTCAACTGCGACGCCCACCACATGGTGGCCCCGCGCGCGGAGACCATCGCCGCGTGCATGCGGCTGGCGTTGGCGGACGCCGGGCTGACCCCGGAGGACGTGGACTACGTGTGCGCGCACGGCACCGGGACCCTGGCCAACGACGCGACCGAGGCGGAGGCCCTGCACGCGGCGTTCGCCGGTCGGGTGCCGCCGGTCAGCTCGATCAAGTCGATGCTCGGCCACACCATGGGCGCGGCCAGCGCGTTCGGCCTGATCGCGGCCGCGCTGGCGATCGCCCGCGGCTTCCTGCCGCCGACGATCAACTGGACCACCCCGGACCCGGCCATGCCGTGGCTGGACCCGGTGGCCAACCGGGCCAGGGAGGCGAAGGTGCGGGTGGCGCAGAACAACGGGTTCGCCTTCGGCGGCAACAACGCCATCTCGTTGCTGGGGGCGGTATGAGCGCGTTGTCGATCAGCGGTCTGGGTCTGGTCGGGCCCGCCGGGAACACGCCGGACGAGCTGGTGTCGGCCTTGTCGACGCCGGGCGGTCCGGTGGACGTGACCGGGATGTACGAGGCCGAGCTGCCCGGGGCGTTGGCCTATGCGCTGCCGGAGTTCAGCACGCGGGCCGAGCTGGGGCGCAAGGGGACGTCATTCTTCGACCGGCGCACGGCGTTGACGGTGATCGCCTGCGGGCGGGCGCTGGCGGACGCGGGCGTGGCGGTGTCGGAGGAGATCCGGGACCGGACCGGAATCGTGGTCGGCACGACCGCGGGCAGCGTTCGATCCTCTGTGGACTACGCGGTGGAGACGTTCACCCAGGACCCGCCGCACCTGGTGAACCCGGCGCTGTTCCCCACGACGGTGATGAACTGCGCGGCGGGCCAGTCGGCGATCTGGTACGGGCTGCGCGGGGTCAACGCGACGTTGGCAGGTGGGCGGACGGCTTTCCTGAGTGTGTTGCGCTACTGCCGGACCCTGTTGCGCTGCGGACGCGCGGACACGTTGATCGCCGCCGCGATCGACGAGTTCACCCCGCACGCCGCCTGGCTGACCCAGCTCTCCGGCGCGGACGTGGCCCCGGGCGAGGGCGGCGCCGCGTTCGTGGTCCGCGGGGCTGCGGCGGCGCGCGGCGACGCGGAGGTGCTGGACGTGCGCCTGGGTTTCTGCCCCCGTGACACGGACATCTCGACGGCGCTGGGGGCCACGATCCGGGGTGTGCTGGACCGGGCGGGCCTGGCCGCGGGCGAGATCACCACTGTCGCTTCCGGCACCGACGACGACGCGTTCAAGGCCACGGTCGCCGCCCTGGACGGCCGTGCGCCTCGCAGGCTGCGCGTGGACGAGGTGGTGGGCGACTGCCCGACCGCCGTCGGCGCGGTCGAACTGGCGGCCCTGCTGTCCGAGCACCGCGCGGACCCGGCCCGCGACGGCGCGGTCTCGTTGCTCGTCGCCCGCACGCCGGAGGGCGCCTTCGGCGTCGCCGCCGTCCGGGCCTGGAGCCGGTCGTGATCACCGCGTCCCGGGCGTACCCGGTGGGGGCGGGCGCGACCGGTACCGGTCGGTCGGCCGTGTTGGTGCATGGTCTGGAGGACGACTGGCGCAGCTGGGAACCGCTGGCCGTCGCGCTCGGGTCGGACTGGGACCTGCGCGCGTTGTGCCTGCCGTGGCGGGCGGGCAACGACTACCGCTGGCGTCGCGAGGGCACGCCGGGGGACTGGTTGGCCGCCGGGTTGGCCGCGCTGCCCGACACCCCCGATGTCCTCATCGGACACTCCTTCGGCGCCAACGCCGTGCTGGAGGTGCTCGCCCGCGCGGAACGGCCCCCGTCGGCGGGCGCAGTCCTGTTCGCCCCGTTCCACCGCTCGCCCGAGGCCGAGGTGACCTGGCGGACGTTCGAGCGGTCGAAGCGGGTGTTCGAACGGCACCTCGGCGACGGCGTGCGGGTGCGGCTGGGGCGGCGTGGCCGGGCCACCGACAACGACATCGTCGACGCCGTCGTGGCCGGGGCGCGCGGTCGCCTGGGGCCGGTGGCGTTCCTGGCCAGCTTCGACAGCTACCTCGCCAGCGGACACCTCGATCTGGCCCGGGTCGACGTGCCGGTCCTGGTCGTCACCGGCGACGGCGACCCGGGGCTGGGCACCGCGCACCGCGACGACCTGACCGGACGGCTGCCGCGCTGCACCGTGCTGCTGGAGGTCGAGCACGACCACTTCGGGCACGTGCGCCACCCCGCCCGGTTCGGCCGGGCCGTGACCGGATTCGCCAGTTCCGTGCTACCGGACCCGAGGAGGACGGTGTGAGAGCGCTCGACGAGGGGCGGGCCGGGGCCCGGGTGCCCCGGATCCACTTCTCCTTCCGCAGCCCGTTCAGCTGGCTGGGCCTGCTGCGGCTGCGCGAGCTGGTCCCGGACCTCGACGACCGGGTGCGGTTCGTGCCGTTCTGGGACCCGGACCCGCAGACCGACGCCGCGCTGGCCGAGCAGGATGCCGGGTTCCACTACGTGCAGATGAGCAAGGCCAAGCACCTCTACATCCTGCAGGACACCCGCCGCCAGGCCGCCCGGCTCGGCGTGACGATGCGCTGGCCGATCGACGACGACCCGTGGTGGGAGGTCCCGCACCTGGCCTGGCTCGCCGCCCAGCGACTGGGGCGCGGCCGCGAGTTCTACGACGAGGTGTGCGCGGCCCGCTGGGAGCGCGGCGAGGACGTGTGCGTGCCCGAGGCCGTCCGCGCCATCGCCGGGCGGCTCGGCCTGCCCGCCGCGATCGCCGACGCCACCGGCGACCCGGACATCCGCGCGGAGGCCACCCGCTGCCTGGTCGCCGCCTACCACGACGACATCTTCGGCATCCCGTACTTCCGCGTCGGCCCGCACCGCTACTGGGGGCTCGACCGCGTCGAGTCCTTCGCCGAGGCGCTGCTGGCCCGCGCCGACCCGCCCGCCGAGCCGCGACCGCCCGTGCCCGCCGGGGCATACGACACCGACACCGCCGGAGGCTGTGGATGAGCCCGCGACACCGTCCGGACGACCTCGCGTCGCGGCGCTTCTGGCTGGGCATCGTGTCGATCTTCGGCTGGTTCGTGCCTGCCGGGCTGATCTTCGCCCAGCACTCCCTGGCCGACCTGCGCCGGGACCACGGGATCCCGGGCCCGCGCCCGGCCACGCACGACGACCTCGGGGGCGGGCGATGACCGCGCAGCAGGTCAGGGCCGGGGCGCACCCGCTGTTCGACCCGCTCGACCAGGCCACCCTCGCCGACCCCTACCCGGCCTACCGGCGGCTGCGCGACGAGGACCCGGTCGCCTACCTGCCCGACTACGACATGTGGATGGTCACCCGCTACGAGGACGCCACCCGCGTCGCCCGGGACCCGGCCGCGTTCTCCTCGAAGATCGGCATGAGCCCGGACTTCGAGCGCCGGGAGGGCCCGTCCACCGGCGTCAACTACCGCATCGGCGGGCCCAAGGTGCGCGTGCTGATCGCCACCGACCCGCCCGAGCACCAGGTGTTCCGCCGGGCGGTGGCCAAGGCGTTCTCGCCGGGGTCGGTGGGCGCGCTCAAGCAGCGGATCGCCGAGATCGCGCGAGACCGGGTCGGTGCGTTGCTGGACCACCGCGCCGACGGCACCTCGGACTTCTTCTCGACCGTGGCCGAGCCCGCCCCGGTGTCCGTGCTGGCCGAGCTTCTCGGCGTCCCCGAGCACATGCACGAGCGGTTCCGCGGCTGGTCGACGGTGATCACGACCGACCTGGACCAGGTCGACGGCCTGCCGGACGGGGTCGGCCGGGGCATGGACATGTTCCGCTACTTCAGCAACCAGCTCCGCAACGCGGGCGCGGGGGAGCGGCCGACGCTGTTCGACGCGATCGGCAGCGCGGGCGAGGCGGGCGTGTCCACCCACGAGCTGCTCGCCTTCTGCGCCTTCCTGCTGGTCGCGGGCATCGAGACCACCACGAACCTGCTGACCAACCTGATGGGCGCCCTGCTCCGCTTCCCGGACGTCCAGCAGCGGCTGCGCGAGCATCCGGAGCTGATCCCCGGCGCGGTCGACGAGGCCATCCGCTACGACACCCCCGTGCAGGCGCTGTGGCGCGGCACCACCGGCCCGGTTCGGTTGGGCGAGCGCGACCTGCCCGCGGACGCGCGCGTCCTGGTGGTCTGGGGATCGGCCAACCGCGACGAGCGCAAGTTCCCGCGGCCTGACCTGTTCGTGCCCGAGCGCAGCCCCAACGAGCATGTCGGCTTCGGCGCGGGCCCGCACTACTGTCTCGGTGCCCGGCTCGCCGTCGCCGAGGTCACCGCGGTGCTCTCCGAGCTGTTGGCCCGCACCAGCCGCATCGAGCCCGCGGGCGAGCCGACCCGGACGCACAGTTTGGTGCTGCGCGGCATGACCGACCTGCCGGTGCGGGCGGTGCCCCGGTGACCGACGCGGTGATCGTCGAGGCCGTCCGCACGCCCATCGGCCGTCGCGGCGGCGCCCTGTCCGGCCTGCCCGCGGCGAAGGTGCTGCGGGCGGCGCTGCGGGCGGTGATCGACCGCGCGGGCATCGACCCGGGCGAGGTCGGGCAGGTCATCGGCGGCTGTGTCACCCAGACCGGCGAGCAGGGCCTCAACGTCACCCGCAACGCCTGGCTGTCCACCGGCATGGACCCGCGCGTCGGCTGCACCACGGTCGACGTCAGCTGCGGCTCGGCCCAGCAGGCCAACCACCTGGTGTCCGCGCTGATCACGGCCGGGCAGCTGGACATCGGCATCGCCTGCGGTGTGGAGGTGATGAGCCGGGTCCCGCCGGGGCGGAACATCACCGGCAAGCAGGACTACCAGACCGACGACTACCCGTGGGACGACCCGCCCGGCCTCCAGTTCGGCGGCGCCGAGCGGATCGCCGCCCGCCAGGGTCTCACCCGCGCCGACCTCGACGCCTACGGCCTGCTCTCCCAGCAGCGCGCCGCGAAGGCCTGGCAGGACGGCCGGTTCGACCGCGAGGTGGTCACCGTGCCCGAGGCGCCGGACTTCACCGTGGACGAGGGCCTGCGCCACAGCACCCCCGAGGGCCTCGCCGCCCTGGGACCCGCCCGCCGCGACGGCCTGCACACCGCCGGGACCACCTCCCAGGTCTCCGACGGTGCCGCGGCCGTGCTGTGGATGTCGGCGGAGGCGGCCGAACGCCACGGCCTGCGCCCGCGCGCCCGGCTCGCCCACCAGGTCGTCACCGGCTCCGACCCGTACTTCCTGCTGGACGGCCCGGTCGACGCCACCCGCCGGATCCTGGACCGGGCCGGTCTCGGTCTGTCCGATGTGGACGTCATCGAGGTCAACGAGGCGTTCGCGTCGGTCGTGCTGTCCTGGGCGCAGCGGCTGGACGTCGACCCGGAACGCGTCAATGGCAACGGCGGCGCCATCGCGCTCGGCCATCCCATGGGTGCCACGGGTGCCCGCCTGCTCACCACGGCGCTGCACGAGCTCGAACGGGTCGACGGCGAGCTCGCGCTGGTGACCATGTGCTGCGGCGGCGCCCAGGGCACCGCGTCCGTGCTCCGGCGGATCTGACCGGAGGAGCCGTGCGGATCAGCGTGTTCATCCCGACCTTCCACGGTCCCGGCGGCGACGCCGGGCTCGGCCGTCGACTCGCCTGGATCGGCCGGGCCGCCGAGAAGGCGGGTGCGGCGGGTATCTGGCTCAACGACCATCTCTGGCAGATCCCGACCTTCGGCGACCCGACCGAGCCCGTGCCCGAGTCCTACACCGCGCTCGGCTTCCTCGCCGCCGTCACCGAGAAGCTGGAGCTGGGCACGCTGACCACCGGCGCCACCTATCGGCATCCCGGTCTGCTGCTGAAGATCGTCAGCACCCTGGACGCGTTGTCCGGCGGCCGGGCCTGGCTGGGCATCGGCCCGCCGTGGCACGAGGAGGAGCAGCGCGCCTTCGGGATTCCCGTGCCGCCGTGGCCGGAACGGTTCGCCCGGCTCACCGAGACGTTGCAGTTGGCGCGTCAGGTGTGGGGCGGCGACATGGGGGCCTTCCACGGCGAGCATTATCGGTTGGACGGTCCGGTGCTGCGGCCCCCGCCCGTGCGGCCGCCGCCGATCCTCATCGGCGGCGCCCACGAGCGCCGGGTGCTGCGCCTGGTCGCGCGCTACGGGGACGCCTGCAACCTGTTCGAGGACGGCGGTCCCGACCTGGTGCGGCTCAAGCTGGACCTGCTCCGCAAGTACTGCGACGAGGTCGGCCGCGACTTCGACGACATCACCCGCACCAGCTTCGGCCGCTTGGAGCTGGCGGGCCGGGCGGACGTCGAGACCGCGGTGTCCCGGCTGCGCGTGCTCGCGGGGCTGGGAATCGACCTGGCCATCGTGGCGCCGCCGGACCCGTTGGAGCCGCGCTGGTACGCGCTGCTGGAGTCCGTAGTGGACACAGCGGCCGGATTTGCGTCAGTGGGCAGGAACGTGCACGTGTGATCGCTGTCGGGGACGGCGTCGAGTTGGCAGACTGGCCCACGCCGGGCCGGATTCGCCCAGTGGTGAGGAGCATGTCATGACACAGACCGCCGAGCGTCCGACGACCCGGGAGGACGCCCTGGCCGCGGCGCGCGCGATCGCGCCAGCGGTCGCCGACCGCGCCCAGGAAGGGGAGCGGATCGGCTGCCTGCCCGAGGACCTGCTGGAGACGATGTCCGCGGCGGGCCTGATCGACCTGCTGCTGCCCGCCGAGTACGGCGGGCTGGAGCTGGACCCGTCCACCGTGGTGGACGTCATCACCGAGCTGTCCAGGGCGGACGGCTCGGCCGGGTTCACCGTGCTGAGCCTGAACTCCACGTTCTTCGTGGCCTGGCTGGAGGCCGAGGTCGCCAAGTCGATCCTGGCCGACCGGCCGCGCGCGATCGCCACCGTGTTCGCCCCGCTGGGCAAGGCCTACCCGGAGGCGGGCGGCGGGCTGCGGGTGGAGGGGCGCTGGCCGTTCAACACCGGCTGTCGCAACGCCTCCTGGTTCGCCAACGGCGTCATGGTGCAGGACGGCGACAAGCCCGCGATCGTGCCGCCCGGCCGCCCGGACTGGCGGCTGGTGTTCGTGCCCAAGGCCGACGTGGAGGTCATGGACACCTGGGCGGTCGCCGGGCTCAAGGGCACCGGCAGCAACGACGTGCGGATGAACGGCGTCATCGTGCCGCCCGAGTACACCGCCAACCCGATCTTCGAACCGGCCAGGGTGGACGGCCCGGTGTTCCGCTGGTCGTTCTTCGCGCTGATGGGTGTGTTGTTCGCGGGCTTCCCGCTGGGCATCGCCCGCCGCGCGCTGGACGAGTTCGTCGCGATGGCCGAGCACAAGTCGCGCGGCAGCCGGACGCTGGCCGAGGAACAGTCCGTGCAGATCACCGTGGCGCGCGCGGAAGGCCGTCTGGGCGCCGCGCAGGCCTACGTGCACGACGTGCTCGGCAAGGCCTGGGACCGCACGCTGGCGGGCGACGAGATGACCATCGACGACCGCGCCTCGGTGCGGCTGGCCACCGGGCACGCGATCCGGGCCGGGGTGGAGGTCGTGGACTCGGTGTTCCGGCTGGCGGGCGGCAGCGCGCTGTTCGACCACTCGCCGTTGCAGCGCTGCTGGCGGGACATCAACGCGGGCAGCCATCACGGCTACTTCTCCGAGTACCACGAGACCCGCGTCGGGCGCGCGCAGCTGGGCGTGCCGGTGCCGGACCCCTGGATGATGTGATCCCTCCTCGGGGGTTCGCTTCCCTCCGCCGTGCTGGAGAAAGGGTGGACAGTGGCAGGGAACGACCAGGGGGCGTGGACGGGTCGGTGGGTGTGGTGTCCGCGGCCGTGGATCCGGCGCACCGGGGAGTTCTCCGGTCATCCGGTCGTGGCGGAGGACGCGCACGATCGGCGGGTGCTGTTCCGCCGTGAGTTCGACCTCGGCCCGGTGCCCGCGTCGTGCCTGCTGCGGATCGCCGCCGACTCGCGGTATGTGGTGTGGGTCAACGGGGTCGAGGTAGGGCGCGGGCCGGTGCGGACGCATCCGTGGCGGCTGCACCACGATGTGCTGGACGTGGCGGGGGCGTTGCGCACGGGGCGCAACGCCATCGCCGTCCTGGTCCGCTTCTATGGGTTGCCGAACGCGTGGTGGGTGCCCGCGACGCCGACGTTCAGCCATGGGGCCGGGGTGTTGGCGGCCGAGCTGGCGTTGCCGGACGGGCTGCTGGGCACCGACCGGGACTGGCGGTGCCAGGTGTCGGAGGCGTGGACACCGCAGCGGCCGCGTGGCGTGGGGAGCGTGCTGCCGGAGGTCTTCGACGGTCGGTTGCTGGATCCGGCGTGGACGTCTGCCGGGTTCGACGATTCCGGGTGGGTGCCTGCTCGGGTGTTGACGGCGTTGCATCTTGGCGGGATCGGGCGGTCTGTGCCGCCGACGGATCCGTATGGGCCGTTGCCCGAGGGGGATCGTCGGGTCTCCTCGGCGCGTGATCAGCTGCCGGAGTCCGTCTGTCGGAGAGTGGTTGCGGCTGACCTCTCTCTGGGGCCGGTGGAGTTGACCATGGCGGTCGGGTTCTCGGTCGCGGGTGATCCGGTGGAGTTGCCTGTCTCGGTCGACTCGGACGCGGCCGTGGTGTTCACCGCCGATTGGGGGCGGATGGTCGCGGGGACGGTGGAACTGTGCGTGGACGCCGAACCCGGGGTGGTGGTGACGGCGCGGATGGCCGAGTCCCTGGACGGGGGCGCGTCCGAGTTCGCGATGCGCTGTGTGACCCGTGACGGTGAGAACCGGTTCGAGTCGTCGGATCCGACGGGTGGTCGGTACGCGGTCGTGGTGGTGCACGGGCGCGGGCGGGTGTCACTGCGACGGATCGCGGTGCGGGAGCGGTTACGGCCGCGACCGTCGGGGGCGTTCTTCGAGTGTTCGGATCCGGTTCTGAACCGGATCTATGAGGTCGGCCTGCGCACGGTGGATCTGACGGCGCAGGACGCGTATGTGGACTGCCCGACGCGGGAACAGCGCGCGTGGATCGGCGACGCGGTCGTGCACCAGTCCGTGGACCTGCTGACCAACCCGGACTGGTCGCTGGCGAAGGCCTATCCGTTGCTGGCGGCGGCGCCCCGGCCGGACGGGATGCTGCCGATGGCGGTGGTGTGCGACTTCGAGCACCACGGCACCAGCTACATCCCGGACTGGGCGTTGCACTGGGTGCGGTCCGTGCACAACCTGTGGCGCTGGACGGGGGACGGCGAGGTCGTCGCGTCGCTGCTACCGGTCGTCGAGAACCTGCTGCGGTGGTTTGCGCGGTATGTGCGTGACGGGTTGTTGACCGATGTGACCGGGTGGGTGCTGCTGGACTGGGCGAGCGTGCAGGGGCGTGGGGCGGGGGCGGTGCTCAACGGGCTGTGGGGGCGGGCGCTGCTGGACTTCGCTGAGATGGCCTCGTGGTTGGGGGATGAGGGGCGTGCTCGGTGGGCGCGCGATCACCATGCTCGGTTGTGTGGTGCCTATGCGGCTTTCTGGGACGAGTCCCGTGGTGCTTACCGGGACTGGCTGGGTTCTCCTTCCATGAGTGACCACGCTTCGGCTGCTGCGGTGGTTGGGGGGCTGGTTCCTTTCGGGCGTCGGGACGCTGTGCTGTCGTTCCTGCTTGAGCGGGGGGATCGGGTTCGTCGGGCCTGGTCGTTCGGGGTGATGCCGTTGATGGCGGCGATGGGGCCGCCCGCGCCGGATTGGGATGTCGCCTCGGAGGTTGTGGAGGCTCAGCCGTTCTTCCGGTATGTGGTGCATGACGCGGTGGCGTTGCTGGGTGGGAGCGTCGGTGAGCTCTGCCGGGACTGGGCTGTGTTCGAAGGGGCCACCACGTGGCCGGAGACCTGGTCGGGCGGCTCGCGTTGCCACGGGTGGTCGTCGACGCCGACCCGGGACCTGCCGATGTATGTGCTCGGGGTCAGTCCCGCGTTGCCCGGTTTCGACGCTGTGCGGGTGGCGCCTCGGCTCGGGGATCTCTCGTGGGCGCGGGGTGCGGTGCCGAGTCCGCACGGGCCGATCACGGTGGAGGTGTCCCGGGACCGGGTGTGGGTCGACTCGCCGGTGCCGATCCAGCTGGACCTCGACGGCACCGTGCGGCACGAACCGGCGGGCACGTTCGAACTGATCACGGCGGGGCGATGACGGTGACCCGAACGGAGGAGACGGTGAACGTCAACGGCGTGGCGCGGGTGCGGGTCCATCCGGTCGACCAGGCGGTGTCGCTCCTCTCGGACGCGCTTGCCCTGCTCCGTGCCGGCGCCGATGACCGCGTCGCGGTGGATGTGGCACTGGTGGCGGCTGTGGAGGCGGCGGTGGGGTTGGGGCGCGCGCGTGATGCGGGTGCGGGGGAGCGGTGCGTGTTGACCCGCGATGCCCATGCGAGCGCGCGGGCGGCGGCCAGTGCGGCTTGGTCGGCGGCGGTGGACGCGGGGAATGGTTGAGGTCTGGGTTGTCCACATCCCCTGCCATTCATCCACAGGTCTCGACCGGGGGATATTGACAACGTCCATGATCGCGTAGCGTCGTTTTTGGGCCCGCCCCCTGGTGGGGCGGGGCGTGTTTGAGGCCCGGTCGGGCGAAGCGGGACGAGAGTCACTCGATCCGGGTCGTGCAGGTGGGATTGCCGGTCGGGTGGTCGGGGACCGATGAGGGGCAGTGAGGCGATCGAGTGCGGCACGTCCTCGCCGGTGCTGCCCACCCGGCCGCGCGTCCACCAGGTTCGGCGAGATCAGGTGTACGTCCGTACCGCAGCCGGACATCCGCGCGCCGCCTCGGCGCGATCGGTGCGGACAGTCGGTCCGGCAGGACGCGGGCATCTATGAGTCCACAGTGGACATCGAGTCCGGTCGGACTTGTCCACAACCATCGCGATCCGTCCACAGGGCACGGCTGGGCGACATTGACAGCGGCCGTGATCGCATAGATTGGTAGTGGGGTCGCCCCCTGGGTGGGCGGGGGTTGCGTTGCGGCGGGTGTCCGGGCGAACGTGGGATCTTGGTGTTCGCGGTCTCGTGGTTCAGCGAGTGGGGAGGCGCAGGGATCCGGTCGTCGCCGTGATCCGGTCGGCGAGGGTGAGGAGGGTGAGATCGCTCCAGCGGGGGCCGATCAACTGGGCGCCGATCGGCAGTCCTTCGCCGCTCGCCCCCACCGGGACCACCGTCGCGGGCAGGCGGGCCGAGCTGGCCAGGGTGGCCCAGACGACCTGGCCGAAGTACGGCGTCGGGCGGCCGTCGATGACCAGTTCGCGGGCCAGCGGGGGCACGTCGGTCTGGTGCGGTCGCGCGGTCGTCGGGGCGACGGGGGTCAGGACCAGGTCGATGTCGTCGAACAGGGACTCCCAGGCGGCGGCGATCCGGGCGCGGCGTTCCTCGGCGGCGCGCCACTGGCGGAAGGGCTGGGCGACGGCGCGGGCGAGGCGGACCACGGGGCGGTCGTCGTCGGGGCGGGCCGCTGTGGCGATCCGGGTCAGTCTGCGGAACGTGGGTTCGGGGAAGTCGCTGCTCATCACGCCCAGCAGCAGGTCGAAATACGTCTCGTAGGCCTCGTAGAACGGGCGCGGCGGGCGTGGGCGGCGGTCGATCATGGCGCCCAGGTCCGACAGCTGGTCGACCAGGCCGCGCAGCACGTCCTTCACCTCACGCGACGTCCGGACGATCGGGTTGTCCAGCCAGACGGCGATGCGCAGGCCCTTCAGACGGCAGTCACCGGCCGGGGGAAGCGCGCCACCGGGGACGCAGGCGAGGTCGCGGCCGACCAGGACCGACAGGGTCAGCGCCAGATCCCCCGGGGACAGGCCCATCGGACCGACCACGCCAAGCGGGGACGTCGCGAGGCTGCCGGGAGCGCCGGGGATGTGGCCCCGCGTCGGGACGGCGCCGAACGTCGGCAGGTGGCCGTAGACGCCGCAGAAGTGGCTGGGGAGGCGGATGGAGCCCGCGATGTCGCTGCCCAGTTCCAGCGGGGTCAGGCCCGCGGCGAGAGCTGCCGCCGAGCCGCCGGAGGAACCGCCGGGGGTTCGGGTGGGGTCCCACGGGTTGCGGGTGAGGCCGTAGGGCTCGCTGGCCGTCTCCAGGTCGCCCGCGTACGGGGGGACGTTGGTCTTGCCGAAGATCACCGCGCCCGCGGCCCGCAGCCGGGCGACGGCCTCGGCGTCGGTGGCGGGCACGTGGGCGGCGAGGTCGGCGGAGCCCGCGGTGGTGACCAGGCCCGCGGTCTCGAACACGTCCTTCACCGTCATCGGGAGGCCGTGCAGGGGGCCGAGGGACTCGCCGCGGGCGTGGGCGTCGTCGGCGCGGCGGGCGGCGGCGCGGGCGCGGGTCTCGTCCAGCGCGACCACGGCGTTCACCGCCGGGTTACGCGCGCGCACGAGTTCCAGGTGGTGTTCCAGGAGTTCCGTGCTGGACAGTTCACCGGCGGCCAGCATCCGCAGCAGGTTTGCGGCCGTGGACATCGCGAGGGTCACCGGGCCACGGTAGGGCGGCGGGTGGGCGAGCGGGGAGATTCCCCGGTTGGCCGGCGGGAACACTTGTGCACGCCGTACCCCGGCGGCGACCCTGGCCGGGGCGGCCACGCGGCGCTCCGTCCCGGGTGGACGGGTGGACGACAGCGCCCCAGCGGATGCCACCCGTGACGAGGATTGGGGATGCCCTGACATGACTTCCGCACCGCCCCGACAAACCGGCCAGCTCCCGCCCGGCCCGAAGGGGTCCCGTTTCGCCCAGACCGGCAAGTTCGTGCGCGGCCCGATCGAGTTCCTGGCCAAGGCGCACGCGGAGTTCGGCGACATCTTCAAGGTCACCCTGGTCGGCATGCCGCCGATCGTGTACGTGGCCGACCCGGACCTGGTGCGCCAGGTGTTCGCCACCGACCGCAGCGTGGGCAACGCGGGCCGGACCAGGCAGGACTTCCTGCAGCGCATGGTCGGCGACAACTCCATCCTGGTGCTCGACGGGGACGAGTGGCTGCGCCAGCGCAAGATGATCGGCTCCGCGTTCCACACCCGGTACCTGCAGAGCTACCAGGAGCAGATCCGGGAGATCGCCAACGAGTCCATCGACACCTGGGACACCGGGGTCGAGTTCCCGCTGCGGCCCAAGATGCAGATCGTCGCGCTGGACGTGCTGCTGCGCGTGGTGTTCGGCATCAAGGACCTCGAACGGGTCGCCCAGCTGCGCGAGATGCTGCCCCGGCTGACCGCCTCGGCCTCCTCCATGGAGACCCTGGCATTCGTGCTGTCCCGCTCCGCGTGGGCGGGCATCGAGCCGATCTTCCGGCGCATCCCGGGCAGCGCGGCGGCCAAGTTCAGCAAGGCCCGCGCGGACTGCGACGCCGTGCTGTACGACGAGATCCGCCGCCGCCGCGCCGAGCCGGACAACGAGCAGCGCAAGGACATCATGTCCCAGCTGCTGCGGGCCACCGACGACGACGGCACCCCGATGACCGACCTGGAGCTGCGCGACGCGCTGATGACGCTCCTGGAGGCAGGCTACGAGACCACCGCCGCCGCGATGGCGTGGGTGTTCGAGCGGCTGGTGCGCCAGCCCGAGGTGTACCGGAAGCTGGTGGACGAGTGCGCCACGGGTGACGAGGCGTACCTGGAGGCGGTGATCAAGGAGACCATGCGCACCCGGCCGATCGTCCCGGTCATGCCGCGCGCGCTGTCCGGCGACCTGGAGATCGCAGGCTACCGCATCCCGTCCGGCTGGTGGGTGGCGCCGTCGGTGCCGCTGCTGCACTCCCGCGAGGAGTCGTTCGCCTCGCCGGACGAGTTCCGGCCGGAGCGATTCCTGGGCGACGACGTGCCCAAGAGCGCGTTCGTCCCCTTCGGCGGCGGTCGGCGGCACTGCCTCGGCGCGCAGTTCGCCATGATCGAGATGAAGGCGGTCATCCCGGAAGTGGTACGCCGAATGACCCTACGCGCCGCCCCCGGCTCCGCCCCCGAACAACAAAAGACCTCCCACGTCCTACTGACCCCCTCCAGAGGTGCCTCTGTGATCGCAGAACCTCGCGAGGTCCCCGCGACCTGACCCGGTTTCACGAACGGCACGGCAAGCCAGACCACAGACAGGCCCGGCCCCCCACCACAGGGCGCCGGGCCTGTTCTGCGATAAACCCAGCCCCCACGCGGGGCGGTAAACCCAGCCCCCACGCGGGATCGCGCCGGTCTCTTCCCACCCGATCCCAGGAGGCCCCCAGGGCCGAGTGGGATCGGGTGGGAAGAGACCGGCTGAAGGCGATCCCGCCGCGAGGCGAAGCCGAGCCAATAAACACAGCCAACTCACACACCCAGGATGGTCGGTACCAGGGCGACGTAGCGGCGGACGAAGTCCTCGGCCCACGCGTCGGTGAAGCGGTCGCGGGTGTAGGAGAGGCGGACGTCGAAGCCGGTGGCTCGGGGGATGACGGTGAGGTTCAGGCCGAAGCGGCTCAGGCCCTGGCTGGGGCGGAAGGTGTCGATGCGCAGGCCGGCGCCGACGTCGGTGGGGTTCCAGGATTCCGGGCGGCGGTCCGGGAGCATCTGGAACACCACGTCGTCGACCCGGCCGCCGGAGTCGCGCAGGGACGGGACGGGGACCATCTGGTACGGCACCGACTGGTGCACCACCGCGTCCATCACCGTCCGCTGGGTCGCGCGGAGCAGGTCGGTGAACGGCCGGTCGGGGTCCAGCGTCGTGCGCAGGGCGAGCATGTTGGCGAAGAAGCCGACCGTCTTCTGCACCTCGGGCCGCATCCGGTTGGCGAACAGCGACGCCACGGTGAGGTCGGCTTGGCCGGTCTCCTGGTGCAGCAGACGGTAGTAGAGACTCAGCATGATCGAGAACAGCGTGGTGCGGTGCGTCTTGGCGAACGTGCGCAGCGCGTCGGCCTGGTCGGCCGGGATGGTGCCCAGGGCCAGCGCGGGCTCGCCGGTGGCGGCCGCCGTGCCGGGCAGCGCGGGCATGCGCATGCCGTCCAGTTTGGACTTCCAGTAGTCCTGGTGCGCGGCCAGGGCGCCGTTCTCCGCGTCGCCGTGCTGCCACGCGGCGTAGTCGGGGTACTGCCAGCCGATCGGCGGCAGGTCGGCGGCCGGGCCGTCCGCGCCGAGCAGGGCCAGCACGTCGTCGATCAGGACGCCGCAGGACCAGGCGTCGGACACCAGGTGGTGCATGTTGGCGGCCAGCACCGTGTCCTCGGGGCCCAGCCGCCACACGTGCCAGCGCACCGGCCACTCGCGCACGGCGATGGGGGCCCGCAGCTCGGCGGCGTACTGCTCGGTGAGCTCATCCTCCGCTCCGGCGGGCAGCGAGGTCCACTCGATCCGCGCGGTGGGTTCCTCGTGCACCACCTGCACCAGCTCGCGGCGGTCGCGTTCGAGGGTGGTGCGCAGGGCGTCGTGGCGTCGTTCCAGGCGGGTCACGGCGGCGGCGATCCGGTCGTCGTCGAGGCGGCCGTGGATGCGGAAGGCGGCCGGGCAGTTCACCGAGGCCGACTCGGCGCGGTAGTGGCCCAGGAACCACATCAGGCGCTGGCCGATGGAGGCGGGAAGCTGTCGTGGCATGGGGGGAGTGTAGGAGCGGAGCACTACTGAACGGGCCTGCGCGCGTGCTAGATCTGTGCCATGCCTTCGGAAACGGCCACCGAGCGGACGACCGTCATCGTGGTGGGAGCGGGGTACGCGGGGCTCACCGCGGCGCTGTTCCTGGCCTGGCGCGGCGTCCCGGTCCTGCTCGTCGAGCGACACCCCGCGACCTCCGTGCAGCCGAAGGCCTTCGGCATCGTGCACCGGAGCATGGAGTTGTTCCGCCAGATCCCCGGTCTCGAACCACGCATCCTCGCCGCCGACGTCATCGACTTCGTCAACGAGGCGCACATCACCATCGCCCACGACATGGCCGACCCGGACCCCGAGGTCCTGTTGGCGGGCAACGACGACACCATGTCCGTCCTCACCGGCCTGACCCCGGCGGGGTTCGGCGCGCTGCCCCAGTCCAAGATCGAGCTGATCCTGCGGCACGCGGCCGAGGAGAACGGCGCGGACCTGCGCTTCTCGACCCGTCTGGAGTCCTTCGACGAGGACGACGACGGCGTGGTCGCCCGAGTGTCCGATGTGGACACCGGGCGGGCGTACACGATCGCCGCCGACTACCTGGTGGCCGCCGACGGCTGGCAGGCCCCGGTGCGCGACTGGCTGGACATCCCCACGCACGGCGTCGGCGAGCTGTGGCGGTGCCGCACGATCCTGTTCGACGCCGACCTCGACGAGATCCTGGCCGGTCGCAAGGCGCTGCTGACCTACTTCAAGCGTGACGACTTCACCGGCCTCTACGCCTACCTGGACAACGCCATCGAGGTCTTCGGCGTCTCCGGCGCGCACCTCATCGGCGTGAACTTCTTCCTGGAGCGCGGCGACCGCGAGGAGGACTTCACCGACGAGTACTGCACCGAGCTGATCCGCAAGGCGATGGCCAGGCCGGAGCTGGCGGTGACCATCACCGACCAGTCCACCTTCGTCATCGCGCACCGGGTCGCCGACCGCATGCGCGAGGGTCGGGTGTTCCTGGCGGGCGACTCCGCGCACGTCATGCCGCAGACCGGCGGCCTTGGCGGGGCGATGGCCATCCAGGACGGCTACGACATCGCCTGGCGCATCGCCGCCGTGCACACCGGGCAGGCGGGCAGCGCGCTGCTGGACAGCTACGACGTGGAGCGCCGCGCGATCGGCGAGTCCACCACAAACCGCCAGCTGCACCGGCTCTCCGACCGGATGGCACCGCAGCTGAAGGTGCTGGAGTTCCCGGAGGAGGTCTCCGCGATCTGGGAGCACCTCGGCTACCGCGTGCACTCCGCGCACGTCGTGTCCGAGCCGGACGACGACGGCACCCTGCTGGAGGACCCGGTCACCGCGCTCGCCCGACCGGGCAGCCGGGCCCCGCATGTGCCGATCCTGCGCGACGGCGCGGACGCGTCCATGGTCGACCTGTTCGGCCGCTCGCACGTGCTGCTGCTGGGTTCCGCCGACTCGCCGTGGCGGGCGGCGGCGGAGGCGCTGGACACCGAGCTGGGCTTCGGTCTGGCCGTGCACGCGCTGGGCGCCGACCTGGCCGACCCGACCGGTGAGGTCCGGAAGCGCTACGAGCTGGGCCCGGACGCCGCGCTGCTGGTGCGCCCCGACGGCCTGGTCGCGTGGCGTTCGCTGACCGCGCCGGAGGACTGTGCGGCGGAGCTGCGCGGCGCGCTGGAGCGGGTGTTCGCCCGGGTCCCGGTCGAGCAGGAGGGCTGGACCGCGCGCACGCTCGCGCAGACCGGGTTCGAGCACTTCGGCAAGATCCGCCGCTGACCCGCTCGGGCGAGGGAGCACCATGACGCGCATCGTCGTCGTCGGCGGTGGGATGGCAGGGCTGTCGGCGGCGCTGTTCTGCGCCCGCCGCGGCCACCGGGTGACCGTGCTGGAACGTGACGTCGCCACGGCCCCGGACGGCCCGGACACCGCGTTCGACGCCTGGCACCGGCCGGGCGTCCCGCAGGCCAGGCACTCGCACAAGTTCCTCGGCCGGTCCTGCCGGGTCCTGGAGCAGGAGGCCCCGGACGTGCTGGACGCGCTGCTGCGCGCCGGGGCGGCCCGGGTGCCGGTGAGCCGGTTCGACGCGGGCCGGGGCGAGTTCACCGACTACGCGCTCGCTGCCCGGCGGCTCGCCTATGAGGCGGTCCTGCGGCGCGCGGCCGACCGGGAACCCGGGGTGGTCGTGCGTGCCGGGGCGCGGGTCGTGGGGCTCGCGACCGTGGCCGGGGACGTGCCGCGGGTGACCGGTGTGCGGTTGGACCGTGGCGAGGTCGTGTCCGGGGACCTCGTGGTCGACGCGGGCGGTCGGCACACGCGGTTGGCGGACGGGCTGGACCTGCCGAACCTGCCCTCGCCGGAGGTGCACACGTGTGGGTTCGTGTATCTGACCAGGCATTATCGGCTGTTGCCCGGTCAGGAGATCCCGGCTCTCGACCGTCCGTTGGCGACCAGTCTCGGGTATGCGGCCACGCTGGCGTTTCCGGCTGACAGTCGGACGTTCTCGCTGTCGGTGACTCTGTCCACCGAGGACCCGATGCGGCACGCGCTGCGGAACCCCGAGGTCTGGGACCGGTTCGTGGACGCCGTCCCGCACACGGCTCGCTGGGCGGTGCGCGGGGTGCCCGAGGGGCCGGTGCACATGATGTCCCGGATCGAGAACCGCCGGCAGCGGCTGGCGGGACCGGACGGGCCCGCGGTGGTCGGGCTCGTGTTGCTCGGTGACGCCGCATTGCAGACGAACCCGACATATGGGCGTGGGGTTTCGTTGGCTTTCGCGCACGCCCAGCAGCTCGCGGGCGGGTTGGAGTTCATCGACGATCCGTATCGGTTCGCGGTGGAGTTCGACGAGTGGACCGAGCGAAACCTGGGTGTCTGGTACCGGACGCAGATCGTCGCCGACTCCGCGGGCCTCGCGCGGATGGCGGCCGGACTGCGCGGCGAGCGGCCCGATCCGCCGACCGATCCGTTCGCCCGGCTGATGGCGGGCATGGAGGACCTGGCCGCGCGGGACGAGGTCGTCGGTCGGGGCCTGGGGCGGATGGCGCACCTGCTGATCACGCCGACCCAGCTGCTCGGGGACCGCGAGGTCGTCCAGCGCGTGGTGGCCCACCTGGGTGATCGACCGCTGCCCGCGGAGCAGTTGGACGGTCCCGACCGCGCGGAGTTCGAGGGCCTGGCGGGCGTGTCCGGCCCGATGACGGGAGTGTCATGAGTGCGGAAGCCGTGTCCGGGTGCCCGTTCGGCTTCGGTGCCGAGTCGCCCGGGGTGGACCTGTTCGGACCCGAGTACCAGGCGGATGCGGGCGCGTCGTTGGCGGAATGCCGGGAACACCGGCCGGTGTATCGGGACGGGACCACCGGGTACTGGGTGGTGACCCGTTATCGGGACATCCGGTCGGTCTTCCGGGCCCCGGAGATCTTCTCCGCCGCCAATGCGATGGACCCGATCCGGCCGCCGGGTCGGCCTGCTTTGCGTGCGCTGGTCCGGCATCGGTTCACGGGTGGGCCGGTGATCGCGAACGAGGACGAGCCGGTACACGGTAGGCGGCGTCGGCGGTTGGCTCGTCCCTTTACCCGGAATCGTGTTGCGTTGCTTGAGGAATCGGTCCGCGAGCTGGTGGTCTCGCGGATCGAGCGGTTCTCCCGGCGGGGTGAGGCTGATCTGGTGGGGGAGTTGTTCTGGGAGACGGCTGCCCTGGTCGCGTTGCTGTTCATCGGCGTTCCGCGCGGACAACTGTCCGAAGTGGCCTCATTGTCGACGTCCCAGGCGGTGTTCAACTGGGGGCTGCCGACCGAGGACGAGCAGGTCGAGTCGTGTGAGGTGATGGGCCGGTTCTGGGCCTACGCGCAGACGATGGTGCGTGAGCTGAAGGAATGCCCGCGCGAGGACGGTGGGTGGATCGCCCACGCGGTGAAGGCGCAGGGTCGTTCGCCGGAGTTGTTCAGTGACACGTACTTGCAGTCCTTGGTGCTGAACGGCGCCACCGCCGCCCACGAGACGACGGCGGCCGGGGCGGCGAACGCGGTGTGGTCGTTGCTGGAGAATCCCTCGGCCTGGGCCGCGGTGTGCGCGGATCGACGGTTGATTCCTGGCGCGGTGGAGGAATGCCTGCGGTATCGGCCTTCCGTGGTTGCCTGGCGCCGCAAGGCCACGCGCACGTCGACTGTCGGCGGGACGTCGATTCCGGAGGGTGCGCCGTTGTTGTTGGTGACCGCGTCGGCCAACCGTGACCCTTCGGTGTTCCCCGAGCCGGACACATTCGACATCGCCCGGCGCGGCGCGCGGCGCCACCTGACTTTCGGCGACGGCAATCACGCCTGCCTGGGCGCGACGCTCGCCCGGTTGCAGCTGCGGGTGTTCCTGGAGGAATTGTCCACCCGCCTGCCGGGAATGCGTCTGGTGCCCGGCCAGGATTTCGCGCACCCGGCGAACACGTCCTTCCACGGCCCCGAGCGGCTGTTGGTCCGCTGGCCGCTGTAATACGGTTTCCTTATGACGACAGACATCCCGAAGGCGGGCCTCTACCCGTGCCTGCTGTACAAGGACGCCCGCAAGGCCATCGACTGGCTCGTCGAGGCGTTCGGCTTCACCCGCAACATCCAGTTCGAGGGCCCGGACGGCACCATCGCGCACGCGGAACTCGGCTGGCACGGCAACTCCGTCATGGTCAACTCCATCGGCACCGGCGTCCGCCTCGCCACCGAGGTCGGCCAGGGCGGCATCTACCTCGTCGTCGACGACCCGGACGCACACTACGCCCGCGCGGTCGCCGCGGGCGCCGAGATCATCCGCGAACTCCGCGACGAGGACTTCGGCACCTCCCGCGGCTACGCCGCCCGCGACCCGGAAGGCCATGTCTGGGTCATCGGCACCTACCAGCCCAGCCACGAGCCCACCACCATCCCCGCGGGCTGATCGTGCGGCGGCACCATCGGTGCCCGCGCCGTCGAACGCGCGGGCACCGATGCGCTCCCGTCGATCAGAGGTAGATGATCGACGCGTTGCGAGCACTGCCCCACGGGCACCGGACGTCCACGTGCCCGGGCCCGGAAAGCACCGAACTGGTGGCGTCGCCACCCCAGGTGCAGGACACCTTCAACTGCCACCTGCCCTGGCCGCCGCACTCGCCCCAGCCGTAGATCCCGCCCCAGGTGCCCGCACGGCAGTTGCTCTGCGCGGCGGCGGGGGTGGCGGTGGCGATCGAGACCGGCACGAGCACACCGGTCGCGATGGCGACGGCCGCCATGCCCTTGCTCAAGGTCCGCATGTCCAGGCTCCTTACGCTGTCCCAACGGTTCCCGTCCCCGGGGTTCTCCCGAGGACGAGCCAAACGTAAATCGGCGCGGCGCCGCGCCGGTCGGTCGTTCGACCGACAACCGGTAACGCTCGGTGTCGGTCGAACGACCGGCACAAGTGGGAAAACGGGAATGCAAGCTGTACCCGATCGCATCCCACGGAGGCGCGCAGAGATGACCAGCCTGTCATCGGCCGGGGTTCGGCCGCCTGGCGTCACGTCGGCCAGGGTCGGCTCGCTCGGGCGGCAGTACGCGACCTGGATACGGGTCGTGGCGTTCCTGCCCGTCGCCGCGGTCGGCGTGCTCGCCGCGACGCGGGCGACGATCGGGCCGACGACGGTCGTTCTCGCCCTCGTGCTCGTCGCGAGCGCGGTCTATCTGTGGGGAATGTGGTACGGCACGGGATTGTGGACTGCCTGCCTGGACACCACCGCTCTCGGCGCCCTGGCGTTGAGCACTCCGGTCGCGATTCCCCCGGATTGGTTGGCCACGGGCAAGTCCTGGCTGATCCCGTTGCTCACGCCGGCATGCGTCGCGTACCAATATCACCTTCGAGTGATCATCGGTGTCTCATTTGCGGTATTTATCCACGCCTGCCTGGCCGTTGGAGTAGTCGTCGCCTACCGCGGCCGGGTGCCGCTGCCGTCCGTGGTATCGGTCTGCTGGTCGCTGGTGATCGCCTTGCTGGCCAGGGTGCTGTGGACGCTCGTCAGCCGCGCGGCCGCGGTGGCGGACAAGGCGATCGACGCGGCCGCGGCCGCGCGCACCGACCAGCGGGTCCGGCGCGCCGTCCGGGCCGACGAGCGTCAGCTGGCCGTCGCGCTGCACGACACCGCGGCGACCACGCTGTTGATGGTCGGTCTCGGACAGGTGGCCTCCGGTGACCCCGCTCTGCACCGACAGGCACGGCGCGACCTGGACTTCCTGCTCTCCGCGGACATGGAGAGCTCAGCCGAGACCGACTTGGTCCCCTTGCTGCGATCGGTCGCGTGGCACGCCGCCGTCGAGACGCACCTGGACGTGCCGACGCGGATCGTCGTCCCGGGCGCCGTGGCCCGCGGCTTGGCGCAGGCGAGCGCGGAGGCGGTGCGGAACGTCGCGCGGCACGCGGGTGTGGACGAGGCATACCTGCGGGTACGGCATCCCGGTCCGCACGAGGACGGTGTGGTCGTCACGATCACCGACCACGGGCGCGGTTTCGACCCGGCGCGGGTGAGTGACACCCGGCACGGTCTGCAGGACTCGATCCACGGCCGACTGGACGGCATCGGCGGCTCGGCCACCGTCGCTTCGACGCCGGGCGGCGGGACCTCGGTCACGCTGCGGTGGCCGCGTGGCTGAGCAGGGCACCGACGCCACCCTCGGCACCGCGGGCAGGCTCGTGGTCGGGCTGCGGGTGGGCATCCTGGTGATCACCACCGCCGTGCTGGCGACGGCGAGCCTGTTCCGGAACCTCGCCGCTTATCACCCGCTGTGGCCCCAGTTGGCGGCATTCGGCACCGACGCGGCCATCATGGCCGCCGAACTGGTCCTGTCGGCGCGTGGCAGGTCATGGGGTCGGTTCCGCTGGATCGGTCTGGGGTTCGGCTACGCGGCGGCCGTGGTGTCCGCCGTGGGGCTCGGCGCAGGCCGCAACACCACTGCGCTGGACTGGGCCTACGGCACGACCGGGTGGGTCGGTGTGGTGCTCCTGCTGGACCAGCGGTTCACCCACCTCGTGTGGTTCCTGGCGCTGCACGAGGCCACCACGGTGGCCGTCGTGCTGCTCGGTGCCCCGACCGGGATGTCGGTGCTCAACGCGCTCGTCGCCGCCGTGGGCGGGATCGGGTTCCCGCTCGGCACCGGCTTCGGGGCCACGGTCCTGCGTTCGATCGCCGCACGCGCACACCGGGCAGCCGATCAGGTCGAACAGGTGCGGTCGGCCGAGGAGGTCTCCGCCGCGCTGCACGGCAAACGTCGGGAGCGGCTCGCCGAGTTGGACCAGTCGGCCGTCCCGCTGTTGCGCGGCCTGGCCGACGGTGTGCTCGACCCCGAGGACCCCGGTGTGCAGCGGGCGTGCGCGATCGAGGCGGCTCGCCTGCGCAGGTTGTTCGCGGAGGTGGAGGACGTGGCCAACCCGCTCATGCACGAACTCGCGCACTGCGCGGATGTCGCGGAACGTCGCGGCGTGATCGTGGACCTGGAGTTCGCGGGTGCATGGAGCCTCCCCGACCGTTCCCTACGCCGCGCGCTGACCCAGGCGCCGTTGGAGGTGCTCGCCACCGCGCGGACGTCCGCGCGGGTCACCGCGCTGGGCACCCCCGGGCTGCTGACGATCAGTGTCGTCGCGGACTGCGGGGAGATCGAGCTCACCGATCCGGATCACGAGGGAATCGAGGTGGAGAAGTTCCGGCAGGACGATCTCACCTGGGTGGAGGTCAGATGGCGGACCGCGTGATCACCGCGGTGGTCGTGGACGATCACTCGGTGGTGGCGGCAGGCGTGCGCTCCTGGTGCGAGCGCGCGAGTCCGCCCATCACGGTGATCGACGCCCGCGCGAAGCTCGTCGACGTCTGGACGGGCCCGGGCGCGACCGCGGACGTTGTCGTCCTCGACCTGCAGCTGACCGGCCCATGCCTGGAGTTCGCGGTGTTGGGCAGGCTGGCCAAGGAAGGACGGAAGGTCGTCGTCTACACCGCTTCCACGGACAAGAGGATCGCCCTGCGCTGTCTCGACTCGGGTGCACTGGGCTTCGTGACCAAACGGGAGGGTGAGCAGCACTTGGTGGCCGCGATCCACGCCGCGGCCGACGGCAGGCTCTACCTGCCGCCCGCACTCAGCGGCGCCATCGCCTCGAATACCGATCCGACCCGGCCGAGGCTCTCCGAGATGGAACTCTGCGCGCTGCGGGCGTGGTTCGCGGCCCCGTCCAAACAGTCCGCGGCGCGCAGGCTCAATGTCAGCACCCGGACGTTGAGCACCTACCTGGAACGGGTGCGGGTCAAGTACACGGGTGCGGGCAGGTCGGCGCCGACCAAGGCCGAGCTGCTCGCTCGGGGTCTGGAGGATGGTTGGCTGCTGCTGGACGACCTGCCCGACCACTGACCCGTGTGGACGTTCGTGCAGGCCGGGTTCACCGGCGCCCCATGCTCGCCAGTGCCGCATTCCGGCGCGTCGACGTGCTCGGCAACTGCTGTGCCCCGTAGCCGACAATCGATGCCGCCACGCGTCGCCCCGGTCCTCGCGGCACGGCCCGATCCGAAACTGGCTGTCGGGCCCTCCCAGTAGGGTGCGAACACGTGTCCATCGAAAGCGAAGCCGAACGTTTACACGCGCTGAGCGAGACCGTCTCGGAGTCGCTGACGGTGCTGGTGGACCCCTTCACCGCGTGGCTGAACGAGACGACCCGGACCGTTCAGCTGACCCTGGGGCATTCGGCCGGGTCAGGCACCGTCATGGGCCTGCTGGAGTCGGTGAGAAGCACTCTCGAACAGCTCGAACGCACTCTGGGCCAAGTGCGTACCGCGATCGTCGACGCTGCCGGTCACCACGGCAGACGAGGAGCCGGAGCACCGGGGATGGACCCACCTACGGGTCCGCGATCGGTATCCACGTCCGCAGCCGAGGCCAACAACGACAACGGCCCGAGGTCGCCGACCGCCAGAGCCACGTTCGGCCGTAGTGAGTCGACCAACTACAAGAGGACCTTCTTCGAGGCGCACCCGGATCTCAGCGGCACGGTGTGGGTACACCATGCTGTGGAACAACAGGCGATGGATCGGTTCCCGGATGCCGGACTGACGCCGGAAGAAATCCACTCGCTGGAGAACCCGAGAGGAATCCCGACCGGCGCGACGAACAACAGGGTCCACCTGAGCGCCATCCGGAAGGAGTGGAACATCTTCTATCGCGCAAACAAGAGCAAGAAGGTGACCAAGGAACAGCTGCTCGATTGGGCCACCTCGATCGACGAAAAGTACGGGACCGAGTTCCGGCCTCCGGTAAGGTGAGCCGGGTGACGCGCTACTACCGGCTTGAACCGGAGGTTCCCGGGCAGCTCGGGCCGGGCTCCGACGTGGACCGTACGGTCGTTCCGTGGGTGGTTCGCCGGGTGGAGTTCGCGTTCCACGACTGGCTTGGCGACGATCTGGTCACCAGTGATCCGGTGTTCCTGGTGACCGAGACGATGGCCCGCAGGATAGCCGAGTCGGGATCGACCGGGTTCGAGCTGCGCGCGGCGGCGACCACACTCGCGCCCGAGGGTGTCGACATGATCGAGGACTTCGGATCCTATCCCGTGTTCAGCTGGTTGGACGTCACCGGCAGGGCCGGGGTCGACGACTTCGGGCTGGATGGCGAGGGTGCCCTGGTCGTCTCCGATTCGGCGTTGGCGGTCCTCGAAACCGGGCGGCTCGACCAGTGCGACAAGATTCCGCGGGAATAGGTCGGCATGCCGGTGATTTCGCTGAACGAAGGCTGAACGAAGCCATTCGGGCGGTGACAGGACTGTCCACACGATAGGCGTACGTGTGGACAGTCCTTCGATGGTTCAGGCCCGGCGCCCCATGCTCGCCAGTGCCGCGTTCCGGCGCGTCGACGTGCTCAGCATCTGCTGTGCCCCCGTAGCCAACAGCCGCCCATCCGGCGCCCACACCCGCGCGTCCCCCGCCAACACCCCAGACCCACCAGCCGCCCGACCGGATGCGTCCACCAGCAGCCACGGATCAGCGACCGCGAAGTCGTGGAAGCCGACGTACAGATCGATACTCGGTGCGAACAGCTGTTGCTCCAACTCGGGGAACGCGTTCATCACCGCGGGCCATTGCAGGCTGTCGATCAGTACCACGCTGCGACAGGCGTCCAGCCAGCAGTCCCCGTCGAACGTGCTGCGGGGCAGGAAGCGGCCCCAGCAGAAGGCCACCGGGGCGGGTGTCTTCTGGGTCGTGCGGCCCGACAGTTCCCGCAGGTTCACCGAGTCGTGCCAGGGTGGGATGCCGCGGCCCTCCGCCACCAGCAGGTCCTTCAGGTCCGGCAGGTCGTCCGGCGGGGGGACCGACGGCATCGGGGTCCAGTCGGTCCTCGGTCCGGACAGGCCGTCGTGTGCGGCCCAGACCAGGGCCTCCAGTACCGGTTTGCCGAACTGTCGCATCGACACCCGCAGGGCCGCCGCGCGTCGGGTGGCGCGTAGGCGGACGACCTCCAGTTCCACCAGGCCGAAACGGGGTGGGCTGAGGAACTGGCAGGACAGGCTCGCGGGGCGGGGAAGCGTGGTCGCCGCGGCCGCCGCGCGGAGGGCGACGGCGGCGAGGTAGCCGCCGTTGGGGCCGATGAGGGCCCAGTCGTCGTTGAGCTCGGCCTGGAAGAGCAGGCCGGAGTCGTCCACGGGGGTGAGGGTGGTGTCCTCGGCGAGATCGCCCATGACCGGTGCACCTTTCCGAATGGCTCAGGCGGGCTTGGGACGGCCCGGGAGCAGCCCGCTGACCAGCGTGCCGACCAGCAGCAGCGCCGCGCACAGCAGGAATCCCCGGTCATAGCCGGAGGTCAGGGCCGCGGTCCGGGCGGTGCCCGACGCGGTGAGCGAGGCCGCGTGCGCCGTCGCCGCGGTCACCAGGGTGGCCAGGCCGATCGCGCCGCCGAGCTGGCGGGTCGTGCTGATCACGCCGGAGGCCAGGCCCGCGCGGGCGGGTTCGAGGCCGCTGGTGGCGGCCGAGGTGATCGGGACCATCACCAGGCCCATGCCGAGCCCGGCCAGCACGGTCGGTCCGAGCAGGTCGACCACGAAGGACGCGTCCACCGGCGTGCGCGACATCCACAGCAGACCCGCCGTGGCCACCAGACCGCCCACGACCAGCAGCGGGCGCGGGCCCAGTGCCTTCAGCGTCTTCATCGACACCATGGAGCCGACCACGACCGCGCCGGACAGCGGCAGGAACGCCAGGCCCGCCTCGACCGCGCTCCACTGGAACGCCTTCTGCATCGACAGCGACAGGAAGAAGAACATCGCGACCATCGCCGTGCCGCCGATCAGCGCCACGATGTTGGCGAGCGTCAGGTTGCGGTGCTTGAAGAAGTCCAGTGGCACGATCGGCGCCGCCACCGTCCGCTCCACCACGACGAACACCACCAGCAGCGCCACCCCGGCCAGCAGCGGCAGCAGCACCTCGACCGAACCGAACGGGTGATCGGCGACCGCGACGATCCCGTACACCACGGCCGCCAGCCCCGCCGTCACGCTGACCGCGCCCGCGATGTCCAGCTTGGCCTTGCCGGTGCCCGGTGCCTCGGTGATGGCGGAGACGGCCAGCACCATGAGGATGAGTCCGAGCGGGACGTTGACCAGCAGCACCGCGCGCCAGGTGAGGTACTCGGTCAGGATGCCGCCCAGCAGCGCGCCGACCGCGCCGCCGCCCGCCGCGACCGCGCTCCACGCGCCGATGGCCTTGCCGCGCGCGGCCGGGTCGGTGAACGAGGTGGTCAGCACGGTGAGTGTGGTGGGGCCGACGACCGCGGCGCCCAGGCCCTGCACGGCGCGGGCGATCACCAGCCACAGCCCGCCCTGGGCGAGCCCGCCTGCCAGGCTGGCCAGCACGAACAGGCCAAGGCCCACCAGGAACATCCGTCTGCGACCGTACAGATCGGCCAGTCGGCCGCCGAGCAGCAGGAACCCGGCCAGGGTGACGGTGTAGGCGTTGACCACCCACTGCACGTCCGCGTCGTTCATGCCCAGCTCGTCGGCGACGTGCGGGAGCGCGAGGTTCACGATGGACACGTCGAGCACGACGATGAACTGCGCCAGGCACACCACCAACAGCACCAGGCCCGGCCGCGCCGGACCGGGTGGGGCGGTGGCCGCGGCGTCCTGGGTGTGTGATCCGGTCATGGGTGGGTCCTCCTGGCACAGATGCTGGGCGGAGTGGACGCTACCGCCGGGGACCGTCGCGGCACGATCGGTCGTTCCGGTTCTCCTGACATACTTTTCGCCATGGCAAACCCACCCTTCGCCGGTTTCGGCGGGCTGAGCCCGTACCTCTACTACGCCGACGGCGCCGCGGCCCTCGACTGGCTCGCCGACAAGTTCGGTTTCCAGGAGAAAGTCCGATTCCTCGACGCCGAGGGCGTGGTGCGCGAGGCCGAGCTGTTCGCGGGCGACACGCTGATCATGCTGCACGGCGGCGGCCCGGCCGACGAGCCGCCCGCCACGCCCGCGGGCGGCATGAGCATCGTCTACGTCGACGACGTCGATGCCCACCACGCGCGTGCCGTGGCGGCGGGCCTGGACGCGCCCGCCCCGACCGACCAGCCCTACGGTGCCCGCATCTACATGGCCGACGACCTCGGCGGTCACACGTGGACGTTCTGGCAGAAGCTGAGCGACCACGTGGACCTGCAGCCGGGCTGGCAGGAGATCAGGCCCGAGTAGTCACCGAGCAGTAGCCGCCGAGCCCGCCCGCGCGGGCAGCACGGTCCCCGGATCGGCCGCTGCCCGCTCGGCGAGCTCCAGGTAACCGGCCAGGAAGGACTTCGCCCACTCTGGGGCGAACTGGTCGTCGTAGAACAGCAGCGCCCGGCAGTCGCCCGCGGGCTGCGGGATCAGGCCGAGCTCCAGCCCGAACCGGCTGCGCAGCGCCTCCGGCACGTACAGGTCGAACTGGACGCCGCGGGCCTCCACCTTGGTGCCCGGCGGCGGGGTCAGCAGCATCTGGAACACCACGTCGTCGGCGCGGCCGCCGGGCTTGCTGATCGGCAGCATCTGGTACGGGATGCCCTCGTGCAGGAACGCGTCGATCACCGTCTGCCGGGTGGCGCGCACGACCTCGCTGAACGTCGCGTCCCGGTCGAGTGTGGTGCGCAGCATCAGCATGTTGGCGAAGAACCCGACCGTGGACTGCACCTCGCGCCGCGACCGGTTGGCGAACAGCGACGCCACGGTCAGGTCGGTGCGATCGGTCTCGCGGCCCAGCATCAAGTAGTAGAGCGACAGCATGACCGCGAACAGGGTGGTCCGCTCGGTGCGCGCGATGAGCCGCAGCCGGTTGAACGTGCCGCGCTCGATCGTGCCCGCCTCCACGAAGCTGCGCCGGTCGGTGGCGGCCGGGTCGACGTCGAGGCGGGGCACCTCGGGCAGCGTCATCCCGGTCAGCTTGCCGGACCAGTAGTCCTGGTGCGGCTTGAGCGCGCCGCTCTCCCGCTGGTCGTGCTGCCACTGCGCGTAGTCCGGGTACTGCCAGCCCACCGGGGTCAGCTCGGGCTCGACGTCCGGACCCGCGTCCAGGAACCGGATCAGATCCTGCACGATGATGCCGCACGACCAGGCGTCGGACACCAGGTGGTGCATGTTCACCGCGAGCACGTGCTCCGCGGGCCCCAGCTCCCACAGGGTGATCCGCACCGGCCACTCGGACACGTCCACGGTCGAGCGCACCTCGTCCGCGACGGCCTGCTCCAGCACGCCCTCCATGCCCTCCGGGGTCGGCGCGGTCAGCGTCCGCCGCACCAGGTCGACGGGCCCCGCCGGGTGCACGTGCTGGACGAGGTGGCGGCCCCTGCGGTGCAGGGTGGTGCGCAGCGCCTCGTGCCGCGCCACCAGCCGGTCGAGCGCGACCTGCAGCTCGCCGACGTCGAGAGGGCCGTGCAGCCTGCACACGACGGGACAGTTGAGCGAAGTCGTATCCGCCCGATAATGCTCCAGGAACCACAGCAGCCGCTGGCCGATGGAGGCCGGTACTTCACGCCCAGTCATGCGGGCGAGTCTAATTGCGGCAGGCTTCCGGAAGCGATTGTTCAGGTCTCGGCAAAAGGGGCGACGACGGTGGCGAATTCCAACCCGGCCCAGCAGGCGCGGCTGTTGAGCAGCCGGTTGTTCACGGCGAGCCTGGGGGCGGCCGAACTGATGGTCGTCTACCTTGGCGAACGGCTCGGGCTCTACCGGGCACTGGCCGAAGGGCCCGCCACGGCGGGAGAGTTGGCGGCGCGGGCGGACATCGGGGTCCGGTACGCGCGGGAGTGGCTGGAGCAGCAGGCCGCCTCGGGGATCGTGGAGGTGGAGGACGTTGTCGCCGAGCCGTTGTCGCGCCGGTTCGTTCTGCCGGAAGGGCATCGGCGGGCGCTGACCGACCACACCGGACCGATGTCGGTGTTGCCGTTGGCCGTGTTGCCGGTGGCGGGGATCGCGCCCGCGTTGCCGTTGTTGGCCGAGGCTTATCGGTCGGGTGAGGGGCTGGAGTACTCGGACTACGGGGATGAGTTGCGGGTTGCCCAGACCGGGATGAACCGGCCGATCTTCGAGCATGAGCTGGCTCGGTGGGTGCGGACCGCGTTGCCTGACGTGCATGCGTTGTTGAGTCGGCCGGGGGCTGCTGTGGCTGACGTGGGGTGTGGGGTGGGGTGGTCTTCCATCGCGTTGGCTCGGGCTTATCCGATGGCTCGGGTGGATGGGTTCGAGCTGTCATCGGGGTTGGTCGCGGAGGCCGGGGCCAATGCTGTGACTGCTGGGGTGACCGGGCGGATCACGTTTGCCGCCGGGCGGGTGGGGGAGTTGGGGGAGCCTGGGGGATATCAGTTGGTCTGTGTGTTTGACGCTTTGCATGATATGGGGGATCCGGTGGGGGTGTTGCGGGAGTGCCGGGAGGTTTTGGGGGATGGGGGGTGTGTGTTGTTGATGGAGCCTCGGGGTGGGGAGGAGTTCTCGGCTCCTGCTGATGATGTGGAGCGGTTTTTGTATGCGGTGAGTGTTCTGCATTGTTTGCCGGTGGGGATGGGGGAGGGGTCGGTGGGGAGTGGGGCGGTTTTGCGGCCCGAGGTGGTGCGGGGGTATGCGGAGGAGGCTGGGTTTCGGATGACGGTGTTGCCGGTGGAGCATCGGTTTCATCGGTTGTATCGGCTGGATGCTCGCTGACGGTCCAAACGGGTGCCCTGTGGGGTTATGTGGCTGCCGGGGACTGGTTCCTGGCCACCCGCGCGCGTAGGCGGTTGGAGACGTTGTCGGAGAGGGTTCGGAAGGTGGCCGTGGTGGTGACGCAGGGGTCTTCCGATGGGTTGCGGAGCGTGGCCTCGGCGTGTCGTAGGTTGGGCTCGCTGCCGGTGACGCGGGCCTCGACCCGGTAGGTGGTGCCGATCCGCAACGGTCGGTGGAACTCGCTGTTCATGGCGATGGTGATGGCGAAGCCTCTCGTGGTCGCGACGACAGCCCATGCCATGGACTCGTTCAGCACGGCGAGGCTCAGGCCGCCGTGGACGTAGGTCGGGGCGCCCGAGTGTTCGATCCCGAACGTCATCTCCGCCGTGACCAGCTCTGCCTCATCGTCATACGTGAACGGGATCCGGAGGCCGTGTTCGTTGGACGCGCTGCACACGAAGCAGTCGGTCTCCAGCATGGTGGCTCGTTGGTCCAGGCGGTGCAGGGTCATCGAGTCGACTCCGTGGTGAGGGTGGCGCGGAGGGTGCGTTTGTCGATCTTGCCGGTGGCGGTGAGGGCCAGCGTGTCCACGATGCGCAGGTGGTCGGGGAGTTTGTAGGTGGCCACGCCGCGTGCGGTCAGGTAGGTGCGGAGGGCGGCCAGGGTCGGGGTGCTGCCGGGCTCGGGGACGATGGCGGCGCAGATCTTCTCGCCGAGGGAGGAGTCCGGGAGGCCGATGACGGCGGCCGTGCGGATGTCCGGGTGGGTTTCGATGTGGCCTTCGAGTTCCGCCGGGCCGATCTTCTCGCCGCCCCGGTTGATGACGTCCTTGACGCGGCCGGTGACCACCAGGTTGCCGTGCGGGTCCAACCGCACCAGGTCGCCGGTGCGGAGGTAGCCGTCGGGGGTGAAGGCGGATTCGTTGTAGGTGGGGGAGTCGTAGTAGCCGCGTAGCGTGCAGGGGCCGCTGACCAGGAACTCGCCGGGGGAGCCCGGGGGGACCTCGTCGCCGTTCTCGTCGATGATCCGGTAGTCGTCGGTGGGGATCAGGGGGCGGCCCTGGGTGGTGGCCGCCAGTTCGGGCGGGTCGTCGAGGCGGGTGTGCCAGTGGACGCCCTCGGCCATGCCGAACCAGTGACTCAGGCGGATGCCCGCGTCCTGGGCGCGGCGGGCCGCTTCCGGTTGCAGTACCGCGCCGCCTACCTCGACCACCAGGCCGGTCAGGTCGACGCCGAGCAGGGGAGCGACCTCGGTCCACGCGGACAGCAGTGGGGGCATGAGGGTGGTGATGGTGACGCCCTCCTCCGTCAACAAGGGGAAGACCTCGTCGGGGCTGGGCGTGCGGGCCAGGACGACCTTGCCGCCCGCGCGGAGGGTGCCCAGGACGCCGGGGCAGCCGAGCGCGGCGTTGTGGGCGGCGGGGAGGGCGGCCAGGTAGACCGAGTGCTCGTCGACGCCCATCGACGCTGCCGCCGAGCGGAGTTGGAGGGCGTAGTCGTCGTGGGTGCGGGGGATGAGTTTGGGGAGGCCGGTGGTGCCGCCGGAGAGCAGGAAGAACGCCACGCCGCCGGGGTCCGGGGGCGGCAGTGGCCTCGGGGCGGCGGTGATGTCGGCGAGGGACAGGTGCGGGCCGGGGTCACCGTCGATGACTGTCCAGTGTGGACCGGCGAGGGACAGGGCCCGGCAGTCGAAGGGGCCGATGCGGTCGGGGGCGATGTAGGCGACGGCGCCGGTGGCCTCGGCCAGGTGGGTGATCTCGGCGCTGCGATGGGCGGGCAGCGCGTAGACCGGGGGTGCGCCGAGGCGGAACAGGGCGACGCTCACATACACCAGGGCCGCGCTGTTCGGCAACTGCACCAGGACGCGGTCGCCGGGGCGGATCCCGAGGTCCGCCAGGCCCGCCGCGAGCCGGTCGGCGCGGGCGTCGAGCTCGGCGTAGGTCCAGCGGTGGGGGCCGTCGACCAGGGCGACGCGGTCGCCATGGCGGCGGAGCAGGTCGCCGAGGCGCTCGCCGGTCCAGAGGCCTTGTTCGCGGTATCGCTCGGCCAGTTCCGGCGGCCAGGGCACGCACCCGTCGAGCACCGGGGGCTCCTCGTCTGTCGAGTTCGGACGGAAGGCGGCGGGTGATTGCCGTGCGGGTGCCGCCGTTCCTATCCTGCGAGCCCAGGTGCGACTGAGTAAACGCCGCAGTTGCACGCCACTCGGCTGGGAGGAGCCCGGTGACCAGGGAACTGCAGGCGCGGACGGCGGCCGGGGCGCGGATGGTGAAGCTGGCCGAGGAGCACGCGGCCGACTTCGCCGGTCGGGCCGACATGCACGACCGGGAGGGCACGTTCGTCCGGGAGAACTTCGACGCCATGCGGGAGTCCGGGTTCCTCGGGGCGACGGCGCCGGAGGAGACCGGGGGCATGGGCGTCGACACCGTGCGGGACCTCGTGGTGGCCGTCGACCGGCTGGCCAGGGGCTGCCCGTCGACGGCGATCGCGGCGAACATGCACCTGGGGTTCGGGCTGTCGATGGCCCGCACCTGGCGGCACACCGGCGGGTCGGACAACCGGCAGCTGACCATGCTGCTGCGGCTGCTGGGCCGGGGCCGGATCGTCATGTCGCACGCGGGCACCGAGCCCGGCGGCGGCGCCCTGTCCTTCCCGTCCACCGAGGCCCGACCGGTGGACGGCGGCTACCTGGTGAACGGCCACAAGATCTTCGCCACCAACTCCGAGATCGCCGACCTGGTCGTGGTCTTCACCCGGGTCCCGCGCCCCGAGGGCGGGTACGCGGCGGGCACGGCGATGGTCCGGCGGGACACCCCGGGCATGACCGTCGAGCACACCTGGGACGCGCTGGGCATGCGCGGCTCCGGCAGCCACGACGTGCGGTTCGCCGACTGCCTGGTGCCCGCCGAGATGATGGTGGTCGGCCGCCCGTTCGGGGATCTCGCCACCGAGTGGGGTGGGCTGCTCGCGGTGAACTTCCCGCTGGTCGCGGCCTATGTCGGCATCGCGGAGAAGGCGCTGGAGCTGACCGTGGCGGCGGCGGGGAAGAAGCGCCACCAGCCGTTCGGGACGTTGCTGGCCGACCGTTCGCCGGTGCAGCTGGCGGTGGCCGACATGCGGGTGCGGCTGGCGGCCGCCCGGTCGACGCTGGCGAGCGCGGCGGAGGCGATCGACGAGTTCCTCACCCGGCCCGACGGCGAGCACGAGATGGCCGAGGTGCACGCGGCGGTGCAGGACTTCCAGCTGGCGAAGCTGGTGGTGAACCAGGCGGCCTGCGCGATCGTGGACACCGCCATGTCGGTCACCGGCGGACAGGCCTACCGGACCGGGCACATCCTGGGCAGGCTCTACCGGGACGTGCGGGCGGGCGGGTTCATGCAGCCGTACTCGCCGCTGGAGGCCATGGAGTACATCGGGCGCGTCACGCTCGGGCTCGACCCGTGGGCCGAGCTGCAGGCCGTGCTGCGCGCGGTCTGACCGGGAAAGGGCGGGCCGGTCGGCCCGCCCTTCTCAACCCTGCGGGATCTCGATCGGCGCGCCCTTGCCACCGCGTACCAGGAACCACAGCGGGATGCCGATCACCTCCTCGGTCTTGACCAGCTCCCAGCCCAGCGCCCGGTAGAAGCGCACGTTGGCCTCGGTGTCGGTCTCGCCCCAGGACGGGCTGCCGTCCTCGTCCATGATGTCCAGCAGCGCCTGCATCAGCGTCTCGCCGATGCGCCTGCCCTGGAACCGGGGCTCGACCGCGACCGGGCCGACGTGCCAGTGCGGGGTGGCCAGGTCGTGCACCGCGTACTTGGCGCGCACGTACTGCGCCCGGCCCGGGTGCCCGATCGGCGGGGCCTCGCCCGCGGCCAGGTCGTCCGCGTCGGCGCCGAGCGCGTCGCCGATGCAGCCGCCGGGCGGGACCGCGGCGCCCACGCCCACCAGGCAACCCCGGTAGAAGGCGCCCAGCTGCGGGGGAGCGGGGTGGTGGAAGAAGGCCGTCCAGATGGACAGCATGCCCACCAGCCGGTCCAGCGGCTCGTCGCCGAACATGGCGATGGTGGTCGGGTTGTCGCGCATGGCGCGCGCGGTGAGCCCCGCGGCCATGCGCCGTTCGTCCTTGCGCAGCTCGCGGATCCGGAGCGTCGGGGGAGAGACGGTGGAGGTCACCCGGGCACGGTAGCAACGGCCGGAGCGCGCGCGAACCGCCTGCGGGGTAACGGAAACGCTTGTCGTACACACAGGACCGCGCATACCGTCGACCCGCCAGGCAGTCCGACCCGCCCGTGCGTCCGGGCCCCGCGAAGTGGAGACAACCCAGATGACTCTGCCCAACCCGACCGACCAGGCGGAGAAGAGCGAGAACGCCGACCCCGCCGCGGTGGTGCGCGAGATCGTCGTCGGTGTCGCGGGTGTGGAGGTCCGCCCGGACGAGAGCTTCTTCGACCTCGGTCTGGACTCCATCCAGCTGATGCAGATCTGCAACGACATCAACGAGCGCTACGGCGAGGTCATCGACCTGTTCCTGCTGTTCGAGAACCCGACCATCAACGACTGTGTCGCCGTCGTCGCGAGCCGTTCCGCGAGCTGATCGAACCGGGACCGGGGAGAACGGAGCACCGAGTTGTCCACTTCGGACTTGATCTGCGGTCTGAAACTGACCCATGACGGCGGCGTGGCCGTGGTCGCCGACGGCGAGCTGCTGTTCTCCACCGAGGCGGAGAAGCTGGCCAACCGGGATCGGCATGCCCCGATGAACGTCGCGACCGACCTCGCCGCCCGGCTCGCCGACCACGACCTGGCCCCCGCCGACCTGGCCGCGGTCGCGGTGGACGGCTGGGCCCGCGGCGCCGAGGGCGAGACCTGGGTGGAGGTCTTCGACGACGCGGGCACGGCCAACCCGGTCGAGGTCGCGCTCTACCACGACGAACCGGGCGCCACCGGCATGCTCGACGGCGTCACCGGCACCAGCCCGCTGTTCGGCACCGCGAACACCGGCTTCCGCAGCTTCACCCACGCCACCGGCCACGTCTTCGCCTCGTACTGCACCAGCCCGTTCGCCCGCGCGGGCAAGCGCGCGCTGGTGATCGTGTGGGACGGCGGCATGCCGCCGTGCCTGTACGTGTTCGACCCCGGCACCCGCCACCTGGAGTGCCTCGGCCCGGTCGGCCCGATCTCCGGCGCGCTGTTCCCGATCTTCTCCTCGCACTTCGACGCGTTCCGGGTGAACCACTCGGACCGGATGTCCAAGAACGCGGGCCCCGGCCTGGAGGCCCTGCTGCCGATCGCGGGCAAGGCCATGGCCTACGCGGCGCTGGACGAGGTCTCCGAGGACGCCATCGTCGCGATGCGCCACGCCACCGACGCGGTGCGGCTGGTCGACGGCGCGATCCCGGCCTACCTGTGGACCCGCAAGGTCCTGACGGCGACGGACGGTCTGGGGCTGTCCGACCCGACCCTGATCGGCTCGCTCCAGCAGTACCTGTTCCGGGCCCTGCTGGAGGGCATCAAGGACATGTTCGCCCGCCGACCCGACCTGGCGGGCCTGCCGCTGTGCATGTCGGGCGGCTGCGCACTGAACATCAAATGGAACTCGGGCCTGCGCGCCAGCGGCCTGTTCGAGGACGTCTGGGTGCCGCCGTTCCCGAACGACTCGGGCTCGGCGATCGGCAGCGCCACCGCCGAGATGGTCCGGCTGACCGGCAACTCGGCGCTGGAGTGGTCGGTCTTCGCCGGTCCCGACGTGGTGGAGACCGGGCACCCGCCTGCGGGCTGGACGGCCCGCGCCTGCGACATCGACGAACTGGCCAAGCTGCTGGAGGTCCGTGGCGAGCCGGTGGTGGTGGTCAGCGGCCGTGCGGAACTCGGGCCACGTGCGCTGGGACACCGGAGCATCATCGCCCCGGCGGTGTCGGAGGGGATGAAGGACCGCCTCAACGAGATCAAGAACCGGGAGTCGTACCGTCCGGTGGCGCCGATCTGCCTGGAGCACCGGGCGCCGGAGGTGTTCGACCCGGGCACACCGGACCCGTACATGCTGTTCGACCACATGGTCCGTCCGGAGTGGAGGGACAAGGTACCGGCGATCGTCCACCTGGATGGGACGGCCCGGTTGCAGACGGTGGGCCCGGACAACGACCTGATGTTCCGGCTGCTGACCGCGTACGAGCGCAGTACCGGGGTGCCGGTGTTGTGCAATACCAGTGCGAACTTCAAGGGAAGCGGTTTCTTCCCCGACGCGGAGTCCGCCATGCGCTGGGGCTGCACGGCACACGTGTGGTCCAACGGGACGCTCTACTCCAACGAACCCTGACGACAACGGACGACGGCCGTGCCGGTGATCCCGGCACGGCCGTCGTCCGTTGTCAGTGCCCCGAACCTCGGAACCCACCTCGGTGCCGGACTACTCCGGCGAGCCGGGGAAGTAGCGGTTGTGCAGCGAACCGGTGAGCTCGTAGATGCCGGTCCCCACTCGCCCATCGGAAGTCCGTACGGACATGAGCTGCTGCCCACCACCAAGTCGCCCATAGCGAGAAGCGAACTCGCCCGCGCCCGTGATCGCGATTGTGTAGCCAGTGGACAGTCCGAACTCGACAGATCCACCCAGGCCATGGTCGCCCTCCCAATGGAGATCGTGGGCAAGATGCGTCAGCGGGACCGGCGCCCCGTCGGTGGGAGCCCAACAGCCCTCGGTATATGCGCGAGTCCCGTCGGCTCGTTCCCAGCACCAGGCACCGAGCATCCCGTCGGGAAGCTGGATGGCGAGCCACAACCACATCGACGTCCGCCGGTGATCACGAATCCCCCACGAGTGATCACGCTGCCCCCACCAGTTCTCGACCCCCCGCACCTCATCCCCGACCCGATAGGAACCGTTGAACCACCCCGACTGAAACAGATGATCCTGATCCCAGACGGGCCCTCGGTCGTCGGTGACCGTCCCATGCGGAAGCCGATACGGCTCGGTCCGAGCAGTCCACTCCAGATCGAACCCCACCGGCGCTGCCGGATCATCGGCCCGCACCAGGATCCGGCCGGAGTCCGCAAGATCGACTGTCACACCCCCCACGGCCAGCGGCTCACACGCCGGATCCCCAGGCGCCCGAGCCCACCGGGTGAAGCTCAGCTCCCCATCCACCCGAGCCATGACATACGCCTCGACCGACCCCCGGCGAGGCCGGGCGATCACCGTGGCCGCGAGCACATCCCCACCCCCCACCGGATGCGCCACGAAGAACACACTCTCCCGCCAGTGCCGGTGCGGCCGCCCCCCGGCCTCGGCAAGATGCGCGAACATCACACCGCCTCCAACGCCGAGAACGGATCAAGGTCGGCGATATGCGCCGCGTGCCGCTCGGTCATCGTCACGAACATCTCGTCGCTGCGCTCACCGGGCCCGACGAGCATCGCCCCGACCACTGTCATATGCAGCCCGGCCAGCGTGTTCACCCGGTAGTCGGCCCACACCCGGTCGCGGTCGGCCTCGACCCCGCCTGCCAACAGCCCCGCGAGATAGCAGTTGAACAGCTCACCCTCGCACCCCCGCCGAACCTCGGTCGGCAGACTTCCCCCGACCAGGTACGCGGCATCACTGGCCCCCGGCCCGACCGTGACCGTCTGCCAGTCGACCACCGTCACCGAGTCGGCCCCGAACAACAGGTTGTCCGCCCGCAGATCCCCGTGCAGCACGGTGAACGGTCCCCGGTCAGCCCGCCCCCACGCCCGCATCGCCGCCCGACACCGCTCCAACACCGCCACCGCCCCCGCCGAGAGCCGGTCCCCGAAGCGCTCCAGGAACCTGTCCCCGACCAGCCGGTAGATCGCCGCCCGGTTCCGCCCGCCGTCCGCCGAACGAACCGGAAGCCAGGGTTGTCCCTCGATCTCGTCCCGCAGCCGGACCTGGTGCGCCGCGAGCCGGGGCAGCAGATCGGCCACCTCGCCTGCCGCGCAGCCCGCGAGCTGGTCCCCGGGCCGGGCAGGCGCGAGATCGGCGAGCAGGAGTGCGAACTCGCCGGTCCCCGGATCATGCTCGGCCAGATGGCAGGCAGGCACCGGCAGCGGCGTGAGCGGTGCGAGGGTCCGGTAGAAGGAGACCTCGCGCTCGTAGGAACCGCTGGCCTGTCCGGTCGCGCGGCTGCGTTCGTCGGCGGCGGGGAACTTCGCCACGACCGACGCGGGTCCGGAACCGGCCCAGTCCAGGGTTATCCGGACACAGTCGGCGACATTGCCCTCGCCCAACGGCTCTACCGTGAAGTCCCGGACGGATCCCTGCGCGGCACCGGACCGGCGGAGCGCGGCCGTGAGCCAGTCCGGGGTGATCCGGTCGGGCCGGGTGACATGCTCGATGGCGGTCACGATCGCTCCCCTTCGTGCGGCACGGTCAACGCGGTGATCACCAGGCCGCGCTCCACGATGTAGCGGCCGGTCAGCAGGCCGCGGAGGCTCGTCGGGCAGTCGTCGACCAGGATCCTGGCCAGGAACCGGTGCGGCGGCCGGATCTCGACTGTGGCGTCCAGGAACCCGAGGTAGCGGCGGGTGATGGGATACCAGGCCTTGAACAGGGTCTCCTTGGCGGAGAACAGCACCCGGTCCAACGGGTGGATATCCGCGGGCAGCGCAGCCCGCTCGGCCTGCGTGGTCACGCGCTCCAGTACCCGACGGGGCAGGGGATGGGCGGGTTCGGCGTCGATCCCCACGGACCGCACCGCCCGGCTGTTGGCGACGGCGGCGGCCCGGTAGCAGGCGCAGTGCGTCAGGCTGCCCACGACGCCCGCGGGCCAGCCGGGCGACCGGTCGGCGCCCACCGGTATCGGCCCCGGCCGCACACCCAACCCGGCGAGCGCCTCGCGCGCGCAGGCCCGGGTCGTGGCAAACTCCCGGCGCCGGGCGCTGTCGCCGCGGCGCAGGTGACCGTCCTCGCCGGGGAAGACGGTCGCGTCCGGCCGGTCCCCGAACCACTCGACCGCGCGCACGGCCGCGGGCACCAGCTGTGTGATCAGCATGGCCTACGGCAGGCAGCCGCCGTCGACCCAGGAGCGGAACAGGGTGACGTTCTCCGGGGGCCAGGGAGCGTCGCAGGGCATGGAGCCGTTGGCGACGCGTTCGTGGATGGCGTCGGCGTACTCGCGGACGTCGTCCAGGTCGGTGAGGTCCAGCAGGAACGTCATCTCGGCGATGTCCATCTCCCGGAACAGCGGGCGGATGTGCGCCGCGAAGCTCACGGCTGCCGTGGTGTCCGGTGCGGGGGCGGATTCGGGCGCGGCCAACGGGTTCTCCTCGATCGATCCTGGTCGCGGATGCGAGCGACATCGTGGCACCGGCGGCGAGCGCGGCGGAACCCTCGGCGCGCGCGGGTGTTGTCCACAGCGGACCCGGGGCTAGCGTCCGTGCCGTGGACCTACGCGACGGACCGGACGAGGCGAGTTTCCGCACCCGGCTCCGGCACTGGCTGGCCACCGCCGTGCCGGACGAGCCCGACGCCGAGCGCGCCGCGCGACGCTGGCAGGACCGCGAGTTCGTGCGCGGCTACACCACCGCTCTATGGGAGGCCGGGTACGCGGGGCTCGGCTGGCCCAGGGAGTACGGCGGGCAGGATCTCCCGATCGGCTGCCAGGCCGTGTTCCTGGAGGAGACCGCGCGGCGCGGGGCGGCCGAGCACGCCGGGGTGATCGGGGTCGGCATGGTCGGGCCGACGGTCATCGCCTGGGGCACGCCCGAGCAGCGGGCCCGGTTCCTGCCCGGCATCCTGTCCGGGGACACGGTGTTCTGCCAGGGCTTCTCCGAGTCCGAGGCGGGCAGCGACCTCGCCGCCGTGCGCACCCGGGCCATCCCCGACGGCGACGGCTACCGTCTCGACGGCGGCAAGCTCTGGTCCTCCTACGCACCCCTGGCCGACCACTGCCTGGTGCTCGCCCGCACCGACCCGGACGCCACCGGTCACGCCGGGCTCAGCTGCCTGCTGGTGGACCTGGCGTCGCCGGGTGTCGAGGTGCGGCCGTTGCGGCAGATCACCGGCGCGTCCGACTTCGCCGAACTCCGGTTCGACGGCGTGCGGGTACCCGCGGCCGCGGTGGTCGGTCCGCCGGGGGACGGGTGGAAGGTCGCCATGACCACCCTCGCCCACGAGCGCGGCACGTTCGGGTTCACCCTCACCGCCCGCCTGGAGGTCCAGCTGGACCGGCTGATGGGCATGGCCCGCGACTGCGGCGCCGACGACGACCCGCTGGTGCGCGACGAGCTGGTGTCGTTGTGGGTGGAGCTGGCCGGGCTGCGGTGGACCAACCTGCGGTCGCTGACCACGTTGCGCCGCACCGGTTCCCCGGGGCCGGAGACCGGGATCGTCAAGCTCCGGTGGTCGCGGGCCAACCAGCGGCTCGCCCACCTCGCCGTGCGGGTCGCCGACGCGCACGGCGGCCCGTGGCGCGCGTACTGGCGCACCCAACTGTTGCGCAGCCGCGGCAACACGCTCGAAGGCGGCACGTCGGAGATCCTGCGCGACATCGTCGCCCACCGCGTGCTGCGCCTGCCCAAATCCCGCTGACGGGAAGGACAACCGGTGGACTTCGCCCGCACGGCCGAACAGACCGCGATCGCCGACGTCGCCCGACAAGCCCTGGCCGACCTCCCGCCCGAGGCCGGTTGGGCCCGCGCGGTGGAACTCGGCTGGACCGACCCGGACCTGGACACCGTCACCGCGGGCGTCATCGCGGAGGAGTGCGGATACGCGCTGCACCGCGGCCCGTGGGTGACCACCGCGACCGTGGCGGGCCTGGTGCCGCTGACCCGGCCGACGACCCTGGCCCAGACCGGCGACTACTCGTTCGAGCAGATCGGCGACGAGTGGGTGCTGCACGGCCGCGCCACCGCGCCGCCGGACGCCATCCTCTGCGCGGACTGCGTGGTCGACGGGCTGTTCGTGGTCGACCTGTCGCAGACCACGCTCGTGCCGGTCGAGCACGCCTGGGACACCACCCGCGACGCCTACGACGTGGTCTTCGACGGCACCCCGGCGCGCGCGCTGGACGGCGCGTTCGAGATGGACGACCTGGCACTGACCCTGTACGCGTGCGAGGCCGTGGGGTCGGCCCGCCGGGCGGTGGACGTCGCGGTCGAGCACGCGGGGACGCGGGTGCAGTTCGGCAGGCCGATCGGGGTGAACCAGGCCGTGGCGCACCCGTTGGCCGAGGTGTACGCCTCGGTGGAACTGGCCCACTCGCTGGCCTACCGCGCGGCCTGGAGCGTCGGCGAGGGCGAACCGTCCGCACGGGCGGACGCGCTCGCCGCCGCCTGCGCCACCCGCGAGACGGCCGTGGCGGCGTGGGAGACGGCCATCCAGACCCTCGGGGCGGTCGGCTTCACCTGGGAGCACCCCGCCCACCAGTGGTACCGCCGCGCGCTCTGGCACCACGCCCACGGCGGCGACCCCGCCACCCTGCGCGCCGAGCTGTCGGACCTGATCCTCCCGGCCGGAAGGGACGCCTCATGACCACCCCGCACATCGTCTGCCTGGGCGGCTCGCTGCGCCCGGCCTCCACCACGGGCCTCCTGACCACGTGGTGCGCCGCCGAGCTGACCGCGATGGGTGTTCGTACGAGTGTGTTCGAGGGGGACGCGCTGGACCTGCCGCACTACCGTCCACTTCCGACTCTTCGTGGTGCGGCCGCGCAACGGTTGGTGTCGGGGGTGGCCGAGGCGGATGGGGTGTTGTTGGTGTCGCCGACGTATCACGGGACGGTTCCCGGGGTTCTCAAGAACGCACTCGACTATCTGAATGATCTTGCCGGTGCGCCTTCGCCGTTCCTGGACGGCCGTCCGGTGGGGTGTGTGGCGGTGGGGGACGGGGATCAGGGGGCGTACTCGACGCTCGCGACGCTGCGGACCATCGCGCACGCGCTGCGGGGGTGGCCGACGCCGTTGGGGATCACGGCCACGAGTCCGGCGATCCGGTTGGACGCTGCGGGGGTGCCGAGTGATGGGAAGGTGGCGGAGCGGCTGCGGATCATGCTCGACCAGATCGTCACCATGGCCCGCCGCGCGTCCCCGTCCATCCCGGAACCCCTCCGCGACGTCGTCCAGGCCTGACCGTGGGCTCGGTCGACACGGTCGCCGGTGGACTGCGGAGATCACCTTCAGCGCCGGTCCGACCGATCTCGGGATGCTTCTTTCCCGTTCGGACGAAGCGTGACGAATAGGTCACGCAAAGTTGTCCGGGAAAACTTTCGGGCGTGTGTCGATCCCGGATGTCCGCCGTTCGACTCCAGGGTGAGAGGGTCCCAGGGAGGGGCCGGACGAACCAGGGAGACCGACACCATGAAGTACATGCTGATCATGCGGGCCACCGACGAGGCGTTCGCGTCGATGGGTGCCATCGACTTCGACGAGATGCTGGCCACCATCGGCAAGTACAACGACGAGCTGATCCGGGCGGGCGTGCTGGTCGCCGCCGAGGGGCTCGACGACGCGGCCGGTGGGGTCGTGGTGGATTACTCCGCGGAGCCGCCGATCGTGACCGACGGGCCGTACGGGGAGACCAAGGAGCTGTTCAACGGGTTCTACATCCTCAACGTCGCCTCCAAGGAGGAGGCGGTCGAGTGGGCGAAGCGGTCGCCGATCAGCGGGGCCGGGTTCAAGACCGAGATCCGCCGGGTCGCGTCCATCGACGAGTTCCCGCAGGACAACGAGTGGATCATCAAGGAGCGGGCCTGGCGCGAGGCCACCGGGCAGCTCTGAGTGGCCGACCCCACCGGCCGGGAGGCCGTCGCCGCCGTGTGGCGGATCGAGTCGGCGCGGATCGTCGGTGCGCTCGCGCGGTACACCGGCGATCTCGCGTTGGCCGAGGACCTCGCCCAGGAGGCGTTGGCCGAGGCGCTGGTCACCTGGCCGCGGGACGGGCTGCCGCGCAACCCGGCCGGGTGGCTGCTGACGGTCGGCAAGCGGCGGGCGATCGACACCTACCGCAGGCGGTCCGTGCTGGACGAGAAGTACGCGGTCCTCGCCGAGGAGGAGGTCGCGGAGGACGTGCTCTACGACCCGGACCGGGTGGACGACGACGTGCTCGCGCTGATCTTCACCGCGTGCCACCCGGTGCTGGCCCGGGAGTCCCGGGTGGCGCTCACGTTGCGCGTCGTCGGGGGTCTGACCAGCGACGAGATCGCCAAGGCGTGCCTGGTGCCGACGGCGACCGCGCAGGCCCGCATCACCCGGGCGAAGAAGACGCTGGGCGCGGCCAGGGTGCCGTTCGCGGTGCCCACCGCGCAGGAGCGGCACGAGCGGCTCGGGTCCGTGCTCAGCGTGCTGTACGTGATCTTCACCGAGGGGTCGTCGGCCACCTCGGGCACCGACCTGATCCGGTTCGACCTCGCGGGCGAGGCGCAGCGCCTGGCCCGCGTGCTGGCCCGGCTGGTGCCGGACGAACCCGAGGTGCACGGCCTGCTGGCGCTGCTGGAACTGACCGCCGCCCGCTTCCCCGCGCGCACCGGCCCGGACGGCGAACCGGTGCTGCTCGCCGACCAGGAACGCCACCGCTGGGACCGGTCGGCGATCCGCCGTGGCCGCGCGGCCCTCGTCCAGGCAGGCAAGGTGGGCCGCGGCCTCGGCGCGTACGGCCTCCAGGCGGCGATCGCGGAGTGTCACGCCGTCGCCCCATCGGTGGATGACACGGACTGGGACCGGGTCGTGCTGCTCTACGAGGCGCTGGGCAGGCTCGCGCCGTCGCCGGTGGTCGACCTGAACCGGGCGGTCGCGATCTCCATGGCGCAGGGGCCAGCGGCGGCGTTGGCCGTGGTGGACGAGCTGGTGGCGGCGGGCTCGCTGGCGGGCTCGCACCTGTTGCCGAGCGTGCGCGGGGAACTGCTGGTCCGGCTGGGGCGGATCGAGGACGCGCGGGCCGAGCTGACGACCGCGATAGGTCTGTGCGGGAACGACCGGGAGCGCGCGGTACTGGAGCGGAAGGTGGCCGCGCTCGACAGGTGAGGGAAGAGGAAACCGGCCTGCGGCGAAGTACGGGTGTGAGTGTTCGCCGACCGGGGGGATCCCGGATGACAGGGGCAGGTACATGACGGCGGAGACGGGGGAACGGGTCACCGACGCCGAACTGGCCGCCCGGTTCACGCGGGACCCGGAGCTGTTCACCGAGGTGCACGACCGGTACTTCACGGCCGTCTACCGGTACGTCGCCGGGCGACTGGGCGCCGGGGCCGCGGAGGACATCGCGGCGGAGACGTTCCTGGTCGCCTTCGACCGGCGCGGCACGTTCGACCCCGACCGCGGCACGCTGCGGGTCTGGTTGTTCGGCATCGCCACCAACCTGCTCGCCCGACACCGGCGCGCCGAGGCCCGGCACTACCGGGCGCTCGCCCGGGTCGGGCCGCCCGGCGCGGTCGAGAGCCACGAGAGCCGCGTCGTCGCCGCCGTCGCGGCCCGCGGGCTGCGGCCGCGGCTGGCGGCGGCGCTGGCCCGGCTGTCGGTGGGGGAGCGGGACGTGTTGCTGTTGGTCGCCCTGGGCCAGCTCGGCTACGAGGAGGTGGCTGTCGCCCTGGGGATCTCGGCGGGAACGGTCGGCTCCCGGCTCAGCCGCGCCCGCCGGAAGCTCGACGCCATTCTCACCAAGGAGACTCCCGATGACTGACGAGACCGACGAGCTGGTCCGCTCCACGCTCGCGGTGCCCGAGCCGGACCAGGAGGTCATCGACCGCAGCGGGCACCGGCTGCGCAACCGGATCACCAACGGGCCGCCCACCGCACGCGTCCGCGTGGGGTGGCGGATCGCGGGTGCGGGGGTCGCCGCCGGTGCTGCCGCCGCCGTCGTCGTGATCGCGGTCGTGCCCGCGCAGTCGCCGCCGTCCGGCCCACCCGCGGCGTCGGGGTCGGGGAGCACGAGCCTGCCCGCGACCGGTCGGCTCATGCCGACGACTGTGCCGGTGACCGGCCAGGAAACGCCGGTCTCCGGGCCGGCGGTGCTGCTCGCCGCCGCGACCGCGGCAGCCCGGGCGCCCGCCACCTCCGGCAGGTATTGGCATGTCCGCGTCAGCTCGGTCGTGGACCCGCCGTACGACGTGTGGGTCGACAAGGACGGCTTGACGTGGTTCCGGGACGTGAAGACCGAGGGCCGGGTCATGGTGGGCGGCCGGTCCCGGGTGTTCAGGCTGGGCCTGGTCACCCTCGACTACGACCGGCTGCGGGCGCTGCCGACCGAGCCCGCCGCGCTGCGGGCCGTGCTGGTCGACGCGCTGGCCGACAGCGACGCCCGCACCGGCGCTGGCCCGCTGACCGACGCCGACCGAGCCGATGGCCTGTACCTGGCGCTGTCCTCGCTGCTGTCCACCGTCCCCGCCGAACCGGGCACCCGCGCCGCCGCGTTCCGGCTGCTGGCCGAGCTACCCGGCGTGCGGACGCTGGGGCCGGTCCCGGGTGGCCAGGGCCTGTTGCTCCCGGGCGACTACCGGCTGGTGGTGGACCCGGCGACGGGCCGGGTGCACGGCACCTCGTTCATCGTCACCTTCGACGGCGCCGCGACGAGCGCGGGCGAGGGCGACACGTTCAGCGTCACCTGCGAGTGGGTGGACGCCCTGCCCTCCTGACCCGATACCCGCGGACGCCCCGGGGAAACGACCCCGGGGCGTCCACAGTGGACTATTCAGAACGTGGGTGCCAGGTGTCTGCCCTCGTTGGCCCACCACCGACGGAAGTACTCGTTGCGCGCGCCCTGTCGCTGGTAGATGTCGACCAGTTCCGCGCACACCTCCTCGATGTGTTCCCCCACCAGCGTCTCCGGCCGGTACACCACCCGCAGGCACTGCCGCAGCGGGCTGCCGACCAGGCCGCGCAGGCGGACCCGGCCCGGGATCTCCTGACCGGTGACCAGGGCGGGGGCCAGGGCCGCGCGGGTGGCGACGAGCTCGTGGGCGGTGGGGGCGAACAGGACCTCGTGCTGCTGGTCCATCGACACGCCGTGGCGGTGGCACACCCGGCGCAGGTAGATCGGCCATTGGCTCATGCCGGGGGGCTCGTCCACCCACGGGTACTCCGACACCGCCTCCAGCCGGATCGCGTGTTCCTCGGCGAGTGGGTGGTCCGGGGCCAGCATGACCAGCACCGGTTCCTCCGGCACGATGATCTCGCTGTGCACGCCCTCGGCCAGCCGCGCGCCGAAGCCGGGCCACTCGTAGACCACGGCCAGGTCCAGTGAGCCGTTGGCGACCCGGTCGACGCTGGACTGGGGGTCGTTCTCCTCGGTCAGGCGCAGCCCGGGAACCCACTCCAGGCCGTCGAGCCAGCGGCTCAGCTCGATGTGCAGTGGGCCGCCGCAGCCGCCCACCCGCACCGGGGGCGCGCCCGCCAGCTGGGCCTGGGACTCGGCCCGGCGGCGGATGCCCTGCAGCCCGCGCAGCACGGCGCGGGCCTCGGCGAGCACGTTGTGCCCGAACGGGGTGGGGCTGGATCCCCGTTCGGCGCGGAAGAACAGCTGGCCACCCAGGGTGTTCTCGATTCTCTGCAGCTGACCGGTGAGTCCGGGTTGGGACAGCCCGAGCACCTTCGAGGCGCGGTTGAGGCTCCCGGACTCGGCGATGGCCACGATCACGCGCAGATGGCGGATCTCGACCTCCATGGTGTTGTCTCCGTCCGCAGGGCTGGGGCGCCTCGCTTTCCTCGTCGGCCGGCACGACGCGCCCGATCGGGAACGGCGGCCGCCTCGGGACACCGGCACCCGGGCGCGCCGGGTGCCGGAAGACGGATTCGCCGTTCACAGTAAGAGAAAGCGGTCGGTCGGACCGCCCAGCCATTATAGGGGCGGTTTGTTGCCACCGGGGACTACAACGTTGCCGGATCTATTGCCCGATATTGCGGTGGTGTGAATGTCAGCCTTGGGTCGGTTTGTACGAAAGTTCCCAATAGCTGGTCCACCTGTCCTAGGACATCCAGCTCAAGCGTCACGCCCACCGCGCCCACGTTCTCCCTGATCTGTTCCGGCCGGGACGCGCCGGTAATCACGGTGGCCACCAGCGGGTTTTGCAGCACCCACGCCAAAGCCAGCTGGGCCATGGTCAGCCCGCAGTGCCCGGCGACCCCGCACAGCGGCTCGATCCGGCCGAGCAGGTCCTCGTGCAGCAACGGCCAGATGAGCGCGCGGGCCAGGTCGCCGCCGGTGGCGACCCGGGAATCCGCTGGGAAATTCCCACCGTTATAACGGCCCGCGAGCACGCCCTGGGCGAGCGAGACGACGGCCAGCTGGCCGATGCCCAGCCGCTCGCAGACCGGGATCACCTGGGACTCCGGTACCCGCCAGAGCATCGAGTACTGCGGCTGGTTGCCCACCAGCGGCACCCGGTGCCGTTCGGCCAGTGCGGCGGCCTGCTGGATCTGCTCCGCGGTCCACTCCGAGGTGGCCACGTAATGCACCTTTCCCTGCCGCACCATGTCGGACAGGGCGATGAAGGTCTCCTCCAGCGGGGTCTGGTAGTCGTAGCGCAGCAGGTGGTAGAGGTCGATGTGGTCGGTCTGCAGCCTGCGCAGGGACCCGTGCAGCGAGGCGAAGAGGTTCTTGCGGCTCAGGCCGCCCTGGTGCGGGGCGTCGTCCTCCGGCCAGAACACGCCGGTGCTGAGCACGACCGCGTCCCGCGGGACGCCGTTGAGGCCGCGCGCCAGGGACTCCTCCGCACCGCCCCTGCCCCATGCCGCCGCGGTGTTGAACAGCGTGATGCCCTCGTCGATCGCGGTCCGCACGCAGGCTTCCGCCGCGGCGCCGCTCTCGAAGGTCACCCAGTTGCCGAAGCCGATCTCGCTGACCATCAGACCGGAGTTGCCCAGGTGCCGGTATCGCACGGCTCATCCCCTCCCGGTCGTGATACCGGACGTGTCCGCGGCGGGCTGCCGGGTGGGCAGGGTGGCGATGGTCTCGCGCAGCCACTCGTCCGGGTCGGCCGCCTTGCGCGCGTAGCTCTCGCCCGCGCTGGCGTGCGGCAGGATCAGCAGTTTCTCCTGGCGCATCGCGGTGATCACCACGTCGGCGACCTCCTCCGGCTCCATCAGCGGGCCCATTGCCACGACCGCGGCCGCGGCCGGGTGGTTGGCGCGCACACCGTCCTCCAGGAACGGGGTGCGCACGCCGAGCGGGCACAGCGCGCTGACCCGGATGCCGCGGCTGCGGTAGGTCACCGCGAGCCATTCGGCCAGTGCCACCGCGGCGCGCTTGGTCACCGAGTAGGGCGCGTCGCCGGGCAGGCTGAGCAGGCCCGCGCTGGAGGCGGTGATCAGCAGATAGCCCTCGCGGGCGGCGAGCATGGTGGGCAGCGCGGCCTGCGCGGCGTAGACGTGCTGCAGGACGTTGAGCCCGAACGACTTCTGCCACTGCTCGTCGGAGGCGTGCACACCGGTGCCGACGGCCAGGCCCGCGTTGGAGCAGAACACGTCCAGGCCGCCGTACAGCTCGTTGGCGAGCGCGACCAGCGCCCGCAGGTCGGTCTTGCTGGCCGCGTCCGCGGCCCTGGCCACCGCGCGGCCGCCCGCGGCGTTGATCGACGCGGCCACCTCGGCGGCGGACCGGCCGTCGAGGTCGGAGACCACGATTCCGCGCGCCCCCTCGGCGGCGAACCGTCTGGCCATCGCCGCGCCCATGCCGTGGCCCGCCCCGGTGAGCACGGCCACGCGACCGGTGAGCTCCATGAGTTCTCCCTGCGTACCTGCGAACTATGTCGCTGAATCTGGGAAAATGGCATCAGTGAATTCCTGGACGCCCGCGACGCTAACACGTTCCGAGGTGTGGTGCCGGTTGGCTGAAATTCCGCTCAAGCCGCACTCAAACCTATTCTTTGAATGTGGCCAACCGGCCATCGATGCGGGCATTGTCAGCGAGCCGCCATGCGGTGTTCACATTTTCCCGGAAATGGCCGTGGCTCGACGGCGGCCGAACGACCAGCTCACGGAAATAGGAGGCGCGATGTCGGACGCGCAGGTCGGTGCCCGGTGGCGCGTGCTCGGGATGAGCCCCTTCGAGCTGCCCGACCCGCGGCTGGCGGGCGCTGTCGGCCGGGGCGGCGGACTGGGGGTGCTCGACCTGGACGCCGACGCCCCGGCCGTCCTGGCCCGCGCGGCCGGGTTGGCCGACCGGGTCGGCGCCCGGGTGCGGCCCGGCTGCCCGCTGTCCCCGGCCGACCTGGCCGGGCACGGCGTGGAACTGGTGGTGCTCGGCCCGGACGCGCCGTGGTCGGTCGCGGAGGTGGCGGCGCACCTGCCGGTCCTGGTGGAGGTGACCGAGGTCGACGCCGCGCGCGCCGCGCTGGACGCGGGCGCGCACGGGCTGGTGGCGGTGGGGGTCGAGGCCGCGGGTGCGGTCGGCGAGCTGACCTCGTTCGTGCTGCTGCAACGGTTGTTGCCGCTGGACGCCCCGGTGTGGGTGCGCGGCGGAATCGGCCCGCACACCGCGCTCGGCGCGGTGGCGGTGGGCGCGGCGGGTGTCGTGCTGGACAGCCAATTGGGGCTTTTCACCGAAAGCGACCTGTCGTCCGAATCGCGTGCCCGACTGGCCGCCGCGGATGGCACCGAGACCGAACTGCGGGACGGCCACCGGGTGCTGCGCGGCACCGACCTGCCGCTCGGCGAGGACGCCCACCTCGCGTCGAGCCTCGCGGGCCGCTACCGCTCGGCCGAGGCGTTCGTGCGTGCCCTGCAACGGGACCTGGACACCGCGGGCGTCGATGTCGACCCGCGCGCGCAGGGCGCCCCGGTGTGCCGGTCGCTCGGTGTCGAGCACGCCATCGCGCAGGGCCCGATGACCCGGGTGAGCGACCAGCCCGGGTTCGCCCTCGCGGTGGCCGAGCAGGGCGCCATGCCGTATGTCGCGGTCGCCCTCGCCGACGGCCCGCGCACCGAGGCACTGCTGAGAGAGACCGGTGACCTGCTCGGTGACCGCCCCTGGGGCGCGGGCATCCTGGGCTTCGTCCCCGAGGAGCTGCGCGCCGCCCAGCTGGCCGCGATCCGCGCGGTGCGCCCGGCCAGCGTGCTGGTCGCGGGCGGCACCCCGGCGCAGGCCGCCGCCCTGGAGGCCGAGGGCATCACCGCCTACCTGCACGTGCCATCGCCCACGCTGCTGGGCCAGTTCCTCGACCAGGGCGTGCGCCGGTTCGTGTTCGAGGGCATGGAGTGCGGCGGCCACATCGGCCCACGCTCCAGCTTCTCGCTGTGGGAGGCCCAGCTCGGCGTGCTGGCCGAGCGGGCCGACGTGTCCGATGTGGAGGTCCTGTTCGCCGGTGGCGTGCACGACGAGGTCTCCGCCGCCGCGGTGGCCGCGATGGCCGCGCCAGCCGCCCGCCGGGGCGCCGGGATCGGCGTGCTGATGGGCACCGCCTACCTGTTCACCGAGGAGGCCGTGCGGCACGGCGCGATCACCGGCCGGTACCAGCGCGAGGTGATGGACGCCGACCGCACCGTCACCGTGCGCACCGCGCCCGGCCACGAGACCCGGTGCCTGCCGAGCCCGTTCGTCGACCAGTTCCAGGCCGTCGCCGCCGACCTCACCGAGCGCGGCGTGTCCGTGCGGGACCGGTGGCAGGTGCTGGAGGAGCTCAACGTCGGCCGGTTGCGCATCGCCAGCAAGGGCCTGCGCCGCGAGGGCGCGGAGCTGGTCCGGGTGGACGAGGACGGCCAGGTCGCCGAGGGCATGTACATGGTCGGCCAGGTCGCGGTGCTGCGCGACGAGCTGACCGACATCGCCACCCTGCACCGCCAGGTGACCGCGGACGCCGCGGACCTGTTGGGCGCCAGGCAGTTCGTGCAGGCGCGGGTGGAGGAGCCGGAGCTGGCCCCGGTCGACGTCGCGATCGTCGGCATGGCGTGCGTGTTCCCCGGCACCACCGACCTGCCCGGGTTCTGGTCGGGGATCCTGCGCGGCCGCGACGAGGTGACCGAGGTGTCGCCGGACCGCTGGGACTCGCGCATCTTCTTCCGCCAGGGCGGCGGCGAACGCGGGACGACCCCGTCCAAGTGGGGCGGTTTCCTGCCGCAGGTGCCGTTCGACCCGACCTCCTTCGGCATCCCGCCCGCGTCCATGGGCAGCATCGACCCGGCCCAGCTGCTCTCGCTGGAGGTGGCCCGCCGCGCGCTGGCCGACGCGGGCTACCTGGACCGCGCCTTCCCGCGCGAGCGCACCAGCGTGATCTTCGGCGCGGAGGCGGGCGGCGACCTGGCCAACGCCAACATCGCGGGCGCGCTGCTGCCGTCCTGGTTGGACGGTCTGCCGGACGAGCTGCTGGCGCAGCTGCCGATGGTGACCGAGGACTCCTTCCCCGGCACGCTCACCAACGTCATCGCGGGCCGCATCGCCAACCGGCTCGACCTGGGCGGCGCCAACTTCACCGTGGACGCCGCCTGCGGCTCCTCGCTGGCCGCGCTGGACCTGGCCTGCCGGGACCTCGCGCACGAGGGCAGCGACATGGTGCTGTGCGGCGCGGTGGACGTGCACAACGGCATCGCCGACTACCTGGCGTTCACCTCGGCAGGCGCGCTCTCGCCCACCGGCCGGTGCAGGCCGTTCAGCAGCGACAGCGACGGTATCTCGCTTGGCGAGGGCGTGGCCTGCCTGGTGCTCAAGCGGCTGGCCGACGCCGAACGCGACGGCGACCGGGTCTATGCGGTGGTCCGCGGTGTCGGCACGGCCAGCGACGGCCGCTCCCTCGGCCTCACCGCCCCGCGCCCGGAGGGCCAGCGGCGGGCGATGGAGCGGGCGTACCGGATGGCGGGCGTGTCCCCGGCGACAGTCGGGCTGGTCGAGGCGCACGGCACCGGCACGGTGGTCGGCGACGGTACCGAGCTGGCCACGCTGACCGGGTTCTTCGCCGACGCGGGCGCCGCGCCCGCGTCCTGCGCGCTGGGCTCGGTGAAGAGCCAGATCGGGCACGCCAAGTGTGCGGCAGGCCTGGCAGGCGTGATCAAGACCGCGCTGTCGCTGTGGTTCGGCGTCATCCCGCCGACCCTGCACGTGTCCGAGCCGGTCGCGGGCTGGGATCGCGAGCGCAGCCCGTTCACCTTCAGCACCTCGTCGCGGCCGTGGCTGACGCCGCGTGAGCGGCGGGTGGCCGGGGTGAGCGCGTTCGGCTTCGGCGGCACCAACTTCCACGCCGTGCTGACCACCGGCCCCGGCGGCCCGCTGGACCGGCACGCGCTGCGCGACTGGGACGCCGAGCTGTTCCTGCTGCGCTCGGTCTCGGCGGTCAAGGACCTGCTGGCGTTCACCACGGACGCGGTCGGCAGCGGGGCGCGGTCGCTGGCGGACCTCGCGGCCCTGGTGTCGTCCTGGCCGCGGCGGGAGCCGGTGAAGTTCGCCGTCGTGGCGCGCGACCACGCCGAGCTGGCGCGGGCGTTGGCCGCGGCGGTCGACGGCAGGCCGGACCGGGCGCTGTTCCCGGCCGTGCCCGACGCCGACCCCGGCAAGGTGGCGTTCCTGTTCCCCGGCCAGGGCAGCCAGCGCACCGGCATGCTCGCCGACCTGTTCGTCGCGTTCCCGGACCTGCGCGCGAGCCTGGACGGCGCGGCCGACGCGGTCGCCCCGCTGATGTTCCCGCCCACCGCGTTCCACCCGGACGCCGCCGCGGAACAGGACGTCGCGCTGCGCGACACCCGCGCCGCCCAGCCCGCGCTCGGGATCGCGGGCACGGCCGTGCACGAGCTGCTCACCAGGGTGGGCGTGCGCGCGGACCTGCTGGGCGGGCACAGCTACGGCGAGCTGGTCGCGCTCGCCGCGGCGGGCGCGTTCGACCGGGCCACCCTGCTGCGGCTCAGCGCCCGGCGGGCCGAGGCGATCATGACCGCGGCGGGCGCCGATCCGGGCACCATGGCCGCCGTGCGCGCGCCCGCCGACACGGTCGCCGCGCTGCTGCGGGAGTGGGACCTGGACGGCGACGTGGTGCTGGCCAACCACAACGGCCCCGAGCAGATCGTGCTGTCCGGTCCGACCGAGCGGGTGACCGCCGCGGTGGAACGGCTGAGCGGCGAGGGACTGTCCGCCAAGCGGCTCCCGGTCGCCTGCGCGTTCCACAGCGCCGTGGTGGCGCCCGCCGCCGACCTGTTCGCCGCCGCACTGGCCGAGGAGGACCTGCGCGCGCCCCGGCTCCCGGTGTACGCCAACCGGACCGCGGCGCCCTACGGGTCCCCGGAATCCCCGGAGACGGGGTCCGGTGCGGACGTTCGGGCCGAGCTGGCCGCCCAGGTCGCCTCGCCGGTGCGCTTCGTCGAGCAGGTGCGCGCCATGCACGCCGCGGGCGCGCGCACCTTCGTCGAGGTCGGCCCCGGCTCGGTGCTCACCGGCCTGGTCGGCGCGATCCTCGGCGACGCCCCGCACACCGCCGTGGCCACCGACCCCGGCGCCCCAGGACTGCGCGGCCTGCTGACCGCGCTCGCCCGGCTGGCCGCCGCGGGGGTGCCGGTCGACACCGACTGGCTCGTGCGCGGCCGCGACCGGACCCTGTCGGCCGCGACGCCCGCCGCGGGCGTCGCCCCCTGGACGGTCGACGGCCAGCTGGTCCGCCGCGCCGACGGCACCATCCCGCCCGGGGCCCTGGTCCCCGCCCGACGAATCACGAGGTCCCTGATGTCAACCGACACCACGTCCACCGAGCGCGACCCCCGCGACGAGGTCGTCGCCGCCTTCCTGCGCACCAACCGGGAGATGGTCACCGCGCAGCGCGACGTGCTGCTCGGCTACCTCGGTTTCGGCGCCGCGGCCGCCGCCCCCGCCGCGCCGCTCGCCCCGGCCGCGCCGGTGCTGATGGCGGCGGCCCCGGTGCTGGAGCAGGCGCCCGCGCTCACCGAGGCCGCGGCGGCCCCCGCCGACGCGGTCGCCGAGGTGTCCGTTGTGGACGGTCCGGTGGACGTGCTGGCCGCGGTGGTCGAGGTGATCAGCGCGCGGACCGGCTACCCGCCGGAGATGATCGACGGCGACCTCGACCTGGAGGCCGACCTGTCCATCGACTCGATCAAGCGCACCGAGATCGCGGGCACGCTGATCGCCAAGCTCGGCGTGACCGTCGAGGGCACGGTGCACGACGAGCTGCACCGCAGGCGCAGCGCGCAGGCCATGGCGTACTGGCTGGAGGAGCGCATGGGCATCGGCGCCGCGCCCGCGCCGGTCGTCGAACGGGAGATCACCGGGGTGCGGCCGCGCCGGTTCCTGCAGCGCGCGGTACCCACGGCCGCGGTGGCGGCGGCGCCCGACCTGTCCGGCAAGCGGGTGCGCGTGGTGCACGACCCCTCCCGGATCGAGCACGCGGCCGCGGTCGCCGAGATGGTGACCGCGCACGGCGCCACCACCACGACCGACGACGCCGACACCCTGGTCCTGCTCACTCCGCTGACCCCGGCCGACGAGCCGATCGCGCCGCAGGTGTTCGCCACCCTGCGCGACGCGGTGGCCGCGGGTACCGGCACGCTGGTGGTCGTCACCCCGCACGAGGCCGGGCAGGCGCCCACGCACACCGCCGGGCTGCGCGGGATGCTGCGCTCGGTGCAGGTCGAGCGGCCGGACCTGCTGGCCCGTCTGGTCGAGGTGGAGCCGGACATCGACCCCGTCGCGCTGGCCAGGCTGCTGGCGGGCGAGCTGGCCGATCGGGCCGAGCTGCCGGTGGTCCGGCACAGCGGCACCGACCGGTTCACCTTCGAGGTGGTCGAGGCCGAGCTGGACGCGGCGGGCGCGGGCGAGCTGGGCCTGGACCGCGACTCGGTCGTGCTGGTCCTCGGCGGCGCGCGCGGCATCACCGCCCGGTGCGGCATCGCCCTGGCCGCCGCCGCGGGCTGCCAGCTGGAACTGGCCGGCCGGACGCCCTGGCCGCCGGAGTCGGCGCTGTCGCCGGAGCTGGCCACCGCCGACGAGAACGGCCTGCGCGCCGCGCTGGCCGCGGGCGGCACGCCGCTGCCGGAGATCGAGCGCGCGGTGCGCGCCATCGTGACCCAGCGCGAGGTGTCCTCGACCGTCGCCCAGATCCGCGCGGCGGGCGGCCGGGTGGACTACCGGCAGGTCGACGTGCGCGACGGCGCCGCGGTGCGGCAGCTGATCAAGGACGTGCACGCCCGGCACGGCAGGCTCGACGCGGTCGTCTACGCCTCCGGCGTGCTGGACGACAAGCTGATGCTGGACAAGGACGACGAGTCGTTCCGCTTCGTCTACTCGACCAAGGTCGACGGCGCGCGGGCGCTGCTCGACGGGATCACCGAGGCGGGCGTGCGACCCGGCCTGACGCTGTTCTTCGGCAGCGTGTCCGGCGTGTTCGGCAACCCCGGCCAGATCGACTACGCGGCGGGCAACGACTCGCTGGAGACATTGGGCACCGCGTTCGCCGAGCGCACCGGCTGCCGGGTGGTGACCGTGCACTGGGGACCGTGGGTGCCCAGCGGCGAGCACACCGGGATGGTGTCCGACGAGCTGGCCCGCGACCTGGACCGGCGCGGCATCCGGCTGATCGACCCGGAGGAGGGCACCGACTGCCTGATGCGCGAGCTCACCCACGGCGGCCCGGACAGCCGCGCGGTCGTGTACACGGCCTGGGTGTGACGCCGGTGTCTGCCCCATCGGCCGGAGGGCCCGCCGCGGTCGCGGTCGTCGGGATGGCGGTGATGCTGCCCGGCGCGCCGGACCTGGACACCTACTGGCACAACCTGCGCACCGGCTTCGACGCCATCACCCCGATCCCGGAGGAGCGGCGCGACCCGCTCTTCCACGCCGAGACCGCGGACCCGATGGCCCCGGTCCCCGCCGACCGCACCTACTGCCACCGGGGCGGGTTCCTCGCCCCGTTCGGCGTGGACGCCGTCGCGCTGGGCATCATGCCCAACTCGGTCAACACCGTGGAGCCCGACCAGCTGCTCACGTTGCGGGTCGCGGCCGCCGCGGTGGCCGACGCGGGCGGCCTGTCCGCCCTGGGCGACTCCGACCGGGTCGGCGTGATCCTCGGCCGCGGCGGCTACGTCGGCCCGCGCATGGTCGGCCTGGACCTGCGGGTCCGCGCGATCCGCATGTTCCTGCGGATGCAGCGCGAGCTCAGCCCCGGCATCACCGACGCCGAGCTGGACCGGCTGCGCGACGCGCTGCAGGAGTCGCTCGGCCCGATGCAGCCGGAGTCGACGATCAACCTGGTGCCGAACCTGGCCGCCTCCCGGGTGGCCAACCGGCTGGACCTGCGCGGCCCCGCCTACACCGTGGACGCCGCCTGCGCGTCCTCGCTGCTGGCGGTGGACCAGGCGGTGAACGAGCTGATGTCCGGCCGCTGCGACGCGGTGCTGGCGGGCGGGGTCTACCACGGCCACGACGACTCGTTCTGGGCCGTGTTCAGCCAGCTGCGCGCGCTCTCGCCGACCGAGTGCATCCGCCCGCTGTCGGCCGACGCCGACGGGCTGCTCATCGGCGAGGGCGCGGGCATGGTGGTGCTGCGCAGGCTCGCCGACGCGCACCGCGACGGCGACCGGGTCTACGCGGTGATCCGCGGCGTCGGCTCGGCCAGCGACGGCCGCACGCAGAGCCTGTTCAACCCGGACGCCGACGGGCAGCGCAAGGCGCTGCGGATGGCCTGGGCCGCGGCCGGGCTGGACCCGGCCGCGCCGGACTCGGTCGGCATGGTCGAGGCGCACAGCACCGGCACCCCGGTGGGCGACGCGGCCGAGCTGACCGCGCTGGCCGACGTGTTCGGCGCCCCGGCCGGGGCCTCGGCGGTGATCGGCTCGGTGAAGTCGATGATCGGCCACACCATGCCTGCCGCGGGCATCGCGGGCCTGATCAAGTCCTCCCTGGCGGTGTACCACGGCGTGCTGCTGCCCACGCTGCACTGCTCGGAACCGAACCCGCTGATGGCCAAGACCCGGTTCCACCCGCTGGACGCGGCCAAGCCGTGGGATGGCGTGGGCCCGCGCCGGGCCGCGGTCAACGCGTTCGGCTTCGGCGGCATCAACGCGCACGTGGTCATCGAGCAGGACGTCAGCCGCCCGGCGCGACGGGCGAGCACGACGATCGCCGAGCCGGAGCGCGTGCTGCGGCTGGCCGCCGACGACCCGGGCGAGCTGGACGAGCTGCTGGACCGGCACGCGGGCGACGGCAGTGCGACGGCGGAGCCGCTGGGCGACCCGGCCGGGCGTTACCGGCTGGGCATCGTGGGGCCGGACGAGAAGCGCCGGTCGGTGGCCCGCCGCGTGCTGGCTCGCGCAGGCCAGCCCGGCTGGACCTGGTCCTCCGGCGACGTCTGGTTCACCGGCGCGCCGCTACTGCGCGAGCCCGGGGCCAAGACCGCGTTCGTCTTCCCCGGCCTGGAGGCCGACTTCGCGCCCAGGATGGACGAGGTGGCCGCGCTGCTCGGCATCGAGCCGCCCACGTTCGAGACCGACAGCGTCGGCGCGCACGTGGCGGCGGTGTCCGTGGCGGGCGTGCTGCTGCACCACGCGGTGCTGCGGCTCGGCGTGCACGCGGACGGGTTCGCCGGGCACAGCATCGGCGAGTGGTCCGCGTCCATGGCCGCGGGCATGTACCAGGACGAGCGGCCGGGTGCGGGCCTGGTCGGCCTGCCCATGGCGGAGGTGGACTACCTGGCGCTGGGCTGCTCGGTCGACGAGGCCATGGCGGGCATCGCCGACGAGCCGGACGTCGTGCTCTCGCACGACAACGCGCCCCGGCAGACGGTCGTGTGCGGTCCGGGCGAGGCGATCGAGCGGCTGGCGGCCCGGTTCCGCGAGGCGGGCGTGTTCGCCCGGCCGCTGCCGTTCCGCACCGGGTTCCACACCCCGATGATGGCGCCCTACCTCGACCTCTACCTGGCGGCGTTCGCCGAGATCGGCGTGCGGCCGACCACGGCGCCGATCTGGTCGGCCACCATCGCCGACCGGTACCCGGAAGACCCCTTGGAGCTGTACCGGCTGTCCGCGGACCACCTGCTGAAGCCGGTGCGGTTCCGCGAGCTGGTCGACCGGATGTACGCCGAGGGCTACCGCGTGTTCGTCCACATGGGAGCGGGCCAGCTCGGCTCGTTCGTGGCCGACACCCTGGCCGACCGGCCGCACCTGGTCGTCCCGGCCGCGTCCTCGGCGCGTCCCGGCGTGGCGCAGCTGCGTCGGTTGGCGACCGCGCTGTGGGTCGAGGGCGCCGATCCGGACCTGTCCGCTTTGGACCCTGTCCGGTCGACTGGACAGTCCGCTGTGGATTCATCCGGTCGGCGTGTTCGTGGCAGGGACAAGAAGGACACCGGGCGCAAGGCCTCGGCGATGGGGGAGATCGAGGTACGGGTCACCACCTCCTCGCTCTCGGTCGGCGAGTCCGTGCGCGGGATGCTCGACCGCCGGTCGGGTCCGCGTCCGAGCCTGCCCGCCGGGATTCCCGGCGACATCGCCGCGGAGCTGTCCGCGCTGATCACCGAGACCGACGACGCCGTGCGCACCGTGGTCGCCGCCGTGGCCCAGGCCCGGCCGCGCCCGGAACGCGCGCCCCGCCGCGCCCTGGCGGCCCGGCCCACCGCGGCCGGACAGACCCAGGTGTCACAGGACAAGCCGGTGGAGCCTGCCCCGCCCGCCCGGACGGTGTCGGTGGAGGAGGGCGGCACGGTCCGCACCACGCGGCTGCGGATCTCCGTGGACGCGATGCCCTACCTGCGCAGCCACCGGTTCTTCCGGCAGCGCGCGGACTGGCCCGACGAGTCCGACTACCGACCCGTGGTGCCCGCCACCACGCTCGTCGAGTGGGCCCAGCGGGCCGCCGAACAGGCCTGGCCCGGCCAGGTCGCGGTCACCGTGCGGGATATCCGGTTCACCCGCTGGACGCTCGCGGAACCCGCGCAGGACCTGGAGATCCGGCTGGAACGGCCGGTCCTGGACGGTCCCGTCACCGTCCACATGGGAGAGTCGGCGAGCATGACGGTGGACCTCGCCGACAGCTACCCGCCCGCCCCGGAGCCGCGCAGGCACCCGGGCCCGCAGGTCGGCCCCGCGCTGACCCCGACGGAGATCTACGACGAGCGGCAGATGTTCCACGGCCCGCAGTACCAGGGCCTGACCGAGGTCACCTCGCACGCCGAGGACAAGGTGTGCGGCCGGATCGAGGTGCTGCCCGCGCCCGGCTTCGTGCTGGACAACGTCGGCCAGATGCTGGCCTGCTGGCTGCACGTGCGCTCCGATGAGCGCAGGCTCGCGTTCCCGGTGCGGGTCGACTCGATCACCTTCCACGGCCCGCCCCCGCCACTGGGCGCCGCGGTGGACTGCGTCGCCGACGCCCGGATCCCGGACGAGCGGGCGCTGGAGATGGACGCGGACGTGCTGTCCGGCGGCCGGGTGTGGGCGCGCGTCACCGGCTGGCACGACCTGCGGCTCGACTGCGACCGCGCCGACCACGCCGTCTACGCGTTCCCACAGGACCACAAGCTGTCCCGGCCGCAGGCCGACGGCTGGTGGCGGGTCGAGGACCGGTGGCCGACCGTGGCCGCCCGCGACCTGTTCGTGGGGGTCTACCTGAGCGAGCCCGAACGCGCGGAGCTGGCGGCGGTCCCGCCGCGGGACCTGCGCGCCTGGCTGCTCGGGCGGTTCGCCGCCAAGGACGCCGTGCGGGCCTGGCTGGCCGCGCACGGGGTGGAGCGGGTGTTCCCCGCCGAGATCCTGGTTACCGGGGACGGCGACCGTCTCCGCGTGTCCGGACACCATGGCCTGGAGGTGCCCGCGCTGCGGGTCGCCCTCGCGCCCGCGGGGCCCAACGCGGTCTCCGCCCGAGTGGAGAGGACCACCGGAGATGATTGACACGAGCACCGTATTCGACGACGTCGTCGAGCTGATCTGCGGCCTGGTCGGCGACGACCTGGACATCCTCGGCGTCGAGGTGCGCCGGGACACCGCCTTCCACGAGGACCTCGGTCTGGAGAGCATCGACCTGGTGACCCTGGGCGGCCTGCTCGCCGAGCGCTTCGGCCCCCGGGTCAACCTGGCCGCGCACCTGGCCGAGTACGACCTCGACGACGTCATCGGCCTGACCGTCGGCGAGATCGCCGAGTACGTCGCCGACCGCCTCCGGGAGGAGGACTAGGTGCCGGAGCTGAAGGTCAACGGACTGCGCACCAACTACCAGGTGCTGTCCGGGGCGGGCGAGCCGACCGAGTCGGTCGTGTTCATCCACGGGATGGGCACCGACAGCCTGGCCAGCTTCTATCTGACGCTGGCCCCGCCGGTGGCCGCCGCGGGCATCGATGTGATCAGCTACGACCTGCGCGGGCACGGCAAGTCCGAGCGGCCGGTCAGCGGCTACGCGCTGGCCGACTTCGTGGCCGACCTGCACGAGCTGATCGTGGCGCTGGTCGGGGACCGCCGGGTGCACCTGGTCGGCAACAGCTTCGGCGGCACCATCGCCTACGCGTTCGCGGCCCGGTTCCCGGAGCGGGTGCGCAGCGTGGTGTCCATCGAGTCCGAGCCGCCCACCGAGATCTGGGCGACGAAGATGCGTTTCACCCTGGCCGCGACGCTGGAGATGCTGTCGGTCGAGGAGAACTACGACTGGATCGAGGCCAACTTCGGCGCGCACCACCGGCGGCTGGCCCGGCTGGCGGCCAAGCGGTTCACCGACACCACGATGGCCGACGAGGTGCCGACCGGGGCGCTGATGTCGATCGAGGACGTGTCCGCGATCGAGGTCCCGGTGCTGTCCATCCTCGGCCGGTACGGCTACCAGTCCGACGACCTGGACGCGTTGACCTCGCTGATGCCGCGCGGGGAGCTCTACGTGTTCGACGACCAGGGCCACTCGGTGCTGGTCGAGCAGCACCGCGCGGTGCGCGGGCTGCTCGTGGACTGGGTGCGCAGGCACGGCACGCCCGTCACGGACGGGTAGGGAGCGGCCCGCCGGGCGCGGGCGCGAGCAGGAGCGGCGGAGGAGGAGCAGTGTGGATGAAAGAGCACCGCGGATGAGCAGGCTGTTGTTCGTCGTACCGCCGCTGGCAGGCCACGTCAACCCACTAATCGGGGTGGCCGCCGCGGCGATGGAACGCGGGCACGAGGTCGCCTGGGTCGGCCCGTGTCCGGTCGTGCGCGACCTGGTGGGGGAGCGGGTCTACCCCGCCGGGTCCTATCTGGAGCGGCGGCCCGCGGGCCTGCGGGCGTTCGCCGCGCTGCGGTTCCTGTGGGCCGACTTCCTGGTGCCGCTGGCCGACGCGATGGTGCCCGGGGTGCTGGCCGCGGTCGAGGACTTCGGCCCGGACCTGCTCGTGGTGGACCAGCAGACGTTCGCGGGCGCGCTGGTCGCCGAGCGGCTCGGCCTGCCCTGGGTCACCTCGGCCAGCACCTCGGCGGAGCTGGCCGACCCGCTCGGCGGGCTGCCCAAGATCGGCGACTGGGTGCGCGAGCAGCAGCGCGGCCTGCGCGCCAGGCACGGCGTGCCGGGCGAGGACGACCTGCGATTCTCGCCGTACTCGACGGTGGTGTTCAGCACCGTGGAGCTGGCCGGGGAGCCGGTGGTCGCGGTGAAGGACCCGCGGTACGTCGGTCCGTCGCTGGCGCACCGCCGCCCGGTGGAGTTCCCCTGGGCGCGGCTGCGCCCGGACGCCCGGCTGGTGCTGGTGACGCTGGGCACGACGAACTCCGAGGCGGGCGGCCGGTTCCTGGCCGAGGCCGCGCTGGCCCTGGCGGAGCTGACCGAGCAGCCGGACCTGCAGGGCGTGATCGCCGACCCCGGCGGCTTCCTGACCGCGTCCGGGGACGTGATCGTGGTGCCCGCGGCGCCGATGCTGGACCTGATCCCGCGCGCCGCCGCGGTGGTCTGCCACGGCGGGCACAACACCGTGTGCGAGACGCTGGCGAACGGGGTGCCGTTGGTGATCGCGCCGATCCGCGACGACCAGCCGGTGCTGGCCGACCAGGTGGTCACCGCGGGCGCGGGCGTGCGGCTGCGCTTCGACCACGCGCGCGCCGACGACATCGCCGCCGCGCTGCGCGCGGTGATCTCCGATCCGGGTTACGTGGAGGCGGCCTGCCGGGTGCGCACGTCGTTCGACCGGGCGGGCGGCGCCCAGGCCGTCGTGTCACGCCTGGAGGACCTCGCGCACAGCTCGCGGACCGCTCGCAGGTAGAGCGGATCGATGCGATACCGCATGCCCGCGCGCGAGTTGCCCGGCGGCGCCGGGTCGGCCAGGCGCACCCAGGTGAGCCGGTCGAGCAGGTCGGCGGCGGACGCGCGGGGCAGGCCGACCGCCCGGCTCACCCACTCCGCGGACACCGCGTCGGGGCGACCGTCGCGGTGCGCCAGCCGGGCCAGCGCGCCCCACTCGGCGGTGCCCAGCGCGGCGGCGCTGCGCGCCACACTCGTGGCCAGGTCGAGCTTCCCGGCCGCGGGTGGCGGGTCGGCCAGCCGCTGCGCCAGCCGCCCGAGTGACCAATGTGGACGGAACCGGGCCAGCTCGGCGAGCACCGCGGCCACCAGCGGCAGGCCCGCGCAGCGGGTCACCAGCGACCAGGCGGCGGCGGGCTCGCGCTCCACCCTGGCCGGGCCGACCCGGGCGGCGAACAGCGCGAGCAGCTCGTCACCGGACATCCGCGGCAGCTCCACCGACACCACCGGCGCGGACAGCCGCGACGAGCAGCCCAGCACCAGCGCGCTGTCCGGCGAACCCGGGGTCAGCGCGGTGAGGTCGGTCGTGTCGTTCACGTTGTCCAGCATCACCAGCAGCCGGGTGTCTCTGGTGTGCCTGCGGAACAGGGCCGCGCGCGCGGACAGGCCGTCCGGGACGGGCGCGTCCGGGCGCAGCGCGCGCAGGAAGTCACCGAGCACCCGGGCGGGGGAGTGCTCGGCCAGGTCGGCCAGCAGCCTGCCGTCCGGGTAGGCCGCGCGCACCTCCTCGGCCACCCGCGCGCAGAACGTGCTCGTGCCCACGCCGGGCGCGCCCACCACGGCCAGCACCGCGGGCCCGGTGCGCGCGGACCGGGTCAGCTCGGCGCGCGCGAACGCCGCCTGCGGGTCGTGCCCGAACACCTCCCCGGCGGGCAGCACCTGCTCCGGCCGGTCCCGTCGCGGGCCGCGCAACGGCCGTACCGCGCCCGCGGGCGAGCCGAGCCCCGGCAGGACGCCGGTGGGCGCGGGCTCGTCGCGCAGCGCCTGCTCGAACGCCGACCGCAGTGCCTGCCCCGGTTCCAGGCCGGACTCGCGGGCCAGCCGCGAGCGCACCTCGTGGAACAGGTCGGTGGCGCGGGCCCGCTGCCCGGCGTGCGCGAACCCCAGCAGCAGCGAGGCGTAGAGCTGCTCGTGCCGCGGGTCCTCCCGCATCACCCGGTCCACCTGGGCCAGCACGGCCTCGGGGTGCCCGAGGTCCAGCTGCACCCGCAGGTACCGCTCCAGCACGCCCACCCGCACGAGGTCCAGGCGGGTCTTCTCGCGGCGCAGCACCGGCCCCAGCGACACGTCCGAGAGCACGTCGCCCCGGCACAGGTCGACCGCGGCGCCCAGCACGTCGGCCGCGGCCGCGGTGTCGTGCGCGCGCAGGTGCGACTCGGCGTTGTCACGCAACCGAAGCAGATGCTCGGCGTCGAGGTAGTCCGGCGGCGCGAGCGCCAGCCGGTAGCCCACCTTCGGGGTGTGCACGCAGATGTCGGCGGTGCCGAACAGCTTGCGCAGCTGGGACACGTAGGTCTGCACGATCCGCGCGTACTTGGCCGACGGCGGCCCGGACCACAGCTCGTCGGTGATCGTCTCGTGTCGCACCACGGTGCCCGGGTTGGCCGCCAGCAGCGCAAGCAGCCTGCGCAGCTTGGGCTGCGACGGGGTCACCGGCACGTCGTCCAGGCTGCCGCGCAGCGCGCCCACGATCTCGATACGTATGGTCATGACGGTCCTCGGTCAGGTCACCCGGCGGAAGTTCCGGGCGGCGGTTGCGGCCCCGGCGAGCGCGGCGACCAGGGCAAGGCCCACCGCCAGTGGCAGCGACCAGCCCGGGATCCGGCCAAGCGCGAGCGCGCGGGTGGCGTCGATCGCGTAGGTCAGCGGGTTCACCGCGGCCACCGCCCGGATCCACGCGGGCATGCTCTGCAGCGGCATGTACGCGCTGCTGGTGAACATCAGCGGGTACATGGCGATGAACGAGATCGCCTGCATCAGCTCGACATTGCGCTGCCAGGTGGCGATGGCCACGAAGATCCAGCTCAGGCCCCAGCCGACGACCAGGGTCAGCAGGATCGCGGCGGCCAGGCCGAGCGGGCCGCCGTCCGGGGCGAAGTCCAGGAACAGCACGGCCGCCACCGCGATCGAGGTCTGCTGGACCGCGAGCCGGGCCGTGTCGGCGAACGTGCGGGCCACCAGCACCGAGACCGGGCTGATCGGCAGGCTGCGGAACCGGCCGACCACCCCCGAGTAGGTCTCGGCGATCAGGCCTGCGCCCGCGCCCATGGCGGTGAGCAGCGCGATGTTCACCAGGGTGGCGGGCATCAGGTAGTTGATGTAGCCGGCGTACTGGGCCATCCCCGGCAGCGCGCTGACGCCGGAGAAGACCTGGCTGAACAACAGGAGCAGCACGACCGGCTGCAGGAAACCGAAGAACACCAGCCGGTAGTTGCCGAACGCGGCCCGGAGCGAGCGCGTGGTGAGCACCCACACCTGCGTCCGCACGGAGCTGCCGGTCCAGGCCGCTCGGTCGGCCGCCGACGTGCCGTCCTCGGCGTTGCCGTGCCCGTCCGGCTTCGCCTTGCCCGCCCGGGTTCCCGGGTGCCGGGCGTCCTGGCCTGCCTCGACCCCGTCGGGACTGGCGGGTGTGTCGGGAGTGCCGGAACCCTTGGCGGCGGCGGTGTTCCTGGCCGCGGTGCCGCGGGCCAGCGCGCCCACCGCCCGGCGCCGCTCGGCCCGGCTGGACGCCCGCGGGTGGTCGGTGCTCATGCGGACTCCTCCGCGGGATCGGCGGGACGGGCGGGTCCGGGAACCGGGACGACCGGGACCGGACCGGTGGCCTCCGGGTCGTCGCCCGATCCGCCTGCCGCCGCCTGGTCGGCGCCGACGCCCTCCGCCGACCAGGCGGCGTGGTGCAGGGCGAGGTAGACCTCGTCCAGGGTGGGCTCGGTGACGGTCAGGTCGAGCACCCGCAGGCCGTAGCGGTCCAGCTCACGCACCAGCGGCACGATCATGCCGGGCGACGGCATGGGCGCGTGCACGGTGTGCGAACCGGGATCCAGGGTCGGCCGCAGCCCCAGCCGGTGGAACTCCTCCAGCGCCCAACGCGCGGAGAACGCGTCCGGGAAGGACACCGCGGCGGTGCGCGCGCCCACCCTGGCCTTCAGCTCGGCCGGGGTGCCGCCCGCCACGACCGCGCCCGCGGCCAGCACCACGAGCCGGTCGGCCAGCCGGTCGGCCTCCTCCAGGTACTGGGTGGTGAGCACGACCGTGGCGCCGAGCGCGGCCAGCTGCCGGACGGTGTCCCACAGCCCGATGCGGCTCACCGGGTCCAGCCCGGTGGTCGGCTCGTCCAGGAACAGCACCTCGGGCGAGCCGACCAGACAGGCGGCCAGGTCGAGCCTGCGCCGCATGCCGCCGGAATAGGTCATGGCCGGTCGATCGGCCGCGTCGACCAATCCGAACACCTCGACCAGTTCCTCCGCGCGGGCTTTCGCCGCGCGCTTCGGCGCGCCGAGGAGTCGGGCGACCAGAACGAGGTTTCCTTTCGCGGAGAGCGTTTCGTCTATCGAGGCGAATTGTCCGGTCAGCGCGATCCGTCGGCGCACCTCGTGGCTGTCGCGGACGACATCCAATCCGCACACTGTCGCGGTGCCGGAGGTGGGCTTGACCCGGGTGGCGAGTATGTCGACCAGGGTCGTCTTCCCGGCCCCGTTGTGCCCGAGGACCGCGACCACACTGCCTGCCGCGACCTGCAGGTTCACCCCGGCCAGCGCCGTGACCTGGTCGTATGTCTTGCCGAGGTCGACGACGTCGATGCGCGGGTCGGTGATTCTCGCGGGCGTGGCCACCGGGTCATCGGAAAGGCGACCCAGTGCGCTTGTCCGATTCTCGGGCACCGGTTCGTCCTTTCTGAAACCTCGGGCAGCGTTCGGCCGCGGGACACCTCTCGATTGTGGACGGTGATTCACTGACCGGGGTAATCCCATCCACTTATAAGATCGTCTTGTGGTTGGTCGGGCAGAACGGGCACGGCGGTCGGAATCGCCGGTGTGGCGGCGGAAATCGCGGACCGTCGGGTGGATTGGTCCGCCGGTGTGGCGATCGACACGGTGATCGGTTCGGGAATGGGAACGGGTTCGGGAATGGGAACGACGGGTCCGGCGCCCGACCCGGTCCCGGCGGCCAGGTACCTGGCGAGCGCCACCGGGTTGGGGTGGTCGAACACCAGCGTCGGCGGCAGCGGCCTGCCGGTCGCCGCGCTGAGCCGGTTGCGGAGTTCCACCGCGGACAGCGAGTCGAAACCAAGGTCCCGGAACTGGCGCGCCGGGTCGACCGCGGCGGCGTCGCGGTGCCCGAGCACCGTGGCCACCTCGCGGCGCACCAGGGTGAGCACGTCCGTGCTCGCCTCGCTCGCCTGCCCCGCTGTCGGGTCCGGCCCACGATCGGCCGAGCCGGTGGGGATCCCGCTGTGCCGCAACGGCACCAGCACCGGGTCCGGGATTCCCAGTGCGCGGTCGAACAGGGCCAGTGCGTCTGTTATGGACAGTGGGGCCATGCCGGTGCGCGCGTTCCGGCCCAGGTCGGCGGTCCGCGCGCCGAGGTGCGCCCACGCTCCCCACGCCAGCGAGGTGGCGGGCAGCCCGACCGATCGCCGGGTGCGGGCCAGCGCGTCGAGATAGGCGTTGGCCGCCGCGTCGTGTGCCTGCCCGGCCGCGCCGAGCACCCCGGACGCGGAGGAGAACAGCACGAACAGGTCCAGGTCCGCGGTGGCGGTCAGCTCGTGCAGGTTCCCGGCGCCGATGACCTTGGCGGGCAGCACCCGCTCGACCTGGCGCGGCGTCAGCGCGCCGATTGCGCCGTCGGCCCGCTCGCCCGCCGCGTGCACCACGCCGACCAGCGGCCGGTCCACCTCGATCTTGGCCAGCACGGCGGCGAGCGCGGCCCGGTCGGTGACGTCGCAGGCGCGGATCACCACCGACTCCGCGCCGTCGGCCCGCAGCTCGGCGGCCAGCGGGTCCTCCGGCGCGGCCGACCGGCTGACCAACACCAGGTGCCGGGCGCCGTGCTCGCGCACCAGGTGCCTGGCCAGGATCCGGCCCAGCGCGCCGGTGCCACCGGTGACCAGCACGGTCCCGGTCGCGAGCCTGCGGGGTGTAGTCGTGCCCGGCTCGGTGCCGGGTGGCAGGGTCACCGCGAGCTTGCCGGTGTGCGCGCCCGCGCGCATGAGCCGCAGCGGTCGGGCGATGTCGCGGACGTCCCACGCCCGCGGCGGCACCGGGCCCAGCTCGCCGCGTCCGGCCAGCGCGACCAGCAGGCCGAGCAGCTCGCCGAGCCGGTCGGGCCCGGCGGAGTCGAACAGGTCGAACGCCCGGTACTCGACGCCGTGCTCGCGGCGCACCTGGTCCGGGTCGCGCGGGTCGAGCTTGCCCATGTCGATCAGTCGCCCGCCGGGCGCGAGCAGGTCCAGGGAGGCGTCCAGCAGCGGCCCGGTCAACGAGTTGAGCACCAGGTCGGCGCCGCGGAACCGTTCGGCGAACCCGGCGTCCCGGGACGAGGCCACCTCGGTGACGCCCAGCGAACGCACCAGGTCGTGTTTGCCGGGCGAGGCGGTGGCCAGCACCCGCGCGCCCGCCAGCTGCGCCAGCCGCACCGCGGCCATGCCGACGCCGCCCGCGGCCGCGTGCACGACCACGGTCTGCCCGGCACGCAGGCCGCCCAGGTCGAACAGCCCGTGCCAGGCGGTCAGGTAGGCGACCGGGACCGTGGCGGCGGTGGCGAACGACCAGTGCGCGGGCAGGTGGGCCAGCAGCCGCTGATCGGTCACCGCCCGCACCGCGAAGGCGCCGGGGACCACGCCGAACACCCGGTCGCCCGGCGCGAACGCGGTGACGTCCCGGCCGACGCGGCCGACCACGCCCGCCGCCTCCACCCCCATCGCCCCGGTGCCCGGGTAGGAACCCAGCGCCAGCAGGACGTCCCGGAAGTTGATCCCGGCCGCGCGGATCTCGATCTCGACCTCGCCCGGCCCCGGCTCGCGCTCCTCGGCGGGCACCGGCGCCACGTCCTCCACCGCGCCTCGCGCGCCCGGCGCCAGCCGCCAGCCACCGGCGGGCAGGTCGAGCCCGCCCGGCGCGTGCGGGGCCAGGCTGGGCACCAGGATCGCGGTGCCCATCGACACCGCCTCGCCCACCGCGGCGGCGGCCACGGCGGCCACGTCCAGCGGCCCGGCCCGATCCACGATGGCGAACCGGCCGGGGTGCTCGGCGCGCGCGGACCGGATCAGGCCCCACACGGCCGCGCCCGGCAGGTCGGTCGGTGCCTCGTCGCCCGCCGCGCCGCGAGTCACGACGGTGAGCACCGCGTGCCGCCAACGCTCGTCGGCGAGCCAGTCCTGCACCAGTTCCAGCGTCCAGGAGACGGCCTCGGTCGGGGTCGACCCGCCGCGCTCGACCAACACCATGTCGGGCACGGGCGCGCCCGCGTTGAACGCGGCGGCCAGCGCGGCGAGGTCCGGATAGCGCGCGGCGGCGCCGGTCCACTCGGCGTCGCCCAGCACGGCGACCTGGCCGGTGCGGGTCGACGGCGTGCCGGGGTTCCAGCGCAACGAGAACAGCCCGGCCGGGGCCGCGCGCAACCCCAGGGAGCCCACCGACAGCGCGGGTTTGCCCTCGGAGTCCACCGCGGCCAGCTCGACCGAACCGTCCGATACGGACAGTCGCACGCGCAGCGCCCGCGCACTGCGGTGGCCGGAGCGCACCTCGGTGAACGTGTGCGGCAGCCCGTCGGCCGCCTCGCTGTCGCCGAGCACGTGCAGCGCGGCGTCCAGCAGCGCCGGGTGCACGTCGAAACCGCGCACCTGGTCGGCGTCCACGATGGTCTCGGCGTAGAGGCAGCCGTCGTCGCCGTGCCAGGCGCGGCGCAGCGCACGGAAGGCGGGCCCGTAGCCGTAGCCGCGGCCGTCGAGGTCGCGGTAGAGCCGGATCAGGTCGACCGGGCGGCCCGGCGGCGGCCAGGTGGCGGCCCACGGCACGGGGGACGGCGCGCCATCGTCGGCGCGCAGCCCGCCCGTGGCCCGTAATGTCCATTGTGGACTTTCCGGGTCGTCGGCGGTGGCGTGCGACTCGATCCGGATGGCGCGGCCGCCGTCCAGCGGGGCCGCCGCGATCACCCGGATCTCGCTGCCCACAACGGGAATCGGGGAGTGCAGCACGAGCTCGTCCAGCACCGGGTGCTCGGTGCGACGGCCCACGTGCAGCGCGCACTCCACCAACGCGGACGCGGGCAGCGTCGGTGTACCCGCCACGACGTGCTCGGCGAGCCACGGGTGCGCGTCCAGCGCGGCGGTGAACACGAACTCGCCGGTCTCGCTCTCGAAACCGCTGTCCAGCAACGGATGCGGCGCGGCGAGCGCGCCGGTCCGCAGCGGCAGGTGGTCGGGCAGCCAGTACCGGGTGCGGGTGCCCTCGGGCGCCGGGGGTTCGGCGGGCCAGGCCGCGTCACCCTGTTCCAGCAGCACGTGCGCGTTGGTCCCGCTGATGCCGAACGCGGAGACCCCGGCCCGGCGCGGACGCCCGCGATCCGGCCACGGCGTGTTCTCCCGCAGCACCTCGATCGGCCCGGCCGCCCAGTCGACGCCGTCGCAGACCTCCTCGACGTGCAAGGTGCGGGGGAGGACCCCGTGCGCCATGGCGGCGATGGCCTTGATGATGCCCGCCGCGCCCGCGGCCGAGGCGGAATGGCCGATGTTGGACTTCACCGACCCCAGCCACAGCGGCGCGCCGCGGTCCCGACCGTAGGCGGCGACCAGCGCGTTGCCCTCGATCTTGTCGCCCACCTGGGTGCCGGTCCCGTGCGCCTCGATCAGGTCGATGTCATCCGGTGTCAGACCGGCGTTGCGCAGTGCCCGCGCGATCACGCGCTCCTGCGCGGGACCGCTGGGCACGCGCAGGCCCTCGGTGGCGCCGTCGGAGTTCACCGCGCTGCCGCGCACCACCGCCAGCACCCGGTGCCCGTTGCGGCGCGCGTCGTCCAGCCGCTCCAGCACCATCATCCCGGCGCCCTCGGCCCAGGCCGTGCCGTCCGCGCGGCTGCCGAACGCCTTGACCCGCCCGTCCGGTGCCAGGCCGCGGGTCTGCGCGAAGTCGACGATGGGGCCGGGGGAGCTGATCGCGTTGACCCCGCCCGCCAGCGCCAGGTCCGACTCGCCCGAGCGCAGCGACTGGCAGGCCAGGTGCAGCGCCACCAGCGACGAGGAGCACGCGGTGTCGATGGTCATGGCGGGCCCGGCGAGGTCGAGCACGTAGGACAGCCGCCCGGACAGCACGCTGGACAGGCTGCCGGTGAGCCGCTTGCCCGCCACCGTCGCCGGGCTCAGGTGCAGCGGCATGCCGTAGTCGAGGTGGGCCACCCCGGTGAACACTCCGGTCTCGCTGCCGCGCAGGTCCGCCGGGTCGATGCCCGCGTGCGCCAGCGCCGCCCAGGTCACGTCCAGCAGCAAGCGCTGCTGCGGGTCCATGGCCAACGCCTCGCGCGGACTGATGCCGTATCGGTCGGCGTCGAACAGCGGCAGATCGTAGAGGAAACCGGCCTCCCGCGTGTAACTGCGGCCGGGTCGGCGCGGACGGCGGTCGAAGATGCCTTCCAGGTCCCACCCCCGGTCCCGGGGAAAAGGTCCGATGGCGTCGCCGCCGGAAATCACCAGTTGCCACAGTTCGGTGGCCGAGCCGACCGCGCCTGGGTAACGGCAGCCGAGGCCGATTACCGCGATCGGCACGGTCGCCGGGGTTGTCGCCGGGGTTTCGGTGTCCACTGGCCGAACATAAGACGCGCTCCCTGCTAATCGCTACCCCCGCTCCGTCCGAGGGATATAAGAAACAGCTATAACATCTGTTGGTAATAATTCCGGGAATGCTTCGACCTTGGCCTGCCTCGCCCCCTGTGCGATGCTGGCCGAGCTTCCGGATCACGGTGGTACCGATCCGGTATCCACCCCTCGGCCGTATGGATGTCGGAATGTCTCAGTCGACGAAATTCACCCGTGAACGTGCGCGCACCCTGATTATCGGTGCCTTTTTCGGCGTACTCGCCGTCGGTATATCCGATTTACCCGTGTCCGCCGCGCAGGCGGGCCAGGCGTTGCCCGCCGTGTACGCGGCACCCACCGCCCGCACCGCGCCCGCCCCGGCGAGTGGGTCGGACGGACTGGTCCAGCGCTACTACTCGCGCCCGGACCTGGTCCCGCCCGCGATGGCGATCGACCTCAAGACCGCGCCCCTTTCGCCCGGCCTCATGCTGCTGACCCCCAAGGCCACCACCAACGAGCAGCTGGGCCCGATGCTGATCGACGACACCGGCAGCCCGGTGTGGTTCGCCCCGCGCGGCGACAAGCTGCGCCTGGTGATGAACGCCCAGCAGCAGACCTACAAGGGCAAGCCGGTGATCATGTGGTGGGAGGGCTCCTGGGTCCCCCTCGGCTGGGGCATGGGGCACGTGGTCATCGCGGACGACCACTACCGCACCATCGCCCAGGTCGGCATGGACGACAGCATCGACCTGCACGCGATCAAGATCACCCCGGAGAACACGCTGCTGGCGGTGAGCTACCACACCACCAGCGTGGTGGACGGCAGGCCGACGCTGCGGCCGATCGTCGAGTGCACCATCCGGGAGATCGACATCGCCTCCGGCAAGGTGCTCACGACCTGGAACAGCCTGGACCACATCCCGGTCACCGAGTCCTACCTGCGCTCCAACGAGCTGATGGGCTGGGACTACCTGCACTTCAACGCGATCGACCTGGACGCGAACGGCAACATCGTGGTCAGCGGCCGCAACACGCACACGATCTACACGATCGACCGGCACAGCGGGCAGATCCTGTCCCGGCTGGGCGGCCGGTTCTCCGACTACAAGCTCACCCCGGACGCGGAGTTCGCCTGGCAGCACAACGTGCGTTACCAGCCGGGCGGGTTCAGCATGTTCGACAACGAGGCAGCCGCCGCGTTCCCGTCGGTCCCGCCGAGCAGGCCCGCCTCGCGGGCGATCCTGCTGCACGTCGACGAGGCCACCAAGACGGCCACCCTGGCGCGCTCGGTGAGCACCGTGGACGGGTTGTCGACCGGCACCCAGGGCAGCAACCAGCTGCTCCCGGACGGGCACGACCTGGTCAACTGGGGCGACACCGGCAGGCTCAGCGAGTTCGACGAGAACAACCAGCTGATCTTCGCCGCGCACTTCACCGGCCCGACGGTCAACACCTACGTGGCCAACCACGTGGACTGGCACGGCACGCCGACCGACCCGCCCGCGGTCGCCGCCTACGGCAACGCGCAGGGCGTCGCGGTCTACGCGAGCTGGAACGGCGCCACCGAGCTGCGTCGCTGGCAGCTGCTCACCGGCAACGACCGCAACCACCTGAAGGTGGTGACCACCGCGGACCGGTCCGGCTTCGAGACCATGGTCACCGCGGCGGGCGCCGCCAAGTACGCCCAGGTCCGCGCGCTCGACGCGAACGGCAGGGTGCTGGGCTCCTCGGCGGTCGTGTCGGTGACGCCGGCATGAGCACCCGGGGCGCGGTCATCTGGCTGACCGGCTTGTCCGGCGCGGGCAAGTCCACCATCGCGCGGCGGCTGGCAGGCGAGCTGGCGGGCGCCGGGCTGCCGACCGAGGTGCTCGACGGCGACGAGGTCCGCGCCGGGCTGTCCGCCGAGCTGGGCTTCAGCAAGCACGACCGGGACATCCAGGTGCAGCGCGTGGGCTACCTGTCCCGGCTGCTGGCCCGGCACGGCGTCACCGTGATCGTCGCGCTGATCTCGCCGTACCGCGAGGCCCGCGACGCCGTGCGGGCCAGCCTGGACGGCGCCTCCGCGCCGTTCCTGGAGGTGCACGTCCGGGCGCCGCTGGAGGAGCTGATCCGGCGCGACACCAAGGGCCTGTACCGCAAGGCGCTGGCGGGCGAGATCGACGGGTTCACCGGCATCAGCGACCCGTACGAGCCGCCCGCCCGGCCCGAGCTGGTGATCGACACCGACGCCTGCACGCCGGTCGCGGCGGTCGAGCGGATCCTGGCGCTGCTGCGCCGGTCCCCGGCCGACACCCGCGACCACGTGCTGGCGGGCGAGCTGGCGGTCACCGCGGGCAGGCGGCTGCTCGGCCTGCGCGCCGAGCGCGGCTTCACCGACCCGGCAGCGCTGCGCGACGCGGGCGACAAGATCTCGCACGCCTACCTGGCCGACCGGATCGCCGAGCACCGCCCCGCCGACCACCTGCGCTCCGAGGAGTCCCCCGGGGACGGGACCGGCGACCGGCTGTGGATCGTGGACCCGCTGGACGGCACCCGCGAGTTCGGCGAGCAGGACCGCACCGACTGGGCCGTGCACGTCGCGCTGTGGCGGCGCGGCACGCTCGCCGCGGGCGCGATCGCGCTGCCCGCGCGGGACCTGGTGCTCAGCACGCTGGACGCGCACGCCCGGCCGCGTACCCCGGGTCGGTTCCGGATCGCGGTCAGCCGCACCCGGCCGCCCGCGCTGGCCTCGGCGCTGGCCGCCGAGCTGGACGCCGACCTGGTGCCGATGGGCTCCGCCGGGGTGAAGATCGCCTCGGTGCTGCTCGGCGAGACCGACCTGTATGTGCACGGCGGCGGGCAGTACGAATGGGACTCGGCGGCGCCCGTCGCGGTCGCGCTGGCCGCGGGCCTGCACGCGAGCAGGCTGGACGGTTCCCCGCTGGTCTACGGCGGCCAGGACGCCTGGCTGCCGGACCTGGTGGTGTGCCGGGCGGGTGACGCCGACCGGGTGCTGGCCGCGATCCGCGAGCTGGCCCCCGCCCCCGCGCCCGCGGCTCCGTCGCGGGCGGACACCCCGGCCGCACAGAAGGAGCAGGCATGAAGGTCATCGGCGCCGGACTCGGCCGCACGGGCACCGCATCGGTGAAGGCCGCGTTGGAGCGGCTGGGCTTCGGCCCGTGCTACCACATGTTCGAGGTCACCGAGCACCCCGGGCACGGTCAGCAGTGGCTGGCCGCGTTCGCCGACGAGCCGGTCGAGTGGGACGGCCTGCTCGCGGGCTTCGAGTCCACTGTGGACTGGCCGGGCTGCTCGTTCTGGCGGGAGCTGTCCGCGCGCTACCCGGACGCGAAGATCCTGCTCACCGAGCGGGACCCGGAGTCCTGGTACAAGAGCATGTCCAGCACCCTGCTGCCGGTCTGGAAGATGGCCGCTGACCCCGCGAAGATGGCGGCCATCCCCGGCTACGAGTGGTACGGGCGGCTGGTCTCGGCGATCGCGCAGCTGTCCTTCGGCGGCCGCCTGGACGACCGCGACCACATCATCGGCCGGTTCGAGGCGCACAACGCCGAGGTGCGCGCCGCCGTGCCTGCCGACCGGCTGCTCGCCTACACCGTCGGGCAGGGCTGGGAACCGCTGTGCGAGTTCCTGGAGGTGCCGGTGCCGGACGAGCCCTTCCCGCACCTCAACGACACCGCGTCGTTCCAGTCCATGGTCGAACGACTGGTCAAGGCCTGACCGCTCGTGTCCGGAAGGGCAAGGCACCACCGATGGATGAGCAGCTGCTCGCCGAGTTACGCCTGCTGCGGGCCAGGGTCGCCGAACTGACCGAGCCGATCGCCGTGGTCGGCGTCGGCTGCCGGTTCGCGGGCGGGGTGGACTCGGCCGACGAGCTGTGGGACGTGGTCGCGGCGGGCCGGGACCTGGTCACCGGCCCGCCCGCGGACCGCGGCTGGGACCCGCGCGGCCTCACCGGCGGCGGGTTCCTGGCGCACGCCCTGGACTTCGACGCCGACCTGTTCGGCGTCACCCCGCGCACCGCGCCCGCGCTGGACCCGCAGCAGCGGGTGCTGCTGGAGGTGTGCTGGTCGGCGTTCGAGGACGCGGGCATCGCCCCCGGCGGCCCGGACACCGCGGCCGAACCGGTCGGCGTGTTCGTCGGCGTGGTCAACCACGACCACGGCGCCCGGCTGCGCACCGTGCCCGCCGAGGTCGCCGGGCAGCTGGGCCTGGGCGGCGCGGCCAGTGTGCTCTCCGGCCGGGTCGCGCACACCTTCGGGCTCAGCGGGCCCGCGGTCACCATCGACACCGCCTGCTCGTCCTCGCTGGTCTCGCTGCACCTGGCGGTGCAGTCGCTGCGCCGCGGCGAGTCCGCGCTGGCCCTGGCGGGCGGCGTGACGGTGATGTCCACCCCGATGACCTTCACCGAGTTCGGCCGGATGGGCGCGCTGTCCGCGGACGGCCGCTGCCGTGCCTTCGCCGAGGGCGCCGACGGTTTCGGCCCGTCCGAGGGCGCGGGCGTGCTGGTGCTGGAACGCCTCTCCCGCGCCCGGCGGCTCGGCCACCGCGTGCTCGCGCTGGTCCGCGGCACGGCCAGCAACTCCGACGGCGCCTCCGGCTGGCTCACCGCCCCCGACCAGGACGCCCAGACCCGCGTGGTCGCCGCCGCGCTCGCCGACGCCGACCTCCGACCGTCCGATGTGGACGCGGTGGAGGCGCACGGCACCGGCACCCGGCTCGGCGACCCGATCGAGGCCCGCGCGCTGACCGCCGCCTTCGGCCGGGACCGGGAGCGGCCGCTGTGGCTGGGCTCGGTCAAGTCCAACATCGGCCACACCCAGGCCGCCGCGGGCGTCGCGGGCGTGATCAAGATGATCGGCGCCCTGCGGCACGGCGTGCTGCCCCGCACCCTGCACGTCGACACGCCCAGCTCCGGCATCGACTGGGGCCCGGTCGCGTTGCTGCGCGAGGAAGTGCCCTGGCCGGACACCGGCCGACCCCGCCGCGCGGGCGTGTCCGCGTTCGGGATCAGCGGGACCAACGCACATGTCGTGCTGGAACAGGCCCCCGAGTTCACGGCACCCGAGACTGCTGAGCCCGAGTCCACATCGGGCGTCACCGACCTGGGCCTTGTCGGTCCGACCGTGCCGCTGCTGTTGTCCGCCGCCTCCGCCACCGCGTTGCGGGCGCGCGCCGATCAGGTGCGTGAACTGCTGCAACGGGAACCGTCCCTGGGCGGCGTCGGCGTCGCGCTGGCTCGCGGACCGCTGCTGGGACACCGCGCCATCGTGCTCGCCTCCTCGCCCGAGTCCGCCACGGCCGGGTTGGCCGCCGTGGCGGAGGCTGGAACGGCCGCGGACGAGTCCGTGACCGTCGTGCCCGGACCGGGCGACGTCGGCCGCGGCGGGTCCGGGGTGGTCCTGGTGTTCGGCGGCCAGGGCGCGGAGTGGGTCGGCATGGGGGAGGAGCTGATCCGCACCTGCCCGGTGTTCGCCGATCGCATGGCCGAGTGCGCCGACGCGTTCGCGCGCCTGGTCGACTGGGACGTCCGCGCGGTGCTGTCCGACCCGGACGCCCAGCGGCGGGTGGACATGCTGCAACCCGCGCTGTTCTCGATGATGCTCTCGCTCGCCGCCGTCTGGCAGGCCGCGGGCGTGCGCGTGGACGCCGTCGTCGGGCAGTCCCAGGGCGAGGTCGCCGCCGCCTGCTTCGCAGGCGCGCTGTCCCTGGACGACGCCGCCCGCGTGGTCGTCGCCCGCTCCCGGCTGGTGGCCGGGCTCGACGGCGGCGCCATGGCCTGGATCCACGCCCCCTGGGACTGGGTGCACGCCGCCGCGCACGTCGTGGGCGGCGCCAACGGCTCGGTGTGCGAACCGGACGGCTGCCCGATCACCGGCGTCTGGCTGGCCGCGGTCAACTCGCCCACCTCGGTCGTCGTCTCCGGCACGCCCGAGGTGCTCGACGCGCTGGTCGCCTACTGCGAGCCGCACGGCGTGCGCGCAGGCCGTACCCCGATCGGCTACGCCTCGCACTGCCCGCACGTGGCCGTCGTCGAGGCCCCGCTGCTGGCCGAGCTGCGCGACATCACCCCGTGGCCGGTCCAGGTCCCGATGATCTCCACGGTGACCGGCGCGGACGTCGGCACCCTGGACGCCGAGTACTGGTACCGCAACCTGCGCGCCCCCGTCCGCGTCGACCGCGCCGTCACCACCCTGGCCGCGCTCGGGCACACCGCGTTCGTCGAGGTCAGCGCGCACCCGATCCTGACCACGGCGCTGCACCAGAACCTGCACGGCCACGGCAGCCCCACCGTCATCCCGTCCATCCAGCGCGACGACGGCTCGCCTGCCCGGCTGCTGACCAACCTGGCCACCGCGCACGTGCACGGCGTCGCGCTCGACTGGCCCGCGGCGCTGTCCGCGCTGCCGGACGCGCCGGTGCGGCTGCCCGGCTACCCGTTCCAGCGCAGCCGCTACTGGATCCCCGCCGAGCGGCAGACCCTGGGCACCCTCATGCGGCTGGAGTGGACCAGGGTCGAGCCCGCCCCGGCCGGGCTGCCGGTGGTCACCGCCGACGAGCTCGTCCCGGGCGCGCCGAGCCTGCTCGTGCTGCCGGTGACCGCCTCGGACATGCTGGACGCGCTGCGCGAGGTGTCCGAGGCGCTGACCCGCTGGCGCACCGATCCGGCGTGGGCGCAGGTCCGCCCGGTCGTGGTCACCCGCGGCGACTCGCCGGACGATCCCGCCTGCGCGGCGGTGTGGGGCTACGTGCGCTCCGCCCAGCTCGCCCACCCCGACCGGGTCAGCCTGGTCCACCTACCGGAGTCCGAGCCGCTCGCCACCGTGGCCGCGATCGCGGGCGCGGGCGGGCAGCTGCGGCTCGACGCCGACGGCCTGCACGAGCCGAGGCTGGCGCCCATCGTGGGCCAGAGCCCGGCCCCCGATTTGACCGCGGGCACGGTCGTGATCGCGGGCGGCACCGACCCCGAGCGGGCCATGTTCGCCCGCGCCATGCTCGACCTCGGCGCCCGCGACCTGCTCGTCCTCGGCGCGCCGATCGACGGGCTGGCCGCCTCCCCGACGGTCCGGTACACCGACCAGGACGTCACCCAGGCGCTCGCCGCCACCGAACACCTCGCCTGCCTGGTCTACGCGGGCGCCCGCTACGACGAGGCGCGCGCGCTCGACGAGCTGACCGCCGAGGCCGCGCTGTTCGTCCTGTCCGGCAACGTCTCGGGCATCTCCGGCGGCAAGGGCGCCGTGCCCGCCGCCGCCCTGGACGCGCTCGCCCGCCGTCGGGCCGCGCGCGGGCAGCGGGCCCTGTCGCTGGCCTGGGGGCCGGACGAGGAGATCCACCACGGCATCACCCCGCTGTCCTTCGCGGACAAACAGGCACTGGTCGCGGCCGCGCTGCGCACGCCTGAACCCGTTCTGGCCGCCATCGAGCTGGACACCGCCGCGCTGCGGTTCTGGCCCACGGTGCCGGTCCCCTTGCGCCATCTCGCGGTGCTCGCCGATCAGCGGGCACCGGTCGAGGTGACCGTGGATGTGGAGAACCTGCTGGACCTCGTGCGCGAGCACGTCGCGGCCGTCCTCGGACGGCCGGGTGCCGCGGCGGTGCACGCCGGGGCGCCCCTGCGCGACCTGGGTTTCGACTCGCTGACCGCGGTGGAGCTGCGCAACCGGCTCAGCCTGGCCACCGGCGTCGCCCTGCCGCCCACGCTGGTCTTCGACCACCCCACACCCGCGGCGGTGGCCGAGTGCCTCCGCGTGGAACTCGCATAGCCCAACCCCGGTTCGGAGGAACCATGCGTACTACCAGGAGGCGTTCGATGGTACGGCTGGCCGCCGTGACCATCGCGCTCGGCGGCGTGCTGAGCGGCGTCCAACTCGTCCCGGCGTTCGCGGCCCCGCCCGCGGTGGCCACCGCCGGGGGTCGCGCCGTCACGCTGCTGACCGGCGACCGGGTGGTCGTCGACACCCTGGGCCACCGGCAGATCCAGCCGGGACCGAACCGCGGCAACGCGATGTTCTCGCTCTACGAGCAGAACGGGCACCACTTCGTCGTGCCGGTGGAGGCGCTGACCCCGATCAACGAGGGCCGCGTGGACGAGCGGCTGTTCGACATCGACGGCCTGCTCGCCGACGGCTACGACGACGCGCACAGCGCCACCCTCCCGGTGATCGTCACCTACCAGCCGGGCATCGCCCCGGTCGCGCTCGCGGGCGTGGCGAGCAGCCGGAACCTGGCTGCGGTCAACGGCTCGGCCATCGAGGCCCGCCGGGACGGCTCGGCGTGGAGCGCGGTGGCCAACCCGGGCGTGCGCAAGGTGTGGCTGGACGGCGTGCGCAAGCCGCTGCTGGACAAGAGCGCCGTGCAGATCAACGCCCCGGCCGCCTGGACCGCGGGCTACACCGGCACCGGGGTCAAGGTCGCGCTGCTCGACAGCGGCATCGACACCACCCACCCCGACCTGGCCACCCAGGTCGCCGCCGAGCAGAACTTCACCGGCTCCGGCGACGACCTCGACCGGCTCGGCCACGGCACCCACCTGGCCTCGATCATCGCGGGCAACAACGCCAAGTACCGCGGCATCGCCAACGGTGCCACCCTGCTCGACGGCAAGATCCTGGACGACAACGGCACCAGCCGCGACTCGTGGATCATCGCGGGCATGCAGTGGGCGGTCGACCAGGGCGCCAAGGTCGTCAACCTGAGCATCGGCGACAACGACCTGCCCGGCGTCGACCCGCTGGAGGACGCGGTCAACACGCTGTCCGCCCAGCACAACACGCTGTTCGTGGTCGCGGCGGGCAACGGCGGCGCCAACCCCGGCACCATCGACTCGCCCGCCAGCGCGGACGCCGCGCTGACCGTCGGCGCGGTCGACCGCGCCGACAAGATCGCCAGCTTCTCCAGCCGCGGCCCGCGCATCGGCGACGGCGCCGTGAAGCCGGACATCACCGCCCCGGGCGTCGGCATCGTGGCCGCCCGCTCGGCGGCCTCGGTCGGCGACGGCCGGTACGTGTCCGACACCGGCACCTCGATGTCCGCCGCGCACGTCGCAGGCGCCGCCGCCGTGCTGTCCTCGCAGCACCCGGACTGGACCGGCGAGCAGCTCAAGGATGTGCTGATGGCCAGCGCCAAGCCCGGCCAGCAGCAGACGATCTTCCAGGAGGGCACCGGCCGGGTGGACGTCGGCGCGGCCATCGCCCAGCAGGTCTCCTCCTCGCCCGCCTCGGTGCACATGGGCCTGGAGCGGCTGCCGGACACCGGCGGCCAGGACTTCACCAGGAAGGTCACCTACCGCAACACCGGCACCGCCGACACCACGCTGGACCTGAAGATCGTGCTGCTCGGCCCGGACGGCAAGCTCACGAGCATGGCCACCGTCACCCCGTCGAAGCTGGACATCCCGGCGGGCGGCACCGCGACGGCCACCTACGCGGTGAACCCGGCCACCGCCACGCTGCAGGGCGTCTACGGCGGCCTGGCCACCGCGACCGGACCAGCGGGCACCGTCCGCACCCCGATCGCCTTCGTCCGCGCGGAGCAGACCTTCGAGATGACGGTCGACCAGATCGGCCTCGACGGCTACCCCGCCGTCAACGGCACCGTCACCTTCATCTCCAAGGCGCCGGGCGCCTACCGGTATCCGGTGACCGCCGCGGGCCGGGTGCGCCTGCCCAAGGGCGAGTACTCGGTCAGCTCGGCGCTGGTCGGCGAGAACGTCGACTGGCTGTTCCAGCCCACCTTCACGGTGACCGCGGACGCCAAGCTGACCGTCGACTACCGGCAGGCCAAGCAGCTGCGCATCGCCCCGCCGGACCACACCGCCCGGTCCACCTTCGCCGACGTCGCGCTGAACTACGGCGACCTCTACGCGGGCTTCGCGGGCACCGACATCACCCGCACCTTCACCGGCACGATCGGCGACCCCGCCCCGGGCAACGCGGTCACGTACAAGATCCAGTCCCAGTGGGTCGGCGACGACGGCGACTTCTACGGCCTGGCCTACTTCGGCCACGGCAGCCTGCCCGCGGGCCTGGACAAGCACCCGTCCAAGCGGGACCTTGCACACGTGCGGGCCGACCTGCGCGGCACCAACCCGGGCAACATCGGGCTGCGCGGCGCCGGGCCGTTCCCGGTCGAGGGCAGCGTGATGGACTCCAACCCCGGCTACCAGGCCGCGGCGCTGCCGTTCGCCCGCGACGAGTACTACACGACCGAGAAGGACGGCGCGGCCTGGGTGTCCGAGCTGGTGCAGATGCCGAAGACCGGCACCACGCCGGAGGCCGTGCTCATCAGCCCGCTGCGCCGCTACCGAGCGGGCCACGACTACCGCGAGACCTACAACCAGGGCGTGTTCGCGCCGTCGTTCCCGCCGGTGCCCAAGGGCCAGTCCTACATCTACCGCACCAAGGACACCCTCCGGGGGACCATGTCGCTGTTCGGCGACGGCGCAGGCAACGCGGGCGACGCCCCGGTGGCGAGCAAGGTCACCACGCTCTACCAGGGCGACACGAAGCTGGGCGAGTCGACCGACCCGACGCAGCAGGCGACCTTCGCCATGCCCGCCGCGGACGGCACGTACAAGCTGGTCGCGGATGTCGTCCGGGCGCCGGGGACCACGGACGTGTCCACCCACGTCACCGCGTCCTGGACGTTCCCGTCGAGCCACACGGACGTGACGACCCCGATCGTGCTGTCCACGCTGCGGGTCAGCCCGAACCTGGACCAGAACAACACCTCGCTCAAGGGCAGGCCGTTCGCGGTGCCGTTCTCGCTGCAGCAGCAGGGGTCGACCGACACCCAGGCGCCGCGCACGCTGAAGGTCGAGGCCTCCTACGACGGCGGCAAGACCTGGCAGAAGGTGCCGGTGCTCTTCGGCACCGCCTTCCTGTGGCAGCCCAACCAGCCGGGCACGGTGTCGCTGCACGCCGTCGCCACCGACAAGGCGGGCCAGACGGAGGAGCTGACCGTCATCGACGCCTACAAGCTGCGCTGACGGACAACTGAACAGCGGTAACGGACGAGCGGTGTGGCGCGGGGAGACAGGCCCCGCCGCCACACCGCTCGGTCGTGTCCGGGTTCATTCGTGCCTGCGGTCCTCGCGGTACCGCTCGGCGAGCTCGGTGACCGCCGTGGGCAGCTCCCGGCGGACGATGTCGGCCAGCGTCGTGCGCTCGAAGACGTCCCGCAGGCTCGTCCTGGTCGCCAGCCACAGCTCCAGCAGCGGCTCCGCCGCGCCCTGATAACGCAGGTCGGACAGCCCGCGGTCGCGCACGGTCAGCATGGGGCCGTCGATCGCCCGGAACACATCGGCCACACTGATGTCGTCGGCCGATCGGGCCAACAGGAATCCGCCACCGGAACCACGAGTACTGAGCACCAGCCGCGCGCGTTTGAGCTCGGTCAGTACCGCGTGCAGGAACTTCAGCGGAATGTCCTGTTCCTCGGCGATCCGGGCCGCCGTCACCGGCCCCGCCGCCGCGTCCGCCGCCAGTTGCAGGCAGGCCCGGATCGCGTATTCCACCTTCGCCGTCACCCTCACGTCCTCATCATTCTCGGGCCAGAACCCTTCCTTCCGCGCCGGGGTGGAACTAACATGATCGACCTGGTCTATAAAATCCACCGATTTGATGGATTATCCCTGAGGGGCCCATGGAACACACGACATCGCGAGTGGCGATCGTCGGCGCCGGGGCCGCGGGCGCACTCACCGCGATCCGGTTGTTGGCCGCCACCCGTACGCCGCTGCACATCGACCTCGTCGACCCCGCCCCGCACCCCGGCCGCGGCGTCGCCTACTCGACCGCCCACCACACCCATCTCCTCAACGTCCCCGCCGGTCGGCTGAGCGCGTTGCCCGACGACCCCGACCACTTCGCCCGCTGGGCCGCCGCCCCGCCGACGGCCTTCCTGCCCCGCCCCACCTATGGCCGCTACCTGACCGAGGTGCTCGCCGCCACCGAACGCCGGAGCCGGTTCGGCCGCCTGCACCGGGTGCGCGACCGCGTGACCGCCGTCCACCCGGGCCTGGCCCTCGAACTCGCCCTGGCCTCGGGGAAGCGGGCGCACGTGGACGCGGCCGTGCTCGCCCTGGGCGTGTTCCCGCCGGACCGGTCCTGGGCCCCGCCCGCCCTGCTGGACTCGCCGCGCTTCATCGCGGACCCGTGGCAACCCGGCGCGCTGTCCGCCATCCCGGACGACGTGGACGTGCTGCTGGTGGGCACCGGCCTCACCATGGCGGACATGGTCCTGGCCCTGGATCGTCCACATCGGACGATCACGGCCGTCTCCCGGCACGGTCTCCTGCCGCGCAGGCACAACGCCCGGCTCGCGCCACCCATCGCCCCACCGGACCTCTCCACCGCCGCCGGCCTGGACGACCTGCACCGCACGGTCACCCGGCACATCCGCGCGTGCCTGCGCTCCGGCCAGGACTGGCGGCCTGCCATGGACGGCCTGCGCCCGCTGACCTCGACCGTCTGGCGCGAGCTGTCCCCGCTCGACCAGGACCGGTTCCTGGCCATCTACCTGCGCGAGTGGGAGGTTCGTCGCCATCGCATGCCGCCGGTGGTCGCCGACCGCCTGCACGAGGCCCGGTCCGCGGGCAGGCTGTGCATCCGCCGCGCGGGCGTTCTCGACGCCACCCCGACGCCGACCGGTCTGGGTATCCGGCTCAGCGGCAACCGGTTCGTGCACGTGGGTGCGGTGGTGAACTGCACCGGCCCGCAGAAGCGCCCCAAGGCGGTGACCGACCCGTTGGTGTCGAGCCTGCTGCGCGCAGGCCTGACCACGCCCGGTCCGCACGGCCTCGGCTTCGACACCGACTCCCGGGGCAGGCTCTCCGATCATCCCTTGTGGACACTGGGTGCGCTGCGGCTCGGCACGCTCTGGGAGACCACAGCCATCCCGGAGATTCGCGCCCAGGCAACCGAGATCGCTACCGATCTACTGTCCTATCTGGCCACTCCACCGGACCGGCAGACCGTGAACCTGACCCTGGGCGGCCGTTGACGGACCTGGGAACCGGCGGCTCGCACCGCCGGTTCCCGGTGTGCGTCAGCGGGCGTTGAGCGCCACGTCGTCGAGCACGAAGTGCGTGATGTTGGCCGTGTCCCCCCAGCTGGTGAACCAGATCGACACCGTCCGCCCCGCGTACCGGCCGAGGTCCACCGTGTACTGCTTGTACCCGGCGGGCGCCCCCTTGCCCGGGATGGCAAGCAGGTCCTGGCCGTCGATCCGCACGTACAGCTTGTCGTAGACGTCCACGGCCTCCTCGTAGGTGACCTTCACGTAGAACGACAACGTCGACCACGCGCACTCCAGCGGGATCTTGACGTCATCGGGCACCACGCTGTCCCCGAACGCGGTGAACGCCGGGATGCTCGCCGAGTAGACCCCGGTGCGCGGTGCGTCCGGGCCGGTGAAGCGGTCGATCAGGTACCCGCTGGTCCACCACCCGGTGTCCCCGCTCTCGAAACCCGGGTTCACCAGCTTCTGCCCGCCGGTGGGACAGGTCCACCCTGGCGGCACCACGGTCGCCTTGAACTGCACGGTGGTCGTCCGGTTCGCCTTGTCCTTCGCGGACACGCCCACCGTCGCGGCGACCAGGGTGGACGTCGGCGTCCCGGAGATCAATCCCGTCGTGGCGTTGATGGAAACCCCCGTGGGCAACCCCGTCGCCGACCAGGTGTACGGCGCGGTGCCGCCCGCGGCGGTCATCTGGATGGTCATCGGCGTCCCGGTCCGCTGCGCCCGGTATCCGGGGTTCGACACGATCGGATACCCCGGCCGCGTCCCGGTGTTCACGACCACCAGCTTGTTCGGCGACCCGGTCCCGACGTCGGCGATCTTCCCGGACGTCGCGTCCAGCACCAGGTGCGCGCCGACCTGCGCGGGCGTCGTCGCGGGGTCGACCGCCAGCAGCAATGCCGCCGCACCCGCCACATGGGGTGCCGCCATGGACGTGCCGCTCAACGTCTCCGACGCGTCCGGGTACCCCTTCGTGGCCGAGGTGATCCAGTCGCCCGGGGCGAAGATGTCCACACAGGTACCGATGTTGGAGAACGACGCCCGCTCGTCCCCTTCCGACGTCGCGCCCACCGTGATCGCCTCGGGTGTCCGCGCGGGCGACTGCCCGCACGCGTCGGTGCTCTTGTTGCCCGCCGACACGGTCGTCGTCACGCCATCCGCGACCAACCGCTTGGTCGCGGCATCGAGGACCGCGTCCGGGTCGCCGCCCAGGCTCATGTTCGCGACCGCGGGCCCGGACACGTGGTTGGCGATGGCCCAGTCGATGCCCGCGACCACGGTCTCGGTCGTGCCGTCGCCCGCGCAGTCCAGCACCTTCACCGCGACCAGGCGCACGCCCTTGGCCACGCCGTAGTCCTTGCCGCCGATCGTCCCGGCCACGTGCGTGCCGTGCCCCTGGCAGTCGGTGTCCTGCCCGTCCCCGGTGGTGTTCGTGCCCCACACGGCCCGGCCGCCGAAGTCGTTGTGCGCGGTGTAGATGCCGGTGTCGATGACGTAGGCGGTGACAGTGGACGCGGTGGTGGAGTAGGAGTACGCGTCGTCCAGTTCGGCATCCCGTTGGTCCACTCGGTCCAATCCCCATGACGGGGGATAGGTCTGCGTGGTGTCCACTCGCACGCGCCGGTTGTGCTGCACGGACGCCACGGCCGGGTCGGCCGCGAGCCTGCGCGCGGCCGGTTCGGACATCTGCACGGAGAACCCGCGTAACGCGTCGTTGTACCGATATCTGATCGCACCGGAATATCGCGCGGCCAACCGCCCCTGGTCGACCGCGGTGTCCCGCAACGTCACCAGGTAGCTGCCCGCCACCACGCCCGGCCCCGCACCGAGAACCTCCGCCGTCGCGGGCGACGCACCCACGACCACCGCTGTCGCCGCGGTCACCACGACCGCGGACAGCGCGATGTACCTGACCAAATCCCACCTCCGGACTCGACCTCGCCATTCGCCCGAAGGGTAGGAAAGCGCGCCCGCCTGCCGAACCCGATCAGCTGATCTTCGCTCGAATGCCCCACCACCCCGCGCGATCGGCCCAGCCTGGCTGGTTCCCTTGGCAGCCCGTGATTACCCGCCGGGGCCACGACTGTCGTGTGTTGTACGGTTTGGCGGTGCATACCCTCGGTGAGGCCAACGGCACCGTCGTCCAGTTCACGGTGACGACCGAGCCGTGGGCATTGGACACCGACGCCCTGGTGATCCCCGCGGCCGCGGGCCTGGGCTCACTGGGCCGATCCTTCCTGGACGCGTTCCCGGACCTCGAACCGGTCGTCATGAAGGCCGTGGCCAGGCTTCCCCCGGACGGCACGCTCTTCGAGCAGGTGACTCCGAGCCTGGGGCTGGTGATCGTGTCGAGCACCCCGGCCATACCGATCGCGGTCGCCACGAGGAGCGCGATCCGCCTCGCGATGGATTCCGGCGTGACCGGCCTGGCACTGCCGTTGATCGGGACCGGTGACCGGGAGGTGTCCAAGAGCGTCGCCCTCCGGGAGATGGCGACCGCCGTGCGAGCTGCGGTGGCCTATCGCAAGCGTGGCATACTCCGCCGGGTCGTGTTGTTCGACCGCTCGTCCTCCGCCGAGGAGCTGCTCGCGGATACCGGACACGCTGCCGTTCCGGCCGTGCTGGCGGGCGGAGTCGACAGTGACCTGGTGAAGGCGGACATCGCCCTGGACGCCTCCGCCGACCGTCTCGACGTGATGCCGTACGTGCGGATGATCGCCGGTGTCATCGCGCGCCGGGACACCCCGGTCCCGTTGTGCGTCGGCGTTTTCGGTGCCTGGGGTTCCGGCAAGAGCTACTTCATGGCCCTGCTGCGCGGTCGGATCACCGCGCTGCAGGGCACCGAGCAGCACTGCGGCCACATCGTCCACATAGGATTCAACGCCTGGCACTACGCGGACGCGAACCTCTGGGCCAGCATCGCCGACGCCGTGTTCGACGGCCTCGGCACGCCGGACTCACCCGCAGGCGAACGGGAAGCGGCGGGACGGGAGCTGGCCGCCGCCGAGACAGAGCGATCCCGGTTGGACGAGGTCAACGCCCGCGCGAGCGAGGAGGTCGCGCGGCTGGAGAAGGTCGTGGAGGAGACCGAGGGCAGACACCTCGTCACGGCCCGGGACGTGCTGACCGCGATCACCACCTCGGACGTGCTCGCCGCCCGGCTCGACCGGGCCTGGGAGCAGCTGGGCATCACCGAGGAGGTGGACCGGGCGAAGGTCTTCTCCAAGGCCATGCGCGGGATCTACCGGGACTACCAGGAGGTGAAGACCCCGGAGACCAAGCGCAAGGCCGTCCTCGCGCTGGTCGCCGCCGGGATCGCCGCCATGGTCGCGCTGGGCGGGTTCCTGGCGCCGTGGCTGTTCACCGCGCTCGGCCCGGCCCTGGGTCTCGGCTGGTTGAGCGCCGCGTGGGCGGGCCGGGCCAAGAACGGCCTGATCGGCCTGATGGAGCTACGGGACGACCTGCGCAACCGGCTGACGGAGGTCACCGAGGCCCGGGACCGCGCGGCCATCCAGCCGACCCTGGACCGCCTGCGCGAGGTCGAGGCCGAACAGCGGGTCGCCAGCACCGCGCGCGACACCGTGGTGGAACGGGTGTCGACGCTGACCGCCCGCCTGGTCGAGCTGGACCCGGCCCTCCGCTTCGAGACCTTCCGCACCGAGCGCCTCGCCGCCTACACACCTCAGTTGACCGCGGTCAGCCATGTTCGACGCGACTTCGACGAACTCGTGGACCGCCTCGCCGACTGGCGGGCGGCCGGGGATCGGCCCATCGACCGGATCGTCCTCTATATCGACGATCTCGACCGCTGTCCGCCCGGGCGGGTGGTGGAGGTGTTGGAGGCCGTCCACCTGCTGATGACGCTGGATCTGTTCCTGGTGGTCATCGGGGTGGACCCACGATGGCTCGTGCGTGCGGTCCGGGGCCATTACGCGGGGTTGGTGGACTCCCGGCAGGCCACGCCGGAGGACTACCTGGAGAAGATCATCAACATCCCGTTCACCCTGCCGCGGATGGGGCGGGGCGGGTTGCCCGCGTTGTTGCGGTCGTTGGTGGATCCGGTGGAGGAGCAGGTGGCGCCGGTGATGTTCATGCCGCATGGCGCTGGGCTGAATCGGGTCGAGCCGAGGCCGACTCCGGAGTATCTGTCGGTCGCGGAGCCGGTCACCCTGCCGCCGCGTGGTCTTGGTCAGGGGGAGCTCGCGTTTCTCGACGCGCTCGACCTGCTGATCACGACGCCGCGGGCGGCGAAGCGGTTGGCGAATGTGTATCGGATGCTGCGGTCCAGTGAGTTCACGACCGCTGATGACTTTCTCGGGGATAACGATCGGCCCGGGGAATATCAGGCCGTGGTGATCCTACTGGGGATTCTCACCGCTTCGCCTGCTTTGGCGGGGCTGGTGTTCGCGGCCCGGCCTGGGGGTTCCGTGCTTGGTGGGCTCCTGTATCGGCCTGCCGGGTCCAGTTGGGCAGCGTTTGCCGCTGACCTTGTGGATGGTGCTCGGATTGTGGTTGATGCCGATGCGGGGGAGTGGGGGAGGTTGCACCGGGGGTTGGTGCCGGTGACCAATCAGGTCACGTTGGCGGATCTTGCCGCGTTCCAGCGGTGGATTCCTCGGGTTCGACGCTTCTCGTACTTGCTTGATGTGTGAGGCTTTCATCCCGCTCTGGGCGCTTCCTGCCTGGCCTTCGGCCTCGGGGGTGCCGGGTGGTCGGGTCGCCCACATGGCGTGGCGGTCCGCCGGGGCACAGGGGAGGGTGGGGGTATGCCGCTGAACCACCCGTCCGAGCCGCCCCAGAGCGACCGTGCGGATGTCGCCGTCAATCCGGTCTTCCTGCGCGAGCCGGTGCGGATACCACGCAACCGGATGCCCGACGGCCAGGTCGACGCCGATACCGCGTACCAGGTCGTTCATGACGAGTTGATGCTGGACGGGAATGCCCGGCTCAACCTGGCCACCTTCGTCACCACCTGGATGGAACCCACCGCCGCCGCCCTGATGGCCGAGTGCGCCGACAAGAACATGATCGACAAGGACGAGTACCCGCGCACCGCCGAGCTGGAGCAGCGGTGTGTACGGATGCTGGCCGATCTCTGGAGCGCGGCCGACCCGGACTCGGCGGTGGGATGTTCGACCACCGGGTCCAGCGAGGCCTGCATGCTGGCCGGGCTCGCCATGAAGCGCCGCTGGCAGCACCGGCGGACAGCGGCGGGCGAACCGACCGACCGGCCGAACATCGTCATGGGTGTCAATGTGCAGGTGTGTTGGGAGAAGTTCGCCAACTACTGGGACGTCGAAGCCCGGCTGGTCCCCATGTCCGGTGACCGTTTCCACCTCACGGCCGAGGAGGCGATCAAGCGCTGCGATGAGAACACCATCGGGGTCGTCGCGATTCTCGGGTCCACTTTCGACGGTAGCTACGAGCCGGTCGCGGAGATCTGCGCCGCGCTCGACCGCCTCCAGCGCGAGCACGGCTGGGACATCCCGGTGCATGTGGACGGTGCGTCCGGGGCGATGATCGCGCCGTTCTGCGACCCCGGGCTGGAATGGGACTTCCGGCTGCCCCGGGTCGCGTCCATCAACACCTCCGGGCACAAGTACGGGCTGGTGTATCCAGGGGTCGGATGGGTGCTGTGGCGGGATGCCGACGCGCTGCCCGAGGACCTGGTGTTCAAGGTCAACTACCTGGGCGGCGACATGCCCACGTTCGCGTTGAACTTCTCCCGGCCCGGCGCGCAGGTGGTGGCCCAGTACTACAACTTCCTGCGCCTGGGTCGGGAGGGTTACCAGCGGGTTCAACAGTACTGCCGGGACGTGGCGACCGATCTCGCCGCCCGGATCGCCGCGATGGGGCCGTTTCGGCTGGTCACGGACGGGTCGCAGCTGCCGGTGTTCGCGTTCGCCCTGGCCGACGGCGAGACCGGGTACTCGGTGTTCGACGTCTCGGCGGCGTTGCGGGAACAGGGTTGGCTCGTCCCCGCCTACACCTTTCCGGCCGACCGTGAAGACCTCGCGGTCCTGCGCGTCGTCATCCGGAATGGTTTCACGCACGATCTGGCCGATTTGCTCATCGACGCCCTGGAACGTGCCCTCCCGAGACTGCGCGAACAGGACAAACCGCAGCGCGGGGTGGAGGCGGCGTCGTTCTCCCACGGCGCGGGCTCGCCCTGAACCGCCGCACCGGCCAGGCCCAGATGGATGATCCACACAAGTAGTCCGGGGTGGACACCGGCCACAGGTGTCCACCCCGGACACTCCCATCACCAGGGAGCCTGTCCCGCCGCAGGGACGGGGTCTAGACGAGTTTCGCGGCCTCGGTGAGGGTCTGCCGCAGGATCCGCTCGATCTCGTCGAACTCGGTCTGGCCGCAGATCAGCGGCGGGGCCACCTGCACGACCGGGTCGCCCCGGTCGTCCGGGCGGCAGTACAGGCCGTTGTCGAACAGGGCCTTCGGCAGGAAGCCGCGGATGAGGAGCTCGCGTTCGGCGGCGTCGAAGGTCTGCTTGGTGTCCTTGTCCTTGACCAGCTCGACCGCCCAGAAGTAGCCGTCGCCGCGGACGTCGCCGACGATGGGGAGGTCCAGCAGCCTGCGCATGGTGTCGCCGAAGGCGGCCTCGTTGTCCAGGACGCGCTGGTTGAGGCCCTCGGACTCGAAGATGTCCAGGTTGGCCAGCGACACCGCGGCGGCGACCGGGTGGCCGCCGAAGGTGTAGCCGTGCGGGAACATGTTCTTGCCCTGCTCGAACGGCTCGGCCACCCGGTCGGTGGTGATCATCGCGCCGATCGGGGCGTAGCCGGAGCTCATGCCCTTGGCGCAGGTCACGATGTCCGGCTGGTAGCCGAACTTCTCGCAGGCGAACGTGGTGCCGTGCCGACCGAACGCGCAGATCACCTCGTCGGAGACCAGCAGCACGTCGTACTTGTCGCAGATCTCGCGCACCCGCGCGAAGTAGCCGGGCGGCGGGGTGAAGCAGCCGCCGGAGTTCTGCACCGGTTCCAGCACCACCGCGGCGACCGTGTCGGGGCCCTCGAAGAGGATGGCCTCCTCGATCCGGTTCGCCGCCCACAGTCCGAACGCGACAGGGTCGTCACCGTGTTCGGGTGCGCGGTAGATGTTGGTGTTCGGCACCCGGAAACCACCCGGGGTCAACGGCTCGAACGCCTGCTTCATCGCGGGCAGGCCGGTGATGGCCAGCGCGCCCTGCGGGGTGCCGTGGTAGGCGATCGAGCGGCTGATCACCTTGTGCTTGAGCGGGCGGCCGGTGAGCTTGAAGTACTGCTTGGCCACCTTCCACGCGCTTTCCACCGCCTCGCCGCCGCCGGTGGTGAAGAAGACCTTGTTCAGGTCGCCGGGCGCGGCCGCGGCCAGCCGGTCGGCCAGCTGCATGGCGGGCGGGGTCGCGTAGCCCCACACCGGGAAGTAGGCGAGCTCGGCGGCCTGTTCGGCCATCACCTCGGCCAGCTCGCGACGGCCGTGTCCGGTCTGGACGACGAACAGGCTGGACAGTCCGTCGAGGACTTTGCGGCCCTGGTCGTCCCAGATGTACGCGCCCTCGCCCCGGGTGATCACCGGGACGCGCGGCGCCGACAGGCGGGTGAAGTGCGGCCACAGGTTCCCCCACCCGGTGGTCGGACCACCCGTCCCGGCGGGGCTGTGCTCGGTGAGCGTCATGCGTGCCGTCCTTTGTGCTCTGTCGTGAGTGGTCAGTCGTTGCGCGGGAAACCGAGGTTGAGACCGCGGTGCCCCTCGTCCGGCCAGCGGGAGGTGACGACCTTGCCGCGGGTGAAGAAGTGCACGCCCTCGGTGCCGTGCGCGTGCGTGTCGCCGAACAGCGAGTCCTTCCAGCCGCCGAACGAGTAGTAGGCGACCGGCACCGGGATCGGCACGTTGACGCCGATCATGCCGACCTCGACCTCGTTCTCGAACCGCCGGGCCGCGCCGCCGTCGCTGGTGAAGATGGCGGTGCCGTTGCCGTAGCGGTTGGCGTTGACCAGGGCCAGCGCCTCGGCGTAGGTGTCCACCCGGACGACCGAGAGCACCGGCCCGAAGATCTCGTCGGTGTAGACGGACATGCCCGGGGTGACGTGGTCGAGCAGTGTCGGGCCGAGGAAGAAGCCGGACCCGTCCGCGTCGGGTCGCACGTCCCGGCCGTCCACGACCAGCTTGGCGCCCGCCTCCTCGCCCTCGGCGACGTAGCCCGCCACCCGGTCGCGGTGCGCGGCGGTGACCAGCGGGCCCATGTCGCAGCCGCGCCGCCCGTCGCCGGTGCGCAGTGCGCGGGCCCGGTCGGCGATCGCGGCGACCAGCGGGTCGGCGATCTCGCCGACGGCCACCACGACGCTGATCGCCATGCACCGCTCGCCCGCCGAGCCGAACCCGGCGTTGATCGCGGCGTCCGCGGTCAGCTGCAGGTCGGCGTCGGGCAGCACGACCATGTGGTTCTTCGCCCCGCCGAGCGCCTGCACCCGCTTGCCCGCCGCGCTCGCCCGCTGGTGCACGTACTGGGCGACGGGGGTGGAGCCGACGAACGAGACGGCCTTGATGTCCGGGTGGTCGAGCAGCCCGTCGACCGCCTCCTTGTCACCCTGCAACACGGTGAACACGCCGTCGGGCAGACCGGCCTGCTTCCACAGCCCGGCCATGAACAAGGCGGCCGACGGGTCCTTCTCGCTCGGCTTGAGCACCACGGTGTTGCCCGCCGCGATCGCGATCGGGATGAACCACAGCGGCACCATCGCCGGGAAGTTGAACGGGCTGATCACCGCCACCGGGCCGAGCGGCTGCCGGATCGAGTGCACGTCCACGCCGGTGGAGGCGTTCTCGGTGTGCCCGCCCTTGAGCAGGTGTCCGATCCCGCAGGCGAACTCGACGACCTCCAGGCCGCGCGCGACCTCGCCGTGCGCGTCCGAGACGACCTTGCCGTGCTCGCCGGTGATGATCTCGGCCAGCTCGTCCTTGGCCTTGTCGAGCAGCTCGCGGAAGGCGAACAGCACCCGGGTGCGCCGGGACAGCGCGGTGTCGCGCCAGCCGGGGAACGCGGCCGCGGCGGAGGCGACGGCGCGCTCGATCTCGGCCGCGCCCGCCAGCGCCACGTGGCGCGCGAGCGTGCCGGTGGCGGGGTCGAACACGTCCCCGGCGCGGCCGGAGTCGCCGGGCACCTCCGCGCCGTCGATCCAGTGCCCCACGGTCTCCGCGCTCATCCGTATCCCTTCGTCGCGCCTGTTCCCGTCGAGCCTCGACCTTCCCGGCCCGCGCTGCCAGTTACACAGTGCCGGTGATCACGAGCGATTGCCGACGATGTGTAAAGCCGCGTGCTACCGTCCGGCCATGTACCCCACGGTGGCCGACGTGCTCGCCTCGCCCAGCGTCCAGGCGGGCGACCCACGGGTGCGCGCGGGGGAGGAGAGCCTCGACCGGCCGGTGCGCTGGGTGCACGTCAGCGAGATCGCCGACGTCGCGGGCACGCTGGAGGGCGGCGAGCTGCTGCTGTCCACCGGCATCGTCACCACCGCGCCCGGCGCCGACCCGGCGGGCTACGTCACCGCGCTGCACGAGGCAGGCGTGAGCGCGCTGGTGGTCGAGCTGGGCGGCAGGCTGCCGGTGCTGCCCGACCCGATGGTCCGCACCGCCCGGCGGCTCGGGTTCCCGCTGGTCGAGCTGCGCCGCTCGGTCCGGTTCGTGGACATCACCGAGGCCGTGCACACCTGGATCCTGGACGTCCAGCACGAGCGGCTGCGGTTCACCCAGCAGGTCAACCAGGTGTTCACGACCCTGACCGTGGAGGGCGCGCGGGTCGAGGAGATCCTGGCCCAGGCCAGCGCGCTCGGCGGCCACCCGGTCGTGCTGGAGGACCTCGCCCACCACGCGATCGCCTTCAGCGGCACCACCCGCGCGGGCGAACTGCTGCGCGACTGGGAGTCCCGGTCCCGGCTCGCGGTCGGCGGCGAGACGGGAGTGGCGGGACCGGAACGATGGCTGACCACGCCCGTCGGCCCGCGCCGCGGCCGGTGGGGGCGGCTGGTCGTGCCGCTGGCCGTACCCGACATCGAGTCCGTGGTCACGGTGCTGGAACGGGCGGCGGACACACTCGCGATCACCCGGATGCTGCAGCGGGAGAACCGGGACATCACCCTCGACGCTCACGGCGGCCTGCTGCGCGACCTGCTCGCGGGCCAGGTGACCGACGAGCAGGCGGTGAACGCCCGTCTGCGGGCCCTCGGCCTGCGCGCCGGACGGGCGTACGCGGTGCTCGTGCTGGCGGTGCCCGGTGACCCGTCGGCCGATGTGGACCAGTCCGCTGTGGACGCCGCTGCCTCGACCGCCCGCGGTCAGGGCCGGGCCGCGCTCACCGGTGTGATCGCCCCCGGCCGGGTGGCGGTCGTGTTCGCCTGCCCCGCGGACACCGACGAACCGGCCGCCGTCCGCTCATTCCGGTCGGCGATGTCGGGCCAACCGCGCCTGCCCGCGGGGATGGTCGTGGCCGCGGCTTCCCCGACCACGAGGCTCACCGGCCTGTCGGCGGCGCTGGAGGAAGCGAGCCATGTCGCCGATGCCGTGAGCGCGGATCCGGGGCGGGTGGGGGAGCGGGAGGTCTACCGGACGCGGGATCTCGGCGCGCGGGGTCTGTTGTGGTCGTTGCGGGCGGATCCGCGGCTCCAGCAGTTCACGGAGCTGCAGTTGCAGCCGTTGTTGAGCCATCGGGCGCACCGGCACGAGGAACAGGACCTTTTGGACCTGTTGCGGTCCTATCTGGACGCGAACGGGAACATTGCGGTCCTGGCTCGTACTCTGCACCTGAGCAGGCCTGCCGTGTACGCACGCCTGAAGCGGCTGACGGACGTCCTGGGCCGCGACCTCGCCGACGCCGAGACCCGGTTGTCGCTGCACCTCGCCGTCCTGGCCTACGACCAGGCCACCCGCGTCCCCGGCTGACCCGACGAAAACCCGCCCCGAACACGGCGGTGGCCGCCCACCGAAGTGGACGGCCACACCGGACCGAGGTCGAGGCCGGTCAGGCAGCCTCGACGTCCGCCGGGGCCTCGTGCTCGCCCTTGAGCTCCCACTGGCCGCGGCGACGCACGACCAGGAGGTAGTACAGGGCCGAGACCACGCCGATGCCGAGGGTGATGAACAGGCTGGGGCGGCCGACCTCCGCGTCCAGCGCGTTCTGCCAGATCACGTACACCAGGGCCGCGAGGGCGAGCACCGGTGCCACCGGGAACAGCGGCATGCGGTAGGCCGCGTGCCTGGTCGTCCCGTTGCGCCGTCCGCTGATGACCGCCAGGCACAGCGCCGCGTACACCGCGACGATGGTGGTCGAGGTGACGATCAGCAGGAAGTTCGCGTCCACGAAGCACAGGGCGGTGCCGAACGCGCCGGTGACCAGGGTGGCGATCCACGGGGTGCCGGTCTTGGGGTGGATGGCGGCCAGCGCCTTGCTCAGGCCGCCCGGCCAGGCCGCGTCCCGCCCGGTGCTGAACACCATCCGCGATGTGATCAGGATGATGGCCAGCACCGCGTTCAGGATGGCCAGCGCGATGGCCAGGCTGATGACGGTGTTCAGCGTGGACCCGCCCTTGGCGTCGACGAAGTAGCTCATCATGTTGCCCGAGCCGAACAGGTCCGGCAGCGACGGCGCACCGAGCAGCACGGCGGTCACCGGGATCAGCTCGGCCAGCACGGTGATGCCCAGCGCCCACAGGATGGCGCGGGCGATGCCGCGGTGCGCGTTGTTGGTCTCCTCGCCGAAGTACACCGCGGAGCCGTAGCCGTTGTAGGAGAAGATCGCCACCGCGGCGGCGCCGACGACCAGACCGAACGCGGCGGGGCCGACCACGCCGTTGGCGTCCGCGACCACCGGCGAGCCGAGCAGGTCGCCCAGCGGGCGGGCCGGGTCGAAGAAGCCGAGCGCGCTGACCACGACCAGCGCGAGCAGCTCGATGGCCAGGAAGACGCCGGTGATCCAGGCGTTGACCTTGATGTCGAACACGGCCAGCACGGTCGCGCCCGCCGTGGTCACCGCGGCCACCGCCGGGCCGGGCAGGCCGGGGATGAGCACCTCCAGGTAGGTGCCGACGCCGAGCGCGATCACCGCGATGATCAGCAGCTGGGTGACCATCAGCAGGCCCAGGGTGACGAACCCGGGCAGTTTGCCCAGCGTGCGGCCGACGATGGCGTACTCGCCGCCGCTGAGCGGGTAGGCCGAGGCCAGTTCGGCGTAGACGAACGCCATGAACACGCCCACCACGGCGGCGATGACGAAGCTCCAGAACGCGCCGCTGCCCGCCTTGCCCACCACGCCAGGCGCGATGATGAAGACCGAGGACGCAGGCGAGATCGCGGACAGCGTGATGAGCAGCGTGCCGAGGACCTTCAGGCCTCGGCGCAGGGCCGGGGTGGACGGCGCGGTGGTGGGCGGGGATGACGGCTCGGCCATGGCGGCTCCTCCGATGCAGTTCTTTGACTCGACATCAAAGAACTCCGCGTGACCCACGTCAATAACCTGGCAGGAAACAACTGTGTCACGGCACTCATCGCTTGCGTTCTTTGAAGATCGGCTGAAGAATCGACCGCATGCCGAGACCAAGTCGCGCCCATGAACGCCGCGGTGAGCTGATCGCCGCCGCGCGCCAGGCCGTCCTCGACCGGGGCGTGCTCGACCTGCGGTTGAAGGATGTCGCGGACCGCGCCGCCATGTCCACCGGCTCGGTCCTGTACTACTTCCCGACCCTCGGCGACCTGCTCTACGAGGTGCAGCGGGAGGCCGTCGAACGGTTCTGCGTCGACCGCGAGGAGGCGGCCCGGCGCGAGCCGGACCCGCGCCGCAAGCTGGTGGGCACCATCAGGGCCGGGCTGCCCAGCGGTCTCGACGACGAGCTCTGCGTGCTCATCTACGAGCTCGGCGCGTACGCCCGGCGCGACCCCGCCTACGCCGCCGAGCACATCCGGCTCTACGAGCGGCAGGTCGCGTTGTACTCCACCATCCTGGAGATCGGCGCGGCCACCGGCGTGTTCGAGCTGACCCGGGAGTCGGGCGCCATCGCCCGCGGCCTGGTGGCCCTGGAGGACGGGCTCGGCCTGCACCTCACCCAGGCCGTGCCCACCTTCACCGTGGTCCAGGCCGAGGCGATGCTGATCGCCCACGCGGCCGACGCCACCCACTGCGAACTGGAGATCTGATGCGCGCCCGTGACCTCGGCCTGCCGCTGACCGGAGACACCGGCCCGCACAACGCGATCACCGACGTCCCCGGGGTGGAGGTCGGCTACACCACGCTCGTCGAGGGCGAGTCCGTCCGCACCGGCGTGACCGCGATCCTTCCCCGCTCGCGCGCGGACGTGCACCTGCCGTGCGCGGCCGGTCGCTACTCGTTGAACGGCAACGGCGAAATGACCGGCAGTGCCTTCCTCGACGAGACCGGCCTGCTGCGCCTGCCGGTCCTGATCACCAACACACACGCGGTCGGCCCCTGCCACCGCGGCGTGATCGACTGGACCGCCCGGGAGAAGCCCGCGGTCGCCGAGCAGTGGCTGCTCCCGGTGGTCGCCGAGACCTGGGACGGCTACCTCAACGACATCAACGGCCCGCACATCCAGCCGAGCCACGCCGTCGCCGCGATCGACGCGGCCGCGTCCGGCCCGATCGCGGAGGGCTCGGTCGGCGGCGGCACCGGCATGAACTGCTACGCGTTCAAGGGCGGCAGCGGCACCTCCTCCCGCGTCGTCGACTACGGCACCGACTCGTACGCGGTCGGCGCGTTCGTACAGGCGAACTTCGGCTCCCGCGCCGAGCTCACCGTCTGCGGCGTCCCACTCGGCACCGCGCTCGCCGACGACAACCCGATGGAGGACGACGACTGGCTGATCCCGCCCGGCGCTGGCTCGGTCATCGCCGTCATCGCCACCGACGCGCCGTTGCTGCCCGGCCAGTGCACCGCGCTCGCCCGCCGCGTCCCGCTCGGCCTGGCCCGCACCGGCACCACCGGCTCGCACTTCTCCGGCGACATCTTCCTGGCGTTCTCCACCGGGAATGTGCTCACCCCATCGGAATTCCCCCAGGGCGAACCGGGCTACGACAACCTCCGCCACATTCCGTGGAACCGTATGGACGACTTCTTCACCGCCGTCGTGCAGGCGGTCGAGGAAGCGGTGCTGAACGCGTTGGTCGCGGCCACCTCCATGACCGGACGGCTCGGCCACCGCTCGCCCGCCCTGCCGGTGGAACGAATGGTGGACCTCGTCCTCAAGAACGGTCGGTGACGTTTCCCCGCCACGCGGGTAACGGCACCCGTGGTGCCGCGACAATATCCACATGAACTTCTGTCCGGCGTGCGGACGGGAACTCCCTCCCCAGGCGCGCCTTTGCGGGAGCTGTGGGGCATCGGTCGACCAGTCGCCATCTCCGCACCGACCCATGGCGCCACCGCCCGTGCCGGATTCCGCAGTACGACGGCAATCCACGGCGCGCACGGCGGTGCTGTCCGTGGTCGTGGCGGGGGTGGCGATCGTCGGTGCGGCCGCCGGGGTCATCGTGTTCACGCAACAGGACTCCGCGCAGGAGACACCTCGACCCACGACGATCACGCGTCCGCGCACGACCAGCGCGGCACCGGAGAGCGCAACACCGGAGAGCACGGTCACGTCGACCCGCCCGACGACCGTGCCGGTCACCGCCACCGGCGCGGTCGCCGCGTCGACCACCGCTCCGAGCCGGACCACTGCCTCCGACGTGGACCTGCGTCGCCAGATGGAGACCGACCGGTCCACTGCGGACAGCCTGGTCGGACAGTGGGTCCCGCAGCTGTCATCGCGGGTCGAGGGCCTGGTCGTCAACGGCGTCACCTACGACAACGCGGCGATCATGACCGACTTTCGGAACCTGCGCGGCCGCTACCCGCGGGCGATCCTGGTGAACTCAAGCGACTACACCAACTTCACCCGCAAATCCGTGTGGGTCGCGCTGGAGTCCACGCCCTATGGCAGTCCCGATGACGCGAACGCGTGGTGCGACCGTCAGGGATTCGCCCCGGTGGACTGTTTCGCCAGCCGCCTCAGCCACACCGGCGGCCCGGCCGGGAATGTGAAACACCGGTGACACGCGGGTGCCGGATCGAATGGACCGATCCGGCACCGAATGGTCGCGCGTGGCTCAGCCGAGGTCGAGACAGGGCTGCGGTCGGAGCAGGCCGTCCGGCGTGCAGGAAAGGGTGAGCGAGTAGTCGGAACCCGTGGGGTTGAACGGGTTGTACGCGGTCGCCGACGGGGCGTTCCAGCCGCAGTAGCCGCCGCCGGTCAGGTTGAAGAGCTGGTTGGCGGCGCTCGCCGTCGACGTGCCCGCGGGCATGAAGCCGCCGAGGTGGAACGTGCTGCTGACGGCGAAGGCGGTGCCGCGCAGGTCGACGTTGGCCACGCCGTTGGCGGAGGAGTTGCAGCCCACCGCGGTGCCGTAGGGGATCGAGGTGACGGTCTGGTTGCCGTGGGTGAGTTGGCCGGTGGACGTGGCGAAGGTCAGGTCGTTCACGTCGATGGTGAGGTTCTGCGGGTTCAGGCGCAGCTTGCTGAACGTGGTCCGGGTGTTCGAACCGGGCGCGGCGCCACCCGCGGTGTACTGCGAGAAGTTCGCCGTGGGGCCGGAGGCGGCGAGGTTCAGGTATTCGCGCGGGGTGCCGAACATGTCGTGGCAGTACACGCCGAGCAGATACCGGTTGGTGGCGAGGAAATAGTTCCCGTCGGGCGCGCCGGGTAGCAGTGCGTGCACGGCGGCGCAGCTGTCCAGCAGGCCGGTCGTCGCCGCGGGTGCGGCATTCGCGGTGGTGGTCGCGGTGGTGGCGGCCAATGCGGTGCAGAACGCGAGTGAAATGCGCGTCACGGTTCTCAAGGCCCTACTCGCAATCGTGAGTTCCATGGTGGTTGCCAACGTTCGAACGCTAACAATCGGCGCGATCCCATTGCCATTACCCGGATGTGTAGAGGATTCGCCCACCAGAGGTCTTGCCGTCGATTTCGGACCGGATGTTCCGCCCGCGCGGTTGCCCGAATGGCCCTTGTCGGGTCAGCGGCGGATCAACCCGAGATCGGTGGCGGCGGCCACCGCGGCCGTGCGGGAGTCGACGCCGAGCTTCGCGTAGACGCGGGCGAGATGGGACTTCACCGTGCCCTCGGTCAGGTGCAGGCGGCCACCGATGGCCAGGTTGGACAGTCCTTCCGCGACCAACGCGAGCACCTCCACCTCCCGGCGCGTGAGGCTCGCGCCCGGGGTGCGCAGCCGCCGCATGAGCCGGTCGGCGACGGTGGGCGCGAGCGCGGTCCGGCCCGCGGCCGCGGTGCGCACGGCGGCGGCCAGCTCCTCCGGCGGGGCGTCCTTGAGCAGGTAGCCGGTGGCGCCCGCCTCGATCGCCGGGAGCACGTCGGCGTCGGTGTCGTAGGTGGTGACGACCAGGACGCGCGGCCCGCCGGGCCGGGCCGTGATGGCGGCGGTGGCCTGGGCGCCGTTCATGGCGCCGGGGAAGCGCAGGTCCATCAGGACCACGTCGACGTCGTCCCGCGCGGCCCGGGTCACGGCGTCCTCTGCGGTGGCCACCTCGTCGACGACGAGCAGGTCCGGCTCGGTCTCCAGCACGGCCCGCAGTCCCGCCCGCACGATGGGGTGATCGTCGGCGATCAGGAGGCGGATCACGAGCCCGCTCCCCGGGGGAGCCGGATGGTCACGGCGGTGCCGTTCGCCGACCGGACCTCGAAGGTGCCGTTCAGGTCCCGGGCGCGGGCCCGCATGCCCGCCAGGCCGAAGCCCTCGGGGGCGGTGCAGCCGGTGCCGTCGTCGGTGATGGTGAGGGTGACGTGGTCGGACGCGTGGGTGAGGGTGAGCTCGGCGGTGGTGGCGCGGGCGTGCTGGACGGTGTTGGCCAGGGCCGACTGGGCTACCCGCAGAAGGGCGACCTCGTGGGCGGTGGGCAAGGGGCCGGGGATACCGGTCTCCTGGAAGCGGGCCTTGAGGGGATGCCGCGACGAGGTTGTCGCGCACAGGCGGTGCAGGGCGTCGGCGAGGGTGCTGCCTTCCAGGCCGGGCGGGGAGAGGGCGGCGACGAAGCGGCGGGCCTCGGTGAGGTTGTCGGCGGCGGCCTGTCGGGCCTGTTCGACGTGGCGGAGGGTGGTTTCGGGGGTGGGGGCGCGTTCGGCGGCGTGCAGGAGGAGCTGGATGCTGGACAGGCCCTGGGCCAGGGTGTCGTGGATCTCGCGGGCCAGGCGTTCCCGTTCGGCCAGGACGCCTGCCGTGTGTTGGGCCTGGGCGAGGTCGGCCCTGGTGGTGGTGAGATCGTGGATGAGTTGTTGGCGGCGGTCGCTTTCGCGGTAGAGGGCCTGGTAGCCGCGCACTACTGCCGTGGCCACCGCCGCGCCCAGGAATGGGCCGATGGCTGTGGCAGGCGTGAATGAGTGGGCGTGGGCGGAGAATCCGATGACGGCTGCTGTGGCGGTCGCTGCTACCGCTGGTAGGGCTGCTCGGTGTAGGAGGTGCAGCTGGAGGAAGTAGAGGGGGAAGGCCAGCCAGGCGCCGTCCTGGGTGAGGGCCAGGAGGATCAACCAGGTCGCGCTGAGAGCTGTGAGCCAGGTGGCGGCTGCTCGCCTGTTCGACCGGATGCGTGGGGTGGCCGGGCCGATGGCGTAGGTGCCTGCCATCAGGGCTGCCGCGGCGATCGTGGCCGGGGTGTGGTCGATCAGCCCTCGGATGGCCGCCAGGGCCAGTAGGCCCGCCACCAGGAGGTGCAGGGACCAGGTCAGGGCTCGGCTGGTCGGGGTGATCGTGTCCACAGTGCACCCAGTCTAGAGGTGGTGCGGGATGGCTGCCTCTGTCGAAAGGTGTAGGGCGGCAGGCTGCTTTCGGCCCCGGGAGTGGCGGCCTGGGCGGGATGTCCCCGGGGTGCTCGGCCTGGACAGTGGGCGGTGCTGGTTTCCCGCTGTGAAAGGTCGGTCGTGTTCGTCGCCTGGAGAGATCTGAGGTTCGCCAAGGGCCGGTTCGCCCTGATGGGCGCGGTCATCGTGTTGATCACATTGCTGGTCGGGTTGCTGTCGGGGCTCACGGCCGGGCTCGGCAGGCAGAACGTCTCCGGCATCACCGGGCTGGCCGCCGACCTGATCGTGTTCGGCGGCGCCGAACCGTCCTACGCCGACTCGACCGTGACCGATGATCAACTCCGGCAATGGGCGGCCGCACCCGGGGTGACCCGGGCCGAGCCGCTCGGGATCGCCATGACCAAGGCCACCGCCGGTGATACCAACGCCGCCGTCGCCATCTTCGGTGTGCGGCCCGGGTTCGCCCACGTGGACGACAGATCGGTGGTGTTGTCCACCAAAGCGGCCACCGACTTGGACGTGTGGCCAGGAGACACCATCCGCTTGGCCGGGCAGTCGCTGACCGTCGCGGAAGTGGCCGGAGACGACTACTTCAGTCATACACCAGTCGTCTGGACCAGCCTGCAGACCTGGCAGAAGCTCTCGCCCGGTGCGGCGGCGACGGTGATCGCCGTCAGCGGCAACGGCGTGGATGTCGCAGCAGTCGACGCGGCAGCGGGGACCACCACCGTCAGCAAGGACGAATCGCTCGACGCGATCGGGTCCTACCGGTCGGAGAACGGCTCCCTCCAGCTGATGCGCGGCTTCCTGTTCGCCATCTCCGCACTGGTCATCGGCGCCTTCTTCACGGTCTGGACAATCCAGCGCAGCGGCGACATCGCCGTGCTCAAAGCCCTCGGCGCCGCCACTGCCTATCTACTCCGCGACGCCCTCGGCCAAGCCCTCGTCCTGCTGATCGGTGGCACCGCCATCGGCACCGCAGCCGCCGTCGGGCTCGGGACCCTGGTGGGCGGCAGCGTCCCGTTCCTGCTCACCCCCGCCACAGTGCTCACCCCCGCCGCCGTCATGGTCCTGCTGGGTGCGCTCGGGGCCGCCCTGTCCATCCGCCGCATCGCCGCCGTCGATCCGTTGACCGCGCTGGGGAGTGCCCGATGACCCTCGAACTGACCGACGTCACCCTCACCTACCCCGACGGCGACACCCGACTGACCGCCCTGGACAACGTCACAGTCACAGTGCCGAAGGGCAGCCTGACCGCCGTGGTCGGCCCGTCCGGTTCCGGCAAGTCCAGCCTGCTCGCCGTCGCCGCCACGCTCATCACCCCGGACAGCGGCACGGTCACCATCGACGGCACCGCCACGGCCGGTCTGGGTCGGGCCGAACTCGCCGAGTTACGCCGCCGTCGGATCGGGATCGTCTTCCAACAGCCCAACCTGCTGCCCTCGCTCACCGCCGCAGAACAGCTCCAGGTCATGTCGCACATCACCGGCCGCCCGAGGACCGACGCACGTGAGCTGCTGGCCGCCGTCGACCTGGCCGATCACGCCCACCGCCGCCCCCACCAACTCTCCGGCGGTCAACGTCAGCGCGTCGCGATCGCTCGGGCCCTGGTGAACGCCCCGACCGTGCTTCTCGTCGACGAACCCACCAGCGCCCTGGACCACGCGCGCGGCACCGCGATACTCGACCTGCTCACCCGCCTCACGCACGAGCGCGGCACAGCCACGGTCCTCGTCACCCACGACCACACCCACCTGGCGCACGCCGACCAGATCGTGGAGGTGCACGACGGTCGACTCACCTCAGCCTGCGTTCAACCGCCAGATCGACAGGTTCAACACGGCCGCGAACGTGACCCACAGCCAATAGGGGAGTAGCAACCCCGCCGAGACCCGCGACACCCGCCGGAACACCACGACGTTCACCCCGATCATCACCCACAACACCGCGATGTCCACGAACGCCAACCCATACAGCCCCGCCCCGAAGAACAACGGCGTCCACACCGCGTTCAACACCAGCTGGACCGCGAACACCCAACTGAAACCCGCGCGCTGCCAAGCGATCCAGCCACTCACCGCGATCATCGCGTACAGGACCGTCCACACCGGTCCGAACACCCACGCGGGCGGCGCCCACGACGGCCGCGCCAGCCCGCCGTACTCGCCGGAGGCCCCGCGCACCCCCAACGCTCCCACCCCGGCGACCACGACCACCGCCAGCGCGAACCCGGCCAACACCCACCACCGTCGACCGTGCTGGACCACCGCCGCCATGTCGCCTCCTCCGCTCGCCGTCCACCAAGCGTGACACGTCGGGGCCGACCCGGCAGGAGGACCCGCGCGACGACGCGGGCCCTCCTGTCCCCCTTACGGCCGCGCGCCCACCGTGTCCACAATGGACGGATGGCCCGCGGTGGAGTCGGTGGTGCCGAGGTATTCGTGGGTGTCGGGGTCGAACACCAGGGTGACCGCCGTGGTCGGGTCGCCGCCGGGGGGCGGCCAGGTCACGCCGACGCCGGGGGTGCCGGAGCCGTTCGTGACGTTCGGGACGGCGGTGAGGCCCGGGGTGCGGGCGGCCGCCTGGTACAGGGCGGCGCGGGTGGCGGGGGCCAGCACCGACTCCTCGATCAGGCCGAGCACCTCCTTGCCCCGCGAGTTCGGGTTGTCCGCGACCCGCTGGAGGTAGGCGACCATGCCGTCCTCCGTCGTGGGCAGATCCGCCCGGTATCCCGGGGACACCTCGCACGCGTCGGTCCGACCGGCGATGATCTCGTCCCCCTGCACGACCACCGTCCGCCCGTTGCGGCAGCCGGGCATGGGGGTGTGCCGGGGCCCGTCGATCAGCAGACCGTCATGCGTGCCGTCGACCGACCGCCAGAACTCCCGGCTGCCGGTCCGCGTGTAGACGAACTGGTCGGGTCGGGGCGCGACCCACGGCTGCGCCCGCGCCGCGTCGGCCGCCGCCGCCAGTAGACGAACCGGGTCGGTGGCCGTCGCGTCGGGCGCGGGGGCCGCCGGGCCGCCCGAGGTCGACACGACGACGACCGCCGCGGCGGCGGCCGTGCCCGTGGCGACGGCGGCGATCACCGGGCCGAACCGCCGTCGTGGCCGCTGGGTGGCGATCCTGGCCATCAGGCGGGCGCGGGCGGGGCCAAGGTCGGGGGGTGGGGTGTCGTCGGCCAGTTCCCGGACCAGTGTCAGGTCATCCATGGTTGAGCAGCTCCTCGATCGTGTCGGTGGTGGCACCGAGCGCCTGTCGGACCTGGCGGCGCGCACGGTGCAGCCGGGACCGGACGGTTCCCACGGGGATCCCCAGCGCGGCCGAGACCTCCTCGTAACCGAGCTGTTCCCAGGCGATCAGCAGCAGCACGTCCCGGTCCCCGGCGGACAGCCCGGCGAGCGCGCCGACCAGCACCGGTCGGACGCTGCGGGCGGTGACGTCCGCCGCGACCCGGTCCGCGTGGTCGTGCACCTGGACGGTGTCGACCCGCTCCCGCAGCCGCAGCACCTCCCGCCGCCGGTGTCGTCCGACCAGGTTGGTCGCGATCCCGTAGAGCCAGGGCCGGGCGTCCGCGCGCCGGACGTCGTAGCGCAGGCGTTTGTCGAACGCGGCCAGGAACGTCTCGCCGACCACGTCCTCGGCCGACTCCCGGCCCAGCCGTCGGACCAGGTACCGCAGGATGTGCGGGGCGTGCCGGTCGAAGATCTCCGCGAACGACTCGGGCTCGCGCCACGACCGTCGGATGATCTCCGCGTCCGTTGGGCTCATGTCTTCCTCTCCGACCTGGTGTCCACACCCGGTTATCACCACGACCACGGGATCGGGTTCACGGGGTCCGCCGGAGTCCGGAAGGGACGGCTGCCTCTTCGGGCAAGCACGGGTTCCCCCGCACGCCGTCGGCCGGGCGTGGGCGGGGCCCGGGGCGACGGCCAGTATCGACCGGGAAACAGCGGGTAGTCCCTTGGAGGCAGCGTATGCCCAGTTACCTCTCCCCGGGTGTGTACGTCGAGGAGGTGGAGTCCGGGTCCCGTCCGATCGAGGGCGTGGGCACGGCGGTCGCCGCCTTCGTGGGGCTCGCCGAGCGCGGACCGTGCGACGAGCCGACACTGGTCGGCAACTGGGGCCAGTTCACCCAGGTCTTCGGCGGGTTCCTGGAAGGTGGGAACCTCGCCCAGGCCGTGTTCGGCTACTTCCTCAACGGCGGCAGCAACTGCTACGTCGTGCGCGTCGGCACCCCGGAGCAGCGCGGCGGTCCCGCCCAGGCCCGGCTCGGCGGCTACCGGGTGCTCACCCGGGAGCTGCCCGCGGGCAAGGGCGCGGGCGAGATCACCGTCGAGGTCGCCGACCCGACCGAGGAGAACGCCCCGGACGACCGGTTCACGCTCCTGGTCAAGCAGGACGGCAAGGTGGTCGAGACGCACGCGGCGACCACCCGCCGCGGCAAGGACAACGTGGTGACCGTGGTGCGCGAGAAGTCCGCGCTGATCACCTTGGAGGAGGTCGCCTCCGGCCAGATCGCCAAGCCGGACAAGGGAGCCGTCACCCTGGCCGCGCCCGCCGCCGCGCCGCCCGCGGCGATCCGGGCCGAGCAGATCGTCGGGGACGTCGCGGACCGGACCGGGTTCGGCGGTCTGGAGGTGGTGGACGAGGTCACCATGGTCGCGGTGCCCGACCTCATGGGCTTCTACGAGCGTGGACTCATCGACCTCGACGGCGTCCGCGCCGTGCAGTCCGCGATGATCGCGCACGCCGAGCTGATGGGCGACCGGATGGCCATCCTGGACGCCCCGCGCGGCCTGAACGCGCAGCAGGTCAAGCAGTGGCGCGAGGAGGTCAACTACGACTCCCGCTACGCCGCCCTCTATTACCCGTGGATCAAGGTCGCCGACCCGGCGGGCGACGGCACCGTGTTCGTGCCGCCCAGCGGGCACATGGCGGGCGTGTGGGCGCGCAACGACGCCACCCGCGGCGTGCACAAGGCCCCGGCCAACGAGGTGATCCGCGGCGCGATCGCGTTGCAGACCCAGCTGACCCAGGCCGAGCAGTCGCTGCTGAACCCGTTGGGCGTCAACTGCCTGCGCTCGTTCGCCGGGCGCGGCATCCGGGTCTGGGGCGCGCGCACGCTCTCCAGCGACTCCGACTGGCGCTACCTCAACGTGCGCAGGCTGTTCAACTACCTGGAGGAGTCGATCCTCAACGGCACGCAGTGGGTGGTGTTCGAGCCAAACGACGAGGCGCTGTGGGCCAGGGTGCGGCGCACGATCAGCTCGTTCCTGGTCATGGAGTGGCGGCGCGGCGCGCTGTTCGGCAGCACCCCGGACGAGGCCTTCTACGTCAAGTGCGACCGGGAGACCAACCCCGCCGAGAGCATCGACCAGGGCCAGGTCGTCTGCGAGATCGGCGTGGCGCCGGTGAAACCCGCCGAGTTCGTGGTCTTCCGGCTGGCCCAGCTCTCCGGCGGCACCAGCCTGGTCAACGAGTAACCCGAAGGGCGGCAGCACATGGCACTCCCCGATCTCGACACCTCCGTCGGCCACTCGTTCGGCCTGGAGGTCGACGGCATCCAGATCAAGAGCATCAACGAGGTCAGCGGCCTGAAGATGGAACAGGACGTGATCGAGCTGAAGCAGAACACCCCGGACGGCAAGTACGTCATCAAGAAGCTGCCCGGCCGCCCCAAGGCGGGCGAGGTCACGCTCACCCGCGGTCTCACCGGCGACACCAGCTTCGAGAAGTGGGTGAAGGACGCGCACTTCGGCAAGATGGGCGCGGCGCGCAAGGGCGGGGCGATCATCGTCTACGACTACGAGGGCTCGCCCATCAAGCGGTACAAGCTGACCAACGCCTGGCCCAAGTCGCTGGAGATCGGCTCGCTCAAGGCCGGGGACACCAGCGTGCTGACCGAGAAGCTGGTCGTCACCTACGAGCAGATGGAAGTCGAGTAGCCGATGCGCCGGGTCATGGCCGGTGTGCAGGAACCGCCGCGCGCCGAGGAGCGGCCGCGGCGGGAGCTGCGCACCGAGTTCGCCTTCGAGCTGCCCCGCGGGTACGTGGACGACGCGGGCGGCACGCACACCACGGGGTCCATGCGGCTGGCGACCGCGCGGGACGAGCTGGTGCCGCTGCGCGACGACCGGGTGCGGGAGAACCCCCCGTACCTGACCGTGGTGCTGCTGGCCCGGGTGGTGACCCGGCTCGGGGACATCACCGACGTGCACGCCGGGATCATCGAGAACCTGTTCGCCGCGGACCTGGCCTTCCTGCAGGACCTGTACCGGCGGGTGAACAGCGAGGGGCACACGCGGGCCGGGGTGGAGTGCCCGCAGTGCGGCCACGGGTTCGCCGTCGACGTCGCGGGTGGCGCCAACGGCCATGGCGGTCGCCTGGGGGAATCCTGACGTACGCGGCCGACCGCCTGCACGAGGAGGTCGCGTACCTGGCGTACCACTTCCACTGGCCGCTGGACGACATCCTCGACCTCGAACACGCCGACCGGCTGCGCTACGCGGCCGAGATCGCCCGCATCAACACCCGGATCACGCAGGGACGGTGAGCTTTCGCGATGTGGCCGTGGCGACGCAGGTCGACGCCGCCCGCCGCCCCGGTGGCGCGGGCGGAGTGGCGCACGCTGCCGCCGATCGCGCGGATCGTGCCCGAGCACCCGCTGGTGAACCCGGTGCAGCGGTTCACCGACGGGCTGGCCGCGTGGCGCAACCCGTCCCTGCTGGCCCCGCTGGGCCACCGGGTCGGAGCGGGGGAGCCGTCCGGTTCGGCGGAGGTTGTGTCGTCCGTAGTGGACGGTCCGCGGCCCGCGGTGGTGCTGCGGACCGTGGCGGATCAGGCACCCGGGGCTCGACCGCCCGCGGCCCCGGCCGCGTTCGAGCCTCCCGCGGTGCCGTCCGGTACCGGCGCGCCGAGCCCGTCGCCGGTACCGGAACCCGCCCTTGACAGTCCCTTGTGGACTGAACTGGTGGGGGTCGGCGCCGACCGATCGGAGCAGGAGAAACAACCGTTCGGCGGAGAAAGGTCGGATCCGACACCCGATCCGACCACGGACCGCCCGGAACTCTCGACTTTCGTCGTAGGCCGGTCGAGTGGCCTGGACCATTCGGCGACGACGGCCGGTGACGCGGCCGCCGCCGAACCCGACCACCCGCTTGCCGGGGATGCCACAATGTCCCCCGCGGGTGGCACCGGCCCCGCACCCGACCCCACCAGGACACCGGCAGGGTCGACGGGCACCGAGGCATCGCTCCCACCGGTCGCGCAACGTGCGGTCGCGACCGACCAGGGATCGGGGCAGGCCCGGCGACTCGGGCTGGGGGAGCCACTACCGGTACCGCGACCGGCCGCTCCCACGCCGATGGTGGCGCACGCCCGCCCCACCATCGGCGATCCCCTGGCCGTATCCGGGGAACCGCCGCCCGCGCCGGCACGGCGTTCGACGCCCGAACCGGCGCCGACGCCGGAGCCGGTGTCGGTGTCGCACGAGCCGTCCGCCGCCCTCGAACCACCCGGCGCGCCGACGTCGGGACCGGCTGTCGGTGACGGCTCAGCGGTACAGCGCTCGACGTCCGGACCCGGCCTGCCTGCCGGGCCGCTGCCCACGCGGCCGCCCGAGGCAGTGATGCCGGGACTCCCGGGCTCGGGCGCCGAGCCGGTGGCCCCGGTCGCCGAGAGTTCGGGCCCGGTTCCCCCGGGCGAGCCGTCCTCGGCCGGGCCGTTCGGTATCGGTGATCAGGGGACAACCCGGTCCGCCGACGCCGTGGGCACGGCCCCGTTGATCGGGGGCGTGGAGTCCTCGCAGACGCCCGCCGATGACGCGCCTGCGGTGCAACGTTCTCCTTCCGGAGCCGACCTGCCCTTAGCCGGGCGTCACCCGGCACCGATGACGGGCGCGTCCAGCACCGGCCATGGCATTGCCTCGCAGGCCGGGTTCGTGATGCCGTCGGCGATGCCTGGCGATGGCGCCCCGGCGTTGCCGCGATCGGCATCCGAAACCGAACTGCCGTTGGTCTTCGAGACCTCGATGGCGAGTCTCCAGGCCGAGGCGCATACGGTATCGGTGGAGTCCTCGGATGGTGATGTGCCTGCGGTGCAACGCTCGACGTCCGGACTCGACCTGCCACGCCCTGAGCCGGTTGCCGGGTCACCGGAGGTCCCGACGGCGAGCCCGACCGAGGTCGGCTCCGAGTCGGCCCCGACCATCGGGGGCGTTGGCGCCACTCCCGTGGCGGAACCCGCGCGGCCGCTGGTATCGGCCGGTGATGTCGCGGCACTGCAACGCTCGACACCCGACACCGAGTCGCGGCAGGCCGGGCATCCGCTTGCCCGATCGCCGATGGCGAGCCCGCCCGGCGCCGGTGTCGAGTCGATGGCTCCGACCGTCGGCGGTGTCGACCCTGCTGCTTCGACCGCGCTCGGCAGGACCTTGGCAGCGGCCGACGGTGTGCCCATGGTGCAGCGATCGGCTTATGCGAGCGAACCGTTGTCAGGCGGGAGCTCGTTTGTCCGGTCGCCGATGGGGAGTCCGCTCGGCGCCGAGTCGGTGGTTCCGACCGTCGGTGGAACCGATGCGGTTGCCTCGATGCCGCCGGGTAGGGATTTGGCATCGGCTGATGGTGTGCCGTCGCTGCAGCGATCGGCTTCCGTCCGCGAACCCCTGTCGAGTGTGCGCCGGTTTGTCGAATCGCCGATGGCGAGTGCACTGGATGCGGGCTCGGTGGCTCCGACCGTTGGTGGCGTGATTCCGTCGACCCGGCCCGACAGGGTTTCGTCGGTGGCCGATGGCCTGCCCGAGGTTCGACGCGCGTCATCCACGATCGACTCTCCGTTGATCGGGCACTCGCCTGCCCGGTCGCCGATGGCAGGCATGTTCGGCTCCAGGCCGGTGGTCCCCACTGCCGGTGTGGGCGCTGTTCCGGTGTCGAGAGCTGTCGAGTGGTCGGTGTCGGGTGGCGAAGCACCTACCCTGCAACGCCTGGCATCGCCGCTCATCGGGTCGTTCGAGGCGCCGTTGGGCCTTCCTCTCGCTCCGGTGCAGCGTTCGGCGGTCGAGCAGGTTTCGCCCCGGTCACCGCAGACGCCGGTTCAGTCGGTGGGACCGGTCACCTTCGCCCAGCGTGTCGAATCGGCGGAGCCGCCCACGCGCCCGAGCGAGCCGGTCACCGACACCCCGGCACCACCCGCCGGCACCCCCGCGGGCCATGCACCTGCGGGCCACGCACCCGCCGAACAGGTGCCCGAGGAGCTGGTGCGCAAGCTGTTCGACCCCCTCCTGCGCCGCCTCAAGGTCGAGCTGCGGCTGGAGCGGGAGCGGCGGGGCCGGGTGACCGACCGATGGCGCTGAACCGGAAGGAGGAGCGGTGACCAGTCTGGAGGAGGCCGTCGCCGTCTGCTACGTCGTCAAGATCGACGATGCCAGCCTCGGCGCGTTCAGCAGCTGTGACGGGCTCGGCTGCGAGTTCGTCATGGAGCAGCGGGAGGAGGGCGGCAACAACGGGTTCGTCTGGCAGCTGCCCACCCGCATCAAGTACCCGAACATCAAGCTGTCCCGCCCGGTCACCGCCGACAGCGCCAAGGTGACCCAGTGGATCGCCGGGATGGCGCAGGGGATCCGGCGCAAGACCGCCACCATCGAGGCCCGCACGCTGGCGGGCAAGGTCATCGCCAGCTGGTCGCTGCTGGACGTGGTCCCGGTGCGCTGGACCGGGCCCCAGCTGTCGGCGGACTCGCCCAAGGTCGCCACCGAGACGCTGGAGCTGGCGCACCACGGGTTCCTCGGCCGGGGTGCGTGATGAGCGCGTCCCCGGTCACCTTCGTCTCCGCCGGTTCCCCGCCGACGAGCGGCTACGGCGCGCCGCCCAACCTGCAACGCGCGAAGCTGGCCGTCCACAAGCCCCCGCAGGCGGGCAGTACCGCCAAGCCCGGCGAGTTCATGCACGACATCCCGTTCCAGTTCAACCCCAAGGAGCTCACGCTCACCAAGAACGCCAAGTGGAAGCGGGACGCCCAGCGCAACGCGAAGAAGAGCGGGCCGCCGGAGTTCACCGGCGCGGACCCGTGCAAGCTGAGCCTGGAGGTGTTCCTGGACGCCACCGACACCATGGGCGACCAGGTGGTCAAGACCGTGGAGAAGCTGTTCGCCTGCTGCGTGGCCACCGAGGACAGCAGGCAGAGCGGCAAGGGCTCGCCGCCGTGGGTGGTGTTCAAGTGGGGCGGCATGACCGGCTTCCCCGCCTACGTCTCCAGCGTCTCGGCCAAGTACACCCTGTTCACCCCGGCGGGCGTGCCCGTGCGGGCGGTGTGCACGGTGGCGCTGGAGGAGATCTCCGGCGAGCAGGGCGGCCAGAACCCCACCTCCGGCACCCGTGTCGTCCGCGCGACGCACACGATCGTCGCGGGGGACACGCTCCAGTCCGTCGCCTACCGCGCCTACGGCGACCCCGGCTACTGGCGCGACATCGCCGAGCTGAACGACATCGACGATCCCATGGTGCTGCGCCCCGGCACCCGGCTGCGGGTCCCCGCGCTGGAGGAGATCGCGCATGGCCAATGAGAGCTTCGCCAACACCCTGGTCGTCACCGTGAACGGGCAGCCGCTCGCCGCCGACGTCAAGCCGATGCTGTCGACCGCCTACGTGGACGACAGCCTGAACCTCCCGGACACCTTCGTGCTCCGCTTCCGCGACCCGGGCGGCGTCGCGCTGGCCAAGGGCGGCTTCACCGTCGGCACCCCGATCGAGCTGAAGGTGCAGACCGCCGACCCGGGCGGTCCGCAGCCGCTGCTCACCGGCGAGATCACCGCCGTCGGCGTGGACCTGGACGTCACCGGCACCTACGCCGAGGTCCGCGGCTACGACCACGCGCACCGCCTGTTCCGGGGTACCAGGGTGGCGGTCTACCCGGACATGACCGTGGCGGACGTGGTCCGCAGGGTGGCGACCCGGGCCGGGCTCACCGCGGGCACGATCGACGACGTCTCCGGCTACGGCGGCGCACCGAACACCCAGTTCAGCCAGAACAACATCAGCGACTGGGATTTTCTGTCCCGCCTCGCCGACGCCGTGGGCGCGCAGGTCGCCGTCGTCGAGAAGAAGCTGAACTTCCGTCTGCCCGACAAACCCTCCGGCGCGCCCGCCACCAACGCCAAGGCCACGACGAACCCGCTGGTCCTGGAGGCGCACCGGAACCTGGTCGCGTTGCGGGCGACGGTGACCGCCGCCGAGCAGGTCCCCGAGGTCGAGGTGCGCGGCTGGGACTTCCAGCAGAAGCAGGCCGTCTCCGCGACCGCGAAGCCCCGGCCCGCGGGCACCGAGGCCGCGGGCGCCGACCCGACCGGGCTGGCCGCCAAGTTCAAGGCGCCGCCCCTGGTGGGCGTGACGGCCCGCGGCACCGATGCCGCGGCCAAGGCCGTCGCCGAGGCGCTGGCGGCCGATCTCGGCGGTGCGTGCGCGGAGCTGGCGGGCGTCGCCAAGGGCAACCCGAAGCTGCGCGCGGGCACCCAGGTGGCGCTGGCCAACGTCGGCGAGCCGTTCACCGGCAAGTACACCCTGACCGGCACGCGGCACCTGTTCAGCGACGAGGCGGGCTACACCACCGAGTTCACCGTCTCCGGCAGGCAGGAACGCTCCTTCTACGGCCTGGCCGCGGGCGGCGGCACCGATACCGACCACAGTGGACTCGTCACCGGCATCGTCAGCGACGTCAAGGACCCGGCGAAGCTGGGCCGGGTCAAGCTCGCCTTCCCCTGGCTCGGCAAGGACTACACCAGTGGCTGGGCGCGGATGACCCAGTCCGGCGCGGGCAGGAACCGGGGCGCGGTGGTGCTGCCCGAGGTCGGCGACGAGGTGCTGGTCGGCTTCGAGCACGGCGACTTCGACGCGCCGTTCGTGCTCGGCTGCCTGCACAACGGCCAGGACGTCCCGCCCGCGTTCGCCAAACCCGTGCTGGACGGCGGTTCCGGCGAGGTCGCGGTGCGCGGGTTCGTCTCCCGCAAGGGGCACCGGGTCGAGTTCGTGGAGGCCGACGGCATCACGATCGCCAGCGGGGACGGGAAGTTCGTGGTGAGGCTCGACCAGGCCAACCAGGTCATCGAGATCACCAGCGGCAAGGCGGTCACGGTCAAGGCGGCCAACGGCGTCAAGGTCGACGCCGGTCAGGGCGCCCTGGAGCTGAGCGGGCAGTCGGTGAGCGTCAAGGCCGTCGCGGACGTCGCGGTCCAGGGTATGACGGTGTCGGTCAAGGGACAGACACAGGCGGAGCTGAGCGCGAGCGGCGCGGTCGTCGTCAGCGGCGGCGTGGTGCGGATCAACTGAGTGTCCGGAAGCAACCGAGGATCGAGAAGCAACCGAGGATCGAGAAGAGATCGAGGGGGACGGACAATGCCACCGGCGGCGAGGGTCGGCGACCCGACCGGGCACCCGGGCACCATCACCGGGCCCGGTGTGCCGACCGTGCTCATCGGCGGGCTGCCCGCCGCCACGGTCGGCGCCATGCACGCCTGCTCGTTCCCGCCGCCGCCCCCGCACCCGCCCACCCCGATCCTGCCGCCGGGCTGCCCCACGGTGTTGATCGGCGGGCGCCCGGCCGCGCGCATGGGGGACATGTCCGGCTGCGGCGCGCCCATCGTGCTGGGCTGCCCGACCGTGCTGATCGGAGGCTGACGTGGAGTTCATCGGCAGGGGGCTGGCGTTCCCGGTGCACACCGACGCCACCGGCGCGGTCGCGCTGGTCGGCGGCGACCGGGAGATCGTGGAGAGCATCCGGCTGATCCTGGGCACCGCGCCGGGGGAGCGGCCGATGCGCCCGGAGTTCGGCTGCGCCATCCACGACCTGGTGTTCGCCCCGGCGGACGCGGCCACCGCCGGCCAGATCGCCTACGAGGTCCGGGTCGCGCTGGAGCGCTGGGAGCCGCGGATCGAGCTGGACGACGTGGTGGTGGGCTTCGAGGCCGCCGCCGAGGGCACCCTCTACATCGACATCCACTACACGCTGCGCGACCGCAACGACCCGCGCAACCTCGTCTTCCCGTTCTACGTGATCCCGGCGCACGAGCCGGACATCGTGCCGGGGACCGCGCGGGAGGGGGCGTAGATGGCGATCCCGATCCCGAACCTGGACGACCGCCGCTTCCAGGACCTGGTCGACGAGGCCAAGCGGCGGGTCCAGCAGCGCTGCCCGGACTGGTCCGACCACAACGTCTCCGACCCGGGCGTGACGCTGATCGAGACCTTCGCGTTCATGGTCGACCAGCTGCTCTACCGGGTGAACCGGATGCCGGAACGCGCCTACCTGAGATTCCTTGAGCTGATCGGGGTGTCGCTGTTCCCGCCCGCCGCCGCGACCGCGCCCGCCACCTTCCGGCTCTCGGCGCCGCAGGAGAACCCGGTGCTGGTGCAGGCGGGCAGCCAGGTCGTCACCCGGCGCACGGAGGCGGCCGAGCCGGTGGTGTTCACCCTGGAGCGGACGCTGGAGATCCGGCCGTGCGCGTGGTCGCGCCTGGCCACCGCGGGCGCGGGCGACCTGCCCGCGGTGGACCGCACCGACGACGTGATCGACGGCCGCGGCCCGCACTGCTTCGCCACCCCGCCGCGCCCCGGCGACACCGTCTACATCGGACTATCCGACGCCGTGCCCGGCGGGCTGGTGCTGCTGCGGATGGAATGCGAGGTCGAGGGCGTCGGCATCGACCCGCGCGACCCGCCGTTGGTCTGGGAGGCGTGGACCGGCCGGGACTGGTCGGGCTGCGAGGTCGCCCTGGACACCACGGGCGGGTTCAACACCCCCGGCGACGTCGAGCTGCACCTGCCCGCCGAGCACGCGGTGTCCGTCGTCGGCACGCATCGGGCGGGCTGGCTGCGCTGCCGGGCCACCGAACCGGCGCCCGGCCAGCCCTTCTACCAGGCGTCCCCGATCCTGCGCGCGATCACCGCCGCCACCGTCGGCGCCACCGGCACCGCCGTGCACGCCGAGGTCGTCCGGGACGAGGTGGTCGGCGTGTCCGAAGGCGTGCCGGGACAACGGTTCCCGCTCGCCCACTGCCCGGTCGTCGCGGGCGACCGGCTGGCGGTCGAGGTCGGGGTGGCGGGCGGCTGGGAGGAGTGGACCGAGGTCGGCTCGTTCGCCGCGTCCGGCCCGGCCGACCGGCACTTCACCGTGGACCGGGTGGCGGGCGAGATCGTGTTCGGCCCGGCCATCCGCCAACCGGACGGCGACTTCCGCTACCACGGCGCGGTTCCCGCCAAGGCCGCCGCCGTCCGCGTCCCCCGCTACCGCACCGGCGGCGGCCGCGGCGGCAACATCGCCCGCGGCATGCTGGCCGTGCTGCGCGACCCGGTGCCGTTCATCAGCGCCGTCACCAACCACCGGCCCGCGACCGGCGGCGTCGACGGCGAGACCGTCGCGGACGCCGTCCGGCGCGGCCCGCTGACCCTGCGCACCCTCGACCGCGCGGTCACCGCCCAGGACTACGAGGAACTCACCCGCGGCGCCTCGCCCCGGGTCGCGCGGGTGCGGTGCGCGGAGACGCCGGAGAGCGCCAACGGGGTCCGCGTCCTGGTCGTCCCGGACGTGCCGGGCCGCGGTGAGCTGCGCTTCGCCGACCTCAAGCTCGCCCCGGACCTGCGCGCCGACATCGAACGCAACCTCGCGTCCCGCCGCTGCCTCGGCGCCCGGGTCGCCGTGGAGCCACCGGTCTACCAGGGCGTGACCGTGGTGGCGCAGCTGCGGGCGCGGGCCCGCGTGGTCCCGGAGGCACTGGCGGAACGGGCCACGGACGCGCTGCACAACTACCTCAACCCGGTCAGTGGCGGCCCCGACGGGCACGGCTGGCCGTTCGGCCGCCCCGTGCAGGAGGGCGAGATGTTCGCCGTCCTGCAACGCATCCCCGGCGTCGAGATGGTCGACGACGTCCTGCTCTTCGCCGCCGACCCGGTGACCGGCGCCCGCGGCGACGCGGTCACCCGCCTGGACATCCCACCCGACGCGCTGGTGTTCTCCTACGGGCACCAGGTCCGAGTGACGAGGAGCTGACCGGTGCGCACCGCCGCCGCGATCACCATCGCCTCCGTCCACGCCACCACCGTGGGCGGCGCGGGCTCGACCGCCGACCTCGCCGGGGGAGTCCCGGTCCGGCATCCGATCGGCGACCGGCTGCCCGGCATCTACGCGGGCAACGAGTTCACCCAGCGGTTCACCGGCGCGCTGGACGAGGTGCTGGCCCCGGTGTTCGCGGTCCTGGACGCCTTCCCGGACTACCTGGACCCGGCGCTGAGCCCGCCGGACTTCCTGGACTGGCTGTGCGAGTGGGTCGCGCTGGAGACCGACGAGCGGTGGAGCCTGGACCGCCGCCGCGACCTCGTCGGCGCCGCCGTCCGCACGCACCGCGCGCGAGGCACCGCGGCCGCGCTGGCCGCCCAGGTCCGGGTGCTCACCGGCGGCGCGGTCGAGATCGTCGACAGCGGCGGGCTGGTGGTCCGTGAGTCCGCGGGCGGCGCGCTGCCGGGCACCGACCCGGGCGCGGTGCGCGTGGTCGTCCGGGTCCCCGATCGCGGCCAGGTCGACGCGGCCGCGGTGGCGGCGGCCGTGCGCGAGGCGGTCCCGGTCCACCTGCGGGTCACCGTCGACATCACCACCGACAGCGGGAGCGGGTCATGATCGTCTGTGCGAAGTGCGGCGAACGGTCGTCGGGGGAGAGCCGGTTCTGCCCCGGCTGCGGAGCCTTCCTGGACTGGTCCGGCGCGACCGCCGACCAGCCGGTAGGGGGCGCGCAGGCGGGCACCCAGACCGAGGCGCGCCGGACCACCGCCGCGCCCCCGCTGTCCGGCACGGTCCCGGAGGTGGTCGCCGTCCCGGCCACCCCGGACATCCCGCCCTCGGCCACACCGGTCGCGTCCGGACGGGCGGTGTTCCCACCGGGAGTGCCCGAACAAGCCGTGTCCGGACAGGCAGTGTCAGAACAGGCAGTGTCAGAACGGACAGCGCCGCCGGAGGTCCCGCGCCAGCCGGGCGCGCAGCAGCCCACCGACACGCGTCCCCTGCGCCCCAGCGCGAACGCCAACCAGCGGCTGCTCGCCGACGACGACGTGCTCTGCGTCGGCTGCCGCACCCGCAACCCGGCGACCCGGCGGATCTGCATGGGCTGCGGCCGCCCGCTGGACGAACCCGAGGAGGCCCCGGTCCGGTCCTGGTGGCGGCGCCTGCTGCCGCGCCGCGAGCCCGCGCCTGCCGGGCACCGCAAGACCCGCCGCCGCGGCCGGGTCGCCGCGGTGTTCCGCTGGCTGCGCCGGGTGTTCCTGGTGATCCTCGCCGCGCTGGCCGCCCTCTACGGGCTGGTGCCCGGGTTCCGTGCCTCGGTGAACCAGGAGGTGGTGGCGGGCCGCAAGTGGGTCGAGCGGCGGTTCGGCGCCGACCTGGTGCCGGTCCGGCCGACCGCGGTGACCGCGAACGTGAGCAGTCCGGGGCACGACGCGCTGCTGGTCGCCGACAACCAGACCAAGACGTTCTGGGCCGCCCCGATCGCGGGCCCGCAGCCGACCCTGGTGTTCACCTTCGACCACCCGGTGGACCTGCGCCGCGCGATCATCCGCGTCGGCGACCCGACCACGTTCCAGGGCACCCACCGGCCCGCCCGGCTGCACCTCGTCTACTCCACCGAGGAGAGCTACGACGTGCCGCTCGCCGACACCCCCGAGGCGCAGACCGTGGAGATCGCGCACAGCGCGGGCGCCACCCGGGTCGAGCTGCACGTGGAGGACGTGCACCGCTCGCTGGCGGGCACCGACGTGGCCATCGCCGAGATCGAGCTGTTCGAGCAACCATGACCCGACGCCTGGGGAGGATCACGCTCGTCGCGGCGCTCGTGGCCGTGCCGCTGTCGGTCACCGGGACGTCCCCGGCGTTCGCGGTGGAGAGTCGGCTGCCCGGCGGCACCGGCATCTCGGTATCGATCGACAACGTCTTCGACGACGAGATCGTCTCGCCGGGCCCGTTGACGGTGCGCGGTCGGGCCGCGGTCGGCCGGTCGACCGCGCCGGACACCGCGCTGATGGTGGTGGTCGACCTGTCCGACAGCACCATGGACAAGGCGTGCGACCCGAACGGGCACACCCCGGACACGCACCCGCCCGCGGAGGAGATCTTCCCGCCGCAGGAACCACCGGACTCCGACCCCGGCGGTCCGGGCGGCGGGCCACCGGACCCCACCGGGCCGACCGCGCCGCCGACCACCCCGCACCCAGGCGACGCCGAACCGGACGTGGTCGACTGCGAGCAGGCCGCCGCGAGCCGGGTCGTGCAACGGGCCGTCGACTCGCACACCGTCGGCGCCATGGGTGTCATCGGCTTCGGCACCGACGCCGTGCTCGCCGACCCGGACCCGGGCGACGCCGACCCCGGGTTCGTCGTGCCCGACGCGGACGCCGACCACGACGGCGTCCGGGACCTGGACACGGTGATCCTCTCGCTGTCCAACTCGGAGAACACCCTGCAGAAGTCGGCCATCCGCCGGTTCACCAACAAGCCGGTTCAGGCGAGCACCACCGACTTCGGCAAGGCGATCACGGCGGCCGGGAACGCCGCGCGCGACTCCGGGCGGCCGGGCAAGGTCGCGATCTTCCTGTCGGACGGCGACAACAGCAGCTCCGCCTTCGACACCGCCATCGACGGACTGCCCATGGGCATGGTGTTCGACACTATCGCCGTCGGCGGGACCTGCGGCAAGGTCGACGAGAACTCGCTGGCCCGACTGGCCGACCGCACGCACGGGACGTGCCAGGCGATGACGTCCGGGCACGACCTGCCCGACCAGGCGGGCAACGTGCTCGCCGCCGCGCTCACCCGGCTGGCGGTCACCGTGGATGACGGGCCGGAGCAGGTGATCGACGCCGGGCTGCCGAAGGCGGGTCCGGTGGATGTCGGCTACGAGACCACGCTGCCCTACCTGGCATCCGGTGTACACCGGGTCTGCGTGGTGGCCAAGGGCCGGGACGCGGCGGGGCCGGGCTCGGTGGGGGACTGCCGACGGGTGGTGGTCAACGCGCCGCCGGTCATCACCACCGGCGGCCCCTACTCCGGCCTGGAGGACCACCCGATCGCGATCCGGGGCACCTACGAGGACCCCGACGGCCCGCCCGGCAGCACGTCGTGGTCCTACACCCGCGACAGCGGCGACCCGTCGGCGACGTGCGTGATCGCCGATCCCGCCCGGCTGGCCACGACGATCACCTGCGACCGCTTCGGCGACTACACGCTCACCCTGACCGGCTCCGACGGGATGTTCCGGCTCGTGATCGAACGGACGCGGCTGCACGTGACCAACGTGCCGCCGGTGGTCGACGCGGGCGGCCCGTACGCGGGCGCCGAGGACACCGCCGTCCCGATCCGCGGCACGGTGACCGACCCGGACGACCCGGAACCCACGGTGTCCTGGTCGGTCGAGCCGGGGGCGGACGTGCCCGCGACCGCGAAGTGCGTGATCGTGCCGCCCGGCGCGCTCGCCGCCTCGGTCACCTGCGACGAGCACGGCGAGTACACCCTCACGCTCACCGCCACCGACGGCGCCGACCAGACGGTCTCCGACTCGACCACGATCCGCTTCGACAACCGCCCGCCGGTGATCGACGCGGGCGGCCCGTACACCGGGCAGGAGGGCACGTCGGTCGAGCTGACCGGCACGGTGACCGATCCGGACAGTCCCGACGCGACCGCCACCTGGTCGGTCGAACCGGCCACGAGCCCGTGCGCGTTCACCTCCACCGACCAGCTGTCCACCCGGATCACCTGCACCAAACCCGGCACCTACACGCTCGTGCTCACGGTGGACGACGACGTCAACGACCCGATCACCGACCGCGCCACCCTCACCGTCTCGGCCGCCCCGGTCCCGACCGGTGCGCTGTCGCTGAGCCTGGCCGTCGACCCGAGCCCCGGGTACGTCGGCGGGACCCCGGTGACCGCCGTCTACACCGTGCGCAACACCGGCCCGGTCCCGATGACCGACGTCCGCCTGAGCACCCCGGTGCCCGCAGGCCTCGCCACCGGCCAACCAGCGGGCTGCCCGACCCCGTGCGCGCTGGGCACTCTCGCACCGGGCCAGACCGTCGAGGTCCGCGCCGCCTACATCGCCACCGGCGGGGTCGACGTGCCCGTGACCGCGTCGGTGACCACCACCGGCCCCGACACCGACCCCGGTGACAACACCGCCACCGCGCGGATCGTCGTGCGCCGCCCGGTCCTGCGCGTCGACCCGACCGCCGGGCCGCAGGGCTCGGTCACCAACGCCATCGGCCAGGACTTCCCGCCCGACGCCACCGTGCGGCTGAGCTGGAACCCCGGCATCTCCGAGTTCCCCGGCCTGGTCCGGGTCCGACCGGACGGCACGTTCACCGTGAGCGTCCTGGTGTTCCACAAGGACATCCTGGGCCCGCGCGCGCTGTGGGCCGACCCGGTCGCCGGGCCGCCGTTCGGCCGGACCGGCTCCGGCGACTACGTCGTCATGATCCGCACGCTCAAACCGGTCGTCTTCGAGGTCCGCGGCGACCCGCGGTTCGTCACCCGGTGAACGTCCCCACCAGCCCGGAACACAGCCAGGAAGGGGCCCGGTCCCATGGGAGCCTCCGCCACGATGTCCACCACCTCCCTGTCGGTCGCCGCAGGCAGGGAGGTGAGCTGCACGGTCGTCGTGCGCAACGCGGGCGGCATCGTCGACCACTTCACCATCGACGTGATCGGCCCGCCCGGCCCGTGGGCGACCGTCACCCCGGACACGGTCAACCTCCTGCCCGAGGAGACCACCGAGGTCACGGTGACCTTCGCCCCGCCGCGCACCGCCGACGTCCGCGCGGGCACCTTCCCGTTCGGCGTGCGGGTGTTCTCCCAGGAGGACCCCGAGGGCTCGGTGATGAGCGAGGGCGAGCTGGTCGTCGACCCGTTCGCCGAGCTCACCGCCGAGGTCGTGCCGCCCAAGGCCGAGGGCGCCACCGTCGGCACGTTCGAGGTCGCCGTCGACAACCGCGGCAACGAACCCGCCCTGGTGCGAGTGGAAGCCGCGGACCGGGAAGGCGAACTGGACTTCGAGCTCCGCCCGGTCGAACTCACCCTCGACGCGGGCACCACGGCCTACGTGCGGCTGCGGGCCAAACCCGCCCGCCGCTTCCTGCGCGGCCAACCGGTCCGCCACCCGTTCCAGGTCACCGTCACCCCGGTGACCGGCCCCCCGGTCATCACCGACGGCACCTACGTCCAGCGCCAGGTCCTGCCGAAGTGGTTGCTGCCCCTGCTCGCCGCCCTGCTGGTGTTCCTCCTGGCGCTGGTGGCCCTGTGGTTCACGGTCCTGCGCCCCGCCGTCCGCTCGGCCGCCTCCGACGCCGCCGCGAAACAGGCCGAGGAGGTCCGCACCGTCGCCCAGGCCGCCAGACAGGACGCGGGCGCCGCCATGCAACAGGCCGACCAGGCCAAGACCGGCTCCGACCGAGCCCTCCGCAATGTCGGCGTCGACCCGGCCGCACCCCCGGCCAACGACCCGGCGGTCCCGGTCCGCGTCCCCACGGCCGCACCCCCACCCCCGACCACCCCGATCGACCACCGCATCGCCGCGGACGCCCCGATCGACCAGGACGCCCGCCGGTTCCGCAACTTCGACTTCGTGGTCCCGGCCGGGAAAACCCTCCTCGTGACCGATATGATCCTGCAGAACCCCCGCGCCGACGTGGGCACGATGCGGGTACTGCGGCGCACCCCGGACGGCACGATCTCGATGTTCGAGTTCGGCCTCGGCAACTTCCGGGACCTCGACCACCACTGGGTCCAGCCGTTGGTCTTCGCCCCAGGAGAGGCCGTGGTGTTGGCCGTCAGCTGCCAGAACCCCCCGGAGAAGGGCAATTGCACTCCGGCGATCTCACTGTCCGGCCGCTTCGAGGGCTGACGGTCCGCAGGAAGTCCCGATACTCGTCCCCGGCAAGGGGATAGTTGACCCAACGCCCACGCACGGCCGCGGTGAGCCGCTCGGCCAGACCCACCGCGGCCAGCGGATCGTCCTCGGCGCCCAGCAGCACGCCACCGTCCTCGGCCTCCGGGTCGAGCGGAGGGAACTCGCCCAGATCGCAGAACCCCTCGTGTCCGACGTCCTCGACCTCGCACAGCCAGACCCCGAACCCGGCCTCGGACGGCCGTACCTGCACATAGACCACACCGGGGCGTTCCGTTGTGCCGCAGGGGCCAAGGAACTGCTCGACCGTACGACCTTGCCGCAATGCCGTGCGAACAAAGGACTCCACCAGATAACGCACCAGCCACCCCTCCCCGACACAGCTTCCATGCTGTGCACAACCCCATGATCCCGCTGCTCGGCGACGGTGGAATGGAAACCGGGGGTCCCCTCGCGGTTGTCCACATCCCCTCCCACCCACCCCCAGCCCCACCCCGCCGCTTGACGCGAGGCCGCAACCGAGGCCCAAGTCAGATAAGCCCCTCCCGCAAGGCGAACGCAACAGCATGCGCCCGGTTCCGCAGCTGGAACCGACTGGTGATGTCGTGCAGGATCCCCTTCACCGTCCGCTGCGAATAGCACAGCCGTTCCGCGATCTCCCGCGTCTCCATCCCGTCGGCCACCATCCGCAATACCTCGGCCTCCCGCGCCGACACTCCCGCCAGGTCCCACCCGCGCGGATGCAACACCTGCCGCTGCAACCGGGACACCCGGTCCAACAGCCGCGCCAACAGGTCCGGCGGCAGCGTCCCATCGCCTGCCGCCGTGGCCTCGATCAGCCGGACCAGTGCCTCCGGGGTCGCCTCCGATCGGCGGATCACCGCGGCCACGCCGATGCCGACCGCCTCCAGCAGCTGCGAGTTGTCGATCTCGCCCGCGATCAGCACCACCCGGCGTCGGCCGCGGGCCTGGAGTCTGCGGAACAGGGACTGGGTCGCGCTGTCCCAGCTCTCGGCGACCACCAGCGAGACCGTCCGGTCGGCGGCGCCGACGGGGGTGTCCTCGCCGACCATGCGGACCTCGGGGCGGGACCGCAACGCGGCGTCGACGCCCGCGCGGGAGATAACGTCCATCGCGTGCAGCACAACCGGAACCGGGTCTGTGACCATCGACTTCCCCTTCGCGCGTCCCCCTGCTCGGACCGATAGCACACAGTCTGTCGCCCATCATGACGGCCGAATAGACGTCTGGTGTCCCCATTGGTCCCGTAAGTCCGGTCCCGGTCCCACGGGAGTCCCACCCCGCCCGGGACCGCTCACCCCAGACCGCTTTCCAGACCGCGCCGCACGGCCTCGGCGCGGTCGCGCACGCCGAGTTTGCGGAAGATGCGGGTGATGTGGTTGCGCACCGTCTTCGGGCTGACCACCAGGTCTCGGGCGATCGTCGCGTTGCCCTCGCCACGCACCATCATCGTGAGGACCTCCAGCTCGCGCGCGGTCAGCCCGCACAGCTCCGTGCGCGGGGCAGGCGTCGCGGCGAACAGGGCGCGGACCTTCGCCGCCACCGGGCTGCCGAAGATGATCTCCCCGTCGGCCACGGCGTGGATCGCGCGCACGATCTCGTCCTGTCCCGCGGTCTTGAGCAGGTAGCCGCTCGCGCCCGCGCGGACCGCCGCGAACACCCGGTCGTCGCCGTCGTCCATGGTCAGGACCAGCACGCCGACGCCGGGGTAGGCGCGGGTGATGCGCTCGGTCGCGGCCACCCCGTCCAGGTCGGTCATGTGCAGGTCCATCACCACCACGTCGGGCTGCAACGCGCGCGCCGACGCCATCGCCGCCGCGCCGCCGTCGGCCTCGCCGACCACCCGGACGCCGGGCACGGACTGCAGCAGCGCGCCAAGGCCCAGCCGGAAGGTGGCGTGGTCGTCGACGATCAGCACCCGGCGCGGTTCCGTCGCGGCCTGGGACATGTCAGCCCGCGCCGAGCGGGAACGTCGCGATGACCCGGGTCCCGGCGGGCGTGCCCGGCCCGATCGACCACCGGCCGCCCAGCTCGGTCACCCGGTCGCGCATCGAGCGCAGTCCCACCCCGCACCAGGGACCGGCCTCGCCGCCCGGCACACCGATGCCGTCGTCCACGACCTCCACCCGCAGATCGCCTTCGTTGCGCAGGCGCACCACACAGGAACGCGCGCGGGAATGGCGGACGGTGTTGCTCAACGCCTCGCACACCACCCGATAGGTGGCCACCTGGACGGGGAGGGTCAACACGGTGAGGTTGCCGCGGGCCTGCACGTCGATGCTCAGCGGAACCCCGCCCGCGCCGGACACATGCCCGCTCAACGTCACCGCGTGCCGTCGGATCGCCTCCACCAGGCCCACCTGGTCCAGCACGGTCGGCGGGGCCCCGTAGGTGAGCCTGCGCACCTCCGCGATCGCCCCGTGCAGCTCGTCCTCCAGCTGGGCGAGCAGGCGCGCGGCGGAGTCCGCGTCCCGTCCCACCAGGTTCCGGGCCGCGCGCAGGCCGAACGCCATCCCCGTGAGCGCGGGCCCGACGGTGTCGTGCAGCTCCCGCAACAGCAGCAGCCGCGCACCGTCGGAACCGGCGTCCCCGGCGTGGTCCGAAACCGATTCGTTCCGACGCATGTCCCCTCCGCATGACCCTTATCGGTGCCCGAGAGGGCCACGTTTCGGAGCGCGGCCATACCCGCCCATTCGTAGTAAGGCGGCGGTGTCCGACTGGGAATGACACCGCCCACACGGGTGTACTTCGCCGGATCGGATTGCGTTGCGGCAGGGGCGATCCGGACTGCCCGCGCGGGCGGCCGGGGGGACGTTGCCGCGCCCCCGGCGGCGGAGCACCCTCGGTCGCGCCCGGCGAATGCGAATCGGGGGCCGAACCGACCGCCCATCATTTGTCCGGGCGCACATTGTGACCCGTGAACACCACTCGAAACAGGGGGCCCGGGGGATGCGCGAGCACGAGCACGACCTGGACGTCGACCACCGCCACGAGCACGCCGAGCACGCCCCCGGGCACCCGGACCTGCTGGGCCGCGCCGCCGCGGCGGGCAGGCCCGACGTCCTGGGCGCGCCGGGACTGCTCGGCCTGCAACGCGCCGTCGGCAACGCGGGCGTCGGCGCGCTGGTCGAGGAGGAACGGTCGCCGGTGCACGGGGTCATCGGCTCCGGCGGCAGCCCGCTGGACGCGGGCACCCGTGCCGAGATGGAGGGCCGCTTCGGCGGCGCCGACTTCGCCGACGTGCGCGTGCACACCGGCGGCGCCGCCACCGAGTCCGCCCGCTCGGTCAACGCGCAGGCCTACACCGTCGGCTCGGACATCGTCTTCTCCGGCGACCGCTACGACCCCGGCTCGGCGGCGGGCAAGCACATGCTCGCGCACGAGCTCACCCACGTCGTGCAGCAGCGCTCCGGCCCGGTCGACGGGACCGAGGCAGGCGGCGGGGTCAGGGTCAGCGACCCGGGGGACCGGTTCGAGCGGGAGGCCGTCGCCAACGCCGACCGCGTCATGGCGCAGCCCGCGAGCCCGGTGCAGCGGGTCGAGGGCGAGGGGGACGAGGAGGAACAGGAGGCCCCGGCCGCACAGACGTTCGTGCAGCGGGAAGCGGAGGAGGAGGAAACCCCCGAGGAGTGAGTCCGCGCCCGGCCACCGGCCTCGTCCCACCAGGGACGGGGCCTGCCGTCGTGACGGTGGCGGGAGGCCCGGGTCCGTCGAAGGCATGATGCCCGATCCACCCGCCGCCGGACGCGGGACACCCGCGCGATCCCTAGTTTCGGACCGGTCCGAAACCCGGGATCGAGGGGGAACGATGAAGGCAGGCCGGATCGCGGCCCTGGACGTGCTGCGCGGGGTGGCCATCCTGGGCACCTTCGGCACCAATGTGTGGATCTTCACCAGCCCGGCCGGGGTGGCCGCGATCTTCGCGCCGGGCAGCGCGGTGGAGACCGGGCTGCGGATGCTCAGCAACGGCAAGTTCCTGTCCCTGCTGTCCATCATGTTCGGCATCGGCCTGGCCCTGCAGCACGCGTCCGCGCAACGCCGCGGCGCGCGCTGGCCGGGCTGGTACCTGTGGCGCTCGGCGTTGTTGTTCGTCGAGGGCACGCTGCACTACGTGCTGGTGTTCGAGTTCGACGTGCTGATGTTCTACGCCCTGGTGTCGGTGCTGGTGGCGTTCCTGGTGGGCCGCGGCGCGCGCGTGCGACGCGGCTGGATGATCGCGGCGGGCACGGTGCACGTGCTGTTCGTCGGGTTCATCACCGCCGGTCTGCTCACCGGCCACGCCGATCTGGGCACCGGCAAGCCCGTCGACACGTCGAGCTGGCCCGCGCAGGTGCTCGCCCGCGTCGAATACGCGTCGACATACCGCGCGGAGGCGGTATTCGTGCTGCCGTTGAGCCTGGTCCTGTTCCTGGCGGGCGCCTGGTTGTTGCGCTCGGGCGCGTTGGAGAACTCCGCGCGCGGAACGGCGCTTCGGCGCAGGTTGATGGCGTGGGGATTCGGCGTCGGCGTTCCGTTGAACGTGATCACGGCCTACGCGGGCGTGGAGTGGGCGATGGTCGAACGCTACGTCTGCGCGCCGATCGTGGCGTTCGGCCTGCTCGGCGGGATCACCGCGCTGGTCCTGCGGATGCGGGACGAGGCGGGACCGGTGCGCACCGGGCTCACCGCGATCGGCCGGTGCGCGCTGTCCTGCTACATCCTGCAGAACCTGGTGGCCTCGGTGCTCTGCTACCGCTGGGGCCTCGGGCTCACCGGCGGTCCACTCTGGACGGTCGGTTGCTTCCTGCTGGTGTCGGCGCTGATGATGGCGGGCGCCTGCTGGTGGATCGGCCGCTTCCCGCGCGGACCGGTGGAAACCGCGTGGGACTGGGCCTACCGGCTGCCCCGGTGGTCTACACGCGTTGGAACCGCGTCTCCCGTCGGCCCTGCGGGGTGAACCGGCAGCGCACCGTGAACGCGCGCGGCGAGGGACCGTTCGCGCGCAGGTAGGCCAGGCGGGCGAGCGCCTCCTCCGGGGTGGGGCGCCTGCCCGCGGGCACCCACCACAGCGCCGTGGCGGGCAGCGGGACGCGCTCGAACCAGCGCGCCCGCTGCCGCACGAACAGGCCGTGCTCGCTCCGATGGGCGTAGTCGTGCAACCGTTGGTAGGACGTCCAGACCGACAGGTTCAGCGAGACCCGGTCGTCGCCCACCAGGTCGGCCCCGTTGAGGTGGTCGCCGACCCCGGCCAGCCGCCAGATGAAGCCGGGGGACTGCTCGGCCGTCCGGTTGACCCGCCGCAGCGCGGCGAGGAACCCGACCATTTCCGGGGCGTCGGTGGGGAATCTCAGCCGGGAAACGTTGACCTGCGCCAACTCGTGCGCCATACGGCCAGCGTAATGCCTCCGTCCGGCCGACCCGGATTTTCACGGATTTCAGGGACTAACGACCATCCGGCCCGGATCCCTCAGCCGCGCAGCGTGCGCGCGGGCGTGACCCCGAACGCGACCCGGTAGTAGGCGGCGAACCGGCCCGGATTGGCGAAACCCCACCTTGCCGCCACCGCCGCGACGGTCTCCCGCGCCGGGTCGGCGTCGCGGAGCTCGCGATGGGCGTGTTCGAGCCGGACCCGGCGCAGGTAGGCCATCGGTGTGGTGTCCAGGTGTCGACGGAACGCCAGCTGCACGGCGCGGATCGTCACCCGCGCGGCGCGCGCGAGATCGGCCACGACCACGTCCTCGTCCGCGTGCTCCTCCAGGTAGGCGATCGCCCGGCGCAGCGCGGCGGGACCGGCGTCGTGCCGGTCGACGCCGTTGGGCTCGATGACCGCGGTGTTGGGGAAGGTCGCCAGCGCGGTCGCCGCCAGCAGCCGCGCGGTGTTGCCCAGCACCAGTTCGTGCCCCGCGGCCTCCGGGTTCTCTCGCAGGTTCTCGTTCAGGTAGTGCACGGTCCGCTTCCAGTGCGCCGCGGTGCCGGGCGTGCGCGGGCGGTACCCGGTGAAGCGGATCAGGCCGCTGGGCGCGGTGGTGATCTGGTTGAACAGCGCGGTATCCAGCCGCACCGGCCTGCACACGACGTCGATGGTGCGCGCCCGGAACTTCATCGCCGGTTGGGTGTGCACGAGCACGTCCCCCGGCCCGATCCGGTTCTCCACCCCGGCGAGCGTGCGCTCCACGTGCCCGGACTCGACCTGGAGGATCATCAACGCCAGCTCGTCGGCGCTGAACGCGAGGTCCAGCGGTAACGCGAGGTCGTCGACGGCGAACGCGCCCGCCTCGGTGCGCCGGTGCCGCATCGGCCGCGCCCCGGTGAAGCCGCTCATCCGCAGCCCGTGGTCGTAGGCCGCGAGCAGTTGCTCATGGGCCAGGTCGGGATCGGTCGTCTCGAACTCCGTCCGCCGCGGCGGACACTCCAGGCGCGCAGCCATATCCGGCCTTCTACCTCCCTCCGCGTTCGATCGGTAGACCTTCCCTCACTCCGGTCGGGTTCCCGCCCCGTTCCCCGGGAATCTCACCCGTCCGAGCTACCTGCGCCGAACCCGAGGTACTCTCGCCTTGGTCCGGACGGTGGGGGAGACGCGGTGAACGACACGCCAGGCCCCCGTCCGGCCCGACGCCCGACCCGCGCCGACGGCCGCCGCAACTACGACGCGATCCTGCGCGAAGCCCGCGCTGCCTTTGCGGTCAACGGCGCGTCGACCTCGCTGGAGGAGATCGCCCGCGCGGCCGGCGTGGCCATCGGCACCCTCTACGGGCACTTCGCCACTCGGGAATCGCTGGTAGAGGCCGGCCTGCGGGACAGCCTCGCGTCACTGCTCGCCCACGGTTCGCGTGCTGCACAGGAATTGCCGCCGTCGGCCGCGCTTGTTGCGTGGATGTCGCACGCGGTGGAGTTCTGCGGCACGTACCGGGGCCTGGTCGACCAGCTGAGCCAGGGAATCCAGGACCCGACCAGTCACTGGCACGCGGGCTGTGTGGCGATGAACCGGTGTGGGGCCGGTCTTTTGCGTGCCGCCCAGGCAGTGGGGGAGGTCCGGGCGGACCTGACCCCGGGGGAGCTGTTCGACGCCATCGGGGCGGCGGCGTGGGTGCGGGAGTCGTCGATTCCCGGCTCGGTGCGGCTGTTGGAGCTGGTAGTGGCCGGGATGACCCGGGTCTGACGTCCATAGTGGACGGTTCGGTTCTGGTCCGTTGAGGATGGTCTCATCCCGGCGATCCGTCGGGAATCTCCACCCGGCTTGGCAAATCTCTCTATTCACTATTCACTATCGAGATAACCGATGGTTGCTCCAGTCGTGGGTACGAGAGTCCCTGTACCGCCCAAAAGAAGCACAGACAGGGGAGGCCTGCGCTTGGCCCGATCGGCGCTTCGGTCTCGGTGGGTCGGCCGTGTTCGTGCACGCGGCGAGCGCGACCCGGCACCACGTAGGCGAGTCGGCGCATGCCGATGTCGATCACATGATGCGGTTGTCGGGGGTTCAGTGGGCCCAGGCGGGAAGCCAGATGTCCGCGCCGGGTGTTGCCTGCCTGCCCGCCCGGAGATAGTCGAGGAGGCCAGGCAGGGCCGGGTGCGGGTTGTCGGCGCGCCAGATCACCGAGAGTGGATAGACCGGCGTCGGGTCGACGACCGGGATGCGGCGGAGGTCGTAGCTTTCCGGCCAGAGGTAGCGGGAGCCCTCGCCCGCGAAGGTGGCCAGGCGTGGGGAGTCGGCGAGTTCGGCAAGGAGGGCCTCGACGCCGAACATCGGGCCGATCGTGTCGATGGTGAGGTCGAAGGCGGTGGCCAGGTCCTCGTAGTAGCCGATCGGTTCGGGGTCGGCCATGCCGGGCATCCAGATGGGGTGGTCCACCAGGTCGGCGGGCGTGACACTGGCGGCGTTCGCCAGCGGGTGGCGCGGGCCGATCAGCAGTTGGTGGCGGTCGTGGATGACGCGGGCGGTCCGGAGTCCGCCGGGCACCTTGCCCGAGGTGGCGCGGAGTGAGCGGAAGGTCGCGTCGAGGGTGCCTGATGCCACCTCGGCGAGTGCCGACGTGGCATCGGAGTTGACCAGGGCGACGATGTCGAGCTCGACGTCGGGGTGCTGCCGGTGGAACGCGCGGAGGGCGGTGGAGGGCGCGACCCGGCGGTTGATCACGTCGACCCGCAGGGCCCGGCGCCCGGGGGTGACGGCGGCGATGGCGCGTTCGGCGGCGCGGAGCAGGTCGCGGGCGTGCGGGAGCAGGGCCTGGCCGTCGATGGTGGGTCGGACGCCCCGGGCGGTGCGGGTGAAGAGCCGGACGCCGAGCCTGCGTTCGAGGGTCGCGACTCGTTTCGAGGCTGCCTGCTGGGTGATCCCCAGTTCGTCGGCACCGGCCTGGAACTGGCCGGTGTCGGCGACGGCGACGAAGGTCCGGACGGCGTCGAGTTCCACGAGCGGAGAACCTACTGGCACAACGATCGGTTGTGGCACGCCGGTCGTCCGGTTGTTGGTGCCGGTGCACGTCGACCGACTTCAATCCCCGCTGACAACGGCGGAGTGGCGAAGCGGGGGCGGATCATGCGGTGGCAGGCGGGCCTGGGGCGATCGTTCGGATGGTTGTGGGCCGCCTACGCGGTCAGCGCCTACGGCACCGGACTCGGGTTCGGGGCGTTCTCGGTCGTCGCCATCACGGTCCTGCACGCCGGTTCGGCGGAGGTGGCGGCGCTGTCGTCGGCCGGGCTCACGATCGGCGCGCTGCTGGCCGTGCCGCTCGGGCCGTGGGTGGAGTTCCGCGCCAAGCGCCCGGTGATGATCGCGGCGGACGTGCTCCGGTTCGCGGCCTTGGTGTCCATCCCGCTCGCTTACTGGCTGGGTGTGCTGTCGTTCGCCCAGCTCCTGGTGGTCACCGTGGTCACCGCCACGGCGAAGATCGCCTTCGCGGCCGCGAGCGGCGCCTACCTCAGGACGATCGTCCCCGCCGACCGGCTCCTGGTGGCCACCAGCCGGTTCGAGTCCACCACCTGGTCGGCCACGATCATCGGCCCACCCCTGGGTGGTGCCGCCATCGGCCTGCTGGGCCCGGTGACCACGGTCGTCCTCGACGCCGCGAGCTACCTCCTGTCGGCGCTCGGCATCGCCGCGATCCGCGAGCCCGAACAGCCACGGCACACCGCGACCCGCCGATGGGCCGACCTGGTCGAGGGCTGGCGCTACATCCTCACCCACCACGCGCTGCGCCGGTTCTTCGTCAACACCATGCTCGTCAACGGCCTGATCATGGCCGCCGAGCCGCTTGTGTCCGTGCTGATGCTCGCCGACCTGGGATTCCCGGCGTGGCAGTACGGTCTGGCGTTCGCCATCCCCTGCACCGGCGGCCTGATCGGCTCCCGTCTCGCCCGCCGGGTCACCGTCCGCTTCGGCGAGTCCACCGCACTACGGCTCTTCGGTGCTCTCCGCGCCTGCTGGCCCCTCGGCCTCGCGTTCATCCAACCGGGCCTGACCGGCCTGGTGATCGTGATGGTCACCGAGTTCGGCCTCATCCTCTGTATCGGCATCTTCACCCCGATCTTCGCCGCCTACCGGCTGACCAACACCACCCCGGACCGCCAGGCCCGGGTCCTGGCCGCGTGGTCGATCGGCACCAGCCTCTGCACCGCCGCGATCACCGTGTCGTGGGGCCTGCTGGCCCAGCTCACCAGCCCCCGCGCGGCCATCGCCCTCGCGGGCGTCCTGCTCCTCGCCACCCCGTTGGTCCTACCGCGCCGCACAACGACACACGCCGAGCCTGTCCCCAGCGTCAGAGCCTGATCCGTGGGCGGACCTATCGAAGACGTCCGGGTGATGTGTGCTGCCGGAGTCGGACCGGTGTGGCCTCGGCGATGTGCGGCACGGGACCGGTTTCCGGGTGGTCAGGGCTGGTCCGGCAGGGCCGCGCTGCGGCGGGCGCGGAGTGCGCGGACCCTGCCCCGGCTCGCGCAGGCCGGGGACGGGCACCAGCGTCGACGTCCCGGCTGGTCGGTGAAGACGCCTCGGCAGTCGTGTTCCGGGCAGCTCTTCAGGGCGAGCCGGTCGGCGCCGGTCAGGTGGTCCACGGCCTGGCGGGCGATCCGGACCAGGGCGTCCCCGACCGTGGCGGGCCGGTCGCGGCGCAGCCGGTCGTCCACGGTCAAGTGGATCGGATCGTCATGTCCGGCCAGGAACGCGATCAGCTCCTCGGCCGTCTCCGAGGGCGGCGGCCGTTCGTCCACGGTCGCCAGGGCGAGGAGGCGCAGTGTCTCCCGTAGCCGGTGGGTCGTCACCAGATCGTCCTGGTCTGGCGGTCGAGCCGGGGTCAGTTCGCAGTGTTCCAGCCACTCGGCGAGCCGGTGGGGCGTGGCCAGCCGCTCGACCGGGGTCGCGCTGAAGGTGCGGCCCCGGGTGGCGAGCAGGTTCAACCACACGGCGCCGCAGTCGAACCGGAAGGCAAGCGGGTTCTCCTGCACCATGCGTGCACTGTAACGCGTTGGCCGTTACGCGTGCTAGCGTCGCTGTAACGTGCGAAGCGTTACGAGGGAGAGCCATGACCAGACCGTTATCGGAGCAGCTGACCCCGGCACGGTTGGACCGTGCCGAGGGGTACCGCCTGCTGGATCTCCTGCAGGACTCCGGGACCCAGCAGGCCGCCCTGCCCGGACTGGAGGAACTCGCCCCCGGGTACGCGGATTGGATCGTGACCGCGTTGTTCGGCGGCACCTACCAGCGGGACGGGTTGTCCCTGCGCGACCGCCAGCTCGTGAACCTCGCGGCCCTGACCGCACTCGGCGGTGTCGATCCGCAGCTGGCAGGCCACGTCCGGACCTCGCTGCGCGTCGGCCTGACCCACGCGGAGATCATCGAGGTGTTCGTGCACCTGGCGCCGTACATCGGCGTGCCCAGGTCACTGGCGGGCCTGCGCGTCGCCGCCGCCGTGCTCGCCGACACGGAGCCTGAGCGGTGATCCGGACCGTGCTCGGGGACATCGCGCCCGAGGAGCTGGGCGTCTGCAACGCGCACGATCACCTGTTCCTGCGCTCCCCGCTGTCGCCCGGCCAGGAACTGGACGATCCCGCAGCGGCCCTCGCCGAGTTGAACGCCTTCACCGCGCTGGGCGGTCGATCGGTGGCGCAGTGGACACCCTGGGGCATGGGTCCGCGAGTCGCGGATCTGCCCGAGCTGTCCCGACGATCCGGCGTCCACATCATCTCGGCGACCGGAATGCACCAGGCGAAGCACTACCGGCAGGCCGAACTCCGGCAGGCCACCGACCTGGCCTGCCTGTTCATCCACGAGCTGACGACCGCCCGACCACGAGCGGGGATGATCAAAGTCGCCGGTGCCTACCACCACCTCGACGACCATGCGCGACATGTGATCGCGGCTGCGGCCGAGGCGCACCACGCGACCGACGCGCCCATCGGCGTCCACCTCGAAGCCGGAACCGCCGCCCTGGACGTGCTCCACCTGCTGTGTGACACACATCGAGTTCCCGCGCACCGGGTGATCCTCGGACACCTGCACCGATTCCCGGATCCCCGAATCCACCGACAGGCGGCCGAAACCGGGGCTTTCCTGGCGTTCGACGGCCCGTCCCGCGCTCACCACGGCACCGACTGGCTCCTCCTGCGCAGCCTCACCGCCCTGGCCGACGCCGGTCACGCACACCGCATCCTTCTCGGCGGCGACACCACCACCGCGTCGGCGAGGTCTACTGCCGACGGCCCCGGGATGCCGTTCCTGCTCAGCGCCCTACGCCCGCGAATCGAGCACGAACTGGGCCCCGAGATCGCCACCGCGATCTTCATCGACAACCCGTCCCACGCTTTCACGGCAAACTGGCGCGGCTGACATCCCGCGACCGCAACGACTCATCCGCCGAACTCCGACCGACAGCCCCACGGCTTCCAGCGCGTCCCGTTCCGCCTCTACCGACCCACCTCGACGCCCGGCAAGCCCCGACCGCCCGGCTGTGGATGAACCAGCGACCTGTGGACAACCTGCCGGGGGACCCCCGAATTCCCACTTTACCGCTGTCGGCCGCCAGGGATCCCAACGTTATCCACAGGTGCGGAGAGCAGGACCACGCCCGCCTGACTGCGTTCGGCGAAGGCGACACCGTCCGCCCGCGTCAAGAGGGCAAGCACATCTGGGGATGGTTCGAGCAGGTTGTGGACAACCTCAAGGGGGCCCCGATGTCAATTCTACCAAGGGAAGCAGGGCCGCCGCCTGCGCTGATGATCTTGCCTGGGGACAACTCGACTGCGGTGCGGGTCGGCCTCGATGGCTTGTTCGCGGGTGGGCTGCGGTGTTCGCATCGGACGTGGCGGCTGCGCGTCCGATGCGAACACCCGGATGGCCGCCCTACCTCGGTGTCTGGAAGCCGCCGATCCGCTGTTCCAGCAGTTCGGCCAGTCGCAGTGGGGTGCGGTCCTCGAACATCGGGCCGATGAGCTGCACGCCCACCGGCAGGCCGTCGGGGGACAGGCCCGTCGGTACGGCGGTGGCGGGCAGGCCGGGCATGGTGGCCAGACCGGCCCAGACGAGCTGGTCGAAGAACGGGTACCCGGTGCCGTCGATGTCGATCCGGCGGGCCAACAGGTCGGGGTCGTGGTCGTGTGGGAACGCGGGAGTCGGCGTGATCGGGCATACGACGGCGTCGAACTCGGCGAAGAACCGCCGCCAGCCGTGGCGGTGGAGCTCGCGGAGATTGTCCGCCTCGATCCAGTCGCGGTGGCTGAACACCATTCCGCGCAGCCGCGCCGCGTCGAGACTCCGGTCGTCCGCGCTCAAGCCTGCGGCGGAGATCTGCAGCTGTTCGTACGCGTCCACGGGAAATCGCGCGACAGAGCCCGAGAACATCAGGTGCGTGTAGAGCGTCGCGGCTTCTGCCAGGTCGGGCAGCAGTGGACTGTGCCGTACGACGCGGGCGCCGCCGTCGACAAGCGCGTCGGCCACCCGGTTCACGCCCGCCCGCACGGCTGACCCGGTCGGGAGGAACGGATGCTCCTCGACGACCAGGACCCGGAAGTCGCTCAGCCGCTCGTGGCGTGCGGGCGGCAGGGCCAGCTCGTGCGCCACGCCGAAGGTCAGCGGGTCGGGTCCGGCCATGACGTCGAGCAGGAGCGTGAGGTCGCGGGCGGTGCGCGCCATCGGGCCGACGACGGCGAGGTCGAGGTCGACCGGCAACGCGGGCGTGGTCGGCGGGACCATGCCCCGGCTCGCCACCAGCCCAAGTGTCGGCTTGTGCGCGTAGATACCGCAGAAATGCGCGGGGGTGCGCAGCGAGCCCCCGAGATCGGAGCCGATGGACAGCGCGCCGAACCCGGACGCCAGGGCCGCCGCTGATCCACCGGAGGACCCGCCCGACGTGCGAGTGTGATCCCACGGATTGTTGGTGGTGCCGTGGATCTCGTTGAAGCTCTGCAGATCCTGTAGCCCCAACGGCACATTGGTCTTGCCGAGGATCACCGCGCCTGCGGCCTTGAGCCGCGACACCTGGACCGCGTCCTCGGCGGGCACATAGTCCCGATACTGTGGCATGCCCCAGGTCGTGGGCAGCCCGGCGACGTTGTAGGACTCCTTGACCGTCACCGGGACACCGAGGAACGGCCGGTCCTCACCACGGGCGCGCGCCTGGTCGGCTTCGTGTGCGGCGGCCCGCGCGCGGTCGAAGTCCGGCACGCAGATCGCGTTGATCACCTTGTCGTCGCGTTCGATACGGGCGATCGCCTCGTCGGTCAGTTCCGTCGACGTGACTTCACCGGCACGCAGGGCGGCCACGAGTTCTTCTGCGGCCTGAAGGTTCCACTCCATGAATCCGACCGTATAGACCCCTGGTGGAAGCCATAAAATGCCAATTCGCACAACAGGATTGACGGCCCCCGGCAACATCGGGCCGATGGTTGTGGAGGTCCGCTGTCCGGCGTCCGTCAAGGGCGGCTCTGCGGATGGGGATGGTTCAGGGGGGATGTGGACAACTCGCCGGGGATCCCCGGATTTCTACGTTACCGCAGGTAGGTGCGATGGCGCGCGGAGTTGTCCACAGGAGCCGTGTCGGGATCAGCGGGCGCCGTCGGGGCGCGGGACCGTTCGGTACAGGCGGATCGACAGGACGGCCAGCCATGCCCATCCGGCGATCACGGCGACCCAGAACCCGAGCACCACGGCCGCGTTGTCCACCCCCGAGGCGATTCCCGCGAACCCGGCCAGGTACACCACCCCGGTACCCCGCGAGTACCACACCGACCCGGAGCGCCGGGCGAGCACGAACGTGGCCGCGATCAGGCACAGGAACCCCGCCCCGCCCACGATCATGTGCAGGGTGCCGTGCCAGCTGGGATCCACCGGCCGACCGGCGGGCGTCCCGAGCGGGAACCCGTTCATCGGATCCGCCACGAACACCCCGGCCCCGATCAGCCCCACCCCGTACCCGGCCACCAGCAACGACCCCCACCGGTCCCGCAGTGCCCGCCGGATACCGACCGCCGCCGCCAGGACCATCAGGCCGCTGAGGACGAAGTTGGTGATCTGGATCCAGCCGAGCGGGCCGTCGGACAGCAGGCTCAGCTCGTGTCGGGTGATCTCGTAGCCATCCCGGGTCAGGGCTTGGATCAGGCCGGTGACCAGGTAGAACGCGCCGGAGAGGACGCCGTAGCCGAGCAGCGAGCGGGTGGTGGCCGCGGTGCGGTCGAAGCACTCTGGGGAGGTGACCATCGGATGATCCTTCACTGTGCAGTACCGAATGTGCACAGCACAGTACCTACCTGGTACCGTTGAGTGCAAAAGATGGGAGGCGGGCATGACCGCTGGCCTGGAGGGGCCCGACGACACGCTGCTGGTGCGGGTGTCCGCGTCCGGTCCGCGAGAGGCTCGGGCCACCGGCAACCGGGCACCGGATCCGCGGGCGTTGCGGAGTCGGGCCGCCGTGGTGGAAGCGGCGACGACCTTGTTCCTGCGGCAGGGGTATCTCGGGGCCAGTGTCGAGGACATCGCGGCGAGTGCGGCGGTCTCCAAACGGACCGTCTACAACAACTTCGGGGACAAGGAACGGCTGTTCACCGAGATCGTCCTGGGCGTGACCGCCACCGCAGAGCACTTCGCCGAGCAGCTGGTCGGCGCGCTGCGCAAGGCCGACGACGTGGTGCCCGCGCTCTACGAGCTGGCGCGCAGGCACATCACGGCCACCACGCTGCCGCAGGTCGTGCGGCTGCGGCGACTGATCATCGCCGAGGCCGCACGGTTCCCCGAGCTGGCCCGCGAGTACCACGAACGGGCCCCGGGCCGGGTGATCGGCGCGCTCGCCGACGCGTTCGCGGAGCTGGACCGGCGGGGCGAGCTGCGCGCGCCGGACCCGCGGCGGGCTGCCGAGCACTTCTCGTTCCTGGTCCTGGGCGCGACGCTGGACCGGGCGATGTTCGACCCGGACGCGGGGACGCCGCCGGGGGAGGAGCTCGACCGGATCGCCGACGACGCGGTGCGCGCGTTTCTCGGTGCCTACGCCCCGGCCTGAGCCGCCCAGTCGGCGCGCAGCAGCTCGTACTCGACCTCGCCGTGCTCGGTGCCGGGGATCGGGTCGTCCCACTCCAGGTGGAACGTGCGCAAGTACCGGAGTCCGGTCTTCTCCATCACCCGCCGGGAGCCCAGGTTGACGGCCATGGTCTCGGCGAACACCCGCAGCACGCCCAGGTCCCGGAATCCCGCGTCGACCAGCGCGCGGGACCCCTCCGTCGCGTACCCCCTGCCCCAGGCGGCCGCGCGCAGGCGGTAGCCGAGTTCGACGTTGGTGTGGTCGTCGCGCGGGTCCAGCGCAAACCAGCCGATGAACGCGCCGGTCTCGTCGTGCGCGGCCCAGCGGCCGACCGGGCCCCGGTAGGCGAGGTGCCGGGGCAGGATCTCGGTCTCGACGGTCTCCCGCGGGGTGGTCCTGCCGCCGGTGAGATAGCGCGTCACCGCGGGGTCGCTGTCGAGCTCGGTGAGGTTGTCGACGTCCTCGGGGGTGAACCTCCGCAGCAGCAGGCGGTCGGTGCGCAGGACGTTCACTGCTTGCCGGGCTTGCTCGCGCCGAGGCAGGCCCGATGGCGGTGGGCGAGGAAAGCACGGCGGGGGTCGTGGAAGTAGGTGGTCCACGGTTCGCCGTCGGCGCGGCCGCGCAGGGCGCGGAACTGCTCGACGGCCTCGTCGCAGCGGCCGCTGTTGGTCAGCGCCATGGCCGCCCAGCCGCGCTCCTCGCGGTCCCGCGCGTCCCCGGTGTGCGCCGTTCCCGCTGAGTCCTTTTCGGACAGACGGGTGAGCAGCGTGTCGAGTGCGCCGGTCACGAACCGGGCCCGCCAGACCGAGGACCGCTCGTCCTCGGCGAGTTCGAGCGCGGCGACCAGCGGGAGCACGGCCAGCCCCGGGGAGCGTTCGGCGCCCGCGGTGGCGAACGCGACCAGTTCCTCGTCCGAGCCGTGCCACTTGGCGCACCAGTACTGCGCGGCCTGGACGTGGCCGTGCAGGTGCAGCGGGTCGCGGTCGGTGAGCCCCCGCCAGACCTCGGCGAACTCGTCGTGGTCGTAGCCGAGGCCGCGGGCGGCGGTGACCAGGGCCAGCCACGGCGTCGGGTCCTCCGGCACGGCCATGGCGGCGGCGTAGGCGGCGGACTCGGCCTCGTGCAGGACCCGGCGGAACCCGGCGATCTGCCGCTGGGTGGTCTCGTGCCGCCAACCCGAGCCGCGGATCTGCCAGGCGAGCCGGACCAGCGCGTCGGCGTGCACGACCAGCGCGTGCGGGTCCTCCGGCGCGGCGGCGCGCCAGGCCTTGAGCCAGGTGTCGTCGTGCGCGGCGACATCGGCGAGGGCGCGCACGACCCGCGCGCGCCGGTCCCAGTCGACCCAGGTGTCGGCGACCAGGGCGGCGGCCTGGCCCCAGTCGCCCTGGCGGGCGACGGCCACGGCGGTGCCAAGGCGCGCGTCGTCGTGGCGGGTCTCGGCGCTGACCTCGCCCGCGGGCACCAGCCCCCAGCGGGTCGGGTCGGGCTCGGCGAAGCGGATGTCGGCGGGCAGGTCGTGCACCGCGACGCCGAGCCTGCGGGCCGCGCGGTTCAGGCGCAGGCGCGCGGACAGGCGGCCGGTCGGCATCGCGGGGCCTACCTCGGTGTCCGGGGGAGGGCCCGGGACGGCCGGAAGTCGACGGCGACGCCCGCGGCGGCGAGCGACTCGCGCAGGCCGGTGGTGCCGCCGTCGCTGACGGCGACGCCCGCAAGACCGGGCAGGCCGATCATGTCGTCGCGCTTGGTGGCCAGGGTGGTCTGGCCCGCCCAGTTCCGGGTCCAGCGGCCGTGGCCCGCGTCCACGTAGGCGAGCATGACCAGGTGGGCCAGCTCGCGGCCGACGACATCGCGGGCGAACTCGCGGCGGGCCCGCGGGCCTGCGTCCGCGCCGCCGGGACCCTCGTCGGTGGGGGCGAGAGCGACCAGCCGGTCGGCGTCCAGCGCGTCGAGCACCGCGCCGAGCGAGGCACGCTGCCCGGTGGCCTTGGCACCCGCGCGGAGCAGCCGGACGGTGCCCTCGCGGACGCGGTGGCGGACGCCGACATGCCAGAGGGTGGGCCAGTCGACGCGCTTCTTCTCGTCCGCGGACTCGACCATGGCGAGCATGACCGCGCGGTCCAGGGTGCGCACGGGGTCGCGGACGAGGTCGACGGCCGGGCGGTCGACGCCGTCGTCGGGGGCCGCGATCTCGCGGATGGCCGCGACCCGGACCGCCGCGGTCGGGCAGTGCGGGTCGGCCGTCTCGTCCTCGGTGACCTGGCCGCGGAGGTGTTCGAGCACCACGTACAGCTCGGGCGCGCGGCGCATCTCGGCGAACCCGTCGAAGACCCGCTCGGGCAGGTAGCCCGCGTCCCAGGCGTCGCGCAGGTGGTCCTCGACGAAGCGGTGCCACAGGACGCCGACCACGGCGCTCTCGCGCAGCGCGCTCTCGGTGACGGCCGAGCCGACCACCCGGGCGGCGGCGGCGTCCGCGCGCAGCCACTGGTGGCGGCTGATCGGGTCGGTCAGGTGCCGGAAGGCGGAGGCGTAGCCGCCGAGGGCGCCCCGGATGAGCCGTTTGAGCGCGCGGTCGGCCTCCATGGCCTCGTGCGCGCGGCGCAGCGCGACGCGACCGGCCAGTGCGGTGCCCGCCAGCCGGGTGCCGCGGGCGCGGGAGCGCGCGAGGGCGATCGCGATATCGGCGCCGACCTGCTGTTCGGTGAGCCCGGCCAGCATCGGCGCGCCGAGGTAGAGCCTGCGCCTGCGCACCCAGAGGCCGAGCAGGCTGGTGGTGTCGCTGACGCAGATCTCGGCGCTGTCCACGATCCGGATCTCGTCGGGCACGCGGGTGCCGACGGCGTGCGCGATCTTGGCGGCCAGCGCCCACAGCTCGGGCTGCCTGCTCTCGGTGGTGGGCACGCCCACGAGCTGCTCGTCGACGCCACGCTCGACCGCGGCCAGCGCCGCGCACAGGGCCAGGGCGGCGGGCAGCACCACGACGCCCACGGTGATCCAGGCGAGCGCGGCGGTGTGGAACACGACGAACACCTCGGCGGCGAGCAGGCCGAGGATGAGCCCCACCGCGAGCAGGTAGAACGCGACGAGCATGGCCACCGCCACGGTGGCGCGCACCGAAACCCGCATGGATCCGCGACCTCTCCCCAGAGCCGCAAGCCCAGGTGCGGCAACGGGAGTGTGCATCATCACCGACGCGTTCGCCAAATGCGTTGTCCACACCGGTACGGGTCACGTTCCGCCGTCGCGACGGTTGCCCGACCGCCAGAGCCGCACGCCCGCGACCAGCAGCGCCAGGCCGAGCGCGGCCAGGCCGATCAGGTCGGCCAGCCACCGCGGCCGCAGTCCGGTGTCGGCCAGCGGCTCGGTCTGCGGCGCGACGGGGGTGAACGGCGTCGTCGGTGCGTTGGACACGACCGGCAGGCGGGCCAGGACGCGATCGGCGGAGTGCACGGTCACGTCCGCAGTATCGGAGCCGGCGCCGGTGGCGGGATCGACGCCGACGCACGAGTACCTGCCGTAGGGCAGCTGGTCGAGGCCGAACTGGCCGCCGGGCCGGGTGGAGGTCTTCATCAGCACGTCGTCGGCGGTGTCGAAGGTGTCGTCCAGGCCCGCCCAGCGGCAGGTCACGTCGGCGACGTCGATCGGGGCACCGGTGGTCCGGTCGTACACGGTGCCGCCGACCGCGCCCTTGCCGATCCCCGCGAACACCGCGTGCGACGGGACGGCCAGGCTCGGGTGCACCAGGACGGTCCAGTCGGCGGCGCCGTCGCTGTCGGAGGTGTAGGCGAACCCGGCGGCGGTGAGGTTGGCGGACACCGTGTAGGCGCCGGGGGACACGCCGTCGAACCGGTAGACGCCGTCCGCGCCGGTGACCGCCGAGACCGCCGCGGCTGCTGTGCCCGCGGCGTCCCCGGTGTCGGCGGCCGCGATGCGGGCGGTGCGGGCCACGGGAACGGCGGTGAGGGTGACGTGCACACCGGGCAGCGGCCATTCGGTGGGGTCGAACACGCCGTCGAGGTTGCGGTCGAACCAGACCACGCCGGTGACGCTGGTGGTCGGCTGGGGCAACGGGCTGGTCGTGGGCGCGGGCACCGTCGTGGTGGACGGTTCCGTGGTGGTCGGTGCGGTGGTGGTCGGTGCGGTGGTAGGCGGCTCGGTAGTGGTGGTCGACGTCGGGGTGGTCTCGGTGGTCGTCGAGGTTGGGGACGTCGTGGTGGTCGTGGGTTCGGTGGTCGTCGTCGTGGGTTCTGTCGTGGTCGGTTCCGTGGTGGTGCTGGTGGGTTCTGTCGTGGTCGTCGGTTCCGTTGTGGACTCGGTTGTCGTGGTGGTCGGCTCGGTCGTTGTCGTTGTCGTTGTCGTTGGTTCGGTGGTGGTGGTCAGGGTCGCGGTCGGCTCCGTCGTGGTCGTGGTGGTCTCGCTGGTCGTCGTCTCCGTGGTCGTGGTCTCCGTGGTCGTGGTCTCCGTGGTCGTGGTCTCCGTGGTGGTGACGGCCGGGGGCTCGGTGGTCGTCGTGGTGGTGGTCTCCGTTGTGGTCGGCTCGGTGGTGGTCTCGGTCGTCGTGGGTGTGATGGTGCCGGTGGTGGTGACCGTGGGTTCGGTCGTGGTGGTCGGTGGTGTCGCGGGCAGGGGAGTGGTGGTGGATGCCTGGTCGGTGAGCGGCTGTACGGCACCGGGGGACGTGGCCGTCGCGGTGGCGTTGCCGGTCCAGGTCCCGGCGTCGAGATCGGGTTGGGTGATCGTGTGTGTGGCGGTGCAGTTCACCGGCGTGCCGGGCGTGGTGGTGGTGCTCGCGCAGGTGACCGTGTCGCCGCTGTCGAGAGTGATCGCGATCTGGCCGAGCGTGGTGTTGCCCGGGTTGTCGATCCGATACGTCACGGTGACGGTATTGCCGACCGACGGCGGGCTGCTGTCGAGCACGGCCGTGGCGGTGACCTTCAGGCCGGGGACGCGTGCCAGCGGGGCGGTGTCGGCGGCGTGCCCGGAGGTGGTGCCCGCGCTGCTGTTGGCGGTGACGTCCAGCGCGGCGGGCAGCTGTCCGGCGTCGACCTGGTTCTGGGTGAGCAGGTGGGTGGTCGTGCACTGCATGCTGTCGCCCACGGCGAGGGTCGTCGCCGCGCAGCCGCCGAGGCTGGGCGCGAGCGCGGTGAGCGGCACGTTGCCGGTGTTGGTGGCCGTCCATGTCCAGATCACCAGGTCGCCCGCCTGCGGTTTGACGCCCGCGTCGGGCGGGACCGTGGTGACGGCGAGACCGGCGACGGGCAGGGGCGCGGCCACGGTGATGGCGACGGTGGCGTCCACGTAGCGCCCGGACACCGGGTCGGTGACGCGGTAGGTGAAGGCGTCCGGGCCGGTGTAGCCGGCGTTCGGGGTGTAGTGGAAGTCGACGCCGTCGTAGTCGAGGTCGCCGTCGTCGGTGGCGGTGCGCGGGCCGATCCGGCAGCCGTCACAGGTGGCGAGCACGGCCAGGGTGATCGTCTTGGCGTGGTCGCGGGTGACCTGGACCTGCTGGGTGGGCGGGGTGGCCAGGATCCGCACGGTCGAGGACACCGAGTCGGTGCCGTTGCCCGCGGTGTAGCCGAAGGTGGCCAGGCCGCCGAAGTCCGCGGGCGGCGTCCAGTCCACTGTGGAGCCATGGCCGACGGCGGTGCCGTAGTCGGCGGCGGTGACCGAGCCGATCGTGCACCCCGGGCAGGTGTCGTTGGCGAGCACGTTCAGGCCGGTGACGCTCGCGCCCGCCGCGACGGTGGTGGAGTCCGGGGTGGCGTTGCTGACCACCAGGGTCAGGGTGGCCTGGGCGGTGAGGTTCGTGGCCGGGTCGGTGGCGGTGTAGACGACGGTCGCGGTGCCGCTCCAGCCGCTCGCGGGGACGGCGCGGATCTGCCCGGCGAGGTCGGAGAAGGTGACGTTGCCGGTGCTGGCGCCGAAGGTGAGGGTGCAGTTCGCGCAGTCGTCGTTGGCCGGCACGGGCACGGTGACCGGGGTGTCGACCGTGGTGGCGGCGGAGTCGTCGCGGGCGACCGGGGCGACGGTGACCGTCACGGTGGTGGTGGCGTGCGCGCCGGTGGTCGGGTCGGTGGCGGCGTAGCGGAAGGTGTCGATGCCGCTGAACCCGGGGTCGGGCACGTACCCGGCCTGTCCGCGTACGTCCACGACGGCGGCGCCGTGGGCGGGGTCGTCGTCGATGCTGACCGCGCAACCCGGGCAGCTGTCGTTGGCCAGCACCGGCACGGCGACCGGCACGCGGCCGACCGTGCTCGCGGTGTCGGCGGTGAGCGCGGGCGCGGCCACGACGTCCACGGTCACGGTGCCGGTGGTGGTGTTGCCGGTCGCGTCGGTGGCGTTGTAGGTGAAGGTCGCGGTGCCGGTGCCCGCCGGGGTGTAGCGGACGATGTCGCCGGTGCGGGTGGCCGTGCCCGCCGACGGGGTGCCCAGCGCGGTGATCGCGCAGTTGGCGCAGAGGTCGTTGTCCAGCGGCCGTAGGTCGACCGGGGCGCCCGCGACCGTGGTGACGTGGTCGGCCACCGCGACGGGGGTGACGGTGACGGTGACTGTCGCCTTCGTGTCGACGCCGCCAAGGCTCAACGTGTAGTCGAGGGTCAGCCTTCCGGTGAACCCGGCCGCCGGGGTGTAGCGGACGTTCTGACCGACGATCGCGGCCGTGCCGCTCGTGGGCGTGCTCACCGCCGAGAGGGTGCAGGACGTGCACGGGTCGTTGGTGCGGACCGGGATGTCGACCGGGGTCCCGGGGGTGGTGTTCGCGGTGTCGTCGACCGCGCCGCGCACGGTGATCCGCACGGTGGCGTCGTCGTAGGCCGAGCCGGACACCGAGCTGGCGACCCGGTAGGTGAACGTCATCGGGCCGATCCCGCTACCTGAGGTATAGGTGTAGGTGCCGTCGCCGGGGAAGGTGACGCTGCCCGAGGCCGGGTTGGTGAGCTTGGTCCGGGTGCAAGTGGCCGGGCAGGAGTCGTTCGTGGACACATTGCCGGAGACGTTCGATCCCAACAGGACGGCGGCCTCGTCGTCCTCGGCCACCGGTCCCACGGTGACGTTGACCGTGCCGCTCACGCGCAGGCCGCTGACCGGGTCGGACACGGTGTAGGTGTAGGAGTCGGTGCCCGCGTACCCGGCGGCCGGGCTGTAGGTGGAGGCGCCGGTGGCCGGGTCCACTGTGGCCGATCCGTGCGCGGGCGCGGTCCCGGGGGAGTAGCCGCAGCCGGTGCACGAGCCGCCCGCGGGCAGCGGCGACTGCGCGTCGACCCCGTACGTGGTGCGCAGGGTCGCGGCCGGGGGCCCCACGAGCATGGTGACTGGGGTGGTGGCGCTGCCGCTGCTGCCGGTGATGCCGTAGGTGAACCCGTCGAGCCCCCACAGGCCGGTGGTCGGGGTGTAGGTGACCGTGACGGTGCCGCCGCTGGAGTAGGTGACGGTGCCGCGGCCCGCCCCGGTGCCCGCCTGCGGTTTGCAGCCGCCGGTGCAGCCGGGGTCGTTGGCCTTGACCGGGACGACGACGGCGGTGCCGTACGGCGTGGTGGCGAAGTCGGGGGCCAGGTCGGCCACGTAGACGGTGACCTTGCCGTCCGCGGTGCGCCCGGCGGTGTCGGTGGCCCGGTAGGTGAAGGTGACCGTGCCGGTGGCGTTGGTGGCGGGCACGTAGGTGAAGGTGCCGTTCGCCGCCAGGGTGAGCGTGCCGCTGGCCGAGCCGTTGAGCGTGGGCCCGGTGACCGGGGTCGTGCGCACGGTGCAGCTGGTGCACACGTCGTTGCCGAGCACGGTGGACGCGGACAGGGTGGTGTTCTTGCCGGTGGAGTACGTGTCCTGCACGGCGGCCGGGGTGACCGCGACCCGCACGGTGGCGTTGCCGGAGCTGAACCCGTCGGTGGCGGTGTAGGTGAAGGTGACGTTGCCGGAGGTGTTCGCGGCGGGGGTGTAGGTCAGCGTGCCGTCGGCGGCGCGTACGACGGTGCCGCTGTCGGGCGTGCCCACCGAGGACACCGACAGCGGCAGACCCGACGGGGTGGTGTCGTTGGTCAGCACGGAGATGTCGACCGGCGTGCCCGCCGCGGTGGTGGCGGCGTCGTCGACCAGGCCCAGGGTGGCCGAGCCGAGGACGGTCACCGTCGCGGTGGCAGGCGCGGAGTCGGTCACGTCGGCCGTGGTGTCCACTGTGGAGTTCCCCAGCCGGGCGACGGCGCGGTCGGAGCGCTGCCCGGCGGTGGCGCCGTGATCGAGGGAATAGGACAGCACGGTGGTGCCCGCCGCGGGCACGGTGATCGGACCGGCGATGGTGAGCACCCGACCGCTGACGGCCGGGTCCACCTGGGAGCGACCGTCGCGGGTCAGGGTGCCCGCCCGGTAGCTCGTATCGGTGGGCATGGTGTCGGCGACCCAGTCCAGCGTGCGCGGCGTGTCACCGGAGTTGGTCAACACCAGCCGGTAGGTGGCGGTACCGCCACCGGAGGCGAGCACGCCGCTGACCGGCGAGGTGAGCGACTTGGCCAGGGTGACCGGCGCGGACGAGGACACCACGGGCAGCGACCCGACCACGGCCCCACCCGCGTCGGTGTGCTTCACCTGCGTCCCACTGGCGATGTACTGGATCGGCCGCACGCTCGCGGGCGCGGCGGCGGGCCCGGTGGCGCGGAAGGTGTAGCGGGCAGTGTAGGGCCGGTCGGGCCCACTGGCCCGCGACAGGTACAGGCCGTCGACATAGGTGACGGCCGGGGCGGAGCCATCCGGCGAGATCGTCAACTCGGTACGCTCCAACCGCCACGCCGAAGCGGGAAACCCGGTGACGGCGTTCGGGGTGTAGGACAGCACGCCAGGGTCGTTGCCGGGCCCCGCGCCCAGCGTGCCGGTGTGCCCGGTGACGGTCACCGTGACGGTGTCGCCCAGGCGCGCGGTGCCCGAGCCGGTGGCCGTGACCCCGTCGACCTTGTTGGCCAGCGCCTTGATCGTGTCCACGACATCGGCGTAGGTGAAGCTCCGACTGCACACCGGACTCGCCACACCGGGCGGCCCGTCGTACACGGTGACGGTGTGCGTCTGCGGGGTGGCGGTGACGCCGGTGGCCGACAGCAGGAAGTACCGGGTAGTGCTTGCCCCACCCGCCAGATCCGGCAGCGGCACGTTCGCGGGCTGATCACCCGCCAGCGCCAGGACACCCCCGGTGAACCCGCTGAGCCCGACCCACAACCCGCTCGCGGCGGCCCCACCGGTGGCGACCCGATATCCCGCGTACCCCGACAACAGCTGCGAGGTCCCGGAGTCGATGTGGAAATGCGTGTCCTGCAACGCCACCACCGACGGCGTACCCGACTCGCCACAACGCGGCACACTCGCCGGGGCCGCCACCGCGGGCCGGGCGACCACGATCAACAGTGACACCGCCACCGCGACGATCGCCGCCGCACTACCCCACCGCCGCGTGCGCGGGTCACCCATCCCCGTCTCCTCATCGCCGCCGAACCTCCGGCCAGATTGCCCCGAACGAGTCGCCAGGGCCGGTCACGGACGGCTATGGCGGGCGGATTCATCCTGTGACACAAGAACATCCGACCCGATCGGTTGGCGCGACCACGCTCGGCAACCATCAATCCGGTCGAAGATCAGAAGTGTGGTCCCCGGCCGCCAGGGAAATCCCCCACCATGACGGTGCATGTCCCAGCCGTGTTCTCCACAACCGCACCCGCCCACCCCGACCACCTGGCCACCCTGCGCCACACCCTCAGCCGCTGGCTACAAGCCCGCCGCATCCCCAGACCCCTGAGCGCCGACGTGGTCCTCGCCGCCCACGAGGCCATCACCGACGCCATCAATCACCCCCGACACCCACACACCCCGACCACGATCAGCCTGTTCCTGGACGCCGACACCCTCGTCCTCACCGCGGACGACCACTTCTCCTGGACCGCGCCCGCCACCGACGCCCCCAGCGCCCGCGACGCCCGGCTGCGCCTGATCAGCCGCGTCGCCGAGCGCGTCGACCTGTCCGTGGACGCCGACCGGGGCTCGCTCACCGCCTACTTCCCGGTCGGCGACGGCAGGTGATCGCGGGCGACTCACCTTCGCAGCGGAACGCGGTGGTGACGCCGTGTTGAGTACCGTGGCCCCGACCCCTCCGCCGCCGCGCGGGCCGAGATCGGACATACAGGGACGGGCAATGAGCGAGACGAGAGTGGAATCCGCCCATCTCGGGCTCGACCGGGACGCCGCCAGGGGCATCGGCGAACCGGAGCTGCGCAGGCTGCTGGCCGGGTTGACGGCGGTGCGCGACGGCGACTTCGGCACCCGGCTGCCGGACGGGGCCGACGGCCTGCTCGGCGAGATCGCCACGGTGTTCAACGGCATGGTCGATCAGCTGTCCCTGTTCACCTCCGAGGTCACTCGGGTGGCCCGCGAGGTCGGCACCGAGGGCAGGCTGGGCGGCCAGGCGGACGTGAAGGGCGTCTCGGGCACCTGGCGCGACCTCACCGACTCGGTCAACGCGATGGCGGGCAACCTCACCACCCAGGTCCGCGACATCGCCCAGGTCGCCACCGCGGTCGCCAAGGGCGACCTCTCGCAGAAGATCGACGTCGACGCCCGCGGCGAGATCCTGGAGCTGAAGAACACCGTCAACACCATGGTCGACCAGCTCTCGGCGTTCGCCGACGAGGTCACCCGGGTGGCCCGCGAGGTCGGCAGCGAGGGCAGGCTGGGCGGTCAGGCCGAGGTGCCCGGGGTCGGCGGCACTTGGCGCGATCTGACCGACTCGGTGAACTTCATGGCCGGGAACCTCACCAACCAGGTCCGCGCGATCGCCGAGGTCACCACGGCGGTGGCCAAGGGCGACCTGTCGCAGAAGATCACCGTGGACGCGCGCGGCGAGATCCTCGAACTGAAGAACACGATCAACACGATGGTCGACCAGCTCTCCGCCTTCGCCGACGAGGTCACCCGCGTCGCCCGCGAGGTCGGCACCGAGGGCATCCTCGGCGGCCAGGCCGATGTGAAGGGCGTGTCCGGCACCTGGCGCGACCTGACCGACTCGGTCAACTTCATGGCGGGCAACCTCACCGCCCAGGTGCGCTCCATCGCCCAGGTCTCCGCCGCCGTCGCGCGCGGCGACCTGACCCAGAACATCAGCGTCGACGCCCGCGGCGAGATCCTGGAGCTCAAGAGCACGATCAACACGATGGTCGACCAGCTCTCGGCGTTCGCCGACGAGGTCACCCGCGTCGCCCGCGAGGTCGGCACCGAGGGACGGTTGGGCGGTCAGGCGGACGTCAAGGGCGTGTCCGGGACCTGGAAGGACCTCACCGAGTCGGTCAACGTCATGGCCGACAACCTCACCGCCCAGGTCCGCTCGATCGCCCAGGTGACCACCGCCGTCGCGCGCGGCGACCTGTCGCAGAAGATCCGCGTGGACGCGCGCGGCGAGATCCTGGAGCTGAAGGAGACCATCAACACGATGGTCGACCAGCTCTCCGCGTTCGCCGACGAGGTCACCCGCGTGGCCCGCGAGGTCGGCACCGAGGGCAACCTGGGCGGCCAGGCCACCGTGCGCGGGGTGTCCGGCACCTGGAAGGGCCTGACCGACAACGTCAACGTGATGGCCTCCAACCTCACCGGCCAGGTCCGCTCGATCGCCACCGTCGCCACCGCGGTGGCCAAGGGCGACCTCTCGCAGAAGATCATCGTGGAGGCCAAGGGCGAGATCGCCGAGCTGGCCGGGGTCATCAACGTCATGGTCGACACGCTGTCCGCGTTCGCCGACGAGGTCACCCGGGTGGCCCGCGAGGTCGGCACGGACGGCATGCTCGGCGGCCAGGCCCGGGTGCCCAACGTGGCGGGAACCTGGAAGGACCTGACCGACAACGTCAACTCCATGGCCGACAACCTCACCAGCCAGGTCCGCTCGATCGCCCAGGTCACCACCGCCGTCGCCCGCGGCGACCTGACCCGCAAGATCGACGTGGACGCCTCCGGCGAGATCCTGGAGCTCAAGACCACCATCAACACCATGGTCGACCGGCTGTCCTCGTTCGCCTCCGAGGTCACCCGCGTCGCCCGCGAGGTCGGCACCGAGGGACGGCTGGGCGGGCAGGCCGAGGTCGAGGGCGTGTCCGGCACCTGGAAGCGGCTCACCGAGAACGTCAACGAGCTGGCGGGCAACCTCACCCGCCAGGTCCGGGCCATCGCCGAGGTCACCAGCGCGGTCGCCGAGGGCGACCTGACCCGCTCGATCAGCGTGGACGCCTCCGGCGAGGTCGCCGAGCTGAAGGACAACATCAACTCCATGGTGGAGTCGCTGCGCGTGACCACCCTGGCCAACCAGGAGCAGGACTGGCTCAAGTCCAACCTGGCCCGCATCTCCGGCTTCATGCAGGGCCACCGCGACCTGCGGGTGGTCGCCGAGCTGGTGATGGACGAGCTGGTGCCGCTGGTCGGCGCCCAGTACGGCGCGTTCTACCTGGCCGAGGACGGCGCCGAGCTGCGCCTGATCGGCTCCTACGGGCATCCCGGTGCCCCCGCGGCGGGCTTCGCCCCCGGCCAGTCCCTGGTCGGGCAGGCCGCGCGGAGCAGGCGCACCATCGCCGTGGACGACCTGCCGCCCGGCTACGTGCGGATCTCCTCCGGGCTCGGCGGCGTGGACGCCGGTGCCCTGGTCGTGCTGCCGATACTGGTCGAGGACCAGGTGCTGGGCGTGATCGAGCTGGCCTCGGTGCACCGCTTCACCGCGGTGCACCGGGCGTTCCTGGACCTGCTGATGGAGACCATCGGCGTCAACGTCAACACCATCGTCGCCAACGGCCGCACCGACGAGCTGCTGCAGGAGTCCCAGCGGCTCACCGGCGAGCTGCGCGCCCGCTCCCAGGAGCTGCAGGTCCGGCAGGACGAGCTGCAGAGCTCCAACGCCGAGCTGGAGGAGAAGGCCGCGCTGCTGGCCGCGCAGAACCGCGACATCGAGACCAAGAACCTGGAGATCGAGCAGGCCCGCCAGGAGCTGGAGACCCGCGCCCAGCAGCTCGCGCTTGCCTCGAAGTACAAGTCGGAGTTCCTGGCCAACATGAGCCACGAGCTGCGCACCCCGCTCAACAGCCTGCTCATCCTGGCCCAGCTGCTGGCCCAGAACCCCACCCGCAACCTCACCGCCAAGCAGGTCGAGTACGCGGGCATCATCCACTCGGCCGGGTCCGACCTGCTGCAGCTGATCAACGACATCCTGGACCTGTCCAAGGTGGAGGCGGGCAAGATGGACGTCACCCCGGAGCGGGTGCCGATCCGCCAGCTGTTCGACTACGTGGAGGCCACCTTCCGGCCGCTGACCACGCAGAAGAACCTGGGCTTCCACGTCACCACCGCCGCCGCGGTGCCCAGCCACCTGCTCACCGACGACTCCCGGCTGCGGCAGGTGCTGCGCAACCTGCTGTCCAACGCGGTCAAGTTCACCGAGTCCGGCGAGGTCGGCCTGGACATCGAGGTCGCCGACCCGGCCGAGCTGCCCGCGGGCACCGCCAAGTACGGGCCGGTGCTGGCCTTCCGGGTGCGCGACACCGGCATCGGCATCGCCGAGGAGCAGCTGGAGTCCATCTTCGGCGCCTTCCAGCAGGCCGACGGCACCACCAGCCGCCGCTACGGCGGCACCGGGCTGGGCCTGTCGATCAGCCGGGAGATCGCGCACCTGCTCGGCGGCGCGGTCACCGCGGTGAGCGTGCCCGGCCAGGGCAGCACCTTCACCCTGTACCTGCCGATCACCCGCCCCGACTTCGAGGCCCGGCCCGGTGAGCCGCTGGTCGCCGAGGACCCGCTGGGCCTGCAACCCGTACCGCCGCCCACCGCCGCCCTGGCGCGCAGACTGCTGGTCGTGGAGCACCGCGCGCGTGGGCTGCTGTCGCTGGTGGCCGAGTCCGCGGTGATCGACGTGACCGGCTCTGTCGACCTTGGCGAGCAGCGGCCCATCGAGGTCGTGACCACCGTGGGCACCGAGGAGGCCGCGGAGGCGCTGGCGGGCGGCTCGTTCCACTGCGTCGCGCTGGAGCTGGACATGCCCGACGAGGCCGCGCTGCGGCTGCTGCGCGACATGGACCTCGACGGCGACCCCGCCCTGCGCTCGGTGCCCGTGCTGGCCTACCACAACCGGCGGCTGGACAGCGTCCAGGAGGACGCCCTGCGCGGCCGCGGCGACGCCCGCAGGCTGGAGCTGCTGGCCAGCCTGGACGAGCTGCGCGAGCGGATCGCCCTGCACCTGAGCGCGGACGAGCCGGGCGACGTGCCGCCGCCCGCCCGGCCGGGTGCGCGGCCCGCGCCCGCCGCCCGGGTGGACCGGCGGCTGGGCGGGCGCAAGGTGCTCGTGGTCGACGACGACACCCGCAACGTCTTCGCCCTCACCAGCATCCTGGAGCTGCACGGCATGCGGGTGCTGCACGCGGAGAACGGCCGCCGCGGCATCGAGATCCTCGTCGAGCACCCGGACGTCGACCTGATCCTGATGGACGTGATGATGCCCGAGATGGACGGCTACGCGGCCACCGAGTCCATCCGCGCCATGCCCGCGCACGCCCGGCTGCCGATCATCGCGGTGACCGCCAAGGCCATGCCGGGCGACCGGGAGAAGAGCCTGGCCTCCGGGGCCAACGACTACGTGACCAAACCGCTGGACGCCGACGACCTGATGGCCCGCGTGCGCCGCTGGCTGGCAGGCTGAGCCGGGACGAGGGAACGCCATGGACACGGCGGACACAGCGGATACCGCGGGCACCGGCGGCTCGGGCACCGTCGACGGCGCCGCGGGCGTCTCGGCGGCCGGGCACGGAGGGTCCGGCAACGGGACCGGTGACGCCGGGCGGGTGCGGTACATGACCATCCCGGCGCCGGTGCCCGACACCCTGGGCAGACTCGCGGCCACCGTGGAGCGGCTTCGTCGCCAGGTGCGGGCCGCGCACGCCGACGCGGACGCCCGCGGCCTGGTCGAACTGGCCCGCGGCGTGCTGGTGGAACGGTTGGGCTGCGGTCCCGCGGAGGCCGCCGGGCAACTGGCCGAGCTGGCCGAGCGGGCGGGGCGCCCGCAGGTGGAGCTGGCCGCGGAGATCGTCGACCAGGCCGCCGAGGACGACATGTCCGAGACCGCGCGGCTGTGCGCGGCCGACGCCGAACCCGGCGAGACGGGACCCGTGCCGGTACCGGTGCGGCTGCGCGGGGCGGAGAGCGGCGCGCTGGCCGCGGCGGACAGCCAGGCGGTGGCCGAGTCGCTGCTGCGGCACGCGGCCGAGCCGCTGGGCGCGTTCGGCGTGGCGGTGTGGCTGGCCGGGGCCGACTCGTCGCTGACCCTGGTCGGCTGCGCCGGGTTCGGCCCGGACGAGGGCGGCCGCTGGCGGTACGTGCCACCGGGCGTGGCGGTGCCCGCCCGACAGGCGCTGCGGCAGCGGCGCACGGTGTGGGTGCCGTCGCTGTCGGCGGCCGGGATGGCGGGCATCGGGCAGCGCGAAGCCCCCGACGGCGGCCATGTGGTCGTGCCCGCCGGGACCGCGGGGCGGCTGCTGGGTGTGCTGGAAATCTGTTGGCCGCGGCCCATCCCGGAGCAGCCGCAGACGGTGCGTCGCCAGGTGGAGGCGCTCGCGGAGCTGTGCGCGCGCACCCTGGACACCGGGCAGCTGGCCGAGCCCGGCGAGGACACCGACGCGGTGGGGGAGCTGATCGGCCTCGCGGACAGCCTGCGCGACCCGACGCTGGTGCTGCGGCCGTGCCTGGACGCGGGCGGCGTGGTCGACTTCCGCATCGAGCACGTCAACCCGCGCTTCCACGACCCGGCGGGCCGATTGCGCGGCGAGATCGTGGGCTCGTTCCTGCTGGAGGCCTACCCGCTGGCCGCCGAACCGGGCGGCCTGCTGGACCGGGTGGAGCGCGTCTACGCCACCGGCGAGCCGTTCCGCGCCGACAGCGTGGACGTGACCGCGCTGGTCGGCCAGGTGCCGTTGACCGCCGCCGCCGGGCTGGGCATCAGCAGGCACGGCGGTGCGGTGCTGCTGGTGTGGCGGATCGAGGACGAGGCCACCAAGCTGGCCAACCTGCTGCGGCACGCGCAGCGGCTTGGCCGCATCGGCGGGTTCGAGGAGAACCTGAGCACCGGCGAGATCGCCTGGAACAGCGAGCTGTTCGCGCTCTACGGCCTGCCGCCCACCGCCGACCCGGTGCCCATCGAGCAGCTGGCCCGGCACGCGCACCCGGACGACGCGGTCGCCATCGGCCGGTTCCTGCGCACCCTGCTGCACCACCACCGCCCGGCCTCGACCGCGTTCCGGCTGCGCCGCCCGGACGGGGTGGCCCGGCACATCCGCGTCATCGCCGAGCCGGTGCCCGAGGACGGCCCCGTGGTCTACGGGGTGCGCGGGGCTTACCAGGACATCTCCGCGCAGCACTGGACCGAGGTCGCGCTGGCCGCCACGCGTGAACAGCTCGCGCACAGCGAACAGCAGTCGGTGGAACGCAACCGTCTCGCGTTGCAGCTGCAGCACGCGATCATGCCGCCCGCGCAGAACACGCTGCGCGCCCCGAACCTGGACATCGCCGTGCGCTATCGCCCCGCCGAGAAGGACCATCTCGTCGGCGGCGACTGGTACGACGCGGTCGTGCTGCCCTCGGAACAGATCCTGCTGTGCGTGGGCGATATCGCCGGGCACGGCATCGAGGCGGCCACCAGCATGGTCGTGCTGCGCAACGCCCTGCGCGGCCTGACCGCCACCGGCGCCGGACCCGCGCAGCTGCTGGGCTGGCTCAACCTGGTCACCCGGCACCTGACCGACCGCGTCACCGCCACGGCCGTCTGCGCCCTCTACGACCCGGCCGACCGCACCCTGCGTTGGGCCCGCGCGGGTCACCTGCCGCCGGTGCTCATCCAGGGCTCCGACGCGTCCACCCTGCCGCTGATCCAGGGCCCGCTGCTGGGCGCGCTGGCCGACCCGGACTACGCGGAGGGCAGCCTGAAGGTGTCCGAAGGGGACACCCTGCTGCTGTACACGGACGGTCTCATCGAGCGCAAGGACCGCACCGTGGAGGAGTCCCTGGCCCGGCTGCTGGCCACCGCCGCCCGCCGCGCCGCGACCCTCGACCAACGCCTGGACCGCCTGCTGACCCACAGCAATTCGGACACCGATGACGACACCTGCATTGTCGGGTTCCAATTGCGCGGCGCCGTCTGACGATTTTCCCATTTTACCGACTCGATCTTCGACAGGTTCCGGTGGTCGAGTGGTTCCGTTGTGCCGCAACGGAAAGTAATGGTCTAGACCAAAGCGTTAATGGTGACCTACCCTGGTCGGAACCCGGTTCGTGTCCGACCCTGTGGAGATCTCGATGACCCTCACCCGCCCCGGTGACGTGACCGACGCGGCCCACCGCGCCGTCACCCGCCTCGCCGTGCCCGCCCTGCGGCTGTCCCTCGGCCTGGTCTACGTGTGGTTCGGCGTGCTGAAGGTCATCGGCCAGTCCCCGGTGGCCGACCTGGTCCGCGCCAGCACCCCGTTCGTGCACGACCCGTGGGTGGTGGTCGCGTTGGGCTGGGTGGAGGTCCTGCTGGGCCTGGCGCTGCTCGTCGGCAAGCCCCGCCGGGCCGCGCCCGCGCTGGTGGCGGCGCACCTGGTGGGCACTTTCCTGGTGTTCGTGGAGACCCCGGACCTCGCCGTGCACGACGGCAACGCCCTGCTGCTGACGACGACCGGCGAGTTCGTGCTGAAGAACGTGGTCCTGATCTGTGCCGCGCTGACCCTCATCGCGCTCGGCGACGCCCGGACCCGGACCGTCGACTAGGCGCGCCGGATGGTCCGCATCAGCAGCCGTTTCGGGCGCAGCACCACCGCCATGGCGGGTCGGACCCGCGCACCGGGCAACCCGGCCAACCGCCACCGCGAGGCGATTGTCGCCAATGCCAAAGTCGCCTCCACCAGAGCGAACTTGTCCCCGATGCACCGCCGGGCGCCACCCGCGAACGGGATGAACGCCGTGCGCGGAATCGTCGGGTCCAGCCACCGGTCCGGATCGAACCGCGTCGGCTCCGGATAGACCTCCGGCCGATGGTGGACCAGCAGCGGGCTGTACACGACGGTCGTCCCCGCGGCCAACGGATGCCCGCCCAGCACCGTGTCCGTCGTGACGATCCGGGTGAACAGCCAACCGGGAGAACGCAACCGCAGTGTCTCGGTGATCACGCGGCCGGTCAGCTCCAGCCGGGGGAGGTCGGCCTGCGCGGCGGACCGTCCGGATAGGACAGTGTCGACCTCGTCGTGCAGTCGGCTCTCGATCTCGGGGTGTTCGGCGAGAAGGTGCAACGCCCACGACAGCGCTGTCGCGGTGGTCTCGGTGCCCGCCATGAGGAAGGTGAGGACCTCGTTGGCGATCTCGTCATCGGACAGCGCGTCGCCGGTCTCCGGGTCGTGCGCGGCGAGCACCGCGCCGAGCAGGTCGGCGCGTTCGTCGGAGTCGCGGCGGTGGGCGACCAGGGTCGTGACCGTGCGGCGCATCCTGGCCACCGCGCGGTCGAAGGAACCGTTGCCCAGCAACGGCAACCGGGTCAGTGCGGCGGGCACGAGCATCCGACGGATGATGCCGGAGACGATCGTCTCCGCGTCCTCGTACGCCTCGCGCACGGCCGTCTGCGGCAGGGTGTCGGAGAACATGGTGGCGGTGAGCACGTTCATGGTCAGGCGCGACATCTGCTCGTTGACGTCCACGACCGCACCGTCCCGCCAGGACTTCAGCACCCGGTCGATCTCGACGGTCATCGTCTCGGCGTACGCGGGCAGCCGTACCGGCTGGAAGGCGGGTTGCAGTAATCGCCGTTGCCTGCGGTGCATGTGGTGCGGACAGTTGCTGAGCCCGTTGCCCACCACGTCCCGCGCGCGGTCGATGAACGCGCCGCCCTTGTCGAAGGTCCGGTCGTCGCGGAACACCCGGTCGGTCAGGTCCGGGGAGCACACCAGCACCGCCGACCCCACGCCGAGCCGGAGCCGGACGAGGTCGGCCTGGGTGGCCACGTCGGCCAGGAACGCAGGCGGGTCGCGCAGCAGGGGAATGGCATGCCCGAGCAGCGGCAGCCCACCCCGGGCTACCGGAATTGTTTTCACGAATGCCCCGGATTGCCGTGCAAAGGACTGGGCCACGCCCGCACGGTACCGCCGTTTCACCCGTAAGTGAAATACGCCATTCGTTCGTCGGGTAGCCGTTTCGCTCGATTGTCGAAAGTCCGACGCCCGGCACCGCCTGCGGCCGAATCAGCCCGGTCGGGGCGGCTCGCCCTTCTTTCGTTCCGAGCGCCGCAGCTTGGCGCGCAGCGCCCGCCTGGCCACCGGGCCCATGTCCTCCACGACCTCCACCAGCGCGCCCAACCGGTCAAGCGCGTCCAGCGCGGACTCCGCGCCCGCCGGGTCCACGCCCTCGAACAGCTCCAGGCCGACGAACCCCGCGCACACCGCCCTGGTCAGTCCCGGGATGTCGATCACGTCCGCGACCGGCGAGTCCGCCAGCAGCCTGCGCATGGTCCGCTCGACCGGCTCGATCCACAGGTTCAGCGCGAACGCCGTCCACTCGGCCAGGTTCGGGTCCGACTGCGCGCCCGCCAGCATCTGCGCCATCAGCGTCACATGCCCGAGCGCGCGCTCCTCGGTGTGCAGCTCACGGCCGACCGACAGCAGTGCCCGCAGGTCGGTGACCTCGTCCAATCGGTGCAGGAACGTCTGCACGCGTTCCTCGGTCGCGGTGACGCAGGCCGCCCGCAGCAGCTCGTTCACGCTGCCGAAGTGGTAGAAGACCAGCGCCTGGTTGACCCCGGCGGTCGCCGCGATCGCGCGTGCCGAGGCACCGCCGAACCCGTGGTCGCGGACGGTCTGGACGGCACCGTCGATCAGGCGCTGTCGGGTGTCGGACATGGCGTCACGTTATCCGCGCACGGAGACGGTCGGGACGGCGCCGGTCCGGTCACCGCGAGTACCCGGTCCCCGGCCACCGGCGCGGCGGTGTCGGGGACCGGTCGGCGCGGTCCCGCACGGTGCCCGGGAGTGGTCGGGACAGGCGGTTGTCGGGGCCGATATCGAGGTAGGCGAACCAGGGTCGGCGAAAGCGGTCATCACCTGGACGGGTGAAACGGCAATTCCGCCCGAGAACAATGCCGGTCCGGTGATTACCGGACCCGCCGCCCGCCCGGGGGTGACCGCCGCGACCCCCAGGTCCGCGGCGGTCACCCCCGCGCCCGCGGCCGACGGCCGAGGCGGGGCGTCGGGCCGTGATCGCCGCACCCCCAGTACGGCGATCACGGCCCGACGCGACGGGTGGTGGGTCCGGACGGCGTGACCGGGCCCACCCGGCTCCCGTGTCATCCCCCACCCCCTCGGATTTGAGCAACTGCTCAAACGCACCCTAGATCGATTTGAGCGAGCGCTCAAGTGGCTGGGTCGACGACCGTGGACGCGGGCTGCCCCCTGGCGGGGTCGACCAGGCCCCGCGGGCGGGCGCGGCACCGTCCACTGGAGACGGCGTCGCGCCGGGGCGGATAGCGGAAACGGCGGGGAAACTCGGCGTGATCCGGATGTGCGAACGTGCACGTCCCGCACTGGACCAATCGCACACCACCGGTTATTGACAGCCCTTTGTCCAGTCGTTTCCCTGATCGCTTTCGCTAATCGTCGGAGCAATGGTCCAATTCCACTGTGGAGTGTGACAACCGCTGGTCGCGAGTCCCAGGTGAACAACCCTCACCTGTGCGCACGACCACCCGAATGTCTCAACAAGATCACGCGAACGGGAGCGCTGCCGCCGCTCCGACCGGCCCAGAGTGTGGGCTAACCCACGAAAGTGGTGTTCAGGACTGGGCCGATCGAGTGATGAAGTGGCAACGGGTATCCCCTTATCCGGATAATCCCCCCTATCCTGCGGCCCGCACACGTCGAATGAAGTGGGGAGTCGCGGAAGGTGTCGATCACTCGGCAGGGGTCCGACATGGAGGGACCGCGGTGTCCGAGATAACCGGCGTCTCCCGGCAGGTCCGGAGCAGGCCCGGAATGCTGGCCGACGAGTTCTACCTGTCCGGTTTGGACGACATGACCGGGGAGCAGCGGCTGCAGCCGCACGCGCTGGCGGTGGGTCTGGCCGCGGCCGTGCTCGGCGAGCTGGCGCTGCTCGGGCTGCTCGCGATCGACGACGGCAGGCTGCTGGTGCGCGAGTCGCCGAGCAAGGACGAGCTGCAGGAACGGGTGCGGCAGTGGGTGCTGCGCGACCGGTCCGTGGTCGTGGCGAAGGACTGGATCCAGGTGTTGGTCGCGCGGGATGTCGCCACCCTGGTCATCCACCGCATGCATTCCGCCAACAAAGTCGTGCGGGTCACTCGCAAGCGGCTGCTGCGCAAGCCACTGGAGCTGTATCTGCCGGAGTCGCTCAGCTCGGCTGCCGCCTCCGGGGTGCGCATCGCCGGGCACCTGAGCGAGCCGCGCGACCTGTCGCCGGGCGACCTCATGCTCGCCGGGCTGCTGCGGGTGACCGGGCGCGACCGCGAGGTCTTCAGCCACTGCGACCCGACCGTCCACACCGAACTGGGCGAGCAGCTCAGGCGCAATCTCGGCCATACCGGCGCGCAGCTGCTCCTGCACACCAGCGAGGTCCTGGTCGACCAGGCGCTCACCCCCCAGTTCTGACTGGCCCCGCAGTCAGGTTTCCGCTCGCGAGAAGGAGTCGTCCGTGCCCACATCCGCCGCCCAGACCCTGGCCGGGCAGCGCGTGTCCACCGCGGGAGTGGTGTTCTTCACCGCCTCCGCGGCCACGCCGCTGACCGTGTGCGCCGCCATCGTGACCACCGGCCTGGCCGCCACCGGCAAGCTCGGCCTGCCGCTGGCGTTCGTGCTGATCGCCGTCGTGCTGGCCGTGTTCAGCGTCGGCTACGTCGCGATGGCCAGGAAGGTGCCCAACGCGGGCGCCTTCTACACCTACATCAGCCAGGGTCTCGGCAGGCCTGCGGGCGTCGGTGCGTCGTGGGTGGCCATGCTGGCCTACAACGCGCTCCAGATCGGGCTCTATGGCGCCATCGGCACGCTCGCCCAGCCGCTGCTGCAGAAGTGGTTCGACGCGGAGGTGAAGTGGTGGGTGATCGCCCTGGTCGCCTGGGTGATCGTCGCCGTGCTCGGCCTGCGCCGCATCCGGCACTCCGCGCGAGTGCTGCTGGTGCTGCTCGCCGCCGAGATCGCCGTGCTGCTCATGTACAGCATCGCCAACCTCGCCCACCCGGCCGCGGGCGGCGTCAGCGCCGCGGGCCTGTCCTTCGGCGACCTGTTCGGCGCGGGCCTCGGCCCGCTGCTCGGCCTGGCCGTGCTCGGCTTCGTCGGCTTCGAGCAGAGCGCGGTGTTCTCCGAGCAGGCCAGCACCGGCGCCGTCCGCCGCGCCACCATCATCTGCGTCGCGGGCCTCGGCGTGCTCTACACGCTGTCCTCCTGGTCCACCATCCAGGCCGCGGGCGCGGCCGACGTCGTGGCCAAGGCCAACGCCGCGCCCGGCGGGCTGCTGTTCACCCTCGCCGAGCAGAACATCGGCGCCTGGGCCTCCGACATCGGCCAGACACTGGTGGTCACCAGCGTGCTCGCCGCGCTGATCAGCTTCCACGCCACCTGCTCGCGCTACACCTTCGCCCTCGGCCGCGACCGGGTGCTGCCCGCCGTGCTCGGCCGCACGACGCCGAGCACCGGCCAGCCCGGCCCGGCCTCGATCACCCAGAGCGTGCTCGCCCTCGTCGTGGTCGTGATCTACGCGATCGGCGGCTGGGATCCGTTCGTGCAGCTGTTCTACGTGGCGGGCACCGCGGGCGCGCTGGGCGTCCTCCTGCTGCTGTCGGGGACCGCGTTCGCCACGGTGAAGTACCTCAACGACAACAAGGACGAGCAGCACCGCACGATCCACAGGATCGCCCCGCCGCTGGCGGCACTGGCGGTCACCGCGATCCTGGTGCTCGTGGTCGCCAACTTCGCGCTGCTGCTCGGCCTCGGCGACACCCCGCTGTCCTGGGTGATCCCGGTGGTCTTTGCGGCCGTCGCGGTCGGCGGCGTCGTCTACGGGTTCGTGCTGCGCGCCACCCGCCCCGCGGTCTACGCCGCGATCGGCCAGGGCGCGCGCGCCGCCGCGGCGGCCGACCTCGCCGACCTCCAGACGCGATGACCGTCTCCCGTCGACCGGCCCCGGACACCCCGGGGCCGGTCGGGCGCGCCGCCACCGCGGACGTGCCCGCCTGCGCGCTCCTGGTGGCGCGGGCGTTCGCGCCGCTGCCGCAGACGGTGTGGCTCATCGACGAGCTGGCCGACCGGGTCCCGGTGCTCGCCGCGGACTTCGAGATCCTGGTCGAGCACGCCCTGGCACACGGCCGGGTCGACGTGATCGGTGCGGCGGGGGAGCCGCACGCGGTCGCGGTCTGGTTCCATCGGGACCGGGAGATGCCGGAACCGGCCGACTACGACGCCCGCGTGGCCGCCGCGACCGGCCGCTACGCCGACCGGTTCCGGGCACTCGACCACGCCTTCGAGTCGCACCACCCCGCCGAGCCGCACCACCATCTGGCGCTGCTGGCGGTCGACCCCGACCGCCAGGGCCAGGGCCTGGGCGCCGCGTTGCTCGCCGAGCACCACGCCCGACTGGACGCGGCGGGGGTCGACGCGTTCCTGGAGGCGAGCACTGTGGACAGCGTCCGGCTCTACGAGCGGCACGGCTACCGCGCGCTCGGCGAGCCGTACCGGCTGGCCGCGGACGGGCCGCGCATGTGGCCTTTGTGGAGGACCGCGCGAACGTGACCGAAAAGGGCTGGGAAATCCTGTTTGGATAGTGCACGATCCCGGCCATGATCTCGCCTGACGCTCCACCGCCCGAGCCGCCGTTAGTCATCGTGCCCGGCACCCCGCCCGCGCCCCGGCACGCCCCGAGCGCGGTCGTCGTGGTGGCCGCCGTGATCGGGCTCGTGCTCGGCGCCGGAGGCATGGGCCTGGCCTGGATGCTGTCCGGCAGTTCGGGCGCCACCGCCGACGCCCGGGAGGCGTGCGTGCTCCTGGAACGCTCACTGCCGATCCGGCTGGACGTCGCCTCCGGCAACCGGCTCGGCGCCGCGGTCATGCTCGCCCAGGCCGCGGCCGAGACGGACTCGACGTATCGGCCGCTCGCCACCTCGGTGCTGACGATGCTGAAGGCCTATCAGGGCACGAAGGTCGAGGACCCCGAGTTCCAGGACCTGCTGGCGAAGACGCGGAGCATCTGCGGCGAGGTCTGACCCCGTGCCGGGTACGCTGCTCGAAGGTCGATCTTTTCGACCTGGGGGAGGGGCAGGATGAGTTCCTCGAACGAGTCGGATGCACCTCCAAACGTGGGTGTCGGCGGAGTACTCCGCCGACACCCACTCTCCTGATCGACCATGTCGAGCCCGAACACATCGGCGTTGCCCCCGTACATGGGTGCCGGCGGGTACTCCACCTGCACCCACTTTCCTCAACCGGCCATGCCGGGACCGAACACCTCCGCGTGGATCCGCTCGGCGGGCACCCCGCGTCGGATGAGGCCCGCGCGCATCGTGCTCATGAACGGCATCGGGCCGCACAGGTAGGCCCGCACCCCGGCGGGCAGCGGGATCGCGTCGATGTCGACCCGGCCGGTGCGGTCGCCGCCGGTCTCGTACCAGGTGAGCTGTTCCGCGTCGGTCAGACCGCCGGTCAGGTGGGCCATCTCGGCGCGCAGCGCGTGCCGGTCCGGGTGGCGCTCGGCGTGCGCGAGCACGACCCGGCGGGTGGGGTCGGTGCGGGCGATGTCGTCGAGCATGGCCGCCGCCGGGGTGATGCCGACGCCCGCGGTGAGCAGCAGGACGGGCTCGCCGTCGGGGCGCAGGGTGGTCTCGCCCGCGGGCGGCCCGACCAGGAGCGTGTCGTCCGCGTGGACGTGCTCGTGCAGGTGGGTGGACACCGCGCCGTCCGGGGCGCCGTCGAGACCGCGGACCCGGCGCACGGTGATCCGCAGCGACCCGCGACCCGGCCCCTGCGACAGCGAGTACTGGCGAGGCTGCCTGCGCCCGTCGGGGAGGTCCACGGCGACCGAGATGTACTGCCCCGCCACGAAGTCCGGTACGACGCCCGCGTCGTCCGGGACCAGGGTGAACGACACGGTGTCGACGGCCTCGTCCTGCCGTTTGGCCACCCGCCACCGGCGCCACACGGTCGCCGCGTCGATGCCTGCCTGCTGGTAGAGGCGGGCCTCGGCGGCGATGAGCTCGCAGGCCAGCAGCCAGTACACCTCGTCCCAGGCCGCAGCCACCGCCGGGGTCACCGCCGCGCCCAGCACCGTGCCGACCGCGCCCATCAGGTGCCTGCCGACGACCGGGTACTGGTCGGCGCGGATGCCCAGCGAGACGTGCTTGTGCGCGATCCGCTCGGCGATCGGGCCGAACGGGGCCGCGTCCGGGTCGGTCAGCCGGTCGGCGTAGGCGACCACCGCGGCGGCGAGCGCGCCGCGCTGCGCGCCGGTGGCCTGGTTGCCCTGGTTGAACAGGTCGAGCAGCTCCGGGTGCGCGTCGAACATGGCGGCGTAGAACACCCCGGTGATCTCGGTGGCGTGTGCGCGGACGACCGGAAGGGTCGCCCGCACGATGTCGTGGGAACCGGTGGAGAGCTTCGCTTCGATCACCCTTCCACGGTGCGGCAGGCGGCGCCCCGGATCGAGAGGAGCAACGGACGGATCACAGAGGTCTTAGGTCCCGGTCCGGGGTGCCGCCATTCGGTCTATCTCGTTAGCCTGAAAAGGTTATGGGGTAAGGCGATGCAGGTCCCGGGGGAACAGTGTCGTCTCACGGATGTTGGGCACGCCGAGCAGCCGCGCGGTCCACCGTTCCAGGCCAAGGGCGAAGCCGCCGTGCGGGGGCATGCCGTGCGCGAACGCCGACAGGTAGCCGCGGTAGGGCTCGGGGTCCTGGCCGCGTTCGGCGAGGGCGGCCAGGTAGTCGGCGTGCCGGTGCAGGCGTTGGCCGCCGGTGACCAGCTCGACGCCGCGGAACAGCAGGTCGAAGCTGTTGGAGTAGTCGGGGCGGGCCGGGTCCGGGTGTGTGTAGAAGGGACGCTTGCGCATGGGGTAGCCGGTGACGAACAGGAACTCCGAGCCGTGTTCGCGTCGGGCCCATTCGGACAGCAGGCGCTCATGGGCCGGGGCGAGGTCGGGTTCGCCGCGCGGGTCCTCGGATGTGTTGCGGGCCAGGAGTTCCTGCGCTTCGGCGAAGTGCAGGGTCGGGATCTCGCCCGGCACCTCGGGCGGTGTGACGTCGAGGACGCGCAGGGACTTCTCGGCGGCGGTCACCATTCCCGCGATGGCCTCGCGAAGCACGCGCATGACGTCGCCGTGGTCCTCGACGAACCCGAGCTCGGCGTCGAGACTGGTGTACTGGGCCAGGTGGCGGGTGGTGTCGTGGGGTTCGGCGCGGAAGACCGGCCCGGTCTCGTAGACGCGTTCGAAGACGCCCACCAGGGCCTGTTTGAAGAACTGGGGGGACTGCGCGAGATAGGCGCGGGTGCCGAAGTAGTCGATGCCGAAGACGTTGGCCCCGGACTCGGTGGCCGACGCGACGATCTTGGGCGTGTGCACCTCGGTGAACCCCATCGCGTCCAATGTGGACCGGAAACCGGCGACGGACGCCGCCGCCGTCTCGAACCTGGCCCGCAGCAGCGGGTGGCGGAGAGCGACGGGGGCGTTGTCGAGAAGGGTGGGGAGGGTCGCCGGGATGGTGGGGCGGTAGAGGTCGAACGGGGGTGGGGAGTCCGGTGTGGACAGGACGGTGATGGTGGCGTCGGTGATCTCGACGCCGCCGGGGGCCTGCGGGTTGTGGGTGGCGGTGCCGGTCACCGTGACGACGGACTCCTCGGGCGGGGGAGCGCCGGTGGTGACGACCTGGGTGATGCCGGACCGGTCCCGGACGATCACGAACGTGACGGACTTGAGGTGTCGGCCTCGGTGGACCCAACCGGCGACGCGCACTCGGCTGCCTGCGTGGTCGGGGAGGTCGTTCGAGAGAACTCGGGAGATCATCGCCGCTCCTGACGGAGTTGGGGTGATCCCTTGGGAGCGTGGGCGAGAAGGGGGCTCGCGGTGCCACCACGCTTTCGTCGCCTTGTATGCGACCTCGGGGCCCGGTGACGGGGGCTGGCCGGCGGGACATCGGGTGTCCCCACTGGGGGTGGGGACCGTTTCTTCCCGCACTCGGGAGGGTCTTCGCCGCCTGGGTCCGAGGCCGCCGTCTCAGCTGGTGGTGGCTCTCTGTGCTCGGGGGTCCGGGGGCTACTTGGCTCCGTCTTCGTGTTGATGGGGAGGGTAGGGGGTCGGTGGCTTGGCCCGCCTCCGGTTTTCGGGCATCCGGGCTTGATCGCACAGCGGGTCGGCTCCCCGTGGGAGCCGACCCGCTGTGCCGGTGGTGCTGTTGTCGTGTGGGTCAGTAGCGGAACCGGGAGACCATCTCCTGGAGGCGGCCGCTCAGGCCGGAGAGTTCGTTGGTGGCCTGTTCGGCCTCGTTGACGCCTCGGGTGGTGTCGTCGGCGGCGCCCGCGACCTCGGTGATGGCGGAGGCGATGGAGTTGCTGCCGTTGGCGGCCTCGGAGACGCTGCGGCTGACCTCCTCGGAGGTGGCGGACTGCTCCTCGACGGAGGCGGCGATGGCGGACTGGAACTGGTTGACGCGCTCGATGACCTGGACGATCTGGCCGATGGCGGAGACGGCGGCCTCGGTGTCGGTCTGGATGGCGGCGACCCGGCGGCCGATGTCCTCGGTGGCGTTGGCGGTCTCCTGGGCGAGGTCCTTGACCTCGCCCGCGACGACGGCGAAGCCCTTGCCTGCGTCACCGGCGCGGGCGGCCTCGATGGTGGCGTTGAGGGCAAGCAGGTTGGTCTGCTCGGCGATCGAGCGGATGGTCTTGAGGACGTCGCCGATCTCCGCCGAGGAGGAGCCGAGCCGGGTGATGATGTCGTTGGTGTGCTGGGCGGTGGCGGTGGCCTCGGCGCCGACCTTGGCGGCCTCGGAGGTGTTCTGGGCGATCTCGCGGATGGAGGCGCCGAGCTGGTCGGCGGCGGCGGAGACGGTGCCGACGCTGTCGGAGACGCGGGCGGCGGCGTTGGAGACCTCCCCCGCCTGGCGGGAGGTGGACCCGGCGGCGTCGGAGACGCGGATATTGGTGGCGGTGAGGCGGTCGGCGGAGCCGGACAGGGCGGTGGCCGAGTCGGCGACGTCGGAGACGACCGTGCGGATCTGGCCGACGGCGTTCTGCAGCGCGTGGCCCATCTGACCGATCTCGTCGTGCGAGCTCAGCGTGAGCTTCTGGGTGAGGTCACCGGCGGCGACGCGGTCGGCGAAGTCCTGCAGGCTGCGGACCGGGCGGCGGATGCTGCGGCTCAGCGCCCAGCCCAGGCCCAGCGCGAGCAGGACGCTGATGGCGATGACGCCGATGGTCAGCCAGCGGGAGGTGGCGGTCGAGTCGGCGATGGTCTGGCGCTGCGCGGCGGCGTAGTCGACCAGGGACTGGGTCAGCTTGGCGAAGCCCGCGTTGACCTTGGGCAGGTTGGCCTGCGCCTCGGCGTTGTACTTCTGCTCGTTGGCGGCGTCCCCGGCGGCGGTGGCGGCGCGGCGCGCCTTGTGCGAGGCCCAGAAGGTCTGGTTGTCGGCCATCAGCTGGGTGAGCGCGGGCTGCAGGCTCGCGGGCACCGAGGTCTTCAGCTTGGCGAAGCCCGCGTCGGCGTTGGCCAGGTAGGAGTCGCGGCCGGAGGTCAGGCTCTTCTGCGCGTCGGGGTCCTTCACGGTTTCGAGCACCACGTCGGTGAGCAGGCCGGTGAGGTTCGCGGTCTCGGTGGCCTTGATGTCCACCAGCGGGGCCACCGTGTCCTCGGAGATGGCGGTGGCGCGGTCGCGCAGGTCGTTCTGCTGGACGATGCTGAAGACACCCAGCCCGATGACCACGATGGCGAGCGCGAGGAACGCGCTGAACACCCGGGTCCGCAGACTGCGGTTCAACGGGTTGCCTGACACTGCAGTGCTCATGCGAAGCTCTCCTGTCCGGACCACGCTCGATTGTCAGCCCCCACCTGGAGCTTCGCCTCTGCTATCGGCAGCGCCCGGACACGCTGAAGCAAAATGGTGGAATCGCTGTGACCCCGACCACCCGTTGGTGTTTGTTGGCTCGGCTTCGCCCCGCGTGGTGGTCGAGTCAAGGGTGTCGGGTGGGGGCGAGTGTCATGAGCCGATGGTCGGGGGCGCCAGCGTCCTGTGTCGCGCAGGCATTGTCGTGGGGGCCTCGTACGATCCCGCGCCATGACGACCACACCGAACGACGTATCCGCTGGCCGCCCACCTGTGGTCGACCTGGCCACCTGGCAGGCGGCCAGGGACGAGCTGCTCGTCCGCGAGAAGGCGCATACCCGCGCGGGTGACGCCCTGGCCGCGGCTCGCCGCAGGCTTCCGATGGTGGAGTTCGACGGGGCGACCGAGGTCGTCGGGGCCGACGGCGCGGTTCCGTTCCTGGATCTGTTCCAGGGACGCGAGGAACTCATCGTCTACAAACACATGTGGTACGACGGTGCCCCGCACCAGGGCCAGTGCGAGGGCTGCACGAACGCCGTCTGGCACCTCCAGGACTCGGCCTACCTCAACGCCCGCGGCGTCTCGTTCGCGGTGGTCACGACCGGCCGCTGGGACGAGGTGGCCGCCTTCGTCGGGTTCATGGGCTACACCCAACCTTGGTACTCGGTCCGTGACCTGCCCGAACCGGTCGGCGGGGACATGGGCCACCTCACCACCTTCCTGCGCGACGGCGACCGCGCCTTCCTCACCTACTCCACCACCGGTCGCGGCACCGAGGGCGCCACCCCGTCGTTCAGCCTGCTGGACATGACCCCCTACGGTCGCGGCGAGACGTGGGAGGACAACCCCGATGGCTGGCCGGAGGGCCGCCACGCCTGCTGGACCTGGCGCTCGGACGTGGACGGGAACCCGAGTTGGGGTCCGACCAGCCGCCCGACTCCCCAGTGGACCCGCCCCGGCGTGGCACCCGCCGACACCCTCGGCCGACAGGAGAACTGCCACTGACCCACCTGCCGGACCATCAGTCCCGATCGCCACCGAGCCGGGCGGCCGCGGCGCGCAGTGCCTCGGTCACCCGGGTCGTGGCGTCCGAGAGGGTGTGCGGCAGGTGGGCGATGACGAGGCGGCGGCGTTCCTCGGGTTCGCCGACCACCCGCAGCGCCCGCACGCCCGGTGGCAGCGCGGGGACGAGCAGGGCGGGCACGGTGGTGATGCCGCAGTCGGCCGCCACCAGGCCCAGTCGGGCCTGCCAGTCGCGGGCGACGTGGTGGATCTCGGGGCGTTCGGCCAGGCCCGGCCAGACGCCCAGCGGGGTGCCGTCGCCGTCGGGGCGGCCGGTGATCCAGCGTTGCCCGCGCAGGTCGGTGACCGTCACGACCTCGTCGGACGCCAGGGGATGCGCGGTCGACACCGCCACGCACAGGTTGCGTTCGGCCAGGACGCGCACGACGAGCGCCGGGGAGTCGTTGTCCGGCGGGCGGAACGGCGGCGCCGAGGCCAGCACGGCGAGGTCGAGTGTCCCGGCGCGCAGTGCCCGGACCAAGGCGGGTGTGCCGCCGTCGCGGGTGTGGACGGTGATGCCCGGGTGCGTGCGGCGCAGGTCGGACAGTGCGGTGGGCAGCAGGACCGCGCCCGCGCTGGGAAACGCGCCCAGGCGGACCGTTCCGGTCGACACCGGCAGGCCGCGCAGCTCCCGGTCGGCCGCGTCGATCTCGTCCAGCACCACCGCCGCCCGCCGCAGCACCAACCGGCACGCCGGGGTCGGGACGGCGCCGTCGTGCCTGCGTTCGAACAACTCCATCCCCGCCGCCCGCTCCACGGCGGCCACCTGTCGCGACACCGCCGACTGCGTGTAGCCGAGGGCCGTGGCGGCGGCGCTGAACGTGCCGCGTTCGGCGATCTCCCGCACCACCCGCAGACCGACCAGCGACACATCGGTGAAGTCCATGAGCATTACGCATACCACGCATGCCGAACTCTCGTTGGACGCATACCCCGGACACCCATAACGTCGAGGCATGACCACACCGCGCACCGCGCTCGTGACCGGCGCCAACCAGGGCATCGGCCGCGCCATCGTGACCGAGCTCGCCCGCCGCTGGACCCCCGCCGACCGAGTGCTGCTGACCGGCCGTGACGCGGACCGGGTCGCGGCCGCCGTCCGGGAGATCGGGCACCCGGGCGCCCGCGTCGAGGGCGGGGTCCTGGACGTCGGCGACCCGGTCGCGATCGCCGCGTTCGCCCGCGACCTCGGTCCCGTCGACGTCGTGTTCTCCAATGCCGCCACCCGGCTCACCCCCGACCGCCCGCAGGCCGACCAGGCCGGGGAGTTCGTCGCCGTCGCCAACGGCGCCACCCACGCCATGCTGCGCGAGGTGCTGCCGAACCTGCGCCCCGGCGGCCGGTTCATCGTCGTCGCCAGCGGCTTCGGGCAGCTGCACAACCTGCCCGAGCACCTGCGCCCTCGCTTCGACGGCGCCACCCTCGACGAGGTCGAGCGCGTGGTGGACGGCTGGCTCGCGGCCGTGCTGGCGGGCAGCGCGGCGGCTGAGGGCTGGCCGGAGCTGATCAACACCACCTCGAAGATCGCCCAGGTGGCCGCCGTGCGCGCGGTCGCCCGGGAACGCCGCGACGCCGACCTGGCCGCGGGCACGCTGATCGCGTCCGTGTGCCCCGGACTGGTCGACACCCCCGCGTCCCGCCCCTGGTTCGACGACTTCAGCCAGGCCCGCACTCCCGCGCAGGCCGCGACCGCGCTGCTCGACTTCGTCCTGGCCGCGCCGCCGCGCGCGGAGATCTACGGGGAGCTGGTGCGCGACGGTGGGGTCCTGCCCTGGAAGCATGATCACCCGGGGGCCCGCTGACACGTTTGCCCCGGATGGGACGATCACCTCGACATGGGCGTCGAGACCGACCCGATCAGCGGGCGCCGCACCGCCCGTCTGCGCCGCAGCCGGGGCCGGGTGGCGGCACTGCGCGCGGACACCCGCGACTGGTTCGACGACCGGGCGGGGCGGGTCGAGCTGGCGCTCTTCGGCCCGCAGCTCGATCAGGTGGAGACCGTCCTGTCCCGGATGACCGACGCGCTCGACGCCCGCGCCGAAGTCCTCGCGGCGATCGAGGAGGACGGCCCGCTCTACGAGGAGTGCAGGCTGCTGGACGAGCAGATCTCCCTGGTGCGCCGCACCTTCGACTGGTACGTCGACAAGTACGACCAGCGGCTGGCCGAGCGGACCGCGCCCACGCTGCGCGCCGCCGACCGGATCGTGCTCAGCTGTTGGACCGCGCCGTTCGCGCGGTTGGGGCGCCGGGCCCCGACCGGCCCGTTGAGCTACCTGGACGCCCGCTTCGACGCCTTCGCCACCGTGCGCGAGTCGGTGCCCGCGGATCTGCGGGCACCGGCGGACGCGGTGGTCGCGGAGTTCGTGCGCGAGCTGCCCGTGCCGGTGGTGGCGTTGCCGGACACCGCGGTGCTGGAGCCGTGGTGGCTGGTGCTGGCCGCGCACGAGACCGGCCACCACGTGCAGCGCGACCTCGACCCGGGGCTGCGCCGCGCGACCAGCGACGCGGTGATGGCGGCCGGGGGCGCGGTGGGCGGCTGGTGGTACGGGTGGGCGGTGGAGTCCTTCGCCGACGCCTTCGCGGTGTTCACCGTCGGCGCGGCGGGCGCGTGGGCGGTCGACGAGCTGACCCACGGCAGACCCCGCGCCCTCGTCACCGAACCCGACGGCGCAGGCCGCTACCCGCCCGCCGCCGTGCGCACGGCACTTCTCGGCGAGCTGGCCGCGCTCGCGGGCGTCCCCGACCCCGGGCCGGGCGCGGCCGAGATCGGCGCGTGGGTGGTCGGGATCCCGGCGGCCGAGATCGGCGAGTCGGCCCGGGAGGCCGTGCTGGCGCACCTGCGCGTGGTCCCGGACGTGGCGGCCGCGCTCGCCGGACTGACCGTGGCCGGGCACACGCTGCCGCAGCTGTGCGGGTGGACCCCGGAGGCGTTCAGCGCGGGCGGCAAGGTCGAGCAGTGGGCGCGGCAGTTGCCGACCGACGCGCCCAACCCGACCGGGATCGAGGCCGGGGCCGCCGCTCGCTGGGGCGTCGCGGGCGGGGTGGCCGCGGCGGCCCGCGCCGAGGCCGGGGACCTGGACCGGATCCGGGTCAACCTCACCGAACAGCTGGCGCTGTGCGGGCCGGACGGCCACCTGGCGGGCGGCGACGAGGCCGACGTCGACCCGATCGCCGAGCGGCTCACCGACCGCCTGCTCGCGCACCGGCCGGTGATCACCTGATGCGCCGGGTCGTCGTGGACGTCACCGTCGACGCCGCCGCGGGCTGGCGGGTCGAGGTGCACGTCGACAAGACCCCGCTCGTGCCGCCCTATCCGATGGCCCGCGCGAAGGTGGCGGGCCGCGTCCTGCCCGCCGTCCCGGCCACGCGCGGCGCCGTGCGGACGGGCGAGTGCACGAACGTGCTGGTCGCCGCCGCCGCGCAGCCGTTGCCGGACAAGCCCGTACTGGATGGTCCTGCGCTGGATACCGCCGCACTCGACAATGCCGTGCGGGACAAGGCCGTTCGGGACAAGGCCGTTCGAGACAAAGCCGTTCGAGACAAAGCCGCGCTGGACAAGACTGTGCTGGACGAAGACCCGCCACTGGGTTCCGACGGCGCGACCATGCCCGCGCTTGCCGGACTGGCCGGGGCGGCGCCGCTGGTGCCCGACGATCTCGGCGGGCTGCTCGACCGGATCCGGCGCAGGCAGGGCGCGCCCGACGACGTCGCCCGCTACGGGCGCTGGCTGTTCGACTGCCTGCTCGCCCCCGCGTGGCCCGCGATCACCGCGGACCCGGGGGTGGCCGCCGAGCGGGCCGTGGAGATCGCCCTGCGCTGGCCGGTGGACTGCGGCGACCTGCACCGCCTGGTGTGGGAGTCGATGCGGGACGAGACCGCGCCGCTGGCCGCCTACCCTGGCCTGGTCGTGGCGATCACCCGCCTGGTGCCCGGCGGCGCGCCCACCGCGCGGCCGGTGGTGGACATCCCGCGGGTGCTGTTCGCGACCAGCGTCGCGCAGTCCGACCCGGTGATCCGGCCCGGCGCCATGTACATGGGGCTGCTGCGCGGACTCGACGCCGAGGGCCGCTGCCGGGCGACCGCGGTGCAGGAGGCGTCCACCGACAGGCTGGCCGAGGCGTGTGCCCGCTACCAGCCCGACATCGTGCACCTGGTCGCGCACGGCGTGCTTCTCGACGACGGCCGCGGCGCGCTGCGACTGCCGCGCGGGCCGGGCGAGCAGGACGGGGGTCGGCGACGCGGACCGGTGGCGAAGGACGCGACAGCGCTCGTGACGGCCCTGTCGGCGGCGAAGCGGCTGCCGCTGGCGGTGGTGCTGTCGGCGTGCAACACCGCGTCGGCGGGGGAGAGTGTCGACGACCCGACCGACGCCTCGCCGCTGGCCGCCGAGCTGGTCGCCGCGGGTGTGCCGATCGTGTCGGCGATGGCGGGCGAGATCGGCGAGACCGCCTGCCGCCTCTACACCCGCCGCCTCGCCCAGGCCCTGCACGAGGGCACGCCCCCGGTGGAGGCGTCCGCGCACGGGCGCCGCGCCGCGCTGATGGGCGGGGCATCGCCGGACGCGGTGATCGACTGGGCGCTGCCCACGCTCTACCTGTCCGAGCACCTCGACCCGGACCTCGCGGTGGTCGACGCCACCCGCTCGCGCAGGCTGACCAGGGTCGGCGAGGTGCTGGAGCTGCGCCGCGAGCCGGTGTTCATCGGCCACGAGGTCGTGTTCGACCGGGTCGACCGGATGCTGCGCGACGAGTCGACCTCCAGCGTGCTGTCCGTGCTGGCCACCGGCGCCATCAACGCCCTGGGCGGTACGCGGCTGCTGCGCGAGATCGGCTGGCGGGTGCTGCGCGACGGGCACCTGCCGTTGTTCCTGGGGCCGCCGTTCAGCCTGCGCCCCAGCGGCGCGCACGACCTGCTCGGCCACCTGGTCGCGCAGGTCCTCAAGCTCATGGAGGTGCTGCGCACGACGCCGTTCCTGCCGCGCACGGCGCTCGGCGAGCTGTCCGCCCTGCAACGCAGGAACCTGCGCGCGGAGTTCGACGCCGAGGCGGCGGACCGGGAGGGCGAGCCGATCGGCATGGCGCGCAAGCAACTGCTCAAGCTGGTGCAGGATCGCGCGCCGATGGACCCCTCCACCGTGCGCGGCAGGCTCGCCGACGACCTTGCCCGGCTCGCGGAGGCCGTCGCCGAGTGGGGGCACCCGTTCGGCGAGCACACCCGCGCGATCCTGCTCTGCGACGACGTGCACCGCTGGAGCAGCCCGACAGATCTCGTGCAGGACGCCCCGGTCAGCGCGCTCGGCCTCCTGCTGGCCATGCTCAGCGCCAGCGGCCTGGGCGACCCCGACCACGCCCTGCCGGTGGTGCTCACCGCGTCCATGACCGCCGAGGCGGGACCGGTGGTCACCGAGGAGATCCGCAGGCTGCGCGCGCACGAGCTGCGGCTGGAGGAACTGTCGGAGAAGGACCGGGTCCTGGGCTACGAGTGGGTGCTGCTGCACCCGTGGACCACCCGCCCGCCGGAGGACCGGGAACTGTTCGGCGCCACCTACACCGCCGGGCCCGACCGGGCCAACTGGGAACGCATGCTCGCCGCCGTGGGCGGTCAGCCCACCAGTGTGGAGGGCAAGCTCTACTACACGATCCAGGGCGCGTTGCCGTTCAAGGGATGCGTGCGCGGCGACGACGAACGGGCGTGGCACGCCTACGTCGAGGCGAACAAGGGGTATCGGCTGTGAGCGAGGACGCGGTGGCGGCGATCGCCGAGCGGGCCAACGCCCAGCGGCTGGGCGCCTTCGAGCCGGACCTGCTGCTGCCGCTCGCCGTCGTTCCACAGTGGACCGATCAGGCGGCGGTCGCGGCCGGGGTGGTGACCCGCGACGAGCTGACCGGCACGCTGGCCCGGCTGCGCGCGGCGGGCCTGGTCGAGGTCGGCGAGCGGGTCGAGCCGGACGGGCAGGTCGGGATCTCGTTCTGGCTGCGGGAGTCCCAGCGCGGCGCGGTCGCCGCGCACCTGGCCCGGGTCACCAGCGGTCGCGAGATCATCGCGGGCATCCGGCGGGTCGTGGCCGCGCTGCGCGGGCTGGACGGCCCGCGCGCCGACTCGCCGGTGCGGTGGCTGGCGACCGCCGCGGAGTCCCTGCTCGACGGCCGCGGCGCGGGACTGATCGACCGGGTGGACCGGCTGGTCACCGACGGCCTGTCCAGCGCGGCGCTGGAGCTGGTCGCCGCCGCCCGCGCCATCGGCGACGTGTTGGGCGAACCGCTGCGCTCCACCGCCCGCCGCGCGCAGTGGCGCCTCGACCGCGGCTACCGGGAGGCCGTCGACGCCCGCGCCCTGCGCCACCACCTGCCCCGCCACGACATCGACACCGCACTGCGCACGCTGCTGCGCAGCCCGGACCGGTCGGACACGCACTGGGCGCTGCACCTGCTCGGCGATGGCGGCATGGGCAAGACCATGGCCGTCCGCGACCTCACCTCCGGCCGCTTCGCCGCCCGGCACGGCCTGGACCCGTTCCCGGTGTCCCGGCTGGACTTCGACCATCTGGACCCCAGCTACCCCGACCGCAAGCCGGGCGAGCTGCTGCTGGCCCTGGTCGCCGACCTGTCCGGGCACACCGGCACCCGCGACGCCGCCCGGCACGGCCGCCGCTTCGACGACGCCGTCGGCCGCATGCACGAGGCCCTCGCCGACCGCTCCCGCGCCGCCGCGCTCGACAGCCTGCTGGACGAGACGGTCGACGCGTTCGCCGAGTACCTGCGCAGGCTCGCGCCCCGGGTCGTGCTCGTGCTCGACACCTGCGAGGAGCTGACCAAGCTCTACGCCGCGGGCGGCCGCGCGCCCGCCGTGGACCGCACCTTCGACATCCTCGAACGCCTGCACGCGCACAACTCCGGCGTGCGGGTGGTGTTCGCAGGACGCCGCTGGCTCGTCCCCCCGCGCGCGGGCACCGCGGCGCTGCACGGCACCGCGAGGATGTCGACCCTGGTGCTGTCCCCACGCCCGTACCTGGACGTGTTGCCCGTCAACGGGTTCAGCCGCGCGGAGGCGGGGGAGTACCTGGCCCGCCGCGACACCGACGGCGTGCTCGCCCCCGGCCTGCGCGACGGGCTCGTCGCCCAGGCCACCCGCGCCGACACCGGCACGGTCAACCCCTACGACCTCGCGGGCTACTGCGACTGGGCGCTGGCCGAACCCGACCTCGACCCGGAGACTCTGCGTGCCGACGGCGACCCCTACATCGAGCAGCGGATCATCGCCCGGCTCACCGACCCGGCCGTGGTCGACAGCCTGCCCATCGCGGCCACCCTCGGCCGGTTCGACCATCGCATGGTCGAGCCCGCGCTACGCCGCCGCGACCTCGACCCGGACGCCGCGTTCTCCGGCCTGCTCGCGCAGGAATGGGTGTCGGTGGAGTTCGACGCCGACGGCGCGCCCCGGATCATCGAGATCGACGAGCACCTGCGCGACCGGCTGGTCGCCGTGATCGACGCCGACCCGACCCGGTTCCGCCTGGACCGGGACCTGCTGGCCGACGACATGGCCGCGCTGGTGCGCGAGTGCCCGCTGCCGGACCTGCCGATCGAGGCCGTGGAGAACGCCCTTCGGCTGCTCGACCCGCTCGCCGCCGGTGACATGTGGACGGTGTTCGAACAGCGCGTCACCGACGAGGACCAGTGGGGCTGGGCCGCGCAGGTGCTGCCGCGCGCGGCCGCGGTGGAACACGCGCTGCGCGGCGGTGGCGACCCGACCGTCCTCGGTGCCATCCGCGCCACCCAGGCCGCCGCGACCCTGCGTCAACCCGGCAGGCCGGGACTTCTCGGACTGTGGCGGGAAGTGCGCGAACTCGGCGCCCGTCACCCCGACCCGGACACCGCGGCCGCGCTGAACCTGCGCGCCACCGCCGGGATGCTCGCGTTCGAACAGTCCGGTGTGCAGTGGGAGACCGGCGTGTTCGATGGGCTCACCGGGGAGAACCACGGCTCGGTCGCCGCGCTCGCCGAGTCCCACACCGCGAGCACCGAGCTGGTCAGCGGCCCGGGTTCGGCCATCATCATCCGCACCTTGACCGCCCACGCCGAACCCGAGTTCCAGGTCGTCGGCAGGCTGCTGCGGGCCGCCCGGCACCTGATGTTCGCCGAGGTCGACCAGGCGATCGCGGACGCCGAGGCCGCCTTGGCGATCGTCCTGCCGGACGAGCCGGGCCGCTGGACCGACTGGGTCGCGCCCCGGCTGCGCCACCGTGCCCGGCTCGTCCGCGTCGTGCTGGCCATGATCGCGGGCGAGCCGCCGACCGCGCTCCGGCTGGACGACTGGGTCGACCAGGTCCAACCGCACTTCCACGACATCGACGGACACCGGCTCGTGGTCGCCGCCCTCGCGCTGCGCGCCGACTGGGCGGCCGTGCGGATCCTGCCCGACGGCTACTACCCGATCACCCTCCTGCGCCGCGGCAGGCCCACCCAGTACTGGCACCACGTCATCCCGCCGCTGGACGTGCTGTGGGCGCGCGAGGCCGACCCCGCCGAGCTGGCCGAGAACATGGACACCATCGTCCGCCACCGCGACGCCGCCGTCGCCGCGGGCGACGCCCCGGACACCATCGCCGCCTGCGACGCCGCCATGATCGAGCTGACCCGCGGCGCCCGTACCGTGCTCACCCACACCGTGGAGCGCATCGCCCGCGAGGGCGGCCCGCTCGCCGGAGCCGCCTGGGAGGCGCTCGCCCTGGCCGAGGGGCGCAACTCGCCGTCCCGGCAGCTCGCGGGCGGCTGGAGCGGCTGGATCCGCACCCGCATCGCCCGACCCGGCAGGCCGGTCGCCGAGGACTACCAGGTCACCGACCTGGCCGCGGTCGACCAGCGGACCAGGCCCCGGCTGTTCGTCCGCGCCGACCAGCTCCAGATGGCCCACCACCTGGGCACGCCGGTACCGGACGAGATCGCCGACGGCGCCAGGGTCGCCATGCTGCGCACGCTCGACGACCCCGCGACCCGGCGCCCGGAACGGCACGACCACCTGGCCGCCGCCCTGCGCGTGCTGACCCTGCTCGACCCCGGGAGATGGGGCGACGCGCAGTCCTTGCTCGACCGGTTCCCGGCCCGGCTCATCGCGCGGACCGCGCAGGCGGAAGGCGAGCTGCTCGCGTTGAACCTGCCGTTCCACGGCCTGTTCCTGCTCGACCTGGCCCGCGTCAAGTACCAGGCCGCGGGCGACGAGGCAGGCACCCGGCGCTGCCTCACCCTGCACGCGCTCGCGTCCTCCCGGGCCGGGTTCACGATGGGTTCCTCCCCGGAGCGGCTGGGCACCGGCCTGGGCGACGGCTGGCGCCGCCGCACCGAGATGGCGATCCGGGTCGTCACCGGCGATCTCGACGGACACCCCGGCGACCCGGTGCCGGAACTGGACCCCCGACCGGTCGCTCGGGCGGGCAGCCCGACCGGCGCCGGGGACGTGCCCTTCGGCCAGGGTGTCCCGGTCGATGCCTGGCCATGGAACGGGGTCCCGTTCGGCAACGGGGTCCCGTTCGGGCACGGAACCCCCTTCGACGATGGCGGGTCGCACCGGAGGCACGTGCCGTACGAGGCCGAGGTGCCCTTGGACGAGCCGTATGTGACAGTCCAGCCGGGCACGGCCGCGCGCCCCGCGCAGGTCGGCGACACCGACGGCGCGGAAGCCCGCCCGCTCGGCCCCGCGAGCCGCCCCGACGAGGCCGGGCCCGAGGTGGTCGAGCCGGGCGGCGGCTGGTGGCGACGACGGCGCCAGCGCCAGCGCTACTCCCAGCGGACCGTCAGCGTGCGGATGGGCGACCCGCTGTGGTGGTCCGGCAGACGCGTGCAGATCGAGGACAACGGCCTGCTCCTGGTGACCGAGGGCCCGCCGGTTCTCGAACAGTTCCCGTTCGACGGCGACTCGCTGTCCGCGCTATCGGCCGCCGACCGGGCGTGGATCGAGACCAAGGTCCCCTATCTGATGCTGCCCGTCCTGCACGCCGAGTCGGACAACGCGATCCCGTACGGTATCGAACGCGACATCGGCCGCACCGGCGGCAGACTCGCGGGCCACGAGGTGCTGTGCGCGCGCTTCCGCGACGCCGAGGAGGCCCGCACCCGCACCTTCCGCGACGACGGCCGCTTCATCGGCCCCTGGAACCTCAACCCCGGGTACGGCGGCCAGACCGCGCCACCCGGCGTCACCCGGGGCAACCCGGCGCGGCGCCCGATCGGCGTGCTGCACATGGTGGGCACACCCGTGCGGACCATGGCGGGCTGGTGCCTGCGGGTCTCGGACCGGGAGTCCGGATCGGAGTACGAGCAGACCGCGCGCGGCACCTACACCGGCGAACGCCTCCTCTCCGCCGACAGCGCCCGCTCCGATGGCGGCTACTTCGTCGCCCCCGCGCTCACCGTGCTCCAGCCGGAACCGGTCGAGGGCGGCGTCGCCGAGCCGCTGGGCGACCTGGCCACCGGCATGTGCGGCCTGGCCGAGGACTTCGCCTTCGACGGCGCCGTCCTGGTCCTGCCGCAGTTGCCCGACCGGCTCGGCACCGACCTCGCCCGGCGGGTCAAGGCCAGGTTCACCGGAATCACCCGGATCCACCCCGGCGAGATCCTCGACCTCGCCCACGAGCTCCGCACCGAGATCGCCCGGCACGAGAGCCCGCACGCGCGGGACCAGGCGGCCTGGGACGTCCTGCTCTACCTGTGAAAGGAACCCCCGCCGTGCCCGACTTCCGCCGCGCCCTGTGGACCGAGGTCCGCGAATGGTTCAGCAAGGAGTCCGACCGCTACACCTTCGCGTTCCTGCCCGACCCCGACGGCGCCCCCGTCGTGCCCAATGCCGGATACCTGCGGATCTTCTTCGCCGAGGGTTTCCTGGCCGACCAGCGCACATGGGGCCGGAACCAGTTCCCGGCCCTGCACGGCGGCGTGTCCTTGAGCATGCTCGGCGGCACGCCCGCGTTCACCACCCTGGCCCGCCCGCCGGACAAATGGACGACGCCGGGCGCGCAGGTCGACTTCCCGATGACGGCGCTGTTGCCGTTCACCGGGGGCGTGGTCGAGATCGAGGCCGCGCTGTACAAGGCAACGACCGACGGTCCACTGGGGACGGCCGTGGGCCTGATCGGCAAGCTGGCCACGTTGCTCGGCCAGCCGCTGGCCACCGCCGCCCAGGTGGCCGACAAGCTCTCCGACGGCCTGGACGCGATCCTGGGCGCCTCCGGCGACACCCCCGTCCTGGGCCTGCACGCCGCCCTGACCTCCGGCGACGGACCCGCGGTGCTCCGGCCGGGCCACTTCGTGCTGTTGTCCGCGCCGCCCGCCTCGCTTCGCGGCACACCCGAGATCGCCGACGGCCGCCTGCGGCTCCGGGTCGGCGACGGCCTGGAGGATCCCACGGGCGTCGACTATCTGGTCATCCGCGTGCAATGCCTGACCGAACGCGACGACTGGCGATTCCCCGAATTGGACGAGCTCATCCGGATCGCGGGCGACGCGGCGATCCATCACCGGGACGAGGAATTCCAGGCCAGACGGACGGAAGCCATCTCCCGCGCCTACAACAATCCGGACCTGACCCCGCCGGACCGGCGCCGGGTCGCACTCCTGGTCAAGTCCGAACTGGATTCCCTGGGGGATCTCGGGATCATCCCCGGCCCCGCGCGCACGCTGGCGACCATCGCCGACCGATTCCTCCCGGCCGCCGATGACCACCGCCTGGCCGGTCTGACTCTCGCCGGACTCCTGGCGAGCTGACCGATAAGCCGAACGGCAGAAGCCCGACCCGAGCCGAATCCGCATACCCCGACACTGTTTATCTGTTCATCCCCGACCGCTCTTGCCCGGGAACGGTTCCGGCGCCAACCCTGGACGCACCGAAGACGCCCAGGGGAGGACCGTCCATGCCCAAACGCCTACTCACGGCCGCGCTCACCATCGTCCTGTGTGGTCTCACCAGCATCCCCGCCCAAGCCGTCACCGGAACCGGAACCAGCGCCTGGAACCTCAACCCGGTCCCGCTCGACACCACCTTCCGCGGCGGCCAGTACGTCCTGCAGGACCCCCAGTCCCCCGGCATCTACTGCCAGGACGGCACCACCAGGACCACCTTCAGCTCGCCGGACAACACCTGGGGCAACGGGGATCCGGGCGACCGCGAGACCGCCTGCGTGGACGCCTTCTACGCCGCCCAGACCTTCCGCCGGATGACCGTCGACTGGCTCGGCCGCAACGGCGCCTCCGGCAACGGCCGGGAGTGGTACCTCACCGTCGGCGGCAACGAGACCCCCGGCCAGCCCGGCCGCGTCGTCATCCCGCGTACCCGGGAGGGCGCCTGGGGCGGCACGCTCGACGTCATCGGGCACGAGTACGCCCACCTCGTCGACACCAACACCCCGGGCGGGCTCTCCGGCGGCGGCACGTCGGAGTTCATCGCCGACGCGTTCGGCACGGCTGCCGAGTGGTACGCCAACCAGCCCGAACCCGGCGACACCCCGGACTTCCTGATCGGCGAGCGGGCCAACCGGCCCGACTCCGGCGCGGTGCGCAACATGTACCACCCGTCGCTGACCGGCGGCCTCGACTGCTACAACAGCACCGTCCCCACCCAGGAGATCCACCGCGCCGCGGGCCCCGGCGACCACTGGTTCACCCTCCTCGCGCAGGGCTCCAACCCGACCACCGGCCCGGCCAGCCCCACCTGCGACGGCTCGACGATCACCGGTATCGGTGTGCGGAACGCGATCCGGGTCCTGTACGTGGCCATGCTGACGAAGAACCAGAGCTTCTCCTATCCGAAGTACCGCGTTGCCACCCTGGCCGCGGCCAGGAACCTCACCCCCGGCGACTGCGCCACCTACAACACCGTGAAGGCGGCCTGGAACGCGGTCTCGGTCCCGGCCCAAACCGGCGAGTCGTCGTGCCTGACGCCGCCCGTTCGGAAATTCACCCCCCGCTCTCCGGCTAACGACTGAGGAAACGGGAGCCCGGGTCGCGGTGAATTCGGTTCTTCGCCGTACCCGGGCGACCGGCCGGTCCGGCAGCGTCCACTGTGACCGGTCAAAAAGCCGCTGAACTGCACGATCGCGTTGATCAAGCCGGTGTTACCGGCCGCGTGCCGCCCGATCCGGTGTACCCGGGAATCAACCGATCGATGTGTAACGGTCACCCACCGGAATGCCGCTCCGCGACCTGCTCCGCACCCGGTTGCCGTTCGATGAATCCCATGCTCAGACCGACCGTGGCCACTCTTCCGGGTGGCTATTCGGCCTGGTTTGGCTTTTTCCCTCATTCGGGCCCTAGCCTCTGAATCCACCCATCGGCGATGCCGGGGTAGATCCGACCATGTGGCGAGGTGCGGGATGCGAATCTGGAAGTTCTCCCTCGGCGAATCGGGCAGGCGACGACGACCGGACCCACGGCCCAGACCGGGCAGCCGCCCGGGGGCCGTGGCGGTCGTCCTCGCCGCCGTGCTCGCCCTGCTGCTGACCACCGGCGGCCCCGTGTTCGCCGACCCTGACCCGGCCCAACCGACCACATCGGACACCGGCGCCCCGGCGGCCGAGCAACAACCGGCGGCCGACCCCGCCCAGCCCGCCGACCCGGGCAGCCCCGCCCCGGTCGAGCCGAGCGCCCCCGCCACGGACCAGTCGCCCACGTCGACCGAGCCGACCGAGCAATCCACCGAGCAGGCCCCCGACAGCTCCGTCCAGGACAGTCCCGTCCAGGACAGCTCCGTCCAGGACAGCCCGGCGCCCGACCCCGGCGCCCCGCAACCGGCGCCCGTCGAGCCCGCGCCGCGCGCCGCGGTCGACCTGGCCGCGAGCGTCTACGCGCCCGAGGCCGCCGCCCCCGGCGCGCCCATCACCTGGCTGGTCACCGTCACCAACAACGGCCTGACCAACGCCGCGGGCTTCCAGCTCGTCGACGAGGTCCCGGCCACCGTCACCGGTGTCGGCAGCCCCACCCCCGGCTGCTCGGCCGCGGGCAACACCGTCACCTGCGCGGGCGGCGCGCTCGCCGCGGGCGCGTCCACGGTCCTGCGGGTCACCGGCACCACGCCGACCCCGTTCGTGTTCCCGCTGGTCAACCTGGCGACGGTCACCCCGGCCGCCGGGGACAGCGAGCTGACCACCGACGACAACAGCGTCACCACGGTGACCACCACCGCGACCCCGGACCCGCAGCTGGGCCTCACCGCGACCGCGCAGCTGCAGGACACCAACGGCAACGCGGTCGGTGACGCGGGCGAGCGCATCACCTACGGCTTCACGGTGCACAACACCGGCAACGTGACGCTGTTCGGCCTGACCGTCACGCACACCGGCGGCATCGCCGTCACCTGCGCCGACACCACGCTCTCGCTCAACGAGAGCACCACCTGCACCGCGCCCGACCACGTCGTCACCGCCGCGGACGTGACCGCCGGACAGGTCGTCACCAGCAGCGCCGCGCACGCGAACGCCCCCGACGACGGGACGATCGACTCGGCGCCCGCGGTGACCAACATCCCGACCTTCGCCGCCGCCCCCGGCATCGAGCTGGTGCGGGTGGCCGACCTGGTCGACACCAACGGCGACAACCTGGGCGAGGCGGGCGAGCACATCGACTACCGCTTCCAGGTGTCCAACTCCGGCAACGTGCCGCTGACCGACATCGTGGTCGACGAGCCCGGCCTGGGCACCAACCCGTGCGCGGGCGTGGTGGCCGCGCTGGCCCCCAACGAGACCATCGAGTGCGTCCGGTCGCCGCAGTATGTGATCACCCAGGAGGACGCGGTCAACGGCGCGGTCGTGCGCACCGCGACCGCCACCGGCACCACCACCGGCGGCCTCACGGTCACCTCGGCGCCGTCCACCACGACCACGCCCACCTTCGTGCCCGCCCCGGCCATCACGCTGGCCCAGTTCGCGGTCCTCGGCGACCAGAACAACGACGGCAAGCTGGAGATCGGCGAGACCATGCGGTACCGGTCGGTGCTGACCAACACCGGCAACGTGCGGCTCACCGCGGTCAGCGTCGTCGTCACCGACGGCGTGTCGAACCCGGCGGGCTGCCTGGCGAACCTGTCGCTGCAGCCCGGCGAGACCGTGGAGTGCGGCCAGTCGCTGCCCTACGTGGTCACCCCGCAGGACGCGACCGCCGGGGCACTGGTGCGCACGGCCCGCGCCCGCGGCACCTCGCTGGGCGGCGCGATCGCGCTGTCCGCGCCGATCACCACGACCACCCCGGTGTTCGTGCCGACCGCCTCGATCGGGCTGACCTCCACCGGCGAGCTGGTCGACCAGAACGGCAACGGCATCGGCGACCTGGGCGAGCCCATCCAGTACACGGTCACGGTCACCAACACCGGCAACGTCGCGCTGACCGACGTGATCGTCGAAGGCACCCTGGGCGACCAGCCGGAGGCGGGCTGCGCGCAGGCCCAGCTGGTGCCCGAGCAGAGCGCCACCTGCGTGCGCGCGCTCTACTACATCACCCAGCACGACGTGGACGTCGGCGCGGTCATCGCGATCGGCACCGCGGCGGGCACCGCGCCGGACGGCTCCCGGGTCCGCTCGGCCCCGGTGACGTCCAACATCCCGGTGTTCGACCCGCGGCCGGTGCTGGCACTGGTCAAGGACGACCAGCTGGTCGACGACAACTCCAACGGCCTGGCCGACGAGGGCGAGCGGATCGACTACACGTTCGCGGTCACCAATGTCGGCAATGTGGCGGTGTCGAACCTGGCCATCCAGGACGCCATGCTGTCCGGCACCACCTGCCCGCAGACGACGCTGGCGCCGCAGCAGAGCACCACCTGCACCTCGAACGCGTCGTACGTGACGACGGCGGCGGACGTGGCGAACGCGGAGGTCGTCAACACCGCCACCGCGACCGGCACGGCCCCGAGCGGCGCGGCGGTCACCTCGCCGGTGTCGCGCACCAACACCCCCACGTTCGTGGCGATCCCGGCCCTGGCCCTGGACAAGATCGCCGTCCTTGGCGACGCGGACGGCGACGGCCTCGCCGACCTCGGCGAGACGATCCAGTGGCGCTTCATCGTGGTGAACAACGGCAACCGCCCGCTGTTCGACCTGCATATCGTCGACCCGCTGGCGGGCCCGGTCACCTGCCCGGTGACCACCCTGGGCCTGCTGGCCGTGACGACCTGCGTCGCCGACGCCCCGCACACGGTGTCCGAGGCGGACATCCTGGCGGGCGTGGTCACCAACACGGCCACCGCCGTGGGCAACGAGGGCGACGCGGACAGCCCCGACGTGGTGTCCCCGCCGGACTCCACCAGCACCCCGACGGCGCCGCGCGCGCCCGGCCTGACCCTGTCCAAGCGGGCCGACCTGGTCGACCTGAACGACAACGACCTGGCCGACAAGGGTGAGACGATCAACTACACGTTCGTCGTGACCAACACCGGCAACCTCACCCTGACCGACATCCGGGTGAACGACCCCAAGGCGGGCGCGGTCACCTGCCCGGTCACCGTGCTGGCCCCGGGCGCCACGACCACCTGCGCCGCCGCCCCGTACATCGTGACCGGCGACGACGTGCTGGCGGGCGTGGTACGCAACATCGCGGTCGCGTTCGGCACCCCGCCGACCGGCCCGCCGATCCAGACCCCGCCCGCGCAGGCCGAGGTCCCGGTGGCGAACCCGAGCCTGACCCTGGACAAGCAGGCACAGCTGGTGGACGAGGACGGTGACGACCTCGCTGGTATCGGGGAAATCATCAACTACACGTTCGTGGTCACCAATACGGGGAACGTGCCGCTGAGCAACATCTCGGTGGACGACCCCAAGGCGGGCGCCGTCACCTGCCCGGTGACCGTCCTGCAGCCGGGCGAGTCGACGACCTGCACCGCCGAGCCGTACTCGGTCACCGACGACGACATCGCCGCCGGGGTGGTCCGCAACATCGCCACCGCGTCCGGCCAGCCGCCGGGCACCAACCCGCCGCTGGTGACGCCGCCGGTCACCCGGGAGATCCCGACGACCGAGGGCACGATCAGCGGGGAGGACGCCAACCAGGCGAGCAGCAACCCGGCCATCACACTGGTGAAGTCGGCCGCGCTGCACGACACGGACGGGGATGGCCTTGCCGATGAGGGCGAGACCGTGGACTACACGTTCCTGGTGACCAACACCGGTGACGTGGACCTGACCGACGTGAAGGTCGACGACCCGAAGATCACCGGCGTCGTGTGCCCGTCCACCGCATTGGTGGCCGGAGCGTCCGTGACGTGTGCCGCACCGGTCTACACGGTGACCGCGGCGGATGTGGCGTCCGGGTCCGTCCACAATGTGGCCACCGCCGACGGGGTCTCGCCGGATGGCGACACGATCACGTCGTTGCCTTCGGAGACCACGTTGCCGGTGGATGAGAGTGTGGCCGCTGAAGGGGCTGCCGACACCGCTGCCACTGCAGGCGGTGGGGATGCCGTGTTGGCGAGCACCGGTACCGACGCGGTCACGTTGTTGGGCTGGAGCCTGGTGCTGTTGACTCTCGGCTCGCTGCTGCTGGTCGCTCGGCGGGGGCGGGTTCGGAAGAGTTGATGAGTAGATAGGGATGTGGGCCGGTCGGGGATTCCCGACCGGCCCACATTCTTTTGGCGTGTGTGCGCCTGGATCCACCGGGCCCTAATGCGACGGGTGTCCGGTGATGGGGACGTCCACCAGCAGTGGGGTGCCCGAGGTCGTGGACTTGGCGATCGCCTCGGTGAGGGAGGCCAGGTCCGTGGGACGGAATGCCGGGACGCCGAAGAAGTCCGCGGCTCGGGTGTAGTCGAGGCGGGTGGGGGACAGGTCGAGGCCGGGGTAGGTGCCTACCTCGCTGGCGCGGCTGCCCTCCCGGTCCATTGTGTCCTTGAGGGTCTTGTACTCGCCGTTGTTCATGATGACGAAGGTGACCGGTATCCGGTACCGGGCCGCGCTCCATAGCCCCTGCAGGCCGAACATCGCGCAACCGTCGCCCAGCACCGCGACCACGGGCCGGGTCGGATCGCCCATGTGGGTGCCGATGGCGGCGCCGATGCCCATTCCCAGGCCGCCGCCGACGGTGTGCACCAGGGACCCGGGGCGGTCCATGGGCCAGACGGAACGGAAAAGCAGGCCGCTGGTGATGGCTTCCTCGACGATGACCGCGTCCTCCGGGAGACCGGCGACGATCGCGTGCACGGCCGCCAGCGGGTCGAAGGGGGCCGGGCCGTAGGCGGCGAGGGCGCGGGAGTTGGCATCGGTCCAGCGGGACTCGTGCCGGGGCTCGACCGTGTGGTCCTCAGTGGACACCCGAGCGGCGATCAGGGGGGCCAGGGCGGCTAGAGAGAGCTTGATGCCGCCGACCAAGCCCAGGGAGACGGCGAAGTTACGGCCGGGTTCGCCGGGGTCGGAGTCCAGCTGGACGATCCTGGCGGTGTGCGGGATCGCGGGGCCGGGGGAGTAGTGGTGCGGCATGAAAGCGTGGCAGCCGACCACGAAGACCGCGTCGTAGCCGGTGAGAGCCTTGTTGATGGCCGAGTTCACCGGGGGTAGCGCGCCCGCGTGGAGGGGGTGGCGGCCGGGGAAGTCGATGCCGTCGTGCATGGGCTGGTGGAAGACGTCGGCGCCCAGCGACTCGGCGATGGCCACCAGCTCGGCGACCGCGTCCTCGCGGCCGACGCCGTCGCCCGCGACGATGGCGGGGCGGGTGGCGGCGGCGAGTAAGTCCGCGGCCGCGTCCAGGGAGGTGGCGGGGCCGGTGGGGGCCAGGACGGAGCGGGCGGGCAGCTCGACGTCGGTGTCCTCGGCCAGCAGGTCCATCGGGATGGAGAGGAAGACCGGGCCCGCGGGAGCCTGCACCGCCAGGGCGAAGGCGCGGCGGAGCATCAACGGGAGGTCGTGCGCGTGCTGGACGTCGAAGGTGTGCTTGACGGCCGACTTCGCCAGACCGACCAGGTCGCCGGAGAGCATGGGGTCCTGGAGCAGGTGACGGCGGTCCTGTTGGCCCGCCGTGACCACCATGGGCGTGCGTGAGCGGGAGGCGTTGAGCAGGCCGATGATGCCGTTGGCCAGACCCGCCGCCACGTGCAGGCTGACGAAGGCCGGTCTGCCGGTGGCGCGGGCGTAGCCGTCGGCCATGGCGACGACCGAGCCCTCGTGCACGCCGAGGACGTACTCCAGGTCGTCGGCGTCCACCGTCGCGTCCAGAACGGCAGCTCGGTGGTGCCGGGGTTCCCGAAGACCTTGGTGACGCCCTCTTCCCGCAACACGGTGAGCAGCGCATCGATCGGCTTCACGCGCGCCACGCTAGCTTCCGCGCGCGGGCGCGGGATGTACTGAGAGTGTCCGCTTGTGGTCCCACCGCGCCCTGCTCTCACTACTTCCCGCGCTCCGGACAATACGACCAATTCCGTCACCGAGAGTGTCCGAATATCGCCACTCGGTGCTTGACCGTTCGATGTCCGGAAAACCCAGACGCTTTCCGGCGAAGCAGTCGGCGGGCAGGCTGAGCTGGGAGAACCTGGATAAACACCATGACATCCGGGGTATCGGCCGGCGAAATGATCACTCGGTCAGTCGATAACGCAACACCATCCTCATTTCGTGATTGGTCATTCGGAACAACACGCCCGGAGACTGGCCCGGGACCGCGCGTGACCGGCCGCACACAGCGCGAACCACCCGGAGCCTCCCGCCGGTCACCCGCGCGGCGGGTGTGCCAGGCGATCGGGTGGGCGCGGCGGAGCAGACCCGAGGCGGGAGTGGGCGCGGGGCGCGCCCACCGGCCACACAGACCCCGGCCGGTCAGCGGATCGGGTCGCCCGCACGCGGGCGGCTCATGACCTGGGAGGAGCAACAACCCGTGTTCAACCGAAAACGCCGGCTCGCCGCACTGGTCGGCGCCGCGGCCCTGTTACTGGGTGGCGCGGCGGTCGCCGGTGCGAGTGAGGAGTCCGGCGGCGGCTGGTTCGGCGACTGGTCCACCTGGACCGGCGACGGCACCGGATCCCGGTTCGCCGCCGCCGAACACAAGATCACCAACCGCACCGCGGGGCAGCTGAAGCTGAAGTGGGCCTACGCCTACGCCAAGACCGGCTTCCCCGCCAAGAGCCAGCCCGCGGTCGTCGGCGACACCATCTACTTCGGCACCCCCGACGGCCGGTTCGTCGCCCTGGACGCCAAGACCGGCGCCACCCGGTGGAGCTTCACGCTCAACAGCGTCCCCGGCGGCACCATCGCCACCGACGGGCCCACCGTGGCCCGCGGCAAGGTCTACTTCGGCGACTTCGGCGGCACCCTGTACGCGCTCGACCAGCGCACCGGGAAACTGGTGTGGGCCAAGGACACCGAGCCGCACGCGGCCGGGATGCACACCAGCTCCCCGGTCTACTACAACGGCCGGATCTACCTCGGCGCCTCCAGCGGCGAGAACATCTCCTTCGACGTCAACTACCCGTGCTGCACCTTCCGCGGCCACGTCGACTCCATCGACGCGGACACCGGCAACCTGGTGTGGCGCTACTTCACCGTCGCCGAGCCCAAGGAGGTCGGCACCTGGCCAAGCGGCGCCAAGCGCTTCGAGCCCTCTGGCGCGGGCGTGTGGAGCTCGCCGGTCATCGACCAGCGCTCCGGCACCCTGTACGTGGGCGCCGGGCAGCTCTACACCGGCACGGTCGGCGACTTCGACAGCCTGCTGGCGCTGGACGCCAAGACCGGCGCGGTCCGCTGGAAGCAGCAGGTGACCAAGGCCGACACCTGGCGGCTGATGTGCGGCAAGCCGGACAACGAGGGCTACTGTCCCGGCCAGAAGGACGGCACCGCGCTGGACTACGACATCGGCGCCACACCGACGCTGTTCACCGTCAAGGGCCACAGCTACGTCGGCGTCGGGCAGAAGAGCGGCGTGTTCCACGCCTTCGACGCCCGCACCGGCGAGGTCCAGTGGCGGCGGCAGCTGTCCGAGCCCATGCCCGGCGGCGGCCTGTCCGGCATCCAGTGGGGCAGCAGCTTCGACGGCCGGAACCTGTACATGGCCACCAACATGGGCAACCCCGGCACCGTGTTCGCGCTCGACCCCGCCAACGGCGACGTGGTGTGGAAGACGCCGAACCCGGCCGACGGCTGCACCACCGGCGGGGCGGCCAAGTTCCCCACCGTGTGCAAGCTCGGCCACACCCCCGCGGTGACCACCAGCCCCGGTCTGCTCTACGAGGGCAGCACCGACGGCAAGATGCGCGTCTACGACACCAAGGACGGGAAGGTCCTGTGGACCTTCGACACCGTCCAGGACTTCAAGGGTGTCAACGGCCTGACCGGAACCGGTAGCTCCATCTCCGGCAACGGCGGGCCCGTCGTGGCGAACGGGATGCTGTACGTCCAGGCGGGCTACAACCCCACCTACCCGAGCGACCACGGGAACGTCCTGCTGGCGTTCGGGCTGTAGACCGGCGCGGCCCGGGGTCTTCCCCGCGACCCCGGGCCGTGTCGACCAACGGCCACCGTCGACCCAGATGATCCGATTGATCCAGTAACGACGGCTCCGCGCCGGGTCCGGCTGCCCGGCGCGGCACCGCGTTCGGCTCAGGGAGCCTCCGGAATGACAAAACCGAACCACCGGCGATTCGGTGCCGCGACACTGGCGTGTCTGTTGACCGCCGTGCCGCTCACCGCCGCGGCCGACCCGACCACAGCGCAGAAGGGACCCATCCAGCACGACACCGTCCGCGTGACGGTGACCGAGGGCACCAACCTGGCCGTCGCCGCGTCGCCGCGCGACGGCACGCTCGTGCTCGACCTGCAGGGCCAGCTGTTCACCGTGCCCAAGGACGGCGGCACCGCCAAGCAGATCAGCAACGGCCTGCTCGACCCGTTCTGGCCGTCCTGGTCGCCCGACGGGAACCAGATCGTGGTGCAGTCCTTCGCCGACGGCATGTTCCACATCCGCACCGTGTCCGCGGACGGCCGCACCCAGAAGCAGCTGACCCGCGGCGAGTACGACGACTGGTACCCGGCCTGGTCCCCGGACGGCAAGCAGATCGCGTTCAACTCCGACCGCGCGGGCACCAACGACATCTGGGTCGTCGACGCCCGCGGCGGCGAGCCGCGCCGGGTCACCACCGCGGCGGGCGCCGAGACCCAGCCGACCTGGGCACCGGACGGCAAGCACATCGCCTACCTGCAGGGTTCCACGGTCGAGAGCGTGGACCTGGCCACCGGCGCGACCACCAAGGTCGTGCCTGCGGGCCAAGGCGGCCTGCTCAGCGCCCCGTCGTACTCGCCGGACGGCAAGCGCGTCGCATTCGTGCGCTCCGGCCAGACCGGCGGCCGGTTCCTCGCGGTGTACGAGGCGGGCACGAGCAAGCAGATCGGCACCTACAACGACGTCTTCGGCTTCCCGCCGCGGTGGGTCTCCAACGACGAGGTCCTCTACGGGGCCAACGGCAAGGTCGTCGTGTCCAACGTGGTCGGCAACACCAGCCGCGTCGTGCCGTTCTCGGCCACGTTCACGCTCGACCGGCAGAAGTACGAGCACAAGAAGTACGACTTCGACACCAAGGCGCCGCAGCAGGCCCGCGGCATCGACGGCCCGCAGCTGTCGCCGGACGGCAAGCAGGTCGTGTTCAAGGCGCTCAACGACCTCTACCTGCTGCCCACCGCGGGCGGCAAGCCGACCAAGCTCACCAACGACTCGTACTACGAGATCGACCCGGCCTGGTCGCGCGACGGCAGGCTGCTGGCCTACGCCTCGGACAAGGGCGGCTCCGAGGACATCTACGTCCGAGACCTGGCCTCCGGCAAGGAGACCAGGCTGACCTCCGGCCCGGCCACCGAGTACGCGCCCGCGTTCTCCCCGGACGGCACCAGGATCGCCTTCCAGGACAACACCTACCAGACCTTCACCGTCCCGGTCGCGGGCGGCACCCCCACCCGGGTGATCGCCGCGCAGAACGTGCCGGGCAAGCCGACCTGGTCGGCCGACGGCCGCACGCTGGCGGAGACGGTCAGCGTGGCGCAGCGCAACCAGATCCTGCTCGCCGACACCGTCACCAACACCACCAAGGTGATCGAGCCCGCCCCGTTCGGCTCGGTGACCACCCGCGGCGACGACGGCCCGGTGTGGTCGCCGGACGGGCGCTGGCTGGCGTTCTCCATGAACAGCACCATCTGGGTGCTGCCGGTCGACCCCCGGGGCAACCCGACCGGCAAGGCCAGGCAGGTCACCCGCGAGGCCTCCGACGCGCCGAGCTGGAGCGGCGACTCGCGAACCCTGCTGTACCTGCACAACGGCACACTCCGCACGGTCTGCATCGACGGCGGCGGCGCCCGCGACATCAAGAACGATCTCACCTTCACCCAGGACGAGCCGGACTCCAAGCTCGTCATCCACGCGGGCAAGCTGTGGGACGGCAAGAACCCCGAGCCACGCTCCGATGTGGACATCCTGGTGGTCGGCAACCGCATCCAGAAGATAGAGCCGCACCGCGCGGACCGGGACACCACCGGCTGGAAGGTCATCGAGGCAGGCGACAAGACCATCACGCCCGGCCTGACCGACATGCACAACCACCAGCAGATGCGGTCCAAGTCCTACGGCGACCGGCAGGGCAGGCTGCTGCTCTCGTTCGGCATCACCACCACCCGCTCCACCGGTGACGCCGTCTACCGGGCGCTGGAGGACCGCGAGTCGCTCGCCTCCGGCGCGCGCGTCGGCCCGCGGTACTTCATGACCGGCGAGATGCTCGAAGGCACCCGCCTGGGCTGGGAGTTCGCCCGCCCGGTGCGCGACCAGCAGCAGCTGCAGCTGGAGTACTCGCGCATCCAGGACCTGGGCTACGACCAGGTCAAGACCTACATGCGGTTCCGGTCGGACTGGCAGGCCCAGACCATCGAGAAGGCGCACTCGCTGGGCATCCAGGTCACCTCGCACTACCTGTACCCGTCCATCGGGTACGGCGGCGACATGCAGGAGCACCTGTCCGGCCCGACCAAATGGGGTTTCACCTTCGCCCGCGGCTCGTCCTTCGGCGGCATGTACGACGACGTCGTGCAGCTGGAGAGCAAGGGCGGCATGCCGTTCAGCAGCACCATGTTCAGCGCCGCCGCGCTGCTGGCCGACCACCCGGAGATCGAGAACGACCCCCGGGTGAAGGCGCTGTTCGTCGGTTTCGAACAGCAGACCCTGCACGCCAAGGTGCTGTGCGCGCTCAAGCAGGGCCCGTGCGGCTTCCTCGACGGCGACCTGGAGGGGGCCAAGCGGGACGTGGCCACCGCGAAGCGGCTCATCGACGCGGGCGGCACCGTGCTGGCGGGCACCGACTCGCCGCTGGACACCACGGCCGTCAGCCTGCACATGAACCTGCAGGCGATGGCCAAGTTCGGCCTCACCCCGTTCCAGACCCTGCAGAACGCCACCCTGCTGCCCGCCCGGCAGCTCGGCGTGGAGAAGGACCTGGGCAGCGTGGAGGAGGGCAAGATCGCCGACCTGGTCGTGGTCTCCGGTGACCCGACCAAGGACATCAGCGCCCTGACCAACGTGCAGACGGTCGTGAAGAACGGCCGCCCCTACACGGTGGGCGAGCTGCTCGCCCCGTTCGCGGGCAGCTGACCGGACCGACGCCGGGTGTGCCCCTTCGCGCCGGGCACACCCGGCGTCGCCGTGTCCCGGTCCGGTTCCGCCTCGGACGGGACGGGTACAGAACACGGAACAGGAACGGAACACAGCTTCCCCCGTGTTCCATGAGGCAGGCGCGTCCAGGTCCGGCGGCAGGGGGAGTTCCGATGGGGCACCGGCCGAGTTCCCCGTCGAGGTTCTCGGCGGGACGAGGTGGGATCGGTGGTCCCGCGTTGCGTGGGTCCTGGTCGGGTCCCCGGTCGTGTCGGGCCGTTCCGCACATGCGAGAACCGGGAGCCGACGGGACGTCGTCGTCCCGTCGGCTCCCGGTATCCGGCGATGCCTGGTCGGGCAGCGTGTTCAGCGAGGGCGCCCCGCCCAGGTCATCGGCCGGGTCCCGCACCGGCATAGCCGGTGGGAACGGTTTCCCCGGTGGGTATCGGTGTTCCAGGGGGTCCGGGCGGCCCCGGAGGTCCGGGCGGTCCCGGAGGGCCCATGGGTCCCATGGGTCCGATGGGACCCGTCGCACCTGTCGCGCCTGCCACGCCCGGGGTCCCGTTCTGTCCCGGGATCCCGTTCGGTCCCGCGGGACCGTTGGTGCCCGCGCGTCCGGCTGGGCCGACCCGGCCCTGCTCGCCCTGGCTCCCGGCGACCCCGGGGGCTCCGGCCGGTCCGGCGGCTCCGCCAGGGCCCGTCTCGCCGGGCACGCCGGGTTCGCCCGCCGTTCCCGGCAGGCCCGTCGGGCCGATCTGGTGGACCGAGGGCGTCGAGTCGCCCACCAGCATCGTGGTGACCGTGCCCGCGGCGGCACCGCCGACCAGGCCGCCCGCCAGGCCGAGGACCGCCGCGAGCGGTACCCCGCGCGGCGCCGCCTGCCGGGCCGAGTTCCGGGCTGACGACCGGTCCCGGAGCGGCTTCGCACCGGATGGGCCTCGGCCGTTCGTGGCGGGTTCGATGTCCTGGGTCTGTTCGTCGGGTCGCTCGGGGAGGTCGAGATCGATGTGGGTGTCGCCGGTCTGGCCGGACAGGTCGATCACCCGCAGCGCGATCCGGGTGGGTGTGCCGAGCGGCAGCCCGCGCACGGTCAACGTCGGGCGGTGGCCGGGTTCCAGGTCGTCGGTGTCGCCGACGCGCCAGGCGTAGTCGAACGGGCCCGTGCCGTGGTCGGCCAGGTCGGCGGTGAGGCGGTAGTCGGAGAATCCCGCGCCCAGGGCCCCGGGTTCGGCGGTGATCGTCGGCGTCGGGGCGTTCTCCGGCAGGGGCAACGGCACGGCCGTGCCGGTGGGCACGCGGTAGTGCGCGACGACATAACCGTCCTGGACGAACAGGTCCAGGATCTCGGCGTTGACGGTGATGTCCGTGCCGGGCACCACGAACCGGTGCCGGACCCGGGTCGCGGTGCCGACGGGCCGCCCGGACTTGGTCCTGGTGGTGACCGCGACCGACGCGAAGACCTGGTGCAGGAGTGTCCCGACCGCGGCGGCGACCAGCTGCCCGCGGGTCGCCGCGGTGGGCACGGCGGTGCGCGCCGGGTCGAGGGTCAGGGCGGTGGTGTGGTCCACGGCGATGTCGCCGTCGGCGTGGTGCAGCGTGCCGATCACGCGGATGTCCCGCTGCCCCACGAACCTGGCGGTCGCGCCGGACCAGCGGCACCGCTCGCCCACGGCCACACCCCGCAGGCAGTGCCAGGCCAGCAGCGCGTCCAGGCCGGGTTCGGTCATCGCGACGGCCGCGTTGGCCGCCGGGGCGAACAGCAGGTCCACCGGCCGGTCGGGGTCGGGGGCCCGCTCGACCGACGACAGCGCGAGGGTGAGCGTGCCGCGGGGCGGGTCGGTGGACACCCGCGCCGCGGTGGCGACGCCCTCGGGTGCCGGGGCCAGCCGGGCCGGGAGCGACTCGGGCAGGCAGGTCAGCGGCAGGTCGGCGAGCGGTCCGAACAGCTGCCGGTGCAGCCCGGTGCGCGTCACCCGCCGCACGAACGCCTCCGCCGGGCGCGACGGGCTGCTGTCGTCGCCCCGGTACTCGACCGTGAGGCCCGCGGTGTCGACCTCGTCGCGGTGCGGCCGGGTCAGCCGGGCCCGCACGAGATCGTCGACGACCAGGGCGCAGTCGGCCCCGACCGTGCCGCTCGCGCCGAGGTTGCGGGCCCGCCAGGCCAGCCGCGCGCCGCCGCGCACGGTCGCGGACAGGCGCAGCCCGTCCCCGGCGAACTCCAGTCCCGGTTCGTGCCAGCCCGCGCGCATGCGCAGCAGCGGCACCCGGCGGGTGACCACGCGGTGCACCCGGCCCGGTTTCCCGGGGTCGTCGGACACCGCGCGCCGCAGTGCGCGGGCCTGTAGGTCGCGCACCAGATCGAGCCGCAGTTGAATGAGGAAATCATCCCGTCGATGGTTTGTCTGCATTTCTCCCAAACCCGTCGCAGTGCCACCCGACGCGCGCCCCGAACAGGCGTCGGGCGCCTTGGATCGCCGTCGCGCCGATTCCCGCCACCGCCGCGAGCGAGCCGAGCGTACACCGGGTAAAGATTCCCGCAAGACCCGGGATAAACCCCCGGTCCGGAATTCGCAGAAATGCGGGAACCGATTGTGTCCAGCGGGAAAACGACGCATTGTGGGTCGGATTCGACCGTCGCCCCAGGCGATCGCGGACCGTCCGCTCATCCCAGCACCGCCCACGACCGGGCCCGCGTGCGGCAACGTGCGGCCGTCCCGGATATCGGGATATGGGAATGCGCGCCACCTGCGAATATTTCACAAATGTTGCTCGACCGTGGTGTTGTCCACTCGGAAAGGTTTCGCCGATGGCATCACATCGCCGCTCGGAAATGGTGGCCGAACCGAGATCCGGGGTATGGTGATCGACGCGGTCGGAAAACGACAGCGTTTCGGGCATTCCCGGCCACGCCCGCAGGCCACCGGCCCGTCGCCGCCCGCCGGGCGGCGACCAGCACCGAGTGAAGGGACGCAGATGACCGAGAACACCGAGCTCATGCCCTGGACCACGCCGGAGTACACCGAGTACGACACCCCGATGGAGATCACCGCGTACGTCGCGCGGCAGGACTGAGACCGGGTGCGTCGGTGGCGGCCGGGAATGGGCCGCCACCGGCCCGTGCTGTCGGGAGGATTCGGGGTGTCTGTCGAGTCGGTGCACGCGGTCCCGCGCTCACCGGATGAGTTCCTGGGCGAGCTGCGCGCGCTTTCCGAGCGCTATTGGAGCACGCATCCGTTCCACCTGCGGATGCACGCGGGCGAGCTGAGCCGCGCCGAGCTGCGCAGCTGGGCGGCCAACCGCTGGTACTACCAGAGCGTGCTGCCGTGCAAGGACGCGGCGATCATCAGCAACTGCCCGCTGCCCGAGGTCCGCCGCGCCTGGCTGGAACGCATCGTCTACCACGACGGCGCCGTGGAGGGCGAGGGCGGCCGCGAGCACTGGCTGCGGCTGTGCGAGGCGCTCGGCCTGTCCCGCGCGGAGGTGCTCGACGAGCAGCACGTCGTGCCGGGCGCGCGCTTCGCCGTGGACGCCTACGTGCGCTTCGCCCGCACCCAGCCGTGGATCATCGGCATCGCCTCCGGGCTCACCGAGATGTTCTCCGGGCACCTCATGCGCCGCCGCGTCACCGACGTGCTCGCGCACTACCCGTGGATCAGCCGCGACGACCTCGCCTACTTCACCACCCGCGTCGATGCCGTGTCCGACGAGGGCAAGGTCGCCGTCGACCTGGTGCTCGCGCACTGCCGCACCCGCGAGTCGCAGGACGCCGCGATCGCCGCGCTGGCCTTCAAGTGCGACGTGCTGTGGTCGCTGCTGGACGCCATCGAGCACGCGGCGGCCGAGCGGTGAACGCCACCGAGTGGGTGCCCCGGCTGCGCCGCGGCGTGCGGCTGGACTTCGACGCGGTGCGCCGCTCCGCGGTCGCGCTGTTCCCGGAGGGCGTGCTGCTGCTCAACCCCACCGCCGAGGCCGTGCTGCGCGCCTGCGACGGCACCCGCACGGTCGCCCGGATCGTCGACCGGCTGGGCGAGCACTACGCGGGCGTGCGCGTCGAGGACGTCGTGGCCGTGCTGCGCGGCCTCGCCGAACGCGACATCGTGGAACGGGAGACGACATGACCGCGGCCGCGCCGTTCGGCCTGCTGGCCGAGCTGACCCACCGCTGCCCGCTGCACTGCCCGTACTGCTCCAACCCGCTGGAACTGGTCGGCCGCGCCCGCGAGCTGGACACCGCGCAGTGGCGGTCGGTGTTCACCCAGGCCCGCGAGCTGGGTGTGCTGCAGGTGCACATGTCCGGCGGCGAGCCGCTGGCCCGCCGCGACCTGCCGGACCTGGTCGAGCACGCCTCCGGCCTCGGCTGCTACGTGAACCTGGTGACCAGCGGCGTCGGCCTCACCGAGCAACGGATGGCCGAGCTCGCGGGTTGCGGCGTCGAACACGTGCAGCTGTCGGTGCAGGCCGCCGACCCCGCCCGCGCCGACGAGATCGCCGGGACCCGCGTCACCGCGCACAAACGCGCCGCCGCGGCCGCCGTGCACGCCGTGGGCCTGCCGCTGACGGTGAACGTGGTGCTGCACCGGCGAAACCTCGACCAGGTCGCCGAGATCATCGCGCTGGCCGAGGAGCTCGGCGCGCAACGGCTGGAGCTGGCCAACACCCAGTACTACGGCTGGGCCCTGCGCAACCGCGACGCGCTCATGCCCACCCGCGCGCAGCTCGCCGCCGCCGAACCCGTGGTGCGCGCGGCCCGCGACCGGCTCGCCGGGCGCATGGAGGTGATCCACGTGATCGCCGACTACCACGAGGAATACCCGAAACCGTGCATGCACGGCTGGGGCGCCCGCCAGCTGACCGTCGCCCCGGACGGCGCCGTGCTGCCCTGCCCGTCCGCGCACGTGATCGAGAACCTGACCTTCGACACCGTCACCGACCGCCCGCTCGCCGACATCTGGTACGAGTCCGAGGCGTTCACCGCCTACCGCGGCGAGGACTGGATGCGCGACCCGTGCCGGTCCTGCCCCCGGCGCGCGGTGGACTTCGGCGGCTGCCGCTGCCAGGCTTACCTGCTGACCGGCGCGGCCGAGAACACCGACCCGGTGTGCTCGCTGTCCCCGCACCACGACGTGGTGCGGCAGGCCGTGCCGGAGACGAGCGTGGAGGTGCCGTTCCGCATGCGTGCCCTGCCGGTGGTGCGGTGAAGGTCATCATCCTGGGCACCGCCGCCGGAGGCGGCCTGCCCCAGTGGAACTGTGCCTGCGACCTGTGCGTGCGCGCCCGCGCCGGTGACCCGTCGGTGCCCGGCCGGACCCAGGACTGCGTGGTCGTCAGCGCGACCGGCCGCGACTGGTACCTGCTCAACGCCTCCCCGGACCTGCGCGCCCAGCTCACCGCGACCCCGGAGCTCGCCCCCGGCCCCGGCCGCCGCGAGACACCGCTGCGCGGGGTGCTGCTGACCGACGCCGAACTCGACCACACACTGGGCCTGACGTTCCTGCGCGAGGGCGCGGAGCTGACCGTGTGGGCGCCGCCGCCGGTGCTGGATCACCTGCCATTGCGCCCGGTCCTGGCCCACTACCGGGACTGGTCGTGGCTGCCCGCGACCGAGCCGTTCGCCATCGGGGACGGCCTGGAATGCACCGTCCTCCCGCTGTCGGGCAAACGCCCCCGCTACGCCCAGGCCGCGCCGACCGCGCCGGACTGGGTGGTCGCCTACCGTGTGCACGACCCCGCGACCGGCGGGACCCTCGTCTACGCGCCGTGCGTGGCCGAGCTGCCGCCCGGCTTCGCCGACTTCGTCGCCGACGCCGACCACGTCCTGCTCGACGGCACCTTCCACACCGCGGGCGAGATGTCCACCGCCACCGCGGGCGGCACCACCGACCAGCGCCGCATGGGCCACCTGCCGATCACCGAGTCGCTGCCCCTGCTGCCCGACGGCGGGATCCGCTGGCACTACACGCACCTGAACAACACCAACCCGGTCGCCGACCGTGCCTCCCCGGAACACACCGCCGTATCCGCGGCGGGCGCCACGGTCCCGCTCGACGGCACCCGCCTGGAAATCTGACAGCCGATTCCCGCGCACCCCCTATGCTGCTGCCCGACCCGGGTGCGACGAGGGGAGTGGTCCGGTGCTGTTGGAGATGGTGAACACCCTCCGCGCGGACGGTCCCCCCGACCGCCCGGCCCGCCACCAGGCCATCCTCCTGCTCTGGGCGATCGGCCGCGCCGCCCGCGACGAACCCCGCCTGGTGCGGTGGTCGCAGGCGCGGTCCTGCCTGCGGGACCTGGTGGCCGCCCTGGACCCGTCCGGCGACCACGAGGACGTCCCGTTCGTCGCGTTGGCACAGACCGCCTGGTGGGAGGAGACCTCCGCCGACCCCGACCCGCTCGGCGGGCTGGTCGACCGCGTCCACACCCGGATGGCCACCGACCCGGAGGCCCGCGCCCAGGTGGTCGGCGCGCTGCTGCGCCGCTTCTTCCCCGCGGGGGACGCCGCCGAGGCCCTGGCCATGACCGGTCTCGACGGCGTCGAGTCGGCCGAGCCACCGGAACATCCCGACGTCGCCGACGCCCGCAGGCTCGTCGACCTGGCGGCGGGCAGGCGCAGGCGACCCGCCTTCGGCCTCAGCTCCGGCGAACGGCGCGCGATCGACCGGCGGGCGTTGCGGGCGGCGGCCGAGCACCTGACCGCCCAGGGCTACGCGGTGGCCGATGTCGGCGCGGTGCAGCCCTACGACTTCGACGCGACCCGGGGCGACGAGCAGGTGGTCGTGCTGGTGAAGGGGACGACGTCGGCGGGCGCGCAGGTCGTGCTGACCGCCGAGGAGGTCGCGCTCGCCCGGCTGGACGCGATGCTGGTCGTGGTCGGCGGGATCGAGATCGACCACGCGGCCCCGGCACCGCGGGCGGTGGGCGGGACCGTGCGGGTGATCCACCCGTGGGTGGTCGCCGAGGACCGGCTGAGCCCCTTGGCCTACGGCTACGTCATCTGACGACGACGGTGTGCTCGCGCCGGGGTACCAGCTCGCCGATCACCGGGTGCCCGGGAACCTCGCCGACCAGGAGCAGACCGCCTGAGGTCTGCGGGTCGGCGAGAAGCTCGGCGTCGCGGGAGATGTCGACGTGCGGGGCGACCCAGTCGAGGTTGCGGTGGGTGCCGCCGCTGACGTACCCGGCGGCGGCGGAGTCGCGCACACCGTCGAGGTAGGGGACGGCGGCGGGATCGATGATGGCGGTGACGCCGCTGGCGCGGGCGAGTTTGTGCAGGTGGCCGAGCAGCCCGAAACCGGTGACATCGGTGGCGCAGCGGACCCCGGCGGCGATGGCGGCCGTGGCGGCGTCGCGGTTGAGGGTGGTCATGGACGCGATGGCCGCGGGGAAGACCTCGGCGGTGGCCTTGTGCCGGTTGTTGAGCACGCCGACACCCAGGGGTTTGGTGAGGGTGAGCGGGAAGCCCGCGCGGCCGGTGTCGTTGCGCATCAGGTGCGCCGGGTCGACGAGGCCGGTGACGGCGAGGCCGTACTTGGGTTCGGGATCGTCGACACTGTGCCCGCCCGCGAGGTGACAGCAGGCCTGGGCGGTGATGTCGGCGCCGCCGCGAAGAACCTCGGCGGCCAGCTCCATGGGCAGGACGCCGCGCGGCCAGCCCAGGAGATTCAGGGCGATGACCGGTCGGCCACCCATCGCGTAGACATCGGAGAGCGCGTTGGCGGCGGCGATCCGGCCCCAGTCGTAGGCGTCGTCGACGACCGGGGCGAAGAAGTCGGTGGTCATCACCAACGCGGACGGACCACCGATGTCCACCACGGCCGCGTCATCACCGGTGTCCAGGCCGACGAGCAGCCTCGGTGCGGCGTCGAGGTCTGCGGTGGGGGAGTGATCGCGACCGGACTGTTCGGTCGGCGCGTCGACCGGTGCCCTGGGCGTGCTGAGGGCGGCGACGATGGACTCCAGCTCGCCCGGCGGGATCTTGCAGGCGCAGCCGCCGCCGTGGGCGTACTGGGTCAGGCGATAGGTCACCCGGACGAGTGTGGCATGATCACGCGGTGTCGCGAGGAGGCGTCTCCGGCCTGGTGGCCGGCCCGGTCTTCAACACCGTCGAGCGGCAGGTGCTGCCGCTGGCGGGTTCGATTCCCGTCCGCCTCCGTCTGCGATGACCGACCCACGCCGGTCGGTTCCGCACACCGACACAGTCCTGTCCGGACTCGCCGCCGAGATCACCGCACACGGCCGCGACGCGGTGAAGACCGCCGTCCGCGCCGCCCAGCAGGAAGTCCGCTCCGGAACCCGGTCACCACAGGACATCCACGACGCCGTCCTGGCCCGGCTCGCCACCCGCCGCTCGGTGATCAACGCGACCGGCGTGCTCGTCCACACCAATCTCGGCCGGGCACCCCTCTCGGGCGCGGCGAAGTCCGCCATCCAGCAGGCCGCGGGCACCACCGACGTCGAGTTCGACCTGGCCACCGGCACCCGCCGTCGCCGCGGCCAGACCACAGTGGACGCCCTGCGCGCGGCCGTCCCGGACGCGGGCGACGTGCACGTGGTGAACAACAACGCCGCCGCGCTCCTGCTGTGCGCGCTCGCCCTCGCCGCGGGCCGGGAGATCGTGATCAGCCGCGGCGAACTGGTCGAGATCGGCGACGGCTTCCGCATCCCCGACCTGCTGACCTCCACCGGCGCCCGGCTCCGCGAGGTCGGCACCACGAACCGCACCAGCGTCGCGGACTATGTGGACGCGGTCGGGCCGGACACCGGGTTCGTGCTGAAGGTGCACCCGTCGAACTTCCACATCACCGGCTTCACCGCCACGCCCGACGTCGCCGCCCTCACCGACCTGGGTGTGCCACTCGTGGTGGACATCGGCTCCGGCCTGCTACGCCCCCACCCGCTGCTCCCCGACGAACCCGACGCCGCCACCGTGCTGCGCGCGGGCGCCACCCTGGTCACCGCCAGCGCCGACAAACTCCTCGGCGGCCCCCAGGCGGGCCTCCTCCTCGGCGACGCCACCATGATCGAACACCTCCGCCGCCACCCCGCCGCCCGCGCCGTCCGCGTCGACAAACTCACCCTCGCCGCCCTCGAAGCCACCCTCACCGGCCCCCCACCGCCGGTGACCGTCTTCCTGGAAGCCGACCCGGCCACCCTCCTCGCCCAGGCCCACACCCTCGTCCGGAACCTGATCGCCGCAGGCGTCGACGCCCACGCCACCCCCACCACAGCCGTCATCGGCGGCGGCGGTGCCCCCGACACCACCCTCCCCAGCGCCGCGATCAGCCTCCCCGCCCATTACGCCGCCCGCCTCCGAACGGCCCCGACCCCGGTCGTCGGCCGCCTGGAACACGGCCGCTGCCTACTCGACCTGCGCACCGTCGCCGCCGCCGAGCACCCGCTCCTGATGGAAGCGGTACTGCACTGCACATGATCCATCCCACCAGCCGATCGGGTGGTTGGGCAGATGGCCTTGGTGCGCGCGACAACCGGCTCCGGTTCGACGCGGATCCGGGTCGGCGGCGCGGTGGGCCGGGGTGGCAGGGTTCGGGGCGTGCACACGGGGGAGGGGGCGGCGATGCGGGTGGTCGCCACGGCGGGGCATGTCGATCATGGGAAGTCGACGTTGGTGTGGCGGTTGACGGGGATGGATCCGGATCGTCTCGCGGTGGAGAAGGCGCGGGGGGTGACGATCGAGCTCGGGTTCGCCTGGACGGATCTGCCCGGTGCGGGCCAGGTCGCGTTCGTGGATGTGCCGGGGCACGAGCGGTTCGTCCCCACGATGCTCGCGGGCGTCGGCCCCGTCCCGGCGGTGATCTTCGTCGTGGCCGCCGACGCCCCCTGGATGGCGCAGGCCGAGGAGCACCTCCTGGCCCTCGACGCCCTCGGCGTCCGACACGGCCTGCTGGTCGTTACCAGAGCCGACCTCGCCGACCCCGCGCCGATCACGAAAGCCGCCCAGGACAGGATCGCCGAAACGACCCTGGGCCGGATCCCCACCGTCATCGCCGACGACATCGACCAGGTCAGGCAAGCCATCGCCCGCATGGTCAACGCCCTGCCGCGACCGGACACCGAGAGTGACGTCCGCCTCTGGATCGACCGCTCGTTCACCGTGCAAGGCGCCGGAACCGTCGTCACCGGCACCCTTCAGGCAGGCACCCTCCGCGTCGGCGACGACCTCGATCTCGACGGGACCCCCGTGCGCGTCCGTGGCCTGCACACCCTCGGCCACCCCCGCACCGAGGTCACCGCCACCGCCCGAGTGGCCGTCAACCTCCGCAACCTCCCCCGCGACCGCGTCAACCGAGGCGACGCCCTCACCACCCCCGGCGCCGCCCACCAGGCGACCGTGGTGGACATCGACACCCGGCCCCGGCACCGCCAGGCCGTCCTGCACATCGGCGCCGCCGCCGTCCCGGTCCGCGTCCATCCACTCGGGACGAACGCCCGGCTGGTCCTCGCCCGTCCCCTCCCGTTGCGCGTCGGTGACCGGGTCCTGCTCAGAGACCCCGGCGACCACCACATCCAGGGCGCCACCATCACCGACCTCGACCGTCTCGACCGCGCCCCCTTTCACACCACCGCCCAACGCAAAGCCCTGGGACGCAACGAGAACCACATCGTCAACGGCTGGCACACGGACCCCGACACCTGGCGTGGGCTCGTCGCTCGAACAGCGGAACTGTTGGCACAAAACGAAACCCGAAACCCCCTCGGAACAGCCCCGCCCACCGAGACGATCCGACGCGCCCTGCGCCTCCCCGACCCCGCTCTGGTCCCTCCACTGATTTCCGCGACCAAAACTGGGAAAATCCGAGAACTCCCCACATCCGTCACCACGTCGGTCGACGCCCTCGCGAAAGACCTGGACATGAACCCGTTTCACGCTCCCACCGCGGAGAGATTGCGAGAACTCGGTCTGGGAAAACGGGAACTCGCGGCCGCCGTCCGGGTGGGACGGTTGCGCAAGGTGGCCGAAGGCATCGTACTCCTCCCGGACGCACCCGCCCGTGCGATCCCGCTGCTGCACGGAATCCCGCAGCCCTTCACCACGAGCCAAGCCCGGCAGGCACTCGACACCAGCCGTCAGGTCGCGTTGGCCGTATTGGACATATTGGACCGTGACGGCGTCACCGAACGGCTTCCCGACAACACCCGGAGACTCCGGAACCCCGACGGAGGTTGATCACATTCCCCGGTGTGCTCTAGCGTCAGGGCGCGTGACCACGGCACAACGGTTGGACCTCGTGGCGCCCAGTGGGGCCCGGGTCGCGCTCACCCTCCCCGGCGACGCACCGGTTTCCGGCGTCGCGGCGGCCGTCCGGTTCGCGGGCGGCTCGCACGGCACCGGGTTCCAGATCGGCTCGCGCGGCTACCACGACTTCGCCTGCACGCACGTCGCCCCGGCGGCGGCCCGGGACCGGTTCACGGTGCACGGCCGGGAGGTGGTGGTCGCCGAGGCGCACGACGGGCAGTCCTCGATCGCCACCCTCATCGGCGAGTACCACGAGCTCATGACCGTCTACGCCGGTCCCGCGCCGAAACGCGAGCGTGTGGTCGCCCTGTTCTCGTCGTTGCGCGTCACCGACCGGGTCGAGGGCATGACCGCCGTCCCGCGCGGCGCGACGCTGCTGGACACCATGAGCGAGCACCTGATCGTGACCGTGCGGCACTTCGGCTCGATCTCCATCCCCGGTCCGCGTCAGGCCCGCAACCACATCCCGGCCCACGCGGGCGCCCGCACCACGCACGGCGAGGTGTGGAAGATCGCGCTGCCGGAGTCGAACCGGTTGTCCGCGCACACCTTCGTGCTCGGCTGTGCCGCCGGGGTCGCCGAGATCCAGTTCGCCGACACCGCCGAGCGTGGCGAGCAGGAGCGGTTCGACTGGCTCGACGGCATCGACGTCGCCTGGAGCGCCGGGTGAGCCCGTCGACCGCGTTCCTGGTCATCACCTGGGCGGCGATCATCCTGCTGTTCCTGGGGCTGGCGGCGGTGCTGCGCGAGGTGCGGATGCTGCGCGCCCAGCTGGCCCGCGACTCCGGCGGGTTCAGCGCGGCCGCCCCCGATCTCCTTCTCGGCGCCCGGTTCGCCGGACGCGTGGTGCTCGCGGGCGACTCCGGCTGCCCGCTGTGCGTCGCGGTGGCCAGGCGCGCGAAGGAGGCGGTGGTGTTGACGCACGAGTCGCCCGAGGTGTGGGAGAGCGGGTTGGACGTGGTCAGCGACCGCGAGGCGTGGCGGGTGGTCTCACACCTGTCGCCGCCGGTGTTGATGCTGGTCGGCGCGGACGGCCGGGTGACCCGGCTGCTGCTGCCGGTGCGGGAGGAACAGGTGGACGAGGCGTTGGCGGAATGGGGGGTGCGCGGTGGCTCTCGCGTTGGATCGGATTCCTGACCACGAAAGCCCGGCCGGGGGCACGGTCGAACGGACCCAGGCCCTGACCGGTCTGGGCTCGACGGGGCGCCGCCGGACCGTGCTCAAGGCCATCGCGCTCGGCGCGGTGACGCTCGGCTCCACGGTGCTCGCCTTCCCGCGCCGCGCCCGCGCCGAGACCGGCCCCAACGCGCTCACCGGCTGGGACCGCACCGACTGCCACGACGCCTACCCCATCGGCTACCCCGAGGAGCCCGACACCAGCGGCGAGTTCGTCAACGCCTACGCCACCTGCATCGGCGGCGCCTGGCGCGGCAGCGACTTCTGCGAGGCGGGCTGGCACAAGTACGGCACCTACGTCGAGGGCGACGTCCAGGTGGACCACCAGCCGATCGCCACCGCGTGCGGCACCACCTCGACGAAGAACTCGTGGCGGTGGACCACCCCGGACGGCAAGGTCTACCGCTGCTCCGACGGGTTCAGCACCTACTGGGGCGGCGGCAACAACGGCTACACCTACCTGACGATCTGTCGGGCCCGCGTCTGATGTTCTGGCACCCGCTCGTACTGGCGAGCCTGCTCGCGACGGCGGCCCTGGGCGGCGCGGCGTTCGTGCCGTGGCTGTTCCTGGGCGCCACCGCGGGGTTCGCCACCTCCGGCTCCACTTGAAGCCGGAACTCGGCCGATGTGCTGAGCTCGCCGGTCTGGCGAGGTTCCCCCGCGCTGGCGTTCCGCGCCGGTCTTCTCGTCGGTGGCACGATCACCGCCGCCGTCCTGCTCGTGGTGGGTTCGCTGTTGCGCGCCCCGATCCCGGAACCGGCCCGCTGGGCGGTCGTCGCGCTCACGCTGGTGACGGTGGCGCTCAAGGAGACGGGCGTGCTCCGGTTCACGCTGCCGGAGAACCGGCGGCTGGTCCCGGAGAGCGTGTTCCGTCTCGGGCGGCTGCTGGGTCCGTTCCAGTTCGGTGTGGAGATGGGCACCGGGGTGCGCACCTACCTGCCCAGCGGTCTGCCCTACGTGGCGGCGATGTCGGTGCTGCTGACCGCGCCATGGACGGGCGCGGTATGGGCGGGGATAGGGTTCGGCCTGGGTCGGGCGCTGATGACCACGGCGAGCCTGAGCTTCCCCGGTGACTGGCACGAGCGCTGGACCCGCTTCCGGACCCGGCTGGCCCTGCTGATGGCGGCGGGCTTCCTGGCCTCACTGCTGGGCGCGGCCTGGCCGGTGTTCTCGGGCTGACCGGAGCCTGTCCCGGGACAAAGCAGTCTCGGGACAAAGCAGTCTCGGGACAGAACCTTCCCGGAACATCCGGCCCTTGTTGCAGAACCGGATGAAACACCGACTCCCTGGAACACGGTATCCGTTGTGGAACAGGATGGAACGCGGGTCAGGCAGCGGAACCAGCTGGGACGCGACCTCAGCGGAACGCGGCCTTCATTGTGGAACCAGGTGGAACACGGCCCTTGTCCCGGGACAGTGTGGAACCACGACCCTGATCCGGAGCCCCCGACGGTTGTCGCACCACCTCGGCGAGGTGGTGCGACAACCGCGGAACCAACCTACTTGACCTGCAACGCCCGGATGACCGTCTGGGTCACCGAGTTCCCGTCGGCGTCCTTGGCGGTGATCCGCAGCGAGGTGAACCCGGGCTTGTTCCCGTTGCACACCACCGCAATCCCGCCGGATCCGCTGTGGATCGTGACGGCGGGCAGCCAGGTGGCGCCGTCGTCGGTCGAGTACTCGACCCGGGTCGAGGTGACCCGCGCGTTCGGCGCCCCCGCCTGGTGCTGTGCGGTCAACAGCAGCGGGAACGGCCCGCGCGGCGCCCGGCCCTGGTCGTCGACGTCGCCGGTGGCGCGGACCTCCAGCAGCGGCGGCGGGGTGGTCGCGGACGCGCCGCCCTCGGTGAAGGTCCAGGACACGTCCGCGTGAGTGCCGAGGAGCGACCACGGCACGGTCCGGTCCAGGACGGTGCGTAGCGTGTAGACGCCCGCGGTGTCCGGGATCGGGAACGAGCCCGCGCCCGGGACCTCGCTGGTGCCGAGCACGGCGCCGTCGCGGCTGAGCGTGGTGCTGCCGGTCGCGGCCGCGGGCAGCACCGTGAACTGGTCGGGGTCACCGCCGGAGAGCGGCCCCACCAGCACGTTGAGCACCCCGTCGACCCGCTGCACACCGAACCCGCCGCTGGGGTCGCCGACCGCCGGTCCGACCGGCGCGCGGAACCAGTGCGTGCTTTCCCGTCCCGGTTTGTGCGTACGCAGCGACACCGAGGTCTCCGCGTCCGAGGTGTCGGCCGCGTACATGCCGGTCAGGTGCTGCCAGTGGACGTCCGGGCCCGCGCTGTAGTACTCGGTGCGGGCCCGGGGGATGGGCAGCTGGTGGGTGAAGAACGCGCCGCTGTTGAGGCCGGGCAGGGGAACGGTCGCGTAGTCGGCGCGCAGGGCCTGGGTGGGCGCGCCCTGGGCGTAGTAGCGGGCGTCCACCCGGGCCAGGTCGCCGGGTTTGGCGGTGAACCGGCCGTCGGGAATCGCCCCGACGCGGGTGAACACCAGGTGGTAGACGGAGTTCTGCGGCCCGGCCAGGGTGGCCCGGTAGGCGAACGCGAACGTGTGGTCGGTGACCTTGCCCGCCGTGGGCGCCAGGTAGATGTGCTGGTCGGGCTGGGAGAACCAGCCCAGCGAGGAGACGCGGTCGCCGGACGCGGTGCCCGAGGCCAGGGTCAGCTCGCCGGTGGTGAACGTGGTCGCGGTGCCGTCGACGGCGGTGGTGACCGGTTTCCCGGCGGTCGCGTCGAGGGTGACGGCGGTGTCGCGGTCCACGGTCACGCCGGGCCGGGCGAGGAGTGTGACATCGTTGGTGTCGGACACCTCCAGCGCCTCCACGTCGTAGCGGCCCGCGGGCAGCCGCGCGGTACCGACGCCGTTGACGACCCGCACGCCCATCGCGGCGCCGGTGTCGGCGTTGACAGCCTTGGCCACCACGGACGCGGTCTTGCCGGTGCGGCCCTTGACGTTCACCGTCAGCCCGACGGTCTGCTCCTGCAGCACCGAGGTGAGCGCGGTCTGGACCACGACACCGTCGGCGGTGGCGGTGAGCCTGCCGCTCTGCCTGCCGGACTTGCCGGTCGGGTCGAGGGTGACGCCTGCCTGGGCGGTGCCGTGCGCGGGCACCACGACCTGCGGGGCGGACGGGGTGAACAGCGGCGAGTCGGTGGCCAGCCGCAGGGTGACGGGCTGGGCGCCGTCGTTGCGGTAGGTCACGGTCTTGGCCAGACGCGTGTTGTGCGGCCAGGGCAGGTAGCCGAACCCGAGGCCGCCGCCGAGGGCGGTGACCCGCTGGCTCGCGGCGCGGGCCGCGTCGACCCGACCGGCGCCCTGCTCGAACGGGTCGGCGGTGGGCTTGGCCGTGCTCACCAGCGTGGGCTTGAGCTGCTCGACCGTCCACGTCGGCTGCTTCTGCACCAGCAGCGCGGCGGTGCCCGCGACGTGCGGGGCGGCCATGGAGGTGCCGGACAGGGCCGCGTAGTGCTCGTCGACCGGGGCGGTGTCGCCTGCCGGGGTGCCTGGCACGCGCAGGGACACGATGTCGCTGCCGGGGGCGGCGATGTCCGGTTTGACCGCGTAGTCCCGCAACCGGGGCTGGCGCGGCGAGAACGGGCTGGTGGTGTCCTGTTTGGTCACGCTGCCCACCGCGAGCGCGCTGTCCGCGGCGGCGGGGGAGGTGACGGAGGCGAACGGGTCGGGTGTGTCGAGCGCGCGGTCGTTGCCCGCGGCGACGACGAACAGGGTGCCGTAGCGGGCGGTGAGGTCGTTGACCGCGCGGGAGACCGGGTCGGTGCCGTCGCTGTAGGCGCCGCCCAGGCTCAGGTTGACGACCTTGGCCTTGGGCGCGATCCACTCCAGACCCGCGATCACGGCCGAGTCGGGGCAGCCCATCGCCGCGCACACCTTGCCGCTGACCAGTTTCGCGTCCGGCGCGACACCGCGGTACCTGCCGCCCGAGGCGGCGCCGGTGCCCGCGATGATGCCCGCGACGTGGGTGCCGTGGCCGAGCTGGTCGGCGGTGCCGGTCCCGGTGAAGTCGGCCTGGTCGACCAGTTTGCCCTTGAGGTCGGGGTGATCGCCGTCGACGCCGGTGTCGAGCAGGCCGACGGTGACGCCCGCGCCGGTGTAACCGCTCTGCCACACCGCGGGCGCGCCGATCTGCGGGACGCTCACGTCCAGTGTGGGCTTGGCGACGCCGTCGAGCCACACTTTCGCGGTCGAGGCGGCGAACCAGCCCCAGAACCCGGCGGCAGGGGTCATCGCGGCACCGTTGACGCTCGGCAGCGCGCGCACGCCGGTGCCCGGGGCGGCGGCGCGCAGAGACTGGCCCAGGTCGGTGACGATCACCGGGGCGGGTTTGTCGCGCGGGATCAGGCCGAGGTCGAACAGCCTCGGGTCCAGCCTGCCCGAGTCGATGAGCGGCAGCGCGTCCGAGGGCACGACCCGGTCCCCGTCGCGCAGGAACCCGATGTGTTCCCGTCCTGGGGTCGGGAGCACCGAGACCGCACGGCCGCCGCCCGGGGTCGACCACACGCGCAGCCGGTCCCCGGTGACCAACGTGAGTTCCGTTCCGGTCTGTCCCGCAACAGGCTGTCCCGTCCCGGGCTGTGCCACCGCGCCGACGTCCGGTGCGACGAGTGTGCCGCCGACGACCGCCGCGGCGACCACCACCCGCAACCGGTTCCTCCACCCCATGCCAGATCGCTCCTCCCGTGCTGTGAGGAACAACCACTACCAGTGCCGACCGCCCGCGGAAAGCCTTGATCCACGCGCCGCCCGCCGTTGTGACGCGAATGGTTCGGACCACGTCCGAATTCCGCGTTTTCCCGGGAAAATTCCGGGAAAACCTGAAACTCTCTCCGACCGTCGACGGGTTGATCCGGGCGACACGGCCGCTTCGCGCGGGCTATGCTGGCGGTGATGAACACCGGGACGGCCACTGGCCACACACGGATCGGCGACCCGGTGAGCGGCTGAGCGCGCCGCGGGCACCGCCTTCGGTCGGGTTGATGACAGGCTGGAAACGTCAACCACGACAGGAGAGTTCACTTTGCCCACCAAGACGCTGCGGATCCCCACCCCGGACGGCCAGGCCGACGCGTTCGCCGCCTTCCCAGACGGCGACGGCCCGCATCCGGCGGTGCTGATGTACATGGACGCCATCGGCCTGCGGCCGGTGTTGCGGGACATGGCCGCGACGTTGGCCGCGCACGGGTACTACGTGCTCGTCCCGAACCTGTTCTACCGGCACGGCCCGGCCCCGGTGGTCGAGCTTCCCGACCACATCGGCGTGGCGGACCGGCAGACGGTCTTCGGTAAACTGATGCCGATCGTCGCGGCGCACACCACCGACCACGCGCGGACCGACGCCGAGGCATACCTGGGGTTCCTGGCGGATCAGCCCGAGGTGCGTCCGGGGCCGGTCGCCGCCACCGGTTACTGCATGGGGGCGGTGCTGGCGTTGCGCGCGGCGGCGGCGTGTCCCGATCGTGTTGCGGCTGTTGCGGGATTCCATCCCGGTCCGGTGGTCACGGATGAAGCGGACAGTCCGCACCGGCTGTTGTCCGGGATGCGCGCGCGGGTCCACCTCGGTTTCTCGCCCAACGACATCACGGCCGAGCCGCTGGGCGAGCTGAACCGGGCGTTCGACGCGGCCGGGGTCGGGTACACGACCGAGATCTATCCCGACACCGTGCACGGTTTCACCATGGCCGACACGGCCGCGTTCGATCCCGCCGCGTTCCAGCGGCACTGGGACCGTCTGCTGTCCCTGCTGGACCACACGCTCGTCGCGCGCTGATCCCGAGCCCGGCCCCGCCGCGACCAGGCGGCGGGGCCGGGCGGGGTTCACCCAGGGCAGAAAGTTGCCCATTAGGCATAGTTGCACTTTCGGCAAGTTTCTCCTACGGTCGGTGTCATGACCGAGGACGAGGGACTGCGGGAGCGCAAGAAACGGGAGACGCGGGTGGCGTTGAGCCGGGCCGCGATCCGGCTGTGCGTGCAGCGCGGGTGGGCGAACGTGACGATCGAGGACATCGCGGGCGAGGCGGACGTGTCCGTGCGGACGTTCCGCAACTACTTCGGCAGCAAGGCGGAGGCGATCGCGGCCAGCCACATCGAGCGGATGCGTTGCATCGCCGAGGACCTGCGGGAGCAGGACCGGGACGCGCCGCTGTGGGAGGCGATCGTGGACTCGGTGGTGCGGCAGTTCGCCGCAGGCACCGAGCGGCCGAAGGACCAACGCTGGACCGAGGCCGTGCGGTTGGTGTTGAGCGAGCCCGCCCTGCATGGGGAGGTCGTGAAGGCAGGCGCGGTCGCCCAGACGGAACTGGCGGAGGCCGTCGCGGAACGAACCGGGACGGACGTGGGCACCGACCTGTACCCGAAACTGGTGGCCGCCATCGTGCTCGCGATCAGCGGCCAGGCCGTGGACCACTGTCTCGGCGCGGAACCGCCCGTCCCATTGGGACCGACGTTGCGGGACGCGTTCGCGCAACTGGTCGCGGGACTCCCGGAACCGGGAAGGCGGCGATGACCGTGCACGACGTGGTGATAGTCGGCGGCGGCCCGACCGGGTTGATGCTGGCCTGCGAACTCAAACGCGCCGGGGTGGACCCGCTGGTGCTGGAGGCCCTACCGGAACCGACCCGAGAACCGAAGGCCAACGGCGTGTTCGGCCAGGTCGTCCGCGCGCTCGATCGACGCGGCCTGTACGGCAGGCTCACCGGGAGCACGACCCCGCCGGTCGCGAACTCCGCGTACTTCATGTTCGCAGCGATGCCGTTGGACCTGTCCCTGCTCGACCAGAGCCCCCTGTACGCCCTGCCCATCCCGCAGGCCCGCATGGTCGAGGTGTTCACCGAGTACGCGACCGAGCTCGGCATCGAGATCCGCCGCGACCACGAGGTGACAGGCCTGGCCCAGGACGAGGACGGCGTCACCCTGACCGTGGTGGGGCGGCCCGACCTGCGCGCCCGTTACGTCGTCGGCGCCGACGGCGCGCACAGCGTCACCCGCAAGCTGTCGGGCATCGACTTCCCGGGCATCACCCGGGACCGCACCACGTCCCGTTCCGCGCACGCGACCGTCGCCCCCGAGTGGCTCGACCCGGGCACGGGCGGTTTGACCGTTCCCGGCCACGGTGTCATCCGCCCGTTCCTGCCGCTGCGCACCGCAACCGGTACGTTCTCCTACGCGCCGCTGCCGGGCCACCCGCCGCTGGTCAACACCTCCGAATGGGACCAACCCGAACCCCCGGGCCCGATGACCCTCGACGAACTCCGCGCCAGCATCCACCGCGTCCTCGGCGTGGACATCCCGCTGGTGGCCCCCACCGGCCCGGGCCCGCATGTCCTGCGCCGGTTGCGCGGCAGCAACACCCGCGTCGCCGACCGCTTCCGCTGCGGCCGAGTCTTCCTGGCAGGCGACGCGGCGCACATCTTCGCCCTCGGCGGCGCGCTGACCGTGGGGCTGCAGGACGCGATCAACCTGGGCTGGAAACTGGCCGCCGAGATCCACGGCACCGCCCCGCCCGACCTGCTCGACACCTACGACCCCGAACGCCGCGTCGCCGCCGACCGCATGGTCCTGTCTGCCCAGGCCCAGTCGGCATTGGTGGCACCGGGCGAGGACATCACGGGTTTACGCGCGGTGGTCGGGGAGCTGCTGGCGGAGAAGTCGGTCGTGCAGCGCTTGGCGGACCTGATCTCCGGAACCGATGTCCGCTACGACTTCGGCCCCGGACACCCACTTGTCGGTACGTTCGCTCCAGACCTGGACCTGCGGACACCTGCCGGACGGATGCGGTTGGCCGAGCTGACCCACGAAACCCGGCCGCTGCTGCTGGACCTGACCGAGGGCTCGTCCCTCGCCGACCTGGCGGCCGAACTGGGCATCGAGACGATCACCGCCCAAGCCGCCACCGATACCGACCTGACCGCCGCCCTTCTCCGCCCGGACACCTACCTCGCCTGGGCCTCCACATCCCAGATCCCCGACGACAAGGAACGCGCCGCCCTCCGAACGGCCGCACATCGCTGGTTCCCGCCCCGTCCCGACACCCCTTGACGCTTCCCCTCACCTTCGCCACCACCCACGCGCCTGTCGGGACGGCCCCATCACAGACCCCGCCCACCCAGGGGGCTGGCCCCGATTTCAGCCTAGTCGATCTCGCGGCTTGTCAAGAGGGGGCGGCGGGGGCCTGTGGATGATTCGACGGGGCTGTGGACAACCGCTCGGGGACCCCCGGTTTCCATTCTGCCGGCGTGGGTGCAGGAGCGGGTGAAGTTGTCCACAGGCAGGAGAAGCGGCGAGGGACGTGACAGCTCGGCCTGCCTTCCACAATGGACACTATCCGACCAGCGCGGGCCGAGCCGCCAAGCTCACCGCCGTGGACAACTCACTGCACCCGGCCCGCGCCCGCAGGCAGAATGGAAACCGGGGGTCCCGAGCGGTTGTCCACAATCTGGTCGAACGGTCCACAGGCGCCGATCACGCCTCGACTCGCCTTCGTCCATCGCGGTCCACCGGCGGAGACGACCGGGTCGGATTCCGCTGACCTGTGGACAACTCATCCCGCCTGGCCCCGTCGTCCGGAAGAATAGGACTCGGGGGTCCCCCGAGGGTTATCCACAGACCGTCGAACAATCCACCGCCCCCGGGTCGCCCCTTGACACGCTGGCCTGTCGAACCCAGTACCCCAAGCTGTCCTTGTGGATAGATTCCTCCGCCGCGTCGCCCCCTCCGGAATAATGGAACTCGGGGGATCCCCAGCCGGTTGTCCACAGGCTGCCGAACGATCCACAGGCCCGGCCACTCCCTTGACCGAGCACCGGACGAGGGTGTGTCCGGTGTCGACGGGGACGGGGGCGTCGACACCGGACACAGGTCGGAAGGGTCTAGTCGTAGGCGGGGCTCACGGCGTCGCCTGCCATCTGGGCGTCGCCCTCGCCGAGCTGGCCGACCTCGTCGTCGGCGGGTGCGGTGGGCTGGGTGCGCGGGACGAAGCGGATGGACAGGTGGATGTGGCCGTGGCGGTCGATGGTGGTGACCAGGACGGGGCGCAGGCCGACGAGGCGGGCCAGGGCGAGGGTGCGCGTGGACGGGGTGCGGTCGAGGGTGGTGGTCGTGGCGGGGGCGGCGGAGGCGGTGGTGGCGGCACCGGTGATGACGGTCAGGGTGAGGGTGACGGCGGTGACGAGGGTGGCCAGGGCACGTGACATGAGACTTCCCCTTCGGCTGCGGGCACTCGGTGGTTGCGGGTAGGGGATGTCTCGGGTGCGGTTCGGTGACGCGGAACCGGCCACGACCACCCTATCGACGTCGGCCGTGACCCGGGGTGGTCCCGAAAAGCCTGCGGGACACCGTGGGGGAGATCGACTGGACCGAACGGGACGGTCGATGGCCACCGTGCGCGTCACGGGTGCGCGGCGGTTGCCTCCGGGGCGACGTCCAGGGCGGCGAACGGATACGCGTCCCACACCGCCCGGCGGGTGTCGTCGGGGGCGATGGCCAGCCAGGACGGGGTGTCCCAGATCCTGGTGAACCGCCAGAACACGGCATAGCGCGGCCACCCGGGATCGCCACGCCGCGCGAACGACGTCCACGAACCCATCATCTCGTTCGACAGCGACGTCATCCGGGCCCGGTCCCGCGCCAACGCCTCCTCGCCGCCCGGGATGCCTGCGAACCGCAGCGTGCCGAACACGAACGGCAGCTCACCGGTGTGCACGGCGCCCTGCGGCACCGGCGCCCAGTCGAACCGGTACAGGTACGCGCGTCCCCACTTGTTCTGCGCCGCCGCCAACCGCGTCGCGGGCACGCGCATGAACTGGTCGGTCAGCGAGGCCAGGATGTCGTCCCCGTATGCCCGAGTGATCCGAGCACGGCGGTCGGCCAGCGGTGCCGGGAAGAGCGGGTCGTAGTCCGCCTGCGTCATCGCCACCATGCCGGGGTCGATCTGTGTGAAGAACCGCACCTCGTCCCGCGTGGTGCCGATCAGCAGGTCGATTCCCCGGGTGTTCCCGGCGTTCACACGGTCGATCAACGGCCCCTGCACCAGCTCGCCGTCGATCCTGGGTCCGAAGTAGACAGCGAACCCGGTTGCGTGCGCGGGCATCGCCTTCTCCTGCGCCGCTAACAACTCCACAGTGGACATGCTCAGCACCTGACCGGCGCTGGTGATCCCGTTGGCGTCCCGGAACTGCCGGTCCACGGTCTGCTGCATGCGTCGCGAATGGACCATGTACCCGCTGCCACTCTGCAACACCGCCCGCCGCAACAGCTTCTGCGGCTGCTCGGTCGCCAGGATCGCGCTGAGGCAGAACGCCCCCTCCGACTGCGCGACCGCCGTGACGTTGTCCGGATCGCCGCCGAACGCCGCGATGTTCTGCCGCACCCACGTCAACGCCGCGATCTGGTCACGCAGCCCGTTGTTGCCCGACCCCCGGTAGGCCGGGTCGAGGTCGCCGAGCTCCAGCCAGCCCAACGCGCCCAGCCGGTAGTTCACCGTCACCACCACGGCGTCACCGCGCGCGGCGAGGTTCGTGCCGTCGTAGCGCGGCTCGTTCCCGGTCCCGAACTGTGCCGCGCCGCCGTGCACGAACACGATCACCGGCCGCCGACCGCGATCGGCCGCGGGCGTCCACACGTTCACCCGGAGACAGTCCTCGTCGAGGTAGACCTGCCGGTCGTCCGGATAGTCCTCGGTCAACCGGTCCCGAAACTGCGGACACACCGCGCCGCCGTCCACGGCCTGCAACGTCCCGGACCACGCCCGTGCCGGTTGCGGCGGCCGGAACCGCAACTCGCCGGTCGGCGACGCCGCGTATGGGATTCCCCGGAACACGCACACGCCACCCGCGGAACGTCCCGCAACAGCGCCGGAACCGACCGTCGTCGCGCAACCCCCGGGAGCCGCCGACGCGGGGACGGGCACACCCAGGGCGACGATCACCGCCACCACCAACCCCAGTGCTTTTCGCATGCCCCCATGGTTTCGACCGGACCACCGCGACCGCATCGCCGACGGGACCGAACCCGGCCTCACTCCCCGGCGACCACCAGTCCGCTTTCGTAGGCGAACACCACCGCCTGCGCCCGGTCCCGCAGCCCCAGCTTCGCCAGCACGTTGCTCACGTGCGTCTTCACGGTGTGCTCGGTGACGAACAGCTCCGCGGCGATCTCCGCGTTCGACAACCCCCGCGCCACCTGCCGCAGCGTCGCGGTCTCCCGCTCGGTCAGCTCCCCGAGCCGCGCGGCCAGCCGCGGCACCGCGTGCCCGCGCCGCAGCAGCTCGCCGATCAGCCGCCGCGTCACCGTCGGCGCCAACAGCGCCTCGCCGCCCGCGACCAGCCGGACCGCGCCGACCAGGTCGTCCCGGCGGATGTCCTTGAGCAGGAACCCACTCGCCCCGGCGCGCAGCGCGGCATAGACGTACTCGTCGAGGTCGAACATGGTCAACACGATCACCCGCGCGTCGGTCCGCGCGCACACCCGCGCGGTCGCCGCCACCCCGTCCAGGACCGGCATCCGCACGTCCATGAGCACCACGTCCGGACGCAGCCGCTCCGCCGCCTCCACCGCCGCAGCCCCGTCGGCGGCCTCCCCGACCACCTCGATGTCCGGCTGCGCGGCCAGGATCATGGTGAACCCGCCGCGGAACAGGTCCTGGTCGTCGGCCACCAGCACCCGGATCACGGCCGCCCCAGCGGCAACGACGCCCGCACCGCGAACCCGCCCTCCGGCCCCGGCCCGGTCGCCAGCGTGCCGCCGCACGCGGTGACCCGCTCCCGCATGCCGATCAGCCCGAACCCGGGCCGGGTGCCCGCCGGACCGCGCCCGTTGTCGATGACGTCGATGTCCAGGGCGTGCTCCGTCCAGCCCAGCCGCACCCGCACCGCCGTGGCGCCCGCGTGCCGCACGGTGTTGGTCAACGACTCCTGCACCACCCGGTAGGCGGTCACGTCCACCTCCGGCGGCACCGGCCGCGGCGCGCCGTCGCAGGCCAGGTCCACGACCAGACCGGTCCCGTCCACCAGCGCCGGGATGTCGGCGACCCCGGCCGAGCGCAACGCGCCGACCGACTGCCGCAGCTGCACCACCGCCGCGCGCCCGGTGTCGGCGATGGTGTCGAACACCGCCTCGGCCCGGCCCGGTTCGGCGCGCACCAGCAGCGGCCCGGCCTCGGCCTGCACGATCATCATGCCGACCGAGTGGGTGACGATGTCGTGCAGCTCGCGGGCGATCCGCGCGCGTTCGGCGGCCGCGGCGGCGCGAGCACGCTCCTCGACCACGACGGCCTGCGCGCGCCGAGCCCGGGTGCTCGTGCCCAGGGCGTAGGCGGCGACATAGGCGGCGGCCAGGTAGCGGTAGGTCTCGGTGTCGTGCTCGCCGGGCAGCACCAGCGAGGTGAGCGTGCCGACCAGCGTGACCGCGACCGACACCAGCCGCACCAGCCGGGTGCCGTTGGCGGCGATCTCGTAGACGGCCACCAGCGGCCCGGCCGGGACCAGCGGCGGCAGGTGCAGGATCGCCAGCACCGACACCGCGATCCCGACGAGCGCACCCACCGGCACCGGCCACCGCCGCAGCCACAGCACCGGCGCCGAGGCCAGCACCACCAGCGCGACGGCCCACCAGGCGAGGGGCTCGGTCAGCGCCACCGGCACCACGGTCGCGACCACGGCGACCCCGGTGACCAGCCAGTCCACCGGTCGTATCCGCACCGGCCCAGTATGTCGGGCGATCCGGACCGGAACCTCATCCCCACGACCGAGACGGCCCTCACCCGCGCACCCTCGGCACACAGTCGGTCACCGCTCTGACCTGGGCGGGAGGTTGGCACGCAGCGGGCGGGTGGGCGGGAGGTTGGCACGCAGAGTCAAGATTCCGTGCTCCGGCCGGGCCTACCGTCCTTCGCACCCGGGAGAGGGGAGGCGGAGATGCTCGACACCCTGGACGGGCTCGACACCCTGGAAGTGGTGCGGCGCCGACGGTTCGCGGCGCGCTGGGGCGTGGGCGCGGTGCTGGTGGCCGTGCTGGGCTGGCTGGTCTACACGGTGGCGGTCAGCCCGAATCTGGAGTGGACGGTGATCGGGAAGTACTTCCTGGCCACCCCGGTGATGGAGGGCGTGGGCGTCACGCTCGTGCTGACCTTCACCACGCTCGGCGTCGGCCTGGTGCTGGGTGCGGTGCTGGCGTTGATGCGGCAGTCGCGCAACCCGGTCGCGGTCGCGGCGGCCGCGGGCTACATCTGGTTCTTCCGGGGTGTGCCGCTGGTGGTTCAGATCGTGTTCTGGTTCAACCTGGCGCTGCTGTTCCCGACGCTCGGCTTCGCCCCCACCAACGAGGTGATCACCCCGTTCCTGGCCGCCATGCTCGGCCTTGGCCTGCACGAGGCCGCCTACCTGGCCGAGATCATCCGCGGCGGGTTCCTGGCGGTGCCGCGCGGGCAGGTGGACGCGGCGCTGACCATCGGCATGACCCGCGCCGCGGCCACCCGCGCGATCGTGCTGCCCCAGTCGATCCGGGTCATCCTGCCCGCGCTGGGCAACCAGTTCATCCTCATCCTGAAGGGCACGTCGTTGGTGTCGGTGATCGGCGGCGGGGACCTGATGACCCGCGCCCAGCAGATCTACGGGCAGAACTACCAGGTTATCGCGCTGCTGCTGGTCGCGACCGGCTGGTACCTGATCCTGGTCACGGTCGCCGGGGTGGGCCAGCGGTTCCTCGAACGGTGGGCGGCGCGGTGAGCGCGGGCGGGCTGCGGCTGCGCGGGCTGCGCAAGTCCTACGGCGGGATGCCGGTGCTGCGCGGGGTCGACCTGGACGTGGCGCCTGGCGAGGTGGTGTGCGTGATCGGCCCGTCGGGCAGCGGCAAGAGCACCCTGCTGCGCTGTGTCAACCACCTGGAGGTGCTCGACGGCGGGTTCGTGCAGGTCGACGACGTGCTGGTGGGCTACGAGCCGCGCGAGGGCAAGCTCCACGAGAGCACCGAGCGGGAGGTCGCCCGCGCCCGGCTGCGCATGGGCATGGTGTTCCAGCAGTTCAACCTGTTCAGCCACCTGACCGCGCTGCGCAACGTCACCCTCGGCCCGGTCAAGGTGCTGCGCCGCGACCCGGCCGAGGTGGAGCGCGAGGCCCGCGCGCTGCTCGACCGGGTCGGGCTGGCCGCGCACGCGGACAAGCTGCCCGCGCAGCTGTCCGGCGGGCAGCAGCAGCGGGTGGCGATCGCGCGGGCGATGGCCATGCGGCCGTCGGTGATGCTGTTCGACGAGCCCACCAGCGCCTTGGACCCGGAGCTGGTCGGCGAGGTGCTCGCGGTGATGCGCGGGCTGGCCGCGCAGGGCATGACCATGGTGGTGGTCACCCACGAGATCGGGTTCGCCCGGGACGTGGCCGACACCGTGGTGTTCATGGACGACGGCGTGGTCGTCGAGTCCGGCCCCGCCGAGCGCGTGCTCACCGACCCCTCGTCCGCGCGCACCGCCGCGTTCCTGGCGCACGTCCGCCGACACCCCGAGAAGGAGACCGACCATGCCCAGAACCAGCAGTCCTAGCCGCCGCATGGCCGCCGTGCTGGCCTGCGCCGCCGTCCTCGCCGCCTGCGGCGACCCGGGCGCGCAGCAGCAACCGGCGCCCGCGCCAGCGAACTCGGCGCTGCCCGCCAAGGACCAGGCGCTGCACGACATGCTCCCGCAGCGGATCAAGGACGCGGGTGTGCTGCACGTGGGCACCACCCTGCCGAACCTGCCCTACCTGCTCACCGACGACAGCAACAACATCACCGGCGGTATCACCCCGGAGGTCGGCCGCGCCGTGGCGGCGAAGCTGGGCCTGGACTACAAGATCGAGAACATCGCCTGGGAGGCGCTGCTGCCCGGGGTGACCGCTGGCCGCTTCGACATGGCCGACGACGGCCTGTCCGACACCGAGGAGCGCCAACGCGTCGGGATCTTCGTCGACTACATGCAGTCCGCCAGCGTGCTGGTGACCGCCAAGAGCAACGAGGGCAAGTACAAGAGCGTCGACGACGCCTGCGGCAAGCGGATCGCCACCATCCGCGGCACCACCGACGTGCAGCACGCCGAGGAGATCTCGCAGGCCTGCGTCGGCAAGGGCAAACCGGCCGCGGAGGCCCGCCAGTACCCGACCGCGCAGGACGCGGACCTGGCGCTGCGCTCCGGGCAGGCCGACTTCCAGGTCGCGGTGACCGAGCAGGCCAAGTACGCGATCGAGGCCCAGCACGCCCCGATCGTGATCGTCTCCGACGACTTCGGCCTCAGCTACGTGGGCATGTACCTGCGCAAGGACGACCAGCAGCTGGCCGATGCGCTGCTCGCGGCGTTGAAGGCGCTCAAGGCGGACGGCACACTGGACCGGGTCATCGGCCACTATGGACTCAAGTCGATCCCGGAGCCTGGCCTGAACCTGGCCACGGCGAAGGGATAGGAGCGGGGAGGCGTTCGTGGTTCGTCCGGTATCGCCGCCCATTCCGCTGCACGAGATCGAGGTCCCGGTGCCGTCCGGCCTGTCGCCGTTCGCCATCGGGACCTTCGACGAGATCGGCTCGTTCACCCGCGCCCGGTTCCCGCACCGGCACGACTTCTACGAGATCCTCTACCTCACCGGCGGCAGCGGCCTGCACATCGTCGACTTCGAGCCGTACGAGATCGAGCCGAACTCCCTCTACGTCCTGGCACCGGGCCAGGTGCACTTCTGGAAGGACACCTCGCTCATCGGCGGCCGCGTGCTGGTCTTCGCCGAGGAGTTCCTTCTCGTGCACCCCGGCGGGCTGCTGCCCGCGCCCGGCGGCAGCCCGCTGCTGCGGCTGACGGGGGAGCAGGTCGGGCTGATCGAGCGCGTCCTGGACGACCTGGACCGCGAATACCACACGCGCGCGCCCGGCTACGCCACGATGCTGCAGGCGCACCTGCACATCCTGCTGGTGCTGATCCAGCGGCTGCGGCAGGACCGGCCGCAGGTGCCCGCGTCCTCGTCGATCGTCTGGCAGTTCACCCGCCTGGTGAGCAAGCACGTGCTCGCCGAACGCTCGGTGAGCGCCTACGCCGACCGCGTCGGCGTCACCGCCGGGCACCTCACCGACCTCGTGCGCGCCGCCCTGGGCACCACCCCCGGGGCGGTGATCCGGGCCGCGCTGGCGTTGGAGGCCAAGCGGCTGCTCGCGCAGACGGAGCTGAGCGTCGTGCAGATCGCGCACCGGCTGGCGTTCGAGGACCCGTCCTACTTCGGCCGGTTCTTCAAACGCGAGACCGGCGCCAGCCCGGGTGACTTTCGGCGGGAGATCCGCGAAAAGTACCAGATCGCCCGAGGCGGTTGACTGTCTGCCCCGAGGCCGGGTTCGTACCTTCGGAACAGGCCCGAAGCGAAGGAGAACCCCAGTCATGGCAGGGAAGTACGAGAAGAACATCGTCCGGCACATGGTCCGCGAGGAGCTCCCCAACGAGGGTGTGCTGGCCTACGGCGAGATCGAGGGCGGTACCAGCGGCGCGCACGCGCTCGTCAGCGGCTGGCAGGTGGAGGGCTGCAAGGTCCACATCGCCTACAGCTGGATCTACCAGGTCCCCACCCCCAACCCGTACGTGCTGGAGCACACCCACGACTACGACGAGGTGCTGCTCTGGATGGGCTCCAACCCCGACGACATCAACGACCTGGGCGCGGTGGCGGAGCTGACCATCGACGGCGAGGTCTACGAGATCTCCACCAGCGCCTCGGTCTACATCCCGGCGGGGGTGCCGCACTGCCCGCTCGGCTACCAGAGCGTGGACCGGCCGTTCCAGTTCATCGCGCTGTCGTTGCACCCCGAATACAAGTCGTGACGGACACGATCCTGCTGGACCGGATCCACGCCTTCATCGACGCCCGGCTCGCCGACCCGGAGCTCACCCCGGCCCGCGTCGCCGCCGCCAACCACGTCTCCACCCGGCAGCTCTACCGCCTGTTCGAGCGGGAGGGCACCACGGTGGCGCGCTGGATCCGCGACCGCCGCCTGGAACGCTGCCGCCACGACCTGCTCACCACGGACATGTCGGGCGTCAGCGCGGTGGGTGCCCGCTGGGGCATCCCCGACTCGTCCTACTTCAGCAGGGTGTTCCGCCAGACCTACGGCCGTTGCCCGCGCGACTACCGCCGCGCCGTGCACTGACCTCCTCGGACGCGCCACCGGTGTGCGGTGGCGCGTCCGAGCGGTGTTCCGGCCTCGCGTTCGGCCGCGCACGCACGTACACCATCTGGCGCAATATCCGTGACGGACCGTGGCTGTTTCCGGTAATCATTACGACAATCGAGCCCGCCAATAGCTCCGACTCACTCCTCGGGCAGCGGATCCAATTTTCCGCTTCGACCGAATTTACCTCGGTTTGCTTTTCGAAATCGAGCAAAAATGGTCACGGCCTGGGCGCGGGTTGCTAATGTTCGTCGCTGCCGGTCGAGGAACGGCGGAGCTGTCCGGAGGGGTGTGCGATGACGGCGGGATACGACGCGACACCGGAGGAGCTGCGCTACTGCGCGGCCATGCTGGCGCAGGTCGACGACGAGGTGCGGACCGCGCTGGGCACCCTGCAGTCCGAAGTGGATGAACTGTTCTCCGGCGGCTGGCAGGGCCCCGCGGCCGCGGCGTTCGCCGATGCCTGGCAGGACTGGCGGGACGGCGCGGACGAGGTCGTCGACGGTCTGAAGGACATGTCACGACTGTTGTCGGCGACCGAGCGGGCGTACACCGCGAACGAGCAGGACGCGGCCGACCGGATCACCGGCTCCGGGGCGGGTCTGTAGATGGTCGAGTTCCGCGTGGACCCCGCCCACCTCGACCACGTCGTCGACGAGGTGAGCCGGTTCGACACCCACCTGCAGGCCGCGCTCGACGACGCGGACAAGCGGGTCGACCAGCTGCACGCCACCTGGTCCGGCGACGCCGCCGACCGACACCGCCTCGCGCACGAGGAATGGAAACGCGGCGCCGGGAAGATGCGCGAGGCGTTGACCGCCATGCGCGAGATCGCCAGGACCGCGAGCGGCAACTACACCGACGCGGCCACCGCGAACGCCAGGATGTGGGAACAGCTGCGATGACCGGACCCATCAAGGTCGACACCGACACCTACGAGGCCGCCAGCAGGGTGTTCGGCGTCGACATCCACGCCGCGCTGTCCAAGGCTCGCGCCGACCTGGAGTCCGGCCTGTCCGGACAGGGCGGGATGGCGGGCGCCGACCCCGCGGGCAGCACCTGGGCCGACTCCTACGACGAGGCCGCCAAGACCGTGCACGCCCTCGTCGGCGACCTCGCCACCGCCTCGACGACCCTCGCCGCGCTCCTGCAGCAGAGCGGGTTCAACCACGGTCAGGCCGAGGACTCGTCCAACGCGGGCAAGCCCGCCGCCACGGCCCCGGACGACTCCATCTACACCCCCACCCCCGAACCACTCGCCGACCTGCCCTCCGCGCGCGGCGGCTCGGTCGGTCCACCCGCGCTCTGGTGGCTGGTGGAGCACACCGTCGGCTATGTCTGGCCCGACGGCGACCCCGGCAGGCTGCGCCGGGCCGCCCAGGCGTGGACCACCGCCGCGGGCGCGCTCGACGCCGCCGCAGGCCACGTCCCCGCCGCCGTCTCGGCCATCTCCGGCCAGCAGTCGCCGGAGGTGCACGACGCGACCGTGGTCTGCCAGGGCCTCGGCGAGAACATGGGCACGGTCGCCGCCGCCTGCCGCGACCTGGCAACGAGCTGCACCGACCTCGCCGGGCAGATCGAGAAGGCGCACCACGACATCGAGGACGAGCTGGTCAGCCTCGCCGAGTGGACGGTCGGCATCGAGGCGGCGGGCGCGGTAGCCGGACTGTTCACCGCGGGCATCGCCGAGGGTGCCGCGCAGGCGGCCGAGGCGGCCAGGATCGCGGCCACCGCCACCCGGATCGGCAAGATCATCGAGACGCTCGTCGAGATCGGCGGGACCATCGCCCGCACGGTCGGCACGGTGCTCGGTCGGGTCGCCGAGGCCGCGCAGCGGCTCAAGGTCATCCTGGGCGCCCGGCTCAGCAAGGCCGTCGCCGCGGTCGTGAGCAAGATCCCCGGCGTCGGCAGGACCGCCGTCGACGACGCATTCGAAGGGCTCAGCGCGTGGACCCTGCGCTGGTCCGAGCGGGGTCTGGAGATCGAGGCCCGGCTGGGCGGCAACCTGCCGCGCAGCTTCCCCACCATCGACAAGTTCGAGCACGGCGTGGCCACCAGCATCAAGAGCGTCGACCTCACCGCGGCCACCTACCAGAACACCGGCGCGCTGGCGTCCAGGCTGGAGGGGTACGTGGACAAGGTCGCCGGATTCAACGGTGCCACCTTCGACGGTACAGTGATCCGGTCCAGCCAGGTCACCGACCGAGTCCTGCAGGTCGCCATCCAACCGGGTGTCGCCTCGCCCGCCCAGCGCGCGATCCTCACCCAGCTGCGCCAGTACGCGGCGGCGAAGAACGTGCGAGTGATCATCTCGGAGGTCCCGTGAGCGAGCAACTGGTGGGGGTCGACCTCCGGCAGGGGGAGTACGTCGTCATCACCTACTCGCAGTCCCGTTCCGGGATGTGGGTCCTGGACGGGCAACCGGTCCGCCTGCCCGCCACCGCCGATTTCGAGCGGCTCGGCGCCTCCGTCACCGACGCCCTGGACCGTTCCCGAACCGGCCTCGACGACCCGGTCCGGGGCAGCAAACCCAGCCAACCCCTGCTCGACGCGTTCGGCGTCACCACCTACGCCGCCTACACCAAGGGCACGAGGTCGGTCGAGGTCTTCCGCGGCCCGGGCGGGATCGAGGTGACCCCCCAGCGCAACGAGGGCGGCCGCAAGGGCTTCACCCCGGTCCCGGACGAGACCCGCGCACCGGCCGACTCCTCACCGGGCTCCGTCGGCGACGCGGTGATCACCGCCTTCGGCAAGGCGAGCTAGCGGTCCGCCTGATCCACGACCGCTCCCTTGCCTGCCCCGGAGGCGGCTATCACGACCCGGTCGGGTGATGTGACGCCGGTGCTCATCCCCCTGGACCCTGCGGCGGGCCCGGTCGGCCGTCCGGCCGGCGTGGTCGGCGTCGCCGCGAACGCTGTGCGTCGTGCTGCTGTTGACCATGGTGGACGGTGCCGCGCCCGTGGCGGCGGCATGGGCGGTCAGTCTCCTGCTCGACGAACTGGTCGCCGGGCGCGCGCCCTCGACCCCGGCGGCGGGCATCGCGGTGCTCGTCGCGGCAGGCGTGCTGGTCAGGGCGATCGGCGGCGCGCAGGTGTACCTGCAGGGCAAGCTGCACCGGGACATGTCACCCGGATTCCGCGGCCGCCGGACCATGACGCTCCCGGACGACGGGTCGTTGACCACCACGAAGTCAGCTCGTTCAGGAAGGCAGGCAAAAGACTCCTCGGTCCATCCCTGGGCGAACGATGGTCGGTCTCCGGATCCGCGTGTGCGGTCGGCGCGAACGTGGTGACCCTACGGCGTGGTCGGTGACGCCGAGGGCCTGGAGTCGGGCAGTCCGGCGTAGTCGGGGAGGTCGACTCCGTTGAGCGCGCGGTCGATCAGCGCGGTGAACGCCGCCATGTCGGGTTCTTCGGCAGGCTCGTCGTCCGGTCGGGGGATGGCCCGGCTCTGCGCGTGCAGCCTGCCGATCTCCTGGTTGGCCTCGACGAACGTGCGCATGCGGGCCTCGTAGGCGGCGAACCCGACCGCGGGGTCCCACTGGGCGGCGGCCAGTTCGCCTGCGAGCAGGTAGGCGCCGACCAGGGCCAGCCCGGTGCCCGCCCCGGACATCGGGGACGGACTGAACGCCGCGTCGCCGATCAACGCCACCCGTCCGTCCGACCAGCGGTCCATCACCACCTGGGCCACCTGGTCGAGGTAGAAGTCCGGGGCGTCGTCCAGATGCGCGAGGATGCGCGGGGTCGACCAGCCCAGACCGGCCATCCGCTCGCGCAGCAGGTGTTTCTGCCCGTCGACGTCGCGGTGGTCGATGTCGAAGTCGGCCGCGGGGAAGGAGAACACCGCCATCGCCCGGGTGGCGTCCTTGATCGGCCGCAGGCCCGCGGACCGGGCGGACTCGTGGTCCTGGTAATCAAGGAACCAACGGTCCAACCCGAACTCGTTGGGCACGCTGTAGAAGGCCAACACGAGCCCGAGGTGGCGGACGAACCTTTCGCGCGGCCCGAAGACCATCGCACGCAGCGTCGAGTGCAGCCCGTCCGCGCCGACCACCAGGTCGAACCGCCGCCGGTCGCCACTGGTGAAGGTCACGTCGACCCCGTCCGCGTCCTGGACGAGCTCGGCGATCCGGTCGTCGAAGACGTACTCGACGCCGTCGCGGGTGTCGTCGTAGAGCACCTGCGACAGGTCCCCGCGCAGGATCTCGATCTCCGCGATGAGCCCGTCACCGCCGTCGTCGTCGGCGCGGTAGGTCTCCAGCACGTTCCCGTCGACGTCCACTGTGTACGCGCCCGCGGTGTCCGTGCAGGCCGCGCGCACGGCCGCGTCCAGCCCCATTCGTCGGATGACCTCCTTGGCCACCCCGCGCGCGTCCACCGCCTGCCCGCCAGGACGCAACCCGGGAGCCCGCTCCACCACGGTCACCTCGGCCCCCCGCCGCCGCAGCCAATGGGCCAACGCGGGCCCCGCGATGCTCGCCCCGGCCACCAACACCCTGTCCCCGCTCACCGCGGCCCCCGATCGCCCATCCGGATCACGACGCGGAGTGTATGCGTTGCCACCGGCAGCTTCGCGGTCATCACGGCCGAGCCCGAAACCGACCACCGCCCGGCACGACTACTTCGGCCCCGACCGGGCCTCAGTCGTGTTCCAGTCGGGTACAGACGGAGTTCAGGACGGTGAGCGCGGCGGTGATCGCGGGGCGACGGCCGGTGGGCAGGCGCCAGACGCCGTAGATGCGGCGGATCGGGGGTGAGCGGACGGCGAGGGGGCGGACGGTCGGGGGGAGCTTGCCGCGCCCCATGCGGGGGACGAGGGCCAGGCCGAGGCCCTCGCCGACGAGTTGGATCTGGCTGGCGTACTCGCTGACGATGTGGGTGAAGCGGGTGGGGCTGGGGGTGCGGTGGAAGGCGTTGATCAGGAAGTCGTGCGCGACCGAGCCGGGTTCGTGCAGCCAGGACTCGTCGCGCAGCTCGTCGAGGTCGACCGACGGGCGGTCGACCAGGGGGTGGGCGTGGTGGGCGAGGACATCGGACAGGTCGTCGCCGATGTGCCTTGCCTGCAGGCCCTCGGGCAGGGACAGTGGGATGGCCATCCAGTCGTGGGCGACGGCGAGGTCGGCGGTGCCGCGGGCGACGAGTTCGACGGCGCGGTGCGAGTCGGCCTCGATCAGCCGCAGGGACAGCGCGGACCAGGTGTCGGCGAGCTCGCGCAGGGCGGCGGGCAGGACGCCGCGGGCGGCGGTGGGGAAGGCGGCGATGGTGAGAGTGCCGGTGACGGTGTCGGCCTGCGCCTGGAGTTCGGCGTTCATGCTTTCCAGCTCGATGACGATCCGGCCTGCCGACTCGGCGAGGACCCGGCCCGCCGGGGTCAGCGTGGTGCGGCCCGCCTGGTGTTCGACGAGCTGCTGGCGCACGTCCCGGCTGAGCCGGGCGATCTGCTGGGAGATCGCGGAGGGGGTGTAGCCCAGCGCGCTGGCGGCGGCCGTCATGGACCCGTGGGTGGCGAGGGCGTCGATCGCGCGCAGCCCCGCCAGGCTCACCGTCAGCACGCCCGCGTCACCTCACTCTCCGTACCCGCCGCCTGGGGTCATCCTGGCACAACACCGACACGATCCGGGCAACTGTCACGCTCCGCCATCGCCCGCCGACGGCAGGTGCAGTACCGCGTCCACCTCGACCTTGACCGACCGCAGCCCGACCACGACCGTCGTGCGGGCCGGTTTCCACTCGCCGAAGTGGGCGGCGTAGGCCCGGTCGAACTCGGCGAAGTCCGCCGCGTCGGTCAGGTAGGCGGTCACCTTGACCACGCAGGTCTGGTCGCCGCCCGCCGCGCGCACGACGACGGCGAGGTTGTCCAGGGTCAGCGTGGTCTCGGTCGCCACGTCGGCGGGCTGGTAGGACCCGTCAGGCAGGCGCGGCACCTGGCCGGACACGTAGACGGTGTCGCCCGCGCGGACGAACGGTTGGTAGTGGCCCGCGGGAGGGATCATCCGCGGGTCACCCGGATCGCCTCGGAGAGCTGGAAGGCGTTGAACCGCTGTCCGGTGGCGAAGTCCGCGTCGATGCCCGCCAGGAACGCGAACGCGGGCGCCAGCCGCGATGGCGGCACGATGCCGATCCGCATTTCCTCCGTGTAGTGGGAGTCCGACATCGGCGTATCAATAGGACGGCCGGTGGACGTCGTGTTGACCGCGATGTTGTGTTCCTTGCCTTCCAAGGACAACACCTTCATCAGTCCTTCTTGCGCGTGCTTGCCGGGCGTGTACGCGGTTTCCTTGACGAAGCCGAACAGCGCCGACCCCGACGACAGGAACACGATGCTGCCGTCCCGCGCCCGGACCATGTGCGGCCACACGGTTTTCGTCAGCACGTAGGCCGCGCCGAGGATGATGTCCACCTCGCGCCGCCAGTCGTCGAAGGTGACGTCCACCATGGACACCTCCTTGAGCACGGCGGCGTTGTGGATCAGCACCCGAGGCGTCCCGTAGTGCGCCAACGCCGTCTCGACCGCGGCCGCGGTGGCCACCGGGTCGGCCATGTCCACGGTGATCGGCAGGACGTCCGCGCCGGTCGACCGCAGCTCGTCGGCGAGCGCGGTCAGCTTCGCCTCCTGCACGTCCATCATCGCCACCCGCATGCCGCCCGCTACCAGCTCACGGGCGATCTCGCGGCCCAGCCCCTCGGCGGCGCCGGTCAGGAACGCCACCTTGCCGTTGATGTCGATCACGCGGACACCCCTTCCCGGGTGACTCGGATGGCCTCGGAGAGCTGGAAGGCGTTGAACCGCTGGCCGGTGGCGAAGTCCGCGTCGATGCCCGCCAGGAACGCGAACGCGGGCGCCAGCCGCGATGGCGGCACCATCACCGCGCGCATGGCATCGGTGTAGGTGTACGCGAGCGGACCGTCGATCGGCGCGCCGGTGGTGATGGTGTTGGCGGCGACGTTGTGCTCCTTGCCTTCCAGGGCGAGCACCTTCATCAGCCCCTCCTGCCCGTGCTTGCCCGCGACGTATGCGGCCTCGTTCGCGAACCCGGACAGCGCCGAGCCCGACGAGACGAACGCGATGCTGCCGTCGCGCGCCTCGACCATGTGCGGCCAGACGGCCTTGGCGAGCACGAACGCGCTCTGCAGAATGGCGTCGGACTCGGCCTTGAACGCCGCGACGCCGAGTTCCAGCACGGGGACCTCGCGGAACACCGCCGAGTTGTGCACGACCAGCCGTGGCGTGCCGAACCGCCGCACCGCATCCTCGGCGGCGGCGCGCAGCACGTCGGCGTCGGTGAAGTCGGTGACGAACGCGTGCACGGACGGCACTTCCTCGGCCAGCGCGCGCACGGCGTTGGCCTGGTCGCACAGCACCGCAACGGTCATGCCCGCGGCGGCCAGCTCGCGGGCGACGGCGTGGCCGATGTCCTCGGCGTTGCCTGCCACGATGGCGAACCGGCCGGTGGGGTCGATCATCCTGGCTCTCCTAAACGATCTCGGCGACGAGGGCGACGACCTGGCCGGGCGACTCGATCCGGGCCAGGGTGGGGCGCAGCAGGGCGAGCGCGGTGCGCGGGAACGGCGCGCGGAAGGTCTCCAGCACCTCGTTGGACACCGGGTCGAGCAGGTGGCCGACGACCGTGCCCTGCTCGACCACGGTGCCCAGCGCCGACTCGCGCAGCACCGGCCGGTAGATGCCCGGTCGGGAGGTCGACAGGGGCAGCTTGCCGGTGGCGGGCGTGCCCGGCTCGTCGGGCAGGTCGGCCTCGGTCAGCACGCCTGCCTTGCCCAGGGCCCGGCGCAGGCCACGGGTGACCGTGGCGGCTCTGTCCTCCTCGTACTCGCCGCGCCCGCCCATCTCGATCCACACCGCGACCGCGCCGCGCACCCGGGCGTGCCCGGTGAGGCTGGACGCGCGGTCGGGGCCGTCGAGGATCAGCGGCGTGCCCATCCACTCGGCCACGTGCTCGCTGCCGGGGAACCGGTAGGTGAAGCAGTTGATGTTCCAGCTGCCGCCGCCGTGCACGTCGAGCACCACGTCGGCGCCGTCGACCGCGTGCTCGGCCAGCACCGCGGCCAGCCGCTGGGTGTGCGAGCCGCCGGGGTCGCCGGGGAAGGAGCTGTTGAGGTCGAGCAGGTCCAGGTGGGTCTGGCGGGCGTCGGCCTCGGTGGCCAACGGGTGCGCCACGGGCACCACCCGCAGCGTGCCGAGCAGTTCCTCCCGCCGCACGGAGGCCAGCAGCCGGTTGACCGCGAGGGTGCCCCAGGGTCCCTCGTCGCCGTGCACGCTCGCCACGACCAACCCGACCGGACCGCCGTGCCCGACCGTCCCGATCCGCACGTCGACGGTGCCGTAGGCCAGTGACGAGGCGACCGGGTGATCGCTCCACTCGATCGTCTCCGCGAGTGTCGGCATATTTCCCTCCTGACGTCCATTGCGCTGAACATTCGGTGGGCGGATTCTGCGCAGACCCGATCGCGAAGCACAAGACAGAGTTCGACAACGCCGCCGGTTACGTTTGCTTGAAGCGCACATGCCCAGGTCGGACCGCGATTAGCAGGTCTTAACAGGGGGCTTCACCGATTGTTGCTTGCCATTCCCGCGAACTCGCCTGTTCACTCTGGTGACCTCGATCCGCCCCATCGTTGAGAGATGTGGAGCAGCATGAAAGGTCGAAAGATTTCCGCCGTCCTCGCCGTCGCCGCGGTGGTGACCGCCTGTTCCGCGGGTACCCCGGGGGGCGGCGGCGACACGGGCAACCTGGTCACGGGCGCGGCCAACACGGTCAACACCGGTACGGCGCGGCAGGGCGGCACGATCACCTACGTCCTGGAACGCAACATCGTCGACTGGAACCCGCTCGGCGCCGACATCGGCGTGGCCACCCAGTTGGTCGCCGACGTCTACGACCCGGCCCCGTTCGTCACCCTGCCCGACCTGAAGACCGTCGAGCTCAACAAGGACCTGCTGGTCAGCGCCGAACAGACCGGCACGGCACCGCAGACGCTGGTGTACAGGATCAACCCCGATGCGGTGTGGAACGACGGCACCCCGATCACCGCGGCCGACTTCGACTACGTCCGACGCGCCTCCGACCCCAAGGTGTGCCCGAAGTGCGAGGCCGCCTCCACTATGGGCTACGACCACATCACCTCCCTGGTCGGCACGGACGACGGGCGCACGGTCACGGTGACCCTGAGCGAGCCGTTCGGCGACTGGAAGTCGCTGTTCGGCCCGATCCTGCCCGCGCACGTCGCCCGCAAGCTCGGCGACGACGGCACCCCCGAGGGCCTGGCGAAGTCGTTCAACGACGGGTTCCGCTACAAGGACTCCTTCCCCGACTGGTCCGGCGGCCCGTTCATGTTCAAGTCCTGGGAGACCAACCAGGCCGCCACGCTCGTGCCCAACCCGAAGTGGTGGGGCAAGCCGGTCACACTGGACAGCCTGGTGTTCCGCGTCATCACCGACACCTCGCAGGAGGTGCCCGCGCTGCAGAACAACGAGGTCCAGATCATCAACCCCGACCCGCAGGTCGACCTGCTGCGCAACGTGCAGGCGCTCAGCGGCGTGAAATACCAGCTCGTGCAGGGGCTGCGCAAACAGATGATCCTGCCCAACCTGAACAACCCCGCCATGCAGGATCCCGTGCTGCGCAAGGCGTTGTTCACCGCGATGGACGTCAAGCAGACCATCGGCAAGACCGTCGGCCAGCTCACCTCCGACGCCCAACCGCTGCGCAACCGGATCTACGTGCCGCAGCAGCCCGGGTACCAGGACAACCTGGGCACCCTGGGCACCGGTGACGTCGCCAAGGCCACCTCGATCCTCACCGACGCGGGCTACAAGATCGACGCGGGCAGGCTGATCGACCCCCGGGGCACCCCGGTCCCGACGCTGACCATGCGCTACATCCAGAACAACCAGATCCTGCAGACGGTGTGCCAACTGTTCGCCGACACCGCCAAGAAGCTCGGCGTGACGGTGGACGTGCAGACCACCGACTCGGTCGGCGCGACCGTGACCCACCAGGCGGGCAAGGACTTCGACCTGTTCGCGATGGGCTGGATCGGGCAGACATTCCTCGCCTCCCAGTACTCGCAGGCGTTCATGACCAAGGCAGGCCTGAACTTCGGCGGCTACTCCAGCCCGGTCGTGGACGACCTGCTCGCCAAGGCGCTGCGCGCCACCGACGAGACCCAGGTCGCCGGTTACCTCGACGGGGTGGACGCGCAACTGACCGAGGACGCCTACATCCTGCCGCTGTACCAGGTGCCGGATCTGCTGGTGTACAAGGCGAACCTGGTCAACGTCCGGGCCAACGGCACCTACTTCGGGCCGCCCTACAACGGCGGCGAGTGGGGCATCACCGGCTGACGCGTGGCGCGGGTCACCGGACCCGCGCCACCCAGGGGAAGGCAGGCAGCGATGTTGGCTTACGTGCTGCGGCGGTTGCTGCACGCGGTCCCGATCGTGCTGGTCGGCTCGTTCATCACGTTCGTCATGGTCAGCGCGTCCGGCGACCCGCTCGGCGACCTCAAGGCCAAGCAGCCGCCGGTGCCCAGGGCGGTCCTGGACGCCGAGGCGCACCGGATGCGGCTCGACCAGCCGGTGCTGGAACGGTACTGGCACTGGCTGAGCGGCATCGTGCGCGGCGACTGGGGCCCGTCGGTCAAGAAGATCGACATCGGCGCGGAGATCTGGCCCCGGCTGTGGGTCTCGGCCCGCCTGGTGACCCTCGCCGTGCTGCTGGCGCTCATCCTGGCCCTGGTGATCGGCGTGGTCAGCGCGGTCAAGCGGTACTCCGCGGTGGACTACGTGTTCACCGCCATCGGGTTCCTGCTGCTGTCGATGCCCGCGTTCTGGTTCGCGATCCTGCTCAAGCAGCAGGCGATCGACCTCAACCAGGCCACCGGGTCCACCCTGGTCTACACGGTCGGCGAGGCCGCCATCCCACCGCCGACCGGGTTCTGGCCGACGGTGTCGGACGTGCTGGGCCACCTGGTGCTCCCGACCATCGTGCTGGCGATGACCGCGTTCGCGCCGTGGAGCCGGTTCGTGCGGTCCTCGATGATCGAGGTGCAGGACAGCGACTACGTGCGGTTGGCCCGCGCCAAGGGGATCAAGCGGCGGAAGGTGCTGGTGCGCCACGCGTTGCGTACCGCGCTGGTGCCGCTGACCACGGTCGTGGCACTGGACCTGGCCGTGCTGTTCTCCGGCGCGGTGGTCACCGAGACCGTGTTCCAGTGGCGCGGCATGGGCTCGTTCCTGCTGTCCGCGGTGCGGGACAAGGACATCTACGCGGTGATGGCGTGGCTGCTGCTGGTGTCGGTGATCGTCGTGGTGTTCAACCTCGTCGCCGACCTGCTCTACGCCGTGCTGGACAGGAGGGTTCGCCTTGGTTGAGATCACGCGGGCGGGCGGCGAGGTACCGGTCGCCACGCCCCGGTGGCGGCTGGTGGGGCGCCGGTTCCGGCGCCACCGGCTCGCCACCGCCAGCCTGGTCGTGTTCGTGCTGCTGGTGCTGCTGGCGTTCGTCGGCGGCGCGCTGTGGCACTACTCCTACGACGTGTACACCCCCGACAACTCCCAGCCGCCGTCGGCCCGGCACCCGTTCGGCACCGACGCCACCGGCTACGACCTGCTGGCCCAGGTGCTGCGCGGCACGCAGCGGTCGGTCGAGATCGCGCTGTTCGTGGCGGCGGTGTCCGGCGTGTTCGGCAGCGTGTGGGGCGCGGTGGCCGGGCTGCACGGCGGCAAGGTCGACACGCTGATGATGCGCGTCGCCGACCTGGTGTTGATCTTCCCCGCGATCGCGGTGGCGGCCGTGCTGGCCGACAACGTCGGCGGCTCCAGTCAGGGCTGGCTGCTGATCGGCCTGGTGCTGGCCGCCCTCACCTGGCCCTATGTCGCCCGGCTGGTGCGCGGTCTGGTGCTGTCGCTGCGCGAGCGCGAGTTCATCGCCGCCGCCCGCACCTTCGGCGCGGGCTCGTGGCGGATCATCTTCCGGCACGTGCTGCCCAACGCGCTCGGCACGATCATCGTCGCGGTGACCATCATCGTCGCGGTCGCGATCCTGGCCGAGACGGCGCTGTCGTTCATCGGCTTCGGGGTGCGCCCGCCGGACACCTCGCTGGGGCTGCTGGTCAGCCAGAACCAGACCGCGGTGTCCACCCGGCCGTGGCTGTTCTACTTCCCCGGCCTGTTCATCGTGCTCATCGCGCTGAGCGTCAACTTCATCGGCGACGGGCTGCGCGACGCCTTCGACAACACCAGGTCCCGGAGCAGGCGATGACCCGGCAGGCGACGACCGAGGTGCTCGGCGTGCACGACCTCACCGTGTCCTTCCCCGACGAGCGCGGCCGGGTGACGGCCGTGCGCGGGGTGTCCTGGTCGCTGCGCCCGGGGGAGGTGCTCGGCGTGGTCGGCGAGTCCGGTTGCGGCAAGTCCGCGACCGCGCTGGCGGTGATGGGGCTGCTTCCTCCCGGCGCGCGGGTCGGCGGATCGGTCCGGTTCCGTGACCGCGAACTGCTCGGGTTGCGCGACGACGAGCTGGCCTCGGTGCGCGGCCGCTCCGTGGCGATGGTGTTCCAGGACCCGCTCTCCGCGCTGAACCCCGTCTACTCGGTGGGGTTCCAGGTCGCCGAGGCGGTTCGGGCGCACCACCCCGGCCTGGGCCGCGAGGAGGCCGTCGAGCGCGCGATCGCGCTGCTGGACCTGGTCGGCATCCCCAACGCGCGCGAACGGGTCGCGGACTACCCGCACGAGTTCTCCGGCGGGATGCGCCAGCGCGTGGTCATCGCCATCGCCATGGCCGACGACCCGGACGTGATCATCGCCGACGAGCCGACCACCGCGCTGGACGTCACCATCCAGGCCCAGGTCCTCGACGCGCTGCGCACCGCCCGCGAGCAGACCGGCGCGGCGACCGTGCTCATCACCCACGATCTCGGGGTGGTCGCCGGGCAGGCGGACCGGGTGGTGGTGATGTACGCGGGCAAGGTCGTGGAGTCCGGCACGGTCGAGGAGGTCTTCTACGCCCCGCGCATGCCCTACACCCTGGGGTTGCTGGGCAGCCTGCCCCGCCTCGACGGCGCGCGGGACGTGCGGCTGACACCCGTCGCGGGCACCCCGCCCGCGCTGGACCGGCCGATCACGGGGTGCGCGTTCGCGCCGAGGTGCCCGCTTGCCACCGATCTCTGCCGCACCGAGGAACCGCCGCTGGCGCCGGTCGACGGCGAACACCTGGCCGCCTGCCACTTCAGCGCCGATCTCGTCGACAAACGCCCGCAGGACGTGTTCCCGCCACGCCCCGCGCCCCCGTCGCCGGACACGCCGGTGGCCGGACAGGCCACGCCGATCGTCACCGCGGCCGGACTGGTCAAGCACTACCGGGTGCGCGGCGCAGGCCTGTTCCGCCGCGACCGGGGCGAGCTGCACGCGGTGTGCGACGTGTCGTTCGACCTGTCGACGGGGGAGACGCTGGGCCTGGTCGGCGAGTCCGGGTCGGGCAAGTCGACCATCGCGAAACTGCTGATGTCCCTGGAGCAGCCGACCGGCGGCAGGCTGCTGCTCGACGGTGAACCCCTGGCGCGCCGCGGGCACGCCCGGGACCTGCAGATCGTGTTCCAGGACCCGATGAACTCGCTGGACCCGCGGATGACCGCGGCCGACCTGGTCGCGGAACCGTTGCGGGTCAACGGGACCGGCCGCCGCGAGGCGCGGGCCCGCGCGCTGGAGCTGCTGCGGTCGGTGGGGTTGTCGGGGGCGCGGTCCGAGCGCTACCCGCACGAGTTCTCCGGTGGGCAGCGCCAGCGCATCGGGATCGCCCGCGCCCTGGCCCTGCGGCCCCGTGTGCTGGTGCTCGACGAACCGGTGTCCGCCCTCGACGTGTCGGTGCAGGCCGACGTGATCAACCTGCTGGAGGACCTGCGGGACTCGCTGGGCCTGGCGTACCTGTTCATCGCCCACGACCTGTCGGTGGTGCGCCACATCGCCGACCGCGTGGCCGTGCTCTACCTGGGCCGGGTGGTGGAGACCGGGGACCGCGACCCGGTGTTCGACCACCCGCGCCACCCGTACACGCGCGCACTCGTCTCGGCGGTGCCGCTGCCCGATCCGCGCAAGGAACGGGCCCGCGAGCGGATCGTGCTGACCGGCGACGTGCCCAGCCCGGTGAACCCGCCGTCGGGCTGCCGGTTCCGCACCCGGTGCCCCACCTACCTGGGCGAGTTGACCGACACGCAACGCGCCCGGTGCTCCGGGGAGGTGCCCGCGCTGCTGGACGGCGTGGCCTGCCACTGGGCGCGGCCGTGAACCACCTGAACCACTCGACACCAGAGGGAGACACCGACATGGCGGCAACCCGTGACACCGTGGAATCCCGGCGGGTGCTGCGGACGCACCTGCCGGAACGGGCCGACACGCTCGGCGTGTCCGTGCGGGAGGCGGACCTGGGACTGCGGTTGGACGGCGCGGGCCACGGGTTGCTGGACACCACCCACTTCGACACGGTCCGCTTCCCCCCACCGCCCTGGGCACTGACCGCGTTCACCGCCGCGGCAAGCGACGGCGAACTCGCCTACACCGGCTACCGCGGCAACGCGGCCGTACGTGCGACATGCGCGCGGTCGGTGTCCGGACTGCTCGGCGTCGACGTCGACCCGGACCGCGAGATCATCATCACCACCGGCACCCAGGGCGGCCTGTTCGCCACGCTCAGCGCCCTGGTCGACTCCGGCGACATGGTGGCGCTGGCGGACCCGGAGTACCTGTTCGTGGAACGGATGCTGCGGTTCCTGGGCGCCCGGGTGGTGCGCGTGGGCATGGTCGAGCACCCCGCCGGACCGCAGCTGGACCTGGCCGCGCTGGAGACCGTGGCCCGCGAGGGCGTGAAGCTGGTGCTCACCTCCAACCCGAACAACCCCACGGGCACCGTGTACACCCCGGAGACGGTACGCGGACTGGCCGCGCTCGCCGTGCGGCACGACTTCCTCGTGGTCGTCGACGAGCTGTACTGCAGGCTGGTCTACGACGACGTCCCGTTCACCCATCTCGCGGCGGAACCGGGGATGGCGGAGCGGACGGTGACCCTGCTCGGCGGGTCGAAGACGGAGTCGCTGAGCGGCTACCGGGTGGGCGTCGCGATCGGCCCGTCCCCGGTGGTCGACGCGATCGAACAGGTCATGGCGATCTCGTGCCTGCGCGCCCCCGCGTACTCCCAACACGTGCTGACCCACTGGCTGGTCGACGACGTCGAGTTCGTCCGCACCCGCCGCACCGAACTGGCCGCGCTGCGGGAACTGAGCGTGGCCCGGCTGCGCCGGGTCGATGGCCTGCTGGTGCGTCCCGGCGCGGGCACCGCCTACCTGTGGCCGGACGTCTCCGCACTCGGCCTCGACGACGTCCGGGTGGCGCGGGTGCTGCAGGAGCGGGCCGGGGTGATCGTGAGCCCCGGGTACCAGTTCGGGCCATCCGGCCACGGCCGGTTCCGGGTCTGCTACGCCCGCGAGGAGACCGGCTGGGCGGCCGCCCTGGACCGGATGGCCGACGCACTCACCAACGCGGCGGTGGCCTCGTGACCAGGGTCGTGATCTGCTCACCGCTGGAACCCGACCTGGTCGACCGCATCGCGGCGGTCGACCCGCGCGTGGACGTGCTGTACGAGCCGGATCTGCTGCCCGTACCGCGCTACGAAGGCGACCACGTCGGTGTCCTGCCGGAGTTGACCGACGAGCAACGGGCCCGATGGTCCGCCCTCACCTCGACGGCCGAGGTGGCGTTCGATTTCGACCGCCGCGCCCCTTCACGGGTCAACGAGGACTTCCCGCGCCTGCGCTGGCTCCAGGCCACGAGCGCGGGCCTGGGGCGGTTCACCGACCAGTACCCACTGGACCTGTCGAAGGTCGCGGTGACCACGGCCGCCGGGGTGCACGCCGTGCCGTTGGCTGAGTTCGTGCTGACGGGCCTGCTGCACTTCGTCAAGGACGTGCCCCGGCTCAAGGCGTGGCAGGCCGAACACCGCTGGACCCGCTACACGAGCCGGACCCTCGCAGGCCGACGTGTACTGGTGGTCGGATTGGGTGCGGTCGGCCGCCACACCGCCGCCGTGCTGGCCGGTCTCGGCGTCGAGGTGATCGGCGCGGTCCGCCCGGGCGGCACCGCCACCGCCCCCGGCGTCGCCACGGTGGTCCACTTCGACGCGATCGGCCCGATCCTGCCCACCGTGGACGCCGTCGTCCTGGCCTGCCCGCTCACCCCCGACACCGAGGGCCTCCTGGGTGCCGCCGAGATCGCCGCGCTGAAGCCGGACACGGTGGTGATCAACATCGCCCGCGGCCAGGTCATCGACGAACCGGCCTTGACCACCGCCCTCGCCACGGGCGCCCTGCGCGGTGCGGTATTGGACGTGGCGACCGTCGAGCCGCTACCTCCCGACTCCCCACTGTGGAACCTTCCCAACGTCATCATCTCCCCGCACTCCGCCTCCACCGCCGCCGACGAGAACGCCCTGATCACCACCCTCTTCTGCGACAACCTCCGCCGCTGGCTGGACGGCACACCCCTGCACAACCTGTACCGGCCGGACCTGGGCTACTAGTGGTGCGACTCAGAACGTCGGCCGTGTATCGGCGGGTCCACGGCGTGGCTGGCGGTGCCGCCGGGACGGCCTCGTACTGGATGTACTTGGTCGTTTCCGGCGGTGCCGTCAGGCGCGTCGTGGGCGGGTCGAGACGCGGTCGACGTTCTGAGTCGCACCACTAGTGGTGTCTCGGGCACGATCAACCGGCCACCCACCTCCACGATGCGCGGAGACGAGGAGTTCAGAGCACGTAGTCCTCGCGCAGGTAGTGCCGGTAGAGCGTGGACGCGACGATCGCCGGGTCGCCACCGGCCAGGGCGTCCACCAGGTCCCGGTGCAGGCGAGGCATCTCGGCGAGGTCGAGGTGCTGCTCCTCCAGCGAGGACCGCATCACCGCGCCCATCTGAGCGTCCATCCCGGCGAACAACCGGGCCAACCGCGGCTTGCGGGCGGCGGCCACCAGACTCCCGTGGAAGGCCGTGTCCAGGTCGACCATCACCGCCAGATCCCGGTCGCGCGCGGCATGCTCCATCCGGTCGACCAACTCGGTGAGCGGGTCGACCAACTCGGCCGCGCCATGGGCCAGCACGGCCCGCACCGCGCCCTCCTCCAACACATAGCGGGCGTAGCAGGCGTCCTGGATGTCCTCGTGGGACAGTCGCGTCACGACGCTGTGGCGGCGCGGGCTGATCTCGACCAGGCCCTCACCCGCCAGCCGGGCGAGGGCGGAGCGGACCGTCGCGCGGCTGACGCCCAGGTCCTCGGCGATCGACGCCTCGATGAGACGGGTGCCCGAGGGCAGTTCGTTGTTGAGGATGCGGGTGCGCAGCAGCCGGTGCACCGTGTCGGGCAGGGACAGGTGTTCCAGGTCAGGCACCGGGACACCCCAGCAGGTCCGGCGTCACGCCCACGTGACCGTCGGGGTCCACCCGCACGTCGATCCCCGCGGTCGGTCCGCACAGTACCGGCATCGCGCCGGGGCCGTGGCCGGGCAGCGGGCTGCCTGCGTGGACCAGGACCGCCACGGTCGACCACCCTTCCCTGCTCCCGGCGTTGTGCCGGACGTCGACATCGTCAATGCATACCAGATCACCCAGCCGCCAGTGCGCCGCCTCCGCCGGGCCCACCTGCAGGTCGAGGTCCCACTGGTGCGCCGGGCGCCCGAACCCGTTGCCCACCAGGTGCGACGGCACGCGAGCACGCACCGACCGGCCGCGCAGGGCGGGCAGGAGCGCGGGGTCGACGTTGAGCGAACCCGCCGCACCCTGGCCGTGCGCGTGGATCGCGACCTGGTCGCCGGGCACCATCCGCGCCAGCACGTCCTGTGTGTACACCACGATCACCCGACCCTCGCGTTTGCCCAGCACCCGCCCGGTCGCGCCGCGCGCGTCCCCGCTACGCACCACCGCCGTGTTGCCCAGACAGGCGAACGCCGTCAACGCGTGGCAGGCGGCCGGGTCGGGGTGCACGAGCGTGACACCGGGCGCCGCGTGGTCGGCGTCGACGTCGAACACGCCGTCGCCCAGGCGCAGTCCCAGCACGACGCCGCCGGTCGCCGTCGGCACGTACGGCACGCCGTCCCGGTCGACCAGGTGCGGGGTGGCGCCCAGTCGCGGCGTCTCGACCACACCGAGCAGGGTGGTCCGGACCAGGGCGTTCACCAGGCGGCGCCGAGGTTCGCGGCGGGGTCGTCGACCAGGTCGAAGGCCGTGGCGGGACCGGTGAACAGGGTGCTGGGTCCTGGTCCGTGGCCGAACAACCGACAGTCGCCGGTGCTGATCGTCCCGATCGCCACGTATCCGGCGCGGTGACCGCGGCCGAAGCGGTGGTCCTGGTCCAGCAGCACCACGAGATCACCGATCCGCACGTCGGTGACCCCCATGAGGTCGGTGTTGGCGAACTCCGACACCATCCCCGCCCCCGCGCCGACCGCCGACGACGGCACCCGGGCGGCGACCCGCACCCGCAGCCGCCCGTCCGGCGCGGTCTGCACCGGCAGCCGCGGCAGCAGGTCCGGGTCGAGGTTCCGCACCCCGACCTCGGGGTGGTCCAGCAGCCGCAGCCCCTGCCCGCGAGCCCGGATCGCCACCCGATCGCCCGGCACGACCGCCGCCGCGTCGTCGAGGTCCACCAGCACGGAGGCGTGCTGCCCCAGGACCCGTCCCCTCGGGCGCCCCTCGATCAGCACGGTCACCTCGTTGCCGACGCACGTCAGGTACTGCAGCGCGTGGTCGGCCGCCGGATCGGGGTGCCACACCGACAGGCCGGGTTCGAGATGGTCGGCGGCGTGACCCGTGGCCGGGTCGCCGACCCGCACACCGAGGGTGACCCCACCCATACCGGGCAGCAGGAACGGCTGCCCGTCGGCGTCGACGCGGTAGCCGAAACGGTCGCCGAGCGGCGGGCGGACCTCGCCGACCAGGATCTGGGTCAGCAGCCGATCGGCGTTGCTGCGCGGGATCACCGTGGACCGAACCGGAAGCCGTGCGCGCGGATCGCGGGCGCGGTGACCGACCCGTTCCACACGTTCATGATCGGCTGCGCCCGCAGCTCGGCCCCCACACCATCTACTGTGGACAACAGGTCGAACACGGACTGGGTGAACCGAGCACCCCGCACGGGCTCGGTCTGCTCGCCGTCCACGATCCGGAAGCACGCGTCCCGGCTGACGCCGGTGATCGTGCTCGTCCGCCGGTCGACCAGCCGGGTGTACCAGAACCGCTCGACGTAGAGCCCGTCCGCCACGCCCGCGACCAGGTCGTCGTCCGGGCCGGGCGCCATCACGACGTTCGCCGCGACCGGGGCGGGCAGCGACTCCCGCGCCACGTGGGCATGGCCGGTCCGGTCGTCGACCGCGGCACCGACCAGTCCGGCGGTCAGCAGCGGCACCACGGCCTTGGACGTGCCCGACACGTCGAACGGGATGGGCAGCCCGAACGGGTGCGACGCGTCGTCGGCCACCGTGACCGGCTCGGCGGCCACCCGCCGCCCCGGCCCGGTGGCCACGCCGACACCCGCCTCGGCCAGACCGCCGTCGAAACCGAGCACGCCAAGGAACCCGAGCAGCTCCCCGGTGGCCTCGGGACCCAGCACGACGGTGTAGACGCCGTCGGGCAGTGGCTTCCGGCCGCGGGTGCGCACGGCACGGGCCACCACGTCCGCCACCGTCGCCGGGGTCAGACCCAGCTCGGTGCGGGACCGGTGCAGGTTCGCCCAGTGCGCGGAGCCGTCCCCGTCGCCGACCGTGAGACTGCCGGTGGCCTCGGTCGCCACCACGTGCCGCAGCGCGCCGGTGCTCGCGGCGACGGCGAGCTGGGTCACGGCCCGGCCGACCATGCCCGCCGCGGTGGCGCCCACCCGGCGCGCCTCCGCCATGGCGTGTGCGGCGATCGTCACCCGCTCGGACGCGTCGAAGGCGGCGGTGTCGTCGTGCCAGAGCAGGTGATCGTCATTGGTGGCGTTCTCGGGCGTCCACGCCGAGCCGGGGCCGGGCGCCGCGTGGTCGAGGTCGCGGGCGATCGCGGTCGCCCGGCGGACCGCGTCGGGCACGCGGTCGAGCGCGCTGGTGGCGACTCGCGCGGCGTGCCCGTTGACCACGGCGCGCACCACGACCTGCTGCTCGGTGATGTCCTGCGGCTGGTGTACCCGCTCAACGGCGAACCTGGTGTACTCCCCGGCCCGCGCCAGCAGCGCGGCCTCGACGTGGTCGGCGGCGGCCCCGCGCACGGCCGCGGCGAGCAACTCGGTGGCGCGGGCGGGCTCGACAGGAGCGGCGAAGCCCATCACGCCACCCCGATCCGCACACCACGCACCAATGTGGACGGCGCGCCGTGGCTGAGGAAACCCCACTGCTTGGGCTCGCCCTTGCCGCACGGGTAGCCGAAGATCCGCAGGTCGTCGGCGACCGCCTCGACCGAGCCCCAGAACCGCGGGGTGGTCCCGCCGTAGGAGAAGTTCTTCAGCAGCCTGCCGCGTTTGCCGCCGCGCACCTCGTAGGCCACCTCGGTGCCGAACTGGAAGTCCCACCGGCGCTCGTCGATGGACCACGACCGGTTGTCCTCGGCGTAGAAGCCCTCACCCAGGCGGTCGCACAGTTCGTCGAGCGTGCCGGTTCCGGGTTCGAGGTAGACGTGCGTGGCGAAGCACACCGGGGTGTAGCCCCAGCCGTCGGAGCGCGCGGCGCCGGTGAGCGGCAGGCCCGCGCGCGCCGAGGAGTCCAGGGTGGAGAGTGTGTCGCGCACGATTCCCCCGTCCACCAGGGTGCGGCGGCAGGCGGGCGTGCCTTCGTCGTCGAACGCGAAGCTGCCTCGGGTGCCCGGGACGGTCGGGTCGCTGGTGATGGTGACGGCGGGGGAGCCGTAGCGCAGGGAGCCGACGTCGTCGACGCCGATGAACGAGGTGCCTGCGAAGTTGACCTCGTCGCCGAGGATCCGGTCCAGTTCCAGGGCGTGCCCGGCGGACTCGTGGATCTGCAGCGACATCTGCTGCCCGCCGAGCACCACGTCGGCGGTGCCGGAGGGCGCGACCGGCGCGGTCAGCAGCGCCACCGCCTCCTCGCCCACCCGCGCCGCGTTGGCGACGAGGTCGCGCCCGAGCACGAACTCCCAGCCTGCCGCGGCCGTGTCGCCGTGGAAGGAGTTGGGGTAGCTGCGCCGCTGCACGTCGCCGTGCCCGGCGGCCAGCACCAGTACCAGCACACCGGTCTCCAGGAAGTGCTGGTGCTGCCGCGACCCGGCCGAGTTGCCGAAGTGCCGGTGCTGGCGCTTGGCGTTGACCCCCACCTGCGCGGACACCACGTCCCGCGGCACGCACGCCGCGTCCAGCGCCTCGCTCAGCAGCGCCTGACGAGCGTGCTCGGCGACGGTGAACGGGTCCTGCTCGACGGCCGTCTCGTACCGTCCGCTGTGGACCTCCAGCTCCGGCAGCCGCACCGGTTTCGACGTGCCCCGCGCCGCCACGGCCAGTGCGTACGCCCGGCGCGCCGCGGTGACGGCCTCCGCGCTGTCGGCCAACGGGCACGCGGCGAATCCCCAGACACCGTCGACCAGCACGCGGACGCCGATGCCGAGGGTGTGCTCGACGCGCTCGTCCACGTCCGCGCCGAGCCTGCGGTACACCCGCAGCTCCTCGGCCTCGACCAGCCGCACGTCGGCGTGCTCGACCCGACCGTCGACCGCGTCCAACGCCGCCTCCACCAGCGCCGCGGCGGTGGCGTCGTCGGCCAGCGCACCCCACCCGTGCGGGCTCACGCCGCGTCCCCGAGCGGGAAGTCCACCCAGGCGCGGCGGTGGAACGACGCCTCGAACGCGTTGATCGTCTCCTGCACCAGCGCGCCCTGCTCGAAGTCGCCCTGGTTGGTGTCGCCGCCGTCGAGGACCTCGGTGGCGAAGTCGGCGCAGAGGTTGGCGTAGAACAGGGCACCCCAGTCCTCCGTGGACGCGCCGCCCGGGGGGAAGAACTCGGCCGGGATCTCCCGCTCGACGAACTCGGCGGCGTCCTTGGTGGCCGTGCGGATCGTCTGGCAGACACCGGACTCCGCCACCAGTCGCACGATCAGCGCACCCTCGGAGCCGTAGACGCGGGCCTCGATCCCGGGCAGGTTGCCGACCGTGACGTAGGAGGACTGGATGGACGCGATCAGATCGTTGTCGAACTCGCAGATCCACATGTCGCCGTCGTCGATGTTGAGCCGCTGCCTGCGCCCCGTGGCCCAGACCACCCGCTCTGGCACGAAGTTGCGCATCGTCCCGACGACGGAGGTCAGCCGCCCACCCGCCCACCAGTGCATGATGTCGATGATCGGCGCCCCGTAGCCCTCGATGGACGAGGTGGCGATCACGGTGGGGTCGGCGTCGGGATCGACCTGCCGCATCGGCGTGGCCGGGTCGATCCACTGGCTGTTCTGCTCGAAGCCGTTGAACACGTACGGCGTGCCGATGAACCCGGCGTCGATGAGGCTCTTCGCGTACCGCACCGCGGGGGCGTACCGGAAGGTGAACCCGAGTTTCGTCTTGAGCCCCCGGGTCTTGGCCGCCTCGGCGAGCGCCCGTGTCCGTCGGAAGTCCCGGTGCACCGGCTTCTCGCACAACACGTGCTTCCCCGCCTCGATCGCCGCCGCGGCCACCTCGTAGTGCGCGGAGTTGGCCGTGGCGACGTCGACGACGTCGACCGAGGGATCGTCCACCACCTCCCGATAGTCGGTCGAGGTCCGCCGCACCCCGAACCGCTCCGCCACCTCGCCGAGCACCCGCGGGTCGGTGTCGACCAGCGCCACCACCTCGACCCGGTCGTCCCGCGCCCAGCCGGGCAGGTGAGCCCACTGCGCCCACCGCCCGGCCCCGATCACCGCAACCCGAAGCCCGTCCATCCGTTCTCCTCCGCTCGCTGCGCCCACCGTAGGTCGATTGTCGATTGTCGACAACATCTCCGAAGGGTGGCGCAGGTCACAAGCGGGCGGAGGGTCGCCGTCCGGACCATCGCAACGATCGAGTTCTACCGACGTGATCGGTGACCTGTATGAATAGCCCTCCCGGTCATCTTGTCGGATCAGGGGGCGTGCCATCGACCGTCGGACAGACCCGTTTCGGGCGGCTTATCCGGTGATCGACAGCACCAGTTTCCCGCGCACGTGCCCGCCCCGGCTCTCCTCCTGCGCGGCGGCCGCCTCGGCGAGCGGGAACACCCGCGCCACGGTGATCGCCAGGGTTCCGTCGAGCACCAGCGCGGCGGCCTTGGCCAGCCGGTCGGGCAGCTCCGGGCCCGCCGCGGACACCACGCGCGCGCCGAGCCCGCCCGCGGTGAAGTCGGCGATGGTGGCCACCCGGTCCGGTTTCCCGGTCAGCTCGATGAGCGCGGGCACCGAGCCCTGCCCGGCGGTGTCGAACGCCGCGTCCACGCCGTCGGGCGCGAGCGCGCGGACCCGGTCGACCAGGCCGTCGCCGTAGGTGGTCGGTTCGGCGCCGAGACCGCGCAGGTAGTCGTGGTTGCGCTCGCCCGCGGTGCCGATCACCCGGGCCCCGAGGTGCCGGGCCAGCTGCACCGCGACCGCGCCGACACCGCCGGCCGCGCCGTCGACGAGCAGCGTCTGCCCGGCGCGGACGTCGAGCTCGGCCAGCACGGCGTAGGCGGTGTTGACCACGACCGGCATCGCGGCCGCGGTATCCCAGGCCAGCCCGGCGGGCTTGACCGCGAGCTGGTCGGCACGGGCGATCGCGAGCTCGGCGTAGCCGCCGGTGCCGATGGACCCGAACACCTCGTCACCGGCGGCGAACCCGGTCACATCCGCCCCGACGGCGACCACCACGCCCGCGATGTCGGCGCCGGGCACGGCGGGCAGCTCGACCGGCAGGATCGACCGCACCAGCCCCTCGCGCAGCTTCCAGTCGATCGGGTTGATCCCGGCGGCGTGCACGCGCACGAGCACCTCGCCCGGCCCCGGGTCGGGCGAGGTCACCTCCTCGACGCCCAGCACCTCCGGCCCGCCGTACTCCGCGAACCGCACCGCCCGATGTGTGTTTGACACCCTGACCTCCCTGTGTGGATCCCCTCGACCACGGTACTCACGCGGATCCGTTGTCCCACAAGGTGGATCATCCGTCCACTCGGGACGGTCAGGCGACGCGGTCGACCAGCTCGGCCAGCGCCCGCCCCAGCGGCAGGTCCACCCGCACGGCGGCGTGCTCGTCCCCGCGGGTGCGGCCGCGGTTGATGATGTGCACCGGGATGCCCGCTGCGGCGGCACGGCGCACGAACCGCAGGCCGGACATGACCGTCAGCGAGGAACCGAGGACGAGCAGCGCGGCCGCGGCGTCGACCAGGTCGTTGCAGTGATCGACCCGGTCGCGGGGCACGTTCTCGCCGAAGAACACGACATCGGGTTTGAGCGTCCCCGCCGGGCAGGCGGCGCAGTCGACGAGGTGGAAGGAGCCGACCGCGTCCTCGGGCAGGTCGACGTCGCCGTCGGGGTTGATCCGGCCGGTGACGGCGCCGAAGTCGGGGTTGGCCGCGCGCAGCCGTCGGTCGAGCTCCTCGCGGGCGCTGGTGGTGCGGCAGCCCAGGCAGATCACGCGGTCGAGACTGCCGTGCAGCTCCACGACGGCGGGTGTCCCGGCTGTGGTGTGCAGGCCGTCGACGTTCTGGGTGATGACACCCGCCAACAGCCCGGCCTCGTGCAGGGCGGTCACGGCCCGGTGCCCGGCATTGGGCCGCGCGCGAGCGATCGTGCGCCAGCCGACGTGGCTGCGCGCCCAGTACCGGCGGCGGGCGTCGGGGGTGCCGACGAACTCGTCGTAGGTCATGGGGGTGTGCCTGCGCAGGCTGCCGTCGGTGCCGCGGTAGTCGGGGATGCCGGACTCGGTGGACAGGCCCGCGCCGCTGAGCACCACCACCCCGCCCCCGGCCAGGACGGGGACCACCTCGTCGAGGCTGGTCGTGCGTGGCAGGGGGGCGGTGGTGGCCGTCCAGGAGAGGGTCGGCCGGGTCCGCATGCCGCCGAGTCTACGTGCGCGCCTCGCCGTACCCGGCACTCTCGCTGGGGTCGGTGAGGTGGCAGGCGTTGTTGGGGTCGTGTCGCCGGAGCGGGCGATTGTCGATCTTGTGGCTGTGCGAGGCTCTACCCGGGAGGATGGGACAGCGTGGATGTGATTGCCCGGCTGCGTGCCGCGGGATGTGTGTTCGCCGAGGATGAGGCGCGGTTGCTGACCGACGCGGCGACCACGTCGGCGGAGCTGGACGTGTTGGTCGCGCGGCGCGTCGAGGGCATCCCGCTGGAGCACCTGCTCGGTTGGGCGGAGTTCCGGGGCGCCCGGATGGCGGTCGCACCCGGTGTCTTCGTCCCGCGGCGCCGGACCGAGTTCCTCGCCGAACAGGCCATCGCGCTGACGCGGCCGGGGCAGATCGTGGTGGATCTGTGCTGCGGCTGCGGGGCGGTCGGCGCTTCCATCGCGGCCGAGATCGACGTGGAGGTCCACGCCGCCGACATCGAACCCGCGGCGGTGGCGTGCGCGCGCCGCAACCTGCCCGACGGTCACGTCCACCAAGGAGACCTGTACGCGGCACTCCCGCCGTCGTTGCGAGGGCGGGTGGACGTGCTCGTGTCGAACGTCCCCTACGTCCCGACCGACCGGATCGCGATGATGCCCCCCGAGGCCCGCGCCCACGAACCCCACTCCGCCCTCGACGGCGGCCCCGACGGCCTCGACTTCCAACGCCGGGTCGCCGCCGAGGCACCGGACTGGCTGGCCCCGGGCGGCCACCTGCTGGTGGAGACCAGCGTCGAACAGTCACCCGAGTCGCTGTCGATCTTCGAGACCGCCGGTCTCACCGCCCGCCTGCAACGGTGCGCTGACCGGGAGGCCACGATCGTGCTGGGACGTCACGACAGGGGATAGCCCTGCCCGGTCTCGCCGACCCGTCCGCTCCCGGCGTTCGGTCAAGGACGTACCCGCGCCTGTGGATCGTTCGACAGCCTGTGGACAACCGCCCGGGATCCCCCCGATTTCCATTCTTCCAGGGAGAGCGGCGCGGTGGAGGAATCCATCCACAGGGACAGGTCGGGGTGCCGGGTTCGACAGGCGGACGTGTCAAGGAGCGACCCAGGGCTGTGGATGGTTGACCGTACTGTGGACAACCGCCTGGGGATCCCCCGAGTTCTACTCTTCCGGAAGACGGGGCAACGCGGGAGAAGTTGTCCACAGGCGCGCGTTGCACGAGGGCGCCCGGGTGTCCATGGGCTCCGAGTGCCGGTTCCGGCGAGCAGGACCCTCATGTGAGCGCGGACGACGTGGTGTTGTTCGCGGACGCGACCTGCACGGCAGCTCGGGCGAGGGCCGCGACGGACGGGGACGTACTGCGTGCGGGCCAGGCGAGCAGCAGGGCGCACGGCGGGACGTCCGTCACCGGGACAACGGTCAGGTCGGCGCCTGCATCGGTGGGGTCGTGTCCGCAAGCCGGTCGACAAGGAAGTCGAGTCGTTGCTCCTGTCCGCTCAGGGGGATACGGCCGCTGTCGGACAGGACGGCGATGCCGTGCAACGCGCTCCACAGAACCTCGGCGAACAGTTCGCGGCGTTCGTTGTCCGGACGGAAGCAGCTGACGAACTCGTCGAAAGCGGCGCGCAGCGGGGGCGGTGTCTCGGTGCTCGCGAACTTCAGGTCGGTGGGCAGGATGAACATGGCCTGGTATAGCGCGGGCCGTTCGGTCGCGAACCCCAGGTAGGCGCGGCAGAGGGCGCGCAGGGGCCGGTCGGGGGCCGACTGTCGGGCGTGGCGCAGGTGGGTGGCGAGATCGTCGAACCCGGCCAGGGCGACGGCGCCGACGATGGCGTCCTTGCCGTCGAAGTGGCTGTAGAGCACCGGCTGGCTGTATTCGACGCGCTCGGCCAGCCTACGGGTCGTCACCGCGTCCCAGCCCTCGGTCTCGGCGAGGTCGCGCGCGGCGGTGATGATCAGCTGGTGGCGGTGTGCGCGGTCGCGTTCGCGGCGCTCGCCGGTGGCGGACATGGCCGCATTCTAGCAACGCTAGACATCCTGTCGATGGCAGGTTAGCGTCGCTACCGATGCTAGCGCCGCTAGCGCCGGAGAAGGAGGGCGACTCGTGCTCATCACCATCGCCGACGTGCTCGCCGGGCTGATCGGCGCGGGCATCATCGTCATCGGCGCGCGAGCCTTGTGGGCGCCGCGGGCCGCGGCCGGGTTCGGCATCCCCGGCACGCCGACCGAGGATCCCGCCTTCCGGGCCTGGTTGTCGGTCAAGGCCGTGCGGGACATCGCGTCGGGGGTCTTCCTGTTCGTCCTGATGATCGCGGCGACACCGCAGGTGCTGGGCTGGTTCATGCTCGCCGCCGCGGGCATCCCCGTCGGTGACGCGCTCATCGTGCTGCGCAGCAAGGGGCCCAGGTCGGTCGCCTACGGCGTGCACGCCGCCACCGCCGCGGTGATGCTGGTGATCGGCGTGCTGCTGCTCGTCGCCTAGTGCACCACTAGACGGGCTGTCCGGCCGGGCGAAGCACCTGGCGCACGGCGTCCCGCAGCCACTGATGCGCCCCGTCGGCGGTGTGGCGGGGGTGCCAGGCCATGCCGATCGTCAACGGCGGCAACGGCAACGGGATCTCCAGCAGCCACAGCCCCAACGCCCGGGCCGCGTCGCCGAGAGGTGATGGGGGCTCGCCCGGCAGCGAGGTCGGGACCAGGCAGACCATGTCGCCCGCCGCGGCCAGGGCCATCGCGGCCAGGTGTCCCGGCAGGACGGCGTTCACCCGACGACCGAGTCCCCGGTCGGCCAGCGCCGCGTCGACCGGCCCGGTGAATCGCCCCCGGCGGCTGACCGCGACATGCTCGGCCGCGGCCAGCCGGGCGGGCGTCACCGTCCCCTCGGCGAGCGGGTGCCCGGCCCGCACCCCCGCCGCCATCCGCAGCGTGACCAGCTCCTCCACCCGCGTCTCCGGGTCGACGTGGTCGATCGCCCCGATCTCCAGGTCCACGCGGCCCTCGCGCAACGCGGGACCCGCCTCCCACTCCTCGGCCAGCACCCGCAGCGACACCCCCGGCGCCTGCCGACGGGCCAGCGCGAGCAGACCGGGCGCCAAGGCGGCGCCGACCAGGTCCGAGGTCTGCACGGTGAAGGTGCGCCGCAGCGCCGCGGGGTCGACCCCGCCGCTCGGGGTGAGCAACGCCGCCAGCGCGCGCACCACCGCGGCGGCCTCGTCCCGCAGCGCCTCGGCACGGGGCGTGGGCACCATCGTCTGCCCGGCCCGCACCAGCAGCGGGTCCTGGAGCACGCGGCGCAGCCGGGCCAGGGTGCGACTCATCGCGGCGGGGGAGGTGCGCAGCCGCTCGGCGGCGCGGGTGACGCTCTGCTCGGTCAGCAGGGCGTCGAGCGCGACGGCGAGGTTGGCGTCCAGGTTCACCAGCGTCATTCCGTTCCGGGCAATGATCGGATGCCGAAGTTCCCATTGTGGCAATACGGCGCGGCTCCGCACGATGGCAGGGCACCACCGATCCGCACACAGACCGCGAGGACTCATGATCGTCATCACCGCCCCCACCGGGAACATCGGCCGCGAGCTGCTGTCCCTGCTGCTCGACACCGCGCCCGGCGAGCGGTTGCGCGTCGTGGCGACCCGGCCCGCCTCCCCGACGCGGTGCGCGACCGGGTCGAGGTGATCACCGGCTCGCACGGCGACGCCGACACCGTCGACCGCGCCTTCGCCGGGGCCGACGCCGTGTTCTGGCTGGTCCCGCCGGACGGCTCGCGCACCCCCGAGCAGGCGTGGTCCGGCTTCACCCGCCCGGCCGCCCACGCGTTCGCCGCGCACGGGGTCGGCCACGTCGTCGGCGTCTCGGCGCTGGGCCGCGGCACCCCGCAGGCCGCGCACGCCGGGCTGGTCACCGCCTCCCTGGCCATGGACGACCTGATCGCGGGCTCCGGCGTCGCCTACCGCGCCCTGGCCAACCCGTCCTTCTTCGAGAACCTGCTGGAGGAGGCCGACTCCATCCGCGAGCACGGCGTCTTCACCGACGCCGCCGCCCCGGACCGCCGGGCGCCGATGGTGGCCGCGGCCGACATCGCCGCGACGGCGGCCGGGCTGCTGCTGGACCGTTCCTGGACCGGCGTCGACAGCGTCCCGGTGCTCGGCCCGCAGGACCTCTCGCCCGACGACCTCGCCCGAGTCATGACCGAGCAGCTCGGTCGCCCGGTCCGCTACCACCGCGAGACGCTCGACGAGATGCGCGCCACCATGCTCGGCTACGGCCTCGACGCGCGGTTCGTGCAGGCCGTGGTCGACATGAAGCGAGCCAAGGACGAGGGCCTGGACGCCGGTGCCGAGCACTCGCCGCGCACGGGCACCACGTTCGCGCAGTGGTGCGCGCGCATCCTCACCCCCGCCGTCCTGGGGACCGCCGATGCCCGCTGACCGGACCGAGGCGGCGGTCACCGCGTTCATGCTGGTCAAGACCACACCCGAGTGGCAGGCGATGACCGTGGCCGACCGGGTCGCGGCGTTCACCGCCCAGGTCGTGTCGGTGATCGAGGCCCGCGCCCGCGGCGTGCGCTCCCGCTTCTACGACACGGAGTTCTACTCCGCGCGGGTCACCGACATCTGGGTCTGGGAGGCCGACGACCACGACGCCTACCCGCACGACCCCGACGACGGCGCGCGCGTCATCGTCCGGTTCATCCCCGACCATGCGCACTGCCACGGCTGATCGCGCTCAGCGGACACACAGCCGACCCACAGTGCTCTCTTCGATTCGCCACGCCCCCGCTGCCGATGGTGGGGATGCGACGAACGAAAGGGACCACAGTGCAGCAGCCGGAGAACGACAACCAGCCCACGACCGCCCCGGTCGTGGACACCCCGACCCCGACCGACGGCCCCATCCCCACCTCGGCCCTCCCCCCGGTCGACCCGCCCACGCCCCCGCTCGGCCACGCCACGGCCGTGCAGGCGCCGAGCCCGCGGACACCGCGGCGGCCGCTGAGCCGGGCCGTGCTCGCGGGCATCGCGGCGGGTCTGCTGGTGGTCGGCGGCGCGGGCGGGTTCCTGATCGGCCACGCCACCGGGCACGACGGCCGCCCCGGGGTGGCCCGCCACCAGGACCACGGCGACAAGGACGCCCCCGGCGACTCCCGCCGGAACGACACCCGGCAGGGCGACTCCTCCCAAGGCGACTCCCGCCAGGGCGATACCCGGGGCGACGGCAAGTCGCGGCAGGGCACCGCCCCGCAGGGAGGCTCGCGTGGTCAGGACGGTGACACCGGCCGCTGAACCTCCGGACCTCCCACCCCCACCCGTGCCCGGGTGCCGTCACGGCACCCGGGCACGACCACGTCCACCGCCGGTTAAACAGTGGCCACCCACCGTCACCGGTGCCTAGGGTGCCCGCCATGGCATGTCGAATCTCCGAGTTGGTCATCGAATGTCGGGACCCGCGGCGGTTGGCCGACTTCTGGTGCGCGGTACTGGACTTCATCGTGCTCGACACCGACGACGGCGCGATCGAGATCGGGCCGCCGGACGGGTTCGGCGGCCTGCAGCCCACCCTCGTGTTCAGCCCGAGCGCCACGCCCAGGGCGGGCAAGCTGCCGCTGCACTTCGACGTCAACGCCACCGACCGCGACCAGGACGCCGAGCTGGAGCGCCTGCTCGCGCTCGGGGCGCGCCGGGCCGAGATCGGGCAGACGGGCGAGGAGCCCTGGCACTGTCTGGTCGATCCCGAGGGCAATGAGTTCTGTCTGCTGCGGGCCCGATTGGGTTGAGCCGGGCCGGAGCCGAATCCGACCGGAAGGGATCTATCGGATGTTCAGCGGCGTGTAGCCCGGGTCCCCAGGCCGGCGTGCGATGTGGTCGACAAGACCGGGGAGAGACAACCGGCCGCTGAGCCGGTGTCAGCCGTCCTCGGTGTCCTCGCGGGCGCCGAAGACGGCGTCGGCGACCCGGCCCGCGGCACTGCGCCGCGGGTCGGGGGCGGCGGAGTTGTAGGTGGTGCGGGTGGTGTCGACGCTGGCGTGGCCGACGTCGGCGGCGATGTCGGCCAGGGCGTGGCCGCGCTCGACGGCGGTGGTGACGTAGAAGTGGCGCAGGGCGTGCGGGTGCATGCCGTCGGCCAGTCCCGGGTCGGCCGCGGCGGCGACGCGGCGCAGCAGCGACCACACGGCCTGGCGGGTGCAGCGGTGCCCGTTGCGGTTGCGCAGCAACGGGGTGTGCGCGCCCGCCGCGCGCCCGGTCGGGACGATCCCCGCGCCGTCCTGGGCGGTGAGGTAGTCGTCGACGGCGGCCGCGGTGCGCGGGTCCAGGTAGACAACACGGTCCTTGGCGCCCTTGCCGTGCACGCGCAGGGCGCGCGCGCCGCGGTTGTGGTGCAGGTCGACCCGGTCGAGCCCGCAGAGTTCACCCACGCGCAGACCCGCGAGGAACACCGCGATGACCGCCCGCGCGCGCAGCCGGTCGAGCTCGCGTTGCCGGGGCAGGCGACCGGCGTGGTGGTAGAGGGCCTCGACCTGGGCCGCGGTCAGGGTCACGGTGCGGGTGGCGGTGCCGCGCGGGGCGACGACGCCGAGCCGTCTGCGGTTGAGGGCGGCCGGGTTGTGCTCGGCGATGTCCTCGGTGACCAGGTGGTCGTAGAGGGCGCGCACGGCGCCGAGCATCTTGTCGCAGGTGGCGGGCGCGGCCCCGGCGGCGGCGAGGTCGGCCAGCCATTGCTTGCCGTGTGCGGCCCGCGCCCGGGTCGGGTCCAGGTCGCGGGCCGCGCACCAGCGGAACCAGTGCAGCTGCCGCAGGTGCCCGCCGGTCCGGGGCAACGAGGTGCGGCGGGTGGGCGGGCGGCCCGGGGTGGCGGGCCTGCGCATCGCGACCGCGTACCGGCGCACGGCACCGGACCAGCCGGGCGGGGCGTGCTCGGCGTCGGCCCAGCGGGTGATGTCGGCGTCCGCGCCGGGCAGACCGAGGGCCTGCCCGGCGTAGGTGTGCCGGGTGGTGTGGTTGCCGTACCCGGTGAGCCAGTCGGTGACCGCGTCCAGCAGGGCGACCGGGTCGCCCACCCCCGGCCACACCGACACGTCGTCGGCGCGCAGGTCGGGAAGATCGGTCACCGCGCGATTGTGCCGGCCCCGCCACGCCGAACCCGCTGCCGCCGCGGGGTGTCAGCTGCATTGGAACTCGGTGTCGTCCTGCCAGGCGGTGATCCGCTCGCTCAGCTCCTCGGTGGGCAGGTCCGGCGAGTGCGGATACTCCACGTAGTCGCGCCCTGGCGCGGGTGCAGGCGCACCGAGGTCCGCGCCTGCCCGGCCAACTCGGGGAACAGCCCGGCCATGTCGACCGGCTTGTCCGGCGTCGTGAATCCCATGCAAGCTCCCCTCAAGATCATCGGTGGCCGCATCCTGCCCACCCCCACCGACAGTCCCGTCACCAGTACCGGTGTCGGGTGCCGTCGGTGTCGGCGATGAACACGACCGCGTCGGCGCCGTCGAGGTCGGCGGGGGTGAGCGGGATGTGGCCGGGCAGGATCGGCTCGCCCGCGCGGACGGACGGGTCGAGCGCGGCGCGCAGGGTGTCGGCGGGGAACAGGGTGCGGCCGGTGGTGGCCGCGGCGAGCACGCCCTGCAGGGTGCCCGGTTCGCCGGCCGGGTTGGCGTCGGTGGCCACGAACAGGTAGCGGCTGCCGAGGGTGCGGGCGACGAGCGCGCCCGCGTTGCCCCAGCCCGCCGCGCCCTCGCTGCGCGCGGGTTGCAGGTGCGCGTTGTGGGCGAACACCAGACAGGGCCCGTGACCCGCGGCGAGGATGGCGAGGAGGTTGTCGGCCATCATCTCGGCGCGCACACCCGCCAGGTTCCCGAGGCGGTCGACAGCGGGGGTGGCCATCGCGGCGTGGTAGCGCAGCAGGCCCAGTGCGGTGCGGGCGTGCGCGGCAGCGTGGTCGTAGCCGGTCGGGTCGGCGGGGCGCAGGTCCGGTGCCGCGCGCCGCAACGCGCTCGCGAGGTCGTCGGCGACGACGCGCAGGGCGCGGGCGTGCTCGGAATCGCCGATGGACGCGGCGGGGTCGTACATGGCCGCTTCGTCGGACCAGGCCGCGTCGTCGCCGAGCAGCGCGTCGAGGTCACGGGCGGAGACGGGACGCAACGACGCGGGCAGGTGGTCGGCGACGGTGTGCAGCGAGCGCCGGGGGCTGGGGGCGGCGGCGAACTCCAGGGGCGCGTCGAAGCCGTGGAAGCGGACCTGGTCGGCGGGCGCGCGGCCGGTGTTGTGCGCGCGGAGCCAGTCCAGGAGCTCGCGGTTGCCGGGCACGCGGCCGAAGCCGTGGCTGAACCCGGTCGCGAGCACGGTGTCGAGGTCGGCGTCGCCGCCGGTGACGTGGTCGTCGACGAGGGCGGCGGCGAACACGTCGGTCTCCAGCGCGATCGACCGGTATCCGCGGTCGACGAGGTGGGCGAGGATGTCGTTGCGCAGCAACGGGAACGCCGCGATGCCGTGGGTGGGCTCGCCCAGCGCGAGCAGGGCGGGCGGTTCGGCGCGGGTGGCGAGCAGGGCGTCGAGGGCGGGGCCGTCGAGGGTGGTTCCCTGCGGTGAGGCTGGCATGGACACTCCGTTCGGAAAGGGCCTGCCCTCGACCGTATCGTTGAAGGTTCGGGTGAGACTTCCGCGACGATGACCTGCGGGGGATAGGGTCGAGGTCTCAATCGGAGGTGGAGGTTGCGTCCTGTCGACCTGGCCCGGGAGCACGGGTTGTCGGCGCAGGCGGTCCGCAACTACGACGACGCGGGCGTGCTGCCCCCGACCGACCGCAGCGAGTCCGGCTACCGCCGCTACACCCCACGCCACGCGCAGGCCTTGCGGGCGTTCCTGGCGTTGCGGCGCGGCCACGGGCACCAGGGGGCGGTGGAGATCATGCGCGCGGTCAACCGGGGCGCCACCGACTCGGCGTACCGGCTGGTGGACGCCGCGCATGTGGCGTTGGTGGCCGAGCGCGACACCCGCGCCGAGGTGGCGGCCGCGTTGGACGGGCTGTCGGCGATGGCTCCGGCGCGGGGGAGGCCGTTGACGGTGGGGGAGCTGGCGCGTCGGCTGGGCGTGCACGCGGCGACGCTGCGGACGTGGGAGGCGGCGGGGATCCTGCGTCCGGAGCGGGACCGGGCGACGGGGTATCGCCACTACGGGCCGGACTGTGTGCGGGACGCGGAGATCGCGCGGCAGCTGCGGCGGGGCGGTTACCGGCTGGGTCAGGTCGCGCGGTTCCTGGAGTCGTTGCGGGAGGCGGGCGGCACGGAGGCGTTGAGCACGTTCCTGGACTCCTGGCAGACCCGCCTGCTCACCCGCGCCCGCGACCTCCTCGCCGGAGCGGCCCGGCTGGACGCCTATCTGACCGAGTTGGAGCAGGGATAGGCCGCCGCCCCGCAGGCCGGTGCGGGACAGCAGGGGATGGGATCAGGACTCGCCGGTCATGCGGGCGGAGCCGATGGAGGCCGCGGAGATGGCGCGGGCGGCGGTCTGGGTGGAGGAGTTGTTGCTCAGGTTGGTGAGCGAGGACTTGTTGAGCGCGTAGACGACGAACTCGTAGGTGTTGACCGTCGTGGGCGAGCACGGGCCCTGGTAGCCGTAGAGGCTGGCGCTGCCGCGGTAGTAGACCTGTCGGGCCCCGGCGGGCACGGCGGGCCGGTAGGCGTGCTCGACGTTCTGCGGCAGCGAGGTGGCGGTCACCGGGATGTCGTAGATGACCCAGTGGATGAGGTTGTTGTTGTCCAGGTCGCGCATGACGATGGCGTAGCTCTTGGCCGCGGTCGGGGCGCCCGACCAGGCCAGGGGCGGGGACTCGTTCTTCTTGGCGGGGTCGTTGCCGCCGCCGCTGGTGCACTCGTGCACCTTGGGGATCGTCCCGCCGTTGGCGAAGGCGGAACTGGTGATGGCGAACGCGGTGCGCTCGGCCGAGGACGCGACGGCGGGAACGACGGCCGCGATCCCGGTGACGAGCAGGGCACACAGCACGATTCTGGTGCTTCTCACTGGAGGCTCCGGAGGATGTTCGTGGTTCCTGTGGTCCTTTCCGTGGCGCGAACAGGGTATGCGCCGGATCCAGCGTAGGCGTTTCGGATACGGCCGACTAACACCACTTTTTCCCGCTGACCGACGCGGGTGACACCGCGCTCCCCGGGCACCCGGCGGACGCCTCTGCCCTCCTACACGACAGAAGCACACTTCTGTCGTTCTAGATGTCCGAAACGAGGCCCGATCACACATCAGTTACCTGTAACTATCTACAACTTCATAGTTGCTATGATTCAACTAGGTCGGAACGAGTGGATCAGGGGAGTGGGCGTGACCGAAGCGGCAGTGGACAGCGCGACAGAGAGCGACGAGGGCGGGTGCCTGTGCTGCGGACAACCGCTGCCCGAACGCGTCGGCGCGCGCGGCGGCCCGCGGCTGCGGTACTGCCCGGAAGGGGCAGGCCGCTGGGACGACGGCACGTTCTCCTGCAAACGCCACGGCGCCGCCGTGGTGACCTACCGGACGGCCCGCGGCGACGGCGTCGCCGAGGACCCGCTGGTCGTGGTCGAACACCACCTCACGCGACTGCAGGACCTGCTGGCACCGGTCAGCGTCGCGCTGGCCGACACCGGCGCGGTGCTGCGCGGCCAGGAGGAGATCGTCCGCGCGGAAAGCCGCCGCGTCGCCGAGGCCGACGCCCACGCCGAACACGCCCGCCGCCGAGCCGACACCGCCGAGACCGCACAGGCCACCGCCGAGACGACCGCCGCACAGGCCCGGGAGACCGCGAACCGGGCGTGCGCCGAGCGGGACGACGCGCTGGCACGCGCCGAGAGCGACCGGGCGCGCGCGGGGGAGTCCGAGCAGCGCGCGGTGACCGCGGAACAGGCCCGCCGGGACGCCGTCGCCGCCGCCACCGACGCGGTCAAGACCCGAGAGGCCATCGCCGCCCGCGCCGACCAACAGGCCCACGACCTGCGCCGCGCCGCCGACGAGCACGAACGGCTCACCCGCGCCCTGGCCGAGTCCCGCGCCGAGACACACGCCGCCACCACCGACCGCGACCTCGCCCGACACCGGGCCGACGACCTGACCACCCGGCTCGACACCCTCACCACCGCCCACGACACGGTGACCCACGCGCACGCCGAGACCGGCACCGAGCTGGCCGTCGCCCGCGCCACCGCCGACACCCTCACCGCGACCGTCACCCGCCAGTCCGCCGAACTGGCCGACCTACGCCGCGCACACCACGACTCGACCGCCCGCCTGCGCACCCTCACCCACCTCGCGACCACCCTCGCCGCCGACGCCCCACCCGCCGTGCGCTCCCTGCTCACCGCCCTCACCGAGCACCCCGACCAGGACCTGCTCACCGACCTGACCACCCACCTGGCCGACGCGGAACCGGACACGCGCGCCGAGGTCGTCCTCACCCGCCTGCACGCCCACGGCGCCCTGGCCGCCATCCCGGACCCCGCCCGGCTCCACGCCACCCTGCGGTCCGGCCCGACGGCCCGCGACGTGCTGGTCGACCTCGCCGCCACCGGCCACCTCGCCCCACCCACCACGACGCCCGCGACCCACGACCCCGCCACACCCGCCGCCCCGGACACCACGACCCTGCGCACCCGAACCCCGGACACACACCCCGCACCGGACCTGGCCACACGTGTCCTGCGCGCCGAGACCGCCCGATCCACCCACGCCACCATCGCCGACACCGGCCCGACCCTGGAAATCCGCGTCACCGCGAACGACCCCCTGGCCGACTACCTGACCGCCCTCGCCACCCGCCTCGGACTCACGACCACCACCGACTGAACGCCACCGACCCGACCGGAAAATCGAGTGGACCACGCGTCGCCCCGGCTTGTAGCCTGCGGGCGTCCGTGACACCGTCCGAGGAGGTGAGACCCATGAACGCGAGAACGAGATGGGTGCTCCCCCTTCCGGTCACGGACGGGCGACCGACGTAGGTGTCGTCCGGGAGCGCCTCGACCAGAAGGCCCTCCCGAAAGGCACCACCCATGCACACCCCGCCGTTCGACGTGATCATCGCGGGCTGCGGCCCGACCGGCGCCATGCTGGCCGCCGAGCTGCGCCTGCACGACGTGCGCGTACTCGTCCTGGAACAGGACACCGAGCCCGCCTCGTTCGTCCGGATCGTCGGCCTGCACATCCGCAGCATCGAGCTGATGGCGATGCGCGGCCTGCTCGACCGCCTCCTCGACCACGGCAGGCGCCGCCCGGCGGCCGGGTTCTTCGCGGGCATCCCCAAGCCCGCCCCCGAGGGCCTGGACACCGCACACCCCTACCTGCTCGGCATCCCGCAGCCGGTCATCGTCCGCCTGCTCGAAGACCACGCGACCGGCCTGGGCGCCCAGATCCGACGCGGACGCGCGGTCACCGGCCTCGACCAGGACGACGACGGCGTCACCATCGAACTCGCCGACGGCGAACGACTGCGCTCGCGCTACCTCGTCGGCTGCGACGGCGCGCGCAGCACCGTCCGCAAACTCCTCGGCGTCGGCTTCCCCGGCGAACCCGCCCGCGCCGACACGCTCATGGGCGAGATGGCGGTAGGCGTCCCGCAGGAGGAGATCACCGCCACCATCACCGCCCTGCACGACGCCCCGCAACGATTCTGGCTCCGCCCCTTCGGCGCGGGCATCCACAGCGTCGTGGTCCCCGCCGACGGCGTCGGCGACCGAACCCGGCCACCCACGCTCGACGACTTCCGACGACAGCTGCACGCCATCGCCGGAACCGACTTCGGCGTGCACTCCCCGCGCTGGCTCTCCCGCTTCGGCGACGCCACCCGACTCGCCGAGCAGTACCGGGTCGGCCGCGTCCTGCTGGCGGGCGACGCCGCGCACATCCACCCGCCCACCGGCGGACAGGGCCTCAACCTCGGCATCCAGGACGCCGCCAACCTCGGCTGGAAACTCGCCGCCCAGGTCCACGGCCGCGCACCCGACACCCTCCTGGACACCTACCACACCGAACGCCACCCGGTCGCACAGGACGTCCTGGACAACACCCGCGCCCAGACCGAACTGCACTCCACCGAACCCGGCCCCCGAGCCCTGCGCAAACTGCTCACCGAACTCATGGACATCGACGCGGTCAACCGCCGACTCATCGAGAAGATCACCGCGATCGACATCCGCTACGACCTCGGCCACGGCCCCGACCTGCTCGGCCGCCGCCTCCGCGACCTCGACCTCAAGCAGAGCCGCCTCTACGACCACCTGCACCACGGCCGCGGCCTCGTACTCGACCGCACCGAACAGCTCACCACCACGGGCTGGTCCGACCGCGTCGACCTCATCGCCGACCCCACCACCGCACTCGACGCCCCCGCCGTCCTGCTCCGCCCCGACGGCCACATCGCCTGGATCGGCGACGACCAACACGACCTGGACAACCACCTCACCCGCTGGTTCGGCACCCGCACCGACTGACCTCGCCAGTGGTGCGACTCAGGACGTCGGCCGTGTATCGGCGGGTCGAGACGCGGTCGACGTCCTGGGTCGCACCACTAGGGTGGGTGGCGTGACCCATTGACGCGCGCCACCCACCTCTCCTTCGTGACCCACACCCACCCCACGAAGGAGAGCCGCCCCGTGCCCATCCACGTCCCACCCGCCCTCGCCGCCCACCACGACAACCACAGCGGCGCCGAGGGCCGCGCCTGGATCACCGCCCTGCCCCGACTCGCCGCCGACCTGCTCGACCACTGGAACCTGCGCCCCGACGGCCCCGCCCGGCACGGCATGGTCTCCCTGGTCCTGCCCGTCCGCCGCCCCGACGGCACCCCCGCCGCCCTCAAACTCCAGCCCACCAACGAGGAGAACGACGGCGAACCCGTGGGCCTGCGCGCCTGGAACGGCGACGCCATCGTCCGGCTGCTCGACCACGACCCGGCCACCGGCACCATGCTCCTGGAACGCCTCGACGCCACCCGCCCCCTGTCCGAGCACCCCGACCCGGACACAGCGGTATCGATCCTCGCCGACCTCCTGGCCCGCCTGGTCGCGCACCCGGCCCCACCCACCCTGCGACGCCTCGCCGACATCGCCGCGGCCATGCTCGACACCGCCGACCACCTCATCCCCACGCTCCCGGACGCGGGGGAGCGGCGCCTCCTGCGCACCTGCGCCACGGCCATGACCGAACTCCTCGACGAACCCGGCGACCGCCTACTGCACTGGGACCTGCACTACGACAACGTCCTGGCCGCCGACCGCGAACCCTGGCTGGCCATCGACCCCAAACCACTCGCGGGCGACCCCGGCTTCGACCTCATGCCCGCCCTGGACAACCGCTGGCACGACATCACCACCGCCCCCGACATCCCGCACGCGATCCTGCGCCGCTTCGACCACCTCACCGAGGCACTCACCCTCGACCGCGCCCGAGCCACCACCTGGACCCTGGCCCGGGTCCTGCAGAACTGCCTCTGGGACATCGCCGACGGCACCAAGACCCTCGACCCCGTCCAGGTCACCATCGCCGAAGCCCTCCTGGCAGGCCCCAGGTCCACCACCCGCCCACCCGCGTGACCGGCCGGACCCAGGCACATCACGAAGCCAGCCGCTCCAACGCCGCCCGCAGATTGTTCTCCACGACCTTCACCATGAACTCCCGCTCCGGGAACTTCCCATCCAACAACCGCAACGGCCCCGCCACCAACGACATCCGCATGGCCAGGTCATAGAAATCCGACCGCACCGGATCAAGCCCCGCGGTGGCCAGCCCCTCGTAGAACGCCCCGAACCGCAGCCGCAGGAACACGTGCTCCCACTCGACATCGAAGAACATCAGCCCCTCGATGTCGATCAACACCGCCCGCCCGTCCCCGTCGACCAGCACATGATCCGGCCCCAGCTCCCCATGCACCAACCCGAACTCCGCACGCGGCACCACCCGCCCCCGCAGCTCGATCAACAACTCCCGCAGACCCGCGTAAGCCCGCTCGACCCGCCCATCCCGCCGAGCGGCCTCATCGAGATCCCCCAACGCCCGCTCCAGCACCACCTCCGCACACGAAGGCTCGGTCACCACCGCCTGACCGACCCGCCCATAACCGGGGGAGCGGTGCGCACGCATCAACCCCAGATGACGCGCCAGATCCCCGACCACCACCCGAGCCCGAGCCGGATCAGCCGCGAACAGCGACTCCAACGTGCCCCCGGACACGTCCTCCACCACAGCCAGATCCCCCTCCGCGGCCAACAACCGCGGAACCCGCACACCGACCTCCGCCAGCACCCCCCGCGCGGCGAGGAACAACCCCGCCCCGCTCGCGTGCGCGAACACCCCGGACCCCGTGGCCTCCGGCCAGAAGTCCTCCTCATCCGCCCACCGATAGACGATCACCCCCGGCCCGTCGACGAACCGGACCCGGTACACCCCCTTCTTGCTCCCCCCGCGCAGCCGGTCCACCCCGGCCACCCGGCCCCCGACCACCTCCCGCGCCACAACCCCGACCTCGGTCAACCCCGCAGACAGCTCAGCAACCACCGCGTGATCGTATCGTCCACCACCTGCGCGGATGCCGACTGCGGCGCAGGCTCGACCCCCGGGTACTCCGCCAATGCGTGCGCCAACCCCGGCACCGTCACCAACTCCGCCACCGTCCGCTCACGCAACGCCCCGACCAACGCCACCGCGTCCACCCGAAACGGCGCGTGGTCCTCCTCCCCGCTCACCACCAACACCGCGGGCCTCCCCACCGCCACCGCGTCCGCCGCCGCCACATAGTCCAGACGATCCGCGACCACACCGGCCTCCTCGGTCCACGGATAGCTCCACCCGAAGATCCCCTCCAACACCGCCACCAACGACCGCGCCCGGATCGCCGGATTCACCAACGCCGCCGCCGACACCGGCACCCGCCCCCGCCGCAACACCTCCAACACCACGCCCCCACCCAGCGACCCACCCACCAACCCGACCGGGCCGTCATCGACCGGGAACCGCGCCCGCAGCTCCGCCAGCACCGCCGGGAACTCCTCGCTCGCCTGCCGCACGAACGGCTCCACATACGACCGGACCGCGTCCTCCCGCGCCAGGTCCACGATCGCCTGCATGCCCGCCGCCCGCATCCGCCGCCCACACATCGGCATCCCCAGATGCACCCGCCACGCGGGCACCTCCCGCAACGGCAACGCCGCCGCGAACGACACGTCGGTGCACGGCGCGTCCAACATGTGCCAGGTCACCACCAACGGCACAGGCCCGGACACAGGCACGGCAGGCGGCAGCGCGGTGAACGGCACCCCGGCCGCCACATCCATGATCGGCTCACTCATGCCGCCACGGTAGCCAGAACAGCCACACTGGCGACAAGCATTCGACCCACGCCAAAAGGACACCCCATGACCCCCGACGACGCCCTGCACACCATCACCCGACTCGCCGCCGCCGAACACTGGCTCGCCGTCCTGGTCACCACCCGCCCCGACGGCGAACCCGGCGTCTCCGTCGTCAACGCGGGCATCCTCACCCACCCCGTCACCGGCGACACCACCCTGGCCTGCGTCTCCCGCGGCCGCACCGCCAAACTCACCAACCTGCGCACCCACCCCCGAGCCACCCTCGTCTTCCGTTCCGGCTGGGAATGGATCTCCGCCACCGGCCCCGTCGACCTCGCAGGCCCCGACGACCCCCACCCCGACATCGACGATCTCCCCCAACTCCTCCGCGACATCTACACCGCAGCAGGCGGCAAACACCCCAACCTCGACGAATACGACCGAGTCATGCGCGAGGACCGCCGCACCGCCCTCCTCCTACGCCCCACCCGCTACACCACCAACCCCCACACCGCCCACCACCAGGCCTAAGCCCCGTCACCACGCTCGGACCGCCTCCTGCACCAAGCAGCCTGCCACTTCCCAGAGAACCCGGCCTAAACTCACCCCCCCCAACTCGGCCACCCCCACCCCAGCCACCCCCAACCCGACCACTCCCAACTCAGCCACCCCTGACTGGCCCACCACGCGGGATCGCGCCGGTCTCTTCCCACCCGATCCCAGGAGGCCCCCAGGGCCGAGTGGGATCGGGTGGGAAGAGACCGGCTGAAGGCGATCCCGCCGCCGAGGCGAAGCCGAGGCCAATAAACACAGCACCAGCCGCTATGCATCTCTACACCGACCGCCCCGCGCCCCGCCGAACCACCCCAACGAGCACCGGTTATCAACAACCCCACTCACCAGGCGACTCCCACGCCCCCAACCCCAACCCACTCTCAAACCGCCGCAACACCCCCGACACCGGATCCACGAACTCCAACACCCGAGCCAACAACTGCAACGGCCGAGAAAAATCATCCAGCGCCTTCTCCCGCAACACCGGATAGAAATCATCCCCCAGGATCGGCACCCCCAACCCCGCCATATGCACCCGCAGCTGATGCGTCCGCCCCGTCTCCGGCACCAACCGATACCGCCCCAGCCCACCCCGCGACGCCACCAGCTCCACCCGCGTCACCGCGTTCACCACACCCGGCACCTCCTGGGCCGTGATCACCCCCCGCTCCTTCACGATCCGACTCCGCACCACCACCGGCAACGCCAACCCCGGATCCACCGGCGCCACCGCCTCGTACTCCTTCACCACCAGCCGGTCCCGGAACAACGTCTGATACCGACCACGCAGCTCCGGCCGCACCACGAACATCAACAAACCCGCCGTCACCCGGTCCAACCGGTGCGCCGGACTCAGCTCCGGGATCCCCAACTGCCGCCGCAACCGCACCAGCGCCGTCTCCACCACATGCCTGCCCCGCGGGATCGACGCCAGGAAATGCGGCTTGTCCACCACCACGATGTCCGAGTCCCGGTGCACCACCCCCACCTCGAACGGCACCGGCACCTCCTCCGGCAGATCCCGGTGGAACCACACGAACGACCCCGGCACATACGGCGCGTCCACCGCCACCGGACCGTCCACACCGACGATCCGACCCTCCCGCAACATCCCCTCGATCCGCGCCGGATCCACCCGGGGGAGACGCTCCACCAAGTGCTCCAACACCGTCGCCCACGCCCCCACCTCGGGCAGCCGCAACCGCGCCGCGTCCAGACCATGACGCTGCGGAAGGGGAGAACGAAGCCTGCGCCGCACCGACCAACCCTAACCAGCCACCACGGCCCCGCCGACCAACGCCTCGACGACTACGCCTCGATCCGGAACCGCGACACCAACGCGTTCAACCGCGCCGACAACAACGACAGCTCCCGCGCCGCCCCCCGCGTCTCACCCGCACCCTCGGCCACCGAGTCCGCCACCGCCGCCACCTCGCCGATGTGCTCCGAGATATCCGACGACCCCGCCGCCGCCTCCGCCAACGACCGGTTCATCTCACCCGTCGTCGCCTCCTGCTCCTCCACCGCCGACGCGATCGTCAGCTGGTGCTGGTTGATCTGCCCGATGATCCCGTTGATATCCGCAATCGCCGACACCGCCGCCGACGTGTCCGCCTGGATCGCCTCCACCCGCCGTGCGATGTCCTCCGTCGCCCGCGCCGTCTCCTGCGCCAGGTCCTTCACCTCACCGGCCACCACCGCGAACCCACGCCCCGCCGAACCCGCCCGCGCCGCCTCGATCGTCGCGTTCAACGCCAACAGGTTCGTCTGCTGCGCGATCGCCGAGATCGTCTTCACCACCGCCCCGATCTCCGAGCTCGACGTACCCAACCGCGAGATCGTCTCCGCCGTCCCCGCCGCCGCCGACACCGCCTGCTCCACCACCCGCACGGCCTCACCCGCGCTCTGCGCGATCGCCGACACCGCCTCCGACATCTCCGCCGAACCCGACGCCACCGACCGCACGTTCGTCGTCACCCGCGACGCCGACCCCGCCACCTCACCCGTACGCGAACGCCCCTGGTCCGCGTCCTTCGCCATCCGCCCACTCGCCGCAGCCACCCGACCCGACGCCGACCGCAGCTCCGAGGCCGACCGCTCGATCTCACCCAGCGTCGCCCCCACACTGGAGATCGCCTCGTTCAACGTCTCCGCCATCCGACCGACCTCGTCCCGACCCGACACCGGCACCCGCGCCGTCAGATCCCCCCGCGCCAACCCCGCCAACGCCGACGCCACATGCCCCAACGGCCGCGTGAGCCGCCGCGTCACCAACAACCCCAACGCCACCGCGCCCACCAACGCCAACCCCGACACCACCAGGCTGAACCACTCACCCCACGCCCACGACGCCCGCGCGTCCTCCCGCGCCTGCGCCCCCTCCGCGTCCCGCCGCAGCTCCAACGCGTCCAACGCCGACGCCGCCTGCTTGATCACCGGCGCCACCTTGTCGTTGTACGCCGACCACCACGCGGCCTGGTCACCCACCCGCGCCGCGGGCAGCAACGCACCCTGGTACAGCATCCGCACCTGACCCCAGCTGCTCAGGAACGGCGCCAGGTCGTCGGTGTTGCCCACCAGTTGCTCGTACCGCGCCACCGCCGCGTCCAGCTCGGCCTCGTCCGCGGTGATCGCCTTCTCCCACGACGCCCGCTGGTCGACCGGCGCGCCGACGTGCCCCATCAGGTCCATCCGGACCTTGATCTCCTGCTGGTGCACCAGCGACTCCTGCAACCCCGCGGCGATACCCCGCTCGTACAGGCCGTCCGCGGTGCCGGACATGTCCGCCAACGCCAGATGGGTGCTCACCGCCACCGTCACGATCCCCAGCGACGCCACCGCCAGCACGGAGAAGATCTTCGTCCGGACCGACCGATCGTCCAGCACCCGCATTGCCCCGCCCCGTTCCCGCTCCGCCGCCGTTGATCCACCCATCGGCCGCCGTCCCGGGGAAATGAGCGTTCTACTCCTCGCCCGCCAGCTCACCCAACACCCGATAGGTGCGGTTGCTCGCCGCCGCCGCCCGCCGCTGCGCCCCCGTCGCGTCGATGTAGTTCTGACTCGTGGCCAGGCTCGCGTGCCCGAGCAGCACCATGATCTCCACCGCGTTCGCCCCGTCCTCGGCCAACCGCGTCGCGAACGTGTGCCGCAACGCGTGCAGGTTCGCCCCCGCCGGGACCCGGTCCTGCAGGCCCGCCGCCCGGAAACAGCACTTCACCAGGTAGTCCAGCGCCCCGCGTCCGATGCCCTCGCCGTCGGTGCCCAGCACCAGCGGCGACTCGTCCCCGAACCTGGCCGTGGGGAACTTCCGTTCACAGGACGCCAGATAGGACTCGATCACCCGCTCCAACGGCACCTCGATCGGGATCGACCGCTCCCGGCTCGCCTTCCCCCGCACGAACAACCGCCGCTCACCCGACCGCCCCACCACCGACGACCGCAGCAACGCCCGCATCTCCGCCGCGCGCAACCCGGCCACCAGCCCCAACGCCAACACCAGCAGGTCCCGCTCCGGCCACGGCGCGCGCGCCCGCCGTGCGCCACCGGCCACCGCCGACAACAGCTCCTCGGGCGTCCGCTCGCCCCGCAGCGGCTTGGGGGAGAGGGGAGTGGGCCGCGGCCTGCCGACCCCGCCCATCGGGTTGCCCGCCACCAGCCCGTCCGCCACACAGAACTGGAAGAACTGGTTCCACGTCGACCAGGCCCGCGCCACCGAACTCTTCGCGTGCGAGTCCGCGAACACGCCGAACGCCTCCCGCAGCACTCCGGCGGTCACCTCGTCCAGGTCGATCGCGGCCGCCTCCCGCCCGCACACCTCGACCACCCCGCCGTTCACCCCGGCCAGGTCCCGCCGATACGCCGCCGTCGTGTGCGGCGAGTCCTTCCGGGACCGCCGGGCGAGGAAGAAGGCGTCCTGCGCCTCGATCAACATCACCGTGGGTACATACCGCACCACACCGACAGTCGGATCATGTCGGTATTTGATGCATAACCGCGATTATGCATCAAACATGCGTTCGAGAGATCCGCTGATCATCGGGGATCGACGCAGGTCAACGACGCGGCTTGCACACCGACGCGCGCAACACTCGCCCTCGGCCGACGGCCGCGTGACGAGCACGTCCACATGCCCGCGACTGCCGAACGTGATGATCATCATCGACGGTCTGCGACCCGAGTCTGATACGTCCGATTCGTCACCGTGACGCTTCATGTCCATGTACACACACGTCGGATCCACAGGTCGACGTTTGGTTGATAATCGACATTATGTCAAGTAGTCGACATCGAAACCCCTTCCGGGCTCGTCCACGGCGGCTCACCGCGGGCCGACGAGGTACTCCAGCGTCGTGTCCGCCAACCGGGCTTCGATGTCGTCCGGGTGTTCGGCCGTGGCCTGTCGGTATCGCTGGGAGGCGACCAGCGACAGCAACCACCAAGCGGCCGCCTCGGCATCCAGTGTCGTACGCAGGTCCCCGTCGTCCTGGCCGCGCCGCAGCAGCCCGGCCAGTGTCGCGGCGAAGCGTTGGGCCGCGGCGCGCGCGGCGGACTCCACGGCGGGTTCGTCGGTGATCGTGGCGGCGTCGGCGAAGATGGCGCCCGGGTGGCCCGCGCCGTGGAAGTCGGCGAGGTGGCCGGGGGCGAGCAGGGCGCGGAGCAGGCCAGGGACCGGGACGGGGCTCGCGGTGAGGTGGGCGAGCTGGGCGCAGACCTGGTCGGCGGTGCGTTCGACGACGGCGGCGAACAGGGCGGACTTGGTGCCGAAGTTCTGGAAGACGACCGGTTCGCTGACCCCGACCAGCCGGGCGACGGCGGCGGTCTTGCCCGCGCGGTAGCCGGTGTCGGCGAAGACGCGGGTGGCGGCGTCGAGGATGGATTCGCGCCGGTCCGCGGCGGACATGCGGGTGCGTCTTGGCCGTTCGCTCACGTGGTGATCCTATCGGGCTTGCCGGCTAACTTAGTGGTGACTAAGCTCCGCCGTGGTTCTTAGTCGTTACTAAGTTAGGGGTCTCGATGCGGTTGTCGCACGGCCACGGGTCGGGCGTGATCCGACACGCCCGGCTCTACGACGCGTTCTCCTCGGTCGCCTTCGTCGGGCACCGGGCGCGCACGTTCGGTCGGTTGGTGGAGTTGGCCGGGGTCCGCCCCGGTGACCGGGTCCTCGACGTGGGCTGCGGTCCCGGCTACCTCACCGCGCTGGCGGCGCGGGCGGCGGGCAGGCAGGGCAGCGCGGTCGGGATCGATCCGTCGGAGCAGATGATCGAGCAGGCGCGGCGGGCTCGCGGGAGCGCGAACTGCCTGTTCGAGCTGGGCGGGGCCGAGGCGTTACCGCTGCCGGACGCGTCGGTGGACGTGGTGGTGTCGAGTCTGGCGGTGCACCACATCCCGGCGGAGGTGCGGGAGGCGGCGTTCGGCGAGATGTTCCGGGTGTTGCGGCCGGGTGGGCGGTTGCTGCTGGCCGACTTCCGGCCGCCGCGCAGCCGGTTGGTGCGGCACCTGGTGGGTGGGACGGCGGGCACGGCGATGAGCGAGAACCCGGTGGGGCGGATCGAGCCGATGGCGGCCGCGGCCGGGTTCGAGCGGCGGTCGGTGCACCAGGTGTCGTTCCTGCACTGCGTCCGGGCGGACAAGCCGTGACCCGGCAGCACCTGGCACGGGTGGTCGCGACGTTGGTGCTCGTGGTCGGCCTGGTCGTGCACATCGGGTTCGGTTATCGGTTCGGTCTGTTCGTGGCGCTCGCGGGTCTGGCCGTGCATGTCGCGGTCGCGTTGGCGGCCCGGCGGTGGGGGCGGCAGGGGTCGTGAGCGGTGTGCGGGGGTCCCCACGGATCCCCGCACATGCCTCTCACCTGCGGGTTTGTTGCATTTGCGGCATCGACGCAACGGGTTCCGGGCCCTATGGTCGCCCGGCGGGGTATGTCTGGAGAGGAGTGACCGTGGTGCTCGGGGATCGCGTCTACCGGCGGTTGTTCACCGCGCAGGTCGTGGCGTTGGTGGGCACCGGGTTGGCGACGGTGGCGCTGGGGCTGTTGGCCTATGAGCTGGCCGGGGTGGACGCCGGGGTGGTGCTCGCCGGTCTGCTCGCGGTGAAGATGGTCGCGAACGTGGTGGTGGCGCCGTTGGCGACGGCGGTGGTGGACCGGGTGCCGCGTCGGACGTTGCTGGTGTCGCTGGATCTGGTGCGGTGCGCGTCGGTGGTGGTGTTGCCGTGGGTGGATGCGGTGTGGCAGGTGGTGGTGTTGGTCGCGGTGTTGCAGGTGGCGTCGGCGGCGTTCACTCCGGCGTTCCAGGCGGTGATCCCGTTGGTACTCACCGAGGAGCGGGAGTACACGCGGGCGTTGTCGTTGTCGCGTGTGGCTTATGACCTGGAGTCGGTGGTGAGTCCGGTGTTGGCGGCCGGGTTGTTGACGGTGATCGGGTTCTCGTGGCTGTTCGTGGGTACGGCGCTGGGGTTCCTGGTGTCGGCGGCGTTGGTGGTGACGTTGACGCTGCCGGGGCGCGCGTCTGTGCGTGCGTCGTTGTCGGAGCGGGTGTTTCGGGGTGTGCGGGTGTTCGTGTTCACGCCTCGGTTGCGGGCGCAGCTGGGGTTGAACCTGGCCGCGGCGGCGGGTGGGGCGATGGTGTTGGTGAACACGGTCGTGGTGGTGCGGGGTGACCTGGGGTTGGGGCAGACCTCGGTGGCGGTGGCGTTGGGGGTGTTCGGGGCGGGGTCGATGTCGGCCGCGCTGCTGCTCCCCCGCGTGCTGGACCGCGTGCCGGATCGGGTGGTGATGGTCCGGGCGGGTGTCGCGTTGGTGATCGCGATGGCGGTGGGTGTGGTGCTGCTGTCCGCCGGTTGGTGGGCGTTGTTGGGGTTGTGGCTGGTGTTCGGGGTGGCGTATTCGGCGGTGTTGACGCCGGTGGGTCGGTTGATCCGGGTGTCGGGGTCGGCCGATGACCTACCGGCGTTGTTCGCGGCGCAGTACGCTTTGTCGCATGCGGCCTGGTTGGTGACGTATGTGCTGGCTGGGGTTTTGGGCGCGGTGCTGTCCCCCGCCGCCGCGCTGGGTTGTCTGACTGTGGTGGCGGCGGTCGGGTTGTTCTATGGGGTCCGGGTGTGGCGTGGTGCTGACGTGGTGGAGCACGTGCACGCGGATCTGTCCGGCGGGCACCCGCACGTAGCGGGGGCGACGTGGTGCGCCGAGGGCTGGCGGCACACACACCGCTACGTGATCGACGGGACGCACCGACGGTGGCCCGCCCGGGTGTAGCGCGGGTCAGGCGACCATGCCGCCGTCGACGGTGAAGGTGGCGCCGGTGACGTAGGAGGCGCGGTCGCTGAGCAGCCAGGCGGCGGCCTCGGCGACCTCGATCGGTTGGGCGCTGCGGCGCAGCGGGGTGACCGAGTCGAGATGGACGATGATGCCGCGTTCCCGCCAGCCCGCGATCATCGGGGTGTCGGTGGTGCCGGGGGCGAGCACGTTGACCCGGATCCCGTCGGGGCCGTAGTCCTGGGCCGCGGAGCGGCTCAGGCCGATGACGGCGTGTTTGCTGGCGGAGTAGGCGCCGAGGGTGCGGCCGCCGCGCAGGCCGCCGACGCTGCTGGTGTTGACGATGGAGCCGGGTGCGCCCGCCTCCAGCATGGCGCGGATCTCGGCGCGCATGGCCAGCCAGACGCCCTTGACGTTGACGTTGAAGATGTGGTCGAAGATCTCCTCGTCGACGTCGGCGATCTTGGCGCTGGCCTGTCCGACGCCCGCGTTGTTGAACGCGCCGTCGAGCCTGCCGTGTCGTTCCAGGACGGTCTTCACCACGCGTTCGACGTCGTCGGTGTTGCAGACGTCGGCGGCGACGTGGCTGGCGGTGCCGCCCGCGGCGGTGATCTCGTCGCTGAGCTCGGCGAGCAGTCCCTCACTGCGTGCGGTGAGCACGACCTGCGCGCCCTCGCGGGCGAACAGGCGGGCGGCGTCGGCGCCGATGCCGGTGCTGGCGCCGGTGATGAGGATGACCTTGTCGGTCAATAAGGTCACGTCGTTCTCCTTCGGTTGAGCAGTGCGTCGATGACGGCATCGCGCACGGTTGTCGAGAGCTTGAGGTTGTCGCGTCGGTCCGGGTCGAGACTGATCGTGGTGGCCACGCCGCGCAACGCCGAGCTCAGTGATCTCGTCGCCACCTCGGCGGTGAGACCGGGTCGTAGTGTGCCGGTCCGCGCGAGGTGCTCGAAGCCTGCCCTCAGTGGTTCCAGGCTCCGGCGGGCGGCGGCGGAGCCTGGCGGGAAGAGCAGCGGGTGGATCCTGGGGTGGGCGCGGACGAAGCCGATGTGCAGGTCCCAGCCCCGACGCAGGTCGGTGCGGACGTCGCCGGTGGGTTCGAGCCCGCGCTTGTGGTCGAGGTAGCGCTCCAGGCAGGCGTCGAGGACGGCGTCGAGGAGACCTTGTTTGTCGCCGAAGAAGTGGTAGAGCGTGGGCAGGCGGACTCCTGCCTGGTCACAGATCGCGCGCAGCGGGGCATCGGGCCCGTTGCGGGCGATGTGGTCGGTGGCGGCGTCGAGGAGGGACCGCCAGGTGTCACTTCTCTGTATCATTGATATGGACTGTATCAGCGATACATGCTTGTCGAAAGCGGATGCCCTGACTCATCGGGTCACGCACAATCCCCGGGTGTCCTACTTCGACATCCAGGGTTTTCGACCGCAGTGGCTCGATGGCGCGCGGGCGATCTCCGTCGCGCACAGCCCGCGGCTCCAGGCCCTGGCAGGCCGCCGGTTGCGACACGCCTGGCTGCTCTGGGACCTCGACGACGACGAGTGGTTCTCCGATGGCCCGGTTCTGCTGGACTTCGACGGTGAGCAGGTCGAGATCAGCCATCGGAAGTTCGGCGACCTGTCCATCACCTGGAACACCATCGACCCGGTGGGCAGGCCCACGTGGACTTCCGGTGACCTGGACGACCCCGAGGTGTGCGGCTTCCGGCTCGCCTGGCGGGGCGATGCCCGAGCCGAGCTGGCCGCGCTGCGGGGTGGGCGGCTGCAGGTGGCCGAGCTGCTTGAGTACGCGGGCCGGAACGTGGCCAACGGCATGGTGGCCGTCAGTTTCGCTTTCCCGGACGGACGGGTGACCGTCTCCAATGGCCTCGACGAGAACGACCTGGAGTTCGGCGACCCCGACCCCGACTACCGCCGCGTTCCGACGCACTGGCGTTCCCGGGGCCGGGCCCCGGAATGACCAGCCGCCCACGGGCTTCGCGCCGGATAGCGCCCGGAACGCCGGCGCGGCTGGTGACCTGGGGGCTGTCGAGCGGGACGAGGCGCGACGGCATGTCGGGTGCCGGGCTCGCCAACCGGTAACCCGAGGCCGTCCGGAGACCGGGATGGTGTCGGGATGGTGTCGGGACGGACATGCTCAGAGCGGTCCGCACGTCGTGGCGTGCACGCGCACGCCGACCATGTGGCTGTCGATGTCCTCGGCCTGCGAAGTCTCGCGGTGCGGGGTCATGCGGCATGGGCGGGTTCCGGTGCTTCGGCGGCGCGCGGGCGGGTGTCGGTGGGGATCGCGTGGGCCAGGGTGCGGACGCCGGCAATCGCGAGGAGGGTCAGGGCCAGCTGGGCGGCGATGATCTCGGTGGTGGGCGTGGTCTCGCCGTAAAGGGTGAGGCTGAGCAGGACCGAGGTGATCGGGCCCAGGACCGTGGTCGTGCCGACGACGAGTGCGGCGGATCCGCGGGCGTAGGCCTGTTGCATGAGCCAGCCCCCGGTGAGCATGAGCGCGGCGGCCTCCGCGCTGAGCAGCAGGTTCTCCCCCACTCCCCCGCCGCCCGTCCAGTGCTGCGCGGCCGCGTGGATGACGGTCGACCCGAGCCCGGACACCACCGCGGCCGCCGCGCTGATCCCGACGCATCCGCGCGCCCGCACGCCGACCGCGGCGACCAGTCCGGCCCCGACGACCACGACCTGTACCTGCCCCACCTGGGCTACGGCCTGTGCCCCCAGCGCCCCGGCCGCGAGGACCACGAACCCGCCGATTCCCACGCACACGGCCCCCACCGCCCGCCGCGTCGGATCGTCGACGCGTTCCCCGCGGGTCCGTGCCCCGACCACGACGATGAGCACCAGCCCCAGCACCCCGACCGGTTCGACCACCGCCACCGGCGCGAACGTCAACGCCACGACGTGCAGACCGCCCCCGACCATCCCCAGCCCGATCCCGACCAACCAGCCCGGTGTCCGAACGACGGCCCCCACCACCCGCCGTCCCGCCCCGGTCGCGGTGACCGCCCGGTGCTGCATCGTCACCCCGGCCGCGAACAGACACGCGGCAACCACCGCACAGGCGATGCCCGCGAGCGCGCTGTGGCTGAGGTCGGTGGTCACAACGACGACCATGGCCCGGTTGCATGTGTGTTCGATAAGGGCCAGCTTTGTCTACGCTGTGAATCCACGCCCCGCTCGCCAGGACTCCCCCACCACGAAGAACAACGCGCCCCCACGTCCGCCCGACCTCGGCGCCCACCAGCCCACTCCGGCTGACACCGCCACCACTTCCACCCGTCAAGATCATCGCCCCGGGACACGGCCCCTCCCACCCGGGGGCTGGCCAGCGCGTGAGCCTATCCGCCCAGGTCAGGGCCCGGGAAGCCGACGGTTGTCGGCTGTGGATGACCGCGATGCCCTGTGGACAACACGCCCGAACGACATTCCGGCATCCCGTCAAGCCCCTCCACGAGCGGCGGCGGCGCGCCCGCCAAGGCAAGATCGAGTATGCGCCTCGGTGGCGCCTTCGTTGTCGCCCGCGACCATCTCGCGCACAGGACGGGATGACGTCCGTCAACCGGCCCGCGGATGCTGGGGATGAGTCACCCGGGGTGTGGACAACCCGCCCGGGGAACCCCCGAATATCAACTCTACCAGCGGAAACAGCCCGACCGCCAGTGCGGATGATCTTGCTTGTGGACAACTGCCTGCACAGGACGAGAGCCGGTCAGGCGGTGAGCCAGCCGGAGGCGGCGACCGGTCGGCGGGCGTGCTCGGGCCGCGGTGCCGCCGTGATCACGATCTCCTCGTGCAGCCTGGTCAGCTGCAGGCTCGTCAGCACCGCGCCCGCGGCCGTGATTGTCAGTGCCCGGCCCCGCCGGATGCACGCGCGGTGGGCCCGGCGCAGGACCTCGGTGCTGGCCCAGCTGAGGTGGGTGACCCGGGTCAGGTCGATGGTCACGTGGGCCGTGGCGTCGGTGGCGGTGCAGGCCTGCATGACCTCGTCGTGCCAGGGGGCCTCGGTGGCGAGGTCGATGCGGCCCGCGGCGGTGACGGTGGTGGCGCGGGCGGTGCGTTCGACGCCGATCCACAGGTCTCGGCGGCGTTGCTGGGCCGCCGACCTGGCGAATCTCAGGGCCACGATGTGTCCTTTCGGTGTCCGGGTGCGTCCCCCACATCCCTTGATCGCGTCCGGGGCGGAAAGGTTGCCGGGTGGGGGCGAAAAAACCGCGCGCGTCGAGGGATGACCCCTTCTACTCTCGGTGCGTGCGGGACTTGGGGTTGTTGCCGAAGGCGCATCTGCACGTTCATCTGGAGAGCACCGTGCGTTCGGCGACGCTGGTCGAGATCGGCGCGGGCAACGGGATCGAGGTCCCGCCCGGGGTGAGCCACGGGCCGTTCCGGTTCGACGGGTTCCGCGCGTTCGCCGACCAGAACTCGCGGGTGCGCGACTGCCTGCGCACGCCGGAGGACTTCCGGCGGATCGCGGTGGAGTTCTGCGCGGACGAGGCCGCCGACGGCACCCGCTACGCCGAGGTCACGTTCACCGCGGCCGCGCACGGCGAGCGGCTCGGCGACCTGGCGATGCCGTTGGCCGCGGTCATGGAGGGCCTGGCCGAGGGGCAGCGCGAGCACGGGATCACCGTGCGGGTGCTGCTGGATCATTCGAGACGGCAGTCCGTGGCGCGGCTGCGGCGTACCGTGGAGTTGGCGGTGCGGTTCGCCGATCAGGGGGTGATCGGGATCGGGGTGGCCGGGGACGAGACGTATCCCTTGGCGCCGTTCGCGCCGGTGTTGCGAGCGGCGCGGGAGGCGGGGCTGCGGTTGACGCACCACGCCGGGGAGAGCGCGGGCGCGGCGAGCGTGCTGGAGGCGGTCGTCGTGGGTGGCGCGGAGCGGGTCGGTCACGGGTTCCGGGTGCTGGAGGACCCGGAGGTGGTGGCGTTGCTGCGGGAGCGGCGCGTGCCGGTGGAGGTGTGCGTGTCGTCGAACGTGGCGCTGGGGTTGGTTCCGTCGGTGGCCGAGCACCCGTTGCCGCGGTTGTTGGCGGCGGGGTTGGTGGTGTCGTTGAACACCGACGTGCCGAATGTGACGGGCCGGTCGTTGTCGCGGGAGTACGCGGCGGTGCGGTCGGGTCTGGGTTGGGACGACGTGGCGGTGGCACGGGTCGCGCGCGCGTCGGTGGAATCGTCCTTCGCCCCGGACGGGGTGCGGGCGGAGTTGTCGGCCGGTGTCGACCGGTGGCTGGGGGTGGCCGCGGGGGCGTGACACCCCCTGGCCGGTTCGTCGACGCCGTGGATCCTGGGGAGATTCGGTGATGACGGAAAACGAGACGAGCGCGTTGCGGCATGTCGCCGACGGCGCGGTGCTGTGCCATTCGGGCTGGTGGGGCGTGCCGACGGGGTACCTGTGGGCGGGCGCGGACGGCGCGCCCGCGGGGCGGGTGCCGCAGTGGGCGGCCGACGCGCTGGCGGTGTTGGAGCGGCGTGGGCTGGTCGCGGTCCGGGTCGCGGTGGGCGCGCGCGAGTCGGCGGTGCGGGTGACCGACGCCGGGTTGCGGGTGCTGCGCCGAGGGCGGGTGGGCGTCCACTGACTCATCGCCACTGCCTGGCCACAAGGCGGGGCCTGCTCCCCCCCGGCCTGGTCGTTGTTCCCACTCGCGCGTCGTGCCCCGCAGGCGGCGCTGCCGCGTTGGCCCGACCGGGTAGGAGCATGGGCTTAGCAGCCCGGTCGGGGTGCAGGAGCAGATCGTGGGGGTGCCGGACAAGCCCGCGCGGCATGGTTCCCCACGACCGGGACGATGGCGTTGCGGGTGCGGCCGCCCTGGTGCGGAGGGTGGTGGTGGCTGCGGCACGATGACCGCGTGACGCTCAAGAGCGGCAGGCGCTGGAACCACAACATCCACTACCACCCACGGATCCTGCGCGCCGTCCCCGCCGAGGTCCGCGACGCCCTGGACGTGGGCTGTGGGGAGGGGATGCTGGCGCGGGCGCTGCGGCGGCGGGTCCCGAAGGTCACCGGGATCGACCTGCACGCCCCCAGCGTCGAGGAGGCCGCCGGGTACGACGACGACATCGACTACGTCGTCGGGGACTTCCTGACTCACCGGTTCGAGCCCGGCTCGTTCGACGTCGTCACCTCCGTGGCCACCCTGCACCACGTCGACGCCGAGACTGGGCTGGCGCGCCTGCGGGAGCTGGTGCGGCCGGGCGGTGTGCTGGCGGTGGTCGGTCTGGCCCGCGGATCCCTGCCCTACACGGCGCGCGGCATGGCCGCGAGCACGCTGCACCGACTCGTGAAAGGCCATTGGGAACACCCGTCGCCGACCGTGTGGCCGCCGCCGGAGACGTTCACGCGGATGCGGGAGCTGTCGGAGGACTTGCTGCCCGGCTCCCACTACCGACGACACGTCCTGCTGCGCTACAGCCTCGTCTGGCGGAAACCGACCGGGTGAGCGTTATTCGCCGGTGTGGCCGTCGAGGTACTCGCGCAGGATGTCGAGGTGTCCGACGTGCCGGGCGGTCTCCTGCACGACGTGCGCCAGGATCCAGCGCAGCGTGTACTTCGGGTCCGCGCGCGCCGGGGAGTCCGGGGTGAGCCCCGCGATCGCGCGGTCGGCGAGTTCCCATTCGCGCTGGTAGGCGGCCGTGACCGCGCTCGGGGTGTCGAACTGGGCCAGCCGCCACTCGGCGTGTACGTCGGTCGGGTCCCACAGCAGCGGTTCGTCGGCGCCGCCCGCGGTGCGGGTGATCCAGTAGCGTTCGACCGCGGTGAGGTGTTTGAGCACCGCGAGCACGCTCATCAGCGGCGAGGTGGCCAGCGGGGTCTCGATCGCCTGGGCGGGGGTCAGTCCGGCCGCCTTGTTGACCGCGGTGACGCGCAGGAAGGCGAGGAACTCCCGCTGCAGTCGGAGTTCGTCGGCGGCGTCGTTGGCGGGCCAGGAGCGGTCCAGTTCCGGGGTGGTTCCGGTGGTGGACATGTCCCCGAGTCTAGGGCAGCGCGGCGCCGGTCGCGTGTCGGTAGAAGGACTCCAGGTCGGCGTCGGGGGCGCCGGGGGTGGTGCCCATCAGGTGGGCGGCCAGCGCGCGGATGCCGGTGTGCCAGCGGATGAGGGCGGGTACGACGGCGGTCTCGGGCAGTCCGGTGTGGACGAGGGTGAGGCGCGCGCCGCCGGGCCCCGGGCGCAGCTCGACCCGCACGGTCTGGTCCGGGTCGGGGTGGGCGGTATAGCCGGACTCGGTGTGTGTACCCGGGCCGAGGAGGTCGGGCAGGCGCGGGGTGACCTGGTCGGCGGGGGCGGTGAGTTGGCGTTCGAACCGGACGCGCCAGGTGTGGCCGTCGGGTTCGGCGGTACCGCGCAGCAGGTCGAACGCGGCGGCGTAGGTCTCGTGCGCGGCTGCCCAGTCGCGGTCGGCTACGGGGAGGCCGTCGAGGGTGTCGGCCAGGGCGCCCAGGCAGGTGTCCCATCCGGCGGCGAAGGAGGCGGCGCCCGCGCGGTCGTCGAAGTGGTGGGTGAACACCAGCAGGGTGCCGGTGTCGCTGGGGGTGAGGGTGACGGCGAGTTGTTCGCCCTGCCAGGTGAAGGCGAAGTGGCGGGGCGGGTCGTAGGCGGTGACCGTGCCGGTGCCGCCGGGGGCGTCTTCGGGGAAGGTGAAGGTGAGGGTGGCGCCGGGGTCGCGGTCGCCGGTGACGGTCGCCGGGAACCAGCGGGCGAGGTGGTCGGGTTCGGTGACGGCGCGCCAGACCTTGTCGACCGGGTGGTCCAGGGCGCGTTCGAAGCGCAGGACGGGGCGGCCCGCGTCGGTGAGCAGTGTGGCGTCCATGCCTCGAACATAGCCGGCACGGTATATGCCAGTCAAGGAATGTAGGGAGCGGTGTGGTGGACGACCTGTGGACCCGGGTGGACGACTACCTGTGCGGCACGCTGCTGCCGCCCGACCCGGTGCTGGACGCGGCGCTGGCCCGCAGCGCGGCGGCAGGGCTGCCGCCGATCGCGGTCGCGCCCAACCAGGGCAGGATGCTCAACCTGCTGGCCCGCATCCACGGCGCGCGGCGGATCCTGGAGATCGGCACGCTCGGCGGGTACAGCTCGATCTGGCTGGCCCGCGCGCTGCCGCCGGACGGACGGCTGGTGACCCTGGAATACGACCCCCGGCACGCCGAGGTGGCGCGGGAGAACCTGGCCACGGCCGGGCTCGACGGGGTGGTCGAGGTACGGGTCGGGGCCGCGCTGGACACGCTGCCCGGCCTGGTGGGCGAGCCGTTCGACCTGGTGTTCCTGGACGCGGACAAGGAGAACAACCCCGCGTACGTGCAGTGGGCGCTGCGGCTGACACGGCCGGGGTCGGTGATCGTGGCCGACAACGTCGTGCGCGCCGGGGCCGTGGCGGACCCGGGCAGCACCTCGCCGGTGGTGGCGGGGATCCGGGCGATGCACGAGATGATCGCCGCCGAGCCGCGGCTGGCGGCCACGGCCGTGCAGACCGTGGGCGCCAAGGGCCACGACGGGTTCACCCTCGCCCTGGTGCTCGGCTGATCACGGCCGCAGCGGGACGCGGCGGGCACGCACCACCCGGTGGGTGATCCGCCAGCCGTGTTCCAGGCCGCGCACGGTGTCGTCGTAGGTGACACCGACGCGGCCGCCGTCGGCCTGGACGCCGAGGCCCTGGGAGCGGGCGCGTACGTGGCCATCGGCGATCTCGGTGAGCACCGTGTCGGTGACGTGGTGGGCGACCGGGTTGCCCTCCCCCAGCGCGCGGGCCGCGGCGATCACCTCGGTGACGGCGGCGCGCTCGTCCGCGGTGCGCGCCATGATCACCACGCTACGCGAACCGCACCTCGTGGGCGGCGGTCGGATCGGTGACGGCCAGCAGCAGCCGCGCCTCCGCCTCGATCTCGCCGCGCACCCGCGCGGTGAGCTTCCCGAACGGCGACACCACCACGGCCGCTGCCTTACGCGCGCGTTCGAACTCCCACATGGCGGCGACCACGCCGTCGACCAGCACGGTGGGGCGGACGATGCCGTTGCCGGTGCCCATGATCACGGTCAGGCGGTGCTGCTCGGGGATGACGTGGGCGCGGTCGGCGTGCGAGAGGATCAGGTTGTCGAACCCGGCGACCAGCCGCACCGGGGCCGGGGTGTCCGGGTCGGGGCGCGGCGCGGCGGGCAGGTCGTAGAGGTCGCGGCCGTCCTCGTCGCGGAACACGCGCAGCTCGGGGGCGAGCCGGTCGAACACCTCGCGCAGCCCCGTGCACCCCGACCAGGTCTGGGCGTCGGCGACGGTGGCGGGCCCGAACGCGGCCAGGTAGCGGCGCACCAGATCCTGTAGCGGCAGTGGCGGGCGGTCGTCGGCGCCGAGCCAGGCGGCGGCGGTGACGTGGCGGGCCTGACCGGCGCGGCCCCACACCCCGCGCGGCGGTGTCTGCACCAGCGGGATCCGGGTGCGCACCAGCGCGGAGAGCCGGTCGGGTGGGATGTCGGGCCAGCGCGGGGCCAGGGCGCGGCCCAGTTCGGCGAAGGTGACCGGCTCGTCGGCGAGCAGTTCCACGCCCGCGGCGACGATCTCGTCCTGGTCGACGCCCGCGAACGCCTTGCCCGAGCCGCTGCGGAACGCCCGTTCCATGGCCGGTTGCAGTGCCGCGCGCAGCGGCCCGCAGTCCTCGGCGGTGACCAGGTGGATGGTGGAGCGCATCAGCGCGATCCGCACCACCCGCCGCTCCAGCATCAGCGTCGAGAGCTCCGCGAAGTCGAAGTCGCGCAGCCGTGACCACAGGCCGGTGTAGGGCGGGTGCGGGGCCTGGGCCTGCATGCCCACGAGGTGCTCGATCGCCGCGAGCGCGGTCATCGGGGCGCGGGCGAGTAGCAGTTGGCGGGCGAGCAGGGCCCGGTTGCGGGCGCGGCGGGTCAGCGGGTCGGTCACGAGCGCGCAGCGTAGGCGCTATCGCGGACGGGGGTTGTCCGGAATGGCCGGCAGACTCGCCCGCATGTTGGAGACCTCCGCCCGCCTGCTGCGGCTGCTGTCGCTGCTGCAGACCCGCCGCGACTGGTCCGGCGCCGAGCTGGCGCGCAGGCTGGAGGTGACCGACCGCACCGTGCGTCGCGACGTGGACAAGCTGCGCTCGCTGGGCTACCCGGTGCACGCGGTCACCGGCGTGGCGGGCGGCTACCGGCTGGGCGCCGGTGCCGCGTTGCCGCCGTTGCTGCTCGACGACGACGAGGCCATCGCGGTCGCGGTCGGGCTGCGCACGGCCTCCGGCGGCACGGTCGCCGGGATCGAGGAGACCTCGGTGCGGGCGCTGGCGAAGCTGGAGCAGGTGCTGCCCGCGCGGCTGCGCGACCGGGTCAACGCGGTGCAGTCCGTGCTGGTGCCGCTGCGCGGCAAGGGCCCCACGGTCGACGCCGACACCCTGGCCGCGATCGCGGGCGCCTGCCGCGACCGGCACGTCCTGCGCTTCGACTACCGCAGCCACGACGGCGGCGAGAGCCTGCGCCGCGTCGAGCCGCTGCGCATGGTCCACACCGGCCGCCGCTGGTACCTGGTCGCCTACGACCTCGACCGCGACGACTGGCGCACCTTCCGCGTCGACCGCATCACCCCGCGCGCGCCGACCGGGCCCCGGTTCACCCCGCGCGAACCACCCGCCGGGGACGCGGCCGGGCATGTCTCGCGCGGACTGTCGTATGCCGCCTACCGGCACCAGGCCGTGATCACCCTGCACCTGTCCGCCGAGGCCGCCGCCGAACACGTCACCCCCACCTCCGGCATCATCGAGCCGATCGACGACAGCCGCTGCACCCTGCGCGTCGGCGCGAACTCGCTGGACGGCATGGCCATGTGGGTGTCGCTGTTCGGCTGCGAGTACGAGGTCCGGGAGCCCCCGGAGCTGGTCGAACGGATGGCCGTGCTGGCCGCGCGGCTCGACCGGGCCGTCACCCGTTCCCGCCGGGAATGACGGTTTCACCCGACCGTGGCGCCGGGTGCACTCGAACGGCGGTATCGGCCGTGAGAACCTGATGCCGATGTCGCACCCCACACTCCCGGCCGCCGCCTGCTCGGCGCTCTCCCGCGCGCTCGACGAGCCGTTCGCGGGCAGCGCCGCGACCGCCACCGCCTGGCTGTGCCTGGAACAACCCGGCCCGTGGGGGCGCGACGCGCTCACCCAGAGCCACCTCGACACCGGCCTCGCGGGCGAGCTCGCCACCCGCGCCGCGGGCACCGGCGTCCGCGTCGTGCTCATCCGCCGCCCCGGCCCGCACCCCGACCGTCACCGCCCGGCCCCGCGCCGGGTCTACCTCGCCCACACCGCCCCGGGCACGTCGTTCCTGCGCGCGGCCACGCTCGCCGACCCCAAGCAACTGCTCGACCTGGACTTCACCGCCGCGGGCGCCGGATCCGACGGCGGCCTGGGCGATGCGCCGGCCGGGCCGTTGCTGTTGGTGTGCACCAACGGGCGCCGGGATGTGTGCTGCGCGGTCGCGGGCCGCCCGGTGGCCTCGGGCCTGGCGGACGAGTTCGGGGACGCGGTGTGGGAGTGCACGCATATCGGCGGGCACCGGTTCGCGCCCACCGCGTTGCTGCTGCCGACCGGCTACACCTACGGGGACGTGAACGTCGAGCGTGGGCGGGCGTTGCTGACCGAACCCGGCGTGATCACCGACCGGTGCCGGGGCCGCTCCACGTTCGCGCCCGCCGGACAGGCGGCCGAACTGGCGGTGCGGGACCTGATCGGCTGCACCGACCCGGACGCGCTGCGGGTGTCCGAACGCGACTCCCGCTGGCGGGTCGCCCATGTCGACGGGCGGGCGTGGACGGTGAATGTCGAGGCCGTGCCCACGTCCCCGGACCGACCCGCCAGCTGCGGCGCCGCTCCCGGACCGACCACCGCGTACACGATCGTCGACATCTCCTGAGCCTCGGGCGGGTCATCCGCGCCCGGCCACCCGGGTTGTCCACAGGCCCCGGCCGACGACCGCGCGAACATCGCGTCTGCCCAGGTAGAATGAAGATCGGGGGTCCCCCGGCCGGTTGTCCACAACCTGCCGAACCATCCACACGGCGCGAATCCCCCTTGACTCACCCGGCCAGGTCCGAACACCTCCGCATGTGGTCGTAGCAGTGGGAACCGGCCGCGGTCGGAGCTGTCACCTGGCCGCTCCACTGGCTGGGTGGGTAGCTGGTGGTCCAGCGCGGCGCTTCTAAATGACTCGACGCGTGTTTGCCGTTGGCTCTACCGTTCCAGCGTCCTTCGGCATGTGACGGAGAGCGAGCAGAGAGTATGGGCGGCGGCCAGATCCGTCTTGGGATGGTGGCCAACCCGCGGGATCCGCATCAGTGGCGTGCCGCCGTGCGGTGCGCGGAGGGTGCGGGTTACGACGTCCTGCTGACGGCGGACAACTTGCACGCACCAGCGCCGTCGGTGTCGCTGGGGATGGCAGCGGGGATGTCCCAGCGGCTTCGGCTGGGCACCTTGGTCATGGCCGCTCCGCTGCGCGCACCGCGGCTGGCGGCGTGGGAGGCTCACAGCTTGTCGGTGCTCAGCGGCGGGCGGTTCAAGCTGGGAATCGGCACCGGCAACCCGCGCATGCGGGCCGCGGCCGAGGAGTCGGGTTTGAGCGATGGTGCCTCAGCGCTCGACCGGGTGGCCGTGACCGTCGAGGAACTGCGAGCGTTGGACGGCGCCGGGCACACGCCGGTGATGATCGCGGCGGCCGGGCCCCGGGCGCGTGCCCTCGCCGCCCGAGTCGCGGACACCGTCATGCTCGCCGCGCCCGCGATGGCGACCCGCGAGGAGGTCGCCGACCTTGCCCGGCAGGTCCGGTCGATCGCCGGTGACCGGCCGGTCGAGCTGGCGATGACCGTGTTCGTCATCGAGGACGAACTGGAGTCGTGGGCGCAAGGACTGCTCGGCGCGACCACCGCGGACCTGATCAACCACGATTCCCTGTCGTTGCTGCGCGGCAGCCCGAAGGAGATGGCCGACGAGCTGCTCCGGCGCCGCGATCAGCTCGGTGTCGGCTACTTCAGCGTGCATGGCCGCAACACCGACCTGTTCGTCCCCGTACCGGAGCTGCTGAACGGCCGATAGGCAAGCCACGACAACACCCGGCATCATCCGCACCCCTGTGGACAACTTCGCGCACCACAGTTCCCGTTTCGGCAGAATGGAACTCGGGGGTCCCCAGGGCGTTGTCCACATCCCGTCGAACCACCCACAGGCTCGGCGCGCCCCTTGACACACCCCTGGTCGACAGCTCGGCAAGTGCCCTGTGGACGGTTCCGCGCGCTCCTGCCGCCTCGGCTGGAAGAATGGAATCAGGGGTCCGCTCGGGGTCGTCCACAGACTGCTGAACAGTCCACAGGCGCAAGCAGGCCCTTGACCCACCCACTCTCGCGCGGTCGCCGGGCGAGCCGAAGGGCTTGTGGACAACCTTGCCCACCGGGAGCGCGATCGCTGGAAGGATCGGATTCGGGGATCCGGGCGAGTTGTCCACAATGGTCCCGGTAGTCCACATGATCGCGATCCGGTTGACAAGCAAAGCGAAACTCGGGCGCGATGCCGCTCGATGATCACTACCCTCGCCGGGGTGGAGCACACGCCGACGTTCACCGGTGAGTATGCCGAGCAGGTGCGGCAGTGGCATGAGGCCGCCTACCGGATGTCCCGGGAGCGGGCCGAGCAGACCTGGGACTACCTCGGCCGCAGCCTCGTGATCCCGCCCGAGGTCCAGCCCATCACCGGCACCTCGCACCTGCTCGGCGAGGCCGTGCTCGCCGAGGTCCGCCCCGGCGACCGGGTGCTCGACATGGGCACCGGCTGCGGTGTGAACGCCATCCTCGCCGCCGCCACCGCGCGCGAGGTCGTGGCCGTGGACGTCAACCCGGCCGCGCTCGACGCCGCCCGGGCCAACGCCGAGCGCAACGGGGTCGAGCTGGACATCCGGCACAGCGACGTCTTCGACAACGTCCACGGGCGGTTCGACCTGATCGTGTTCGACCCGCCGTTCCGCTGGTTCGCCCCACGCGACGCGCTCGAAACCGCCACCACCGACCACGGATACCGCGCGCTCAACACCTTCTTCGCGCACGTCGGCGAACACCTCACCGACACCGGCCGACTGCTCGTCTTCTTCGGCACCAGCGGCGACCTCGACCACCTGCTCGCCCGCGCCGCCGACGCCGGATTCACGGCCGAGACCCTCGCCACCACCCGACACACACGCGACGGCTGGACGGTCGACTACTTCACCTAATCACCAGGACGACCGGGTGACGGCGAAGCAGGACCCGGTGCTCGCCCCGGCGTCGAACGTCGGCGCCCGACAGGCCGGATAGTCCCCACCGGGACGCACGACCCGCCCGGTCGATCGCATACCAGTGCCGCTCGAAGCCCGCGCCTCCCCCACCAGACGGCGCGGGTGCGTGAACCGCCGACCCGGCCGGTTCACGCACCCACACGCCTCACGCCTCCGGTCGCGGCGGCGTGATCGCCTCCGTGCGTTCCACGTCCACCGGCGCCACCGGCGCTGCCGGAGCCGGGGGAACGGCGGGCAGCGGCGCGTCGACCTCCTTGCGGGCCACCGCCTCCGCAGCGCGGACCGCGCGCGCGATCTCCGGATCCGTCGAGGTGTCGAACCACTCCGACACCTCCTCCTCGTCGCCGGTCGTCGACGTGTCCACCGGCTCGGTGGTCGGCTCGTAGCGGAACACGCCGTCCTCGCCCTTGAAGCCGAACTGGCGGGCGAAGCCCTCCAGCGCCTTGGAGAAGTCCGTCGGGATCATCCACACCTTGTTCGCGTCCCCGCGCGCCATCTCCGGCAGGGTCTGCAGGTACTGGTAGGCCAGCACCTCCGGGCTCGGCCTGCTGGCCTTGATCGCCGCGAACACCTTCTCGATCGCCTTCGCCTGACCCTGCGCCTGCAGGTAGCGGGCCGCGCGTTCGCCCTGCGCGCGCAGGATGCGGGACTGCCGTTCGGCCTCCGCGGCCATGATCGTGGCCTGCTTGGCGCCCTCAGCGGCGAGGATCTGCGACTGCTTGTTGCCCTCCGCGGTCTTGATCGCCGCCTCGCGCTGGCCCTCCGCGGTGAGGATGATCGCGCGCTTCTCCCGGTCGGCGCGCATCTGCTTCTCCATCGAGTCCTGGATGGACGGCGGCGGGTCGATCGCCTTGAGCTCCACCCGCGCGACCCGGATGCCCCAGCGGCCGGTCTCCTCGTCGAGCACCCCGCGCAGCTGCCCGTTGATGTGGTCGCGGGAGGTCAGCGTCTCCTCCAGGCTCATGCCGCCGACCACGTTGCGCAGTGTCGTGGTGGTCAGCTGTTCCACCGCGATGATGTAGTTGGCGATCTCGTAGACCGCCGCGCGCGAGTCGGTCACCTGGAAGTAGACGACCGTGTCGATCGACACCGTCAGGTTGTCCTGGGTGATCACCGGCTGCGGCGGGAACGACACCACCTGCTCGCGCAGGTCGATGCGGGCCCGGATGCGGTCGGTGAACGGCACCAGGAAGTTCAGGCCCGGCTCGGCGACCGTGCGGAAGCGCCCGAGCCGCTCGATCACCGCCGACTGCGCCTGCGGGATCACCTTGATCGACTTGAACAACACGATCAGCACGAACAACGCCACCACGATGGCGACGACTACGGGCACGTCCACTGTTTCCTCCACTCCACCCGCGGCGGCCGACTCAGATCCCGTCGGCCCACACCACCGCGGTCGCTCCCGAGATCTCCATGACGGTGACCGCCGTCCCCGGCTCCAGCACCTGCGTGGCGTCCAACGCGCGCGCCGACCACTCCTGGCCGCGCAGCCGGATCCGGCCACCGTGCTGGTCGACCCGCGTCGTCACCACCGCGGGGGCGCCCACCAGCGCCTTGACGTTGTCCTGCACCACCGCGCCGTGGATGCGGCGTCGCAACGCGGGCCGCGCCAGCGTGGTCAGCCCCAGCGACACCGCCGCGAACACCGCCACGCTGAGCACCGGCAGCCCGAACAGCGCCTCCGCCCCCGCGCCGACGATCGCGCCCGCGCCCAGCATCACCAGCACGAAGTCGCCAGACAGCAGCTCGGCCAGCATCAGCAGCACACCGCCGATGAGCCAGATCAGAGCCGCCATGGCGCCATCCTCGCAGACCCCGGTCCGGTCCCGGGGCCGATCAGCCGGGTTCGGGGTCGGTGACGAAGTCGATCAGCCGCTCGACCGCGCCCACCAGCGGCGGTTCCAGGTCCCGGAACCCGGTGACCGCCGCGCGCACCCGCCGCCACCCGTCCGCCGGGTCGCCCCAGCCGAGCGCGGCGCACACGCCGTCCTTCCACGCTACGCCGCGCGGCACCACCGGCCACGCCGCGATCCCCAGCACCGACGGCCGCACCGCCTGCCAGATGTCCACGTAGGGATGTCCGGTCACCAGCACGTTCGCGTCGCGCAGACCGTCGACGATCCGGGACTCCTTGCTGCCCGCCACCAGGTGGTCGACCAGCACCCCCAGCCGCCTGCCCGGCCCGGTGCCGAACTCCGCCACCCGCTCGGGCAGGTGGTCCACGCCCTGCAGCGGCTCCACCACCACGCCCTCCACGCGCAGGTCGTGCCCCCACACGCGTTCCACCAGCTCCGCGTCGTGCACGCCCTCCACCCAGATGCGGCTCTCCCGCGCGGTCCGCGCGCGCAGACCCTCGACATAGGTGGACCCCGACGCCGACCGTTTCGGCGTCGTGTCGGCCTTCGGCGCCGGGCGGACAAGGGTGACCGGTCTGCCGTCGACCAGGAACCCGGCCGGGGTCAACGGGAACAGCCGGGTGCGGCCGCCGCGGTCCTCCAGCACCACGTTGCCCAGCTCGAAGCGCACCACCGCGCCGCAGAACCCACTGGCCGGGTCCTCCACGACCAGGCCGGGCTCGGCCACCACCTCGGGGATCGCCTTGCGGGGACGGCCGGAGAGGATGTCGCCGTAGTCGTGGGATCGCACGGCGGCCACGCTAGCGAGGTCCCCCGGTCGGTGCCGGGAGGCCACGCCGGGTGTCGCCGGGCGGGGTGGTCTGGCCAGGATTGTCGGGCAGGCATTGTCGGGCCAGGATGGTGCCCACCCTCCCGATTGGAGCGACCCGGTGACCTACAGCGCCCTCGTCCGACCCGCCACCATCACCCCCTACCTGGCCGTGGCCGACGCCGCCCGCGCCATCGACTGGTACGTGACCGTGTTCGACGGCCACCGCCGCGGCGAGCCCTACCTGATGCCCGACGGCCGGATCGGCCACGCCGAGATCGGCGTCGGCGACGCCGTGCTCATGCTCGCCGAGGGCGGCTTCGACGAGGTGCCGGTCGTCGCCCCGGACAACCCGACCACCTTCACCCAGTCCCTGCACATCCAGGTCGAGGACGTCGACGCCGTCTTCACCCGCGCGATCGAGGCGGGCGCGACCGCCGAACGACAGCCGGAGGACCGCGGCTACGGGCGGATCGCGACCCTGGTCGACCCGTTCGGGCACCGCTGGCTGCTCAACGCCATCACCGTCCGCAGCTCACGCACCCCGGTCGGCGAGTGCGACTACCTGACCATGGTCGTGCGCGACACCGACCGCGCGAAGGCCTTCTACGGCGCGGTCCTGGACTGGGAGTTCACCCCCGGCACCGTCGAGAACGGGTGGAAGGTCGCCAACCACACCAACATCGGCCTGTGGGGCAACGGCGGCGAACCCGGCGCCCAGCTGTGCTTCCGCGTCGCCGACATCCGCGCCACCCTGACCGCCATCGCCGAGCACGGCGGCACCGCAGGCGAGGTCCAGGAACGCCCGTTCGGCCTGCTCGCCGACTGCGTCGACCCGGAGGGCACCACGTTCTACCTGTACCAGACCTGACGGTCTACACAGGACGGACCCGCCACTCGGCCACCGCGAACCCCGCGCACACCACCGCGGCGACCGCGGGCAGCCATGCCACGAAGACCACCACCACACCCGCCACGACCGCCGCCGCGGCATTGGCCACGACGGCGGCGCTGGTGATGGCCGCGGTGGACTGGCCGCGCGCCGAGCGGGATCCACCACCAGGAGTCGGGCAGTCCGAACGCATCGGCGAGGCCGGGGATGGGAACAGCAGGCAGCACACCGAGGGCGGCGTCCCGGACGGCGTCGGCGGACAGGACGGTTCCGGCCTCGCGCGTGACCATGGGACCACCTCCGAATGGGACCTCCCGGCCAGTCCGCCCGAACGGGGACGAATGGCCGGGGCTGACGGTAGGGGATCATCGGGGAGCCTCCGGATTCCGCCGCCTGTCCGGATCTCGAACATCGCGCACGGCCTGGGGTCCGGCTCCGACAGCCCGCCTCCGGCCGACCCGGGTTATCCACAGGCCCGCGCCCTCGCGACTTCCACCAGGGCTTTTCCTTCCCGTAGAATGGAAATCGGGGGTCCCCAGCGGGTTGTCCACATCCCCCGAAACCATCCCCAGTGGCCGAGCCGCCCTTGACGGCCGCAGGCTGGCCTCCGTGGCGAGGACGACCTACCGGTCGAGCAGGCCTGCTTCGGCTCCGGACCGTCGAGCGTGATGCCGGCCAAGGTGCATGGCCGATCCGGTTCGGGTCCGTGCTACCGCCGAGGTTGTCCACAACCCCGCCGGTTCGTCCACAGCCGCCACCGACCCCCTATTGACAGATCTCAAGATCGCCTAGCGTCCTTTCCTGTCGGCCCGCCCCCTGGTGGGGCGGGGCCTGCTGATCGGGCCCGACACGGCCAAGGCAGACACACGCAGGTTCAGGGCAGACCCGGATTCAGTCGGTCAGACAGACGGAGGCAGGGCGCAGTCGGGGTCTGGTGGGCCGAGGGCGCGTGGTGAGAAACTTCGGTGTGGTCGCCTGCTCGACCATCGGGTCAGAACGCGGGCCAAGGGATCGGGCGGCCCTCGGGATCGGGCTCCGGATAGACCGGCGCGCCCAACAACGCCGCCACCCGCGAGCGCAGCGCCGCGATCTCCGCGCGCGTGATGTGCGGGGCGAGTTCGTCCGGCAGGGTCGTCTTCAGTGCGGCGTTGAGCGTGTGCAGGGCGTCGACCGCCTCGTCCGGCAGGGCCTCCCCCGCCCAGCCCCACAGCACCGTGCGCAGCTTGTTCTCCTGGTGCAGGCAGATCCCGTGGTCCACCCCGTACACGCCGCCGTCGGTGCCGTGCAGGACGTGGCCGCCCTTGCGGTCGGCGTTGTTGAGCACCACGTCCAGGGCCGAGAGCACCGCGACCGGCGCGGTGTCGGAGTGGGCGAGCACGGCCGGGTCGCCGAAGCGGTCCAGGGCGTGCAGGATCGGGCGCCAGCCCTGCGGGACGTCGTCGGGGGCCAGGACGTCGACCAGGTCGTCGCCTTCCTTGGTGTCGACCCAGAGCTGGACCATCCCGGGGCCGAACGGGCCCTCGCGCAGGACGGTCGGCGGGATCAGCGTCACTCCCGCCGCGTGGGCCACCAGGTAGGCGGCGACCTCGCGGCCTGCGAGCGTGCCGTCGGGGAAGTCCCACAGTGGGCGTTCGCCGCGGATCGGCTTGTACACGCACTTGGCGGCGACGCCGTCGTGGTCGATGGCGCAGAACAGCGTGGCGTTGGAGGCGTCGACAAGCCTGCCCTCGATCTCCAGGGCGCCGCGCAGCAGGAACTCCCCGGCGTGCGGGTCGGTGGGCAGCACGGGCGGCTCAGTCCTCGTCGCTGCGGCGGTACCCGTTCTGGCGGGGACAGACGTGCCCCTGCGGGTCCAGCGGCTCCCCGCACAGCGGGCACGGCTTGCGGCCCGCCTTCACCACCCGACCGGCGCGTTCGGCGAAGGCGCGCGCCTCCAACGGGGTGAGGAACACGCGCACCGCGTCCGGGCCCTCCTCGGTGTCGTCGAGCACCACCGACTCGTCGACCTCGCCCTCGGTGGCGGCCAGCAGCTCGATGACCACCGCGCGGGTCTCCGCGTCCCAGCCAAGGCCCATGGTGCCGACCCGGAACTCCTCCTCGACCGGCACGGCCAGCGGCTCGGCGTCCACCTCGTCGTCGGGCACCCCGTCCGGCACCTCGGCGCCGAAGCGGCGGTGCACCTCGTCCAGCAGCGACCCGATCCGCTCGGCCAGCACCTCGACCTGCTGTTTCTCGATGGTCACGCTGACCGTGCGGGCACTCTCGACCGCCTGCAGGTAGAACGTGCGGTCGCCGGGTTGCCCGACGGTACCCGCTACGAAGCGGTCGGGTTGACGGAAGACGTGGATGACACGGGCCATGGCACCTCCGACCTTATGGGACAACCGCGGGACGGGCAGGCCGTACCCCACCGGTGTCACCGCGCGGGTAACCGTATCGGGCGCCTCACCTCGACTCGGTAGGGTCCTGCCTGTGGTGAAGATCGCTCCCCACGGTACGTGGGTTTCCCCTGTCCGCGCCGACGACGTCGCCGCGTCCGCGTCCGGTCCGGGCTGGGTGCGCAGGCACGGTCCGGACACCTGGTGGGTCCGCGGGCTGCCGCACGAGGGCGGCCGGGTCGCGCTGTTCCGGCACGACGGGCACGCGGCGCGCGAGGTGCTCGGCGCGCCCTGGAACGTGCGCAACCGGGTGCACGAGTACGGCGGCAACCCGTACCTGGTGCTCGGCGACCGGGTGGTGTTCACCCACTTCGACGACCAGCGCGTCTACGTCGCGGGCCTGGACGGCGCGGACCCGCGGCCGATCACCCCGGAGCCCGACGAACGGCAGGGTCTGCGCTACGCCGACCTGGTCGCCGGGCCGGGCGGGGACGAGGTGTGGTGCGTGCGCGAGGACCACACCGACCACCGCGAGCTGGTCGCGGTGCCGTTGGACGGCGGGCCGACCCGGGTGCTGGGCCGCAGCCACCACTTCATGACCGCGCCGCGCCCCAGCCCCGACGGCGGGCACGCGGCGTGGGTGGGGTGGGAGCACCCGGACATGCCGTGGGACGGCAACGAGCTGTGCGTCGCCGCGGTGCAGGACGACGGCACGCTCGGGCCGCGCCGGGTGGTCGCGGGTGGGCCGGAGGAGGCGGTGTGCCAGCTGGAGTGGGAGGCGCCGGACTCGCTGCTGGTGCTGACCGACCCGGACGGCTGGTGGAACCTGCACCGGATCGGGCTCGACGGGCGCGCGGTGAACCTGGCCAAGGGCGAGCACGAGCTGGGCGGTCCGCTGTGGCAGCTGGGGTACCGGTGGTTCGCGCCGCTGGGCCGGGGCCGGTTCGCGGTGCTGCGCACCGACCGGCTGGCGATCCTGGACGAGCGCTCCGGCACCGTGACCGACGTCGACACCGACCTGTCGGTGTGGGCGAACATCGACGCCGGGTCCGAGCAGGACGGTGTGCTGGTGGCGACCGCGGCCGGTCCGCACGCGCACCGCGCGCCGGTGCGGCTGGACCTGTCGAGCGGTGAGCTGTCCGTGCTGCGCGCCACCGAGGTCGCCGTCGACCCCGCCTACCTGCCGACGCCGCGGGCGCGCGCGTTGCCCTCCCCCGACGGGCACGACATCCCGGTGCTGGTCTACGAGCCCACCAACCCCGACCATGCCGGGCCGGAGGGCGAGAAGCCGCCGTGGGTGGTCTACCCGCACTCCGGGCCGACCGCGCACTGCCAGCCCGACCTGGACCTGGGCATCGCGTACCTGACCAGCCGCGGCATCGGCGTGGTGGCGGTCGACTACGGCGGTTCCACCGGCCACGGCCGCGCGTTCCGCGAGCTGCTGCGCGGCCGGTGGGGCGTGGTCGACGTGCGCGACTGCGTGACGGTGGCGCGAGTGCTGGTCGAGGAGGGCCTGGCCGACCCGGCGCGGGTGGCGATCCGGGGCGGCAGCGCGGGCGGCTGGACCGCGGCCGCCGCGGTGACCGGCACGGACGTGTTCGCCTGCGCGGCGATCAGCTACCCGATCCTGGACCTGGGCCCGTGGGCCGAGGGCGGCGCGGAGAGCCACGACTTCGAGTCCCGCTACATCGAGGGCCTGGTCGGCGCCCTGCCCGAGCACCGCGACCGGTACGCGGAGCGCTCGCCGATCAACCACGTCGACCGGCTGGCCGGGCCGGTGCTGCTGTTGCAGGGCCTGGACGACCCGGTGTGCCCGCCGCAGCAGGCCGACCGGTTCGTCGCCGCGCTCGACGGCACCGGCGTGCCGCACGCGTACCTGACCTTCGAGGGCGAGTCGCACGGGTTCCGCCGGGCGGAGACGATCATCGCCGCCTACCGGGCGGAGCTGTCGTTCTACGGGCAGGTGTTCGGGTTCGACACCGACGCGCCGCGACTGGAGCTGCACCGGTGAACCGGGTCCGGCCGCCGCGGCTGCGGCCCGGCTCCACGGTGGCGGTGGTCGCCCCGGCCGGGCCGGTCGAGCAGGAGCTGCTCGCCGCGGGCGTGGCGGTGCTGGAGTCGTGGGGGCTGGTGGTACGGGTCGGGGAGCACGTGCTCGACCGGCACCCGCGCCTGCCCTACCTGGCGGGCAGCGACCACGCCCGCGCCGCCGACCTGCAACGCGCGTGGTGCGACCCCGGCGTGTCGGCGGTGATCGCCGCGCGGGGCGGCTACGGCACCCAGCGCGTGCTGGACCTGCTGGACTGGCAGGCGATGGCCGCCGTGGCGCCGAAGGTGTTCGTCGGGTCCAGCGACACGACGGTCCTGCACGAGGCGATCGGGGCGCGGCTGGGCCTGGCCACGTTGTTCGGGCCGATGATCGCGGGCCCGCTGTTCGACGACGACTCGCGGGCGCACCTGCGGGAGACACTGTTCGCCCCGGAGCGGGTGACTCGCCTGACCGGTCCGGCGACCGGCTCCTACGGGCACGGCGCCGCGCGGGGTGTCACGGTCGGCGGGAACCTGTCGTTGATCGTCGGCTCGCTGGGCGTGGCGGGCTGCGCACCGCCGCCGGACGGGTCGATCCTGCTGCTGGAGGACATCGGCGAGGCCCCGTACCGGGTGGACCGCATGCTCACCCAGCTGCTGCGGGCGGGCTGGTTCACCGGCGTGTCCGGTGTGGCGCTGGGCTCGTGGGCCGGGTGCGGCACGCTGGAGGAGGTGCGGGCGGTGGTGGACGACCTGCTCGGCGGGCTGGGCCTGCCGATGCTGTGGGAGCTGGGGTTCGGGCACTGCCCCGGGCAGCTGACGGTGCCGTTGGGCGTCGAGGCCGTGCTGGACGCCGACGACGGGACGGTGACCGTGCTGGAACCGGCGCTCAGCTGACCGGTCGGGCGAGTCCGGTGAGCACGACGTCGATGGCGCGGTCGAGGGTGTCCGGGTCGGTGGGCATGGTGGCCGCGGCCTGGGCCAGGGCGCGGATGAGCAGGTAGACCTCCTCGATCGTGACCTCCGCGCGCACCGCGCCGTGCTGGCGGGCCCGCCGCAGCACGCCGTCGACGGCGGTCTTGAGCCGGTCGGAGGCGGCGGCCGCGCTCGCCGGGATGCTCGTGCCGGTGTCGGTGTCGGTGCCGGTGGTGTTAGTCAGGGCGGCGGCGAGGGTGACCTTGGTGGCGCCGGTCTCGATCATGGCGCGGATGAGCGCGCGCCAGGCGGTGGTCGGGTCTGGGTCGTCGGCGAGGTCGGCGGCGCGCGCGGCGAGGTGGTCGAAGTGCCGCAGGAGGGCGGCCTCGACCAGCGCCTCCTTGGTGGGGAAGTGCCGGAACACGGTGGCGATCCCGACCCCGGCGCGGCGCGCGACCTCCTCGGTCGACCCGCCCGCGCCGTGCGCCCCGAACACCGCCTCGGCGGCGGCGAGGATCAGCTCCCGGTTCCGTTTCGCGTCCTGCCGCACTCGGCCCCCTCTCCCGGCCCCCAAGCATAGGGTGTCAACCGGAGTGTGGACTCCGATACAGTGGTTCCGGAGTCCACACTTCGCTTCCTGGAGGTCCCGTGCCGAGCACTCCCACCGAGGTCGTCCGCGCACTCGCCGCGGGCGTGCGCCACCTGGTCGTCGACCGGCCCACCGGCGCCCGGCTGGACGCCCGACTCGACGAACTGGCCGACCTGTACGCCGAGGACACCGACGTACGTCACCCGTTCTCGCCGCTGGGCGACACCCCGCTACGCACCCGAGCAGAGTTGCGCGCGCACTTCGCCCAGATCCACTCGCGCGTGCCCGCGGTCGACGGGTTCGAACCGGTCGGACAGGTCCATCAGACCGCCGACCCGGAGGTCGTCATCCACGAGTTCGCCTACACCGGCACCCTCGACGGCCGCCCGTTCAGCATCCCGTGCGTGTTCATCACCCGCGTCCGCGACGGCCGCATCATCGAGTCCCGCGACTACGGCGACCACATCGGCATGGCCCGCCTCGCCGGACGCCTCGGCCATCTGGCCACCGCCCTGGCCGCAGCCGCCGACTGACCTTCGAGCCGTGCCGCATTCGTGAGAGGCGGACAGGCCGAACACACAGCGCCTGTCCGTGCCTGCCCGTGCGCCTGGACCGGCTAGACCTTGACCGGCGGCGGCGCGTCCACGGTGACCAGCTCGCGGCGGTCGCCGAACAGGTGCAGTGGGTCGATGCGCAGCAGGGAGATCCCGGCCAGTACCGACACCGCCAGGGCGCCCGCGATGAACAGCCAGTTGTAGAGCAGGTCCTCGCCCGCGGGCGAGTAGGTCAGCACCAGGAACACTCCCGCGCTGACCAGGATCGCCAGCTGGCGGCGCTGCCAGGGCAGCGCGGCGGCGATCATGAAGCCCCAGGTCAGGTACCACGGCAGGGTGGCGGGCGAGAGGACGGCGAGGGCGAAGAGCACGAACGCCATCCGGCGGACCGCGTCCGAGCCGCCGCCGCGGGCCAGCCACCACTGGCGGACCGCGATGATGAAGAACGCCAGGCCGCCGATGACGCGGGCGGTGTTGACGAACCAGGTCTTGTTGGAGTCCACGAACAGGTCGGCCAGGGTGTGCACGAACTCGCCGACGCCGGTGGGCAGCGACAGCCAGTTCACGATCATCGTCGGGGCCTGCAGCGCCTTGAACCAGCCCAGGTCCACCCCGGACACCACGGTCACCACCGCGAACACCGCGACCGTCGTGCCGATCACCGCCGCGCTGGCGCGCACGAAGTTCTTCCAGAACGTGGACTTCATCCGCGCCGCCCACACCCACATCAGGAACGGCAGCGCGAACCCGGCCGTGGCCTTCACCGCCGCGGCCAGGGTGACCAGGGTGATGCCCAGGACGTGCTTGCGTTCCAGCACGCACACCACGCCCGCGGCCAGCAACCCGACCATGAGCAGGTCGTTGTGCGGGCCGCCGACCAGGTGCACGACCGTCATCGGGCCCGCGATCGCCAGCCACAGCGTGGTCGGCAGGTGCCCGCCAAGGTGCCGCACCAGCCGGGGCAGCGACCACAGCAGCAGCGTCAGCCCGGCCATGAGCACCAGGCGCATCAGCACGACGCCGAGGATCATGTTGCTGCCCGAGGTCCACGCCACGCCCTTGGCGAGCAGGATGAACAGCGGACCGTAGGGGGCGGGGGTGGTCTGCCAGAACGGGTGCACGTTCTGCACCACGTCCTGCAGCCCCAGCACGACCGGGCCCACCGAGTACGGGTCGTACCCGTAGAGCGGCAGCGTGCCCTGCGCGAGGTAGGAGAACACGTCACGGGTGAACACCGGCGGCGAGATCACCAGCGGGGCCATCCAGCAGGCCGCGGCGATCAGCACCGGCCGGGAGGCGACCCGTCCGGCCAGCACGTGCCTGCCCAGCCGCACCCACGCCCACACCACCAGCGCGAAACCCAGGTACAGGGTGGCGGTGGCCAGCATCTGGCCGTGGCCGTAGCGCAGCCAGGACAGCGGGCCGTGGCCCAGCACCGGGTCGCTGACCAGCACGCCCGCCGCGCCGAAGGCGCTGAGCAGGATCATCAGACTGCCCGCGGTGCCCAGCGCGATGGTGCGGATGGGCAGCGGGCCGGGCCGCTCGTCGGCGCGCTCGTCGCGGCCGTCGACCACGGTGTCGTCCGCGTCCCCCGGCGCGGTACCGGCGTCCGCCGCGGCGGCGTCGGTGTCGACACCGACGGGATCCCCCGAGGGGCCGGCGATCTCTGCGTTCTGTGCGCCCAAGGAACTTTCCAGGTCTGAGGACGGGTCTGTGCTGGTGGCCATCGGGACATGAGATTACACAGGGCACCCCGACGGCTTTCGCGCAATGGTCGATCCGGTCGCACCGGCGGCGTGCGGATGGTCACAACCGGTTGCGGCCGTTCGGCTCATGCGCTCCGGCGCGCGCCTCGCGTTGCGGCCGTGCTGTTCCTGTGCCCACTGTGGGACCGGTTGAACCGCACCGGGACGGATGAGCGACCGGTCGGACGACGAGGAGGAGCGCCCGGATGATCGAGTCCGTCGAGGAGCTGTGCGCGCGGTTGGTCCGCTTCGACACCACCAACCGCGGGCACGGGCAAGGCCGGGGCGAGCGCGTGGCCGCCGAGTTCGTCGCCGACCGGCTCACCGACGCCGGACTCAAACCGGTGTTGCTGGAGCGCGCGCCGCGCCGCAGCAACGTGGTGGCCCGGGTCAGCGGCGCGCGGCCGGAGCTGCCCGCGCTGCTGGTGCAGATGCACCTGGACGTGGTGCCCGCCGACCCGGACGAGTGGACCGTGCACCCGTTCGCCGGGGAGATCCGCGACGGCTACGTGTGGGGCCGGGGCGCGGTGGACATGAAGGACATGTGCGCGACGGTGCTGACGGTGGTGTCCCGGTGGGCGGCGGAGGGACGGGTGCCCGAGCGCGACATCGTGCTGGCGTTCGTGGCCGACGAGGAGGACACCGGCGCCTACGGGGCGCACTGGCTGGTCGTCGACCACGCCGAGCTGTTCGAGGGCTGCGCGGCGGCGATCGGCGAGTCCGGCGCGCACACCGTGCCGACCCGCAGGTCCGACGGCACGCTGGTCCACCTCTACCCGATCGGCACCGCCGAGCGCGGCGTGTCGCACCTGCTGCTGACCGCCACCGGCCGCGCCGGTCACGGTTCGCGCCGCAACGACGACAACGCGGTGGTCAAGCTCGTCGACGCGGTGCACCGGCTGGCCGCGCACGAGTGGCCGGTGCACCTGACCCCGGCGGTGCGGGCGTTCCTGGAACGCACCGGCGCCGCGCTGGACGTGCCGGTGGACCTGTCGTCGGCCGAGGGCGTGGACGCCACGATCGCCCGGTTCGGGGTGGCGGCGAGGATGGTGGAGAACACCGTGCGCAACAGCACCCGCCCCACCGTGCTGTCGGCCGGGTACAAGGTCAACGTCGTGCCGGGCCTGGCCCAGGCCCAGGTCGACACGCGGGTGCTGCCGGGCACCGAGGACACCTTCCTCGGCGAGATCGACCGCCTGCTCGGCCCGGGTGTGCGCCGGGAGTTCCTCACCGACCAGGCGCCGGTGCAGGCCAGGGTGGACTCGCCGTGGTTCGACGCGATGGCCGTGGCGCTGCGCGCACACGACCCGGCGGCGGTGGTGGTGCCGTACTGCATGGGCGGCGGCACGGACGCCAAGGCGTTCGCGAAGCTGGGGATCGAATGTTTCGGCTTCGCCCCGCTGCGACTGCCCGAGGGTTTCGACTACCGGGCGATGGCCCACGGTGTGGACGAGCGGGTGCCGGTGGACGGCCTGCGGTTCGGTGTGGAGGTTCTCGACCGGTTTTTGTCCGGGTGAGGTGTCGATTCCGCCGGGGATCGTTCGTGTAGTGGGTGAGCGGGCCGCGACGGGCGGTCCCGGGCGACGGAGGTTCACCGTGCCGCAGTACCTGTTGTCGATCTACCAGCCCGACGGCGGCGTGCCCGACGCCGAGACGCTCGCCCGGATCGGGGCCGAGCTGCACGTGCTCAACGAGCGGCTGCGGGAGAGCGGGTCGTGGGTGTTCACCGGCGGTCTGCACGCCCCGGACACCGCCACGGTGGTGCGGCCGGACGGGATGATGACCGACGGGCCCTACCTGGAGGGCAAGGAGCACGTCGGCGGGCTGTGGGTGATCACCGCGCCGGACCTGGACGCGGCGCTGGCGTGGGGTCGGCAGGCGGCGGCCGCGACGACGCTGCCGATCGAGGTGCGGCCGTTCCAGGACCGGGCGCCGTACTGACCCCGGACGGGATCGCGGAGGTCTTCCGCGCCGAGCACGGGCGGGCGGTCGCGGTGCTCGTGCGGGTGCTGGGCGACATCGACCTGGCCGAGGAGGCGGTCGCGGATGCGTTCGCGACCGCCGTCCGGCGCTGGCCGGAGGAGGGCACGCCGCCGAGCCCGGCCGGGTGGATCATCACCACCGCCCGCAACCGCGCCATCGACCGGTTGCGCCGGGAGTCGATGCGCGACCGCAAGCACGCGGAGGCCGCTGCCCTGCACGCACCGAGCGAGCCGGAGGAGGAGGGCGTCGTGCGCGACGACCGGTTGCGGTTGATGTTCACCTGCTGCCACCCGGCGTTGTCCCGTCCCGCGCGGGTGGCGTTGACGCTGCGGCTGCTCGGTGGGCTGAGCACGCCGGAGATCGCGCGGGCGTTCCTCGTGCCGGAGGCGACGATGGCGCAGCGGATCGTGCGCGCGAAGGCGAAGATCCGCGACGCGCGCATCCCCTACCGCGTGCCGCGCGCGGCCGAACTGCCCGACCGGCTCGACGCGGTGCTGGCAGTGCTGTACCTGATCTTCACCGAGGGGCACACCGCGAGCGCGGGCCCGGAGCTGGTGCGCGCGGACCTGTGCGCGGAGGCGATCCGGCTGGGGCGGGTGCTGGTCGAGGCGATGCCGGACGAGCCGGAGGCGGCGGGGCTGTTGGCGTTGATGCTGCTCACCGAGGCGCGGCGGCCCGCCCGGACCGACGCCGGGGGCGCGTTCGTGCGGCTGGCGGATCAGGACCGGGGGCGATGGGACGCGGGGTTGGTGGCCGAGGGGCGGGCGATCGTGCGGGCGTGTCTGCGCCGTGACCGACCGGGGCGCTACCAGGTCCTGGCGGCGATCAACGCCGTGCACACCGACCCGGTCACCGACTGGGCACAGGTCCTGGCCCTCTACGACCGGTTGGTGGTGTTCGACCCGGGGCCGGTGGCGGCGTTGAACCGGGCGGTCGCGGTGGCCGAGGTACACGGGCCCGCCGTCGCGTTGTCGCTGGTGGAGGGACTCGATCTGGCCTGCTACCACCTGTTCCACGCCGTGCGCGGGGATCTGCTGGCCCGGCTCGGGCGGGCCGGGGAGGCCCGGGAGTCGTTCACGGCCGCGGCCGGGCTGGCCGACAACCGGCGCGAGCGCGACTACCTGCTCGCCCGGCGCGACTTGCTCACCCGGGCGGAATGACTCATCCGGCGTGGTGGGCCAGGTGCTCGTGCGCGCGTTGCGCGTCCAGCAGCGGAGGGCACAGCCTGCGGGTCGAGGTGGCCCCGATCATCAACGCCGAGCGCACGTCCGCGGCGCGCGCGGTCGGGAACAGCGACCACAGCAACGCGGCGGTCCCCGCGACCACAGCCGCGGCCACACCGTTCCCACTGGTGGTGCCGGACGGGCCGGGCACGTCCTCCCCCGGCGCCAGCAACCCGCGCGACTCGGCGGCCTGGTCGAGGTCGACGAACCAGCTCGGCCGCCCCGCCGGGGTACACGACAGAACGGGCACGACCCACGGGTGTCGTAACGCACGGTTACCGCCCGCGGCGATCACCAGCACGTCCCGGGCGGCCGCGTCGTCGAGTGCCGCGCGCAGCCGGTCGGCCGGGCCTGCACCGAGGGTGAGGCTCACCAGGGCGATCCGGGCGGTCACCGCGCGCAGCACGTCGGCTAACTCGTCCGGCGGGCAACCCACCCCGAGCGGGCGGGTGAGCACCGGCGACAGCGGGCAGATCGACAGCCCGGAGAAGCCGATGACCCCGGTCAGGTGCGGCGTGTCGGCGGCCGTGGCCAGCACCTCCACCGCCAGCGTGCCCACGCCGTGGCGCAGCACCGGGGTGAGCCGGACCAGGTCGAGCAGCGGTGAGCGCACGCGGGGCGCGGCGACACCGGAGAGCCCTGAGATCACGCGGAACCACCCCTGCTCGTCACGATCGTGTGACACCCGGATGCAGACTGTAGTCCGCTCGCCCCGGCTCGGGCGCACGCCAAGTGAGTGACGTTCAGGCCCGGGTGATACGCACAGAGTCACCGGAGAACGCCCGGACGGCCGCCACGATCTCCTCCCGCCCACGCCGGTAGAGGCGGCTGTCCAGCGGCAACCCTGGCCCGGACGCCACCGGCCAGGCATCCCGCCGGTGCAGCCCCTCGACACCCGGCGTGGTCGGCGTGATGCTCGGTCGCACCCGGAAGTAGAGCGTCGGCCCGTCCACCACGACCGACCGCAACGCGTCCCACGGCAACACCGCAGGCCCCTGCCCCGTCGGCAGCCGCACCCCGTCCAGATCGATCATCAACGGACTCGACCGCCGCTTTCGCCGCCCCACATACCCCGCCGCGCGCACCACGACCACCACGACCCCGAGCGCGAGCAGCACCAACGCCCCCCACCGCGGCAGCCACCCACCGACCCACAACCCCAGCGCGACCACCACCACCGCCACGCCACCGATCACCCACCGCACAACCGGCCGACGCCACGCCTGCTCGTCCGGCTCCGCGATGAACAGCTCCCCGACTCCTGGTGCCACCAGGAACCCCCTTCATCTCGACCATCCGACCCTACTGGGACACCCCCACCCCCCGCGTCATGAATGAGAACCATCACTACACCCCGTAACGACCCCCCCGCCCAGCCCTCCAACTCGACCACCCCAAACTCGACCACCCCCAACCCAGCCACCACGCGGGATCGCGCCGCGAGGCGAAGCCGAGCCAACAAACACAGGGCGCGGTCTGTTCGTGGTGGGCGTTCAGCGGTCGGTCGGGATACGGGACAGGCGAGCGGCGCGGTCGGCCCGACCCTCGGCCCGGCCGACGATCCACAACGTCATCAGGTTCTGCACCGGGTGCAGCACCCACCGCCACGCGCCGATCACCGGAAGCGGCGGCGCGACCCGGCCCCGCGCGCGACGAGCGGCCCGCGACCGCCACGCCATCTGCAGCTCGAACAACACGATGCCGATCGCGGCCGGGGCGGCGAACATGATCGAGGCCTGCACGCCGTAGCCCTTGCTCGCCGCGTGCTCCCAGTTCAGGTAGATCGACCCGGCCAACAGCACCAACATCGTCAACCGCGGCCCGGCCCCCGAGTCCGGCGACGACGCGTACCGCTGCGCCAACCCCGCCACAATCAACGCCGCCGCGTCGAACACCAACGACACCGTCGCCGCCAACGGAGTCGGGATCGCGAACGTCCGCGCGTAGTCGAACAACGACCACCACGAGATCCCCAAGGCCGCGGCCACCACCACCAACCACGCCGCGGTCGCCACCCACCGCAACACCCGCGACTCGGCACTGTCGGCCACCACGGCCTGCTCGACCGGCTCGGCGTCGCTCTCGACGGTCACCGACCGCTCGGTCCCGACCCGTTCGGCGACCTGCAATCCGGTCCCGACCTCGTCGGCCACCGGCACCTCGGCGGCGTCCTGACCGAGGGCGTCAAGCTCGGCCAGCAGCTCGGGGGTCAACCGCACCAGACTGCCGGTGTCCCCCATGCCCTGCTCGCGCCGCCACTTCGTCACCACACTGGACGCATACGACCGCCTGGTCTCGACCCCGTACCCGCCCAACCACGCCCGCACCCCGGCGGTGGTCGGCGGCTCGACCCGCGCACACGCGTACCGGATCTTGTCGCCGAGCAAGGGCAAGGCGCCCAACGCCACCGCGTGCCCATCCTCGACATGGGGCGAGACCGCGACCATGACACCGTCCTCTCCAGCGCAACCACCGAAGTACGCGTCCGCGCCAACGGTGCAGCACCCAGACCCACGGCGACCTCCGCCCCGACGGCTTGATCACGGTAACCGCAGTGACAGAACGCGATCACGCACCCCCGGGCACCGATCCCCGCCGATCCGGTTCACGCTGGTCCAGCGACCCGGCCGTCGCTCTTTGGCTCATACCGCAACAACGCGTCACCATCCGGCACCCACCCCTGCTTCGAGCGCCGCACATCATGCGCGACCGGGCGTCGAACTGGTGGCGTTGATCCAGAACTCCGGGCGCGCCGGTGCCCGGCCGCAGAACCCATCGCCGCCAACGCGTCGCAGACCTCCCCGCGCGAGAAAGAAGCACTGCCCAGCGGACGCGCGATCCACTGCCACACGTAGTTCGGCCACCGGCCGCGGCCGATGAGAGCGTCCATGAGGTGACTGCGCTCAGTCACGGCTCCGCACCTCGATGGTCAGCTCCGCTGACAGCGCAACGAGCGTGAGACTGCCGCCAGACGTGATTCCACCGGGCGGGGCCGTCAGCCTGAGGCGATCCGGCGGGCAGCGAGTGCTGCCCGCCGGATCGGCCAGGCGCTTCTCCTCAGTCGGCGGTGGCCATTCCCGCAACGCTCTGGTGCATGCGGGGGTGCCGCCTACGCAAGTTCGGGGATCAACTCGCCGATCAGCCGGATGCTCTTGAGCACCTTCTCGTGCGGGATACCGCCGATCTGCTGCAGGCACATCATCCGGTCGATCCCCAGGTCCGCGTACGCCCGCAGCTTCCGGCGGCAGGTCTCCGGGCTGCCCACGATCAGCGAGTCCTGGGCGCTGAGCACGGTGAAGATCTCGTCGTCCGGCACCGCCTCGCCCTGCAGGATCCTGGCGATCAACAGGTTCGCCTCGGTCGGCGCGTTCGTCGACTCCCCGCGCAGGAACTCGCCGGTGAGACCGCCGCCGTCCGGCGCGGCCACGATCTCCTGCTGGCGCGCGTTGAGCCGCACGAACTCGGCTGCCGCCTCGAAGAACGTCAACGCCGTCACCGTGTACCAGGCCGCTGCCGCCGCGGCGCCGTCGCGCATCGCTTCCTCGTCGGTGTCCGCGCAGTGCACGAACGTGAAGAACCCGACCTGGTTGTTCACATACGCCCCGACCGGGTCCGTGCACTGCCCGGCCGCCGACCGATACAGCTCGATCAGCCTGCCCGCGCGCTCCAGCGACTCCCACATCGTCGTGCCCAACACGCCGACCCCGCGTCGGCCCGCCTCCTCGAACGACGCCGGACTGGCCGCCGCCTGCCACAACGGCGGGTGCGGCCGCTGCACCGGCTTCGGCGAGATCGACACGTCCTCGACGCGGTAGTCGTCGCCCTCGTAGGAGAACCGGTCCGACATCCACATCCCCGGCACCATCTCGAACGCCTGCCGCGTCTGCGCGCGCGCCTCGTCCGGGTCGATGCCGAACAGCCGCCACTCCGGGATCGTCGACCGCGTCAACCCGAGCTCGACCCGCCCACCACTGAGCACATCCAGCGTCGCAGCCCGCTCCGCGACCCGGATCGGATGGTTGAACCGCCCCGGCGCCAACACCGCCGCATGCCCCAACCGAATCCGACTCGTCCGCTGCGACAACGCCGCCAACATCAACTCCGGCGCCGAGGACAGGCTGAACTCCCCCGCTCCGTGGTGCTCGACCTGCCACCAGCAGCCGTAGCCGAGCTCGTCGGCGAGCACCGCCTGTTCGAGAGCCTGGCCGAACCTGAGCTGCTCGTGCCCCGCACCCCACGGCTTGGGGTTCTGGATCTCGTTGAACAGGTCGATCTTCATGCGCCCTCCGGCAGCTCGTGTCACTGAGGTGATCAGTCACCGACAACGACCACGACGCCACAAGGATGCGCCCGCCCCACCTCGCACGACCCCCGTCATCCACAGCCAAGATCACCAGCAGCTGCGCCGAGTCTGTTTCCGCTGGTAGAATTGACATCCGGGGGTCCCCCGGGAAGTTGTCCACATCCCCTCGATTCATCCACAGGTCCGGCGCGTGGGTTGACGGGATGTCGGGGGATGCCGTCCGGGCGTGTCGTCCACAGGGCGCCGCAGCCATCCACAACCCGACCCCCACGGCTTCCATCGCCCTGACCTGCGCAGATAGACTCACGCGCGGGCCGGCCCCCGGGCGGGAGGGGCCTGTCCTCGGGTCGGGTCGATGATCAGCGGGATGAAGACACTGCGTGACCGACCGGGCTCACGTACCGTGATCACATGAGCGGTTTCCGTACCTCGTTCGAGGCCGCCGACCCGGTCCCCACCTGGCTCGACACCCCCGAGATCGGCGTCGACCCCGTCGCCGCCACTCTTCGTACCCACCTCGGCCCAGGCCCCGCCACCGCCTACGCCGCGCGCGCCGGCGTGGGATTCACCGGGGTCCGTGCCCTACGGTACGAGGGCGAGGCAGGCGCGGGCGGGCACGCCGTCAACCGGGTGTTCTGGTCGGATCAACCCGTCCACGAGGACACCGAGCTGTCCTACGTGATCTTCCCCGAATGGACCGACCTGCACTACGCCAGCACCCACGTCGCCATCGACCTCGCGTTCACCGACGGCACCCGCCTCTCCCGGCTCGGCGCCGTCGACCACCTCGGGTTCCCGTTCACGCCGAGAGCCCAGGCACGGGCACTGTTCCCGGTCCAGTGGAACCACCGCACCGTCCACTTAGGCCACATCGCCGCAGGCAGGACCATCGCCCGCGTCCTGCTCGCCTACGACTGCCCGCACGGCCCCACCACCTTCGCGGGCTGGATCGACGACCTCGCCATCGGACCCGCCCCCGACCGACCCCGCGACCCGGTCGAACGGATCGTCACCACCCGCGGCACCCACTCCACCGGCACCTTCTCCCGCGGCAACACCATCCCCGCCACCGCCGTCCCGCACGGGTTCAACTTCTGGATCCCGGTCACCAACGCCGCGGTCACCAACTGGTCCTACGAGTACCACCGCGGCAACACCGCCACCAACCGCCCCGCGTTGCAGGCGATCGGCCTCAGCCACATGCCCAGCCCGTGGATGGGCGACCGGCACACCTTCCACCTCATGCCCACCACCGGCACCGACGTCGGCCGCCGCGCCCGCGCGCTCACCTTCGACCACGCCCACGAACACGCGCGCCCCTTCCACTACGCGGTCACCTTCGACAACGGCGTCAGCGCCGAGATCGCCCCCGCCGACCACGCCGCCATCCTCCGGTTCCGCTTCCCCCCGGGCCCGGTCAACCTCATTCTCGACAACGCGGGCAACGAAGGCGCCGTCGAGGTCTCCGGCAACACCATCACCGGCCACACCGACATCCGCAGCGGCCTGTCCGTCGGCGCCGGACGGATGTGGATCCACGCCCAGGTCGACCAGGCCGTGCTGCGCGCCGACCACCGCTGGCGCGGCCTGGCCCGCGCCCGCACCATGCTCCTGCGCTTCGCCCCCGACACCCCCGAAGTGACCGTCCGCGTCGCCACCTCCCTCATCAGCCCCGAACAGGCCCGCGCCAACCTCGCCATCGACGGCTGCGCCACCACCTCCTTCGACACCGTCCGCGACCGCGCCCGCGCCGCCTGGGCCGCGATCACCGACCGGATCGAGGTCGACGGCGCCACCGACGACCAGCTCACCACCCTCTACTCCTGCCTCTACCGGCTGCACCTGTACCCCAACTCCGGCTTCGAGATCACCGACACCGGCCCCCGCTACGCCAGCCCCGTCACCCCGCCCGCGGTCGAGAACGGCCGCATCCACGTCAACAACGGCTTCTGGGACACCTACCGCACCTGCTGGCCCGCCTACGCCCTGCTCTCCCCCACCCGCTGCGGCGACCTCGTCGACGGCTTCCTGCAGCAGTTCCGCGACGGCGGCTGGGTCTCCCGCTGGTCCTCCCCCGGCTACGCCAACCTGATGACCGGCACCAGCTCCGATGTCGCCTTCGCCGACGCGCACGCCAAGGGCGTCACCGGCTTCGACGCCCACGACGCCTACCGCGCGGCACTGCGCAACGCGACCGTCGTACCGCCCGACGACAGCGTCGGCCGCAAGGGCCTGGACCGGTCGATCTTCCTGCACTACACGCCACTCGACATCGGCGAGGGCCTGTCCTGGGCGCTGGAGGGCTGCGTCAACGACCACGGCATCGCCCACCTCGCCGCCGCCCTCGGCGACGAGGACAACCACGCCTACTTCCTCGACCGCGCCCGCCACTACATCCACCACTTCGACCCCGCCACCGGCTTCTTCCAGGGCCGCGACCGGACCTTCCGCCTACCCCCCGAGTCCTACGACCCACGCGTCTGGGGCTACGACCACACCGAGACCAACGGCTGGACCTCCGCCTTCGCCGCACCGCACGACCCCGCCGGACTCGCCGCCCTGCACGGCGGCCCCGACGCGCTGTGCGACAAGCTCGACACCTACTTCGCCACCCCCGAGACCGCGGACTTCCCCGGCTCCTACCGCTCCACCATCCACGAGATGACCGAGGCCCGCGACGTGCGGATGGGCCAGTACGGGCACAGCAACCAGCCCGCCCACCACATCGCCTACCTCTACACCCAGCTCGGCCGCCCCTGGCGCACCCAACAGCTCGTCCGCGACGTCCTCGCCCGCCTCTACCAGGGCAGCGAGATCGGCCAGGGCTACTGCGGCGACGAGGACAACGGCGAGATGTCCGCCTGGTACCTCCTCAGCGCCCTCGGCCTCTACCCGCTGCGCGTCGGCAGCCCCGTCCACGCCATCGGCTCACCGCTGTTCCCGCGCGCCGTCGTGCACCTGGACAACGGCCGCGACCTGGAGATCATCGCCCACCACAACAGCCCGACCAACGTCTACGTGCAGAGCCTGCTGGTCGACGGCGAACCGCACGAGCACGCCTGGATCGACCACGACGTCCTCGCCGCGGGCGCCCGCCTGGAGTTCACCATGGGCCCCGAACCCTCCCGCTGGGGCGCCGACCACCTGCCCGACCCCCTCGGCGACGGCCCACCCCTGCGCGACATCACCCTCGGCCACCCCGGCCCGCTCCACGACGACACCACCCGCACCGAATCCACAGTGGACGCACCGGTCACCGTCACCACCGACCCCGCCTCCGTCCGCCTCTACACGCTCACCTCCGCGAGCACCGGCCCGGACCCGACCTCCTGGACCCTGCGCGGCTCCGACGACGGCGAGACCTGGTACACCCTCGACACCCGCGCAGGCCAGACCTTCCCCTGGCGCGCCCAGACCCGCCCGTTCCGCGTGACTTCACCGGCGCGCTACCGCCACCACAGTTTCATCTTCGACGGCACAGTGCGCCTCGCCCAGATCCAGCTCCTGGCAGGCGCCGACTGACGAGGACCGACACGGCGAGGTGACGGTGCTGCGACTGGCGGGAATCGGCAAACGCTACGACGGCGACCACTGGGTGCTGCGCGACGTCGACCTCACCCTCACCCCGGGCACCGTCACGGCCATCGTGGGCGGCAACGGCTCCGGCAAGTCCACCCTCCTGCGCATCATCGCGGGCGTCTCCCGCCCCAGCACCGGCACGGTCACCGGCCGCCCACCCGTCGTCGGCTACGTCCCCGAACGGTTCCCGCCCGGCGAACGCATGTCCGCCCTCGCCTACCTCACCCACCTCGGCCGCGTCCGCGGCCTGCGCGGTCCGGCAGCCCACGACCGAGCCTGCGAACTCCTCGACCGGCTCGCCCTCGTCGGCGGCGTCCACTCGTCCCTGCGCACCCTGTCCAAGGGCAACTCGCAGAAGGTCGCCCTCGCCCAGGCCCTCCTCGTGCCACCGCGGCTGCTCGTCCTCGACGAACCCTGGTCCGGCCTCGACACCGACACCCACGGCGTGCTGGCCGCGATCATCGCCGAGACCGCGGCCGACGGCGGCACGGTCCTGTTCACCGACCACCGCGAGTCCGTCACCCGCGCCCATGCCACCCACCGTCACCGCATCACCGCGGGCCACGTCCAGGCGCTGGACGACGGCCCCGACCACTTGGTGGAGGTCGTGCTCAGCACCGGCACCCACGACCCCGGCTGGGACGCGCTCACCGGAGTGGTCAGCTCCACCCACCACGACGGCCGCGTACACCTGCGCGTCGAACGCGCCCACTCCGACGGTCTGCTGACCGTCGCTCTCCGGCACGGCTGGTCGGTCGAGCGCCTCACCCAGGAGGCCGCCCGGTGATCGCCCTCATCCGCTACGCGCTGGCCACCACCCTGCACGCCCAGCGCTACCTCGCCCCCGTACTCCTTTACTTCGGCGCCGTCGGCATCTCCTCCGGCGACAACTCCGGCCCGATGGCCGGGGTGTACGCGCTCAACTCCGCGATCCTGCTCATCTGTGCGGCCTGGCTGACCATGACCGTGCTCAACGCCGCCGAACCCGCCCACCGCGCCATCACCATCACCGCCGCCCGCGGCCCGGTCCGGGTGCTGCTCGCCGACATCCTGGTGGCCCTGCTGCTGGCCGCGGGCCTGATGCTCATCGGCCTGTTCCTGCCGCTGGCCCTCATGCCCCGCCCGCTCACCGGACCCGACCTGCTCACCGGAGCCCTGACACACCTGCTGTGCGCGAGTATCGGCCTGGGCATCGGCCTGCTCTGCTCACGTCTGGTGATCCGCCGCCAAGGCTGGGCCCTCATCATCGCCCTGGCCGCGGTCGCCTGCTCCCTGCTGATCACCGGCACACCGCCGAACCTGCTGTTCAAAGCCCTCGCCACGACGACCCACGCCGACGACGCCCTCCCCCTGGCAGCAGGCCTGTTCCCTCTCGGCCTCGCGATCCTCGCCCTGGCCGCGACAGCCACCCACCAGATCTCCATCCGCAAGGACTGACCACGACCTCGCCACGCAAGCCCCCACACCCCACCTGTGGACCGCTCGACACCCCGTGGACAACTTGCCGGGGAACCCCCTAATCAACTCTACCAGCGAAAACAGGCCGTCCACCAGCGCCGATGATCTTGCCTGTGGACTACTTCCGGTGATTCGTGACCAGGGACAAGAGAGCCGCAGCCAGAGCGCGGCCGTTCGGAGAGCGCCCACGTACACACAACAGCCCTCCCCCGGAGCTCGAACGCGTTCCACTCCCCTGCCTGTCGAACGACGACGCGGACCTCCACAGCCATACCCGCCGCGCGGACCCGAGTGGCCCTCTTCCCTCCGGGCGTTTTTGGGTGTGTGCGAGCGCCACCAGCTGAGCTGAACAGCCATTGTTTATCTTGATAGTGAATAGCGGATAATGAACCAAAGGGAGAGGCATCCGGATGTCGATGGGTAAAGGCGCAGGTGAATCGGGTCCTTCGATCGAGTGCTCCCCATCGTCGGAAGGACATGGGCCGGACCGATGTCGGGTAGGACGAGTCCATACCACCGAACGGACCATTCGATATTAGTCCATCCGCAGGAGTGATTTCATGCGTACCGCGCTCACCGGATTCGCCGTGCTCGGGCTGCTCGCCGCGGGAGCCGTGCCCGCGTTGGCCGACACCGCGGGCACGCCCGCCGGGCTGGCGATCTCGATCATCGGCACCGACGGGATCGACTCAGCCCAGCTGAACTGCGACCCCACCGACGGCAGCACGCATCCCACGCCCGGCCGGGCGTGCGCGAGCCTGGACAAGGTGGACGGGGACTTCAACGCGTTGCCCGACACGGGCAGGCTGTGTCCCTACAACTACGACCCGGTCACCGTGACCGTGGACGGGACCTGGGGCGCCCGGGAGGTCCACTTCACACATGACTACCCGAACCAGTGCGTCGCCGAGGTCACCAGCGACGACGTGTTCAACCTGCGGAAGAACCCGGCCTGAGGTCAGGCGCCGGTGGAGCCGCCCACGGTGGCCTCGCCTGCGCGTTCGAGGTCCTCGTCCGGCTTGGGCTCGGGCGGCACGATGCTTGCCAGCTGGGAGCCGGAGTCGTTCATCCGCAGCACGAACGGGCGGGTGGCGGTGTAGCGGATCACCGACACCGACGCCGGGTCGACGATGATCCGCTGGAAGGTGTCCAGGTGCTGGCCGAGCGCGTCGGAGAGCACCGACTTGATGACGTCGCCGTGGCTGCACAGCAGCCAGACCGCGCGTTCGCCGTGGGCGGCGGTGATCCGGGCGTCGTGCGCCCGCACCGCCCGCACGGCGCGGGCCTGTACGTCGGCGAGGCCCTCGCCGTCGGGGAAGACCGCGGCGGACGGGTGCTGCTGCACGACCTTCCACAGTGGCTCGCCGACCAGGTCCTTGATGGCCTTGCCGGTCCAGGAACCGTAGTCGACCTCGGCGAGCGCGTCGTCGACGACCGGGTCCAGGTCGCGGGCGGCGGACAGGGCCGCGAGGGTCTGCGCGCACCGCAGCAGCGGAGAGCGCACGAGCCCGGCCAGCGGCAGGGCGGTCAGGCGCTCGACGAGCTCGGCGGCTTGCCGTTGGCCCGTCTCGTCGAGCGAGACGCCTTCGCTGCGGCCGGCGAGCACGCCGGAGCCGTTGGCGGTGGAGCGGGCATGGCGGAGGAGGACGACGGTGGCCACGGCCGAACAGCCTAAGCGGAGCCGATCACCCGCGGCCGACCAGGTCGTCCTCTCACTCGATCAGGTGGCCGAGATGGCGCCGGTGGCGAGCAGGCCGCAGAGCAGCGCGCCGACCAGGATCCGGTACCAGACGAACAGCATGTAGTTGTGCTTGGCGACGTAGCGCAGCAGCCAGGCGACGCAGGCGTAGCCGACGACGAACGAGATGATCGTGGCGACCACGGTCTGCGGGATGCTGGCCTGCACGCCGGGTCCGCTGCGGTCGAGGACGTCCGGGATGCTGAAGATGCCCGCGCCGAACACCGACGGGATGGCCAGCAGGAACGAGTAGCGGGTGGCCGACTCGCGCGTCAGGCCGAGGAACAGGCCCGCGGTGAGCGTGCCGCCGGAGCGGGACACGCCGGGCACCAGCGCCATGGCCTGGGCCAGGCCCATCAGGAAGCTGTCGCGCATGGTGAGCTTGTCGCGGGTCTGCTTGCCCAGCTCGTCGGCGACGGCGAGGACCACGGCGAAGACCATCAGCACGATGGCGGTGATCCACAGGTTGCGCAGCTCGGTGCGGATGAGGTCCTTGAAGACCACGCCGAGCACGGCGATCGGGGCCGAGCCGATGATCACGTACCAGGCCAGCTTGTAGTCCGGGTCGGCACGGGTGTCCGATTTGACCAGTCCGACGAACCAGGCCTTGAGCAGTCGCCAGATGTCCTTGGCGAAGTAGATGATGACCGCGGTCTCCGTGCCGAGCTGGATGACCGCGGTGAACGAGGCGCCCGCGTCGTCGCCGAACCAGAGTTCGGAGACGATGCGGATGTGCGCCGAGGACGAGATGGGCAGGAATTCGGTCAGTCCTTGGACGAGGCCGAGGATGATTGCTTGAAACCAGGTCAACTACCGACTCCCGCGAGTTCCAGGGCTTCCGCGGCGACCCGCAGGGCCGCCTTGCTGCGCTCCAGATCTTGCAGGATCGGCGAAACCGTGAGTGTGGTGACCCCCGAGTCGGCGAGTTCGCGCATCTTGTCCGCGATGCGCTCCTTCGGGCCGAGCAACGAGGTGGCGTCCAGGAAGCCGAGCGGGACCTTGGCGGCGGCGCCCGCGTAGTCGCGGTCGAGGTACAGCTCCTGGCATTCGGCGGCCTCGGCGGCGTAGCCCATGCGGCAGGCGAGGTTGTTGTAGAAGTTCTGCTCGCGGCTGCCCATGCCGCCGACGTAGAGGGCGGCGTAGGGGCGGACGAGGTCGGCGGCCTGGCGCCAGTCGTCGGCCACGACGATCGGCACGGTGGGCACGACGTCGAAGCCGTCGAGGGTCTTGCCTGCCTTGGCGCGGCCGCGGGCGATGAGTTCGAGGGACTCGCGGCCGTGTTCGGGCGAGTAGAAGATGGCCAGCCAGCCGTCGGCGATCTCGCCGGTGAGTTCGAGGTTCCTGGGGCCGATGGAGGCGAGGTAGATCGGGATCCGCTCGCGTACCGGGTGGACGGTGAGCTTGATGGCCTTGCCCGGACCATCAGGCAGCGGGAGCGTGAAGTGCCTGCCCTGGTGGGTGACGCGTTCGCGGCGCAGGGCGGCGCGGACGATGTCGACGTATTCGCGGGTGCGGCCAAGCGGTTTGTCGAACTTGACGCCGTACCAGCCCTCGGAGACCTGCGGGCCGGACACGCCGAGGCCGAGCCGGAAGCGGCCGCCGGAGAGGGTGTCCAGGGTGGCGGCGGTCATCGCGGCCATGGTCGGCTGGCGGGCGGGGATCTGCAGGATCGCGCTGCCGACGTCGATGCGCTCGGTCTGCGCGGCGACCCAGGCGAGCACGGTGGGCGCGTCGGAGCCGTAGGCCTCGGCGACCCAGGCGACCGCGTAGCCGAGACGGTCGGCCTCCTTGGCCATTTCGAGGTTGGCCGCGTCGTTGCCCGCACCCCAGTAGCCCATGTTCAGTCCGAGTCGCATGCGCAGAGGTTACCCACCGGTAGCCGCCGCTCGCCAGGGCGCGGGCGCGTCGGCACGGCGCGCGTCCTAGGCTCAGTGATCGTGGAGCAACGACACCTCGGGCGCAGCGGGCTGCGGGTTTCGAGACTGGGCCTGGGCACGTTGACCTGGGGCGCGGACACCGACGCCGATGAGGCGGCGGCGCAGCTGGCGACGTTCGTCGAGGCGGGCGGGACCCTGGTCGACACCGCGGACATCTACGCGGACGGGGCGGCGGAGGAGCTGCTCGGCGGGCTGCTGGACGATCTTGTGCCGCGCGACCGGATCGTGCTGGCGACGAAGGCGGTCGCGCGTCGTCACGACGGGCCGTTCGGGGGCGGGGCGTCACGGGGCGCGTTGCTGTCGGCGTTGGAGGGGTCGCTGCGGCGGTTGGACACCGATCACGTCGATTTGTGGCAGCTGCACGCGTGGGACTCGGCGGTGCCGTTGGAGGAGACGTTGGCCGCGGTGGACGCGGCGGTGCGCAGCGGCAAGGTCCGGTACGCGGGGGTGTCGAACTACGCGGGATGGCAGACGGCGTCGGCGGCGACCCGTCAGGCGTGCGTGGCGGGGGCGGCGCCGTTGGTGAGCACGCAGGTGGAGTACTCGCTGCTGGAGCGGTCGGTGGAGCGGGAGGTCGTGCCCGCGTGTGAACACCACGGGTTGGGTGTGCTGCCATGGGCGCCGTTGGGGCGCGGGGTGTTGACCGGGAAGTACCGGGCGAACACGCCCGCGGACTCGCGTGGGGCGTCGGCGACGTTGGCCCGGTATGTGGAGCGGCATCGGACCGAGCGGGCGGCGCGGATCGTGCAGGCGGTGGTGACGGCGGCCGACGGTCTCGGAACCTCGCCGCTGGCGGTGGCGCTGGCGTGGGTTCGGGACCGGCCGGGTGTGGTGGCGCCGGTGGTGGGGGCCCGGGACGCGGCGCAGCTGCGGGGGTCGCTGGCGGCGGAGGAGCTGACGTTGCCCGCGGCGATCCGGTCCGCTTTGGACGATGTCAGTGCGGTCGAGTTCGGCTACCCGGAGCGGATTCCGCACCAGCCGGGTCGTCGATGAAGTAGGCGCGGACGTCGACCCGGTAGACGAGGTGCGCGGCGCCGAGCACGAGCAGCGCGGACACGGCGAGCGCGGACAGGCCCGCGAGGCCGTCGGCGAAGCCCGACATGAGGACCAGGGTCAGGCCGGCGACGAGGAGGGCGGCCGGGCGTGCCCAGTCGCGCCCGGCGCGGATGCTCAGCGCGAACCAGGTGACCAGGGCCATCGGCACGAGCACGGCGGGGAGCCCGTTGTCGCCGAGTAGCGCCAGGTGGGCGCCGGTGACGGTGACGTGGAGCAGAAGCAACACGCTGGCGGCGCGCACGGGTGCGGGTGGATCGGCGGGCTCGGTGTCGCCGAGGATCGGCCGATGCGCGGGATCAATCGCCATAGCCACCTCCGGCACTCGTGCCCGATCCGTCGACCCGAGCACGCTCCGTGTTACAGCTGGGTTGCGACTTCACCCGTCAGTCGTAACAAAACCCGGTGTGGTGAATGCGGTGATGGCACTTCCGTCGCCGAAAACCGACCATCCGGTCCGGACTCCGGGTAGCGCTCTTCTCCCCCGGGCTCAGCCCCGTGACTCGATCCACGCCCCCGCCCGCCGAGCGACAACGCGGTCGCCAACGGCCGAACCCGCCGCGCGGACACGAACCGGCCCTCCCGCCCGGGTGCCTGTTGGCTCCGTTCCGCGCGCCCGCTCGGCGGCCCTGGGCACGCGGCGCTTGAGCACTGCCGAGCACGCCCTCTCGAACTCGGTAGCCAAGCGGCGATACCGAGCCTGACACTCCCGACAGCCCTAACCCCGCCCAGCACGCCAGCAGCCCGGATACGGCGGCGTGGTCCGCGCTGGGCAGGCCTGCACACTGGGTGGGCCTGCATGGATCGATGTCGCCCCTCGGCAATCGAGGTCGGGCCCGCAGGGCGCCTGGGCGACGGCCACGGCAGGCGCGCCCCGGGCGGTGGCAGCCACCGCCAAGTGTCGTCACCTCCACAACTGGCGGTCGGCGACTCACCCTTCACGGGCCTCACGGCTCACGATCGGGCACCGCCAGCCCCGTGCAGGCGGGATGCCCGGGTGCCCATGTCCGCCAGCCTCACCGGGATCCCCTCGGCGCTGCGGCGGCCACGCCATTCCCGTGGCCTTGCTTGGCCCTACCGCTTCCTCTCCCCCGCTACCCCGTTCCGCTGTCCAATGCAATCCGTGTCCCGGCCCTGCCCGATCCACATCCGGTGTCGCGGCCCGCTGTCCTGTCGGGCGGGCGATCATGACTTCCCCTCGCGCTCGCACAACCTCAACTCGCAACGAACGACACGCCCGGGAAAGTTCCGT
>NZ_KB894403.1:25231-210334 GCF_000374445.1 Actinokineospora enzanensis DSM 44649 | reverse complement strand
CGCGGCCCGCTGTCCTGTCGGGCGGGCGATCATGACTTCCCCTCGCGCTCGCACAACCTCAACTCGCAACGAACGACACGCCCGGGAAAGTTCCGCGTCCACAGCGCCCGATCTGGTGAATCAGTGGCTACCCGGCGAGACGACCTTCATCTGGACAGGGAATCCCGGCCACCGATCGGGACGACAATCCGCCGCACAGAGTCACACAGCGTTCAGTAGCAGGCTATCAATCGCAAATCCCGTCCGAAACGGTGTTTTCGATGCGTGGCGATCGGGCTTGGTCAAGAGGCCGGAATGGATCACCGGACCCGCGAGAGCCGTCCGGAGCCCGCGGCATGTGAGCGACACGGCCCGACCGGACGTGGCCTGGGCGCGGTGGGTGCGGGATGCTGGTGGAACGCCTGTCCCCCGCCGTCGGAGGTTTGCTTGCGCCGCGTGGTCGTGCCCGTGTTGTTCACCGCTGTTCTCGTCGCGGGCTGTTCGTCGGACGGCCAGCCGCAGGACGAGTTGATGGTGACCGACAACCCCGTGGCCGCGACGGCAGCCCGCTCCCCCGCGCCGACCGTCGCCCCCGCCGGGACCGTGGTGCCCCTCGCCAAGCCGGTGACCGCCATGGTGGCCGACGGCAAGACCCGCACCCTGGCCGTGGCCACCGGCGCCGACCTGCGGCTTTACGACCTCGACGCGCTGGACAAGGCCCCCCGCGAAGTCACCCTGCCCGGCCCGACGGACTCCCTGACCCTCGCGGCCGACGGCGGTCCGCTGCTCGCCGCCGTTCCCTCCGGTGTCGTCCGCCTCGACCTGCCCACCGGAACCCCGAAGGAGGCCACGGTCGACGGCACCCCGTCGGCGGCGGCCGCGTACCAGGGCGGGACGCTCGTGGCCGTTCGTCAGGGCAAGGGTGTCGCGGTCCTCGACGGTGACGCTGTCAAACGGGTCATCTCCGGCGGGTTGCTCAGCGCCGATCAGGTGTACAGCACGGGCCCGGGTGCGGTCGTGCTCGACCGGCTGCGCAACGCGGTGTTCCAGGTGGACGTGAACCAGGGCAAGATCGGCCAAGGGCTGCGCGCCGGTCAGGGCGCCACGAACGGCGTCGTCGACCGTTACGGGCGGGTGCTGGTGACCGACACCCGCGGCGGCGCGCTGCTGGCGTTCTCGATCGACCCGCTGCTCATGCGGCAGCGCTACCCGGTGCCCGGCTCCCCCTACGCGATCGCCTACGACGGTGCGCGGGATCTGGCCTGGGTCACCCTGACCGCCACGAACGAGGTGGTCGCCTACAGCGTCGGCGGCGAGGAGCCCGTCGAGCGGCACCGGTTCCCGACCGTGGCTCAGCCCGACGCGGTGGCGGTCGATCCGGTGAGCGGACGCGTGGTGGTCGCGTCCGGTGATGGAGGAGGTGTGCAGGTGGTGCAGCCATGACCGATGGGGTGATCGACGGGGAGTGGGAGTACCAGCCGCTGCGGTTGCCGCCGCACGTGTCCCGGGTGACCGCGGCGACGCAGCTGGCAATCCACGCCGAGTTCAGCGGCTGGGAGCTGTCGAACGTGCGGCTCTACGCCGACGGCACGCGCAAGGTGTGGCTGCGGCGGAAGCGGCGCAAGAGCGGTCAGGGCGTCATCATCTGACGGGTCACCGGTCCTCGCCGCCGTGCTGCCGCACGGGCAGGTCCTCGGTGCCGTTCCAGACGGCGTGCGCTCCCGCGTCCCCCACCCTGATGACGTGCACGCCCGCCGCCACGGCCGTGCCGATGGTGAGCACCGCCAGCACGATCGTGACGCTCTTGGTCCAGGTCTGCGCGGTGCGGGTGGCCACGATCATGTAGGCGGTCACGGCCACGAACAGCCCGAGCGCGAACCAGAGCATCAGGTCGCCGAGCTCCTCGTGCCGCTCGATGAGCGCGTTCTCCGGTAGCCGACGCTTGAGGTCGTCACCGCTGCTGGTCGCGATCGGGGTGAGGATCACGGACACCGCGGCGAAACCGACCACGATCCACCCGATCCGGGCGCGCGCGGCGGGCCAGACGGCGATGAGGATCGCGCCGAGGACCGAGAGCGGGATCAGGACCACCACCCCGTGCACGACGAGGGCGTGCAGCGGCGAACCGTTGATGAACTCGGGCATGCGCGAAACCTCCGGTGTCAGGTGTCAGCCAACCGCCAATGCCACTACGCGGCCAGTCGGGGATCGGTTCAGCGGGGGCCGGACGATCATCCTGGCTCGCCGCGCGGGTGGCCGGGGGTGGGCGTGAATCCGCCCGCGTGGCGCGTCCACCTTCGGGTGAGATCCGCCCTTACCGGATCGGAACGGGCATAGCGTGTCGGCCGGAGGACCCCGAGGAACGGAGACACCCGATGCGTGGCATCCCGGCCCTGTTCGCCGCCACCGCCGCCCTGGCCGTGTTCGTGTCGACCGCGCCGAGCGCGGCCGCGGCCACCGGCGAGTTCCGCTACGTCTCCGACGACGGCCCGGTGGTCCTGCAGGACCCGCCCGACGACACCTGCATCGCGCTGGACACCGTGCGGCGGGGCCTGAACCTGGAGAACCGGACCGACACGGTGGCGCGGCTGTACCCGACGCCGTCGTGCGTGGGCAGCCCGCAGGTGGTGCCGCCCGGCGGTCTGGCCTGGAGCTACCGGCCGATCCGCGCGGTCGAGTTCAGCTCGGAGTGACGGCGGCCGTAGGCGAAGTACACGACCAGGCCGAGGACGAACCAGATCGCGAACCGCAGCCAGGTGACCGCGGTCAGGAACGTGATCAGCCACAGCGAGAACACGATCCCGACGATCGGCACGACCGGCATGCCCGGGGTGCGGAAGGTGCGCGGCAGGTCGGGCTGCCGGTGGCGCAGCACGATCACCGCCACGCAGACCACCACGAACGCGAGCAGGATGCCGATGTTGGTCAGCTCGGCGGCCTCCTTGATCGGCAGGAAGCCCGCGATGGCCGCGGCCGCCGCGCCCAGGATCCAGGTGGTGCGGGTGGGCACGTTCCGGGTGGCGTGGGTCTTGCCGAACCACGGCGGCAATAGACCGTCGCGGCTCATCGAGTAGCCGACGCGGGTGGCGCCCATGAGGAAGGTGAACAGGACGGTGGTGATGCCCAGCACCGCACCGACCGCGATCACCACGCCCAGCCAGGACAGCCCGATGTCGGCGAACGCGGAGGCGAAGGCGCTCTCGGTGTCGACGTCGGAGTAGCGGACCATGCCGGTGAGCACCAGGCAGGCCAGCACGTAGAGCACCATGGCGATGGCCAGCGAGTAGAGGATCGCCTTGGGCATGTGCCTGGTGGAGTCCTTGGACTCCTCGGCGGCGGTGCTCATCGCGTCGTAGCCGAAGACGGCGAAGAACACGGTGGCGGCGCCGGTGAACGCGCCGGTGAGGCCGAACGGGAAGAACGGGTCGTAGTTGGCGGTGTGGATGTGGAACGCGCCGACCACGACGACCAGCACGACCACCGCCACCTTGAGGTAGACCAGCGTCGTCTCGAACCGCGCGGCGTTGCGCATGCCGAGGTTGAGCACGAACGCGATCAGCAGGCACAGCACGACGGCGAACAGGTTCACCTGGTAACTGCCCTGCGCCACGCCCTCGGCCTCGGTGCCGGGCGCGCCGAGCATCCACAGCGGGAGATCGAGGCCGAGCAGGTGCAGCAGTTCGGTGAAGTAACCGCTGATGCCGATGGCCACCACGGCGACGATCGCGGTGTATTCGAGCAGCAGGTCCCAACCGATGAACCAGCCGACGATCTCCCCGAGCACGGCGTACCCGTAGGTGTAGGCGGACCCGGCGCGCGGGATCAGCCCGGCGAACTCGGCGTAGGACAGGGCGGCCGCGGCGCTCGCGATCCCGGCCACCAGGAACGACAACACCACCGCGGGCCCGGCGGTCTGGTGCGCGACCGTGCCCGCCAGGGAGAAGATCCCGGTCCCGATGATCCCGCCGACCCCGATCGCGGTGAGCTGCCACAGACCGAGCGAACGGGTCAGCCCGCCCCCACCGCCGCTCTCGATCCGGTCGATCGGCTTCCTGCGGAATATCCCCGTGCCACCGGCCAACCCGCTCGCCATCGCCGCCCCCGATCCGTGCACCGACCGTCCGACCGCCTCACGGTAGAACCACCCGGCAGGCACCGCGCGCCGAAATCGATCAAGGTGCGCGCCGCCACCGGCTGACAGGTCCATGTCCCCGATTCGGACGGCGGCCGTCCTGAGGTCGATACCACCGACGTGGTCGGTCGACTGCCTCGCAGGATTGTGCCCCTGAGCAGGCACCTCGCTGCAGGTCGTCATCGAGCCGCGCGGGCCACTCCGCTCCATGCGGCGCGTTCCTCCACATAGGACACAGCCGCGCCCACGACCATGCCGTCGGCGGCGGCCTGTTCCAACGCTTCCTGACGCGCGGCCGCGGTGTGCCTGGTCAGACCGAGGTGGGGGCCCGCGAGCAGCAGCACGGTGGAGCGGCGGCGGGCGGCCCAGCGCCAGGTGGCGGGGAGGTCGACGGGCGCGTGGGCGAGGAGGGGACCGCGGTGCGGCCAGCGGAGGGTGAGGGTGTCGTCGGGGACGAGGCGGACATGCCAGCCGGGGGCGTGCGGCAGGGCGAGGCGGTGCGGGTCGGGGACGAGGGTCAGGCCGCTGCGCAGGAGGGCGATGGGGAAGTACGGGGTGGCGAGGCCTTCCACGAGGAGTGCGGCGAGCCGGTTGTCGGCATGTCCCCACACGGTCGCGCGAATGTCGAGGCGGGTTTGATCGGGCATCGCGGCCACCTTTCCGGGGCGGGTCGGGTCGAATTTTAGATCAGGAGCGTCGAAACCGGCCGTAGTTGATTCGAGTGAATTCGTGGTGACAGGGTGCGGAAAGGTGACCAAGGTCCTTATAAAGGTTCCGAAATGGACCGGTAAAACCTGACGGATGCACAGTGTTCTAGATCACACCGAGGTGTAGTCAACTGATCACGGGGCGTTTAATGGACCGATCTCGGCAGGCTGTCCTGGAGGGTGGAAACCATGTGCGCGGCATTCCCCGGCATGGATAAAGTGAATTCGATCCAGGACCGGGTCGGTGATCTGCTGCTGTCCACCGGCCGTTTCCTCACGGCCGCCGAGACATCCGAGGACCTGCGGGTGGCGTTTCGGCGCGGCGGTCGCGACGGCGACGCGTTCTACCGCGACCGGTGGAGTCACGACAAGGTCGTCCCGTCCACGCACGGGGTCAACTGCACCGGGTCGTGCCGCTGGAACGTCTACGTCAAGGACGGCATCATCACCTGGGAGACCCAGGACGTCGACTACCCGTCCACCGGCCCCGACCGCCCCGAGTACGAGCCGCGCGGCTGTCCGCGCGGGGCCTCGTTCTCCTGGTACTCCTACTCCCCGCTGCGCGTGCGCTACCCCTACGCGCGCGGTGTGCTGGTCGAGATGTACCGCGAGGCCAAACGGGTCCACGATGACCCGGTCGAGGCGTGGGCGTCCATCGTGGACGATCCACTCAAGCGCCGCGCCTACCACCGCGCGCGCGGCAAGGGCGGGCTGGTGCGGGTGTCCTGGGACGAGGCGGTCGAGATCGTCGCCGCCGGGCACGTGCACACCATCAAGCGGCACGGGCCGGACCGGGTCGCCGGGTTCTCCCCCATCCCGGCGATGTCGATGGTCTCGCACGCGGTCGGCTCCCGGTTCATGGCGCTGATCGGCGCGCCCATGCTGTCCTTCTACGACTGGTACGCCGACCTGCCGCCCGCCTCGCCGCAGGTGTTCGGCGACCAGACCGACGTGCCGGAGTCCGCGGACTGGTGGGACGCCGCCTACCTGATGCTGTGGGGTTCCAACGTGCCGGTCACCCGTACCCCGGACGCGCATTTCCTGGCGGAGGCGAGGTATCGCGGCCAGAAGGTCGTGGTGTGTTCCCCGGATTATTCCGACGCCACCAAGTTCGCCGACGAATGGCTGGCACCGCACCCGGGGACGGACGCCGCCATGGCGATAGCCATGGGGCACGTCGTCCTGAACGAGTTCTTTGTCCGGAATACCGTTCCCTTTTTTACCGACTATGTGCGATCGTTCACGGACCTGCCGTTCCTGGTAACGCTGGAAACACAAGGCGACCGCCTGGTCCCCGGTAAGTTCCTGACCGCTGCGAACCTGGGCGAAACGGACTCCGACGCGGTCTGGAAACCGGTACTGATAGATAGCGGAACAGACCGACCGGTGGCCCCGAACGGCACTCTCGGATTCCGCTGGAACGCGGAACCGGGACGCTGGAACCTCGATCTCGGCGACATCGTCCCGCTGCTCTCCCTGCACGGCACACCGGACAACGAACCGGTCGAGGTGCTGCTGCCCAGGTTCGACAACCCCGAGGGCCGCGGCGACGCCATCCGGCGCGGCGTCCCGGCCAGGCGCGTCGGCGGCAGGCTCGTGACCACGGTGTTCGACCTGCTCCTGGCCCAGTACGGCGTCGCCCGCCCCGGCCTGCCCGGCGACTGGCCCACCGGCTACGACGACCCCGACTCCCCCGGCACCCCCGCCTGGGCGCAGACCCTCACCAGCGTGCCCGCCGCGCGGCTGGCCCGGGTGGCCCGCGAGTTCGCCGACACCGCGGTGCGCTCCGGCGGCCGGTGCATGATCATCATGGGCGCGGGCACCAACCACTGGTTCCACTCCGACCTGGTCTACCGCTCGTTCCTGACGCTGCTGCTGCTCACCGGCTGCCAGGGCCGCAACGGCGGCGGCTGGGCGCACTACGTCGGCCAGGAGAAGGTCCGCCCGCTGACCGGCTGGAACACCCTGGCGAGCGCGTCGGACTGGCACCGGCCGCCGCGGCAGATGATCGGCACCGGCTACTGGTACACCCACACCGACCAGTGGCGCTACGACCGGCTCACCGCCGACACGCTGGCCTGGCCCGGCGCCGCGGGCACGCTGGCGGGCCGCGCGGTCGCCGACTGCCTGGCCACCTCGGCGCGGCTGGGCTGGATGCCCTCCTATCCCACCTTCGATCGCAACCCGCTCGACCTGGCCGACGAGGCGGGCGAGCGCGACCCGGCCGCGCACGTGCTCGACGAGGTCCGCGCGGGCAGGCTCGGCTTCGCCTGCGAGGACCCGGACGCGCCGGGGAACTGGCCGCGGGTGCTGACCGTGTGGCGGGCGAACCTGCTCGGGTCGTCGGCCAAGGGCAACGAGTACTTCCTCAAGCACCTGCTCGGCGCCGACGGCAACCCGCGCGCCGAGGAGACCCCGCCCGAGCAGCGGCCCACGGACGTTCGCTGGCGCGACGAGGCGCCGGAGGGCAAGCTGGACCTGTTGCTGGCGCTGGACTTCCGGATGACCAGCACCACGCTGTTCGCCGACGTCACGCTCCCGGCCGCCACCTGGTACGAGAAGCACGACCTGTCGAGCACGGACATGCACCCGTTCGTGCACTCGTTCAACGCCGCCGTCGACCCGCCGTGGCAGGCGCGCACCGACTTCGACACCTTCCACGCCATCGCCGCCCGGCTCAGCGAGCTGGCCGTCCCCCACCTGGGCACCCGCCGCGACGTGGTGGCCACCGCCCTGCTGCACGACACCCCCGGTGAGACCGCCCAGCCCGGCGGCGTGGTCCGCGACTGGCGCGCGGGCGACGGCGAGCCGATCCCCGGCCGCACGTTCCCCACCCTCACCGTCGTCGAACGCGACTACACCGCCATCGGCGCCAAGCTGGCCACCCTGGGCCCGTTGCTGGACAAGCTCGGCGTCACCACCAAGGGCTGGACCGCCGAGGTGGCCCCCGAGCTTGCCTGGCTGGCCGAGGCCAACGGCGTCGCCGGCACCGGCCCGACCGCCGGACGACCGCTGCTGGACACCGACCGGAAGGCCGCCGACGCCGTGCTCGCGCTGTCCGGCACCACCAACGGCAGGCTCGCCGACGAGGGCTTCCGGTCCCTGGAGGAGCGCGTCGGCAAGCCGCTGCGGCCGCTGATCGAGCACCACCGGGCGCACCGGGTCACCTTCGCCGACACCCGCTCGCGCCCGGCGAGCGTGGTGACCAGCCCAGAGTGGTCCGGCGACGAGTCCGGCGGCCGCCGGTACGCGCCGTTCACCATCAACGTCGAGCGGCTCAAGCCCTGGCACACGCTCACCGGCCGCCAGCATTTCTACCTCGACCACGACTGGGTCGCCGAGATCGGCGAGCAGCTGCCGGTCTACCGGCCGCCGCTGGACCTGCACCGGCTGTTCGGCGAACCGGTGCTCGGCCCGAACGGCCCCGAGGTGACCGTGCGGTACCTGACGCCGCACTCGAAGTGGTCGATCCACTCCGAGTACCAGGACAACCCGATCATGCAGACGCTGTCGCGGGGCGGCCCGGCGTTCTGGGTCAGCCCGGCCGACGCCGCCGCGATCGGCGTGTCCGACAACGACTGGGTCGAGGCGGTCAACCGCAACGGCGTGGTGGTGGCCCGGGCGATCGTCTCGCACCGGATGCCCACCGGCACCGTGTTCCTCTACCACGCGCAGGAACGCACGGTGAACGTGCCCAGGAGCGAGACCACCGGCAAGCGCGGCGGCATCCACAACTCGCTGACCCGAGTGCAGGTCAAGCCGACGCACCTGGTCGGCGGCTACGGGCAGCTCTGCTTCGCGCTCAACTACTACGGCCCGACCGGCAACCAGCGCGACGAGATCACCGTGCTGCGCCGCCGCTCCCAGGAGGTGGAGTACTGATGCGTGTCATGGCGCAGCTGGCCATGGTGATGAACCTGGACAAGTGCATCGGCTGCCACACCTGCTCGGTCACCTGCAAGCAGACCTGGACCAACCGCGGCGGCGTCGAGTACGCGTGGTTCAACAACGTGGAGACCAAGCCCGGCCAGGGTTACCCCCGCCGCTACGAGGACCAGTCGCGGTGGAAGGGCGGGTGGACTGTCCGCAATGGACGTCTTCGGCTGGCAGGCGGCGGGCGGTTGCGCAAGCTGCTCAACATCTTCGCCAACCCCGACCTGCCCGAATTGGACGATTACTACCAGCCGTGGACCTACGACTACCGCAACCTCACCGAGGCTCCGCTGAGCGAGGACATCCCCGTTGCACGGCCGCTGTCGGCGGTGACCGGGGCACCTGCGGAGGTGAAGTGGGGTCCGAACTGGGAGGACAGTCTCGGTGGGGCGCCGCAGCACGCGCCCGAGGACCCGGTCGTGCAGAAGCTGGGCCGGGACGTGCGGTTCGAGTACGAGCAGTCGTTCATGTTCTTCCTGCCGCGCATCTGCGAGCACTGCCTGAACCCGTCCTGTGTGGCCTCGTGCCCGTCGGGGGCGATGTACAAGCGGACCGAAGACGGGATCGTGCTGGTCGATCAGGACCGGTGCCGGGGCTGGCGGATGTGCGTGTCGGGGTGCCCGTACAAGAAGGTGTACTTCAACCACAAGACCGGCAAGGCCGAGAAATGCACGTTCTGCTACCCGCGACTGGAGGTCGGGCAGCCGACCGTGTGCGCGGAGACCTGCGTGGGCCGGCTGCGCTACATCGGCGTGATGCTCTACGACGCCGACAAAGTCGGCGCCGCCGCCGCGACCGAGGACGAGCAGCGGCTCTACCAGGCGCAGCTCGGTGTGTTCCTGGACCCGCACGACCCGGCGGTGGCGGCAGCGGCGGAACAGTCCGGGATCCCGCACGACTGGATCACCGCGGCCCGGCGCTCGCCGGTGTACGAGCTGATCGCGCGGTACCGGGTGGCGCTGCCGTTGCACCCGGAGTACCGGACGATGCCGATGGTCTGGTACGTGCCGCCGCTCTCGCCGGTGGTCGACGCGTTGTCGGGCACCGGGTTCGACGGCGAGGAGGCGGGCAACCTGTTCGGCGCGATCGACGCGCTGCGCATCCCGCTGGACTACCTGGCGGGCCTGTTCACCGCGGGCGACCCGGAACCGGTGCGGCTGGCCCTGCGCAGGCTCGGGGCGATGCGCGCGCACATGCGGTCGATCAATCTCGGTGAGCCGACCGACCAGCGTGGACCAGGTCGGGTGGGGATGACGGCCGCGGAGATCGAGTCGATGTACCGGCTGCTGGCCATCGCGAAGTACGCCGACCGGTACGTCATCCCGACGGCCGGGATCGGGCGGGCGCACGAGCTGGAGGGCATCGCCACCAGGTGCAGCCTGGACGGCGACGGCGGGCCGGGCATGGTCGACGGCCGCACCGACCTGTTCACCTGGCGCGATGACGAGCGGCCGGACGGCATGTTCCCGACGCTGCGGGGCGGGGCACGGCCGTGAGCTCCCGGGTGCTGTACCAGTTCGCGGCGCATTGTCTGCACTATCCGGACGAGATGCGCGGGCTGCTGCCGTTGTTGCGCCGGTGTCTGCCGGAGGTGGGGTCGCCCGCGGTGGAGGAGTTGATCGTCCATCTGGAACGCTCCGCCGCGGTGGACGCTGCTCGGCACTATGTGGATGTGTTCGACACGAGGTCCAATCGGTGCCCGTACCTGACGTGGTTCACCGATGGTGACACGCGGAAGCGGGGGGCGTCGTTGGCGGCGGTGAAGCAGGAGTATCGCCGTCACGGGTATGTCCCGGCGGCCGGTGAGCTGCCTGACTATCTGCCGGTGTTGTTGGAGTTCGCGGCACACGCGGGCCGTCCGGGGCTTCGTCTGCTGTCCCGGTTCCGTGCCGCGGTGTCCATGTTGCACGGGAACCTGACGCGGTTCGGCACGCCGTATGCGTCCATTGTGGGCGCGGTGTTGGCCACGCTGCCGGAACGTGATGACGCGGCTGTCGTTCCCCGGCACACCATCCCTGTCGAACTGGTCGGGTTGCCCGGCTACGGCGCCCCGGAGATGACCCGATGACCGACGCGTTCGATCTGTTGCTGTGGGCGGTGTTGCCATACCTGACGCTCGTCGTCCTGGTGGGCGGGCTGGTCTGGCGCTACCGGCATGACCGGTTCGGGTGGACGACGCGGAGTTCGCAGCTGCACGAGTCTCGCTTGTTGCGGATCGGGAGTCCGTTGTTCCATTTCGGACTGTTGTTCGTGATCGGCGGGCATGTCGCAGGTCTGCTCGTGCCCGCCTCGGTGACGCGGTGGCTGGGTGTGCACGACGAGATGTACCACCTGGTGTCGTTCACCGCCGGGGGTCTGGCGGGGGCGGGCACGGTGGTCGGCCTGGGGGTGTTGTTGTATCGACGGTGGCGGACACCGGCGGTGCGGCGGGCGACCAGTGGTGACGACCGGCTGATGTACCCGCTGCTGGCGGCCACGGTGCTGCTGGGGATGACGGCCACGGTGCTGACCAGGAGCATCGACTACGACTACCGCGCCACGGTGTCGCCGTGGTTCCGCAGCATCCTGCTGCTCGACCCCGACCCGTCCCTGATGTCGGCCGTCCCGCTCCCCTACCGCCTGCACGCCCTGTTCGCCATGGCCCTGTTCGCCCTCTGGCCCTTCAGCCGCCTGGTCCACGCGTTCAGCGCCCCGGTGCATTACCTGATCCGCCCGTACATCGTCTACCGCACCCGTGACCACCGCCTCGCGTCCCGCCGCGCCCGGCCGGGCTGGGACGACACGTGAGCGGCGCCCGTTCCGCCTTCGGCGCCCTCGTGGTGACCTCGCTGCTGGGGGCGTTGGCCGTGCTCACCGGTCAGGCACTGGTGTTCCCGTCGCTGGGGCCGACGGCGTACCTGATGTTCGCCACGCCGCTGGTGCCTGCCGCGAGTCCGCGCAACGCGGTCGGTGGTCATCTCATCGGTCTGGTCGGGGGTGTTCTCGGACTGACCGCGTTCGGCTTGTGGAACAGCCCGCCGAACCTTGTCCACATGGACTGGTCCCGTGCCGGGGCGGCCGTCCTGGCGTTGACCTTCACCTGTGGGGGCATGGTGTGGGGTCGGCTGTCGCACCCGCCCGCAGGCGCCACGACACTGATCGTCGCGCTGGGCGTGCTGCACACGCCGTTGCAGCTGGCCACGATCCTGGTGGGGGTACTGGTACTGCTGGTGGCGGGGAGCACGTTCAACCGGCTCGCCGGGGTGCCGTATCCACTGTGGAAGGTGACCCCGCCTGTGGAGCCCGTCGAACACCGCCAGCCCGAACCGGTGGAGTGACGACCTACGGAATACCCACCAAATTCCTGTTTGAGAGGTCCACTCGGGTCATATTCCCGCCGCGCGGTTGTGCCGGGCGATCGGAGCAAGTAGACAGTGAAACGGGTGGCCACTGGGGGCGCCCGCGGGCAGGTTCACGGCACACGATGGCGACATCCGCACAGGCGGATGCCGCCATGGCCGCGTGCCCGCTGCTTCAGCAAGGAGTTCACCGTGCGCAAGAATGTCATGCGAGCCCTGACCGCGGCGGGTACCGCGATCGCCGCCATCGGCCTGTCAATGACCCCGGCCGACGCGGCCACCGGCTGGGACCGGTGCCCGAACACCTATTTCTGCCTGTTCTCCGGCGCCAACGGCCAGGGCACGATCGCCTACTTCCACGTGGGTTCACCGAACCTCGCTGGGCAGGGGATCGACAACGCGGCCACGTCCTTCTGGAACCGGACCGTGGACAACGCCTTCAGCCTGTGCGACGGGTACAACGGGCTGGAGCCGCACCTGACCAGCGTCTTCTTCGGTGCGAAGGGCAACCTGGACCCGTCTGTCGACAACCGGGCCAGCTCGGTGGTCCAGGGCCCGTTCAACTGCCACTACTGATCGACCACGGCGTGCGGTCCCGGGAACGCTCCTTCCGGGACCGCACGCCGGTCCGGAACGACGTTCAGCGGAATCCGGTGACGCGGATCCTGGACGGTTCGCCTGGAGCGCGGCGGGCGTCGATCTGCCAGAGTTCGAAAGTCCTGGCGCGCAGCCCTTGAATCAGGAGTGTCTCCATCGGACCGAGGCCCGCAGGTCCGGCCTGGTCGAGCATGGCGTCGATGGTGTCGTAGAGGGCGAACACCTCGCCGTCGCCGCGGAGCTCGGAGCGGACGGACTCGGTCTCCCAGACGAACTCGTCCGCATCGAGGGCGGCGATGTCGGGTTCCGCGGTGGCCAGCAGGACGTCGGTGATGCGGTCGTCACGGCGGTCGAACCGGCCGGTGCGCCAGTTCAGCCAGTGCCCGGCCCAGTTGCCCGCGCGGTCGGCTTCGAGCACGAAGGTCGTGCCCCCGAGCTTCCAGTACGCGGGGACCGCCTGCTCGCCCATCACGCCTCCGGGTCCAGCGCGTTGCGGACCGCGCCGCGTTCTTCCTCGACGGGTTCCCTCGCGGTGGCCGCCCGGCGCAGCTCGGCCAGTTCCTCGGCGGCGCGGTCCATGGCCGCCAGGTGCAGGCCGAACTCGGCGATGTGCTTGGTACCGTCCGATCGGGTCAGTTCCAACAGGACCCGCAGATCCCGGTATCCGCCCCTTTGCGGCCGGACGAACCGATCGGCGAACTCGACGACCCGCGCGCGGCCTGCCGACACCTCCAGCAACGCGGCCAGTCCGCGATACATGTCCGCGGCCACGGTGAACTGGACCTTCGCGGCGGCGAGATCGGTCAACCTGCTCGCGTCACCGCCGTAGACGTCGTCGACCTTCGCCATAGCCCGCACCATGTTCTTGCGCCTGGTCCGCCACCCGGGCGTGCCCCCGGCGCGCGCGGCCACCTCGCGGGCGATGGCGTCGAGCGCGTTCTGGTTCGCCTGCCAGTGCTTGTCCAGGGCGAGGATGTACTGCTCGCGGTAGCCGGGATCCTTGCTGCGCGCCCTGTCGAACCCGGGCTGCCTGCGTTCGATCGCGGTCCTGGACCGGGCGATGGCCACCACGCGATCGTGCAGCACCCGCTGCTCGGCCGTCAGCTTCGCCGTGGGCTGCTCGGGCCGCGCCATCAACTCGTCGACGAACGCCTTGGAGGGCCCTTCGCGTACGGGCTGCGGCTGTTCCACCGGCGCGGCGGGCGGTTCGACCGGGGCGGACCGGGGTGGTCCGAGCACCTGGGTGCCCAGGTCCGAGTCCGGCTCCATGGACCCTGGAGTCAGTCTCGTCGTGACGTCCGGATCGGACGACCACGGCGGCACCCCACCCGGGACCGGTCCGCCCGGCCTCGGGGCGTGCAGCGGTTGGACATATCCCTGCGGGGGATGCCCACCAGGCGGCATGGGCGGCGGTTGTCTCATGGGCCCGTTCGGCGGATATCCACCCGACCGCGGTGGCCCGTGCCTGCCCCCGACCGGCCCCGGCGGATACGCCCCGCCCACATACCGCCGCGTCGCGGGATCGAACCGAGGACCCGGCGGCCCGTACCCGGGTGGGCCGAACCGACCCGGTGGCGGCGCCATGCCGAAACCCGAGTCGCCATCGGACTCGGCCGAGCCGCCCCCGGGCGCCGAATCCCCGTCCGACATCGTGTTCCCCTCCCCCGGCCACCTGTGCGAACCCGACCCTATCGTGGTTCGGCCGCCGACCTGGGCGGATCCCGCAACCCGAGGCAGGCGGCGACCGCGCGGAACATTCCGAATCCGACTAGCACGGCCCGTTCGTCGACGGACACCGCCGTTCGAGCGAAACACGCTGCCGTCAAAACCGATCGACAATTTTCCGGGCATCACCGGATTCGCTGAATGGCCAAATGGCAATGATGTGATCAGCGTCACTCTCGTCTTGAGATTTGTCCTCGGGAAATGAAAACTCAATAATCGCCGGGGGACGGCATCCAACTGGGGGATGCGGTTCGGGGTAACCCCTGCCTACCGCGAAAGGGTGTTTCCGTGCGGAGAATCCTGTTCTCATTCCTGGCCCTGTCCGCCCTGCTGGTCACCGGCGCGCCCGTCGCCCAGGCGGCCGTGACCGACACCTACACGATCGTCCGGCAGGCCTCCGACCCGACGCACCCGGGTCGGAAGGTCTATCTCTGGCGGAACAACTCCACCTACATCTACCACGGGCAGGTCGTGGGCGCGCTCAGCGGCACCGTCTACCTGAAGGGCCCCGGCTGTCCCGGCGGCGGCACCTGCCAGTACCGGACGCTCAATGTCGGCGCGACCTCCGGTAACACCGGCGACCTCGGCTCCGGCGCGGTCGACGTGTGCGCCGACCAGAACGGGGGTCCGACCCTGTGCACCTGCCTGGCCTGCCTCGCCCCGGCCGACAGCACGGCGGCCGTCACCGACCGGCAGGCCCTGCTCGGCCGAACCGAACACGAGTGATCGCCTGCCCAGAGAAATCCGACTCCCACTCGCGGTGAAAGATCGTTCCCCCGTGCGCAAAATACTCATCTCGGCAATAGCCTTCTGCACGCTTTTCACCGCCGGTGCACCCGCGGCACAAGCATCGGTGACCTCATTCACCAATGTGCAGCAGGTCAGCGACGGCGTGATGACCGTGATCCTGTGGCGCAACAACTCCAACAGTCGCCTCCACAGCCAGGTCATCAACGCCCGCGGCGGCGGCCGGGACGCGGTGTTCGGCTGCCCGGAACACTGATCTCGGCGGGTTCGCTGCCGAACACAGACGCGGGTGGTCCCGACCTCGGACAGTCGGGGCCACCCGTTTCCCACCGCCGAGTGCTGTCTTCCGGCGACTCGGAGCAAGTCGGCGCGAGGAGAGCGCGGGCGCTAATCGACAAGTTGAGAAGGAAGCTCCCGCATAGCCTCGCGACCGCCACTCTACCTACGCGTTCAGGACGGGATCAACCGGTTCAGCCCGTCGAGCGTGATCACCGTCGAGCCCGCGGGCAGCCCGTCCGGCTCGTGCAGACCCACGTAGGTCACCGGACCGTCGAACCACATCCCGGGCGACCACTCCGTCACCTTCCCGCGGCAGAGTTCCACGAGGTAGCGCACGGTCAGATACTCGCGGGACACGAGCGCGCGGACGAGCAATCCGGTGCTCAGCTGATTCGCCTCGACTCGGTTGAACTTCGGAGAACCGGACAGGTAGAGGTGTGTCCACGTCGCGGTCCACGTGCCGTCCGGGGCGCGGCCGAAGACGACCGGGAGCGCGACGCGGCCGGAACCGCGCAGTTCGGAGCGGGTGCGCACGGTGCGGGCCTCGAACGGCGCACCCTCCTGCTCGCGATCGCGGGTCATCCAACCGAACAGCGACTCCGCCACCTCCGCGAAGCCTTCGCCGTCGTAGACGTTCACCTGCGGCACGACATACGCGGCCGTCACCGAGTCCAGCGGGATCTGGATGAACTCGGTCGCGCCGTTCGGTGCCTCGATGATGTCCCCGGAGTACACCGCGCCGCCGTCTCGGATGTTCGTCCAGGACACGTGGCCGATGTAGGTGAAATCGGCGTCCAGCATGACCGCGGACAGGTCGAAGTCGGTGCTGTGCCGGGTCTGCCGCCAGTAGGTGAAGAACCGCAACAGCTCACCGTCCACAACGGAGCGGGAGCCGCGCGGCAGCACCGCGAAACCGTCCGCCGACGCCTTGCCCGACAACGGGAGCGCGACGTCCAGCACGGCCGGGTCGACCACTAGGTGCCCATACTCCGGCAGTCGGGCGGCCACCTCGCCGTCGATGAGCGCGTTCACCCGTCCGATGACCTCGATCGGGAGCGGCGGCCGGGTGTCCGGCGCGGCCCAGCCGCGTCCGGCCTGGTTGGTGAACACCCGCTCCGCGTCCGGGATTCCCCGGTTGGCGAGGTGTTCGCGGAGCGAGCACAGCACCCGCCCGGATATCGACGTGATCACCCGCGTCAACGCCGTCAACACGGCGTCCAGGTCCGCGGGCGTGTCCGCCGTGCGCAGGAGCCGGTCGAGCGAGCGTGCCAGCATGCCCGGCGCGGCGATCAGGATCTCGGCGGCCGCCCGGACGTCCCCGGCGACGAAGGCCAGCTCGGCACGGGCGGCCAGCGACCGGACCGTGCGCTCACCGCGAGCAACCGTGAAGACCTCCTGAGCGTGCGGGTATCGCTGGTGTTCGTGTGGGTGAATGCGCTCACCGAGCCGCTTGAACGGCCCGGAGTATCGGGCGACGTCTCCGAGCTTGCCCCCGTTCCCGCCTACGACCCGGTCGAGCGCTGCCATCAACGCCCGCCGTTCGCGCCGGGTGAAACTCCGGAATCGCGTCGTCTCGGCGAGCGTGACGTCCCCGCCGCTCGCCTGGCAGGCCACCCGCAGCACGTCCACGACCGTGTCCACCAGCACCAGGGGAAGTCCGGCAGCCAGCCGAACGGCGTTCACCACCGCCCGGTTCTCCCGTACGGGGATCTCAGGCGGAACCACATCACCGCAGTTCACGGTCAGTTCCGCGAGCAGCTCCCGGTCGGCCTCCCCCAACGGCGCCACCGACCCGGCCAGCGCCAAGTAGAGCGCACGGGTCTCCTCCTCCAGCGTGCCGCCCAGGTGCACGACCGTCACCCGGTCCTTGGCCGAGGGCACCAGCTCGTCGTGCGCGGCCAGCAGGTCGGCAAAGGTGTGCTGGCAGCGGCCGTACCTGGGCAGGTCGACCAGGGACTCCGGCGGCCCGTCCGGCGAGTCGGTGAGCAGGGCGTCGCGCAGGCACTCCATCCAGAACTCGACCGTGTTCGGCACCCCGCGCGGGAAGTACCGGAAGTACGCGTTGTGCTCGACATGGTCGCCCACCAGCTCGCGGACCGCGCCGACGACCCGGACGGCCACGTCCATGGCCGGGCCGGGCGCCAGGCCGGTGAGGTGGCGCAGCAGGTCGCCGGACGCGGTGAACCCGACCCCCAGCAGCACCGCGTCCAGCTGCCGCGCCACCGGGGAACCGTCCCCGGCGGGTCCGGTCGCGCGCGGCACCCGCAGCGTCCGGCGGATGATCGTCTGGTCGAGCATGTGCGTCCTTCGGTTCCGGTGGATGGCTTCCGCACCAGCATGGCCGCGTTCCGGACGCGTCGCCGCTCTCTGTCGAGCACCCATTTGTCCGCTCGTCGAGAAATGAACGGGAAGAAGCCGCCCGACGTCCGGCCGGGCGGCTCCGTCTCGCGGTCGGTCAGCTGCTGCGCAGGAACCGGTCGAGCACCCGGGTGCCGAACCGCAGCGCGTCCACCGGCACGCGCTCGTCCACGCCGTGGAACAGGGCGCTGAAGTCCAGGTCGGCGGGCAGCCGCAGCGGCGCGAACCCGAAGCAACGGATGCCCAGGGTGTGGAAGGACTTGGCGTCGGTGCCGCCGGAGAGCATGTAGGGCAGGGTGGCGGCGCCGGGGTCCTCGGCGGTCACCGCGGCGGTCATCATGTCGACCAGGTGCCCGTCGAAGGTGGTCTCGACGGCGGGCAGGTTCGCGATCCACTCGCGTTCCACGTCGGGTCCGAGCAGTTCGTCCAGCTCACGCTCGAACGCCTCCTGGCGGCCGGGCAGCACCCGGCAGTCGACCACGGCCTCGGCGACGGAGGGGATCACGTTCGCCTTGTACCCGGCGGTCAGCATCGTCGGGTTGGCGGTGTCGCGCAGCGTGGCCCCCACCATCCGGGCGACCGCGCCCAGCTTGGCCACGGACCCGTCGAGGTCCTCGGGGTCGAACTCCATGCCGGTCAGCTCGGTGACCGCGGCCAGGAACTCGCGCACCGAGTCGGTCAGGACCAGCGGGAACCGGTGCGCCCCGAGCCGCGCGACGGCCTGCGTGAGCCGGGTCACGGCATTGTCCTCGTGCACCATCGACCCGTGCCCGGCCCGTCCGCGCACCCGCAGCCGCATCCAGGCGATGCCCTTCTCGGCGGTCTCGATCAGGTAGGCCCGTACACCGTCCTTGACGGTGATCGAGAACCCCCCGACCTCGCTGATCGCCTCGGTCGCCCCCTCGAACAACTCGGGCCGGTTGTCCACCAGCCACTGCGCCCCGTACTCGCCCCCGGCCTCCTCATCGGCCACGAACGCGAAGATGATGTCCCGCGGCGGCACCACCCCATCCCGCTTGAACCGCCGCGCGGTGGCCAACGTCATCCCCAACATGTCCTTCATGTCGACCGCGCCACGCCCCCACACGTAGCCGTCCTGCACGGCCCCGGAGAACGGATGCACCGACCACTCCGAGGCATCCGCGGGGACGACATCGAGGTGCCCGTGCACCAGCAGGGCCCCTCTGCTCGGATCAGCCCCCGCCAACCGCGCCACGACGTTCCCGCGCCCCTTGGCCCCCGACTCGACGTAAGTGGTCTCGTACCCCACCTCCGCCAACTTCTCCGCCACGTACTCCGCCGCCGCCCGCTCCCCCACCACGGTCGCCGGATCCCCGGTGTTCGTGGAGTCGATCCGGATCAACTCACTGGTCAACGAGACGGCCTCGTCCTCGGCCACACTCGTATCCTGGATCTCGGCAAGTACGCTCCGCTGCTCGCTCACCCCGCCTTCCTACCACCCTGCCCGCACCCGGACAGCCCCGGTTTGGGACAGGGGGAACGCATCGGATAAGGTATGCCCACACCACGCGGGACCACCCGCGAGTCCGGGTGGCGGAATGGCAGACGCGCTAGCTTGAGGTGCTAGTGCCCTTAACGGGCGTGGGGGTTCAAGTCCCCCCTCGGACACGTTCACTACCCCTACCTGCGGACCGGATGTTCACATTGATCATCCGGTCTTCCGCATTGTAGCGGAGTTCCAGGTCAAGAGCGGTGTACGGCTCTTGAGGCTGCTCGAAGTGGCGTCGCCTATCTCTCGGCCCAAGGTGTCGAGGTAGTCGAGGTAGTCGATCATGGCATTGACCGCGATCGCGGCCCGGCCGGAGGAGTCCTGGCCGCACTACGGCGGGATGGTCGAGGCGAGCTGGGAAACGACCTCCACCCAAGACCCCGACATACTGGCCGAGCTGCTCGGCGATGTAGCGTGGTCCAACGAAGCACTCTTCGCGATGCTGCAAGGCCTGCGACGCCCCGCCGAAACCAACGGACAGCTGGTGAGCATTCCACCGATCGACTGGGAGATCAGCGAGTGACGCAGGGCTGGTCCAGCGGCAACGCCACCGACGACACCAAAGACACCCGCGGCTGGCTGGTCGGACACTTCATCGACCCCGCCGAGGGTGTTCGTTCATCGCGGGACGTCGAAGTCAAGTGGGCCACCCATCCCGCCGGTGACAAACGTCCCGAATGGACCGCCGACGACCGGCGAACCACCCTTGTCCTTCTGGTCGAGGGACACTTCCGGATCAGCCTGACCGAAGGCGAGCGGACCCTCACCCACCCCGGTGACTACGTGATGTGGGGACCGGGCATCGACCACACCTGGGAAGCACTCGACACCTCAGTGGTCATGACCGTCCGCTGGCCGTCAGCCTCGAACTAGCCCGCGCACAGGCTGTCGAGAATTGCGCGAACCGTACTGGCCTGCCGCCCATCGGTCAGACGGAATTACCCAGCTTGTTCCGCTTCATCCATTGCGCGATCGGTAACCCTGGTCACGCCGATCAATGCGATGCACGCCACGACTCCCATGACTACGAACACAGAGCGGAGCCCGAAGAGTTCGGCGAGAACAGAGCCGATCGCCGTGCCCAGCGGCTTCGCGCCCCAGGTGATGACCATGGTGCCGCTGTTGACCCTGCTCAGCACATGCGGAGGGGTGATCTGCTGGCGCAGCGTCAATATGAGGACGTTGGCGATCACAATCCCCATGCCACCCGCAAAAAATGCGACGCCGATCACGTACACGTTTGCCACGATCGCAGGCATGACGATCAGAACGACGCCCAGAGAGAACGAGAGTGCAAGTGTCCTGGCGCGCCCGAACAGTCGGCAGGCCCATTCCGCCAGGAACGACCCGAACAGGCTGCCGAGCGCAATGGTTCCGACCAGAAGACCGTATCCGGCCCCATCCAACCCAAGAACAGACCGCCGACCGAATGCGTACAGTATCAAAATCGCCTGTGTCGCACTGCTCGCAATATTGAACATGCCGCCGACCACGGCGAACGTTCGCAACAACCGGTTATCGAGAAAATAGCGGAACCCGTCGGCAATGTCCGCTCGCAATGTCGTCCCCTGTGGCGCACCTCCGACTGTCCGGAATGTGCCTCCGACAAAGAGCAACAGGCCCACGGCCGCAACCCATAACACAATAGGCATGCCCAGCGCTGCACTCGCGCCGATGGCCATCAGCGCACCGGCCAACGGTGGCCCGAGCAGCTCGTTGGCCGCCAGCTGCGCTCCGAACATCCTGCCGTTGGCCCGCACCAGCCGAGCAGGTGAAACCAGCTGAGGCACAACAGACTGCGCCGCGTTGTCGTAGATCGTCTCCGCACTGCCCACACAGAAGGCGGCGCAGTACAGCGCCAGAACGGAACCATAGCCGAACAACAGTGCGGTCACCACGACGGCGAGTACCACTACGCGAAAAGTGTTCGCGACCAGCATGAGAATGCGCCGGTCACATCGGTCGACAATCGCGCCCGCAGGCAGGGCGAAGAGCAACCACGGCAGCGTGAATGCGAACGCCAAACCGCCCACGAGGATCGGCGAGCGAGTGAATCCCGTCGCCACCAGCGGCAGGGCGATCTTCAGCACCCCGTCCGCGAGGTTCGACAGCCCGGCCGTGGCCCAGAAACGCCAGTACAGCGCCCCGAGACCCCGCTGCTCGACCGACCGGGCGGCCCGCGTAGCCGAGGACACAGGGTCATCCACCATGCGATTGAGAATCACACATCGGTGGAGAAAAGTCCATCACTAGCCGTTTCGCCTGACAGATGCCCAGGCACGCGGCTCAGAGCAGCCCGACCGCCGACGGTGGACTCGGTCATCGAACCCCGCCTCGGCCATGGCGAACTGCTCGACGTCGCCGCCGGAAAGTGCGGCTAGGCTGCGCGCATGGACGAGCCGGCTACGCCTGTTGACAGTTCCGGCGCACAGCGACGACTTCCCGACACCGGGCGACCGGGCGACCACCGAGAAACCACGATGCGGGAAGCGAAGGCCCTCGCCCATCCAGTACGCCTGCGCATCCTCCGGCTGTGCTGGACGCAGGAGCTGACCAACAAGCAGCTCGCCGACCGGCTCGACAGGGACCCTGGCACGGTGTTGTACCACGTGCGGCAACTCCTCGACGCCGGTCTACTGGAGCAGGCACCGGCCCGCAACGGAGACAGCGGCGCGTTGGAAAAGCCCTACCGATCGAAGCCGAGATCGTGGTGGCTGAAGGACTCGGAAGGCGTGGACATGGCGGCCGCTTTCGCCCCCATCGACGCCTTCCAGGAAGAGCTGCGCGCGGCTGGACCAGACGCCGTTCGCACGTTCGCCAGGTTCGCCCTGCACCTGTCCCCCGAGCAGGCCGCCGAACTGGATCGTCGCATCTTCGCCATACTCGACGAATACCTCACCACCGACGACCAACGCCTCGATCAACCGGCATATGGCGGCCTGGTCGTCCTGCACAAAATTGTCGACTGACCGGCGAAATCCCAGCTACACGGCCTTCAACTACCGGCCACGCAAGCCCGTGACGGGCTAGTGCTCCGCAAGCCGGCGCTCGCGGCTGGCCGCCTTGCTCGGTTCGGATGCGGTTCCACCATTCGCGGTCACGCACTCGTGTCCGACCAGGACGCTCGCCGGTGTCCGGGATCAGCCGCGGAGCAGGATGCCGAAGGCCACCGGTGTGCCGTCCGCGAGTGCGCCGATGCCGTCGAACGCGGAGATCATGGGGAACTCGGTGAGGTATCCGGCCGCGGCGTAGTGCTCGCCGTTGACGATCGCCTTGTCGACGTTCTCGACCGCGACCGCCCGTACCCGGACGAGTACCTCGCCCGCTCGCGGCACCGGGTCCGGGAAGTCCTCGTAACGTGGCACCGCGCCCCGCTCGTTCACCACCGCTGCCTTCATCGACTGCCCCCTCGCCCACCGGGACCCGGCACGCCCTGGCCCGGCTGACCGACATGGTCGGCAGGCTCCGGCGGGCCCTGCTCGCCCACCCGGACAGCGCGCGGATCCTGTCCGCCGCGCAGCTGTCCACGCGGATGGCCGCGATCTCCGAGCTGATGATCACCGTGCTCATGGCCGACGGCGTGCCGGGGGCGACGGCCCGCATCATCGTGTCGAGCGTGCGGCTGTTCACCGTCGGCTACGTGCTGGAGGAACAGGCCCCGGCCCGACGGCGAGGCGTTGCGCGACTTCGACCCGGCCGACTTCGCCGACCGCCACCCGAACACGGCAGCCGCCATCGGCGAGTACTTCCGGGACGGCCGCACCGTGGACGATCTGTTCCGCGTCTGCCTGGCGGTGGTCGTCGACGGCGCCGTCGAGGCCGCCCGCCGCAGTGACCCTCGCGACCCCGCGCCGTGAACACCCTCCCTCATGGGAGAGCCGACCGGGTTATCGCGGGGTCAGGGTCATCATGAGGCCCTTCGGGTGGACGACGCCGGTCGCGATCGGGCGTACCGGGGCGCCGGGGGTCGGGCGTAGGCGCCAGCGTTGGCAGGCCAGGACGGCCAGGGTGGTGGTTTCCAGGAAGGCGAAGCTCTCGCCGATGCACTTGTGCACGCCGGAGCTGAACGCCAGGTACGCGCCGTTGGGGATCGCGCCCGCGCGGTCGGGGTTCCAGCGGTCCGGGTCGAAGGTTTCCGGGTTCGGGAACCAGCGCGGGTCGTGGTGCAGCAGGTAGGGGCTGTAGATCACCTCGGTGCCCGCCGGGAGCGCGGTGTCGGCGAGCACGACCGGGCGGATGGCGCGGCGCATCTGGATCCAGGAGGCGTAGAGGCGGGTGCTCTCCAGCAGGGCGTGGGTCGTCTCGGTCAGGGCGGGCAGGTCATCCGGGGTCGGCGGTCGGCCGTCGAGAACGGTGTCGATCTCGGCGAGGACGCGGCGTTCGATGTCGGGGTGGTGGGCCAGCTCGTGGAAGAACCAGGCCAGGGCCGCGCTGGTGGTCTCGACCCCGGCCAGCGTGAAGGTGATCATCTGGTCGCGGATCTGGGTGTCGGTGAGGGCGGTGCCGTCGTCGTCGCGGGCGGCGATGAGCAGCGACAGCAGGTCGCCCGCGTCCCGGTTGGCGGCGCGGTAGCCGGTGATCGCGGCATGCGCGGCGGCGTCGACACGGGCGAGGGCGCGGGTGGCACGGCGGTTGCCGGGGGTCGGCAGGGCCGCCCACCATTCCGGCAATAGCGTGCGGTTGACCATGTCGCGCAGCAGACCGGGCAGCGACTGACGGAACTCCGCGGCGGCGGGGGCGGCGACCTCCGAGCCGAACAGGCTGCGCGCCACCACGTCCGCGGCGTAGGCGTCCATGGCCTGGTTGACGTCGATGACCCGGCCGGGTGTCCAGTCCGCCATCAACGCCTCTGCCGCCGCGCGCATCGGTGCGGCGCAGGCGGCCACCGCGGTGCGGCCGAACGCCGGTTGCAGCATCCGGCGTTGCGTGCGGTGGTCCTGGCCGGTGGAGGTGGCCAGGCCGGAGCCGAGTGTCCTGGTCAGCTTGCGGGAGAAGCGACCCCGTTCGAAGTCCTGGGAGCCGGTGACCAGGACCTGTCTGGCCAGGTCGGGGGTGGTCACGACGTAGGCGGGCAGCGGGCCGAGGCGGACCTGCACCAGCGGTCCTCTGGCGGGCAGGGACCTGAGGAACTCCAATGGCCGCCGCATCAACGCCGGTGCGTGCCCCAGCACCGGCCAGGCCCCCGGCGCGCGCACCGCGTCCCGCTGGCTCATGCCATTCTCCTCTCGACCGGGCCTCCACGGTCGCCCCACCGAGCCGGGCAAAGGAAGATCCATACCCGCCGTTTCACCCGAACGAAGCCTGCTTCGACACGGTCGGCGCATCGTCGACCCGACAACCGTGGCCACCCGCTCCCCCACCGATCGGCCGGATGACGACAGTCCGCTCCTGCGGCAGCTCGGAGTCTCGCGGGCAGGCAATCCGACTCTTCCGGGCGCATTCGAACAATTGATTCCGACGCTGTTCTGGTTCTTTCGATCGGCAGGATTTCCCCGCGCAAAACCTCCTATGTGGAGTCGGATCGGCACGCGCCGAACTCCGCGACGTCGAGGCGGCTCTTCCCTGTGTACCAAGGAGACCGGTTCTGCCACAAGGGGTTGACAGTCGTCGCCCGGTCTGATGATCCTGTGCGTCGGAGGTGTCGATCGACGCGCTCCGCAGGCGCTGCCTCGATCGCAGGCGCCTTTCCTCATCATCGCACCGGCCGTGATCGGCCATGCCCTGTTCTCCGTATTGGAGGTTTCGTGCGCACACTTCGTACCCTGCTCGTCGCCACGTGTCTCGCGCTCGCCGTCCCAGCGAGCGCGCAGGCGGCGGACAGCACCCGCTACACCGGGACGTTGCCAGATGGTGCCACCTGGATCGCCGACGTCCCCGCGGCGTCCAATGGCACGACTGTCCTTTTCAGCCACGGTTTCGGGCCGTTGCAGCCCATGGACGCACCCGATCCCGCCACGCACGACGTCCTGCTCGCCCGCGGGTACACGCTCGTCGGCTCGTCCTACTCCGGGCCGTCGCTGTGGGCGACGGCGTCGGCGGTCGACGACCAGTTCGGCGCGCTCGCGGCGTTGGCCCAGCACACCGGGCCACCCAAGCGGGTCATCGCGTGGGGTCAGTCGATGGGTGGGCTGGTCAGCGCGCTGGAAGCGCAGCGCGGACGAGGGCGTGTGGACGGCGTGCTCACCACGTGCGGCCTGGTCGCGGGCGGGTTGAGCCTCAACGACTACCAGCTCGACGGCGCCTACGCGGTCAGCGAGCTGCTCGCCCCGGACCAACACATCCGGCTCGTCCGGTATGCCGACGCGCAACAGGCAGGCACCGCCGCCAACGCCCTCGCCCAAGCGACCAAGCAGGCCCAGGACACCGCGCAGGGGCGGGCGAGGACGGCCTTGGCGGCGGCGTTGTTCAACGAGCCCACCTGGTTCACCGGCTCCACGCCGCCTGGCCCGCGTGACTACCAGGCCCAACAGCGGCAACAGGCCGACGAGTTGGTCCACTTGGTACTGCCGTTCACCGTGCCCGGCAGGTACCAGGTCGAACTCGCCGCGGGCGGCGACAGTTCGGCGAACGTCGGGGTGGACTACGCGGCCGTGCTGGCCAGGAGTCCCCTGTTCGACCAGGTGGCGACGCTGTACCGGCAGGCCGGGCTGGACCTGCGCGCGGATCTCACGCGGCTGACCCGCAAGGCCGATATCCGGGCCGATCCGCAGGCCGTGCGCACCCTGGCCACGACCTCCACCGCCACCGGCGACCTCGCCGTGCCGGAGTTCACCATCCACACGATCGCCGACCAGCTCATCCCGGTACAGCACGAGGACTGGTACGCGGAGCGGGTCCGCCGGGCGGGTGACCAGAACCTGTTGCGTCAGGCCTATGTGCAGGGCACGGGCCACTGCGCGTTCCAGCCCGCCGGTTACCTGGCCGCGCTCCAGGCGCTGGAGCACCGACTGGACACCGGTTCCTGGGGTGATACCTCGCCTGCCGCGCTCAACACGGCCGCGAAGGCCAGTGGCCTGGGGACCTTCTCGCCGTACGTCCAGTACCGGCCCGCGCCGCTGACCAGGGCGTACACCGGCTGATCCTCACCGGTCCGGGATCTCGTCCAGGATCCCGGCCGCCAGTTCCGCCGCCTCGACCCGGAAGTCCGTGTCGAGGCGGCGGAACAGGTTCTGGGCCCGGATGGCAGGCCAGTCGGCGGGCAGCAGGCGGGCGGGCAGGTGCGGGTCCTGGCGGACGGCCTGCAGCCAGTCGGTGTGCAGCAGCAGCTGCCTGGCCAGGTCGTCGGGGGCCTCCTGGCGCGGGTCCGGGGTGTCCCAGGTGTCCAGGAACGCGGAGTAGCGGGCGGCGATCGTCGCGGTGTCGAACGCCTTGCGCACCAGGTCCGCGGCCTCGGTCCGGCCCGACGGGCGGGCGGTCATGACCGTGACGTGGTCGCCCAGCCCCAGTCGGTCGACGATGGCCGTGACGTCGCGCTCCCCGGCGGCGATCCACAGGCCGTTCTGCAGCAGGCCGAACCCCGCCCAGCCGAGCTGGGTGCGCAGGTCGTGGCGGTCGCCGCGGCGGTTGTCCGGCAGCGAGAAGCCGACCAGGGTCCACTCCCGACCGGGGTCGTCGTTGACCGCGCCGGTGTCCCAGATCCGCCGCCTGCCGTCCGCGAGCACCTCGGCGGAGCGGTCGGTGAGTCCGAAGTAGACCTTGCGGCCGCTGCGGTGCCTGGTCAGCAGGCCGCGGCCCGCCATCCTGGTCAGGGTGGAGCGGGCGGCCTCCTCGGACACGCCGATCCGGGCGAACACGTCGATCACGCTTCCGGAGTAGACGGCCACGTCGCGCCCCAGTACGTGCAGGCCCAGGAAGTTCAGCATCAGGGACTGGGGCCGGGGGCCGAGCGCGTCTGTCATGTCCGGCAGCGTAACCCGCGTGAAGTTGGGCAGATTCTTGACGGCCGCTTCCAAAGTGCCGTACTTTTGGCGGACCCCGGACCCCACTGGAAGGCGGCGAGATGGATCTGTCGGGCAAGGTCGCGATCGTCACCGGCGCGGGCCGCGGCCTGGGCCGGGCCTACGCCATGGCACTGGCCGAGGCGGGCGCGGCGGTCGTGGTCAACGACGTCGACTCCGATGCCGCGCACGAGGTCAGGACGGCGATCATCACCTCGGGCGGCCGCGCGGCCGCCGTCGTCGCCCCGGTCGGCACCGACGACGTGGCGCGCGCGCTGGTCGGCGCCGCCGTGCACAACTTCGGCAGACTCGACGTGCTGGTCGCGAACGCGGGCATCCTGCGCGACCGGGTGCTGTGGAAGATGACCGACGAGGATTTCGACGACGTCCTGAGAGTCCACTTGCGAGGGACGTTCGCCTGCGCCAGGGCCGCCGCGATCCGCCTGCGCGAGCAGGGCGACGGCGGTCGGCTCATCCTCGTCGGCTCGCCCGCGGGCCAGCGCGGCAACTTCGGGCAGACGAACTACGCCGCCGCCAAGGCCGGGATCGCCGCCATGGCCCGCACCTGGGCCCTCGAACTGGCCCGCGCGAAGATCACCGTCAACGCCGTCGTGCCGATCGCCGTCACCGACATGACCAGGACCATCCCCGCCTTCGCCGAGGCCATCGACGAAGCCGAGCGCACCGGCGAACCGCTACCCGACTGGCTGCGCCGGGAGGAGGGCCTCGGCAGCCCGGAGGACGCCGCCCCGTTGGTGGTCTATCTGGCCTCCGACGCGGCGAAAAGCATCACCGGCCAGGCGATCGGCATCGGCGGCGACAAGCTCGCGCTGTGGTCGCACCCGGCCGAGAAGGCCGTCGCCTACGCCGACGGCGGCTGGACCGCCGACGCGATCGCGCGTGTCTGGTCCGCCGGGATCGGCGCCGAGCCCGAGACCTATGGCATCCCGGCACCGAAGCAGGGTCCCTGACATGGCGATCGCCCTCGACGACCTGACCGCCATCGACGTGCACACGCACGCCGAGATCTCCCGGGACGGCCACGCCTCGCTCGACCCGGAGCTGCTCGCCGCCTCGGCGAAGTACTTCAAGGGCCACGAACATCGGCAGCCCACGATCGCGGAGATGGCCGCCTACTACCGGGAACGCCGGATGGCGGCCGTCGTGTTCACAGTGGACGCCGAGCACGCCACCGGCCACCCCAGGATCCCGAACGAGGAGATCGCGGAGGACTGCGCCGAGCACGCGGACGTGCTCATCCCGTTCGCCAGCGTCGACCCCTGGCGCGGGAGAGCGGGCGCGCGGGAGATCCGGCGACTGGTGACCCGGCACGGCGTGCGCGGCTTCAAGTTCCACCCCAGCCTCCAGGGGTTCGACCCGAACGACCGCATGGCCTACCCGCTGTACGAGGCGATCGAGGAGCTGGGCGTGCCCGCCCTGTTCCACACCGGACAGACCGGTATCGGCGCGGGCGTGCCGGGCGGCGGCGGGATCCGGCTGCGCCACTCGAACCCGATGCTGGTCGACGACGTCGCCGTCGACTTCCCCGAGCTGGCGATCATCCTGGCGCACCCGTCGTTCCCCTGGCAGGACGAGGCGCTGGCCGTGGCCACGCACAAGCCGCACGTCTACATCGACCTGTCCGGCTGGTCCCCCAAGTACTTCCCGCCCCAGCTCGTGCGCTACGCCAACACCCTGCTCAAGGACAAGGTCCTGTTCGGATCCGACTACCCGGTGATCACCCCCGACCGGTGGCTGGCGGACTTCGCGAACCTCGACATCGACCCGGATGTGCGCCCCCGCATCCTCAAGAACAACGCGGCCCGGTTGCTCGGCCTCGGAAAGGACACCCGATGACCACGACCGTCACCGGCATCGCCGCCCTGCGCGAACTCACCGGAACCGATCTCGGCGCGGGCGAGTGGGTCCAGGTGACCCAGGACCGGGTGGACCGGTTCGCCGACGCCACCGACGACCACCAATGGATCCACACCGATCCCGAACGGGCCGCGGACGGGCCGTTCGGCGGCACCATCGCGCACGGGTACCTGACGCTGTCGCTGCTCATCCCGCTGTTCAGCGACCTGCTGCGGGTGGCGGGCGTGCGGATGAGCGTCAACTACGGACTCGACAAGGTCCGTTTCCCCGCCCCGGTGCCGGTGGGCGCGAAGATCCGCCTGCACGGACGCGTCGCCGAGGCCGTGGAGGTGCCCGACGACGGCGTACAGCTCGTCTGCGATCTCACCGTGGAACTGGCGGGCGCGGCCAAGCCCGCCTGCGTCGCCCGAGCCGTCTACCGGCACTACGCCTGACAGCGGAAACCCGAACTCCCCACCTCAACGACGAGGGGCCCGCCATGACCGACTCCCCCACGCGGTTACGCCGCGCAGTGGCCTCCAGCTTCCTGGGCAGCGTCATCGAGTACTACGACTTCCTGCTCTACGCCACGGCCTCGGCGGTGGTGTTCGGCAAGGTCTTCTTCCCCGGCCTGGACCCCGGACTGGCCACGGTCGCCAGCTTCGGCACCTTCGCCACCGGGTACCTGGCCCGGCCGCTGGGCGGGCTGGTGTTCGGCCATTTCGGGGACCGACTCGGTCGCAAGCGGATGCTGGTGCTGACCATGTCCCTGATGGGCGGGGCCAGCATCCTGATCGGCCTGCTGCCCGACTACGCGACGATCGGCACCGCCGCGCCGATCCTGCTCGTGCTGCTGAGGATCGTGCAGGGCGTGTCGGTGGGCGGTGAGTGGGGCGGCTCGGTCCTGCTGTCGGTCGAACACGCGGAGTCCCGTCGCGGGTTGTGGGCGGGATTCACCAACGCGGGCGGCCCGGCCGGGACCCTGCTGTCCACACTGGCACTGTCGGTCACCGCGAAACTCACCTCCGAGGCCGACTTCCTCGCCTGGGGCTGGCGGATCCCGTTCCTGCTCAGCGCGCTCCTGCTGGCGGTGGGCCTGTTCGTCCGCGCTCGGGTCGAGGAGACCCCGGCGTTCGTCGCGGCAACCCAACAGGGCCGACGGCGACGGCTGCCCGTCCTGGCCGTGCTGCGGGAGCGGCCCAAGGCTCTGCTGCTCGGGATCGGCATCGGGCTGGCCGCGTTCGTCTTCCAGGCGACCCTGACCACGTTCGTGTTGTCCTACGGGGTGAAGGTCGGGCACACGCGACAGGACGTGCTGGACGCGTTGACGATCTCCTCGGCGATCGCGGTGGTCGGCGTGCTGGGCTGGGCGGCGCTGTCCGACCTGTTCGGCAGGCGGCCGGTGATGCTGACCGGGGCGGTGCTGATCGCGGTGTTCGGGTTCGCGTTGTTCCCGCTGGTCCGCTACGGCGAACAATCGTCGCTGGTGCTTGCGTTGGCGGTGGGCCAGGGCGTGCTGCACCCGATGCTGTTCGGTCCGATGGCCGCCCTGTACACGGAGCTGTTCGCCACCGAGACCCGCTACACCGGCGCCTCCCTCGGCTACCAGCTGGCCGGGCTGGGCGCCGGGTTCGCCCCGCTGATTTTCGCCGAGTTGCAGCGCAGCTCGGTGGACACGCTGCCGGTATCGTGGACGATCGCCGTGTTCTGCGCTCTGTCGGCGGTATGTGTGCTCGCGATCCGGGAAACCGGCCGCGGCATGCTCGCCCCGGAGCTGGTCGAGTCGGACGGGAGGTGACCGTGCACGCGATCGGCGAGTGGCCCGCCCGACGAGCCATGATGAGCCCGGACCGCACCGCCCTGCTGCACGCGGGCAACCGGACCACCTACGCCCAACTGGCCCGGCGCGTCGACCGGCTGGCGGCCCGACTGGTCGCCGAGGGTGTACAGCGCGGCGACCGGGTCGCCTACCTCGGCCCCAACCACCCGGCGTTCGTGGAGGCCCTGTTCGCAACCGCCCTGGCCGGGGCGATCTTCGTGCCGCTCAACTGTCGGCTGACCGCGGCCGAACTGTCCTATCAGCTCGACGACGCGGAACCGGCCGTCCTGATCCACGATCCCGGCCACCCGCCGCCCGACCGCTCACGCACGACGCTCACGCTGGGCCCGGAGTACGAGGCCTGGCTGGCGGGCGAAGGCGAGCCGGTCGACGTGCTGGTGCGCTCCGACGACATCGCGCTCGTCATCTACACCTCCGGCACCACCGGACGCCCCAAGGGCGCGATGCTCAGCCACGCCAACCTGATCTGGAACACGGTCAACCTGCTGGCGGGCGTGGACGTGGCCGCGGACGAGGTCACCCTGATCTCGGCCCCCCTGTTCCACATCGCCGCGCTCGGCCAGACCCTGCTGCCGACCCTGCTCAAGGGCGGCACCGCGCTGATCACCCCCGGCTTCGACCCCGAGACCTGCCTGGACCTGATCGAACACCACCGCGTGACCTGGATGTTCGGCGTCGCCACGATGTTCGCCGCGCTGGCCGCCACCACTCGCTGGGACACCGCCGATCTGTCCTCACTGCGTTCGCTGATGTGCGGCGGCGCGCCGGTGCCGGAATCGCTGATCCGCGCCTACCAGGAGCGCGGGCTCGTCTTCTGCCAGGGCTACGGCATGACCGAGACCGCGCCGGGCGTGACGTTCCTGGAGGCGAGCCAGAGCGCGGCGCACGTCGGCTCGGCGGGGGTGCCGGTGGCCTTCACCGACGTGCGGCTCTCGGACTCCGGCGAGATCGAGGTCAGCGGACCCAACGTGACCCCGGGCTACTGGCGCGACCCGACGGCGACCGCGGCCGCCTTCACCGATGACGGCTGGTTCCGCACGGGGGATCTGGCCTGTGTGGACGCACATGGGCACTACCGGATTATCGGGCGCCGCACGGACATGTACATCTCCGGCGGCGAGAACGTGTACCCGGCCGAGGTCGAGAATGCCTTGCACGCCCATCCGCACGTCGCCGACGCGGCGGTCATCGGGGTTCCCGATACTCGATGGGGCGAGACCGGGCACGCGTTCGTGGTTCACACCCGTACCGGCACGGTGACGCGCGCGGACTTGCGTGCTTTTCTGCGTGAGCGGCTTGCCGGCTACAAGGTGCCTACCTATTTCACCTTCGTGCGGGAACTGCCTCGCACGGCGTCCGGGAAGGTGCACAAGGGCACCCTCCGCACGCGAGCGGATTGCGCCGAGGAGGGCACGGACTCGCCGATACCTTGACCGGGGTGGATCCGGCATCGAGCCTTGACTTGCGTAGCACTTCATCGCACAACAGCAGGCGCCGCGGCGCGGTCCCGTCGATCAGGCGAGCCCGTTGCCGCGCAGCCAGTCGAGCAGTTCTCTGCGGTGTCGCTCCTCCCGACTCCACGCCACCTCGACTACCGGGGTGGTGTCGGCGGAAATCCACCACATCCGCACCACGAACTCCTCGAACCACGCCTCGATATGCCCTTGGGGTCGCCGGTAGCGCGAGGCCGTCGAGCGGATAGAGACGTCAGCGGTTCGTGGTCGCGTTGTCCGCGATGGCCTGGATCAGCCGGGGCCAGAGGGGTTCGGGCAGGTCGTGGCCCATGTCGGGCAGTTCGAGATACGTCGAGTCCGGGATGGCGTCGTGGGTGGCTCGGCCGCCGGTGACGTTGATCAGGGTGTCCTCCGCGCCGTGGATGACCTGGGTGGGTACGGACAGCTCGCGCAGGTCGGCGGTGCGGTTGGCGGCCACGGAGATCGCGGTGAACTGGCGGCGGGCGCCCGCGGGGTGGAACGAGCGGTCGTAGGAGGCGGCCGCCAGTTGGAGACGGCGTTCGCGCTCGGTCTCGGCATGGGTCTTCGAGCCGATGATCCGGTAGATGTTGGCGATGTGCTCGATGGCGTCGTCGCGGTCGGGGGGCGTGGGCTCCAGCAGGGCCAGGGCGGCCTCCGCGCTCGGGCCGCCGACCAGACGGTTGCCGGTGGTGCTCATGATCGAGCACAGGGTGCGGACCCGCTCGGCGTGGTGGATGGCGACGAGCTGGGCGACCATGCCGCCCATCGACGCGCCGACGACGTGCGCGGACTGGACCTCCAGGTGGTCGAGCAGGCCGACGGTGTCGGCGGCGAGGTCGGTCAGCAGGTAGGCGGGCCTGGCCAGGGTGGCCTCCTCCTGGGCGCGCATGTCGATCTTCTCCGACAGGCCGCAGTCGCGGTTGTCGAAGCGGATGACCCGGAAACCCCGCTCCCCCAGGGCCGTGACGAACTCCTCCGGCCACAGGATCAGCTGCGAGTTCAACCCCATGATCAGCACCAGCGGCTCGCCGTCCGGGTCGCCCTCGTCGCGGTACCAGAGGCGGATACCGTTGGCGATCGCGTAGTCCCCAGTCTCCTCAGGCATGGTGGAGACACTCCCTTCCGGAGCGAAGACGCCGCACCACAAGCGGAAGCGGCGGGATGAACCCCTCGGCCGAGGCGGACCGGTGCATCGCCTCGACTGGCGATACTGATCCCGGACCGGAAACCCCGGCAAGATCATTCACCGGGTCGCGTCCCGGATACCCCCATTCGCCACGACCCGATCCACCCCGAGTCATCCGAGTCCCCTGGGTAGGCCGAAAGATGATCACTCGCACGGGTCAACGCGCGATCGGTGCGGCCGCCAGGGTCGTGGGGTACGACTCCGGGTGTAGACCGACTGGCGAGTGGTGTTGTAGAAGTCTTTGTAGGCGCGGGCCAGGGTCTCCCAGGCGGGCCGGTCGTCGGGGCGCAGTCGACGGACTTCGATCATGGGTCGATCAAACCATCATCTACCGGCCAGGTCGGGGACGCGCCGCAGGCGGTGGGTGGCGGTGGCGAAGACCAGGGCGAGCTGCGTACGTGCCTGTCGGGGGCAAAGGTTCGCGGGGAAGCTGCATCCGCAACGCTATGGTTCCGGCTACCCGTCTGCGCGGGCGGTAGCCAGTACTGCCGCGGCAAGTTTCTGGGCTTGATCGCACGTGTCGTGGGTGGGCTTTCCGTCGTTGTAGCGGATTCGGGTGTTGATGTAGTGGGTGGCATCCAGCTCGACAGCCGTGTCACACCAGCCTGGGCCCTTCTCTACTTGGTAGACGATCGCTGCGGCGCCGTCGATCTCGGTGGGCTGCCAGCGGGTAGGTGACAGCCGGCCTTTCTCGTGTTCGGCACGGAGGTCGTCCAACCCCCGGCCGCCCCAGAACCACACCTGCACCATCGGCACGGTTTTCAGGCCCGACAGCGTGCAAGGATTACCAAGGTCGCTCGTATGGCGGTCGCGGTCGTCGAGGTGGAGCCCCTCACTCTCCAACTCCACCCGTTGCTGATCGGTGACACCCAGACACGGGTCAGCAACGAACGTACTCCACGGCGGTGCGGTGGTCGCGGTCGTCGTCGGGGATGGCGTTTGCGTGACCTGTGTCCGAGTATGAGAAGTGCACGCGGTCAGCAACAACACCGCGCAGAGCAAACCTGTCCCCCGCGAGGGCATCGGATCACACCTTAAGGTAGTTTCGGTAGTGTGGCACGATTCTGGTGAACTCTGTCGTGCCGACGACCTGTCGATATTCGCGGCCGTCGCGGAGCTCTTGTAGGCGGTGCCGCATGTCGTCGATGAGTTGTCGCACCGCGTCGGTGGCGTCCTGTTCGATCTTTTTCACGGCGTCGGAGTACTGCCGCACCACATCCCGAAGGTGGACGTGGTGGTCGAGGTTGAGCGGTATCCGGTTGCCTTCCACGGACGCCTGCTTGATCACGTCGGCGACCAACGTGGCGAACACGACCATCGACATGCCCTGGGTGACCACCGTGGCCGCCACCGAGCCGATCCCCATGAGCAGGATCGAGGTGAAGTTGAAGGCGAATCCGCCACCGGTCGATGCGTCCGGGCGGTGGTTGAGGAAGCTTTCGGTGAGGCCGCGGGTCAGTGCCGTGATGTCCTCGGCCGCTTTCCTGAAGATCGCTCGATACTTGCCCAGGCACTCGGCGACCACGAAACAGCAGTTCTCGGTGTAGATCTGGTACCTGATGAAGTCGTTCTCGAACGCGTAGGCCGCGAATGGATCCCGTGGGTCGTTCCACTGCTTGCGCATCTCGGACCAGTCGTTCCGCGCCGAGTTCATCTCCGGATAGGTCACCCTTTCGTACGGCACCTCGACGCTCGGTGGCCTACTGGAGGCGTAGGTGAAGCAGCCCTTGGCGAGTTTGGCGTAGGTCGCGTCGAGGGTGGCGTCGTCGATGCCGGTGACTGCCTCGGCCGACAGGAACAGGTCGGCGGGGCGGTCTCGATAGTCCTCGATGGCCGACACCGTCTCGAACTCGCGGTTCTGGTCCAGGTACGGATCGCGGTGGGCACGTTCGTCCTCGATGGTCGCCGGGTTGGGGGCTTCGCGCATGGTCTGGGTGGAGCGGTAGATCCTTGGGCCGTCGTTCGTGGTCGGGTCGAGCAGGTAGTTCAGCCACGAACTCAGCTCGGCCACGGCGGTCGACAGTTCCGGATCGGTGCGGCTGTCCACGCAGGACTCCGGCTGTGGGCCGCGTCCGGGAGGGAGAACCATGGTGTCAACGTCCCCGTTCGCGGTCGATGCGGCGGAATTGTTCCGCGTTGGCCTCGTCTGTGCGCACTGCCCAGTCGATGTGGGCTTCCAATGCCGCGCGGTACTCAGCAAGTGAGGCCGCCAGTTCGTCCTGGTCGGCGCTCAGTTGTCGGAGCTGGTACTCGGCTTCGTTGAAGAAGGAGCTGCTCGCCGCCTTCAGGTCTCCGTGTCCGGGGCCGCCGGACCACCCGGGCGCGCTACCGATATGTGCTGCGGCGATATCACCGTGCGCCGACTTGACCTGGGCGGCGATGCCGCCCAGCTGGTCGATCACCGGGGTGAGATACAACCGAATACCTTCCCGCATCGCCTCCGGGTTGAGTTGGTAGTAGTCCTCGGGCTTAGTGCCAGGCGGATTCATGCGTCCCCGATCCGACTCCGTCCATCGCGGGGCACAGGATGGCAACCATTGCACCGGCGCACTGCGGATCCACGCCAAGATCCGCCATACGGGTTACCCGCGTGCGCCATTCAGGCACCGCGAGGACGCTTGGGCCGCTCCGGGGACAATCCTGACTCGATCGGCTATGCGCCGGCGTTGTCATCGCGTAGGGAGTGGATCGAGACGAAGCCGATCGCGTTCGCCCTGCGCGACGTCGTTCCCGGCACCGATCTCGATTCCGCCGCCCAGCCCGGCGTCGGTGCCGCGATCCGGCTGCACGCGACGGACGTCCAGGACGTTCACGACGCGCTCGTCGCCGGTGGCCAACAGCCGCGAATGTCGCCGGTCAGTCGATATGAACGATATCGAGGAGTGCTCTGGCGGTGTTTATCGCTATTGTTCGGGCTTGGTCGTCGGTTGCCTGGGCCGGTGAATAGTAATGCACGGTGAGCACCACATTGGATTTTCGGGCGACAAGGATGACCAGGCTGCCGTGGGCGCTGATCCTGGCCTCGTCGCCGAGGTCGCGCACCGGGGTGTCGGCGCCGAGGGTCAGGGACGTGTTCGGGGCGGCGGGACGGGTGACACGTGATGCGGTTTCGTGTTTTGCCCGTTCGGTGGCGCTGTGATTTCCCACTCGTCGACAGAGGGAATACTGCGCGTCGAGTAGGGGCAATCCGTCGGTTGTGCCCCAGGCGCAATTGGCGCCTTCGGTGCCATCCGACGCCGTGAGTCGGGTCGGCAAGCCGGGTGTCGGCAAGGCCGGAAGCGTGGGGCACGAAGTGGGCAGGTCGGCTGCTTCGTGCCTGGTAGGCCACCATGGGCTGAGCCATGGACGGTAGCTCAGGGCGACGGCGATGGCGAGGATGACGACGGCCACGACCGTGGTCCACACGATCCGCCGACAGGGTCGGGCGGCGTCGCTCATCGGCCCTCCAGTGTGTTGTTTCGGGCAGCTTAGTCGAATTACTCCATTCGAGTGATTGAGTCGACTTCAGGTTGACCCGCAGTATATGTCGAGCGTTGCCTTGTGGTTCCGGAGTCCAATCCGGACAGGGGGCGTACGGGGGCGATCACTCTCTATCTGTTGTCGTGCATTGCCGGTTGCCGTGCGCCTGCTGAACAACCATCCTTTGGGGGAATGGTAGTGGGTTCGTATCGGGGGAAACGCCGCGCCAGAGGCATGGCGATCGTCGCCGCGCTGTTGACGGTCGCGGCGTGTTTGACCATTGTTCAGCCTGCCGCTGCGGCGGGCTTCACCAACAACGCGCTCGGGGACGCGGTCGTCGCGACCATTGTCGATCGTGAGTACCACAACTGTCTCGACAGTGACTACAACGGAAACGTCTACCTCAACCCGTGTGGCTACCAGGACTACTACCAGCACTGGCAGGCGGTCGGCCACACGCTGGTGAATGTCCAGACCGGACGGTGCCTGGACAGCAACGAGGCGGGTGACGTCTACACCCTGATCTGCAACGGCAGTCCGTACCAGGAGTGGGGCGGCGGTGGCGACCATCTGGTCGGCAACCGGAAGACGCTGTTGGCCGTGACCGCCGTGGACGCGCACTCGGTGCACGCCTACGGGCCGCTCGGTCTGGACTCGCAGCTCTGGGACACGCACCTGACCGACGGTGTCTGCGATCCCGACCCGCTGGCGATGAAGGTCGACCAGGTCCTGGACGACACCTGGACGCAGATCGAGGACACGCAGCAGAGCACGGAAGGCATCGCCGGGCCGTGGGACTGGTCGGTGACCAGGGGCCTGGGCACGCACGTCCAGGCCACGACGAGCGCCACGGTCGGGGCCGACTTCGCCGTGGGGCAGTTCAAGGTGGCCGCGTCGGGGACGATCACCGAGGGCGTGACCGACGACATGACCTACAGCGTGACCGCGCCGTTCCACGCGATCGTCCCCAAGGGACAGGTCATGTACGCGAACTACGGCATCCACGAGCACAACGTCCAGTTCCACTGGCACCGCAGCGCGAAGGACTGCCGCGATCTGGAAAGTGGACAGTACAAACTGACCGTTCCGTACGCACAGGGCTTCTACTGGAACTGCGACACGCGCCTGGACGCCAACTGCAAGCAGGCGATCCTGGACGCGAACACGAAGACCGGCAACCTGGCCCAGCTGGAAGAGGCGTTCTACCCGTTCTACGGCCTGCTCAAGCCGGGACCGCAGGAGCCGCCGACGGAACCGGTGCGGAAGGCGACCAGTGTCGGCTACACCGGTCCGAGCACGGCGTCCTATCACGACTCCGTCAACCTGTCGGCCCGGGTGACCAGCGAGGGCAAGCCCGTCGGCGCGGGCCTGGTCACCTTCACGCTCGGTCGGAGCAGCTGCGTCGCCGGGGTGAACTCGGCCGGGGACGCGTCCTGCCCGGTCACCATCACCGACACGCCCGGCGCGGCAGTCGTGCGGGTCGACTACGCGGGCACGCCGGACTACTTCCCCAGTTCGACCACCGCACCGTTCACGATCACCAAGGAGCCGACGAAGCTCGCCTACACCGGCACGAAGCACATCGCCAACGGCGAGCCCGCCAGGCTCTCGGCCGTGCTCGCCGAGAACGGGCGCACCACCGCTCCCATCGCGGGCGCCACGGTGCACCTGACGCTCGGCGACGGGGCGACCCAGCAGGCCTGTGACGCGACCACGGACACCGCCGGTGCCGCCCAGTGCGACATCCCGTCGGCGAACCAGCCGCTGAACGACACCGCGACGGTGCCGGTCGGGGCGACGTTCGCGGGCGACGCGTTCTACCTGCCGTCGAATGATTCGGCGCAGGGCCGGTTGCAGTACTACACCGGGCAGGCCACCGGGCTCACCGCCACGGTGAACATCCCGCTGGCGCCGCTGAAGCTCGGCCCGACACCGGACACGGGGCGGATCCGCACCGCGACCGCGTCGCGGACCAGCACGCCGTGCACGGCGTCGATCGATGCCGTGGTGATCAGCGCGCACGCGCTGTGCCCGCAGGTCGCCACCACGCTGAACCCGGGCACGATGTCCTCCACGGTGCACGTGGACGATGTCCGGATCGGACTGCCGGGCCTGCCGGTGATCGACATCAACGGGTTGACCGCGACCTCGACCAGCACCTGCGCCGGGGCCACCGGTTCGGCGACCATGACGCTGTCCATCGGCGGCGACCAGGTGGCCGTGCCGACCGCGCCGAACAGCACCATCCCGTTGCCCGGCGGCGGGCGGATCGTGGTCAACGAGCAGTCGCCGGTCGCGGACGCCGAGTTCGGGCTGACCGAGAACGCCGTGCACATCATCGTGCCCGGTCTGCTCGGAAACACGGCCGACATCACCGTCGGTTCGGCGGTCAGTGCCGCGCACAACTGCTCATAGCACCACTGCTCTTCCGACCGGAGGAGCAGCCCGACTCGTGAACACCGGCCCTGTCCGCTTACCCGGACAGGGCCGTTCGCGTGGGCGAGGCCACCCAGTCAGGCCGAGCAGGACGCGGCTCGACACGCTGATCCCCGGACCGGTTCCGCAGGTGAAAGGTCCACCGCGAAAGGGGACGCCGGATGTCGAGCGACCACCACCCCACCAGCCGACCCGCGCGTTTCGTCGGCGTCGCCACCCGATCGGCGGATGGTTGGCGCTCACAGCGGCGGATGGGCGCGAGGCTGGGGTGGTGAAAACCGACTTGGCGCGCCGCCGGAGACCGGCCGGGCGTGGTGGCTCCGGGCCCGTGGACTACACCGTGCTCTCCGTGAAAGTGATCATCGCCTGGGCGGTGGTGATCGTGGCGGTGGGCGGCGCGGTGACCGCATGGCTGCTGATGGGCCATCCCGACCGCGACACCGAGGCGAACCGGCTCAAGCTCGACGCGATCCGCACGGCCGGGTCGATCGTGGTGGGTACCGGTGGAGCGGCGGCGCTGCTGCTCGCGGCGCGGAAGCAGCGGAGCACCGAGATCGCGCTGCGGCAGAAGGACCGGGACCAGGCCGATGCCGCGCTCGCGTTCGCGCTGCAGCAGCGGGTCGCCGCCGACACCCGGGACGACGCGGCCGCGCGGCGGATCACCGACCTCTACACCAAGGCCGTGGAGCTGCTCGGCTCGCCGCACGCGCCGGTCCGGCTCGGCGGCCTGTACGCGCTGGAGCGGCTGGCACAGGACAATCCCGGGCAGCGGCAGACGATCGTCAACGTGTTGTGCGCGTGCCTGCGGATGCCGTGCGAGCTGGCCGACGACGCGGGTGACGAGCTGCCGGTGGAGGACGTCGAGCGGGCGTTCCTCTCGACCCACCACGAGCGGCTGCAGGAGCGCGAGGTCCGCCTGACCGCGCAGCGCCTGCTCACCGCGCACCTGTCCCCCGGCGACCGGCCGGACGCCCCGCTGCCGACGTTCTGGCGCGACATCGACCTGGACCTGACCGCGGCGACCCTGGTCGGCTTCAGCCTGCGCCACTGCACTGCACGGACGGTGGTCCTCCGCTCGGTCACCTTCACCGGCTACGCGGACTTCGCCTCGGCCACCTTCACCGGTGACGCCGACTTCGGCGGGACCACGTTCACCGGCGGCGCCAACTTCGGCGCGACGACCTTCGCAGGCGACGTGGACTTCGAGTGGACCACGTTCACCGAATACGTCAACTTCGAGGCGGCGGCCTTCGCGGCCGCGGACTTCGAGTGGAGCACGTTCGCCGACGGCGCCGATTTCGAGTCGGCCCGGTTTGTCCGGGCCGCCAACTTCGGCTCGGCCACGTTCACCGACGGCGCGGACTTCGAGGACACCGTCTTCCACGACGGCGCGAACTTCGGTGCCGCGACGTTCACCGGCTATGCCGACTTCCGCACCACCGTCTTCAGCGGAGCCACCAACTTCGGTGCCGCGACCTTCACCACCAACGCGGACTTCCAGGGCGCGGAGTTCTGCCCGTTGCCTGCCCAGCGCACGGACTCGTCCGCTGTCTCGCAGACCGACCTCACGCCGCACGTCGACTTCCATAGCACGACTTTCGAACGGGGCATCCCACCGGAATTGACCCGCTTCACCGACCATCCCGACACATCCGCTCCCTGACCTGCCTACCTCTGCGACCATGGGTACCGCTACCTGCCACTTCAGAACAGCACGCAAGCGAATCTCCTGTGGCACTGTCCATTTCCGCCGTAATTCCGGCGGGTTGCCGGGAGCGGCATGGCCCTAGACCAGGCATGCGAATTGTGTTCGCGGGCAGGATCACCCGATCGGTGGCGGTGTCTCCGCAGGGGGTCTGGCAGACTTTAGCCGGCTGACGATGTGGGAGGGACTGGCCGAATGGTGCCGCTCCGGGGTCCCGGGCGTCGTCGGTCCGTCGGTGCGCCGGGGTTCGGTCCGTCTTCGAATTGCGCCGTGCGAAACGCGAACGGGGGCCGGGCGTGTGGAGTCGCAGCTGACGTTCGATGTTCTCGGGGTGATGTCCCGTAAATGGTCGATCTCGGTGCTTGGCGCGCTTTCGTCCGGTGCGAAAACGCACAATGAACTCGCCAGGACGGTCGGGGTCGACAACCAGCAACTGGATCGCGTGCTGCGCCGCCTGGTCGCCAAGGGGCTCATCCGGCGCTACGTGCACACCAGCTCGGCGCCGATCCGCGTCTCCTACTCGCTGACCGGCTGGGGCGCGGAGATCGTGTGCTGGCTGGCGGACCTCCCGGAACCGGCACCGCGGCGCGGTCCGGCATGACCTAAGGGGTCACCGGGTGGCCGATCGCGACGGTGAACAGGTGGCGTAGGCCGGGGCGGACGGCGCGTAGCGCGGATGTGATCGCCGGGCGGGACGCGCCGTCGGGGAAACCTGCCAGGCCACGGGCAAGCGCGCCCAGCCAGGCCGCGTGTCCGAGCGCGCCCGCCCGGACCAGGAGGGCGCCGTAGCCGCTTTCGGCGACCGTCGAAGCCCGGTCGACGTCGCCGCACACCAGGATCAGGGCCGGGGCGTCCGCGCAGGCCCGCAACTCGGTCGGTACACGAGGTGGGCACGGTACGGAGACCAGCGAACCTCGGCTGGCTTCGGCGAGGTAGAGACCGGTTGGTCTGCCCGCGACCGCAAAAGCGGCGAGTACGAGGGTGAGGCCGGGGTCGCCGTGGGCCGTGGCGGGCCACATCCGCCGGTCGGCCGCGTAGGCGGCGTCGAGCACGAAGTGCACGTCGTCCTCGGACAGTTCGGTCGGTGCGAACGTCCGCACCGACCGCCGGGCACGCAGGACTTCCGCGAGGCCCAAGGAATGGCCTGGTACGGCACGGCAAGCGAGGACTGTTTGCGGTGCTGGGGCGGGTGGCTCGCGTTCGGTGAAGAACAGCGCGACCCGGCGGGCCGGTTCAGAAGCGGGTACCAACGGCATGGCGCCCTCCAATCCCGGCCACCGTCGTGACGATCTCGTCGTTCACGTCGAGTTCGATCGCGACACCGAGTTCGCTGCTCCACCGGGAGGCGAATGCCACCTCCACGCCATACCCGGCGCACACCGCGGCCAGTTGTGTGGTGGCACATCCGGCGTCCAAGTGCGTGAGGCGGTATGCGAAGTCTCCGTACTTCACGCGGAGTCGGCCGATGTTTCCCACGAAGACGAGCGCCACCGCCGGATCAAGATCAGTGGAGCGCAAGTGTTCCGCCAGTGGCGTAGTACCTGCGTGGACAGTGACGAGTTCGTGCTGGAGGTCGTCGTACTTGAATACGGTGCCGGGCAAGGTGAAGAAACCCGGGTCCGTCAGCACGAACAGTTCGACTGACGCGAGATTGCCCGCACTGGGAGCCCAGCGATCAACGGGTTCCTGCCGCAGTCCGGCGACACGAGCGAGGATTGCGGCGACCACCAGAGCGTCCAGCGGCACCGGCTCATCGTCAGCAGTCCACTCGCCTGCGTCGAGACGAGCGCGCGGCTCCGGCGCACCGTCCATTCCGGCCAATCGCAGTCGTGGGCCGAACGGGAGGACCTCTCGGCGGAGCTGGAGCGCGGCCAACTGTCGGTGTTCGAGCGCGGACGGCGTTCCCGGCCAGGTCTGACCCACGGGTGCTCGCTCCATCTGCCACTCGTAGATCTCCGCAGGCGTGCCTGCGGAAAGACACCTCGGGCATCCGGGTTCCGGGGCGACGTCATAGCGTTCGGGTGGCAGGCCAGGCTGGGAGAACAGGGTGAGTCGTCGACCATCCTGCGGCGGGAACGCCCAGGCCAGCAGGGCGAGAACCTCTTTCACCACCATCGCCGCGAGGATCTCCCCCGCCGGACCGGGATCGTCCGTGTTCGGGGGAAGCGCCGAATATCCCTGCCGGAAGCACCTGACGCAGGTCGTGTACTCGTCGGTGAACACCGGCCCGAGTTCGGCGCGGCCGCCGGTCAGCGCGAACCGCAGCACCCGGGTACCGGGATCGGTCCGGGAGACGAACGCGTCGAAACCCGTCCCGTCGTGGACGGCGGCAACGTCGGCGGGCGTGAGTCGATCGGTGACCGAGACCGGTGAGGACCGGACCACCACCGAGCCCACCCCCGTGGCCAGCAGGTCCGCCGTGATCGGCTCGGCGAGACAGGGCGGGGCGACCAGCAGGACGTGCGCGCGGCCGAGCACCTCCGCGAGTTCCTCCACGCAGCGGTGGCCCCCGGTCGCAGCGCGGTTGCGGGAGAAGTAGGTCGCCGCGTGTTCGGCCATCCAGCGCGGTGGCGGTGCGTCCGGGGGCACGTGTTCGATCACGCCGTGGTCGTCGAGCAGGGTGAGGATCCGGTCGAGCTGGGACGGCCGCAGGTCGGCGGCCGCGCAGAGCGAGGTGGTGTCGCGGGTGCCGTCGAGGAGTGGGAGCAGGCTCTCGATCACCTCGGAGACGATCCCGCCGGGCAGCAGCGACCGCTGTGGTGTGCCGTCCACGATCAGGCCGTGCTCGGTCGGGATGACGACCAGGCCGCGGGCGAGGCGGGGCAGGCCGCTCATGGCAGGTCCAGGAGCCGGGCGAACGCCGTGATCGACCGGGTCGGCCCGGGTGCGCCGCACCGTGGGCAGTCGTGGCACGGGAGCACCCGGGCGGTGGTGATCTCGTGGTCGAGTAGCCACACGCTGAGTAACTCCCCGTCGGGCAGGCCGGTCGCCATCGCGTGCCGCGCGACGGCGGCCACGAGCCGGACGTGGTGCGGGAGGTGGCCGGTGGGCCCGAGGCCGGGATCGCGTCGGTAGGCGGCGGCGAGGGCGGCGGACTCCCGGCCCCGGGTGTCGTGTTGGGCCTGCCGCCGCCGGAAGCAGTCGGCGCACGGTCCGTGCGGTGGGCGGACCAGCGGGCCGACCCGGACCACCGGGTGTTCCACCACGACCGGGAGCCACGCGACCCCGTGCCGGAACGCCAACTCGTCCGCCCGCGCGGACAGCGACGGCGTGGGCCGGTCCAGGACCAGCGTCACGAGGTCGACGTCGGCGGCGAAGACCTGGTCGAGGTCTTCGTGGTGTCGGGTGGCGCGGTGGCCGGGCGCGGTCAGCAGGTCCACGACGTGGTGGCCGAACGCCCCCACACCCACGCAGCCCGCGTGCCGCGTCAGCCGAACGGTTGCGGCCACGGGTTGAGTTCCTCCTCCCTGGGCAACCGCCGGTCCGAGGCCAGAGCGACGTAGAGGCGGGGGTGCGCCCGGTACCGGGCGAACGGCGAGATGGTGAGGGGTTGCAGGTCCGGGATGATCACGCACACGGCCGTCAGACCGACGGTGGCCAGCTCCCGGGTGGTCCGGTCCACGACGATGACCTGGATGTCCTTGGCCTGCATGGTGTTCCGGAGCCGGACGAGCGCCTCCCGGGGGTCGGCGGGCAGCCGGGCGTCGCCGGGCGATGTCCCGGAGTCCGGGCCACGCACCAGGAAGTCGAACGCCTCGGCTCGCTCCGGTGCGGCCATGTAGCGAATGCCGTCGTAGACCGCGCGGAAGTCGGCGGGCTCCCTGACCGCGTCCGGGAAGTAGCAGACCTGGGCACCGAAAGCCATCTCCGCCAGGGCCTTCCCGGCCGCCTCCGGGAGATCCCGGGCGCTCGCCGCGCCGACCAGCTGACGCGCACGCCGGTTGTGTTCGGCGATCCGCAGGCAGTACACGGTCGGCACCCCCAGGTCGCCGGTCGCGTCGAACAGGTGGGTGTCGACGAAGTGGCGGTCGTTCCAGTCGAGCAGGTACGCGGCCGTCTCCGAGCGTTCGGCGGTCGATCGGGCGAGCCGGGGCAAGCGGAGGCGTCGCAGCCAGAGCACGGCCGCCGCGTCCCGTTCGACGACCTCGCAGATGCCGCGGACGACGGCCTCCACGGGATCGGTATGCACCGCGTACCCGGTCGACAGCCGGTGCCAGAACCGCTCGCCGGGCCACGGGTCACGCAGCCGATAGCTGGCCATGACCGCAGGCACCCAGATCGGCACGCCGGTCGCCAGGTCGAGACCACGCACCCAGCGGATCGGCAGGTCGGGATCGAGTGGGACGACCGGGCAACGTGGATCGGCGAGTTCGGTTGCGGAACAGGCCGGGATCCGGGCCGGGTCGATGGCCGGTTCGGGGCGTTCCCGGATCGAGGCGACCAGGGTGCCGGGGAGGTCGGCCGCGGCGTACCGTTCCGCGGCCTCGGCGACGCCGATCAGCCGGGCAGCGTCGAGATCGTCCAGCCTGATCCCGGTGCCGGTCAGCGCATCCCGGGACATCCCGGGACAGCCGCTGCCCAGCAGCGCGGAGTGGGCATACATCCGGCCGAGCCCGCGCGGCGGGCGCATGCGTCTGCCGCCGGAGACGACACCGAAGGGCGACACCAGCGCGCCGATGGCGGGCGCCACCGACCCGGTGCCGCCCGCGCTCCCGGTGGTCAACGGCCCGGGGCTAGCCGCGGTCCAGGCTCAGGTACTCGGCCCGTGCCCGTGCCACCTCGGTGGCGATGACCCCGCAGCAGTCGCCGTCGATGTCCTCGTCGTCGACCTCGCCGTGCAGCGGTTTGGGGTGGTCCTCGCCCGGCAGGTCGGCGAGGTCCCGGCTGCGGATCGTCGCGCCGTCCTCGACGACGACCGTCGTGTCCGCGGTGATGAGATCGAGGTGGATGTCGCACATGTACGGCACGGCGTCGAACTTCTGGCCGTGCTGGCCGAGACCGAGGTGCACGCCCGGGTGCCGCTCGTTGATGTGCGAGTTCATCGGGATGAACCCGTCGATGCCGAAGTTCGTGCCGAACCCGAGCTCGCCGACGCGGTCGCCGTTCTCGCGTTCCAGGCACCGCCCGAGCAGGGTCATGAGCGCCGGGGAGTCGCAGCGGTAGTCGACCACGCGGCCCTCCTCGATCTCGATCACGACGGGGTGCGCGCCGAGCCGGGCGTCGGTGGTCGTGTAGGCGGTCACGTTGAACGCGCCGTCCGCGACCAGGATCCCGTTGATGTTCGCCGGGTAGGTGCTCACCTCGCCGGGCGGCAGGATGACGAAGCTGCCTTCCCGCCACACGCCGCGGTTGCTGAGCCAGCGGTAGCGCTCGGAGTCGATCTCGACGTCGAGGTCGGTCCCGGCGGTCGTGCCGATGTGCAGCCTGCTCGCGGGCATCATCCGGTTCAGCAGCGCGCCGTTCACGCCGGAGAGCTGTTCGGGGGTGAGGCTGACCGCGTCGACGAAGAACTCCACCGCGGCGTTGATCAGCCGGAACACCGCGCAGTCCCGTTCCGGGTAGGGGGCGAGGACGCGGCGGAGCTTGATCCCGTGGGACATGGACTCCCGTTCCACGGTGAGCAGGACGAGCCGCGACGCCGGGCCCACCCGCGCCGGGTCCGGGAGCACCGCGCGCAGCCGTGCCTCCAGGCCGTCGTCGCGGACCGGGTTCATGCCGACCGTGACCGCCCGGTGCCCGCGCAGGCTCAGCTCGGTGGCCAGCCAGGCCGCCGCCTCCCGCCCGTCGAGGGTGTAGACGAGGACCACGTGGTCACCGTCGCCGACCTTGACGTAGGCGTCCAGGAAGTGCGAGACCCCACGCCAGACCGCTGCATCGGGCGTCCGCACCGCTTGCCCGCTCTTCTCCGCCGTCATGATCGCTCCTTACCGACTTCGGCCGGGCAGTGTCGACTTCGGACAGTGCACCGGGCTGTCGCGGACGACAGCGCCGGTGCCGTCGCGGGAACTCAGGCGCTGCAGTTGATCGTCCACGGCGCGGCCGAGAAACCCTCGGTGACGATGTCCTCGGAGACATCGGCGAACGGAACGAGGTTCTCGACGCTCATCTCGGCGAGCACGCTCTCCAGCTCCACATCGCGGTTCATGGTTTCTCCTTCGGGTGCCGGTGTCGGACTCCTCGACCATATGGCGGGGCTTTCGGGTTCCTCCAGGCTCATCCATGCGACCGGGTGACAGGGAGGTACCGTGGTGACAGGGTTGTCGTCACCGGGTCGGCCCCGGCCGAAGGTGGGGCGAGAGTGCAAGGGCGGCCGCCGCCGATGCCAGCCCGCAGACCGCGATCACGCCGGGCGGGGCGATGATCTCGCCGAGCGCGCCCGCGCCCACGGTGGCCAGGGCCTGGCCGCACATCAGGCCGGTGGTCGCGAGGCCGAGGGCGTGGCCGCGGGCGTCGGCGGGGGTGGCATCGATGAACGGGCGTTGCAGCCCGAGTTGGTATGCCAGGCCGAAGAAGGCCACCATGCCGAGCGCGCAGGCCAGGACCGGTCCGGGTTGGACGATGAACGGTGCCAAGGCGAGTCCGGGGAGGAGGGCGAGCGGACGCGTCCATCGCGCGCGGCGGCCTGGTGGTACGAACCGGCCGATGACGAGATCGCCGAGCATCGCCCCCGCGGCGAACAAGCCGAGCAGTGTTCCGGCGAACGCGCCCGGGGCAGCCGGGGCCGCTGTCGACGCGTAGGGGACGACGACGCCTTCCGCGCCCACGGCAAGGGAAAGCGGTAGCCACTGGGCCAGGAGCAGACCGCGGACGCGGGGGGCGGCGAGCAGGCGCCGGGTGGCCCGCCAGGTCGCTCGTGGACTTGTTTCCGCCGTTCCCTGCCCGGCGGGTGTTCCGCGCAGGCCGGACCAGGCCACCAGGGCGGCGATCATGCAGGTGGCGGCGGCCGCGGCCAGCAGTTCGCCGGGTGTGCAGGCGGTCAGCAGGAGGCCGGTGGCGGCCTGGGCGACGATCTGTACGCCGGTGGAGGTCATGGAGAAGACCGACCGGCCGAGCACGTAGGCGTCGCCGTCGAGCACCTCGGTCAGGAGTCGGCCGCTGGCCGCGATGGAGACCGGGCCGAAGAAGCCGGGGATGACTGTCAGTGCGATGGCGACGGCGGGAGACGGTACGCCGGTCGCGATGGTCGCTGTCACGGTGAACCGGATGAGGTGCATTGTGGTGAGGGCGTGTCTTGGGGGGATTTTGTCGCCTGCGGACAGGAAGAGGAACGCGCCTGCCGCGTAGCCGAGCATGCCTGCCATGTAGGCGAGTGATGAGGCGAGGGTGGAACCGGTGTCGGCGTAGACGGCGACTGAGAGGGCCAGCATTCGGATCGTCTCGCCGGTGACGAAGAGGGCGTGGGTCGCGAACAGCACGCGGAACACGCCGACCGCGAACACCGACCGGTACCGGGTAAGGCGTTCCGGGGTGGGCATGGTCAGAGGTTCCGGGATCCAACCGAGTCTGGCCAGTGCTGCGCCCCATGCCGGCGTCTGGGTCCGTGCACGATCAGCTCGCCGGTCATCCGACCGGGCGGGATCTGGTGGTGGCGACGGCCACGGGGATGAGCAGGGCCAGGGCGGCGCCGGTGAGGGCGAGGAAGGAGTAGCCCGCGGCGTCCACCAGGAGACCCGAGGTGATGCCGCCGGTGGAGCCCGCGAGAGCGATCGAGACGTCCACGGCGCCCTGGGTCTTGGCGCGGGAGCCCGCGGGCAGGGCGTTGGTGATCATGGTGCTGCCCGCGACCACGCCGAGGTTCCAGCCAAGGCCGAGCAGGGCGAGCGCGATGGCCAGGAGAGGAACGGAGTCGGCCGGGGCGATGGCGGCCAGGACACCCGCGGCGACCAGGGCGGCGCCCGCGGCCAGGGCGGCGGGGGTGGTGCCGTGGCGGTCGACAAGGCGGCCGGTCAGCAGGGAGGGCAGGTACATGGCGCCGATGTGGATCGCGATGACCAGGCCCGCCGCCGAGGTGCCGTGGCCGTGGTCGTGCATGTGCACCGGGGTCATGGTCATGATGGCGACCATCACCGGCTGGACCAGGAGCATGATCAACGCGCCGGGGACCCAGCCCTGACTGCGGCGAGTCGAGCCGTCGGCGGGGGCGGTCCGGGGCTCGGGGGGCAGGGTGCGGGACAGCAGGAGGGGGTCGGGGCGCAGCCAGACGGCCAGGATCACCGCGGCCGACAGGTACGCGGTGCCGGACAGCAGGAACAGGCCTGCCAGGCGGGGGATGCCGAGGGCCTCGGCCACGTCGCCCATGGGGGTGGCGAGGTTGGGGCCGATCACGCCGCCCAGGGTGGTGGCGACCAGGACCGTCGAGACCGCGCGGGCGCGGTGGGCGGGGTCGGCGAGGTCGGCGCCCGCGTAGCGGGCCTGGAGGTTGGTCGCGGTGCCCGCACCGTAGACGAAGAGGGCGGCGAACAGCAGGGGCGGGCTGTTCAGCGCGGCGGCGAGGAGGACGCCGACGCTGCCCAGGGCGCCCGCGAGGTAGCCCGCGGCCAGGCCGGGGCGGCGGCCGCGGGCGTGCGAGAGGCGGCCGACGGTGATGGCGGTGAGCGCGGATCCGGCGGTGAACAGCGCACTCGGCAGTCCCGCCAGGTCCGTGGAGCCCAGCATGTCCTGGGCGAGCAGCGCGCCCACCGTGATGCCCGCGGCGATCCCGGCGCCGCTGAATACCTGCGCGACCACCAGGACGACGAGGGTGCGGCGCTGGACCGCGGGGTCGATCGACGACGCGGTCACGGGGCCTCTTCCGGGCAGGTCAGCGGGAGTCACAGAGCGTGCCGCGCAGGGCCTGTTCGTAGACGCGGCGGGTGTCGTCGTCCGGGCGCACCTGCAGCTCGTCGTGGAGCCGCTGGGCGCACAGCCGGTACCACCGCCTGGCCTGGGCCAGCTGTCCTAGTCTCGCGTGCACGCGGATCAGCATCCGGTATGAGGGCTCGTGCAGGGAATCTATGGCGAGCATGCGTTTGCACACATCGATGACCGCGAGGTGGTCCCCCTCCCCCAGCCGCCGCTGCGCCAGGAAGCCGAGCGCGAACAGCTGGCGGCTGCGCAGCCACTCGCGGTGCGTGGCGGCCCAGTCGTCGGGCAGGCCGGGGAGGAACTCGCCCTCGTAGAGGGCGGTGGCCCGGCCGTAGAGCTCGTCGGCGAGGTCCGGGTCGTCGCGCCGCTGGGCCCGGTGCGCGCGGTCGATCAACGACTCGAACTCGTGGTAGTCGACCCAGACGTCACGGGTCTCCAGCCGGTACCCGGAGTCGCAGGTGGACACCCGCAGCGAGGAGCCGAGTCTGCCGAAGCCCGCGGACAGCGCGGTCTGGTCCAGGGTCTTGCGCAGGGCGTGCACCGCGACCTTGAGCGAGCTGGAACCGGACACCCACGGGGCATCCGGCCACAGCGCGTCGTGGATCAGTCGACCGGAGATGGTCTGGTCCCGGTGCAGCAGCAGGAACTGCAAAAGCTGTCGCGCTTTTCCGGCCCGCCACCGCTGCACCGGGGAACCATTGAGAACGACTCCGAATACCCCCAGGGTACGTACCGAAATAGTGCAGTTTTCCCGCATCAGAGAACCCCCGAGTGTCGACGCGAACGACATCGAACCTACTCGGACCAGGACTCTGTCCGCAAATATCCAACCGATCGGGTCACACCATCGGGCTATCGACGAAACCGCGTCCACCTGCGATTTCCGTCGAGCCGCCGGGTAAACCTGCCGGTGGGCCTGCCGGTCGGCGCCGCGCCGGTTCGGCTTTTCGTACCAGGACGGGAGTCGGTATTGAATCGGAGTTACCGGTCGATTAAGACAGGGTCCGCCGCGGACCGGGACGCGGCCGATAAAAGGTCGGATCCGAGTGTCAGAGCGTGTTCGCGGCGAGCGGGGTGAGCGCCGCGGTGTCCCGGCTGACCAGGAACTCCGGTCGGGACAACGCACGCGGCGCGTTGGCCACCGCGTTGTAGGTGACCAGCAGCATCGCCCGACGGTCGGCGGAGCGGTTGTCCGACGAGGAGTGCACGACCGACGGGTGGAAGGCGTAGACCGTGCCGGCGGGCCCGATCACCAGCTCGGTGCCGTGCGAGCGCGCCAGCGACTCGGCGACGCCGTCGGGCACGGTGTGCGCGAGGTCGGCGGAGACGTGCCTGCGCCAGTCGTGCTCCCCGTCGGCGACGGCCGCCGCGGGCGCCGGGTCGATCAGGCCGAGCCGGTGCGTGCCGGGGATGACGCGCAGCGGGCCGTTGTCCGCGTGCACCGGGTCGAGCAGCACGGCGATGTTGACCGCGCGGTCGGCGGGCATGCCGTCCTCCCGGTGCCAGAAGGCGAAGTCCTGGTGCCACGGCCAGGCCGCGCCCGCGCCGGGCTGCTTCATGTTGACCTTGAACTGGTAGACGTAGACCGGCTCGCCGACCAGCCGCTCGGCCAGGCCCAGCAGCGCGGGCAGCCGGACCAGCCTGCGACAGACGTCGTCGTAGAGGTGGCAGCCGTGGATACCGCGCACCGCGCTGGTCCCCTTCTCGTGCACCACCTCCGGGCCGGGCCGCGCGCCCAACGCCTCGACCCGGGCGGTGAGCAGGGCGAGGGTCTCGGGGTCGAGGAGGTCCGGGGCGCGAAAGAAGCCAGCGCGCTCGTACCGGGTCACGTCGATGGTCTGCGGGCGGATCGGATCGGACACAGCGCCTCCCGGCGTCGGAATCGGAATCGCGGCCAGGGAATCGGCGGAATCGTGAGTAGCGGCCGCGTTCGTACATTTGCCGGAAGTCGGCTTATTCGCAACCTCGGCCCGGCCGACAGGATGCTGCACCGCAACAACGACCGCCCGGCTCGGTCGGGAACATCGTTCCTGCACATAACCGCAACACAACCAGGGTCGGCTACGTTCGCCACGAGCACGTCGGCGGGGTACCGGGGCCTGCCATTCGACGGGAAGAGGCCTCAATGGACGAATTGGTGTCGGCGCGGCGGAAGTGGTGGGTATTCGCGGTCGAACGCCCGGATTTCCGCAGGCTGTGGGCCGCGCAATCCATCTCGGTCCTCGGTTCGCAGGTGAGCCTGATCGCGTTTCCGCTGATCGCGATTTCCGTGCTGCAGGCCGATGTCGCGCAGGTCGGCGTGCTGTCCGCGTTGGAGCGCGCGCCGTTCCTGCTGTTCGGGCTGGTCGCCGGTGTGCTGGTGGACCGGTGGCCGGCACGGCGGGTCCTGCTGATCACCGACTGGGTCCGCGCCGCGGTGCTGGGCGTCATCCCGGTCGCCGCGTCGCTGGACGTGCTCGGGCTGTGGTGGCTGTTCGTGGTCGCGTTCGTGGTGGGCTCGTGCACGGTGTTCTTCGACATCGCCTACCAGAGCGTGCTGACCACGGTGGTGGTCTCCGACGACCTGCTGACCGCCAACCGCTGGCTGGAGACCAGCCGGACGGTGGGCGAGATGTCCGGTCCCGGGGTGGCCGCCGTGCTGCTGAAAGTGGTGTCGGCGCCGGTCACCATCGTGTTGGACGCGGTGTCGTTCGTCTGTTCCGCGCTGTTCCTACATTCCATCCGGGCCGCCGATGTGGCGCCGCCGCGGGTGGAGCGGACTTCGATCCGGGTGGACCTGCGCTCGGGCCTGGGTTTCATCCGGCGGAGCAGCTTCCTGCGCTGGAACGCGCTCATCGGCGCGACCTGGAACCTGTTGTTCCAGGCGATGCTGGCGGTGTTCCTCGTGCACCTGGCGCGGCAGCTGCACCTGAGCCCGGCGACCGTCGCGGTGGTCGTGTTCGTGGGCAGCGTCGGCGCCGTGCTGGGCGTGCTCGTGATGGGCACGCTCAACGCGTGGCTGGGCATCGGCCCGGCGATCGTGCTGTCGATGTGCGTGACCAGCGCGGGCGGTCTGCTGCTGGCGCTGGCAGACGGCTCGTCGCCGGGCGCCGTGGTGGTCGCGGGCGCCGGGTACCTGCTGATCAACGCCAGCCAGCCGCTGTTCACCGTCAACGTCGTCAGCGTCCGGCAGGTGATCACCCCGGCGCACCTGATGGGCCGAACGACCGCGGCCATCCGGTTCCTGGTCTGGGGCACGCTGCCGATCGGAGCGCTGGCTGGCGGCTTCCTGGGCGCGGCGATCGGCACCCGCGCCACGCTCGTCGCGATCGGCGTCGGCTACCTGGCCCCGACGCTCATGACGCTGGTCTCGCCGTTCCGGCGGATCCGGCACATCTCCGACGTCCACTCCGACCCCGGGGGACGGCCAACCGAGGAGCGGTGATGCTCGACCCAGAAGACTACCGAGGCGATCTGGTGCGGCTGGGCATGCACAAGGTCGCGCACCAGGACGTGACGCTGGTGGACCACATGGTCCGGGCCTGCACGATCCTGCAGGACATGCGGGCGAAGGAACACATCTGCCTCGCCGGGCTCTTCCACGGCGTGTACGGCACCGAGGGCCTGCACAACGACGACGTGGACGCCATCCCGGACGCGCGACGGGCGGAGGTGCGCACGGTCGTCGGACCCGAGGTGGAGCAGGTGATCTTCACTTTCTCCGTGATGAGCTACGCCTCGCTCGGCCGCAGCTTCCGCCGGGTGATACGGCCCGACGGGACGCCGCAGATGACCGACCGGCGGACCGGCGCGGCGATCCCGATGGACCGCGCGGAGTACCTCGACCTGTTGCAGATGAAGCTGGGCGACGTCCTGGCGCACGCGCCGGAACAGGTCGGGCACGCCCTGGTGGATCTCCCCGCCGAGTACGCGGGGTTCTGGCGGATGGCGGCCGAGTACCTGGGACCGCAGGCACTGGACACATGGCACAAGTACACCGGGGGGCAGCGGTGAGCGCGCAGGGATCGGACGTGGTGAGCCGGACGTGGGACGGCTACCGGCTGTCCAAGCAGCAGGAGCACGTGCTGGCGCGGGCGGACCGGGTGGTCGCCGTCGCCCACCTGTCGTCCACTGTGGATGTACAGGTGCTGGCCCGCGCGGCGGACGACGTGGCGGTGGTGCACGAGAGCCTGCGCACCGACTATCGGCGGGTACTGGGCGACAACAGCTCGGTGCTGATGGTGGTCGAGGACGGGCCGCGGATGCGGGTGTCGGAGTGCCGGGGTGACGAGGCGACACTGTCGGCGTTGCTCGCCGAGCAGCGGCAGGCGGACGCGCACGCGCCGCATCTGATCCTGTTCACGCACAACGACGACCGGCAGTCGTTGGTCCTGTCGGCGCCACGGTTGAGTGTGGACACGACCTCCGTGGCGGTGTTCTTCCACGACCTGCGCCAGGCGTACGCGGCTCGACTCGACGGCGCTGTGTGGCACCGCGAGGACGTCGTACAGTACGCCGACTACGCCCAGTGGCAGTACGAGGAGGGCATGCCGGGCGACGGGCCGGCCTGGGCCGACCTCGAAGCACGACTGGCGGACCTGCCGCCCGTGCACCTGCCACTGGAGCAGCGCGCGACCCGGCCGGGTTGGACCGATCTGGAATGGATGGTCCCCAAGTCGGTGGCACGACGGCTGCGCACTCTTGCCTCCGAAGTGGATGGTGGGCTGCGTGGTGTGTTGTTGACCGCGTGGGTCGCGGCGCTGTGGCACGCGAGCGGACGGCCGGAGCGGATGGCCGTCAGCACGGTGCTCCCCCGCCGCCCGTTCGCCGAGACGGCCACGTCGGTCGGTCGTTTCGAATGCCCGGTCCCGGTGTTCACCACCCTGGCCGCGGACATGGCGTTGACCGCGCTGTTGCAGGACGTCGGCGTGCAGATCGAGGCGTTCGAGCACGGGGACGAGTCCGCTGTCGACCCCGCCCGGCAGCACGCGGGCGCCCTGCCGGGCTTCGGTTTCAGCGACGTCACCGGGCTCACCACCACAGGCTCCACCTACGCCGACCTCTGGATCGCCCCCGCCGACGACGACCGCAAGGTCACGCTCTGGGCGCAGGGCGTGGACGGCCGCATCCGGCTGACGTTGCGCGCCAGGACCGGCGCCATGGCCGACGGCGGCGCCGAGGCCCTGCAGACCTGTCTGACCGCCACCCTCGCGGCACTGGCGAGCAACCCCACAACCCCGCTGTCCAGCCCGGCCATGCTCGACGATGACGCCGCCCGCGTACTCATCGCGGCCACCAACACCGCGCAGCCCCCGGCCGAGCGTCCCGCGCACTGGCACCGGCTGGTCGAGGCCACCGCCCGACGCACGCCCGACGCGACCGCGCTCCGGTTCGGCACCCGAACCCTGACCTACCGCGAGCTGGATCGGACCGCCAACCGCGCCGCCAACGAACTCATCGCCCGCGGCGTCCGCCCGGGAGACCTGGTCGGGCTGAGCCTGGAGCGCTCGGACACCACCGTCGTCGCGCTGTTGGCGATCGCCAAGGCGGGCGCGGGCTACGTCCCGCTCGACCCGAACCTGCCTGTCCGGCGCCGGGCCACCATCGCGGCGGGCGCGGACCTGACCCACGCCGTAGCGACCGCCGACACGGCCGCGGAACTGCCCGCAGGCTGCGACACCTTCCTGCTCGATGGCACGTTCACCGCCGACGACACCGCCCCGGATGTCGAGACCACCGACGACAGCCCCGCCTACGTGCTGTTCACCTCGGGTTCCACCGGCACGCCGAAGGGCGTCCTGGTCGGCCACGGTCAGCTCGCCGCCTACCTGGACGGCGTGCTCGACCGACTCGGCCTCACCGGCGCCATCGACTCGGTCGCCCTCGGCACGCTGGGCACCGACCTGGGCAACACCGCCCTGTTCCCGCCGCTGATGAGCGGCGGCGAGCTGCTGGTCGTCCCGCCGGAGGTCAGTGTGGACGCCCAGGCGCTGGCCGAGTTGCTGGCGGGCACGAGCTACGACCTGCTCAAGATCACCCCCGCACACCTGGACGCGGTGTTCGCCGTGGCCGACGACCCCGCCGCGGTGATGCCCCGCCAGGCACTGGTGGTCGGCGGCGAGCCGTTCGGCTGGGGTTCGTACAACCTGTTCCGCGAGTACCTCGGTGACTGCGCCCTCTACAACCACTACGGCCCCACCGAGACCACCGTCGGCGTCCTCTGTGGACAAGTGACGTCCAACGACCTGGCCGCGCTCGCCTCGACCGTTCCGCTGGGCACCCCGATGCGGCACGCCCGCGCCTACGTGCTCGACCCCGAGCGCAGGCCGGTCCCGGTCGGCGTCCCCGGCGAGCTGTGGATCGGCGGCCGGTCGGTCTCGCGCGGCTACCTCGCGGGCACGCCGGAGCAGCAGGAACGGTTCGTCGACGACCCGTTCGACCCCGGCGGGCGCATGTACCGCAGCGGGGACCGGGCGCGGCAGCTGCCCGGCCGCGGGGTCGACTTCATGGGCCGGGTCGACCGGCAGATCAAGCTGCGCGGCTTCCGGGTGGAGCTGGGCGAGATCGAGGCCGTGCTGCGCCAACACCCCCGGGTCACCGGCAGCCTGGTCCTGGTGGCGGGCGAGAGCTCCGCGACCCACCTGGTGGCGTACGTGATCGACGCGGGCGGCGACCGAGGGCAGGCCGACTGGCTGCGCGAGTTCACCGCCGAGCGGCTGCCCGAGTTCATGGTGCCCGCGCACTTCGTCGCGCTGGGCGCGTTCCCGCTGACCAGCACCGGCAAGATCGACTCGGCGCTGCTGCCCGAGCCGGGGTCCTACGGCGACGGCGCGGCCACCACCTACGTCGAGCCGCGGACGCCGACCGAGAAGCGGGTGGCCGACGTGATGGCGCGGCTGCTGCTGCTCGACCGGGCGGGGGTGGACGATGACTTCTTCGAGATCGGCGGCCACTCGCTGCTGGCGACCCAGCTGATCTCCCGACTGCGCGCGGAGTTCCGAGTACCGATCAAGCTGCGCACGCTGTTCGAGCGGCCGGTGGTGTCCGAACTGGCCGAGTACCTCGACGAGCGGCTGGCCGCGCAGGCGGGTGAGGCGTGATGGCCGGGACGATGAGCCCGTTCCGTGGCGCCCGCAAGTCCATCCCGGTCGGCGGCGCGGACCTGGTCCGCACCGGTGAGCTGCTCGCCGGTTCGCGTGCGGTGCTGTGCACGCCGACCGTGGCCCGGCTCGACCCGCGCGAGTGGTTGGCGAGTTCCGGCGACACCCTGGCCCGGCTGCGCGACGAGCACGGCGTGGTGCTGCTGCGCGGCTTCACCCCGCTCGACGCCGCGGGGCTGGCCGAGTTCGCCACCGGCCTGACCGGCAGCCTGCGCGACTACGACAACCGGTCGACGCCCCGGCAGCGGGTCGACGGCAACGTGTTCACCTCCACCGAGTACCCGCCGGACCAGACCATCCCGCTGCACAACGAGATGTCGTACACCGCGTCCTGGCCCGCGACGCTGTTCCTGACCTGCCTGGTGCCCGCCGCCGACGGCGGTGAGACGCCGCTGGCCGACAGCGCGCGCGTGTACGACCGGTTGTCTCCGCAGGTGCGGGAGCGGTTCGAGCGCGACGGCGTGATGTATGTGCGCAACTTCGGCCACGGGATCGACCTGTCCTGGCAGGAGGCGTTCCAGACGGACGATCGGAACGTGGTCGACGCCTACTGCGCCGAGCACGGCATCGACGCCCAGTGGCTGGGCGGGGACCGGCTGCGCACCCGGCAGGTGGTGCAGGCCGCCGTCGAGTCACGGGTGACCGGCCGCCGGGTGTGGTTCAACCAGGCGCACCTGTTCCACGTCAGCTCGCTGCCGCCCGCGGTGGAGCGGGAGTTGCGGGAGAGCTTCGCCGAGGACGACCTGCCGCGTAACGCCATGTACGGCGACGGCTCGCCGCTCGACCCCGGCCACCTCGCCGAGGTGCGGGCCGCCTACGCGGCCGAGGAGATCGCCCGCCCGTGGGGGGCGGGCGACATCGTCGTGGTGGACAACGAGCAGTTCGCGCACGGTCGCCGCCCGTACTCCGGGTCCCGTTCGGTGCTGGTGGCGATGGCATGAGCACCGCGATCGACTTCGAGGCGGTGCGCGAGGAGATCGCCTACGCCTTCGACCGCACGGTGTTCTTCCGCGAGCACATGGAGGCCAACGCCCTGCGGCCGGAGGACATCCGCTCCGCCGAGGACTTCCTGCGGATCCCGCCGACGTCCAAGTCGCACTACCGGCGCAACTTCCCGGCGGGGGTGCTGGCGCGCGGCTACACCCTCAACTCGCCGCACGTGATGCGCTTCCAGAGTTCGGGGACCTCCGGCGACCGGCTCAACAGCGCAATCCTGGCCTACGACCTGACCAGGCGGCAGGCGACCGCGTTGGCGGTACACCCCGGGTTCGACGAGCTGTGGCGACCGGGGAACCGGCCCAGGATCTGCCGGTTCGCGCCGCCGAACTGCTCGGACGTGGAGTGCGCGACCGGGTTCTCGTCGATGGACGACCGGACACTGCCCGACGGCACCCTCGTGCTGACCGTCGCGCACGACCTGCTGGCCACGCCGGAGTGGCAGGTGGTCAAGGCGTTCGACGAGATCGAGGCGTACGAGCCCGACCTGCTCGTGGTCGACCCGACCCACCTGGCGTTCCTGACCCGGTGGGGCAGGCGGCTGGGCCGCGAGATCACCTCGAAGCGCAAGCTGCACGTCGTCTGCGGGTACACGCTGATGACCGGGGTGGCGCGGCGGCAGCTCGACGCGACGCTGGGCCCGAACGTGCCGATCGGCGACATGATCGGCATGTCGGAGCTCGGCTATCTCGGGTTCGAGTGCCACCACGGGAACCGGCACATCAACGACCGGGACTTTTACGTGGAGTTCGTCGACGACGGCGAGCACGTGCCCGAGGGACGGATGGGCGAGCTGTACGTCACGACCCTCGACGACGGCCTGGTGCCCCGCATCCGGTACGCGACCGGGGACTACTTCACCCCGGTCGGCGAACCCTGCGGCTGCGGCAGCGACCTGCCGGTGGTGCGGATCGAGGGTCGCGCCACGCACATGATCCGCCTGGCCGACGGCCGGATCGTCACCCCCGGCGCGGTCGCGGCCCTGGTCGGCGACGCGCCCTGGCTGGACCTCTACAAGCTGGCGCAGGACGCGACGGGTGCGTGCACCTTCCGCTACCTCGCCGACGAACCGGCAGCGGCCGAGATCCGCGACCTCGAAGACCGGTTGACCGAAGTCCTCGCGCCGAACCCGCTTCGGTGCGAGGCAGTGGACTACATCGCCTGCGAGCGCAGCGGGAAGTTCCAGTCCTGCGTCTCGCAGATCTCCGCGGAGGTGGCACGATGAGCACGCGCGTGAACCGCCGGGACGACTTCCCGGCGCTGCGGCGGCAGATCGACGGACAGCCCATGTCCTACCTGGACAGTGCGGCGACGAGCCTGAAACCTGACTCGGTCATCCGGGCGGTCACCGAGTACTACGAGTGCAACGGGTCCAACATCCACCGCGGCAAGCACCGACTGTCGGAAGAGGCGTCCGACGCGTACGAGGCGTCGCGGGTGCGGATCGCCGACCACATCGGGGCGGCGGCGAATGAGGTGGTGCTGCTGCGCAACACCAGCGAGGCGCTGAACCTGGTGGCGTCCGGTCTCGACCTGGAGCCGGACGCGTCGATCGTGGGCTGCTTCGACGCGCACCACTCGCAGCTGCTGCCGTGGCGCCGGGCCGGACGCCTGGAACCGACCAGAGTGGACCGGCACGGGCGGCTCGATCGCGACCACTTCCGCACGCTGCTGCGCGGCAACCCGCGAGTCGTGGCACTCACGCACTGCTCGAACGTCACCGGAGTCGTACACCCGGTGGCAGAGCTGATCGCCGAGGTGCGCGCGGCCTGCGACGCGATCATCGTGCTGGACTCCGCACAGTTCCTGCCGCACGAGCGAATCAACGTGCGCGAGCTGGACGCCGACTTCGTGGCATTCTCCATGCACAAGATGCTGGGCCCCACCGGCGTCGGCTGCCTCTACGGCCGCGCCGCCCGGCTCGACGCGCTGCGGCCGATGGTGGTGGGCGGCGGCATGGTCGACTGGGTCGACGTCGAGCGGAGCGTGGACCGGCGCATCCCGTACCGGTTCGAGTCTGGCACCCCGGCCATCGCCTCGATCATCGGCTGCGCCGCCGCCATCGACTATCTGGAGGCACTGGACCAGGCGGACCGCGCCGCGCACGAGCGGGAACTGTGCGCGGCCCTGGTGTCCGGCGCGCTGGCGCGGCCCGGGATCAAGCTGATCGGGCCGCCGGAGACCACCGACCGGATCGCGCTGGCCACGCTGAGCCTGGGCGAGGCCGTGCCCACCGGCGAGGTCGCCCGGCTGCTGAGCGACTCCTACGGGTACATGGTGCGCAGCGGCCACATGTGCGCGCAGCCGCTGGTCACCTGGCTGGCGGGCGGGGAGACCCTGCGCGTGTCGGCCTACCTGTACAACGAGGTCGCCGAGATCGACGGCTTCTACGCCGCGCTCGACGAGCTGCTGGCCCTGCTCGGCCCGGCCACCCTGGTGTCGGGGGCGCGCCGATGAGCAACCCGTTCGACGACCGGGACGGCGAGTTCCTGGTCCTGGTCAACGCCGAGGCGCAGCACTCGCTGTGGCCCGCGTTCGCCGCCGTGCCCGCCGGGTGGGCCGTGGTGTTCGGTCCGGGCGACCGCGAAGCCGCCGTCGCGCACGTGGAGGCGAACTGGACCGACCTGCGGCCGCGAAGCCTGCGCGAGGCCGGCCATGGCGGATAGCGCGGGAGGGGCGACGCTGCCCGAACTGTTCCGCGCGCAGGCCGCCGCGACCCCGGACCTGGTCGCGGTGGTAGCCGGGGACGTGGAGCTGACCTACCGGGACCTGGACATGCGCGCGAACCGGCTGGCGCGCCTGCTGCTCGGGCGCGGCGTGCGGCCGGGTACGCGGGTGGCGCTGGTGCTGCCACGCACGGTGGACCTGCCGGTATGCCTGCTCGCGGTGCTGCGGTGCGGGGCGGCCTACGTGCCGGTGGACCCGGCCTACCCGGCCGAGCGGATCGCCGGGGTGATCGACGACGCCGCGCCGGTGCTGGTGGTGACCACCGCCGATGTCGTGGACCTGCCCGACGGACCCGATCGGCTGATACTCGACACGGAACTCGACGGCTCGTCTGGCCCGACGCCCGACATCGAGCTGAGCGAGCCGGGCGCGGCTGCCTACGTGATCTACACGTCCGGGTCGACCGGGCGGCCCAAGGGGGTCGTGGTCACGCACGCGAACCTGGCCAACTTCCTGCTCGACATGCGCGGCCGGTTCCCGCTCGGGGCGGACGACCGGTGGCTCGCGGTGACCACGGTCGCGTTCGACATCGCCGCGCTGGAGCTGTACCTACCGCTGATCAGCGGGGCCCGAGTCGTGCTGGCCGACCGGGGCGCGGTGGTGGACCCGGTCGGGCTGGCCGGGCTGGTGCGCCGGTCGGGGACCACGATCATGCAGGCCACGCCGTCGCTGTGGCGGGTGCTGGCGCCCGAACTGGAGCCGACTCCCGGGCTGCGGGTGCTGGTCGGCGGCGAGGCCCTCCCGGCGCGGCTGGCCATCACGCTCTGCTCCCTGGGTCAGACGACCAACCTGTACGGGCCGACGGAGACCACGATCTGGTCCACGGTCGCGACCGTCGAGCCGGGCGAGGACGCGCCGCCCATCGGCCTGCCGATCGCGAACACCCATGCCTATGTCCTCGATGGCGCATTGCGGCTGGTGGGGCGCGAGGTCACGGCCGAGCTGTACCTGGCAGGCGCCGGAGTCGCGCTGGGTTACCACGGGCAGCCCGGGATGACCGCGCAGCGGTTCGTCGCGGACCCGTTCGGGCCGCCGGGCTCACGCATGTACCGCACGGGCGACCGGGTGCGGTGGTCGGTCGGCGGCTCGCTGGTGTTCGTCGACCGCGCGGACAACCAGGTGAAGGTGCGGGGTCACCGGATCGAGCCCGGCGAGGTCGAGGCCGTGCTGGGCGAGCATCCCGAGGTGGACCAGGTCGTGGTGGTCGCGCGCCCGGACGCGGCGGGTGACCAGCGGCTGATCGCCTATGTCACCTCGACCGGTCCGGGCCTCGGGGACGTGCGCGGGTTCGTGGCGGATCGCCTGCCCGAGTACATGGTGCCCGCGCTGGTCGTGCGGCTGGACGCGCTGCCGCTCACGCCGAACGGGAAGGTCGACCGCAAGGCCCTGCCCGAGTCCACGCCGACCCTCGTGCCGGGCCGGACGCCGCGGACACACCGCGAGGAAGTCCTCTGTGGACTGATGGCCGAGGTGCTCGGGCTGCCCGAGGTCGGGGTCGACGACGACTTCTTCGCCCTGGGCGGACATTCGCTGTCCGCGTCGCGGCTGGCCGGTCGGGTGCGAACGGTGCTCGGCGCGGAGTTGCCGATGCGGGCGTTGTTCGACGCGCCCACGGCCGCCGGTCTCGGCACGTTGCTCGACCGTGCCGCGCCGCCCCGACAGGCATTGGCGCCGCGCGAACTCCCGGAACTGGTGCCGTTGTCGTTCGCGCAGCGGCGGTTGTGGTTCATCGACAGTCTGGAGGGGCCGTCGGCGCAGTACCACCTGCCGTCGTTGCACCGGCTGGTGGACGGGGTCGATCCGGCCGCGTTGGAGGCGGCGCTCGGGGACGTGGTGGCGCGGCACGAGGTGCTGCGGACGGTGTATCCGGAAGTCGACGGGGAGCCGTATCAGCTGGTCTTGACGGACGCACGGCCTAGGCTCGCGGTCGTCTGCGCCGGCCCGGAGGATCTTGACGACCGGGTGCGGGAGGCGGCGACAGCGCCGTTCGATCTCGGCCGAGACATCCCGGTGCGCGCTGTTCTGTTCGAAGTAGATGGTGGTGCGGTGTTGCTGCTGGTGTTGCATCACATCGCCTCGGACGGCTGGTCCGACGGGCCGCTCGCGCGGGACTTGGAGCACGCCTACACGGCCAGGTCGGCAGGCGCTGCACCCTCGTGGCGTCCGCTGCCGGTCCAGTACGCCGATTTCGCTTTGTGGCAGCGCGAGGTGGGATCGGCGGGCCTGGACTACTGGCGGGAGGCGCTGCGGGACCTGCCGGAGGAGTTGCCCCTCCCCTACGACCGGCCACGGCCCGCGATCGCGAGCCACCACGGGGGCCGCATCCCGCTGTCGATCGACGCCGACCTGCATGACCGGCTGGCGGATCTGGCCCGTGCGGAGGGCTGCACGCTGTTCATGGTCGTGCACGCGGCACTGTCCACACTGCTGCACCGGATGGGCGCGGGCACGGACATCCCGTTGGGGGCGACCGTGGCGGGCAGGCCGGACGAGCTGCTCGACGACGTGGTCGGGTTCTTCGTCAACACGGTGGTCCTGCGCACCGACCTGTCCGGCGGGATCGGGTTCCGGGACGTACTGGGACGGGCGCGGACAGCGGCACTGGCCGCGTTCGACCACCAGGACGTGCCGTTCGACCAGGTCGTGGAGGCGCTCAACCCGGCGCGCACGCAGGCCCGGCACCCACTGTTCCAGACCATGCTGATGTTCGAGGACACCGGCAACACCGCGCTCGCGCTGCCCGGCCTGGCGTCGGAGTCGGTGGACCTGGGCACCGGGACGGCCAAGTTCGACCTGCTGTTCAGCATCTCGGCGCGGCCGGGCCGGGCGGGCATGACCGGGTTCGTCGAATACGCCACCGACCTGTTCGACCGGGACACGGCGGAACGGCTGCACGCCCGCTTCCTCCGGTTGCTGACGGCCGTGGTCACCGCCCCTGGACGGGCGCTGACCTCGATCGACCTCCTGGACGCCGACGAACGACGCCAGGTGCTGACCGGCTGGAACGACACAGCCGTCCCGCTGCCTCCCGGATCGTTGCGGACGCAGGTGGAACAGCAGGTCGCCCGCACACCGGACGCTGTCGCCGTCATTGATCCCGCTGTCACGTTGTCCTACGCGGAGTTCAACGCTCGGGCCAACCGGCTGGCGGGGCTGCTGCTGGAACGTGGGATCGGGCCCGAGGACCGGGTATGCGTGGTGCTGCCCCGGTCGGCCGACCTGCTGGTCACGTTCCTGGCGATCCTCAAGGTCGGCGCGGTCTACGTGCCCGTCGACCCGATGTTCCCGGCCGACCGGATCAGCTACCTCGTGGCGGACTGCTCCCCCGCTCTCATGGTCACCACCGGCGCCTCCGGCGCGGTCGGACCGGTCCTGCTGCTCGACTCGCCATCGACCGCTCGCGCATTGGCGCGGCAGTCCCCGGCGAACCTCGCGGTCGACTGCGACCCGCAGTCTCCCGCGTTCGTGATCTACACCTCCGGGTCGACCGGTCGGCCCAAGGGGGTGGCGGTCCAGTACCACGTCCTCAACAACCTGCTCGCCTGGAACCGGCACGTCATCCCGGTGGAACCGGGTGCGCGGGTGGCCCAGTTCAGCTCCATCACGTTCGACGCGTCCATCCACGAGTTCCTGTCGGTGCTGCTCAACGGCAAGACCCTGCTGATCCCACCCGATGAAACCCGGCTCGACCCGGCCGAGTTGGCGGGCTGGCTGGACCGGGAGGGGGCGACCGAGTTCTTCGCGCCCGACCTGGTGGTAGGCGCGGTGTACGAGGCGGCGGACAGGCAGGACCTGGAGTTCACGTCGCTGCGGCACGTGCTCCAGGCCGGTGAGGCGTTGCGGCTGTCGGAGACCGTGCGGGCGTTTCATCGGCGGCGGCCATGGGTTCGGCTGCACAACCATTACGGGCCTTCGGAGACACATGTCGTCACCGGGTACACGATGCCTGCGGACCAGTCGCTGTGGGCGGCTACTGCGCCGATCGGGGAGCCGATCTTCAACAGCCGGACGTATGTGTTGGATGGCGGGCTGAATCCGGTGCCGATCGGCGTGGTGGGTGAGCTCTACCTGGCGGGCGACTGTGTGGGGCGTGGGTATCCGAACCGGCCTGGGTTGACCGCTGAACGGTTCGTCGCGTCTCCGTTCGGGGCGCCTGGGGCGCGGATGTATCGGTCCGGGGATCTGGCTCGGTGGCGGTCGGATGGGTCATTGGATTTCCTGGGGCGGGCGGATGATCAGGTGAAGGTTCGGGGGGTGCGGATCGAGCCAGGGGAGGTTGTGCAGGTGCTCAGCGGGCATCCGGACGTCGCCCAGGCTGCTGTGGTGGCTCGGGGGGCGGGCGGGGACAAGCAGTTGGTGGCCTATGTGGTGCCGGTGTCCTACCGGATTGTCGATCCGTCGGACCTGCGCCAGTTTGCCGCTTCTGTGTTGCCGGAGTACATGGTCCCGTCGTCGTTCGTGCCGTTGGAATCATTGCCGCTCACGGGGAACGGGAAGCTGGATCATCGGGCATTGCCTGCTCCGGTGATGTCGGCGACCGGGGGTGCGCCGCCGCGTACGGAGTGGGAGCGTCGGACCTGTGGGGTCGTCGAGCAGGTGTTGGGGTTGAAGGCTGTGGGGAGGGAGGATCATTTCTTCGATCTGGGTGGTAGTTCGATGACGGCGGCCAAGCTGGTGAATCAGGTTCGGTCGGTGTTGGGGGTGCATCTGACGATCCGGATGGTGTTCGAGACACCGGTCATGGCCGACCTGGCCCGTCGGCTGTCGACGGCACCTGCGGCCAGACCGACGGTCTCCTTGCGACGATCGCGATAGGAGTCCCCGGCCTGGTCCCCGGGACGGCGAGACCGCCGTCCCGGGGACCAGGCCCGAGTCAGGGGGTGTCGAGAAGACCGAGTTCGGCGGCTCGGACGCCCGCCTGGAACCGGCTGGTGACCGACAGCTCGGACATGATCTCCGCGATATGCCTGCGACAGGTGCGAACCGAGACACTCAACCGTCGCGCGATCTGCTCGTCCTTGGCCCCGGTGGCCAAAAACGAAGGATGGCCCGCTTGAAGTCCTCACCGGCCGCGCCATAGCGAGGCGCGGTTCCCCCAGCCTCGTACGGCACCGCAGTGGCCCACCGCTGTTCCAGGCCCCGACCGATGTAGTCCACTGTAGAGGGATCACGCAGCAACACCGCAGTACCAGAACCACCCGCCACCACCGCAGTCGCCTGGTCGAACACCGCCACCCGACCGGAAAGCTGTGCACAGGTACGAATCTCACGGCCGGCATCCACAAATGCCTCAAGGACCGCCCGGGAACGGATATCAACACGAACCGGATGCTGATACAGTGACCGGACACGGCAATCCAGGTCCGTGGGCAGCCAACAGGCGGCCGTCCGACCAGGATGACTGGTGCGGATCTCGACCACACACCGCCGAGCCTCATCGGCGATCAGCGCCCGGACCCGGTCCTCTCCCTCTACCCGTTCCACATCCTCCCGATGCCGACTGCGCGAGTACAGCGGCCCCAGCGAGGACAGCTGCGCCTGCAAAGTCGACGCCCGCCGCTCCAGCTCCACCACCTCCAACCGCATCGGCCCGACCAGTTCGGCGGCGGCGACGTCCGGGCTGGTCGGAACAAGGCCGCCCGAGGCATCCGGGGTCAGCAGCCGCAGGAGGCACAGCGCGGTGATGCCCCGGTCGACCTCCGCAGGGGTGAGCCCGAGGTCGGCGACCAGATCCGGGCAGGCCACGGCAGGCACCCGACCACGAGCCAGGGCCCAGGCGTAGACGGACTCCGCCGTGCGATCCAACGGCGGAACGACACCACGCACCGGCTCCGTAAGCGGCGTATTCACCGTCAATCGAGGCGGCCGCCGACGGCCGGAAGCGTCACCGGCCTGCGGCGGGCCATTGCCGGAGTCGGTGATGGAGTCAGCGCGGACAGTCGGGACAAGGGAGCGGTCGCGGCGCGGCGCAACAACGAGGCGAACCGGGTCACCATGGTCTCGATCGTGCCGTGGTCGAACAGTTCCGTGCTGTAACGCAACTCCCCGACAACACCCAGACACTCCCCCGCAGCCGTCTTCGACTCGGTCAGGCCGAGCCACATGTCGAAGCGCACGACCGGGAACTCGACCACCTGCTCGGTCGCCGTGATCCCAGGCAGATCCAGGTAATCCCCTGCCTCCTCCAGCATGAACATGATCTGGAACAGCGCCTGCCGGGACAACGACCGCTGCGGCCGCAGCTCCTCCACGACCCGGTCGAACGGCACGTCCTGGTGGCTGAACGCGTCCAGGTCCACCTCCCGGATCCGCCGCAACAGCTCCTCGAACGTCGGGTCGCCCGAGGTGTCCACCCGGAGCACCAGGGTGTTGACGAAGAACCCGACAAGATCGTCCAACGCCTCGTCGGCCCGTCCGGCGGCAGGCGAGGCGATGGGAATGTCATGTCCCGCCCCGTACCGGGCCAACAGGGTCGCCAGCGCGGCCTGGAACACCATGAACAGGCTGGTCCCGCTCCGGCCGCCGAGGTCGGTCAACGCCCGGTGCAGGTCGGCGTCGAGAGTCACCGGCACGACGCCGCCGTGGTGCGAGCTGACCGGCGGGCGCGGGCGGTCGTAGGGCAGGGCGAGCTGGTCGGGCATCCCGGCGAGTGCACGCTTCCAGTAGCGGAGCTGCCTGTTCTGCAGACTGTCCGGATCCGACTCCGACCCCAGCAACCGGCGCTGCCACACCGCGTAGTCGGTGTAGTGGGCGGGCAGCGGCGCCCAATCCGGCGCACGGTTCTCGCTCCTGGCCCGGTAGGCGGTGGACAGGTCACGGAACAGTGGATCCATGGACCGGCCGTCCATCGCGATGTGGTGCATCACGAGCAGGAGGACGTGTTCGCGTTCGCCCAGCCGGTAGAGCCAGGCGCGCAGGGGCAGCTCGGTGGCCAGGTCGAACCCGCTGGTGGTCACGGACGCCATGGCCGCCGCGAGGTCGGCCTCCGCCAGTTCGACGACCTTGACGGGCACGTAGACCTCGTCCGGCTCCAGGACCCGCTGCCACGGAACACCGCCCTCGTCGACGAGGAGGGTCCGCAGGCTCGCCTGTCGGATCACCGTGTCCACCAGGGCTGCGGACAGCGCGGTCTGGTCCAGTTCGCCGCGTAGTCGCAGGGCGAACGGGACGTTGTAGGTGCCGCTGGAGTCCTCCAGCAGGCTCAGGAACCACAGCCGTTGTTGCGCGAGCGAGACCTCCACGAGCCCCTGCCGCTCCTCGTGCACCAGGGGCGGGCGCGCGTGCCCGTCGGCGCTGATCGCCGCGAGTAGCGAGCTGACGGTCGGCGTCTGGAACAGGGCCTTGAGCGGGACGTCCACCGAGAAGGCCGACCGGACGGCGTTGATCAGTTTGATGGCCAGCAGGGAGTGGCCGCCGAGGGCGAAGAAGCTGTCGTGCGGGCCGACCCTGGGCAGGCCCAGGGTCTGGGCGAACAGTCCGGACAGGACGCGTTCGCGCTCGTCGAGCCGGTGCGAGCCGGTCACCCGGTGTTCTGGGGCGGGCAGGGCGCGCCGGTCCAGTTTGCCGTTGGCGGTCACCGGGACGGTGTCGATCACCACGACCGCCGACGGGACCATGTGGTCGGGCAGCCGCGCGGCGGCGGTCGCCCGGACGGCGGCGGGTAGGCCGTGCTGGGGGCCGTCCGGGACGACGTAGGCGACCAGGCGGCGGTCGCCGGGGACGTCCTCGCGCACGACGACCACGGCCCGCGCCACGCCGGGGGTGTCGGCGACGACGGCCTCGACCTCGCCGGGTTCGATCCGGAACCCGCGAACCTTCACCTGGTCGTCGACCCGGCCGCCGAACTCCAGCACGCCGTCGCCGGTCCAGCGGGCCAGGTCGCCGGTGCGGTACATGCGTTCGCCGTCGCCGAACGGGCAGGCGACGAACCGCTCGGCGGTGAGGCCCGGCCGGTTCCGGTAGCCGCGCGCCACACCGGTACCGGCCGTGTACAGCTCGCCGGTGACGCCGGGTGGGACGGGGTCGAGGAACTCGTCGAGGACGTAGACGGTGGTGTTGCCGATCGGCCGACCGATCGGGACACCGGTGCGGTCGGCCGGGGTCACGCGGTGGGTCGTGGTGAAGGTCGTGTTCTCGGTGGGGCCGTAGCCGTCGATCAGGGTGATCGACGGGAGCGCGGCGAGCACGGCCTGGCAGTGCGCGGCGCCGATGACGTCGCCGCCCGCGAGCAGGAAGCGCAGTCCCGCGAAGGCGTGCACGTCGGTGTCGACGGCCTGGTGGAACAGCTCGGCGGTCAACCACAGCACGGTGACCTCGCGGGTGGTGAGGAAGTGGCGCAGCTCCGCGCTCGACAGCGGCCCGGCCGGGGGCACCGCCAGGGTCGCGCCGGTGAGCAGGGCTCCCCAGATCTCGAACGTCGCCACGTCGAACGACACCGAGCAGAGCTGGGCGACGACGTCGTCCGGGCGGATCGCCACGAAACCGGACTCGTGGATCAGCCGGACGACGGCCTTGTGCGGGACGCAGACGCCCTTGGGGACACCGGTGGAACCGGAGGTGTAGATGACGTAGACGGGGTGGTCGGGCAGCGGTTCGCGGCGCTCGACCGCACGTCCCGTGGGCTTCTGGTCGGGTGACATCACCGGGGTTCCGGTGTCGCGTGCGGCCTGCGTGGCGGCGTCCGTCGTGGACTTCGTGACCAGGACGGCGGGACGGGTGTCGCGGAGCATGAACGCGACCCGGTCCGGCGGATAGCGGTGGTCGACGGGCAGGTACGCGCCACCTGCCTTGAGGACGGCGACCAACACGGCGATGTGCTCGGCCGACCGGGGCAACGCGACCGCGACGACCGACTCCGGACCGACACCGTACTCGACGAGGCAGCGGGCCAGCAGTTCCGCGCGCGCGTCGAGATCGCGGTAGGTCCACCAGACGTCGTCATCCACCAGCGCGACTGCATCCGGGGTACGGGCGACCTGGGCGGCGAACAGGGCCGGGACTGTCGTGGCCGGGATCGGGCGGGTCGTGTCGTTCCAGTTCCGCAGGATCTCGTGACGTTCGGACGGGGTGAGCAGGTCGATGTCCCCGAGCCTGCGGGTCGGGTCGGCGGCGACCACTTCGAGGATCCGCACCAGCCGGTCGGCGAGGGCCTGCGCGGTGGGACGGTCGAAGAGGTCGGTGGCGTACTCCAGGTACCCTGTCAGGCCACTATGGACACTGTGCTCGCGGGCGCCGTGGGCGAGAGTGAAGTTGAGGTCCCACTTGGCGATCGGCACGTGCACGGTCAGTTCCGCGCACTCCACGCCCGGTAGGTCCAGCCGGACGGTGTTTTCCTCCAGCGAGAGCATGACCTGGAAGAGGGCGTTCCGGGAGAGTGTCCGGTGTGGATTGAGCTGCTCGACCAGGCGGTCGAACGGGACGTCCTGGTGGCTGAACGCGTCCAAGTCGACCTCGCGGACGCGGGCGAGCAGCTCCGCGAACGTGGGGTTTCCTGCGGTGTTGGCGCGCAGGACCAGGGTGTTGACGAAGAACCCGACGAGATCGTCCAGGGCCTCGTCTCCGCGACCTGCGGCCGGTGCGCCGATGGGGATGTCGTGGCCTGCGCCGTGCCTGGTGAGCAGCATCGCCAGGGCCGCTTGCAGGACCATGAACAGGCTCGCGCCCGTGTCGTGCGCGATCTCGGCGAGGGCCTGGTGCAGGTCGGCGCCGATGACGATGGGCACCTGGTCGCCCGCGTGTGTGCTGACGGCCGGGCGCGGGTGGTCGTAGGGCAGGGGCAGTTCGTCGGGGAGGTCGGCCAGGACATCGGTCCAGTAGGCGAGCTGGGTGCCCAGGAGGCTGTCGGGGCCTTCGCCGAGCATCTCCCGCTGCCAGACGGCGAAGTCGGTGTACCGGGCGGGCAGGGGTGTCCAGTCGGGGGCATGGCCCTGGATCCGTGCCCGGTAGGCGGTCGACAGGTCGCGTGACAGCGGCTCCAGCGACCATCCGTCAGTCGCGATGTGGTGCATGACCAGTAGTAGGACGTGGTCCTGCTCCCCCAGCTCGAACAGCCACACCCGCAACGGCGGATCCATGGCCAGGTCGAATCCCCGGTTCGCGGCTCGCGTCAGCTCTGCGGCCAGCCCGGCCTCGGTGGTGTGCGCCTCGGTGATCGGGATGTCGACGTCGTCCAACACTCGCAGCCAGGGCACGTCCCCGTCCCCGACGATCACGGTTCGCAGGCTCTCCTGCCGCAGCACGGTGTCGTGCACCGCCCGCCGCAGCGCGACCCGGTCCACCGCGCCCCGCAACCGCACGGCGACCGGCACGTTGTACACCGCGCCCGCTCCGTCAAGCCGGCTCAAGAACCACAACCGCTGCTGCGCCAACGACGACTGGAACACCCTGCCCCCTCTTGGTCCGACGCCTGCGACCGGAACCTAGCCGGGCCCAGTTCACCGCCGGTTACGCCGCGGTGTTTGTTGGCTCGGCTTCGCCTCGCGGCGGGATCGCCTTCAGCCGGTCTCTTCCCACCCGATCCCACTCGGCCCTGGGGGCCTCCTGGGATCGGGTGGGAAGAGACCGGCGCGATCCCGCGTGGTGGGCCAGTCAGGGGTGGCCGAGTTGGGGTGGGAGAGTGGGGTTGGGTGGGGCGCCCTTCGGGAGGGATGCGACTCTTGCTCTGGTCGTCTGGCCTGCTGGGCATGGTGGTGGGGGACGGGGTCGAACCGTCACAGCCGGAGGCGTCCGGTTTACAGCCGGGTGGGCTCACCAAGTGCCCAGCCCCACCGGGGTTTCCGCGCAGTGCTCCACTGTCGAATTAGAAAGGAATGAACGCGCGGAAACGGGCGCCTGGCGCCGGTGGAAGGAGTCGAACCCTCGCGTCGCGGTTTTGGAGGCCGCTCGGCTTCCGAAGCTCACCGACTCGGTCGAAAAAGCAGAAGCCGCCCGAATCGGTGTCCCGATGGGCAGCTCCCGGTCATGACGTCGTCGACGTCACGGTGGGGAGCCCGTGCTGCGCTGCTGCTTGTATCCCTGACCATTGACACCATTGACGCGACCACCGACACGACCACTGCGCGTGCCCGCGACCGCGGTGCCGCGATACCCGCGCCACTCGCCCCGCTTCCACGTGCTGGCCATCGTGCCCTCCCGGCCTCGTTTCGGTCTGCGCACATCGTCTTCGGCCGCCGAGGTCGACGTCAAACCCATTTGTCGACGGGGCTGACGGGCGGCCGACCGCCGGGCCGGGCACTCGGTCGGTCGTCGGAGGTCGCGTTCGACCGTTTCGCCCAAGCGCGATGGTCCAACGGTCGTCGGTTGCTGACGGATCACGAAACGATGTCTTGACGAGCGCCGCGCGTTCTGTCTCACTGGGCATCGCGTCCTGGTTCTGGCGTTTCCCCCGCGGCTCCGTGCCGACACGACGCGGGTCGACGGAAGGCGTGACTGGATGGCCGTGGACATGTCGTTCCTGATCGCCGATGGGGAGTTCTACCAGCCGTGGGACAGCTCCGATCCGGGTAAACGTTATACCGCCGGTCGGCTGCCGGACGAATGGCGGCGGCACGAACGCGGACCGTGGACCCATTGGGGGCCAACCGGTTCGATGCTGCCGGAGCAAGGCTGGAAGGTGCACGTGTCCAGTTCGTTCGATAACGCGCAGTCGGTGTTGAGCGTGGTGTCGGCGGTGTGCGTGGAACTCGGCGTGCCGTTCAAACACCTCGCCGGTGAGCGAGTTTTCCTGCTGGCGCACGACAAGCACGCGGCCAGGGTCCAGAGTGGGAAGTTCTGCACCGTGTACCCGCCGAGCGAGGAATGCACGGAACGGGTGTTGCGCCGGTTGACGACGGATCTGGCCGGTGTCAGCGGTCCGTTCATCCTCACCGATCGGCGGTTCGGAAAGAGCGAGTGTGTTTCCTACCGCTACGGGGCTTTCCTCGGTCGTACGCGAGTTGACACCGAGGGCCGACACGTGGATACCATGCTCGCCCCGGACGGCGCCGAGGTCGACGACGAACGGAAGCCGGTGTTCCATCTGCCGCCCGGCGTCGTGGATCCGTTCCGGGAGGTCGAGCCCGCCAAGAAGGCCGCGGGCCCGGTCACGTTGAACGGCTACCGGTTCGAGACGGTGATCCAGCACAGCAACGCCGGGGGCGCGTACCGGTTCCGTGCGGAATCGGACGAACCGGTGTTCCTCAAGGAAGCCAAGTCCCACAACGGCTACACCGGCGATGGCGCCGATGCGAAGTCCCGGCTGACCGCCGAATACCTGGTGCTGCGGGCAATCCACGCAGGTGATCCCGGCCTTTGTCCGCGGCCGGTGGAGTTCTTCCACCATTGGGAGCACAGCTACCTCGTCACGGAACTGGTCCCCGGCATGCCGATCTACCGGTGGATGGTGACGAACAACCCGGCCGTCCGCGTCGCCCCGACCGAGTCGGATTTCGGCGACTACCACCGCCGTTGCCTCGCCCTGCTCGACAACCTTGACTCCCAGCTGCGACGGTTGCACGACCTGGGCTACGTTTTCGTCGACCTCAGCCCGACGAACGTGCTCGTGGACGACGATGACGGTGTGCGGCTGGTCGATTTCGAGGCCGTGCAACGAATCGACGACCTGACACGGATCCTCGGCACGCCCGGCTACCTGCACCCGGACCCGAAATCGGTCGCGGACCCACGGGAGCTCGACCGCTACGGCCTCTCGGCGTTGGCCCTGCTGCTGTTGTTCCCCATACACGAAACGGTGGAACGACACTCCCGCGTACTGGACCACGTGCGTGCCGACCTGGCCGAACTCACCCCGATCCCCGAACGGCTATGGGAGCTGGGCACTCGGCAATACGCCGATGTGGAACCCTGTCTCCCCTCACCCGAGGCCGTGCGTGCGGACACCGTCGGTTCATTGCGCTGGTTGGCCGAACGCACAGCGGATGCCCTGGAGGCGATGGCCGACCCGGATCATCCGGACCGGGTGTACCCGACGATCCCGTTGGGCTACGAGACCGACACCCGGGCGCTGGCGGCGGGAACGGCCGGTGTGTTGCACGCTCTGCACCGCGCGGGTCGGGAATGCGATCCCGTGATCGTACGGAGATTGCGCGACGAGGCGTTGGCGGCCGCGGCCACGAGCGCGCCCGGCTACCTGTCCGGCTCAGCCGGAATCGCGACCGTGCTGGACGAGCTGGGCGAGGTCGACGCGGCCGAGAAGCTGTTGACCGTCGCCGCCGACCATCCGTTGAACACCACGTCGTCGACCCTGGGCGGCGGGGCCGCCGGAACCGTGCTCGGCCTGTTGGCCCATCACCGGGTGACCAAGGAACAGTACTGGCTGGACAGGGCCTGTCGTCTGCTCGACGGCGAACCCCGGCTCAGCGCCACCCACCAGTCCGGATTGGTCGACGGCCGGGCGGGCGTGGCGCTCGCCTGGTACGAGCTGTACAAGGCCACCGGCGATCCGACTCACTTCGACCGTGGGATGGCTTTACTGTACGAAGAACTCGCCTTCGCCGAGCCACTCCCGGTCGACGCGTTGGGCTTCAAGACCTCCACGAAGGCGCGCCGCGTCTATCCGTACCTGTTCGCGGGCAGCGCCGGATACGCCACGGTGTTGGCCCGATACCTCGCGTGTCGACCGGACGCGGGTTTCGCCGGTGCCCGTGATGTCCTGGAGCAGTGTCTACGGGCGTGCACGATCCGGTTCGCGGTGTTCCCCGGCCTGTTCCCCGGCCTCACCGGACTGGCGTGGACCCTGGCGGACGCGGGCCGCCGACTCGACCGCCCCGATCTCGTCGACGCCGCCGTCACCAGCGCGCGCGGCCTGTTCCGGTACGCGATCCCGCACGCGACCGGCGTCCGCTGGCTCGGCGAGCCCGGCCAGCGGTTCGCCGCCGACCTGTGGTCCGGGTCGGCGGGCGTCCTGCTCGCCCTGCACGCCATCACCGGCCCCCTGACCAGCGGCGACACCGCCCTGGACGCGTCACCCGACACCGGAGAGGAGTGATCGACATGGAGGAAGCCCTGGTCCTGCAGGCTGAAGTGTCCCAGGAGGACGAGCTGGCCTGCCACAACCTGCTCACCTCAAGCAGCCGCGGCAGCATCTGCGCCTGACGGCACCGCCTGCCGGGTACCGGATCCGCCCGGCAGGCACCCCGTTCGGCAGCCGCTGTAACTCTCCCGCGTATTGATCACCGTAAGGTTTTCCGTACACGCAGGGAGGTTCCGTGATGCGCATGCGTATTCCCGCGACCGCACTCGTCGTGAGCGCGCTCGCCCTGGCCGGGGTCGCGGTGAGCACCACCACCGCCGACGCCAAGCGCCGGTGTGGTGAGCCGGTGACGGCACAGGGTGTGGGCACCAATGGCACCGCATGGACGCTGAAGTCCATGTACGACGACGACGGCCCGATACCGGGCGCCCTGGTCGTCGGCGAGGAGTTCGAGATCGCGACGCAGGGCGCCGGTCAACATTGGACGGTCACCTTCTCCGACAACGGCCAGGTCTTCTTCACCAACCCGGACGATGTCTCCACGGCCACCGGGATCCGCGAGGTCCACATGAACCCGGCCGTGCACAACACCGTGGAGCACATGCGGGCCCAGGCCACGCGGCACGACACCGGCGAGACCATCGACGCCACGGTCACCCTGCCGCCCGCCCCTGCCCGCTGCGGCACCGGGAGCGCGTGAGGGTCGGATCGGGAAAGCATTGCCGCGCCTGGTGGTGGATCGGACCGATCCACCACCAGGCGTTCCACATGTCCGGGCCGGTCGAATACCCGAGTGTGATTCCACGACGGTCGATACCCGCCAGATCTGTGCCCAGGACGCGACCATTCTCCACACGCCAGGCGGAACGGTGAAGCTGACGGTCACCCCGCAGTCCTCGGTGCGCCACCGATTCACCACCCGCGACGGACAGGCGGTCGTGGTCCGCGACACCGTGCTGGGCCGGGGTTCGACAACGACTGATCCTCGGAAGCCGATCAGGACGTGCCGCCTCGGGTTCGCACGGTCGACGCGATTCGGGCTCCCGGGTAGGGCAGGCGGATCGGGCGGGTGGGGTGGAGTTCGAAATGCCACCACTCGTTGTCGTAGGTCCGGTAGAGGTGATGGCGCGAGCCGTGTTCCTCCAGCCACCGCGCCCCTTCCCGCGGCCGCACATCCATGGCGAGCCCGCGCACGTGCGGTGACTCGGCGGGCGGCAGGGCGCGGGGCAGGCCGGGCTTGTCCTGGTCCGCGACGTAGATCCGGTGTTGTTCGGCCGCGTCCCGGTACCCGGAGGTCAACCCGATCAGCACCCCGTCACGCCAGAACGCCTCGGTACGCGCGGTGGTGAACGCGTGGTGGGCGGCCGGGGTGAGTCCGGCGAGCGACTCCCGTGGATACCTGACGGCGAGGGCCCACTGGCAGGCGACGTGTCGGGCGCGACCGGGGGCGCTCAGGTGTGCGACCGGGTAGAGGAGTCGGGCGAGGGTCTTGGCGGCCAGCGCGTAGAGATCGTCACGTCGAGTCATGGTGTCCACGATCGGGCAGGTATTCGACGGGCGTGACCACGTCGTGTCACAGGTCTGTACTGGTCCGGCCCGGGTGGCGGTCCGAGGGGGCGCGGGGCGGCATCATCGGGTGGGTGGAAGCGCGTATCGGGGCGGCACCTGCGATGGTGGGCGCCATGTCACAGGTGTTGCTCATCGAGGACGACCCCGCAGTTCGGGAGGGGTTGCACCTGGCGTTGACCCGGCAGGGGCACGGGGTGCGCGCGGTGGAGACCGGCGAGCAGGGGCTGGCGGCGCTGGACGGGGTCGACGTGGTGGTGTTGGACCTGATGTTGCCGGGAATGGACGGGTTCGAGGTGTGCAGGCGGATCCGGGCGACCGGGACGTTGCCGATCATCATGGTCACGGCGCGTGGCGATGACATGGACGTGGTGGCGGGCTTGGAGGCCGGAGCCGACGACTATGTGGTGAAGCCGGTGCAACCGAGGGTGTTGGAGGCGCGGATTCGGGCGGTGTTGCGTCGAAGCGCGGAGAGCACCGGGGCCACCGACGTCGAGCGGCATGGTGAGCTGGAGATCGATCGGGGCGCGCTGGTCGTGCGGCGGGCGGGTGAGCCGGTCGCGCTCTCCCCCACCGAGCTGAGGCTGCTGTTGGAACTGTCCGGCGCGCCGGGGCGGGTGCGGAGCAGGCAGCAGTTGTTGGAGGCGGTGTGGGACCACGGGTTCCTCGGCGACTCGCGGCTGGTCGACGCGTGTGTGCAGCGGCTGCGGTCCAAGATCGACAGTGATCCGCCGCGGTACATCCAGACCGTGCGCGGGTTCGGGTACCGGTTCGGGCCGTTGTGAGGAGTCTGCGGGCCCGGCTGATCCTGGCGTTCGCCCTCCTCGGTGGACTGACCGCGGCGGCGGTCGCCGGGACGATGTACGTACGGGCGCGCAACATCGTGCTGGAGAAGGCGCAGAGTGCGGCGGTGGCGGCGTTCACGGAGAAGGTCGGGCGGATGACCGTGCTCGATCCCGACGAGCTGTCCGATCGGGACAGCGCCGGGATGATCCTGCGGGTGGGGCGGCCGCCGGATGGGTCGTTGGGCCTCGATGTGCCTGCCGACCTGCGCACCCGGGTACTCGGCGGGGTGGTGGCGTGGCAGCGGGTGATCGACGGTGGACAGCCGGTGCTGGTCATCGGGATGCGAGTGTCCGACGTGGAGTTCTACACGTCCCGCGACCTGGGCGCCGAAGAGGACGGTATCCGGCAGCTGGCCCTGCTCGCCTGGCTGATCGGGGGCTGTTCGCTGCTCCCGGCCGCCGCGTTGGCGCTGGTCGCGGCGCGGGCGGTGTTGCGTCCGGTGCGCGAGCTGCGTGGTGCGGCCGGGCGGCTCGGTGACGGTGACCTGGGCTCGCGGGTCGAGGTCCGGGGTGCCGACGAGCTGGCGGCGGTCGCCGAGACGTTCAACGCCATGGCCGACAAGCTGGCCAAGCAGGTTGCCGACGCGCGCCGGTTCGTGGCCGATGTGTCGCACGAGCTGCGGACCCCGCTCGCGGCGATGACCGCGGTCGCCGACGTGCTGGACGAGGAGGCGGCGGCATTGACCGAGGACGCGGGCCGGGCGGCGCGGCTGGTCAGTCGGGAGACGCACAACCTGACGCGGCTGGTCGACGACCTGGTGGAGATCAGCCGGTTCGACGCGGGCAGTGCCGTGCTCACCCTGGACGAGGTCGACGTCGCTGCGGCGGTGAGCGCGACCCTGCGGGTGCGCGGCTGGTCCGGCCTGGAGACCGACCTGGCCCCGGTCACCGCCCGGGTCGACCCACGCAGGCTGGACGTCATCGTGGCCAACCTCGTCGGCAACGCGCTACGACATGGCGCTCCCCCGGTGACACTCACCCTGCGTGACGAACCCGGCCGAGTGATCATCACCGTCGCCGACCGCGGTCCCGGGCTCGACCCGGCCGTCCTGCCGCACGTGTTCGACCGCTTCTACAAGGCCGACACCGCCCGCACCCGCTCCGCGGGCAGCGGCCTTGGCCTGGCGATCGCCCGGGAGAACGCCCTGCTGCACGGCGGCGACCTGCACGCGGCGAACCGCCCCGGCGGCGGCGCCCTGTTCACCCTGCGGCTGCCGTCATGAGGCGGCTCATCCTGGTGACCCTCCTGCTCGCCGCGGGCTGCGGGGTCCAGCCCACCGATCCGATCGTCGGCACCCCCGCGACCGGCGCCGTGATCTACCTCGTCCAGGGCGACACCGTGGTGCCGGTCCTGCGGCCGACCAGGAACCCGACCAGCGGCGACGAGGCGCTCGCCCTGCTCACCGACGGGCCGACGCCGACCGAGCGAGGTCATGTCCTGAAGTCGGAGATCCCCTCCGGGGCGGCGCCGATAACCCTCACCGGATCCACGGTCACCGTCTCCGTCCCGGCGAGCGAATTGTCCGACCTCGCCTTGGTCCAGATCGTCTGCACGGCGGCGGTGCACTCGCCCGTCACCGTGGTCGGCGGCGGCCACGAACGGGGGCCGCTCGACTGCCCGGCGTGACCACGGATCGTGCACAACCACGACGGCGACCACAACTGCGATGGGCATGACCTGGTGAAACCGTGCGCACACGGAGCGGGTGGTCGCAGGTTTGCTCCGTCACCGAGTCTGTATTGTGTCGCCGGATCCGATCCGACGTCGAAGGGCTGCCGTGCCGAAGCCGCAGAATGGCTCAGTGCGCCGCTCGACGCGGGCTGACGCCGTCCGGCCGCCGCGCACCGGCTCCTCCCGGTCCGTCCCCTCGCGGGACGCGGCCACGTCACCCTTACGCGCACCCGGCACGCCGCCGTCCGCCGCACCGTCGCTTGTACTGTCCTAGCACCGTTTGTCCGGCTCAGTGGGGGCTCAGTGAAACGAGAAGACCTTGCAATGGGAACGATCAAGCTGGCGAGGAGGATGTTCAGCCACACGCGTGTGCACTCCTGGCCGGTGACCGCCTACCTCTACCGGCGGGTCTTCCGCGTGGTCGCGGACGGCAGCGACGAGACCGCCGACTTCCACGGCGTGCGGCTCACCTTCCCCACGGTGGACGTCGGCATCGCCCCCGGCCTGCTCAACGGCTACTACGAGCAGCAGGAACTGTCGATCTACGAGGACCTGGCCAAGGTCAGCAAGACCATCGTCGACATCGGCGGCAACATCGGCATCTACGCCTGCGTGGGCGCCCGCCACCTGCCCGCGGACGGCCGCGTCGTGTCCTTCGAGCCGGTGCCGGACAACCTGACCCGGCTGCGCCAGAACCTGGAACAGAACGACCTCCAGGACAAGGTCACGGTGGCCGCCACGGCGGTCGGCGCGGAGGCAGGCGAGATCACGCTGCACCTGGCCGAGGGACTGACCGGGGCACACTCCGTCTCGGCCGAGACAGTCGGCACCGCCCGCGGCTCGGTCGTCGTGCCGATGGTCAGGGTGGACGACTACCTGACCGAACAGGGCGTCGGCCCGATCGACGTGGTCAAGATCGACGTCGAGGGCTTCGACGTGGCCGCACTGCGCGGGATGAGCAAGACGCTGCAGGCGGACAGCCCGACGCTGCTGGTGGAGTACGCGCCCGCGCTGATGCGCAACTGCGGGTTCGAGCCGTCGGAGATGCGCGACATCGTGTTCGACACCTACCAGCACGTCTTCCTGATCGACGAGCCCCGCAACAGCGTGCGGTTCACGACCCAGGACGAGCTCGCCAAGCTCGACGACAAGAAGGTCCTGTTGAACCTCATCGGGGTCAACCGGCCGGAGCACCTCTCGATCATCAAGCGGCACGCGGTCGGGTCCTGAACCCGCCGGGGCCCGCCCGCCGAACGGTGGGCGGGCCCGTCCGCTACGAAGTGGTGCATGACCCAGGGTGACGGGATCGTGCCCAGCAGGCAGTTGGTGGAACGGCTCCGGCGGCGCCCACTGACCACAGTGGACATATCGGCGCCCGCGCGGCTGGATCTGACCGCGTTCGAACGAGTGCTCGCACTGCCATCGGTGCACCTGTCGGTGGACGGGGGCAAGGTGATCGGGGCGATGTGTACCCGGGAACTTTCTATTCCTACCAGCGGGAGCGGACAGCCTGCCGACCTAGTAGTGCGACCCAGAACGTCGACCATGTCTCGACCCGCCCACGACGTGTCTGGCGGCACCGCCGGAAACGACCAAGTACATCCAGTACGAGGCCGTCCCGGCGGCACCGCCAGCCACGCCGTGGACCCGCCGATACACGGCCGACGTTCTGGGTCGCACCACTAGTCTCGTGGACGCGTGAACCCCATTCGTCCACGATGGGCACGCCGCAGCACTTGCGATGACGTCGGAGGTGAGCGGCCCGGCCTTCCTCGAACGCCGCCAACCGGGCCTCCAGTCCCCCGGTGCCTGTGCGGTGTGCGGGATCGGCCTTCCTGTCCGGGTACGGCACGGGATGTTCGTGAAACCGGTGAGTGCCGATCCCGCCCGCTGCCTGCGCGACGTGTCCGGCCTGGCCGGGGCACACCGAAAGATCTTCGAGCAGGTCAGGACCTTGGAAAGTCCACTTCGGACACGACTTCGGTGTCCGCGACGAAGATGTCACCACCTCCACGCGTACCAGGGTTCACTGCCACCACGCGCTGATCTCGGCCTGGCTGCCCGGTGGGTAGTCGGTCGCGTAGTAGATCGGCACGTCGAAGCCGCGGGCCTTGGCCGAGATGGCCGGGCCGATGGTGGGTCCCATGCAGCCGCCGCACGGTTTTCGGTCGCTGAACAGGGCGACCGGGCGGTAGTTGGTGCCGCGTTCGTTGAGGGTCCAGAAGATGACCTCCTCGGAGTGGTGGGCCCGGGAACCGGCGTTGAACGAGTCCAGGTGGTGGGTCTGGCCGGTGTCGAGGTCGATGTACTCCAGGACGGCGAAGTTGCTCTGCCACGGGTTGTTGATGTTGGCGCGGGTCTGGCGGTGCACGTAGACGTGGTTGTCCAGGAACGCGTTGCCGGTGGGGTGCGTGGGGCCGGTCTGGTGCATGGTCCACGTACCGAACGCGCCCTGGACCTCGGACACCATTCTCTGCACGGGGTGGGCCGCCAGGATGTCCGCGGTGACGGTGTTGCCCAGGGTCCGTTGCAGCCCCAGCACCCGGCCCGCGGCACCGGTGGCCTGTGCCGGGGCCGGTCCGGGCCGCTTGGGGCGGCTCCGGGGCTCGGTGTCGGACGTGGCGCGGTCGTGCATCGCGATCCCACCTTCAGGCTCCGAGGATGGCCGTCCGATCCACCATGCATCCGGTGTGCGATCCGCGACACCGGTTCACGGGTCGGCCGGGATGCACGTCGGGTGCCCGCGCGGTGGGTCAGTTCGGGCAGTTCGGGACCGAATCGGGGTCGCCGCCGATGTCCTGCCACTGGTCGGCGATGGGACGCGAGGCGCGCAGGGACGCGCAGATGTCGGCCTCGACGGCGGTCGGGTCGGTCTTCCAGAAGTGCACCGAGCCGCCGCTGGTGGTCGAGACGACCCTGCCGTTCGTCGGGTGGGCGGCGATCCACTGATAGCCGTTGGTGTTCGTCTGCACGGCGGCGAGCGGGGTGTGCGCGGTGACGTCCCATACGCGCAGGTAGGTGTCGTCCATGGCGGCTGAGGCGAGGGTGCCGTCCGGCAGGAACGCGAGCGAGATGACCGGGCCGTTGTGGCCTGCGAGCGGTCCGCCGACCGGGGTGCGGTCCGCGACGTTCCACAGTCGGATGGTGTGGTCGCTGCTGCCCGCGGCCAGCACGGTGCCGTCCCGGGTGAACGCCAGGTCGGTGATCGCCTGTCCCTCCTGCCCGGTCAGTCGCGCGGGCAGGCTGCCCACCAGGTCGCCCGTCCCGATCTGCCGCAGTTCGATGTCGCCCGTGGTCATCGGCACGGCGAGCACCGCCCCGTCCGGCGCGAACGCGAGCCTGCCCACCGGGTACGGCTCGTGCGCGGTGGCGAGGGTGCGACCGTCGGGGCTGAACGCGAGCGCGGAGAGCGTCCCGTCGGGGCCGGTGAGCCGGGCGATCTCCTGGTGGCTCGCGGTGTCCCACAAGGTGACGATGCCCGAGTAGGTGCCGATCGCCGCCACGGCACCGTCCGGGGTCAGCGCGACCCGCCAGACGCGGTCGTCCGCCGGGCCCAGCGTGCCGGAGTACACCGGTGTCTGCGTGCTCAGGACGGCACCGCGGGCCTCCGAGGTGGGTGCGGACTGCCACGAGATCCGGTGACCGTCGCCTCCACAACGGCCACCGGATCCGGGTCTGATCACCTACGCGCGGGCAGCAGGAGGGAGATCAGCGCGATCGCGGCCACGATGGCACCGACGACCGTCAACGCGGCTTGAGGCGTGGTCGTGGTGATGGTTTGGGCGAGGATGAAGCCGCCCGCCGCGAAGCCCCAGCCGATGGCCGCGTACTGCAGGCTGAAACCCATCGCCCGGCGGTCCGGTGGGAGGATCGTTTCCAGGTGTAGCGACCGGGCGAGTACCACCGGGCCCTCAAGCAGGCCCGCCAGCAGATAGAGCAACACGAACAACACACTGCTGTGCAGCACGAACCCGCCCGCGACCACGGCACCGAGCAGCAGGAGGCACGCGTCCGCCTGTTGTTGGTGTGTGCCGGGCCAGGTTCGTCGGATGCCGTAGAGCAGGCCACCCAAGGCAGTGCCCAGCGCGTAGGCGCCGAGGGCGACGCCGGAGAGTGGCGCGGCGGAGGTGGAATCGAACAGCGGCGGGGCCACCACCGTCATCGCGCCGAGCATGAGGCGTAGGGCGGCGGTGAGCAGCAGGGTGCGGTGCAGGATTCGGGTGAGTGTCCACAGTCCGGTTCGCGCGTGCCGTGTTGCGGGTCCGGCCGAATATGGTAGTCGCAGCGCCGCCATCGCGCCGATCAGGGGGAACGCCGCGACGAGGGCGACGGCGGTGGTCGGCGAGGTCAGCGCGGCGCAGGCGCTGACGAGGATCGGGGCGAGGGCCCAACAGGACTGGTTGAGGACGGTGTCGAGGGACAGCGCGCGGGGCAGGGCGGCCAGTCCGACGACCTGGGTGAGTGTGGACCGGAGTCCGCCGGGGGCACCCGCCGGGATCGCGCCTGCCAGCGCGGCGACGGCCGGCAGCAGCGCGTTCGAGCCGTGCGTGCCGACCAGCAGCGCCAACAGACCGAACAGCACCGCCTCGGCGGCCAGGCAGGGCGTGATCGTGCGACGCGGCGGCCACCGGTCCATCAGATTCCCGGCCACCGGGGCCGCGACGGCCTCGCCGAGGGTGTGCGCGGCGACCAGCAGGCCACCGAACACGTAGTCGCCGGTGGCCTCGTGGCCGACCAGGACGAGCGCGAGCGGGGCCATGGCGACCGGCAGCCGGGCACCGATGGTGGCGACCGCCCAGGACGGCCAGCCGGGCGTGGTGGCGATGTGGCGGTAGGTGCGGGTGAGATCGGGTGCGGTGGTGATGGCGGGTTCCCTCGGTTCACCGGGTCTGGCATGACGCGACGGGCGCGCCTGCCGGTCCGGTGACCGGCAGGCGCGCCGTCGTCAGGTCGCGGCCAGTCTGGCGAGGAAGCGGTCGCGGTCGATCACGGCCCGCTTGTGCGTCCCCCGGCTGACGACCGTGCCGCGCGAGTCCGTGGCGGTGAACCGCACGGCGATGTCGCGGCCGTCGCGGTCCAGGACGACCTCGAACGTCACCAGGTCGCCCATCGGGGTCGGCGCCAGGTGGGCGAGGTGGACGTCCACCCCCACGGTCATCTCACCGGGGGCCAGGCGCGGGGTCATCAGGTCGACGCACACCCGTTCCATATTGCCCAGGATCGCCGGGGTGGAGAGCACGTACAGGCCCTCGTTCCCCCATCCGACCGCGCAGTCGCCTTCCTCGACGACCTTGTCGACACGGCCGGTGATGATCTCCCCCACCTCACGCCCCCCGTTCGGCGGTAGGCGCGTAGCGGGCGACGACGTCCTTGTAGATGTTCTTCTTCTGCATCTCGGTGGTGCCGCCCGCGATGCGGATGGCGACCGCGTCGCGCAGCAGCCGCTCCACGCCGAACGCCCGGTCGTAGCCCAGGTGGCCGAAGATCTGCACCATCTCGACCGCGGACTCGACCATGCCCTCCGAGGCGGCGAGCTTGGCGCAGGAGGCCAGCGCGCCGTAGCTGTCGTCGTCACGCAGGAGGGCGTCGGCGGCGGCGTAGGCGAGGTGGCGGGCGGACTCGATGGTGGTCCGCATGGTGACGATCTTGTCCTGGATGTACTCGTGGTTGCCGAGCACGGTGCCGAACGCCTGCCGGGTCGAGGTCCGCGCGATCGTCGCGGGCAGCCGCGCCTCCAGCTGGGCGGCGACCACGATGCCGTACATCAGGCGGTCGAAGGCGAGGAACGAGTACAGCGTGGCCAGCCCGTCGCCCGGGGCGCCGACCATGTCGTCGCGGGTCACCGGCACGTCCGCGAGGTGGATCGGGCCGGTGGGGCTGGTCCGCTGCCCCAGGAGGTCCTCGTGCTCGCCGGTGCTGAACCCGCGCCTGCCGCGTTCCAGGACGAACAGCGTGATGTCGCGCTTGCCGATGCCATCGAGCCTGCCGACGACGAGGGCGACGTCGGCCTCGGGGGCGTTGGTGATGTGCACCTTCTCCCCGGTCAACAGCCAGGTGTCGGCGCCGTCCTCGCGGGCGCGGGTGTGCACGGCGGCGACGTGGGAGCCGCCGGTGGGTTCGGTCGCCGCGGTGGCGCCGAGCGCGCCGGAGGCAAGCTGCGGCAGGAGTCGGCGTTTCTGCTCGGTCGTGCCGTGTTCGAGCAGCACATGCACCAGACCGGCGTGCGCGACCGCGGACAGGGTGAAGCCGGAGTCATCGGCCCCGGCCGCCAGACCTTCGAGACCCGCCAGGAAGTCCCAGAGCGTGCCGCCGTCGCCGCCGTGTTCGCGGGGCAGGTGCGCGGTCCAGAAGCCCTCGGCCGCAAGCCGCTTCCACGAGTCGCGGTGGAACGTGCCGGAGCGGTCGCGCTCGGCCGTGCCCGGGGTGACGCGTTCGACGCCGAAGCGCCGGAAGTGCTCGCGCCGGTCCCGCTGCTCGTCCGTCCAGGTGATCCGCATGGTCAGTCCTCCGCGGTGATGGCGTCGAGGGACTCCGCGACGGCGGCCGCGAAGAAGTCGATGTCGGTCTCGGTGGTGCAGGTGGACACGCAGCCCATGCCGCGCGGCGCGATGATGGCGCCGCGGTTGAGCAGCGCGAGGAACAGCCGGTGTTGCTTGGCCGCGTCGACCCCGCGGACGTCGCGGAACACGCGGACGTCGGTTACACCGACGTGCAGGTTGAACAGCGAGCCGACGCCGGTCACGGTCAACGGGACCAGCGAGCCGGACGCGGCCTTGGCGACCCGGGTGCGCAGCAGTTCGCCGTGCGCGTTGAGGTCCGCGATCGCGGCGGCGTCGAGCTTGCGCATGGTGGTCAGGCCCGCGGCGAGGCTGAGGGCGTTGCCGGTGAAGGTCCCGCCCTGGTAGAGCGCGGGGCCGCCGGAGCGGGCGTCGTAGACATCGGTGCCGCCGCGCGGTTCCAGCAGCGACATGATGTCCGCGCGGCCGCCGTAGGCACCGATCGGCAGGCCACCGCCGACGATCTTGCCCATGGTGGTCAGGTCGGGGGTGACGCCGTAGTGCTCCTGGCCGCCGCCCGGCGCCAGGCGCAGGGTGATCACCTCGTCGAAGACCAGCACGATGCCCAGCTCGTCGCACACCGCGCGCATCGCGGCGAGGTAGGCGCGGTCGGCGGGGATCATGCCGCCGACGCCCAGCACGGGTTCGAGGACGAGCGCGGCGAGGCGGTCGGCGTTGGCGCGCAGGACGGCGGTCGAGGCGTCGATGTCGTTGAACGGCAGCACGATCGTGTCGTGCAGGCGGGACTCGGGGATGCCCGCCATCTCGGCCACCGAGTTCGGCGCGTGCGCCGCCCCCGCCTTGTCCGCGGGCGGCCGGACGCTGATCATCACCTCGTCGGTGGTGCCGTGGTAGCCGCCCTCCGCCTTGGCCACGGCCGGGCGGCCGGTGAACGCCTTGGCCAGGCGCAGCGCGAACATCACCGACTCGGTGCCGGAACCGGTGAACCGGATCCGCTCGATCGACGGCACGCGCGCCACGATCAGCTCCGCGAGCGCCTTCTCCTGGGTGCGGGAGAACGAGTGCGCGGTGCCGGAGGTGAGCTGCTCGGCCAGTGCGCGGGTCACGTCCTGGTCGGCGTAGCCGAGGGGCAGGGCCGTGTAGTTGGCCAGGAAGTCGCGGTAGGTGTTGCCGTCGACGTCGGTGACCAGCATGCCCGCGCCGGACTCCAGGTAGACCGGGTGCGGCGGCCAGGAGTTGAGGCTGCGGGTCGCGCCCGCCGGGATCATCGCGCCCGCGGCGACGAAGTGTTCGCGGGAGCGCGCGGTGCGCTTCTCGTAGTCGGCGATGACGGTCATGACGGGTTTCCTCCCCAGGTCAGCAGTGCGGTACCCCAGGTCATCCCGCCGCCGAACCCGGCGAGCAGGATCCGGCCGCCGGGCCGGGGGCGGCCTGCGGCGACGGCGTGGTCGAGGGTGATCGGGATGGACGCGGCGCCGGTGTTGCCGAACCGGTCGACGGTGACGGCCAGCTGCTCGGGCAGGAAGCCGATCTCCTTGCACACGTCGGCGAGCACCCGGGCGTTCGCCTGGTGCGGCACGAACAGGTCGATGTCGGAGACGGTGAGGTCGCGGTCGGCCAGCGCCTCGGCGACCATCGCGGGCAGGCGCTCGCCGACGAACTCGCGCACCAGCCTGCCGTTCATCTTGAAGAAGTGGTCCCCGGCCGCGACGGCGGCCGCGCTGGCCGGGGCACGGCTGCCGCCGCTGGGGATGTGCACGTAGTCGTTCTTGGTGCCGTCGCTGCCGAGCCGGGTGTGGTCGATCCGGGCGGCGTGCTCGGACCTGCCCAGGACGACCGCGCCCGCGCCGTCGCCGAACAGCACGCAGGTGCGGCGGTCGCGGTAGTCCAGGATGCGCGAGTAGGTGTCCGCGCCGATGACCAGGGCGTGCCGGACGGCCGGGTCGCAGCGCATCATCTTGTGCGCCACGTCGAGCGCGTAGACGAAGCCGGTGCACACGGCGTCGAGGTCCATCGCGCAGCCGCCGGTCACGCCCAGGTTCGCTTGCACCTGGCAGGCGGTCGCGGGCAACGGCAGGTCCGGGGTCGAGGTCGCCACGATGATCAGGTCCACCTCGGCCGCCCGGACACCCGCGGCGGCGAGTGCCCGGTCCGCCGCCCGGGTGGCGAGATCGGAGGTGGCCTCGTCCGGCGCGGCCCGGCGGCGTTCGTGCACGCCGGTGCGTTCCATGACCCATTCCGGGCCGATGTCCAACGGGTGCGCCAGTTCCTCGTTGGTGACTACTCGGTCGGGCACATAGCTGCCGGTGGCCAGCACGCCCAAATGGCCTCGCATTACCTTGTCCCCCGATGTTCGTGCGGGTCTTTCGCGCGGTTTGCCCTCGTCTTCCGGCATCGGTCCATGGCCGGGGATAGGCGCATGCCCACCTGCTTCCGCTTGTCGTCTTAGTGCCCGAACGGGCGATTGCTGAATGATCCTCATAACACGGAGTTCACCTGCGGTACACGCACGGACCGGTTCGGTCCTGTGTTCGCTCCGTGGTCGCGATCCATGTTCCGGTCTACTCCAAGTGGGTTGTCCGGTGTCGGTCGGTGGACGCCGGACAACGGTGTTCGGACAATGAGGGTGCTCGACTGACCTGGAAGGGGGGCCAGGCCGTGCCTCGTGCCGAGCGGCCGCTGGAGGGCGACGACATGGTCCACGACTTCGCCGCCGACCTGCGGAGACTGCGGGAGCGGGCGGGCAGGCCGCCGTACCGACTGCTGGCCAGACGGGCGCACTACTCGTCCTCGACGCTGGCCGACGCGGCCGCGGGCCGTCGGTTGCCGAGCCTGGCCGTCACCCTGGCGTACGTGCGGGCGTGTGACGGGGATACGGCTGACTGGGAGACCCGCTGGCGGGCCGCGACGGCCGAGATGGCGCCTGATTCCCCGGCGGGCAATGAGCCCGCCGGATGGCGGGGGCCGTATGCGGGATCGGCGGCATTCCAGGCCGCAGACGCCGAATGGTTCTTCGGCCGGGAACGGCTTGTCGAGAATGTGCTGAGGCAGGTGCGGACGCGCCGGTTCGTCGCCGTTCTCGGCGCGTCCGGATCGGGAAAGTCCTCGCTTTTGCGGGCCGGAGTGTCACCGCGACTGGCCGATGTACGGCCGTCAGTGCTGATGACGACCGGTCCGCATCCGATCGAGGAATGCGCCACCCGGATCGCGGCGGCGGGGCGTCGGTCGGCGGTCGAGCTGGCCGCGGAGTTGCGGCGGGATCCGCGGGCGCTGCACCTGAGCGTGCTGCAGGTGTTGGCCGATCAGCCTGCGGACGTGGAACTCGTGCTGGTGGTGGACCAGTTCGAGGAGATTTTCACGCGGTGCGCGGACCCCGGCGAGCGGGCGTCGTTCATCGCCGCGTTGGTGACGGCGGCGTCGGCACCGAACAGCCGCACGCGGGTCGTGGTGGGCATGCGCGCCGATTCCCGTGAGCGCTGCGCCGAACACCCGGAACTCGTGGCCGCGATGCGGGGTGGTCAGGTCGTGGTCGCGCCGATGACCGCCGACGAGCTGTGGCAGGCGATCACCCAGCCCGCGGTCCGCGCGGGGTGCACGGTGGAGGGCGCGTTGCTGGCACGGGTGATGGCGGACGTGTGCGGGCAGGCGAACGTTCTGCCGCTGGTGTCACGGGCGTTGCAGGAAACCTGGCGGCGACGGCGGGGCAACACGCTGACCCTGGCCGGATACGAGGCGGCGGGCGGCATCCGGCACGCGTTGGCCCGGACCGCCGAGTCCTTGTACAGCGCGTTGCCGGGCGAGCAGCAGCGGCTCATGCGGAACACCCTGCTGTCGCTGGTCACGGTCGACGCGAACGACGAGCCCGCTCGCCTGCGAGTCTCCCGTGGCGAACTCGCCTGCGGTGATCTTGAGACGTTGGTGAGCGCGCGCCTGGTCGCCCTCGACGCGGACACGGCCGAGATCACCCACGAGTCGCTGCTGCCTGCCTGGCCACGCCTGCGCGGCTGGATCGACGAGGACCGCGCGGGACTGCGGACCCGCCGGGAACTCTCCGACGCGGCCGCCGCCTGGGAGCACGCCGACCGTGACCCCAGCCTGCTCTACCGGGGCAACCGCCTGACCGCCGCCCGCGACCACGTCGAGGAGAACCCACCGCCCGGCGACCGCATCCAGACCTTCCTCACCGCGTCGACCCACCGTCAACGCCGCACGACCCGCCTGCACCGCGCCGCCATCGCCGCCTTCGCGATCCTGACCCTCGTGGCGGTCACCCGGCGCGGACGTCAGGCCGCGCCGGGCACGACATCGAACACCTCGACGGCGTCCGGGCGGGCGGCCAGGAAGTGGTCGGCCATGGATTCCCGGGCGATGTTCACCTCCCAGGATTCACCCCCGACCGCTTCCAGCCGCACCACCAGAGCGTCGCCCGAATAGCCGTCGAACCGGCCGTCGACCACCTGCACATCGGGCGTGGTGTGCCGGAGCAGCTCCCAGGTGCTCACCCCGTCGGCCGCCTCGACGACATCCTCGTCACCGGCGCCGTCGAACTCCACAAAGGAGTTCCGCCACCGCAGGGCCGCCACCTCCGGGCCCAGCTCCAACAACAGCCACGCCAACGGTTTCGCGGCACCCGCCACCCATGAGTCCACTGTGAACAGTCGCACGCCAGTCCTCCCCCGGTCGGGACCAGGATAGGCAACGACCCCGCCCGGGGCGGAACGGTTTTCGGGTAGCTCCCGACCGACGGACAAGCCGACGCGGCAGGTTATCGCTCCAGTTGGCGGATGGCCACCAGGGACTTGGTCAGGCCTGCGACCTTCTCGTGCCAGATGAAGGAGTCGGGGAAGAGCAGGCGCATCTCGGACAGGGAGAGCAGCTCGCAGGCCAGGGCCGCGTCCAGGGCGCCGTGGTAGTCGAGGTTCGAGTGGCCGAAGGGCCAGTGCGGGATGACCTTCGCGCGCAGGTGCGGCGGCAGGAACTGCAGGCCGGGGAACACCCAGTGCGGCTCGACCGGGAAGTACCGGTAGGGGGTCTGCACCCAGTGCCGGGGCGCGGACGAGCGAATCACGTCGGCCAGGCGTCTTCGCGCGGTGTAGCCGCCGACGTGTTCGATGAGGCTGTTGGAGACGACCAGGTCGAAGGTCTCCGCGCCGAGGCCGGTCGGGCCGCAGGCGTCGTCGACCAGGTGGCGCAGCCAGGGGCCCGGCGACTCGGCCTCGACCAGGTTCACCGTGGTCACCTCGGCCGGGCGGACCGAGGCGTTGAGCCAGAAGCCGGGCAGTCCGCCGAGGTCGAGCACGCGCATCTCGGCCAGGTCGGGGAAGCTGAGCAGCAACCGGTCCCACCGCTTGGCCCTGGCCCGCCCGGACACCGATCTGGTGTCGTCCGGGTTGTTCAGCTTCTGCTTCAACCGCTGGCTCAGCGTAGCCACATTTCCCCCTGCACCGAAGAACTCCACCGGGTGTGGATCACAGACCACGTCGCCGCGCGCGGCTCACCCGTTCCGGGACACCAGGCAATCCACCCATTCGGCGCAAAGTCCAATAACCGCTACCACCGTGACCAATGCGCAACAACCTGCTCGGTGCAATATGCAGGTCAGCCGAGGTATATTCCCGAAAAACCTTCCCGGACCTACCGAGAGTACGTCGGACTGCGCTGTCCGGTGGCCGAAGGTCGTCCGACCCGGTGAGCGAACGCGGTATCGAGGCGACCCGACCGGCCCAATCGGGCCGGTTACCCCATCCGGCGTCCGGCGATGTCCGACACCACCGGCCGCGCGGATCGGTCGCCGCCCACAAGCGGCCGCCGTTTTCGGCCACATGCGGACATGGCAATGTGACAGGAGCAGGATGTGATGGTAGCGCCGATGATCGCGATTGTCGCCACCGAACGCGGAGAACGTTCGGCACCGGACGATCGGCCGGACAGCAGACCACATGCGACGTCCGGCCCGGTCCATTCGCGGGCCCGCGACCGGACATCCGCGCCCCTGCGGGACATTCCGGCGGCGTCCACCCCTATACCGGACAAGGGGTGCCGGGATTCCGGGGGCGGACCTACCGTGAGGACGAAATCCATCGTCCGGCGACGGGTGGGAATCCATGCGGCCGATTACGACGCGGAAGCTCAACGCCAAGGAATTCGCGGACATCAAGCACACGGTGGCGATCCGATCCGGGGCGCGGAAGAACGTGCTGGTCGATCCGGAGTACGCGACGCCGTTGCCGCAGGAGATGTGCCTGCAACTCACGTATCGGTGCAACCTGCGGTGCAGCCACTGTTACCAGTGGAACGAGCAGGGGTTCTTCCGGGACTTCAGTCCACAGCGGCAGCGGACCGAACTCGGCGTGGAGATCGTCGAGAGCCTGCTGTCGACGACGCGGGCGAAGCTGTTCCTCTGGGGCGGCGAACCGATGATGCACAGCCGTTTCCGGGATATCGCCGATTTGCTCGTGCGGTATCCACGGACGGTCACCATGTGCACGAACGGATTGCTGTTCAAACGCCATCTCGACGATCTGCTGCGGATCGGCGAGCATCTCAACCTGCTGGTCAGCCTGGACGGGCTCGGCGCGGACCACGAGGCGCTGCGCGGGAAGGGGACGTTCCGGCGCACCGAGGACAACATCCGGCGGATGCTCGACCTCAAACGCGACGGCGGTTTCCTCGGCGAGCTGTCGCTCAACTGCATGGTCTCGCACATGACCGTGGACAAGATGTACGAGTTCATGGAGTGGGCCGAGGAGCTGGGCGTCAACACGGTCTACTTCCAGTTCCCCTGGTACATCAGCCCCGAGGTCGCGGCCGCGATGGACCGCGTCTACGCCGAGTCCTTCGCCTGGCTGCGGCCGGACACCGGGACGGCCAAGCCGACCTGGCACTCCTACACCTACCGGCTGCCCGAGGAGTGCCTGCCGGTGCTGCGCGAGTCCATGCGCCGACTGGCGAGCCGGGCCTGGCGGGTCCGGATCCGGTATCAGCCGCAGCTGGACGACGACGAGATCGACGACTTCATCCTCGGTACCTCGCGGCCCGCGCAGCGTCGGAGCAAGTGCCTCGCGGTGTCGAACCGCCTGGAGGTGCACGCCGATGGCAATGTCAGCTCGTGCAAGTTCTTCCCCGAGTTCGTGGTCGGCAACCTCTATCACACCGAGGTCGGGGAGCTCTGGCAGAGCCGGTCGTTCCGGGAGGTCCGCCGGATCCTGTCCGCCACCGGCATGATGCCGGTCTGCTCCAAGTGCATCCTCCTCTACCTCAACGGAGTGTGAGCAGTGTCCGATGTGGAATCCCGGGTCAAGCGGGTGCTGGTCGGCGTGCTGGCGAACGGGACGACGGTGGCCGAGGTCGGGTCCGGCGCGGATCTCGTCGAGGAGTTCGGGCTGGACTCGCTGCAGATGATCGCGTTCCTGCTCGGCATCGAGGACGAGTTCGGCCTTGAGCTGGACTACGAGAACCTGGAGCTGGACGACCTGCGCGCGATCGGCCAGTTCGCCGGATACGTCGAGCGGCTGACGGCGGTGACGTCGAGTTGACCGCCCGCCGGACCGCGCACCTGGGCACCTTCGACACCGAGCGGTGGTGGCGCCCGGCCGATCTGGCCGAGCTCCCCTCGGCGCGCTCCGAGCAGACCGCCCCGATCGGCATGACCGAGCTGCTCGGAGCATTCTGCGCGCCCGGCGACCTGCTGCTCACCCGGCGGCCGGTCGCCGCCGGGGTCCGGGAGAGCCTCGCGGCCTGCGGGATCGAGTTCGACCACCGCGTGGTGCCCGGCGACCAGGCGGACACGCTGGAACGGCTCGTGCTGGCCGACCCGGGGGCACTCGACCTGGTCGGCGGCTGCTCCGGCCTGTCGCCCTACTCGGTGCTGGACGACACGGTCGCGCTCGCCGCCCGCTTCGGGTGGGATCGCTCGTTCCCGGCGGCGGACGTCGTCGCCGAGGTCAACTCCAAGTCGTGGTCCAACGAACTCGTGCGCGAACTCGGCCTGCTCGGCGCCGGGCAGGCCGTGCGTTCGCCGGACGAGCTGGCCGCCGCCGTCGCGGGCATCCCGGGTGTCGCGGTGGTCAAGGACCCGTTCGGGGTGTCCGGGCGGGCGATGCTGGCGGTGCCGACCGACGGAGTACTCCGAGCCATCGTCCGCACATTGCGCGCGCAGGTCGTCCGGGGCAGGCGGGTGGAGCTGATCGTCCAACCGAAGTTCGACAAGCACCTCGACTTCTCCGCACACCTGATCATCGCCCGGGACGGCGACTCCCGACTGCTCGGCGCACAGACCATGACGAACGAGGGGTTCCGGCACATCGGCTCCGCCCCGGCCGAGCCTGCGCTGATCGCCGCACTGCGCGAGCGAGGTTATTTCGACGTTCTGGAGAAGGTCTCGGAGCGACTGGCTCGGGCAGGCTATTGGGGCCCGGTCGGGGTGGACTCCATGTTGCTCCGCGACGGCAGCCTGGTACCGGTCCTGGAGATCAACGCCCGGCAGTCACTGGGCCTGCTCACCCTGACGCTCGACGAGCGGGTGCGCGCACACGGGCTGCGCTGCCACCTCGCCCAGCTGACCCTGCAGGTCCCGCGCGGCCTGGGCATCGACACCCTGGCCGAGGTCCTACGGCGGCGCGGGATCCGGTACGAGGGCGGTGCCCGACCTGGAGTCTGCCTGCTCAGCGGCAGCGCCCTGGCCGCACCCGGCGGCCGGGTGTACTGCGCGCTGATGTGCGCGCCCGCGGACGTCGGAGCATTGCGGCACCGGCTGCTCAGTGCGGTGGTGGCCACCGGCATGAGCGTGCGAGGTACCGCCGATGCAGCCTGACTCCGTGCTCGACCGCCGGGCAGCCATCCTGGCCGCCGCCCGGATCGCCCCCGACCTGGTGAAATCCGCCACCCGCCTCGGCAACACCACCTTCAACACCGCCTACCGCGTCCGGCTCACCGACGGCTCGGGCCTGCTGGTCAAGATCGCCCCCGGCCCCGACACGCCGACCATGGCCTACGAGCACGACCTGCTCCGCACCGAGGCCCTGTTCTACCGGACCGTCACCGCCCCGGTCCCCCGCGTCCTGACCGCCGACTTCTCCCGCCGCGTCATCGACCGGGATTTCCTGGTCATGACCGAACTCCCTGGCGACAGCTGGCACGACCTCGGGACCCGCCCCGACCACGACCACCTCCGACACCAGCTGGGCGGCATCGTCGCCGGAGTGCACCGATCCACCGGCACGACGTTCGGCTACCCCCACGGAGAGCAATCCAGCACCTGGCGCTCCGCGTTCCTCGCGATGGTCGAGAGCATCCTGCGCGACGCCGACCGGTTCGCCGTCACATTGCCCCGACCGGCCGACCGGATCCGGGGCCTTCTCATCGACCACGCCCACGCGCTCGACGAGGTGACCACACCGGTCCTGGTGCACTTCGACCTGTGGAACGGCAACATCCTGCTGGGCCCGCACGGCATCACCGGTCTCATCGACGCCGAACGCGCCTTCTGGGGTGACCCACTGGCCGACCTGGCCTCCCTGACGCTGTTCAGGGACCACATCGACGAGCCTTTCCGCACCGGCTACCTCGACGCAGGCGGCACCCTCCGCACCGACCAGGCCGCCACCCGGCGGCTCGCGATGTACCGCTGCCACCTCTACCTGATCATGCTCGTGGAGACCGCGCCCCGTGGGCACGTCGGCCCCGAGCACCGGCCGATGACCACCCTCATCGGCAGGCACCTGGTCCGGGCCATGGCGGCCCTCGAACCGAGGACGGTGTGATGATCCAGATTCTCACCTCGGGCGTGGCACTCGGCGTCCACGTACCCGGCCTCCTGCTCGCCGACCGCCTGCGCGAACAGGGCTGTCGGGCCGAGGTCAGCGTCATCGAGCGGCTCCTGCCCGCAGGCAAGCTCGCCACCACCGCCGACATGAAATGGGCATTCCACCGGGACTTCCGGTTGGCCAAGGCGGGCCACCGCCTCGCCACCGACCCGGCCGCTGCCGCCGACGAGCAGGCGGTGCGGACGCTGCTGGAGAGGTGGCAGCGCGACGGCGTCACCAGAATCGTCGTCTGGTCCGGCTTCTGGCTGCCGATCGTCCGCCGGTACGTGTCCACCTACGACAGTTCGGTGCACGTCGACATCTGCCACATCGACTCGATGGTCTCCCCGTCCTTCCGCCGAGGCGGAGACATCGAAGCCGACCACGTCTTCATGATCGACGGCACCCACCGCTCCATCCCGTGCAGCGTCCCGGTCAGCCCGCGCCCCCCACTCCCCTGGCCCGACCGCGAGCGGTTGTACGCCCACGGCGGCGGCTGGGGCATGGGCACCTACCGCGAACCGATCGCCGATCTGGCCGCGCACGGGTTCGCCCTCGACATCCTCGCCTACGAGCCGGGCGACATCGGCGAACTGCCTGACGCGCGATACTTCATGATGGATCCCGACTGGCACCCGTGGTTCGACAACGGCTATCCCCCGTTCGGCGAAGTCCGCGACGGCGCGATCCAGTACACGCGCGGTTCGGGATCTCCCGGTTCGTTCGAACTGACCCGCTCCGCGATGGCCATGGTCAGCAAGCCCGGCGGCGGTACCCTCCTGGACTCCCTCTGGTCGGCCACCCCGGTCGTCCTGCTCGAACCGCTGGGCGAGGCCGAGGCATGCAACGCCGGACTGTGGCAGGAACTCGGTTTCGGCGTGTCCTATGCGGACTGGCGAGCGACCGACCATTCCGTCGATGTCCTGCGGCGCCTGCACGAGAACCTGATGCGAGCGCTGCCGGACATCCCCGACTACTCACGGACTTTGGCGGTGGCATGATGGCCGGGGAGCTGGTTCGGCCGGTCTCGATCTTCCAGCGGTGGATGCTGGAGGCGGCGCGAGAGATATCGTGGCTGTCGGGACCGTGGTTCACGATGAACGCGGTGGTCTCGGTGACCGGACCGTTCGATCGTCGCGTTCTTGAGACCGCACTGGCGGAATTGCTGCGGCGGCATGAGGTGTTGCGAACCCGGGTCGTCGAGGATGACGGCGGGGCCGTGCAGGTGGTGTCGGGCAAGATCAAGGCCGTTGTGCAGGATGGGGACGGTTCGCTGCATGCCCCGGTCGACGCCGGGTCACCGGTGGTGGTGCGGTTGGTCCGGGTCGGGGCAGGCGAACATCTGCTGTACCTGCACCTGCACCACATGATCGCCGATCCGGAGACCGTATGGAGTGTGCTGAACGAGTTGGGCGCGTTGTATACAGCGTATGTGAGTGGTGGCGTGTTGCCGGATGGGCCTGCGGCTCAGTACGGGGAGTATGCGGAGTTCGAGGAGGAACAGAGTCGGTCCGGGGTGGAGGCCGCTCGACGGTGGTGGACCGAGGCGATCGTGGGGCACGAGTTCGGGGCGGTCCGACTCGGGGGTGCGCCGTATGCGTATCGGGATGTGTTGTTGAGTCCTGGGGAGCTGTCGGCGGCGCATCGGGTGGCTCGGGGACATCGGGGGACGATCTCGACCACGTTGTTCGCGGCGTTGGGATGCGCGATGCGGTCGTATGTCGGGGATAGTCGGATCATGTTCACGACGGTGTTCAGAAAACGCGATCGTCCTGAGTGGAGGAACGTGTTCGGGCCATGCATCCTGCCCGCTTTGGTCCCGTTGCCCGCGCCGCCCTCGGTGTTGGATGTCGAGTATGGACAACGGGTGCGGGACACATTACTCGGCTGTCAGCGGCACTGCCGGTTCGATATGGGGGAAGTCAGGGGGATGACCGAGTTCGAGCCGATGAACGGGATGCCGTTCTTCGAGTACGTGCCGGACCGGTGGCCGAGTACCGTGCGGTTCGGCGAGGCGATGGCCTGTGTGGTGAACGCGGCGGGGCCCAAGGATCTCGGGGACGCGAGCGGGTTCGTCATCCGCGCGCGGGAGAACAACGATGGCGCGTTGTCGGCGCATGTCAGCGGTGATGCGTGGGGCGAGGAGACTGCTCGGAAGATCCTCGGCGGGCTGGCCACTCAGATCGACCAGGCCATGCAGCCTGCCTGAGGCCAAAGCGGCGCATTCAGAACTCTGCCGACAGGAACGGGATCCCACCTCCGTACGCGGAGATGGGATCCCGTTCCTGTCAGAAGGTGGCGGAGCTGGAACTCAGATGGCGGCGAGTCGGACCCGCAGGGTGTCCAAGCCCATGGAGCCCATCTCCAGCGCTCGCATGTGGAAGTCCTTCAGGTCGAACGCTTCCCCATGCCGCACCCGGGCATCCTCGATAGCGGCCAACCACAGCCGCTCCCCCAACTTGTAGGACGTCCCCTGTGCGGGCCATCCCAGGTACCGATCCACCTCGTCCCGGGCCAACGGCTCCGGCACCGTGGTCCGCGTCAGGAAGAACTCCAACGCCAACGCCGGAGTCCACTTCTCCCCCTCGTGGAACCCGGTCCCGGCGGGGATCGCCAACTCCAGATGCATCCCGATGTCCAGGATCACCCGGGTAGCCCGGTACAGCTCATCATTCAGCGACCCGAACACATCCCCATCCGAGGACACATAGCCCAACTCGCGCATGAGCTTCTCCGCATAGAGAGCCCATCCCTCACCATGCCCATACGCGAACGCCAACAGCCGCTGGTACTTGTTGAGTCGTTCCGCCTGGTACACAGCGGTGCCCAGCTGAAGGTGATGCCCAGGCACCCCCTCGTGATACACCTGCGAGATCTGCCGCCAGGTCGGAAACACGGTCTGACCGGCAGGCGCGATCCACCACGTGCTCCCCGGCCGCGAGAAGTCATCGGTCGGGGCCGCGTAGTACTGCCCGATGGAGCCACCCGGAGGTGCTTCGCGGACCTCGAAGCGCATCAGCTCGTCCGGGATGTCGAAGTGGACACCGCGCAGGTCCTGGAGCGCCTGGTCGTTCGCTGCCTGCCACCAGCGGCCGTACTCCGCGCGGCCCTCGATCAGGTACCGGGGGTCGGCGTCCAGGACGGCGGCGGCCTCGGTCAGGGAAGCGCCCGGCTTGATCCGACCGGCCAGGGCGAGCATCTCCTTCTCGATGCGCGCGAACTCGTCCCAGGCCCACTCGTAAGCCTCGGTCAGGTCGATCCGCGCGCCGAGGAACTGGCGGGACCACAGGGCGTAGGTGTCCGCGCCGACACCGTCGCGGTCCGGGGCGCCCGGGGCCACGTTGGCGCGCAGGTGTTCGGCGAAGTCGGCGAAGGCCTCGCCTGCGGCCTTGGCGTTGACCTCCAGCTCGGCGGCCAGGGCCGGGCTCACCAGGTCCGTCGCGCCTCGGATGAACTTGGGGAAGAAGCCCTCGCCGCCGGTGCGGCCCGCCCAGGTGTCGCACTGGCCCGCGATCTTGCGGAGTTGCCGGGCCGACGTGGAGGTACCCCGGTCCACCGCGCGGCTGAGCGAGGCGCCCAGGCCCGCCAGCGCGAACGGGACCTTGGCCATCCGTTTGGCGATCCTGGCCCAGTCCTCGGCGGTGTCCGAGGACATCAGGTCGAAGGTGATCCGGATTTCCTGGATCGGGCTGTTGATGGTGTTCACGCACGCCTCGTCCAGCCCGGCCGCGTGCATGTCCAGCTCGGTGCCGACGCGCTCCTGGAGGACCTCGCGGGCCAGCTCCTCCGCGTCGTCGGCGGCGGGGGCGTCGGCGATCTCACGCAGGGTGCGGGCGCGCAGTTCGCCCCTGGCCTGATAGCCCTCCGGCGAGAAGTCGGTCATGTCCTCGTCGTGGCCGGGGATGCCGAGGTAGCTGCCGGTCAGCGGGTCCAGCGCGGCGAACTCCGCGATGTAGCGGTCGGACAGGGCGTGGACGTTCATCAGGCCTTCTTCGCGAGGAGTCGGAGTTCGTTCAGGTGGTGCAGGCCCGCCAGGACGTGCTTGGGGTCGACGCCGAAGTCGATCAGGCAGGCGAGCTCGTCGACGCCAAGGTCGCGGGCGCGGTCGACGACGCGCAGGGCCTTGGGGACGGTGCCGAGGAGGCCGCCGTCCTCGTAGTAGCGGTCGAAGGACCGGCTCACCAGGAAGTCGATCTCCGAGTCGCGCAGCTTCGCCGGGTCGATCTTCTTCGCGCCGGGCAGCTGCGAGCCGAGCAGGAGGTTGATCGAGCCGCGCAGGTAGTTCGACAGCGGTTCGCGGACGGTCTCGCGGACCTGGTCCTCGTCGTCGCCCAGGAAGGTGTGCACCATCAGGACCACATGGCCGGGGCTGCCGTGCTCGGCGGCGGCCGCGCGGTATTCGGCGATCTTGTTCGCCAGTTCGTCGAGGTCCTGGCCGAGCAGGTGGGTGAGCAGGCCGGCGCCGATGCGGCCTGCGGCGCGGAAGGTGTCCACGCCGCCCGCGCTGGTGATCCAGATCGGCAGCTCGCGCTGCACCGGCGGCGGGAAGATCCGCACCTCGCTGGTATTGCCCACACCGTCCACAGCGGACATCGAGTCGCCGCGCCACAGGCCGCGCAGCTGTTCGGCGTAGTCGATGACCAGCTTGCGGCGGTCGGGGTAGTTCTCCGGGCGCAGCACGTAGTCGGTGGCGTGCCAGCCGGAGGCGAGCGAGATGCCCGCGCGGCCGCCGGAGATGTTGTCGACCACCGACCACTCCTCGGCGATCCGCAGCGGGTGGTGCAACGGCGCCACCACGCTGCCCGCCCGGATGGCGACCCGCTCGGTCACCGCCGCGACGGCGGCGCCGGTCACGGCCGGGTTCGGGTAGATCCCGCCGAACGGGTGGAAGTGCCGCTCGGGCGTCCACACCGCGCTGAAGTCGTGCTCGTCGGCGAAGCGCGCGCCGGACAGCAGCAGGTCGTACCTGGCCGTGTCGAGCGCGCAGTTGTCGTTGGCGAAGTAGAACAGGCCGAAGTCCATCAGCTGGTCACCGCCTTTTCCGCGATCTTGGAACGGGCCGCCACCCTGGCGACGGAGGGGGCGAGCAGACCGGCGACCGCCAGCAGCGCGCCGAGCACCAGCCAGCCGGGCCAGCCGACGCCGACGATCAGCCAGGTCACCACGATCGGGGTCACCATGTTGCCCAGGTTGGAGGTCATGCCGAAAAAGCCCTGGTACTGCCCGTGCGCGTGCTCCGGGGCCAGCTCGTAGGCCAGCGCCCAGGAGCCCGCGCTGTAGAGCAGCTCGCCGATGGTGTGCACGACGGCGCCCAGACCGAGGAACACCACCGCCAGCCACGCGGGCTGACCGGCGGCGAGCGCGAACAGCGCGCAGCACACCGCGAGCGACAGCCCGCACCGTTGCAGCGCCCGCGCGCCGCCCTCGATGGTCTCCGCACCCTTGCTCGCCCGCACCTGCAGGGCCACCACCATGGCGGTGTTGAGGATGAGGACGCCCGAGTAGACGACCGGCGGGGCGTTGGTCTTCTCCGAGATCCAGATCGGCAGCGCCACGAGCAGGATGCCGACGTTCATCACCAGCACGGTGTTGAGCAGTCCGAACACGGCGAACGGCTTGTCCCGCAGCACTTCCCAGCGGTGCACGCCCTCCGGCCGCTCCACCCGCTCGACCTTGGGCAGCTTGAGGTAGACGAACGCGCTGGCCGCGTACAGCACCGCGCAGCCGAGCAGCAGCCCGACGTAGACCGGCCGGGTGTTGAAGGTGAGCGCGAGACCGCCGAGCAGCGCGCCGAGGGAGAACCCGATGTTGTTGGACGAGCGGGTGTAGGCGCGCGCGGTGATCCGCTGGTCGTGCGGCAGCGCGGCGGCGACCAGCGCGGCCTCCGAGGAGTGCGCGCCGGACTCGGCCATGTACACCAGGCTGGCCACGATGGTGAACCCGACCGGCTCGTCGACCAGCACGTAGCCGCCGATGAGCACGCCCTGCACGACGTGGAACCCGATGGCCGCGTTGCGCGCGCCCAGGACGTCGGTCAGGTGCCCGGCGGGCACGCTGATCAGCATCTTCAGCGCGGCGGCGATGGTCAGGCCGATGCCGACCGAGGTGCCCGCGATGCCCACCGACTTGGTGAAGAACAACAGCACGACGGTGAGCAGCATGCCGTTGCCGACGCCGTGCGCGAGGTTGGCCGCGACCAGCACCCGGATCGGGCCGGGCGGCGGGTAGACCTGCCGGACGAGGTTCGTCACCATGGCTTTCACGAGGTCACCAGCTCTCGCAGCCGGGCGCGGTCGGCCTTGCCGTTGACGTTGAGCGGGATCTCGGCCAGATGGTGGCAGCGGCGCGGCACCATGTGGATGGGCAGCCGCCCGCGCAGCCAGCGGACCAGGTCGGTGGTCGGCACCGGGTCGCCGGTGAAGAAGGCGATCAGCTCGTTCTCGCCCCGGTCCGCGACGGCAAGCACGATCGCGTCGCGCACGGCGTCGTGGCCGCGCAGGGCGGCCTCGACCTCGCCGAGCTCCATCCGGTAGCCACGGACCTTCACCTGGTTGTCCAGCCTGCCCAGGTGGACCCAGTTGCCGTCCTCCTGCCGCACGCGGTCGCCGGTGCGGTAGTAGTGCTCGGCGGTCAGCTCCGGCTCGTCGGGCAGGAAGCGTCCGGCGTTGTCGGCCGGGTCGAGATAGCCGCCGAACCGCTGGGCGCCGCGCACGCACAGCTCGCCGTCGTCGAGCACGAGCGAGTCCAGGAAGTCGTAGACCGGCCCGATCGGCACCGTGTCGTTGGAGGTGGCGGGCCAGTCGGCGGGGTCGTACGGCAGCGTGTACTCCGAGCAGGCGACGGTCAGCTCGGTCGGCCCGTAGACGTTGGTGATCTCCGCGTCCGGGGCCACCTCGTGCCAGGCGCGCGCCTGCGCGTAGGTGAGCTGTTCGCCGATGAACACGCTGTGCCGCAACGAGGTGGGCACGTCGGTCGGCAGGTTGCCCAGGCCCGCGCTCACCGAGACCACCGACGGCACCGAGAACCAGTGCGTGATGCCCCGCTCGGCGAGGTACCGCACCGGCTCCAACAGCTCCACCCGGCCCGGCACGACCAGCGTCGCCCCGGCGCCCCAGGTGACGAACAGGTCGAACACCGACGGGTCGAAGGTCAGGTCGAAGGTGTGCGACATCCGGTGGCCGGGCTCGACCTCGAACCGGCGGATGTTGTGCGCGATGTAGGGCGCCAGGTTCGCGTGCGTGATCGGCACGCCCTTGGGACGGCCGGTCGAGCCCGAGGTGAACAGCACGTACGCGACGTCGTCCAGCTCCGCCGTGTACGGCGGCAGCGGCGCGGTCCCGACGCGGAGCGTGCCGTCCAGGGTGACGTCCGGGCGGGCCAGCGCCATGATCGCGTCGTTGCGGACCTTGGGGTGGGCCGGGTTCAGCGGCGTGACCACCGCGCCCAGCCGCAACGCGGCGAGATAGCCGACATAGGTGGCCAGCTCGCGGGTGGCGGGCAGCGCGACGCGGCCCGGGGCGGCGCCGTGCTCCTGCACGAGCGCCGAGGCCAGGGCGTCCGAGAGCTCCCGCAGCTCCCGGTAGGTCACCCGGGAGTCGTCCACCTCCAGCGCCACGGCGTCCGGTAGGCGGTCGCACGACCGGGAGAACCACTCGTACAGCGTGTTCCGCACGGCCAAGGGGCTCTCGTCGAGGGGAGCGACGGTCAGCGCCGGGAGGCCGGGGGCGGCGGGGATCTCGGTGGTCATCCCAGGCTCACCGCGTCCAGCCGCATCGTGGTCGGCGCATCGTGCCGTTCGGGCACCAGGTGCAGGTGCTGGACGTCGGCGGTGCTCACCGAGGCGATGCAGGCGCAGTCCTGCGAGCCGAACCCGGCGAACCGGTAGGCCAGCTCCATCATCCGGTTGCGGTCGGTCTTGCGGAAGTCCGCGACCAGGTGCACGCCCGCGGCGGCGGCCTGGTCGGCCAGCCAGTGCAGCAGCACCGTGCCCGCGCCGAACGCGACCACGCGGCAGGAAGTGGCCAGCAGCTTCAGGTTCCACACGTCCGCGTGCTTCTCCAGCAGCAGCACGCCGACCGCGCCGTGTGTGCCGAACCGGTCGTCCAGGCTGACGACCAGGACCTCGTGGGTGGAGTCGGTGAGCAGGCCGCGCAGCGTCTCGTCGGAGTAGTGCACGCCGGTGGCGTTCATCTGGCTGGTCCGCAGGGTCAGCTCCTCGACCCGGGCCAGCTCGTACTCGGTGGCCCGGCCGATGGTCATGACCAGCTCCAGCGACCGGAGGAACTCCTCGTCGGCGCCCGAGTAGGACGCGCGGGCCTCGTCGCGTTTGAATCCCGCCTGGTACATCTCGCGGCGCCGCGCCGAGTCGGCGGTGACGGTGGTGGGCGTGAAGTCCGGCAGCCCGAGCAGCTCGGTGACCTGGGTGGCGTCGTAGCAGCGCACCTCGGGCAGGTGGTAGGCCACCTCGGCCCGCTCGGTCGGCTGGTCGTCGATGAAGGCGATCGTGCCGGGCGCGAAGTTGAGCTGGTCGGCGATGGCGCGCACGGACTCGGACTTCGGGCCCCAGCCGATGTGCGGGAGCACGAAGTACTCGGCCACGCCCAGCTTCTCCAGCCACTCCCAGGCGTGGTCGTGGTCGTTGCGGCTGGCCACCGACTGCAGGATGCCCCTGGCGTCGAGCCCGACGATCACCGCGCGGATCTCCGCGGACAGCGTCGGCTCGCCACCCTCCAGCAGGGTGACCGGCCACAGCGTGTTGTCGAGGTCCCAGACCAGGCACTTCACAGTTCCCACAGGGTCACCGCCCAGGCCGCGACCGGACTGTTGTTCAGCACCAACACGAGATCTCCCTTGGCAAGCCCGCCGGTGGCGAGCAGGCGGTCGAGGTTGAGCACCACGTCCATCGCGCCCAGGTGGCCATAGCGGCTCAGGTTCTCCCCGCACACGGGGTGGATGGGCAGGTCGAGCAGGGACGAGTAGAAGTCGTACGCGCTCGCGGTCACGTTCTGCATCAGCGTGGCGGCGACGTCCGAGCGCTCGACGCCCGCGTCCGCGAGCACCTGCTTGACCAGCTTGCCCAGCCGCATCCGGCTGTGCAGGGCCAGTTCGAAGCGGTAGCGGTCGGGCGAGGCGCACTCCTCACGCCACTCGTACCAGGGCGTCTGCTTGTAGTCGACGCCGAACAGGTCGTGGAAGGTGCCGTCCGTGGCCATCCGGTGCGCGCGCAGCACCGGCCGCCCGCCGCGCACCAGGGTCATCGCGCAGGCGCCGTCGCCGATGACGGTGACCGGGAAGCGCACCCGGTCGGCGCCGGTCGGCCTGCTGGCGTGGGTGATCAGCACGGACTGCTTGGCCGGGTCGGCCAGCAGCAGGTCGCGGCCGAGGGCCCAGGCGGCGCTGGAACCGGTGCAGCCCAGGCCGTCCACGGTGAACGCGAAGGTGTTCGTCAGCTTGGTGTCGGCCTGCACGCGGCAGACGTCGGAACCGAGCAGCACGTCCGGCGCGCGGGAGCCGACCATCAGGAGCAGGTCGGGTTGGGCGGGTTCGCGGTCGAGCAGTTCCAGGCAGGCCCGGGAGGCCAGCTCGCCGGAGGCGAGGCCGTCGAACTCCGAGATGGTCTCGATCCCGCAGGAACGGGCGAACTCGACCTCCTCGTGTCCGAGCGCCTCGATCTCCGGCAGCTCGGCGACCGGGACGAGGGTGTCCGGGAGTACACAGTGGATGGATCCGATGCCGATACTCATGCCGCACCCGCCAGCAGGACCCGGCAGATCTCGCTGCTGCCCTCGATGATCTCCATCAGCTTCGCGTCCCGGTAGGCGCGTGCCACCGGATGGCCGTCGCGCGCGCCCGCCGACCCGAGCACCTGCACGGCGCGCGCGGCACCGGCGGCGGCCTGGGTGGCGGCCACGTGCTTGGCCAGCACGACGGCGGTCACCTGGTCCGGCGAGCCGTCGTCCCAGCACCGGGCGGCGTGCTCGCTGACGCGGGTGGCGACCTGTTCGGCGACGTACAGCTCGGCCAGGTGCTCGGCGACGAGCTGGTGTTCTGCCAGCGGCTTGCCGAACTGGGTGCGGGACCGGGCGTGCGCGGCGGCCTCCTGACGGCAGCCACGCAGGATGCCGACGCAGCCCCAGGCTATGGAGAGCCTGCCGTAGGCCAGCGCCGAGGACACGAGCAGGCTCAGTGACGCCCCGGCGGCACCGAGCAGGTGATCGGCGGGCAGCCGGACATCGGTGAACCGCACGGTCGCGTGACCGGCGGCCCGGCACCCCATCGGGTCCGGGACGCGCTCGATCTCCACCCCGGGGGTGTCCGTGGGGACCACGACCGCCGCGGCGCCATCGCCGGAACCGTTGTCGTAGTTGCCGAACACGACGATCAGGTCGGCGTAGGCGGCGACGGTGATCCACACCTTCTCGCCGGACACGACGACATCGTCGCCGTCCCGCCGGATCCGGGTGTCCATGGCGGACAGATCACTGCCCGCCCCGCGCTCGCTGAACGCGACGGCCGCCAGCTCACCACTGGTGAACCTGGGCAGGAACGCGGCGCGTTGCTTGCGGGAGCCGATGCGGGTGATCGTCCACGCGGCCATGCCGTGCGAGGTCGCCACGCTCCGGGTCGACCCGCACAACGTGCCCAGGTGCGCGGTCAGCTCGCCGTTCTCCACACTGGACAGTCCCAACCCACCATCCTCGGCGGACAGTTGGGCGCAGAGCACGCCCGCGGCGCCGAGTTCGCGCAGCAGTGCCACCGGCACGGCGCCCGCGCGGTCCCACTCGTCGCCCAGGTCGCCGATCCGGTCGGTCAGCAGCGCCCGCGCCGCGCCGAGGGCATCGGTCACGGGGTGGCCGCCTGCAGCTCCAGCACCATCTTCTCCATGGCGTTGACGGTGCGGAAGTTCTCCAGGCTCAGGTACTCGCCCTCGACCTCCACGCCGTAGGCCTTCTCCAGGTGCACCACCAGCTCCAGGGCGAACAGCGAGGAGACCACGCCGGAGGCGAACAGGTCCTCGTCCGGCTCCCAGGTCCGCTTGGTGCGACTGGCCAGGAACTCCAGCAGACCGGTGGAGATGTTCACGACTGCCCTCCGTGCTCGTAGAAACCGCGGCCGGTCTTGCGGCCGAAATCGCCATCGCGGACCTTGGCCAGCAGCAGCTCGCACGGCGCGTACCCGGCGTCGCCGGTCCGGTCGCGCAGCACCCGCAGGCTGTCCGCCACGTTGTCCAAGCCGATCAGGTCGGCGGTGGCCAGCGGGCCGGTGCGGTGCCCGAGGCAGCCCTCGAACAGCGCGTCCACCTCCGCCGGGCTCGCCAGGCCCTCCTCGACGATCCGCGCGGCCTCGTTGATGGTCCGCTGCAGGATCCGGTTGATCACGAACCCCGGCCCGTCGCCGACGGTCACGTGGTCGTGGTCGAGGCTGTCGAGCAGCGACCGGGCGGCGTCCATGGCCGCGTCGCCGGTGCGCGGGCCGCGGATCACCTCGACCATGCGGATCAGGTACGGCGGGTTCATGAAGTGCGCGCCCGCCACGTCCTCGGGCCGCACGGTCGACGAGGCCAGCTCGTCGACCGGGATGGCCGAGGTGTTGGTCAGGATCAGCGTGCCCGGCTCGACCAGCGCGGAGACCTCGGCGAGCACCTTGGCCTTCAGCTCGGGCAGCTCGGTGACCGCCTCGATCACCGAGGTCGCGCCCGCCACGTCGGCCAGCGAGGTGGTGCAGGTCAGCTCGCCGGTGGGGCCGCTCCTGGGCATCCTGCCCATCAGCTTGGCGCCGCGCAGCTGGTGGCGCACCGCGTCCTTGGCCGCGGCCAGCTTGTCCGCGTCGATGTCCACCAGCGTCACCGCGAGGCCGTGCCCGACGGCGAGCGTGGCGATGCCCGTGCCCATCACGCCCGCTCCGAGTACCGCGATCATCGCTCACTCCCGAGGTCCGGCAGGGCGTCGCGGACGGCCGCGCTGCGCTCCGCCAAGAAGGTCAGTCCCGCGCGCAGCACCGGTCCGGTCGGTGCCGAGCTCAACTCGCTGTCCCGCAGCCACGGCCGCCAGGCCACCGCCTCCATGCCGTCGGCGCCCATCTGGTGGCCCTCCAGCTCGTAGAGGGCCATGCTGGACAGCACCGCGTTGCCGGTGGCCAGCGCCTCCGCGCCGACCAGGTCCAGCCATTCCTTCGACGGCATCGGCTTGGTGGACAGGTCCAGCGCCTCGAACACCTCGCGCAGGCTGTGGCAGCGTTCGTCCACCAGGTGGTAGGCGCGGCCGACCGCGCGGGCGTCCACCGACAGCTCGGCGATCGCCCGGGACACCGCGTGCACCGGCGCCATCGGCATGGCCCGGTCGTCCAGCGGGTGCGCGCCGACGGCGACACCGCTGGCCAGGATGTGCCAGATCAGGTCGCGGTCGTTGCAGGCGCCGGTGTCCGGGTCGGCCAGGATGAAGCCGGGCCGGAAGATCCGCACCCGCATGCCGTCCGCCTCGGCCCGCTCCAGCAGGCGTTCGCCGACCCACTTGCTGGCGCCGTAGCCGCCCTGCTGCGGGTCCAGCGACTGGGCGCGCTGCTCCAGGATCCGCTCGTCGGCGCCGAGCGCGGGGGCGGTGGCGGCGACGGTGGAGACGAAGGAGAAGTCGCCCACGCCGCCTGCCCGCATCCAGCGCAGCAGCTCGATGATCGGCAGCACGTTGTCATCGCGCAGCACCCGGTAGGGCTCGGTGAACACGACCTTCGCCGCGCAGTGCAGCACATGTCCGACATTCGCCGACACGTCGGCATCGTCGCGGCACACCTGGCCGATGTCGCGCAGGTCGCCGGGCACCGCACGCACCCGCTGGGGGTCCGGGGCGGGCAGGGCGTACTTGGCGGCGGCCTCGCACAGCCGCGCCCAGGCGGTCTCCTGGTCCCGGGCACGGACCACGCAGTGGATCCGGCCCTCGGTGGCCCGCTGCAACTCGTGCAGCAGGAACGCGCCCAGGAAGCCGGTGGCGCCGGTGAGCAGCGTGTCCTTCCCGTCCCTGGTCGGGGCGACCGGGCCGAGGGTGAGCTGCATGTCGGCGTCCATCAGGTCGCCGTCGCCGTCCGCGATCGGGTCGATGTCGGCCGAGCCGCGTTCGGCACCCGCGAGCTTGCCGCGCACGATCTCCGCGACCCGGCGCACGGTGGCCCGGCTGCCGCCCGCGCGGTGCACGTTGACCAGCACACCGTGTCGCTGTTGCAGCTCGAAGGCCATCCGCACGGACAGCAGCGAGGTGCCGCCGAGCGTGCCGAACTCGTCGTCCAGGCCGATGCCCTCGACCCCGAACAGCTCGGACCAGACCGCGGCGACCTCGTTCTCGATGTCATCGCCCACCGGCGCGCCACCCGAGGGTTGCGCAGTGTCCACAGTGGTCGGTGCGGGGGCGAGGTCGGCGTCGGTCTCGGTCATGATCGCGCCGAGTCGGTCCAGCGCCCAGTACCGCCTGCGCTGGAACGGGTACGTGGGCAGCGCGACCCGCCTGCCCGTGGAGACACCGTCCCACCGGACGTCCACACCGTTCAGCCAGGCAGTGGTCAGCGCCTCCCAGACCGCGTCCACTCCCCCACCGACGGTGACCACGACGGTGTTCTTCGGCGGCGCCTCGGGCGCGGTCTCCACGACCAGCGTGCTCCCGGGCAGCGCGGCCAGCAGTTCCGCGGGCGGGTTGTCGGCGACCAGGATCACGCGTCGGGCGGTGCCGCGCATGGTCTTCGTGGCGGGCGGGCGGGGCAGACGCAGCGCGGCGGCGAGCTTGTCCGGCGCGGCGGTGACGACTCGCCGTTCGGCGAAGGAATGCCTGCCCACGCGCAGGGTGTGCGCGATGTCCTCGGCCGAGTGGGTGCCGCGGTCGATCTCGTCGGCCACCCGCTTGGACAGGGCGTCCAGCTCGGCGCGGGTCCGCGCGGACAACACGAGCCGCACGGTCTCGCGCGTCGGCGCGCTGTCGCGGATCGGCTCCGGCGGCCCGGCGAGCACGACGGACACGTTCGTGCCGCCGACGCCCATCGAGTTGACCAGCACGTGCCGTCGCGGGTCGGTGTCGCTGCCCGCGGTGTCCGAGACGAAGAACGGGCTCTCGGTCAGCTCGCCCTCGTCGCGGGCACGGGCGAAGAACGGGTGCGGCGGCAGGCTGCCGGTGTGCGCGATGTGCACGCCCTTGATGAAGCCCGCGATGCCCGCGGCCGGGCCGCAGTGCCCGAGGTTGGTCTTCACCGAGCCGAGCCCGCAGTACCCGGACCGGATCGTGGTGGCCTGGAGACCGCGCTTGAGGCCGAGCAGCTCCACGTGGTCGCCCAGCGGGGTGCCGGACCCGTGTGCCTCGACGTAGCGCAGGTCGTCGGCGGACACGTCGGCCGTGCGCAGCGCCGCCGCGACGACCGCGGCGACACCCGCCGGGCTGGGCGCGGTGTAGCCGGGGCGGTCGGCGCCGTCGTTGCCGACCGCGCTTCCCTTGATGACCGCCAGCACCGGGTCGCCGTCGGCGAGCGCGTCGGAGAGGCGGCGCAAGGCGACCACACCGACACCGGAGCTGAACGACGTACCGGTGGAGCGCGCGTCGAAGGAGCGGCAGAAACCGTCCTCCGACAGCAGTCCGCCGGGCTGATAATGGTAGCCGGCCAACGGTTCCAGCACCGTGGCACCACCGGCGAGCGCGATGCCGCACTCCCCGGACAGCAGGCTCAGCACCGCGTAGTGCACCGCGTACAGGGAGGACGAGCACGCTGTCTGCACGCTCACGGCCGGTCCGCGCAGACCGAGCTTGTAGGCCACCCGGGAGGTCAGGAAGTCGGCCTGGCCGCCCAGGGTCAGGTCGAGGTCGTCGATGGCCGCGGCCAGGCCCTCGCGCCGGGCCTTCGCGGCGAACACCGCCGCGGAGTACGTCCCGGCGGCGCTGCCCGCGAACACGCCGGTGACCGGCCCGTCCGCCAGCGGCGGGTGGCCCGCCGCCTCCAGCGCCTCCCAGCAGACCTCCAGGAAGATCCGCTGCTGCGGGTCGATGGTGTCGACCTCGGCGGGCGGGTAGCCGAAGAACTCGCCCGCGAAGTCGGCGGCGCCGGGCAGGGTGGTGCCCTTGGCCACGAACCCGGGCCGCGCGGCGGCGTCGGCGTCGATGCCGCCCGCGCGCAGCTGGTCCTCGCTCAGGTCCCGGATCGAGACCCGGCCCTCGTCGAGGTTGCGCCAGAACTCCTCCGGCGTCCACGCGTCGGGGAAGCGGCAGCCCACTCCGACGACGGCGATATCAGTCTCTGCGCTCATGCCGCGTTATCCGTCCCGCCGCGCGCGGCCGAGCAGCCCGGAGCGCGAGGCCTGCGGGGCCGCCGCGGCGGCCACCGGTTCGTCGTCGGCGTCCAGGAACTCGCTCTGCGCCAGCACGGTGCTGTGCTGGAACAGGTCGGCTGCCTTCAGGTCGCGCGTGGTGTGCTCGGTCAGCCGCTCCCACAGCAGCAGCAACAGCAGCGAGTTCCCGCCCGCGTCGAAGAAGCTGACATCGAGCGGCACGTCGTCGGTCGTGATGTCGAGCGCCTCGGCCCAGGCCTCGCGCACGTGGTCAAGCGTGGTCAACTCGGTTTCTCCTCACCCGCAGGCGCTTCGGGGTCTGTCACCAGGGCGGTCGTCGCGGCGTCGAACTCGGCCAGCAGGCTTGTGATCGTGGCCTCGTCGAACAGGTCGACCTGGTAGGCGATGGATATGTCCAGGCCAGCCGCGGTCTCGGTGGCGGTCAGCTCCAGCTCGTACTTGACCGCCACCGGGTCGAGCGGGAGCTGCCTGCCGCCCAGCGGCGGGCGCCAGGTGTCGTCGCCCGCGGCGACGTAGACCGGGGTGATCGGCGGACGGCTCAGGTCGCGTTCGGGGTGCAGCGCGGCCACGACCGCGTCGAAGGACACATCCGCCGCCCGGTAGGTGGCGGCGGCGGCCGCGCGCACGCGGTCGAGCAGCTGCCGCCAGGTCGGGTCGCCGCGCAGGTCCACCCGCAGGATCAGGGTGTTGACGAACATGCCGACCGCACAAGCGTCGTCCCGGCCGGACCAGGGGAACGCGAACAGGAAGTCGCGCTGATCGCCGCGCCGGGCCAGGGTGACCGCCAGCACGGCGGCCGCGGCCAGGAACGTGCTCGCGCCGGTCTCCGCGGCGACGGCCCGCAGCGTGGCCGACGTGTCCGGGGACAGAGTGATCGACCTGGTGGTGCCCTCGATCGCCTGCGCGTCGCCGCGCGGATGGTCCCGGGGCAGCCACACGTCCGTCGGGGCGCCACGCAGTGCCGTGACCAGCTCGTCCGCGTCCGCCTCCGGCCGGGACTCGGCCGCTGGCACCGGTTCCGCAAGTGCCCGACCCTCGGTGACCGCGCCGATCTCGTCGAGCAGGACGCGCACGGACGCGCCGTCGACCACCATGTGGTGCGCGCACAGCACGAGCCGCGCGCTGTCCGGCAGCAGCACGATCTCGGCCCGGACGGGTGTCTCGCGGGCGAGGTCGAAGGGCGTCCAGCACAGCTCGGCGATGTGGTCGTCGAGCTTGGGTGCATCCCAGCCGCGCGCGTCGGTGACGGTGGCGCGGGCGGGCTCGGCGTCGGTCGTGTAGACGACGCACCGGAGCTTGCGGTCCAACCGGAACCTGGCCCGCAGCATCGGGTGCCGGGCGAGCACGGTGTCGATCGCCGCGCGCAGCCGGTCGACGCCGACACCCGCGGGGAAGTCCACGATCGTGGGCACCAGGTACGCCGAGCGCAGCTCGGGAATCCTGTCCAGGAACCAGAACCGCTGCTGCGTGGAGGTCGCCGGGCGGGGTTCCGTCGGTTCCGACTGTGTGGTGGTGTGCCCGGTGTCCGGGCCGCGTTCGCCTGCCGCGAGCAGCGCGCCCAGGCGGGCCACGGTCGGCTCGGCGAGGAAGTCGCTGGGCCGCACGGCGATGCCGTGGTGGCGGGCGGCGCGTTCGACCATCGTCATGGCCAGCAGCGAGTGGCCGCCGAGCATGAAGAAGTTCGAGTTCCGGCCCAGGTCCGCCACCCGCGCGCCGATCTCGGCGAGCACCTCGCGGAACAGGCCCGCCGCGCGCTTCTCGTGGCCGGTCAGCTCGTGCGTGTCGGGCTCGGTGTCCGGGATCCCCGGTCGGGCGAGCGGTTCGGGCGACGCGAGCGGGCCGTACGGCAGCGCGAAGTCGGCCAGCGGGGCCTCCGGCGCGGACAGGACGTGGTCGAGCAGCGCGGTGTAGTCCGCGGCCAGTCGTCCGCCCAGTTCGGCGGGGTAGCGGCCCAGGTCGAACTCCAGCGTGCCGAACATGGCGCCGGAACCGTCCGGGGTGTCCTCCAGGACCAGCAGCACGTCCCACTTCGCCGTGCCGGTCGGCAGCACCTCGGGCGCGGACCACCGGGTCGAGCTGGGCGCGGGCATGTTCTGCAGCGCGAACCCGACCTCCACCAGGCCGCGGCCGGGGAGCGCGGCGGCCAGCCGGTCGTAGGGGACGCGCTGGTAGGTCATCGAGCGGAACGCCTCGCCGCGCAGCTGGGCGCAGCGCTGGGCGAAGGTCCTGCCCTTGGCCGCGCAGCGCAGCGGCACGGTGTTGACGAAGAAGCCGACCAGGTCCTCGGTCTCCACCCGGGTGCGGTTGGCGGTGACCGCGCCGACGAGGAACTCCTCCCGGCCGGACCACCGGCTCAGCACCTCGGCGTAGACCGCGAGGAACACCACGAACGGCGTGGCCCGCACCGCCCGCGCCAGCTCGTCGACCGCCGCGCGGGTCTCGGCCGCGATCGGGAACTGGTGCCACGCACCGGTATTCGTGCCGAGCGCGGCGTCCGGGCCGGTGCGGGCGCCGCCGAGACGCAGGCCGCTGGGCACGTCCGCCAGCTCGGCCGCGCGCCCGGCGAGCAGGTCCGGGTCGAACGTCTCCCGGTCCCAGGCGGCGAAGTCGGCGTACTGGATGGACGGTGCGGGCAGGGTCGAGTCGCGGCCCGCGAGCACCGCGTCGTAGGCGGCGTCGAGGTCGGCGACCAGGGTGGGCAGCGACCAGCCGTCCACGGCGATGTGGTGGATGGTGAGCAGGACGGTGTCATCGGCGGAGTCGGCGGAGTCGGCGGAGTCGGCGGAGTCAGTGGAGTCGGTCGACAGTCCACGCCAGACCGCGCAGCGGACCGGGGGCTCGGTGGCGAGGTCGAAGGCCCGCCGCGCCTCGGTAGCCGGGTCGTGATCGACGACCGCCACCCGGATCCGCGGCTCGCCGACCACCTGGACCCGGTCACCGTCCACGACCGCGTACGTCGTCCGGAGCACCTCGTGCCTGGCCATCACGGCCAACAGCGCGAAGCGCAGCGCGTCCACGTCCACAGTGCCGTTCCAGCGGAAGTACAGCGGCACGTTGTACAGCGGGGAGCCGGGCGCGGCGGCGTCGACGAGCCACAGCCGTTCCTGGGCGAAGGAGAGCGGCGCGACGCGGGCACCGCGGGCGCGTAGCGCGGGTTGGTCGGTCATCGCTCGGCCCCCGAGTAGCGCAGCCGCGCGCCGAGCTCGGCGGCCGACTCGGCGACCAGGATTTCCCACGGTTCCACGCCGTCCACCAGCATCGGATTGAGCCTGGACACCACTTGAACGGCGAGTAGCGAATTTCCGCCCAAATCGAGAAAGTTGTCCTGCGGGTCAACCCTTGGTATCCGCAGAACTTCCTGCCAAATACGGCAAAGGTCGTCGACGGCACTATCCTCGACCGGAGGATTTCCGGTCGCCAACTGTGCTATCAGGCGGTTTCGGTCGGCTTTCCCGGTCGGCCCGAGCGGCACCTCGGACAAGACGACCCAACGGCCCGGAATCATGTAGTCGGGCAGCTCGTCGGCGAGCCGCGCGCGCAGCCGAATGGGCAGGTCATCGGCGGTGTCGCCGGCGGTGTCCGCGGTCGGGAGGACGAATCCGACCAGGGTCGCCAGCGCGCCATCGCCGACCTTCTCGACGAACACCGCGTCCACCAGGCCGGTCCCGGCGACCACCTGCTCGACGCCCGCCGGCTCGATGCGGAACCCGCGCAGCTTGACCTGCCGGTCGTTGCGGCCGAGCACCTCGTAGGCCCCGGTCGGCAGCCGTCTGGCCAGGTCACCGGTCCGGTAGACGCGCTCGCCGCCGTCCGGGAGGTCGACGAACCGCTCGGCGGTCAGCTCCGGCCTGGCCAGGTAGCCCAGCGCGACGGCGGGGCCGCCGACGCACAGCTCGCCGGTCTCGCCGTCGAGCACCGGGCGCAGCTCGTCGTCGAGCACGTGCAGCGTGGTGTTCTGCAGGGGGAAGCCGATCGGCGTGCGCCGCACGTCCCGCATGACCTCGGCCGAGCACGCCAACGCGGCGGCGAACGTGGTGGTCTCGGTGGGGCCGTAGCCGTTGACGATGCGACCGGGCGGGTCGGCGTCCAGGACCCGGCGCACCATCTCGGCGTCCAGCTGCTCGCCGCCGACGACCAGGAAGCGCAGGTTCCGGAACGCGGCGGGACGCTCCCGGGCGATGGAGTGGAACAGCGAGGTGGTGAGGAACAGGGTGGTGATCGACAGCGCGGCGAGCGCGGCCACCCACTCGTCGATGGGCAGCCGGACCGGCGAGGGCACCGCGACGACGGCGCCGCCCACGGCCAGCGGCGCCCACACCTCGAAGGTGGTCGCGTCGAACGCCGGGTTCGACAGGCCCGCGACCCGGTCGTCCGGGCCGACCGGGCAGTAGTCCGCGCCGGTGACCAGCCGCACGACCGCGCGGTGCGGGACGATGACGCCCTTCGCGCGGCCGGTGGAACCCGAGGTGTAGGCGACGTAGGCCGGGTCCTCCGGGGTGATCCCCACCTCGGGGGCGGTAGCGGTGCCGACCTCGGTAGGCACGGTGAGCAGGGGAAGGTCCGCGGGCAGGCGGGCGGCCCAGCGGGGTTCGGTGGCGTCCTGGGCCGAGCACACGGCGACGCCGGGAGCGGCCTCGTCGAGCACCGCGGCGAGCCGGTCGTCCGGGGCGCGGTTGTCCAGCGGCAGGTAGGCGGCGCCCGCGCGGAGGATGCCGAGGAAGGCGACGACCAGGTCGATGGACGGGTCCATGCCGACCGCCACCAGGTCGCCGCGGCGGACGCCGTGCGCGGCCAGCCCGGCGGCCAGCGTCCCGGCGAGGTCCCACAGTTCCCGGTAGGTCAGCACGCGGCCGGTCGCGTCGCCAGCGGCGACCGCGCCGGGCCGCAGCGCCACCTGGTCCCGGACGAGCGACAGCACAGTGTGTTCCTCGGAACGCACCGATCTCCCCCTTTTGTCCCAAGCATTAATCAAATGAGCCCGAACCTCGCCGGATGCTTTACGAATAGCCAAGGCCGCCGCGCCCGGGAACCGGCCGGGCATCGGCCCACGAATAGCAAGGATTCGCCGCCATACGAAATTCGAGACCCCGACGGAATTCCGAAAACCACCCCGTGTCGGTGCCCAAGGTAGCGGCGGCGCCAAGCGGTCTCAATACTCCGTTCGGCTCAAACCGATAGTCGACGGTTCAACTTGCGAATGACACACTTTCCACACCGGCCCATGTGTACAGTTCGGGCCATGGCGATCGCGTTTGTCGGCCGGGGACGTGTGGTCACGTCCCGGTGTGCGGCAGGCCCGACCGTCCCGGCGGGACCGCGACCTCGATTGATGGCAGGCGGGACCGCCCTCCGATGATCATCATTCGGCACCGGGCGGAGACGCACCGGTCCGACCGGGACGGCTTGGCGCCGTCCCATGTCGACGAACGTCCGCCCGCGCGGCTCCGTCCGGCGTGGACGCCTGTCGTCCGCGCGGCCTGACCTTCCCGAGAAGGGGGAAACGATGTTCGACGCGGCGTTCCACACGGCCGTCGACAAGCTGCGGGTGCCCGCGGCGGGCACCGATGTGGTGGCCCCGCTGCTGTCCTCCGTGGTCCGGATGATCCGGCCGCGGCGGGTGCTGGAGGTCGGTATGGGATATACCACTCCGTACCTCGCGGCGGCGCTGGCCGACGTGGCGGCCGAGGTCGAGGCGGAGTCGGCCGCGCTGGCCGCGAAGACGTCCGATCATCTGGGCAACGGACGCGAGCTGGACGAGTCCTGGCTGTACGGCGATCCTGCCCTGCGCGCACCGGGTTTCTACCTGGAGCCGTACCGGCCGCGGTTCATCGCGGTGGACGACCTGTCGATCCCCGACTCGTCCGCCGGGCGGGTGCTTGAGGTATTGGGCGAGCTCGGCCTGGCCGACCGGGTGCAGGTGATCAACGCCAACATCCGGGACTGCCGCGAGCTGCTGCCCGCCGACTTCGCGCCGATCGACCTGGCCTGGGTCGACGCCTGGGAATGCCTGTACTTCTTCGACCACTTCTGGGACCTGATCAACCCGGACGGCGGCCTGTTGATCATGCATTACCTGATGACCTACCCCGAGGGCGAGGCCATCCTGGACTACCTCGGCAAGATCCAGCGCAAGCGCCCCGGCGAGCTGGAGCTGGTCAACCTGCTGGAGCCGCACAAGATCACGCAGAACAGCCTGACGGTGGTCCGCCGCACCAGCGCGGGCCGGGCGCGCTCGTTCGCGCACCCGGGCGGCGTGCTCGACTTCTCCGGCGAGCTGCGGCGCGAGGCCGAGGCCCAGGCGGGGAGCTGACGAGATGGCCGACTACCTGGACCGGGACACCGCCTGCCGGGCGCTGGCGACCGACCGCGACCACCTGCTGGCCGCGATCACCGCCGACACTCCCCCGGCCATCCACCACAACCCGCTCGGCGACGACCCGATGTGCGTCACCGACCTGGTGATCCACGTGTCGATGTGGGACGAGATCGTGCTGGGCGTGCTCACCGAGGCGCTCGCGGGCCGCGCCCACTGGTACGTGGACTCCCGTTGGGAGACAAGGGAATGCGGCCGGGCGCTGAACATCGGCGGGGTCGGCGCGGGCAGGCTGCTGCCCGCGCACCTGGTCGAGGAGCGCTTCCGCACCGTGCGCGAGGCGTTGATCACAGCGACAGCCGCGGTCGACCCGCGGCGCTGGCACGAGCCGCTGCCGTTCCGGCATTCGGGCGAGGAGCCGCAGACCATCGCGGGCCTGTGCTACAAGGTCAACATGCCGGAGGCCGACCCGACCCGGTCCAGGGTCTACCAGCACGCCTCGGTGCACCTGGGGCGCTAGCCCGCCACCTGCGACGACCGTCCGTCCATTGTGGAGTCAGTCGGTCGGGTGGACGGTCGTGGTCTTGTCCTTCTTCCGGGACTGGCCGGGCGGCAGCCGGACCGTCGTCGTCGAGGTCGACATGGTCTCCGGATCGGACGTCGTGGTGATCGTCCCGGCTGTCGTGGTGCCCACCGTCGTATCCGGCACCCGAGCGACGGGTACGGCGGTGTTCGACAACGTGCGGACCGGCGGCGCGCCGGTGGTGTCTGTCACGATGGTCGGACTGTCGATGGTCGAGGAAGTGGGCGCCGCGGGTGTCGTCGTCCCGGTGGGTGCGGGCGGCAACGCGGGCGATGGCGTGGACTTGTCGGGCCCGGACAGCGCCCACCACAACGTGCCCGCGCTGACCAGCGCGGCCGCCGAGCCCGCGAGGATCACCGCGCGCCTGCGGGACCGACGCGGCACGTCCACCGACACGACGTCCGGCCGCTTCAGCGGCGCGCCCAGCAGGTCGGCACAGCGCTCCGCCGTCGGACGGCGGCGGGGTGACAGGGAGGTCATCAACAGCAGCAGCCGGACGACCTCGTCGGGTAAGTGCCGGGGCACGACGGGCGGGCGGCGCAGCCGGGCCACCGCGGTCTCCACCTCGCCGCCCTCGTACTCCTGCTTGCCGGTGACGCATTCCAGCAGCACCAGACCGAGCGCGTAGACATCGGCCGGGTAGCCGACCTCGGCGCCGGTCACCTGCTCGGGGGCCAGGTAGGCGGCGGTGCCGGTCATCCGGCCGCTGCTGGTCCGCCGCGGCCCGTCCATGATCCGGGCCAGGCCGAAGTCGGCCAGCACGGCCCCGTCACCGTGGTCGAGCAGGATGTTGGACGGCTTCACGTCCCGGTGCACCACACCGTTGTCGTGCACGTAGGCCAGCGCCTCGGCCAGCCGCGCCCCCAGCCGCCGGACCCGCTCCAGCGGCATCGGCCCGCTGTCGCCGATCTCCCGGCGCAGGGTGGGCCCGTCGATCAGGCGCAGCACCAGGAACGGGTGCGGCCCATGGCTGCCGACGTCGTGGATGGTGACCAGCCCGGGGTGCGACAGGCTGGTCAGGATCCGCGCCTCGGCCGCGAACCGCCACTCGCCGCCGACCTCCGGATCCGGGTCCGAGCGCAGCACCTTGATCGCGACGTACCGGTCCAGCCGCAGGTCCCAGGCCCGGTACACCTGGGCCATGCCACCCAGCCCGATCACGTCCTCCAGCTGGTAGCGCCCGGCCAACACCTCGCGCACGGCGGGCAGCGGCCCCGGCGCGGCACTCCCGTCCTCTGACTCCATCCCAGCAGCATGCCCTGTTGATCAATACCGCACAGCCCTACCCCCGACCCGACTTCGAACCGCGGCCGGTCAGCCGTCCACCTCCGACGGCTCGCCCTGACTGCCCAGCGCCTCGCCGAGCAGGCGCGCGGTCGGTCGGCGGTACAGCTCACGCAGGTCGAACCGCGGCCAGCCGCGTTCCCGCATCCGCGCGGCGAGCCGCACCGCCAGCAGCGAGTTGCCGCCCAGCTCGAAGAAGTCGTCGTCCTCCGCGACGGGCACGCCCAACACGTCGCGCCAGATGTCCAGCAGGCCGCACGCGCCGTCCTGGCGCACCGGCTCGACCGCCGGGGCCGCAAGCCGGTCGACGTCGAGTTTTCCGTTGAGGGTCAACGGAAAGGCAGCCACGGCGGTGATGGTGGCCGGGCGCATGTACTCGGGCAGGACGCGGGTGGCGCGGTGGCGGACGTCGGCGACGGTGGCCGTGTCGAGGACGACGTAGGCGTCGATGCGGGCGGTGGCCGCGTCGTCCGGGTCCGCCCTGCGCACCACCACGGCGGCCGCGCGGACCCCGGGTTCCTCCCGGAGCACCTCGCGGATCTCGTCGGGTTCGATGCGGAAGCCGCGGATCTTGACCTGGGAGTCGAGCCTGCCCAGGTGTTCCAGGGTGCCGTCGGGCAGCATTCGGCCCTTGTCCCCCGAGCGGTACATCCGACCGCCGCGGAAAGGGTCGGGGCGGAATCGGTCGGCGGTCAGGCCGGGTCGGTTGAGGTATCCGAGTGCCACGCCCACACCCGCGACGTGTATTTCGCCGGGGACGCCGGTCGGGGCGAGGTCGCCATCGGCGTCCAGTACGTACACCTGCCAACCGGGAAGGGCCCGGCCGACCGATCGGGATCGTCGGAGCGCGTCACCGCGGTCGACTGTCAGCGCAGTGACATGGACGGTGGTCTCGGTGATACCGAACATGTTCACCATGCGGCAGCGGGATTCCGGATAGCGGTCGAACCAGGGCAGCAGGTCGCTCGGATCCAATGGCTCGCCGCCGAACACGACCAGCCGCACGGCGAGTTCCGGGCGGTGGTCTCGGTCTATGTCGCACAGTTGGCGGAAAGCGGAAGGGGTCTGGCTCAATACCGTCACGTGGTGTTCCCGAAGCAACCGGTGGAATCGCTCCGGGGCGCGGGCGACCCAGTGCGGGACGATCACCAGATGTCCACCGGTGAGCAGGCAGCCCCACAACTCCCACACCGAGAAGTCGAACGAGCAGGAGTGGAACAGAGTCCAGACATCCCGTGGGCCGAGGTCGTAGTCAGCGCGGGTGGCGTCCACGAGGCTCAGCACATTGTGTTGTGGGACAAGGACTCCCTTGGGGCGACCGGTGGATCCGGACGTGTAGATGACGTAGCCTGCGCCAGCGGCCGGGGGATCCATCGGGGTGTCCGTGCCGAGCTTGTCGAGTTCGTCCGGGTGTACCGCCGGGACTCCGCTGACCGGTGGGTCTTCGAGGGGCGTCACGATGATCGTGACGGCGGCGTCCTCGGCGAGGTAGGCCAGTCGGTCGGCGGGGTGTCGCGGGTCCAAGGGCACGGAGACGGCGCCCGCGCGGACCACGGCGACCAGCAGGGCCACGAGGTCGACCGAGCGGGGCAGGCAGACGCCGACGCGATCACCGGTCCGTACGCCCAGCGCACGCAGACCTTGGGCCAGGCGGGTGCACCGCCGGTCGAGTTCTCCGTAGGTGAGGCGGTGTTCCCCGTCGGACACCGCGATCGAGTCGGGGTGAGCGGTGGCCTGCGCGGTGAAGGCGGACGACAGTGAGGTGTGGGCGGGTTCGGGCAGGGCGCCGCCGTCGCCGTCGGCGATCACGCGAGCCCGTTCGCCGGGATCCAGCAAGTCGGTCGTCGGCTGCGCGCCACGGATCAGTCGGTGGACCCTGACCAAATGGCGGCAGAACTGCTCCGCGATGGTCGGGGCGAATGTGTCGAGTCGGTAGGTGCAACGCAGGGTCGACGGGGAAAGCGAGAGGGTCAGCGGGAACGGAGGCGTGCGCCAAGGAAGGTATTCGAACTGTTCCGTGGCCTCGGGTCGGGTCAGGAGACCGACGGCGTCGCCTTCCCCATACCGGGCCAGCACCGAATCCAGCGCGGTGGACCACAGGGATTCGTCGCCGGTGTCGATCGGCAGTTCATGTGTTCCGATCTCGTCACCGCGCGCCGGATCACCGAGGCCCCAGTCGGGACGCTCCGCCCCGTGATCCGAATCCCATTCGGCTATGTCGGAGCAGGGCGGCTCCCGGTGCACCAGCTTGAACAGGGACGCCTGATCGAAAGCGGCCCGGTGCGCCACCAGAATGAGATCGGCGCGGTGATCGGAGTAGGTGAGCAGCACGGCCCGCACACCGGGATCCGCCGTCACCGGCCGGTGCAACTCGGCCTGCCTGCGCCGGATCGCGAGTGGCTCGTCGGCGGCGGCCGGGACCGGTTCCCGCCACACTCTCGTGATCCCGGCGAGATCGACCGGCTCGGTGAGCCGGACGCGCACTGCGTGGCAGTGATCCACGGTCGTCCTCCCGGCGATGTTCATCGGACCGTGAACCCGCCGTCGACGGTGACCACGGACCCGGTCACCCGCGCGGACTCGTCGGCGGCGAGCCAGAGCGCGGCTGCGGCGACGTCCTCCGGTTCGACCAGGGCGTTCATCGGCTGGGCCAGCACGAAGGTCGACTCGTGCTCGGCGACCGGCACGTCCAGCGCCCGCGCGATCTCGGCCAGCATCCGACCCTCCACCCACGGCGTGTCCCGCACCGAACCGGGGCAGATGGCGTTGACCCGGACCCGGGACGGCCCGTAGTCCAGGGCCGCCGCCTTGGTCAGGCCGATCAGGCCGTGCTTGGCCGCGACGTAGCCCGCGAAGTGCCGGTATCCCACGAGCCCCGCCGTGGACGACACGTTGATCACGCTGCCCGCGCGGCGCGCGCTCATCCGCCCGGCGACCGCGTTGGTCATCCGCCAGGCGCCGGAGAGGTTCACGTCGAGCATCAGCGCCCAGTCCGCCTCACTCGTCTCGTGCACCGGCCTGCCCGCCGGGGCGGCGATGCCCGCGTTGTTCAGCAGCACGTCGATCCGACCGAACCGCTCCTCCGCCGCGTCGGCCACGGCCCGCACGGCGGCCATGTCCCGGATGTCGACCACCTCGGTGTGCACGGCGACCCCGTGCGCACGGCACAGGTCGGCGGTGTGCGCGAGCTGGCTCGCCGAGCCCAGCGGGTAGGGCACACCGAGCAGATCGGCCGCGATGTCCACCAGCACGAGGTCCGCGCCCTCCTCGGCGAACGCCGCCGCACAGGCCCGGCCGATCCCCCGGGCCGCCCCGGTGACCACCGCGGTCTTGCCTGCCAGACGCACGGTTCACCCCTTCCCGGCCAACGTCGCGGCCAGGCGGAGGATCGGCCGCGCGTTCTCGGTCAGGTACATGTGGCCGCCGTCGACCTCGACGTAGTCGAACGGGCCGGTGGTGGCCTCGGACCATTCGCCTGCCTCCGCCGCGGTGACCAGGCCGTCCCGCTCGCCCCGGATCGAGTGGATCGGCACGGTCAGCGCGGTGAGGTTCTCCGACCGGTATGCCTCGTGCATCTCCACGTCCGCGCGGAGCACCGGCAGGATCAGCTCCCGCATCTCGGGGTAGGCCAGTGCCTCGTGGGTGTACCCGGCGAACTGCGCGACGCGGACGAGGAACTCGTCGTCCGGCAGGCCGGTCGCGCGCCGCTCGCGTTGCGTCCACGGGCCCGGCGAGCCGCTGACCAGCAGTCCGGCCACGGTGACCTCGGCCTTGGCCGCCAGCCGGTGCGCGAGCTCGTAGGCGATCACGGCACCGAGGCTGTGCCCGAACAACACCACCGGCTGCCCGCCGCCCAGTCCACCGAACAGATCGGCGTACAGGCCGTCGGCGGCGGCCGCCACGTCCCGGTACGGCGGGTCGTCGATCCGCCGTTCCCGGCCGGGCAACTGCGCGGCGAGGATCTCCAGGTCGGGTGCGAGAGCCCGCCACGGTCGGAAGAACGACGCGCCCGCGCCCGCGAATGGCACGCACACCAGGGTCGGGGTCATGGCCGGGCCCCCGTCCAGGACATCGCGGGCGTGCTGAAGAAGTCGGGCACCGGGTCGAGCAGGCCGAGCCTGGTCCCCTCCCGGTGCACGAAGCGACCGACGGCCAGGTCGAGGACACCCATGCCGAACGGGGAGAACACGACGGTCCGGTCCCGGGGCACGGCGAGCCCGGTGGTGAGCGCGTCGTACATCGAGCCGTGCACGAACCGCCGATCGCCGCAGTGTTGCTCCGCCAGATGCACCGAGGTGTCTGCCGCCAGGCAGTGGTCGATGTCGTCGAGCACGTTGTGACAGTCCAGGATCAGCTCCGGGGTGAGGTCGCGCAGGGACACGTGCAGGACCAGCGGGTGGTGCCGGAACCAGGCCTGCTCACCGATGTGCGGGGTGGTGGCGGTGGTCGCGAACACCACGAGGTCCGAGGACTCGATCAGCGCACCGGGGTCGGTGTGCACCGAGACGTCGGCGTCGAGATACTCCGCGAACCGGTGCGCGTACTGCTCGTGCAGGTCGTGCACGGCGATCCGGTCGAACCGCCAGCCGGTGGCGTCCAGGTACTCGTGGATGTACCGCGCGATCAACCCGGCGCCGATGATCCCGAGCCGGGTGGGACGTGTCCCGCGTTGCTCGGTGAGCACCCGGGCGGCCAGCGCGGCGGAGGCGGCGGTCCTCGACGCGCTGATCACCGCGCCCTCCAGGCAGGCGTAGGGGAAGCCGGTGACCGGGTCGTTGAGGACCAGCACGGCGGCGGCGCGGGGCAGGCCGAGGTCGAGGTTGCCGGGCCTGCTGGAGATCCACTTGACCCCGTTGACGGTCTCCAGCGCGGCGGGCAGGGCGATCACCCGGTCGCGCGGCCGGTCCGGGAAGCGAAGGAAGGCGCTGGGCGGGTTGACCGTGCGGCCCTCGCCGTGCGCGAGGTAGCTGTCGCGGACGAGCCCGACGACCTCGGCGTGCCTGCCGCGCAGGATCTCGGCCACCTGTCGTCCGCTCACCGTCGTGAAGGTGGGGGTGTCCATCCTGACCTCCTGTTCCCGTCGGGTGGTCACCGGCCGCTCCTGGCGTCGCCCAGTACCCGGAGCGCGGCGAGCACCTCGGGGTCGGGCGGGTCGGGGTACCGGCGGTCGTCGGCGTAGATCGTGTTCCGATAGGCCCGGCCGAGGTCGGCACAGACGACGCCGATGCCGGTGAGGCCGGGGTCGCGCAGGGCCGCGATGGTCGCGCCGAGCACCGCGCCGCCCGCCGAGCCACCGAGCGCCAGGCCGGTGGCGTCGCGGAAGACCGCGCAGGCCTGGGCGGCGTGGTCGTCCGCGACGAGGATCCGCAGGTCCCAGTCGACGTCGGTGAGGAAGTCCGAGCGGCGACCTGAGCCGAAGCCGGGGATCTTGCGCGGGCGCGGCCCGGCCGCCCCTCCGGTGGCCGCCGAGCCGACGGCGTCGACCACGATCATGGTCAGCTCGGGCAGGTGGCGGCGCAGGTAGGCGGACAGCCCGGCGGCGGTCCCGCCGGTGGACACGGCGGCCACCACCGCGCGCAGCCCGTCCCCGGCGCAGTCGTCGGCCAGTTCGGGCGCGGTCGAGTCGCGGTGCACCTCGGGGTTGGCGAGGCTGCCGTACTGGTTGGTCCACACGGTGTCTGGCTGTTCGTCCAGGATCCGCCGCACGGTGGCCAGCCGGTCGGCGACTGCGTTGCCCTCCGGCCTGCGCGGCACGACCACCAGCTCCGCGCCCTCGCCCACGATCAGGTCCCGCACGACCTCGGGGGTGTCGGTGTCCGCGACGATCGTGCACCGGTACCCGCGACGGCGGCAGATGCCCGCCAACGCCACCCCGAGGTTCCCGGACGACGACTCCACCACGGCGCCGCCGGGACGCAGCACGCCCTGCCGCTCCAACGCCGCCACCAGCCCGTACGCGGTGCGGGCCTTGATCGAGCCGAACTCGTTGGCACCCTCCAGCTTCAGCACGAGGCGGCAGGTCCGGTCCGGCAGCGGCAGGTCGAACCGCGCGACCGGCGTCCGGGTGACCGGCGGGTCGTCGGCCAGTCGCCGGTGCGCCGCGCTCACCTGCGCCCCTGTCGCCGGTAGTAGCCGAACCGCAGCTCGCCGGTGTGCCTGCCGTCGTGGTCGCGCAGCCAGAGACCGGTCGGGCCGGGCAGCATCTCGGTGATCACCGTCGGGCCGGTCGCGCGCGCATGGTGCCGGGCGAACAGGTCGACCAGGACCGGGATGTCGAAGTCGACGAAGACCGGCTTCGGCTCGCCCTGGAACCTGGCGTAGACCTGGTCGGGCAGGCCGAGGCGCTCGCGCAGGGCACGGACCTCGGCCTGGTTGCGTGGCGACAGGCTGGTCCATGGCCGCGGTTCCGGTGGCACGCGCCAGGTCTCCCGGTGCACGACCGTGCGGCCGATCGTGAGGCGCGGCAGGTGCGCGTGGCCGTCGAGGGTGCGGAACATGTCCTCGGCGCCGATCAGCCGGGCACCGCAGAACGGGCTGAAGACCGACTCGACCTCGGCGTCCCAGGAGTAGGTCGGGGGCCTGGTCAGGTGGACCCGGCCCAGGGTTGGGCTCTCCAGGACGAGCAGGCCGCCGTCGAGCCGGACGACGAGGTCGGCGGCCCGGCAGACCTCGCCGGGGCCACGCGGGCTGCGGCCGAGGAACTCGACCTCGGGGAGCACCTCGGCACGGGCGAGAGTCTTGCGGCCGTGGGCGAGCACCGGGTCGCAGATCCGGCCGTCGGCGAGGCCCGCGACGAGCTTGCCGATCTCGGCCTCGAAGTCGGCGCGGCAGGGGTGCAGGGCGGGCCAGAGGCCCTGGAGCAGTTGGTCGTGCAGACCGTGGACCTCGCCGACGACCACCCGGAAGTCGTCGGCGTCGAGGTCGGCCACGCCACGGGCGTCGATGAAGAGGTCGGCACCCGCGACGGACCAGGTGTCGAAGTCGATCCGGGCCGCGTGGTGCCTGGCCCGGTCCAGGTCCACCTCGACCCGCGCGCGGTCGGTGTCGGCGAGGAGCAGATCGGTGATCGCGGAGGGGCCGTCGGCGCGGCAGGTGTCGTCCAGGGCGCGCAGCTGTTCGCGGAGGTCGGCGGCGGCTATCACCTGGTCGAGCGGGACCACGGCGGTGCCGAAGGTGTCGGTGAACCAGGCCGTGACGGCGCGCACCCTGCGGCGGCGGCGTTCCAGGGACAGCTCGAACAGCAGGTCCAGGACGATCGGAGCCTCGTCTCGGAGATATCCGTGCACCGGTCCCCCGAGTGTCAGGTCGGTCCAGGCGAAGTGCCCGTCCTCGATGAGGATGGTGCGATCCGCGTAGTGGCGGCCCGCGTTGCGCTGTGCCGGGCTCCCCGTCAGGGCGGTGAAGGCGGCGTCCGCGGCGTCGAGTACGGCCGGTCGGTCGGGGGTGGCATGTGCGGCATGCACGGCGTGGCGGTGTGCGTCCAGGTCGGTCAGGACGGTGGACCAGGTGTCGTCGGGGAGTTCCGCCGCGAAGTCGATCAGCGGACGCAGCGGGTCGAGCAGGCCGTACGGCACCTGGACGTGACAGGTCACCAGGCCGCGACGGGCCAGCTCGGCGAGTGATTCGACCACTGTGGACAGTTCGGCGCCGACCGACTCCGCGATCCCGGCCGGGGTGGCGACCCCGTCGCAGTGCGCCAGGATCCTTCGTCCCAGGTCGGTGCACGGGCCTTCGAGCTCGACCACCTCGATGGGCCAGTCCCCGTAGCGGACGGACAGGTGCCGGTCACCGCGCCGCACGAGGTTGGCCGGAATCCGTGGCCTGATATGGGGCAGGACCTCCGGGTCGGCGCTCATCGCGTCGGCCACCGCCTGGGCCGCCCAGTGCGTCCACTGGGTCTCCAGGGTCGGCGGGCCGCCCGCGCCCGGGTCGAATCGGACGTCCTCGGTCCCGCCCACCGGGGCCCAGTAGACGGGGCCGAAGAAGCTGGTGCTCTCGTTCTTGGCGCAGAACCGTTGCAGGTACATCGCGGCGACCAGCACCTTGCGCCGGTCCTTCGAGCGCCACCCCGCACCCAGGCCGCCGCGCAGCTGGTCGTGGGCGGTGCGGCTGGAGAGCAGCACCGCCTCCAGGAAGCGCGGGTCGGCGCAGGTGCGCGCCAGCCTGCGGACGCACTCGGCGATCCGCTCCTCGTCGGTCCCGGTGCGCACCCGCAGGTCGTCGAGCAGCTCGAAGCCGAAGCCGGTGGACTTCACCATGGCCCAGCCCGCGCACTGCCACGGTTCGGTGGTCACGGTCAGTTGTCCCGGTACAGGAAGGTCTTCCACACGGTCATCATGTGCGCGAGGGCGCGTTTCTCGATCTCGGTCAGCTCCGGGTGCCAGACGTCGAACAGCAGCACGGCCCGGCCGGCGCCGCTGTCGTTCCACACCTCGTGCTCGAACGAGTCGTCGAACACGAACGCCCGCCCGTCCGCCCACGTCCTGGTCTCGTCGGCGACCCGCATCCGGCAACCGTCCTCGGGGACCACCAGCCCCAGGTGGCAGCGCAACCGGGTGTTGACGAACCCGCAGTGCGGGGCCACGTGCGCGCCCGGCGACATGATCGAGAAGTAGCACATCCCCGACTCGCGCACACCGTCCAGAGTGGACAATGCCGTGACCGTGTCCGGGCAGGCGGCCAGGTGGTCGGAGTACTCCTGGCCGAGCAGGTAGAAGTAGTACGCGCTCCAGGTGCCCGACCGGGCGAGGTTGCCGGTGTTCGGATGACTCACCGCGTTGTCGGCGGAGAGGCCGCCGACCTCGGTGAACTCCGCCAGGATCCGGGGGAACGCCTCCTCAAGATCGGACAACCAGGGGAAGCTCGCGCTGTCCCACCAGGGACTCGCGGTCAGTCCCGGGACCAGCACCTCGGGTCGTTGCACCGATCGCTCCGTGCTCGGCTCCCGGGTCGCGCTGAGGTCCATTCCGTCCAGAACACGTGCCAACGCGCCGCGATCGACCCCCTGTTCGTCGATCCACCGCTCCAGGTACGCCCTGCTCTCCGCCACCCAAGCCGGCATCGCCTACCCCGTTCCCTTCGTCCCGTTCCATCCGACCCCGTACCGCCTGCCGACGACCGCGAGGTCGATCGCCTACTCCGGTTCCCCGTCCAGGTCCGTCCCGACCCCGTACCGCTCGCCGATCTCCACCAGGTCCGCCAGCACCCGGTCGACCACCGGTACCCGGGCGCGGTTGGCCGCCCGGTGCCTGCTTTCCGGTACACCGGGGACGGTGACCGTCGCGCCGTCGGCTTCCGCGCGGACGATGTGGTCCGTCGTGCGGGACACCGCCGCCGCGTAGGGTTCCCGGCCGCCGAACACATCCGGGTCGATCACCACCAGGCACACGCCTGCGATCTCGCCCTCGCCCGTCGACCCCGGCGGCCGCTGCGACCCGGCGAGCGTCGGCCGGTCGTCGTCGATCATGGCCAGGCCGCCGAGCAGCGCGGCCGCCAGCCCGAGGCCGAAGCCCTTGTGCCCGGCGACCAACCCGCCCAGCGGCAACAGGCCGCCGCCGTCGAAGTAGTCCACCGGATCCCGACTCGGCCGCCGCGCCGCGTCGACCACGCACCCCTCCGGGAGTGGCGTCGAGCGCATCGCCGCCGCGACGACCTTCCCCTCGGCCAGCATCGCCGACGACACGTCGACCACCACGGCCTCCGGGGTCGCGGGGACGCCGATGGCCCACGGGTTGGCCGCGAGGAACCGCTGCGCCGTGCCGCCCAGCACCATCGCCCCCACGGACGGGCCCGCCGCCCCGACGGTCAGCAAGCCCACCAGGCCCGCCTCGGCGATCCGCTCGCAGTAGTGCCCCAGCCTGCCGGTGTGCCCGGACCGCCGGACCACCACGGTCGCCACCCCGTACCGCTCCGCCGCCCGCGACGCCGCCTCGCACGCGAACCGGGTCGAGTAGTGCCCGAAGCCACGGCCCGCGTCGACCAGCGTGGCCGCGCCCCGGCCGCGCACGACCTCGGGCCGGGCCGACGGCACGAGATCACCCCGGTCCGCCTCGTCCACGTACTGCCGCAGCCGCTGCACCCCGTGCGAGCCGTGCCCGGACAGATCCGCCCGCACGAGATGGGTGGCGACCTCGTCCGCCACCTCGGTGTCGGCCCCCATCCGTATGCACACCTCGGCGACGAACCGGGTCAAGGGCTCGCGCCCGACGGACCTCATGCCTGTGCGCGCAGGGCCTCGCGCAGGCTCTTGGGCCGCATGTCGACCCACACCCGCTCGATGTGGTCCAGGCATTCGCTCTTCGTCCCCTCCACCCCGACGGCGTGCCACCCATCCGGCACCTCGCGCCCGGCGGGCCAGATCGAGTACTGCTCCTCGTCGTTCACCACGACCGTCCACACCCGGCCGTCCTCGTCCTCCATCGCTGCTTCTCCTCTCCTACAACACGTCCAACACCGACCTGGCCAACACATCCGCGACGTCCAGTACCGGCACCGGCAGATCGACCCCCGGGGCGATGACCGAGAGCTCGGTGCAGCCCAGCAGGACGCAGTCCGGTTCCGCACCGAGCCGTCGCACCAGCCACTCGGTCAGATCCGCGCGGAGCGACTCGGCGGGCGAGTGGCGTTTGACGGCGTCGATGAGACCGTCGATCACGCGTTGCCCGGCCGGGTCCGGGTACTCGGGCTCGGTGCCGTTTGTGAGGTGGGGTTCGAGCAGGCGCAGGCAGGCCGTCGCCTCGGTGGCGAGGATCAGCGGGCGGCGGAAGCCCAGTCGATCCAGCGCGGCGCCGGTGTCGGACAGCAGGTCGCAGACGGGGACGCGCACGGCCGCGGCGATGTCGTCGCGGTAGGCGTGGGTGGTCACCGAGGGGATGGCCACGACCCCGGCGCCCGCGCGTTCGAGACGTCGGGCCGCGTCGATCAGGGTCGGCAGCGGGCTGGGGCCGGTGCCGACCAGGTGCGCGACGCGGCTGGGCACCCGCTCGGCCACCAGGACGACGGCCGGGTAGGTCTCGTCGGTGCTGGCCCCGCTCAATCGGAGCAGACGCTCGTAGAAATGGGCTGCGGCGATCGGGCCGACACCGCCGACGATGCCGATCCTGGTCATGTCGATCCCCCCTCGATCGCCCGCCGCATCAGCCGGGCCAGTTCGTCCACATGGGGCGGACCGGCAAGGTCGTGGTGGTTGCCCGGGATGTCGACCACGTGCAGCGCGCCCCGCGTGCGTCGACGCCAGCTCGACGGGTCCACCACGGGGTTGGTCAGGGTCGGGTGTCGTTCGCGGGTTCGGAACAACCACAGGTCGGCGGTGGCGGCGGTGGTGGCCCGGTAGCCGTCGGCCGCGCGGCCGTCGGCGGTGAAGACGTCGATCATGCGGCGGACCGTGTGGCTGTCGGCGCTGTCCGGCAGTCGGTTCTGGTCGGTCAGGTGCGCGGTCAGCAGGGTGCGCACGGTGTCCGCGTCGGCGTCCGCCAACCGTCCCTTCCCGACTCCCTGGACCAGCGCGAACCGGCTGAGCTCGTCGGTGTCGGCGTACCACCGCTCAGTCGCGTCCTTGGCGAAGTCCCGCGCGTCCAACACCCCGACGAAGTCCACCCGCTCGCCCTGGGACTCCAGCAGGGCCGCCATCTCCACGGCCACATTGCCCCCGAACGACCACCCGGCCAGCAGGTATGGCCCCGCGGGCCGTACGTCCCGCAGCTCACGCACGTACCGGTGCGCCATGGCCACCAGGTCGGTCGAGGGTTCCTCGTCCGAGTTGTATCCCGCCGCCTCGATCCCGTACACCGACCGCCAGGCACCGAGCAGGCGCGCGAGCTCGACGTAGCAGCACACTTCCCCGGACTGCGGGTGCACCAGGAACAGCGGCGGGTCGACGGAGTCCGCCGCGGCCAGCCGCACCACCAGACCGCGCGGTCGCCCGTCCTGGCGGGCCCGGACCGCCGCCGCCATCGCCTGGACCGTCGGGTTCAGGAACACCAGGTTCAGCGGCACCCGCACACCCAGGTCCCGCCGGATCGCCTCGACGAGCTCGACCGCGCGCAGGGAATGCCCACCGACCTCGAAGAAGTTCTCGTTCACCCCGATCGGTGCTCGGCCGAGCACGCGCTGCCAGATTGCCTGGATCTCCAGCTCGGATCGATCCCGTGGTCGCACCACCACGGCGGCCGGGGTCGGAGCAGGCAGCGAGCGCCGTAGCAGCGCTCGGTCCAACTTTCCGTGCGCGGTCAGCGGAAGCCGGTCGAGGTCGACGTATCGAGCGGGGCGCAGTTGGTCCGGCAGCCGCCGCGCGACCTCGGCGCGCACCGCGGCCGGGTCGGCCGCGGAGACCAGGAACGCGACCAGTTCGGTCTCGCCGACGTCGTGGGCGACCACGGCGGCCGCGGACACCCCGGGCACGTCCAGCAGGACGGCCTCGACCTCGGCCGGTTCCACCCGGACTCCCCGGATCTTGACCTGGTCATCGGCGCGGCCGCGGAACTCCAGCCGCCCGTCCGGCCGTCGCCTGCCCAGGTCGCCCGTCCGGTACAACCGGCTCCCGGGCGACCCGTACGGATCGGGCACGAACCGTTGCGCGGTCAACCGCGGCAGCCCGGGATAGCCCATGGTCAGACCGGGTCCGCCGATGTACAGCTCGCCGAGCGCGCCCAGGGGCAGCACCTGCCCGTCCGGGCCGAGCACCAGCACCACGGCACCCGGCCGGGGCGTCCCGATCGGCACCGGGTCCTCGGCGCCGACGCGGTGGTAGGTCGTGGTCAGGGTGCACTCGGTCGGCCCGTACTGGTTGACCAGGACGACATCCGGCCCCAGGCACCGCGCCCGCCGGGCCAGCGCCCCGGTCAGCTTCTCCCCGCTGGTCAACACGAGCCGCAACCGGGATGGCTCGCCCTCCACCGCGGTCAGGGCGGTCAACAGGGACGGCACCACCGAAAGCAACGCCGTCACTCCCCGGGCGACGATCTCCCGTCGGATCGCGTACGGGTCCTTGGCGGCGTCCTCGGGCAGCAACACCAACCGGGCCCCGGCGGCCAGCGGTCCCACGATGTCCCGGATCGCCGCGTCGAACGACACCGCCGCCAGCTGCAACACGACGTCGTCCGCCCCGACGCCGTACTCGCCGACCAGGTGGTCGAGATAGTCCACGGCGGCGGCGTGCGTCGTCGGCACCGCCTTCGGGCGCCCGGTGGAACCCGAGGTGTAGGTCAGGTACGCAACCGAACCCGGTGCCACGGCGGGCAACGCCGCGCCGACGTCGGCGGTGTCGGTGCCGGTGAACTCGGCGACCTCGGTCAGGACCAGGCAGGCGCCCGCGTCGGCGAGCAGCAGGTCGAGTCGATCCGACGGCTGTCCCGGCGGCAGCGGCAGGCAGGTGGACCCCGACTCGAACACACCGAGCAGTCCGACCACCAGGTCGATCGACCTCGGCAGCACCACTCCGACGACCCGGCCCGGCCCGGCGCCCCTGGCCCGCAGGCCCGCGGCCAGTCGGCGCGACCGAGCCACCAGCTCCCGGTAGGTGATCGACTCGGCACCGACCTGCACCGCGATCGCGTCGGGCCAGGTCGCCGCGCTCAACGCGACGAGTTCGTGCAGACACCGGGCCACGGGCAGCCGGGCCGGGCGAGGTTCCAGCGCGGCGGCCGTGATCGGATCCATCAGGTCCAGCGAGTTCAGCGGGCTGTGTGGCGCTTCGACGGCGGCCGCCAACAGCCGCAGGTAGGTGTCGATGAGCCCGTTCGCCGTGTCGGCCTCGTACAGGCCGCGCGCGAACACCAAGGTCCCGGTCAGCCGGTCGCCGGTCCGGCGCAGCGTCATCGACAGGTCGAACTTCGCCGCCGCGACCCCCGGCAGGACGGCCTCCACCCGGACCCCGGGCAGCCGCAGCCCGGCCACCTCGTCCTCGTCCAGCGCGAACATGATCTGGAACAGCGGATGGCGGCCGAGGTCCCGCTCCGGCCGCAGCCGGTCGACCAGGTGCTCGAACGGCAGGTCCTGGTGCGCGGCGGCCGCCAGCACGGCCGCCCGCACCCGCTCGACCGTCGCCGCCAGGTCCGCACCGACCTCGACGCGCAGGGCGACCGTGTTGATCAGTGGGCCGATCAGGTCGGCGAACTCGGGACGCTCGCGGCCACGACCGGCGACCGGCGCGCCGACCACGACGTCCCGCTGCCCGGACACCGTCGCCACCGTGGCCAGGAACCCGGCAAGCAGCACGACGAACGGCGTCGCGCCGAGCAGTCCGCCGCTCACCTTCCCGGCCAGGTCCTCGGGCACCACGAAGTCGACCAGTCCCGCCGACTCGTCGAACTCGACCGGGCGCGGGTGGTCGGTCGGCACCTCGGTCGGCGTGCTGCCCGCCAGTCGCCGCCGCCAGTACTCCAGGTCGGCCTCGTGCTCGCCTCGGCGGGTCGACTCCCAGCGCGTGAAGTCGCGGTACTGGACGGGGTTCGGGTGTTCCGGTGCGGCGCCGACCTCGCGCCAGAACACCGAAAGCGACCAGCCGTCGATCACCGCGTGGTGGAACACCACCGCGAGCAGGTGCTCACGCTCGGAGATCCGGACCACCTGTGCCCGCAGCAACGGACCGTTCTCCAGGTCGAACGGCCGAGCACACAGCTCCCGCACGATGTCCAGGGCATCGGACTCCGACCCGGCGTCCACAACGGATGTCCACAGTGGTCCGACCGCGCCGACCACCTGAGCCGGTTCGACGTCGAACACGAACCGCGTGCGCAGGATCTCGTGCCGCCGCACCACGCCCGATATCGCCGCGTGCAGGGCGTCGAGATCGAGCGCCCCGGTCAGCCGGACCACCGAGGGCACCAGGTAGTCGCTCCGACCGGGCCGCAACCGGTCCAGGAACCAGAGCCTGCGTTGCGCATACGACAGCGGAACGGCACCGCCGTCCCGTTCGATCCGCAACGGGGTAGCCGTGGGGGCCGTATCGATCGCCGTGGCCAAGGCCCGCACCGTGCGGTTCTCGAAGATCGCGCGCACCGGCACGTCCACGCCGAGCCGGTTCCGCACGGCCGCCACCACCCGGGTGGCCCGCAACGAATGCCCGCCCAGCGCGAAGAAGTCGTCCTCCACCCCGATGTCGTCGCGCCCCAGCACGTCCGCCCAGATGGCCGTGATCTCCCGCTCCCGGTCGTTCGCCGGTGCCACACCGCCGCCCGCACGGGTCGGCCGCGGCAGCGCGCGTCGGTCGATCTTGCCGTTGGGCGTGGTGGGCAGCCGGTCCAGTTCTACCACGATGTCGGGCAGCATGTGGTCGGGCAGACTCGCGCGCAGGGACTCCCGGACCTCCGGCCACCCGCCCCGCGGCCGGTCCCGCCACACCAGGTAGCCGACGAGCGCCCGGTCGAGGTCCACACCGTGGGCCATCACCACGGCCTGGGCGACCGCGGGATGCTCGCCGAGGCGGGACTCCACCTCGCCCAGCTCGATCCGGTGTCCCCTGATCTTGACCTGGTGGTCCCGGCGCCCGATGAACTCCAGGGTGCCGTCGTGGTGGAATCGGACGAGGTCGCCGGTGCGGTACATCCGGGCACCCGGTCGCGCCGGGTCCGGCAGGAACCGCTGCGCGGTCAGGGCAGCGCGGTTCGCGTATCCGCGCGCCACGCCCAGGCCGCCGATGCACAGCTCGCCGACGGCGCCGATCGGCACCGGCCGCAGCCCGTCGTCGAGCACCGACAGCGTGGTGTTGGCCAGTGGCAGGCCCAGTCCGACGGCGTGGCCCGGCGTGATCTCCTGCGCGGTGGACCAGACCGTGGTCTCGGTCGGCCCGTACACGTTCCACAGGTTTTCGACGCGTGACCGGATCTCCGCCGCCAACCCGGCCGGTAGCGCCTCTCCCCCGCACAGTGCCCGCACCCGGCCGCCCGGCCAGCCCGCCGCGACGAGCATCGCCCAGCTCGCCGGGGTGGCCTGCACCACCGTCGCCCCGACCCGGGTGAGCGCCGCACCGAGCAGATGCCCGTCGACGGCGTCCGCGCGACCGACCAACTCGACCCGGGCACCCGCGGCCAGCGGGACGAGCAGTTCGAGCACGGCGATGTCGAACGTGGGCGTGGTGATCGCACCGACCACTTCCGACGCGGTCAGACCGATGCGCTCGATCATGTCGGTGGTCAGGTTCAGCACGGCTCGGTGCGGGACGACCACGCCTTTGGGCCGACCTGTCGAACCGGAGGTGTAGATCAGGTACGCGGCCTGGGCGAGGTCGAGGACCGGCTTCTCGGGCGGAGAGGTCGGGGCGATCCGATCGGTCACGCCGATCACGCGGACATCCCCCGACACCTCGGTGTCCGTGATCACGAATCGGGCGCCGCTGTCGGCCAGCAGGTAGTCCGCCCGCCGGACATCCAACGGCAGGTACGCCCCGCCCGCGCGCCAGATCGCCAGCAGGGCGACCACGAGATCCACCGAACGCTCCAGGCAGACGCCCACCACGCCCTCACGGGGCAGACCCAGGTCGACCAACCGCGCCGCCAACCGGCCACTGCGGTCGACCAGGTCGGAGTAGGTCAGCTCCTCGCCCGAGCACCCGACCGCCACGGCGTCCGGCGTGCGCCCGGCCTGGTCGATGATCATCTCCGGCAGCGCGCGGCCACCGGGATCCCGTTCGACGCCCTGTCCCCAGGCCGCCAGGACGCGGGCCTCGGTCGGGTCCTCGATCAGCGCGAACAGGTCGCCGTCCGGCCGGGCGGTCAGCACGTCGAGCAACCACAGGTACCGGTCGACGAACCGCCGCGCGAAGTCGTGGTCGAACAGGTCCGTCGCCCAGGCCAGGACTCCCCGTCCGTCGTCGTCCAGGGTCAGGCTCAGGTCGAACTTCGAACGCCTGCCCGGCACGTGCGTCCTGGTCACCTCGGCACCCGGGAGCTCCAGGGCGACGGGCCCGGTGCCCTCGAAGGCGAACAGCACGTCGAACAGCGGGTTCCGACCCAGCTCACGTTCCGGTCGCAGCCGCTCGACCAGCATCGCGAACGGCGCGGCCTGGTGCGCGTACGCGCCGAGCGCGGTCTCCCGCACCCGGTCGAGGACGGCCGAGAAGGTGGTCGCGCCCGCGAGGTCGGTGCGCAGGACCAGGGTGTTCCCGAACGGCCCGAGCACCGTCTCCAGTTCCGGACGGTCACGACCGGACACCGGCGTCCCGACGATGACGTCCGCCTGGCCGCTGAGCCGCGACAGCAGCACCTTGAACACGGCGAGCAACACCATGAACGGCGTGACCCCGTGTCGTGTGCCGAGGCTCCGCATCCGCAGCGAGACCTCGACGGGAATCGTGAACCGCAGCTCCGCGCCCGCGTTCCCGATGGTCGCCGGACGCGGCCCGAGTGACAGCTCTGCGCAGTCCGCGAGCCGGTGCAGCCAATACTCCAGGTCGTTCGCGCTCGTCGACCGCTGCCAGTGCGCGAAGTCGCCGTATTGCACTGAGGGGACACTGGGTGCCGAGCCCACGTATCGAGCGGACAGCTCACGCCACATGAGGTCGAGCGACGGCCCGTCCGTCGCTATGTGATGCACCGTGAGCAGGATCAACCACGCCTGGGCGTCGTAGCGGATGACAGTGCACCGGACCGGCAGGTCGCCACCGAGGTCGAACGGGCGCTCGGCCGCCGACGCGGCCAGGTCGAGCGCGGCGAGCCGACCATCCGCGGTCAACCGGGTGACCGGCACCCGGTCCGGCTCCAGCACGATCGGCCGCGGTGTCCCGTCCTGCTCGACGAACACCGTGCGCAACACCTCGTGCGCGGCCACGAGCCCGGTCAGCGCGGTCTCCAATGCACCGAGGTCGAGCGTGCCGTGCACCGAGACGCAGTCCGGCACGTTGTACTCGGTGGAACCGCCCAGGATCCGGTCGATGAGCCAGATCCGCTCCTGCTCGTGGGAGGCGGGGAACGGTCCCGGCGGCCGTCGCGGGATCCCGGTGGACTCGACCGAGGCCAACCGGGCCCGCGCGGCCCGCAGCCGTTCGGCCAGCGACTGGTTCACCGCCGCTCACCCGCCTCGTCGGCCACGGCCCGCTCCACGGCCGTCGCCAGCGCCGCGATCGTCGGGTTCTCGAACACCAGCAGCAGCGACAGGTCGATGCCAAGCACCCGACGCAATCGGGAGATGATCCGACTCGCCAGCAACGAGTGCCCGCCGGACGCGAAGAAGTCCGCGTCGATCCCGTCGACCGGCAGGAACTCCGACCACACGTCCGCGACCAGCAGCTCGCTGTCGGTGCGCGGCGCACGTCCCGCCGCCGCCACCGCCCGGCGCCTCGGTGCGGGCAGTCGATTGCGGTCGAGCTTCCCGCTCGCGGTGCGTGGCAGCTCGTCGATGACCATGATCTCGCTGGGCACAAGGTACGGCGCCAACCGCTCGGCGAGGTGCTTGCGCAGCTCGTCCGGATCGGGCCGACGGTCCGCGGCGGGCACCACGTAGCCCGCGAGGACCTGCGCGCCGGTCGCCGGTTCCCACTTGCGCACCACCGCGTCCCGCACGGTGTCGTGCTCGGTGAGCGCGCACTCGATCTCGGCGGGCTCGATCCGCACGCCCCTGATCTTCAGCTGGAAGTCGGTGCGCCCGCGGAACGACAATGAGCCATCAGCGGTGCGCACCCCGCGGTCACCGGTCCGGTACAACCGCCGACCACGCCCGAACGGATCGGGCACGAATGCCTCGGCCGTCCTGCGCGGATCGTTCCAATAGCCCCGGGCCAGCCCGACACCGCCGATGTGCAGCTCGCCCTCCACGCCCTGCGGCAGGGGTCGTTGTTCGTCGTCGAGCACGTGCACCTGGGAGTTGGCGATCGGCAGGCCGATGGGCACCGTGTCGCGCGCGGCGTCCTCGGCCCGGCAGGTGTGCAGGGTGGCGTCGATGGACACCTCGGTCGGTCCCCACTGGTTGTGCAGCAGGCAGCCGTGCCGCCCCAACAGTTCGTGGAACCGGCCCACCAGCGCGGGCGGGAGTGCCTCGCCACTGGAGATCACGTGCCGGAGCGCGGCGAGCGCCGCCACGGATTCCCCGTCGAGTTCCTCCAGGAACAATGCGAGCACGGACGGCACGAACTGCACCACCGCCACTCGGTGTGCCACAAGCGCCCGCAGGATGGCCCTCGGATCACGGTGGACGTCCGGGTCGAGCATGACCACGGTCCCGCCCACCAGCCACGGCCAGAACAGCTCCACCGCCGAGTCGTCGAAGCTGAGCACGGTCTTGTGCAGCACGCCCTCGCCTGCGATCAGGTGGTGCTCGTGCTGCATCCACCACATCCGGTTGGCCCAGCCCCGATGCGTGTTGGCCACCGCCTTGGGCTCGCCGGTGGAGCCGGAGGTGTAGTAGAGCGACACCAGGTCGTCCGGGTGGACCCGCACGTCGGGCGCCGTCCCGGGGAACCCGGCCAGGTCGTCCAGGTCCAGGTCGGTCAGGCACAGCCGGGCCCCGGACCGGTCCATGAGCCTGTCCACCCGGGCGGGTGGCAGGTCGGGGTCCAGCGGCATGAACATCCCGCCTGCCTTGAGGATGCCCAGCAGGGCCACCGGCAGCTCGATCGAGCGGTCGAGCATGAACCCGACCGGCTCCCGCGGTCTCAGGCCGCGCGCGATGAGGTGGTGCGCCATCCGGTTGGCCAGCTCGTCGAGCTCCTGGTAGGTCAGCTGCCGGTGCCCGTGCACCACGGCGATCTCGTCCGGTGCGTGGTCGGTCTGGCAGGCGACCAGTTCGTGCAGGCCGTGGTCCAGGTCGAACTCGACGGCGGTGTCGTTCCAGGCGCCGAGCCCTTCCTCATCGTCGAAACCGAGTCGGCCGACCGGGGTGTCCGGGTGGTCGAGCACGGTCTCCAGGAGGGCGAGGTAGCGGCGCAGCAGGCGGTCTACAGTGGATTGATCGAAGAGGTCGGTGGCGTAGAAGGCACTGCCCGCCACGACGTCGCCCCGGTCGACCAACACCAGCTCCAGGTCGACCTTCGCCCCCATGAACGGCACCGGGTGCGCGCCGACCACCAGGCCGTCCCACCTCGCGGCCGCGGTCGAGTCATCCGGATAGGACAGATCGAACATCAGCTGGAACAGCGGGTTGCGGCCGAGATCGCGATGGTGTCGGAGTTCTCCGACGAGTTGCTCGAAGGGCAGCCCGGCGTGGCTGTACGCGGCGGCGGCATCGGCCGTGACGCCCGCCAGGAGCTCCGCGAAGCCCCGCCGCGGGTCCAGGTCGGCGCGCAGCACCAGGGTGTTCACGAACAGGCCTGCGAGCGGTTCGAGCTCGGGGCGGTCCCGGCCCGCCATCGAGGTGCCCACCGCGACATCGCGTTGTCCGGTGTACTTGGCGACCAGTAGCTGGAACCCGGTGAGCAGCGTGGTGAACTGTGTGGCGCCGCACCGTTTGGCCAGTGCCAGTGCCTTGTCCCGCAACGGTCCCGGGATCTCGAAGTCGATCTGGGCACCTCGGCCGGTCCACTGTTGCGGCCGTCGGTGATCCGTCGGGAGCTCCACGGGCGGGAGGTCGACCAGCCGGTTCCGCCAGTAGACCAGATCGTCCCGGTGTTGTTGCGTGTGTTGCCACGCGGCGTAGTCGCCATACCTCAACGGGATCGGCGGCAGGGCGGACTCGGTGACCTCGAAGCGATGTTCGTTGTAGAGCACCGACAGTTCGCGCCAGAGCAGGTCGTTGGACCAGCCGTCGGTCGCGATGTGGTGCAGCAGCAGGGCGAGCAGGTGGTCCTGGACGCCGATCCTGATCAGGACGATCCGGAACGGGGCGGAACAGGCGAGGTCGAACGGGCGGGTGGCCTCGTCGGCCAGCATCCGGTCCGCCCTGCGCAACGCCTGGTCCGCGGGCAGGGCCGAGTAGTCGATCAGCAGTGTCGGCGGCGGGACCGGCGGGTCGACCACCTGGGACGGCTCGTCGTGTCCCGGCTCGTACCGGGTGCGCAGGATGTCGTGCCGGTGGACGAGGCCCGTGACGGCGGCGGTGAGCGCGTCGACGTCCAGTGGCCCGGTCAGGCGCCGCGCGAGCGGGACGTTGTAGTCGCACCGGCCCGGCCACAGCTGGTCGAGGAACCACAGTCGACGCTGGGCGTAGGACAGCGAAGCCTGCCGGGCCGGGTCGGTGGTGACCGGGATGCCGACCGCGGCGACCACGTCCATCCCGGTCAGCCGGGACACCGCGTCCCGGGACAGGCCCGCCAGCAGCCCGGCCACGGTCGGAGTACGGAACACGTCCCGCAACCCGAGGTCGACCCCGTGCTCGGCCTTGAGCCTGCCCACCAGCCGGATGGCGAGCAACGAATGCCCGCCCAGCTCGAAGAAGTCCTCGTCCACCCCGACCCGGTCGGTGTCGAGCACCTCGGCGAACACCCCGCACAGCACCCGTTCCGCGGCCGATCCCGCCGTTCGGCCGGTCCCCTTCGGCGCCGGGACGCCGTGGTCGACGGTCGGCTGCACGGGAATGACCGGGACAGCCGGGACGACCAGGTCCCCGATGTGCTGTTCCGGATCGGTGCACGCGTCGTCGAGCAGGGCCAGCCAGGCGTCCACGTAGCGCAGCACGGTGTCGCGGTGGAACAGGTCGGTCGCGTACTCGACGGTCCCGTCGAGCGTTCCGTCCTCGCGGGTGACCAGGGTCGCGGCGAGGTCGAACTTGGCCGCCCCGGCGTCGGCGAGCCGCCACTCACCGGGACGGCCGTCGAGGGTCAGCACGGCGTCCGGGGTGTTGAGCAGGCCGAGCACCACCTGGAACAGCGGGTGCCGGGACAGGCCGCGCGCCGGGTTCACCCGTTCCACCACCAGGTCGAACGGGACGTCCTGGTTGGCGTAGGCGGCGAGGCAGCTCGCCCGGACCCGGTCGAGCAGGACGCGGAACGCGGGGTCGCCCGAGGTGTCGGTGCGCAGCGCGATCGTGTTGACGAAGAACCCGACCAGATCGTCCAGCGCCTCCTCGGACCGGCCTGCCACCGGACTGCCGATGACGATGTCCGAACCCCCGCCGAGCCTGGTCAGTATCGCCGCCAGGCCCGCCTGCAACACCATGAACAGCGTCGTGCCGGTCTCCCGCGCGAGGCTCACCAGCCGGGCCTGCAGCTCCGTCGGCACGGTGAACTCGACCAGGGCACCCGCATGGCTCGCGACCTCGGGGCGCGGCCGGTCGACGGGCAAGGTCGACTCGACCGGCGCGCCGTCGAGCCGGTCCGCCCAGTACTCCAGCTGGGACGCGGTGACTCCCGGGGCGGCGAGCAGGTCGTGCTGCCAGGCCGAGTAATCGAGATAGCTGACGGGCAGCGGCGGGAATGTGGGACATGTCCCGGTCGTCCGGGCCTGATAGGCATGGCCGATGTCCCGGGTGAGCGGGGTGAGCGACCAGCCGTCGGCCGCGATGTGGTGCACCACGATGAGCAGTGCGGTCTGCTCGCCGTTCCGCAACAGAATGGCACGCAACGGCAGCTCCCGTTCCAGATCGAACGGGACACGCGCGAAACGGGTCACCTCCGCGTCGAACCCCGCCGGGCCGCAGGTGCGGTCCGGCAGCGGCAGCTCCCATTCGGTGAGCACCACCTGGCGCGGTTCCCCCAGGTCGACCGGGAACACCGTACGCAGGCTCTCGTGCCTGGTCACGGTGTCGCGCAGGGCCAGCGCCAGCGCCTCGACGTCGACATCGGCGGGCACCTGGAACAGCAACGGCATGTGGTAGTCGGGCGTGTCGGCCCCGTCCATCCTGTTGACCAGCCACAACCGGCGTTGGGCCGCGGCCAGCGGCTGCGGGCCGGTGCGTGGACGAGCCGTCAGCGGCGGACGGACCGGCGCGGCCTGTTCGGCTGACAGCCGCTGGGCGAGCCGGGCCGGGGTCGGCGCCTCGAACAGGGCGCGGACCTCGGGCCGCACGCCGAACATCGGCTCGACCCGGGCGACCACCCGCGTGGCCAGCAGCGAGTGCCCGCCGAGCGCGAAGAAGTCGTCGTCGGCGCCGACCTCGGGCAGGCCGAGCACCTCGGCGAACAGCCCGCAGAGCAGCTCCTCGCCCGCGGACCGGGGACCCCGGCCACCGATCACCCGGTCCGGGTCGGGAAGCGCCCGCGGGTCGAGCTTGCCGTTGGCGTTGAGCGGGAGCTCGTCCAGGACCACGCACGCCGACGGGACCATGTAGGCGGGCACCCGGTCGCGGAGGTGGTCGAGCAGCTCACCGGGCCAGGACACCGGCTCGACCCGGGTGCCCCGGCGGGCGACGACGTAGGCGACGAGACTCCGGTCGCCGTGCGCGTCGGGGCGGGCGAGCACCCGGGCGTCGGCGACATCGGGCCGGTCGCGCAACCGGGCCTCGATCTCGCCCGGCTCGATCCGGAACCCGCGCAACTTCACCTGGTCGTCCCGGCGCCCGACGAACTCCAGCAGGCCGTCCGGCCGGGACCGCACGACGTCGCCGGTCCGGTACATCCGGGCACCGCCGCCCGCGAACGGATCGGGCGCGAACCGGTCGGCGGTCAACCCGGGTCGGCCCACGTAACCGCGCGCCACACCGGTTCCACCAAGGCACAGCTCGCCTTCCGGGACCGGGTGGAACTCGTCGTCGAGCACGTAGGTCCGCACCCGGTCCATGGCCGAGCCGATCGGCACCGGGGTGGGCACCTCGGCGGGGACCACGTAGAAGCTGGCGAAGATGGTGGCCTCGGTCGGGCCGTAGACGTTGACGACCGTGCCAGGGGCGCAGTGCCGCAGCGCCCGGCCGACGGCGGCCGGGGAGGCGGCCTCGCCGCCCATCCACACCTGGCGGATCCGGGAGAAGCTCTCCGGGTACTCCTCGACCATGACGTTGAACAGCGAGGTCGTGATGAACGCGCAGGTGACCGACTCCTCGACGAGCACCCGCCCGATCAGACCCGCGTCCAGCTCCCCCGGCGGCGCGACCACGACGCAACCGCCGCGCGACAGCGGCACCCAGATCTCGAAGGCCGAGGCGTCGAAGGCCAGCGGCGAGTAGTGCAGGACCCGGTCGGCCAGGCCGTCCCAGCACGGGTCCTCGGTGAAGGCCACCAGGTCGCCGTGGCTGACCGCGACGCCCTTGGGCACGCCGGTCGACCCGGACGTGTGGATCACGTAGACGAGCTGCTCCGGCAGCACGCTCGCATGGTGCGCCGGACCCGACAGCTCGCCGACCACGACGACCTCGACCGCCGGACCGCACTCGCGCCGGACCAGATCGGCCCGCTCGGTGGTGTCCACCAGGACGAGCGAGATGCGACACGCACCGAGGATCAAAGCGATCCGAGACAGCGGAGACCTGGGATCAAGCGGCACATAGGCGCATCCGCCCGCGACCACGCCGACGACCGCGGCCACGGCCGCGATCCCCCGGTCCATCAGCACGGCCACCGGTTGCTCCGGTGCACAGCCACGCGCGCGCAGCCACCCCCCGATCACCCCGGCCCGACGGTCGAGTTCGGCGTAGCTGAGCCCGGTGCCCGCGCACCGGATCGCGCACGCGTCCGGGTGGTGGGCGGCCCGGTGTCGGAACCGGGCGAGGACGTCGTGGGGAACGGACATCGGCGCACCTCCCTGGACTAGGCGTCGGCCGGTGGCACGGCGCTGTCGTTGCGGGCGCCGCCCCAGCGGCGCTCGGTCTCCCGGTGGATGTGCCACAGGTCGTCCTCGTCCAGGACGCGGGACACCACGCCGGGGAAGGCCTCCTCGAAGTAGATGTATGGCTTGCGGTTGTCCACCCGGGGCGAGTGGTAGTCGAGCTTGCCGCGCATGCCGTGCAGCCGGGTGATCGGCGTGGCCGGGTGGTAGGTCAGGATGTTCGGGCTGGCCAGGTCGACCAGGTTGTCGTCGATGAGCCTGCCGACACCCTCGATCGTCTCGTCGATGCTCGCCCTCGTCTCCCCGTTCAGTCCGAAGAGGACGGATGTGCCGACGCGCAGGCCGCAGGACTTCACCAGCGCGGTGGCGCGCCGGGCCTTGTCGTCCCAGCTCTGGTTCCCGGTGCGGCGCAGGTTCTTGTGGATTCCGTCCATCACCTGCGCGGAAAGGCTCTCGATGCCGATGTAGACGTAGGTGCAGCCCGCCGCGCGCATCAGCCGCAGGATCCGCGCGGACTCCTCGGTCTTGTGCAACGCGACCAGGCCGTCGACCGTGAACTGGGCTCCCCAGGTGAGATCGCGCAGCCGGGCATGGTCCTGCTCGTCGGGAAGCAGGCGACCGAGCAGCCCGTCGTGGTCCGTGCCCTCGCGCAGGTCGGCGAGCACGGTGCAGAATGCCTCGATGTCGCGGTAGTTCCCGCTCCAGAACACCGAATCGTCGAAGAACAGCGCCTCGGCGCCGTAGCCGACGTACTCGCAGACCAGCGCGACGCCGACGGCCACGTTGCGGAACTTCTTCAGCCCGTTCGCCAGTTTCGCGGACTCGGAACAGAAGTTGCAGTGGTAGGGACACGCGTTGGACACCATGATGTGCGCGGTCCGGCGGGTCTCGCCGGTGACCGGGTCGTCGAAGATCGGGAACCGGGAGCGGATCGCGAACGCCGCATAGGGCGAGGGCAGGGACTCCAGGTCGAGCGCCGGACCTTCCTGCGGATAGGCGTGCACCTCGGAGCGATCGAGGAGCGCGATCAACGAGCGCCCCGGGGCCTCGCCCTCCTCGCGGAGCAATCCGGCCAGGCAGTCGGCCACCTGCGCACGGCGCACCCAGCCGGTGTCCAGGTCCACCGCCAGCGCCAGGGCGCGCAGCAGCAGGTCAAGCGAGTGGTACGCCTCGCCGCTGACCAGCGCGTCGATCACCCGGGGCACCTTGCCCTCGGCGATCACCGCCACCGGGCTGCTCGGATCCCCGCGCACGGTCCCGTCCGGGTCGAGGCGGATCGTCTCGTCCACATGGCGTCCGCCCAGCACGACGAAGCTGTCCGGCACCTCGACCTTGACCAGACCCGCGATCTCCAGCGCGTAGCGGTGCGCAGGCGAGACGGCACTGATGAGCACGACCCGGGGCCGGACCTCGCGCAGCAGCCGGATCCAGCGGGTCCGCGCCTTCTCGTCCCAAACGCGCGGGTCGAACACGGTCTGGTCGGTGTTGGGCTGTGTCCCGTATGGACGGTAGCCGTCGTCGTCGACCGCGAGCCGGTAGTCCCGGCTCGGCCGGTGTGTCCACTCCGGAGCGAAGTCGTTGTAGTGCTTCGCGCCCGCGATCGGGCCCGCGTCGCGCACGGCCCGGTGCACCGCGACGCTCAGCGCGGCGTACAGGCACATGGGGTCGCCGGGATAGGTGATCTCGCCCTCCGCCTGGGTCATGACCGGCGCGAGCACCGACAGCAGCGGGAAGTAGCGGGTACCGGCTCGCCCGGCCGCCAGGTCGTCGGCGAGCCGACCGCGCCGCCGGGACAACCGCTCACGGAACTCCGGACGCGCAGGCCCGCGCGGGACGCGATGCACCCGGGCGGCCAATCGCTCGGAGGTTCCCGATTCCGTCAACTGGAGATCTACGATCATGGACATCCTCGGACTGGTCGCGGACTCGGATCATTCGACGAAACGCTGCCTGCGCAATCCATGATGGACAGTGGGTCGGCCCACCCCAGAACCCGCCACCGGCGAGAGTGTCAGCCGTCCCCGGCACCGTCAAGGAATGTTCAACGACCGCCACCGCGTGGTTGAGCGGGTGTCCGGATACCGGACCGGGCGCCCGACAGCCGGTATCCTGGGATCGTCTTTCCCTTGCGCGGAAACGAGGAGCGGCCCGATGACCGTGCACGACCCCGAGCTGGCGACACCGACGCACCGGGACGGCGAGAAATGGGCGAAAGCGGCCGACGGCGTGCTGCCCGCGTGGGTGGCCGACATGGACTTCCCGGTGGCACCGGCGATCCGGCGGGCCCTGATCGAGCGGATCGACACCGATCTCGGCTACCCCGCGTGGTTCAACGAGCCGGACGGCGCGCCACTGGGCGAGGTATACGCCGCCCGGATGCACCGCAGGCACGGCTTTCCTGTCGAGCCGACGCACGTGCGGCTGTTCACCGACGTCAACCAGGCGATCTGGGTCCTGCTGCACCTGGCCACCGAGGCGGGGGACGCGGTCGCCGTGCACACTCCCGCCTGCCCGCCACTGCTGGACGTGCTGCACGCGGCGGACCGGCCCGCCCGGCACGTGCCGATGGTCTCCGGCCGGGATGGCTGGGGTTTCGACCTGGAACGGCTCGACCGTGACCTGACCCGGGGCGATCCGGCACGCTGTCGGCTGGTGATCCTGGTGAACCCGCACAATCCGACCGGGCGCGTGTTCAGCCGCACCGAACTGGAGGGCCTGGCGGAACTGGTGCTACGACACGACCTGCTGGTCCTGTCCGACGAGGTACACGCCGACCTCGCCTATGCACCGCACCGACACCTGCCGTTCGCCGCGCTCGGCGCCGAGATCCGCCGCCGCACCATGACCGTCACCTCGGCGAGCAAAGCGTTCAACCTGGCCGGAGTGCGGTGCGCGGTCGCGCACATCGGCGTACCTGAGGTGCGCGCGGCGTTGGACGCCCAGCGCGGCCTGCCCTATGGCCAGGTCGGTGTACTGGCCGTCGAGGCGGTACGTGCGGCCTGGACCAGTGGGGACGCTTGGCTGGACGGGGTGCGCGCGACCTTGGCGGTCAATCGGCGAATCCTGCTGGAGGGGCTGCCCGCCGAGATCGGCCACCACCCGCCCGAGGCGACGTTCCTGTCCTGGTTGGACTGTCGTGGGTTGGGTGTCGGCGCGGACCCGGCCGGGTTCTTCGAGCGGGAGGCGAAGGTGATGCTGTTCTCCGGTCCCGCCTTCGGCCCCGGCGGGGACGGCTTCGTCCGGCTGAACTTCGCGACCGACCGGGGCGTCCTCACCGAGATACTGCACCGGATCCGCGGGGCCGTCGACCGCCTCTAACGTCATCGCCTGCTCTCGATCAGCACCGGGATGCCGCCCAGGGTGGCGATCACGGCGACGCCGACCAGGACCGGCGCCAGGCCCGCGTGGTCGAGCACGATGCCCCCGACCAGCAGGCCGAGCATCCCGGCGCCCATGGTCGCGGTGATGTCGGCCGCGATCACCTGCGCGCGCAGGTGATCGCCTGCCCTGGTGCTGCGGACAACCGTGCGCGGGCCGAGAGCCAGGCCATGGAACAGACCCGACGCCGCCAACGCGACCGCGACCGCGACGATCGGCAGCTCCACCGGCAGCAGCCACAACGGGAGGCCGAACAGCGCTCCCCACAGGGTCATCCGCGCCGCCGGAACGCGCCGGGCGAGCACCGCGGCGATGATCGTCCCGGCCAGGACGCCGCCGCCCCAGGTCCCGGTCAACACACCCGCGACGCGCGGGTTGCCGCCGTACCGGGTCAGCACCATGACCTGGAGGGCGACGACGAGCACCTGGAAGGTGATCTCCGCGGCGGCCCCGCCCACGCTCAACGCGCGCAGCAGGCGGTCGCGGACGATGCCCGACACCCCGGCGAGCGTGCCCGTGGTCTGCTCGACGACCGAGTTCGCGCCGTAGCCCCTGGTCAGCACGGCGACCGCGGTGAGGGTCAGCAGGAGCGCCACGGACTCGACGAAGAGCACGTCCACCGGGCCTGCCAGAGCGACGAGCACGCCCGCGACGCCGGGTCCGAGCAGGCTCGGGATCTGCACGGCCGCCTGCAACAGGGAGTTCGAGGATCCGAGCCGGGTCTCATCCGCGCCTGCCACCTGGGCGATGAGCTCCCGTTGCGCCGTGTAGTAGGGGGCGAAGAAGATGCCGACGAGGAACATCAGGGCGACCAGCAGGGGGAAGGTGAGCAGGTCGAGATGGTGTAGCACTGGCACCGAGGCAAGCAGCGGGACGCGGGCGGCGTCGCAGGTCAACAGGGTGCGACGGGGACCCCAGCGCATGACCCAGCGACCGCTGTGCACACCGACCAGCAGGATCGCCACCATCGGGGCGACGATCACCACCGAGGCGCGGGCGGGGGAACCGGTGGTGGCCAGCACGAACCAGGAGATGGCGAACCAGGTCATCTGACCGCCGGTGGCGGACAGGAACTGCGTGACCACCAGCGCGGGCAGCACCCGCCCACCGCTCACCCGCGTATCGACCGGCACGTCAGGTTCCATCGCTGCCGCCTCGCCCCTCATCCCCGCCCGGCAACGTCCCCGATCGAGGACTGCGTGCACCGACGTTCGAGCGATTCGGCGAACTCGCGCCAGTTCTCCGCGCAGGTGCGCGCGAGCTCCACCGCCATGTCGGCGCAATGTGGGGGAATACTATCCACCAGCCGGTCCCATTGCTCCGGGCCGACGGCGTTCAGGTGCAGCAGGCGCAGCAGCTGACGGCCTTCCTCGGTGAACCTCAGCGACGGGTCTCGGCGCAGCTGTTGCAACGCCAGCACCGGATCTCGGAGCAAGTGGTTGGCATCCTCCGCTCTCGCGTCGCCGTCCGGCCGCCGGGCCCGCAGCCGCGGCGGCAGGATGTCCTCACCTCGCCGCAACCGCTCCCGCACGTCGCGGACCGTGCCCGGGGAGATTCCCGCCTCCCGGGCGATCTCGCGCAGTGAGGCCGTCGGGTTGTCACAGATCAGGTCACTGGCCATCTGCCTGCCCGCGACCAGATCGCAGGGTCTGCTCCGACCATCGAGGCCGCGCCGGGTGTGCAACTGTTCGGGTTGTTCAGCTGCACGCCGCCGAATCGCACCGACCGTACTCGGCGCCAGACCGGCCACGGCCGCGATCGCCCGATCCGACCACTGCGGGTGCGACGTGACGATCCGCGCGGCCGCCGCCGCGCGGTCCGCGTGCCGCAACGGCAACCCGTGCCGGATGTTCGCCTGCACGGCCAGCACGAACGCGTCCGCCTCGCTCCCGTCGAAGAACCGCACCCCGATCGACTCCTGCCCCGCCAGCGCCGCGGCCCGCAACCGGTGCACACCGTCCAAGACCTGATAGGTGGGCCGATACACGACAATGGGCGGAAGTTCCGCTATCCGCTCGGCCAACATTCGCGCATACGGCAGATTCTCCGCACCGGTGCGCGGATGCCCCTCGACCGACAGCAGGGAAATCGGGACACACTCCGTCGGGATCCGACTCCCCGCACACTCCCGCAGGAACTCCCGCGCCCCCATGGGAGCGTGAAGCGGTGCCACCCATCCCCCCATGATCCCCCCAGCTGCATACGAAAAGACCACACGCGCCATGGGCGGTGTCGTGGCTCAGCGGTTCATGACATCAGATAGTGGCTCCGTTCCGACCATTCGTCAAGCAGGCCGATAAGAGTCCCGACAAACCCTCAAAGGGTTATTGTTAGATCACTTCACCTGTTCGGCCTACACCGAACGTTGCACCGTTCCCACTTGATTCCCCGAACAGGTGACAACGATAGCGAGTGCAGACGACACAATGACCACATCGGGACCGAATTCCAGCCGAGTGGACAGGTCCATTGAATTCAGCCACGGCCGACGACCGACCCAACCGCGAGTCGCGACCGAGCACTCGCCATTCGCGGGCGGTCAGGACGCGGTCCACCGGATCCCACTGACGCTGTGGGAAATGGACGGCATGACCGCCCAGGGCCGGTTCCCCCTGCCCTGACCGCCGATGTCACACGACCGCGACCGCGTCGATCTCGACGAGGAAGCCGGGCCCGAGGGCCGACACCACGTGCACCGTGATGGCGGGTGGCGGGTCGGCCCGGTTCCACACCTGCTGGAAGGCGGCCACTCCCTCGTCGAAGGAGTGGCCTTCCACCACCGCGATCCGCCAGTGCACGATGTTCGCCAGGCTCGCGCCCTCGCTCTCCAGGATCAGTGCCAGGTTCCGGAACACCTGCAGCGCCTGCTCCCCCACCGTCGGCCCGACGACCTTCCCCTCGGCGTCCACACCGTTCTGCCCGCCGATGTAGATCGTCTTCGCCGGTTGCTCGACGACGACGGCCTGGCTGAAGGCCGGGCTACGGTGCAGCCCCTCGGGATTGATGTGCCGCACGACCATGACGGACCCCTTCGAAGTGGTTGTCCGCAGACACTAACGGCCCGGCGGCTTCACCACATCACCGCCGGTCGGGCACCGCGTTGGCGGCCACCACCTCCGCGTAGAACCGGCCGCTGTCCTTGATGCGGCGCCGCTGGGTGTCGAAGTCGACGTGCACCAGGCCGAAGCGGCGGGTGTAGCCGAAGGACCATTCGAAGTTGTCCAGCAGGGACCAGGCCAGATAGCCGCGGACGTCGGCGCCGCCCGCGATGGCCGCGTGCACCGCGTGGAGGTGTTCGGCGAGGTAGTGGGTGCGGTCGGTGTCACGGACGCGGCCGTCGGCGTCTACCGTGTCCTCGAACGACGACCCGTTCTCGGTGACGATCAGCGGCACCGGCGCGCAGTGTTCACCCAACCATAGCAACAGGTCGGCGAAAGCGACCGGGTCCTGTTCCCAGTCCATGGTGGTGAGCGGGCCGCGCGCGGGGAGCACGTCGACACCCCTCAGGCCAGGGAGCCCACAGTTGCTCTCCTGTAAGGGATCCGGAGTCGGGATCACTCTCGACGGGGCGTAGTAGTTGACCCCGATCCAGTCCAACGGCCTGCCGATCATCTCCTCGTCCCCGTCCCGGATCGCGGATTCCAGGGCTCCCAGGTGGGCCAGGTCGGCGCGCAGGTCCGGCGGGTAGCCCCGGCCCAGGACCGGGTCGAGGAAGAACCGGTTGTGCACCGCGTCGAAGCGGCGGGCGGCCTCGCGGTGTTCGGCGTCGTCCGAGTCGGTCAGCGGGGGTGCGAAGTTCAGCGCGACCGCCACCTTGGTGTCCGGGCGCGCGTGCGCGCGCAGGGCGGTGGCGGCCAGGCCGTGGCCGAGAAGGTGGTGGTGTCCGGCGATCACCGCCTGCCTGGCATCGCGTAAGCCCGGGGCGTGCACACCGGTGCCGTAGCCGAGGAAGGCGGAGCACAGCGGCTCGTTGATGGTGATCCAGTCGCGGACGCGGTCGCCGAGCCGGTCGCCGACCACCAGGGCGTAGTCGGCGAACCAGGACGGGACATCCCGGTTGACCCAGCCGCCCGCGTCCTGCAGGGCCTGGGGCAGGTCCCAGTGGTAGAGGGTCGGGATCGGGGTGATGCCGTGCGCGACCAGCTCGTCGACCAGCCGGTCGTAGAAGTCCAGGCCGCGGGGCTCGACCCGGCGTCCGTCCGGCATCACGCGGGGCCAGGCGATGGAGAACCGGTAGGCGGGCAGGCCGAGCTCGGCGAGCAGGGCGACGTCCTCGCGGTACCGGTGGTAGTGGTCGCACGCGGGGTCACCGGTGTGTCCGCCGATCACGTTGCCCTCGCCACGCGCGAACGTGTCCCAGATGGATGGACCGCGACCGTCCACTTCGGTCGCGCCCTCGATCTGGTACGAGGACGTGGCACTGCCCCACAGGAAATCGGCGGGAAATGAGTTCATCGGTTGATAGCACCTCTCGACACGCCGTCGACTATGCGTCCGGCCAACAACAGGAACAACGCGACGACCGGGAGCGTCCCCATGGTCACCCCGGTCAACAACAGGGAGAAGTCGGTGAAGTAGCCGCCCGCCAACCGCGACAGCGCCACCTGCACGGTCGGCGTGTCGTTGGAGTCCAGCACGACCAGCGGCCAGAAGAAGTCGTTCCAGGAGGCGATGAACGTGAGCATCGCCAGCACCACCGCGTGCGGGCGCAGGCAGGGGAACACGACGTGCCGGTAGATCCGCAGCGGCGAGCAACCGTCGACCCGCGCCGCGTCGACCAGGTCGGCCGAGATCGCCTCCCGGACCACCTGCCGCATCCAGAACACGCTGTACGCGCTGACCATGCCCGGCACGATCACCGCGACCAGCGTGTCCTGCCAGCCGAGCGCCCCCACCAGCAGGTACATCGGGATGATGCCCAGCTGGTTCGGGATCAGCATCGAGCCGACCACCGCGACGAACAGCTTGTCCCGACCGGGGAACCGCAGCAGCGCGAACGCAAAACCGGCCATAGTGGACAGAAGGACGTTGGCCACCGACACGATGCCCGCCACCAGGAACGAGTTGCGCAGCGCCGCCCAGAAGTCGACGGTGTCGAACATCCGGGTCAGGTTCGCCATCAGGTGCCCACCCGGCAGCAGGGGCGGCACCGGTGAGGCGATGGCCGAGTTGTCGTGCGTGGCCATCACGAACGACCAGTAGAGCGGGAACAGCGACAGCAGGACCATCACCGACAGGGCCGCCCGACGCCCTGTGTGCCTGCCTCCCACCCGCGCTGTGTGCCTGCCTCCCACCCGCGCTGTGTGCCTGCCTCCCACCCGCGCTGTATGTCCCCCTCCCACCCGCCCTGTGATCATGGTCCGGCCCCCGACCGCGGTCGTCGGAACACGAACGCGTTGACCACGCCGAACGCCGCGCACAGCAGGAACAGCGACCACGACACGGTCGCCGCGTAGCCCGCGTCCCACCGGCCGAAGCCCTGCTCGTACAGGTACATCACCACGGTCTGGAACTGCCGGTCGTTGCCCCCGGTGCCGGACAGCCCGGCGACGTCGAACAGCTGCGGCTCGGTGAACACCTGCAGGCCGCCGACGACCGACATCAGCAGCGTGAACGACACCGTCGGCCGGATCAGCGGCAACGTGACCGACCGGAACACCCGCCACCGCGACGCCCCGTCCAGCTGGGCCGCCTCGACCAGCTCCCGCGGCACGGTCTGCATGGCCGCCAGGCAGAGCAGCGCGTTGTACCCGGTCCACCGCCAGACGACCATCGCGGCCACGCCAAGGTAGGCCGACCAGGAATGCGCCTGCCAGTTGACCGGCCCGGCGCCGACGAGCTTGAGCAGCCAGTTGACCACGCCGTAGTCCCGGCCGAACAGCTGCGCGAAGATCAGCGCGACGGCCACCGCCGGGACCACGTTGGGCAGCAACGCCACCGAGCACCACAGCGCCCGGCCGCGGGTCGCGCGGTCGAGCAACACCGCCAACCACAACGAAAGCACCATCTGCACGGCCGTGGCCACGACCAGGATGCAGACCGTGTTGCCCAGCGCGTGGTAGAAGTCCGGGTCGGCGAACAGCCTGGCGTAGTTCGCCAGGCCGACGAAGCCATGGTCGCCGTCGATCAGGTGCCACCGCCGCACCGACATCCAGGCCGTGTACAGCAGCGGGAACACCCCGAACACCGCGAACACCAGCACGAACGGGGCGACCAGCAGGACCGCCCCGTTCAGGCGGCGAGAGGTCACCCCGGCCACCGCAGGGTCTCCCGGGCCTCGCGCACCGCCTGCTCCCAGGCCGCGTCCACGCTCTGCGTGCCGTCCTCGACCCGGCCGAGCGCCAGCCCGAACTTGGGCCGCACGTCGGCGTCGCGCAGGCCGCGGTAGTTGGGCCGCACCTGGTCGGAGGACGCGGCGAAGATCCGGCCGACGGGGGCGTCGGCGAAGTACGGGTCGGTGTGCCCGAGCACCGCCGGATCGTGGTAGACGGCGGGTTCGCTGGGCAGGATCGCGTCGTGCAGGAACAGCGCCTTCTGCTGTTCGGGCGCGGTCAGCCAGCGCGCCACCTCGTAGGCTTCACGCGGGTGCGCGCCCTGCGCGGGCACGGTCAGGAACGAGCCGCCCCAGTTGCCGCCGCCCTCGGGGATCGAGGTGACGTCCCAGTTGCCGGTACCGGCCGCGCCGCCCGACTGCTTGATCTGGGCGAGCATCCAGGCCGGGCAGGTGATCGTGGCGAAGGCGCCCTGGTTGATGGCCACGTTCCAGGGCTGGGTGAACGTGGTGACCCCGGCGGTCCGCTTCCGGGTCGCCAGCCCGGCGGCGACGTCGAAGGCGCGCCGGATGCGCGGGTTGGTGTCGCCGATGAAGGAGTCGTCGGCCTTGGCGAAGTAGTTCTGTTCGCCCTGGTTGACGATCGCGGTGTAGATGGTGCCCGCGGAGTCGACGAACTTCGCGCCGGGCGAGCGCTCGGCGAACCGGTCGGCGGTGGCGGCGTAGCCGTCCCAGGTGGGCCACAGCTTGGCCACCTCGTCGCGATCGGTCGGCAGGCCCGCGGCAGCGAAGAGGTCACGCCGGTAGCACATCGCCAGGCCACCCATGTCCGTGCCCAGCCCGAGCACCGTGGGGCCTGCGAGTCCCTGTTCCCACTTCCACGGCGCCCACTGCGGCCGCAGGTCCCCCGCGCCGTACGTGGCCAGGTCGACGAACTTGTCCTTCACCTGCCGCATCCTCGGCAGGTACTGCTCCTCGACGGCCACCACGTCCGCGGCTCCCCGACCCACCGCCAGCGCGGTGATCAGGTCGCGGTGGTGGCTGTCGAAGTCGCTGACCCGGCCGACCAGGTGGATGTCGGGGTGCAGGCGCTCGTACTCGGTGAACAGCGGCTCGTAGCCGAACTCGCCGAAGGTCGCCACGACGATCTCGACCCGGCCGCCGCCGGTGTCGGCGCAGCCTGCCAGGACGATCGCCAGGACCGTCCACAGTGCAGTGATCAATCCGGTGGTTCTTCGTTGCCGCACGGCAATCTCCTCCTCGAACGTGGGTGTGACGTGGGTGTTCAGATGATTCCGGAGCGCAGCGCGTAGGCCACCGCGTGCGGCCGGTTGCGCAGGTTGAGCCGGGTGGTCAGGCCGTGGATGACGTTCTTGATCATCCGCTCGGAGTAGCTGAGCCGGTCGGCGATCTCGGCGGTGTCGCAGCCGTCGGCCATCAGCCGCAGCACGGCGATCTCGCGCGAGGTCAGGCCGGTGGAGCCGAGCCCGAGCGGGGCCAGCACCTCGCGCTGCATCTGCTCGACGTGCGTGAGCAGCTGCCGGACCAGGTTCGCAGGCAGCACCCCGCCACCCCGGACCGCGGCCAGCACTGTCCGCGTCAGGTGGTCGCCCACCGCGGCCGACCGCGGCACCACCCCGACCACCCGGCACTCCACCGCGGTGAGCAGCTCCGCCTCGGTGATCCCGTCGGCCACGAGCACCACCGGTGTGCCGAACAGCGCCGCCGACCGGCGCAGCACCGCCGCCACCCCGGCGGTGAACCGGTCTTCCGCGACGACCAGCACATCGGTGTCGGCCGCCTGCGCCGACTGCACCACGATCTCCGCGCGGCCGCCCAGACTGCCCGCCACCCCCGTCCGGGTCAACGGATCCGGCGAATGGACCGCGATCTTGATCTGTCCCATGCCCGCTCCCCTCTGCCCACGGCGCTCCCCTGCGGCTCGTCCGACCCGCGGCTCCCGGGTTTCGAGCCATAGCGTGAACGGACCGACTCCAGCGGATCTTCATTTCCGTGATCAAGCAGGCGGCGGCGCCGGTAGGCTGCACGGGTCCAGTGGTTGTGACGACCGGTTCGCGCGACGCGCGGTGACACCCACCGAGGGGGCGATGACGATCCGTGATGAACCGGTGGTGAGCGTCGCGTTGCTCGGTGAACCGCGGGTGCGGCGCGCGGACGGCGAGTTCGGACCCGGTCCGGGTAGGCGGCAGGCGTTGCTCGGTGTACTCGCATTGCGTGCCGGTCGGGAGGTCGGTCGCGACGTCCTGGTGCGCGCGGTGTGGGGCACCACGCCGCCCGCGTCGGCCGCGCGGATCGTGCACACCCACATCAGTGATCTCCGTGCCGTGCTGGAGCCGGACCGCAAGCCCTGGGCGCCCGGACGGGTCCTGGTCACCACTCCCACCGGCTACCGCCTGCGGTTGCCCGCCGATGCCGTGGACGTGCACCGATTCGACGACCACCTGCGTGCGGCGGACGGTCACCGCACCCGTGGCGACCGGACCGCCGAACTGTCCGCCCTGGACGCGGCCCTGCTGCTGTGGCGGGGTGACCCGCTCACCGGAGTACCGGGGCCGTTCGCCGACACCGAACGCCACCGGCTCACCGACGCCTGGCTGCTGGCCAGGGCCCGGCGCGGCAGGCTGCTGCTGGACCTGGGCAGGCCGGACGAGGTCGTGGCCGAGCTGACCGACCTGGTGCACGACCACCCGCTGCGCGAGGACCTCTATGCCTTGCTCATGACGGCGCTGATGCGCCGCGGGCAACGGGTCGAGGCGCTGGAGCTGTACCGCCGGGCCAGGTCACTGCTGTCGGCGCGGCTCGGGGTCGAACCGGGCACGGAGCTGCGCGAGCTGCACCAGCGCGTGCTCGCCGACGATCCGGGACTGTCCTCGGTGCGGGCGCTGCCCCGCGTCGAGGCGCGATCGTGGCTGGTCTCGGGGCAATCGACCGAGTCGGCGGTCGACACACCCGACCCGGCGAGCGCGCGGGTGCTGCGCACAGTGGCATTGCTCGGTGGTTGCACCGTCACAGAACTCGCCGCGATCACCGCGGACCGCCCCGACGCCGCGCTCGCGGCAGGCGCGCTGGTCCGCGACGGTGACCGGCTCTCGGTGCGCGACGAGGAACTCGGCCGGTCGGTGTGCGCGGGCCTGCCCACGTCGATCAGGCTGGCCACGCACCGGCACCTCGCCCGGGTGCTGGCGCCGATCAGCCCGCCGGAGCGGGTAGCGGCGCAGATCCTGGCCGGTCCGCTGCCACTGGACTCCTGGGAGCTGGACTGGCTCACCCGACAGCTCCCGGGGCTGCCCACCGAGACAGCGGTGGCGCTGCTGCGGCGGGCTACCGCGGCCGACGACGCCCCCGTCCCCCTGGTGTCGGCACTGACCCGGATGCTGCTGACCGTCGCACCGGGCCCCGGACCCGCCGACCGCACCCCTCCGGCCGCCCAGGCCGACGATCCACTGTGGAGCGGCCGTGTCCCCGAGTCCGCACCCGAACCTGCGGATACAGGTGCTCGGACCGCTGCGGGCCTGGCTCGACGACGTCGAACTGGCACTCGGCCCGGCCCGGCAGCGCGCGGTGTTCGCGCTGCTGGTGGCCAGGGCGGGCCGGGTCGTGCCCCGGGTCGACCTGATCGACGAGGTGTGGCCGGGCCCCCGGCCCGGCAGTGCCGATGGCAACCTGAACACCTACGTCAGCGGCCTGCGCAAGGTCCTCGGCCCGGCCAGGGAGTCGCTGGCGTCCGCGCCGGGCGGGTACGTGCTGCGGCTGGCCGACGACGCCCTGGACAGCTCGGTCTTCACCCGGGCCGTGGAGCGGGCCGGGAACCTCCTGTCCGCGGGGGACCCGGACGGCGCGCTGGCGCTGCTCGAACAGGCGGCCCGGCTCTGGCACGGTGAGGCGTACGCCGACGTGCCCGCGCCGTTCGCCCTGGCGCGGCGGCGGCATCTCGCCGAGTCCCGACTGATCGCCACCGAGCTGCGCGTCCGCGCCGCGCTCGCCCTCGGCCGACACGCCGAGCCCGCCGCCGAACTGGCGGACCTGATCGCCCGGCACCCGGCCCGGGAGTTGCTGCGCGAGTTGCGCATGCGCGCGCAACTGGCCGACGGGTGCCCGGACGACGCTCTGGAGACCTACCGGCAGGCGCGCCGCGCGCTGGTCGAGGAGCACGGCGTGGAGCCGGGTCCGGTGCTGTCCGAACTGCGGCAGCGCGCGCTCGTGGCGTCCGGCGCGGTACGCGCTCCCCGGCCGCGGCGGCTGCGCGTGGCACCGTCGTGGGCGATCGACGACGCCCAGCGGGCCGAGCGGCTCGACCGGTATGTCGGCAGGCAGGCCGAGGTGGGGCTGCTGCGCGACCTGGTGTCCGATGTGGTCGGCGGCCGTGGCCGGTCGGTGTGGATCGAGGGCGAGCCGGGCATCGGCAAGTCGGAGCTGCTGGCCGTCGGTCTGGGCGACGCCGCCAGGTCGGGCTGCCAGCTGGCCTGGACCGCGGCGCAGGAGTCCTACCGGCGGCATCCGCTGCGCACGATCATGGAATGCCTTGCCGTGGAACCGGATTCCGCCGACCCGCGCCGGGCCGCCGCGGCGGGCCCCGCGGACGCACCCGGCGCGGACCCGCTGGCCGCCCCGGTCGACGAGCTGCTGGCGCTGGTGGACGACGCGTGCACGACCGGCCCGCTGGTCCTGGTGATCGACGACCTGCAATGGGCCGACGAGGCCAGTGTGCTGCTCTGGCACCGGCTGGCGGGCGCGACCCGGCAGCTGCCGCTGCTGCTGGTCGCCGCGACCCGGCCGGACCAGGGCCGACGGGACCTGGTGATGTTGCGGCGCGGTCTCGACCGGCACGGCGGCAGGCTGATCCGGCTGGACCCGTTGACACCGCCGGAGACCACGCTGCTGGTCGGTCGGCTCGTCGGCGCCCGGCCGGGCCCCGGGCTCACCGAGGTGACCGACCACGCCGCCGGGAACCCGCTCTACGTGCGGGAGCTGACCGAGTCGCTGCTGCGTCGGGCCGCGGTCCGGGTGCGGGACGGGATCGCCGAGGTCGACCCGGACCGGCCGGACGACGCGCCCCGCTCGCTGGCCGCCGCCGTCCGCCGGACCCTGGAGTTCCTCACGCCGCGGACCCGGGAGCTGCTGCGGTCGGGCGCATTGCTCGGGCAGGAGTTCGGCATCGACGAGCTGGCCGCGTTGACCGGGGACGGACCGATGGACCTCGCCGACGCGGTGGCCGAGGCGATCGCGGGGAATGTCGTGGTGGAGTCCGGGGACCGGCTCGCCTTCCGGCACCCGTTCCTCCGACAGGTGCTCTACGACGGCATCCCGGACGGGCTGCGGCCCGTGCTGCACCGCCGGGCCGCGGAGCTGCTGGACCGACGCGAGGCGCCGGTGGCGGTGGTGGCCGAGCACGTCGCCGGTGCCCGACCGGACGCCTGGGTCGTGGACTGGCTGGTCGGTCACCACCGGACGCTCGCCACCCGGGCACCGCTGGTCGCGGTCGACGTGCTCCGGACCGTGCTCGACGGCGACGAGACCACCGCGGTGCAACGGTCGGCATTGCACGCGACATTGGTCCGCACCCTGTTCCGGTTGAACCAGCTGGCACCGCCCGAGGCCGGGCTGGCGCTGTCGCTCGCGACCGACGTCGCCGAGACGCGGCACCTGTTGGCCTCGGTGCGGCAGGCGAGCGGGGACACCGCGGGCGCGATCACCGTCGCCCAGGCCGCGCTGGATGATCCGAGCACCCCGGAGATCTGGCGGACCCGGCACCGGTGGCTGATGGCGAACTTCCACCGCACCTCCCTGGACGATCTCGACGTGGCAAAGCGCACCGCCGTCGCGGTGCATACCGAGGCGATCCGCTCGGGCGATGCCTACACGATCGCGCACAGCAAGCAGACGCTGTGGCTGATCAGCACCGGGCTGCGCGACCACCCGGCCGCGCTGTCCCATGTGGACGGCGCGGTGGCGGCCCTCGACGCACACGCCGAGCTGGCCGGGAAGCGGATCGACATGATGGACAACCGGATCTTCACGCTGCAGAACCTGGACCGGCTCGTCGAGGCCGAGACCACGTTGCGCCAGGCCAGGGAGCTCGCCGCGCGGCACAACCTGCCCGCCGGGATGCACGTCACCGCCGCCGTGCACCACTACTGGACCGGCCGGTGGGACGAGGCGCTGGTCGAGCTCGACGGCGTCACCGAGGACGGCCCGGCGATCACCTTCTACGGCCTGCGTGAACCCGGCGCCGCCGCCCTCCTCTCGCACGGCGTCGCCGCCCTCCTGGCCGTGCACCGCGGCGACCCGGCCGAGGCTGCCGCCCACCTGGACGCGGCCGAGTGCTACGCGCCCAGCAACATGTCCGAGCGGGAGAGCTGCGACTTCCACCTGGTCGCCGCCGCCATGGCCGAGGAGCGGCGCGGTGCCCTCGGCGCGGCCCTGTGTCTGCTGGACCCGATCCTGCGCCCCGAATACGCCCGGATCATGCTCCGCCACCAGTGGCTCCCCTACCTCACCCGCCTCGCCCTGGACGCGGGCGACCGCGCCCGCGCCCGGCTCGCCCTCACCGTCTGCGAGGCGGAAGCGGCCGCCGAGGTCCTGCCCGCCCGCGCGTTCGCCGCGGCGGAACACTGTCGAGCCCTGGTCACCGGCGACCCCACCGGCGCGCTGAACGCGGCGAAGCACTACCGCGCCGTCGGACGGCCGCTGGAATCCGCCACCGCCGCCGAGAACGCCGCCGTCCTGTTGGCCGCCAGGGGCAGGCTGGACGCCGCGACCTCGTCCGCCACCGCGGCCAGGACCGTCTACCGCTCCCTCTCGGCGTCGTGGGACCTCGCCCGGACCCGCCTCCGCATGCCCTGGCTGGCCACCGGCGACGCCGCCGAGACACCGGGCACCACACTGTCCGCTCTGGAGGAGAAGATCGCCGGGATGGTCGCGGATGGACTGTCCAATCCAGACATCGCGGCCGCACTGGGACTGCCCCGGCGCACCGTGCAGTCCCACGTCACCCGGCTCTTGGACAAGCTGCACACCCGATCCCGCCATCTCCGACCCACCCCCCACTCGTCCCACGCGGACAGCCACCCCGCCTGAACGAGACGGACCGGCTCCCCTTGTCCAGACCTGCGTCCGCCAATGGGACTACGGACCGTTCGACAGCCCGCATCGACTGCCCTCGCGCACCGGAGGTCAGGCCTAGTGGTGCGACCCAGAACGTCGACCGCGTCTCGACCCGCCCATACACGGCCGACGTCCTGAGTCGCACCACTAGTCGATCACAGCCAACGCGGCGGCGAGGTCGGCCGCCACCGGGAGTTCGTCGGCGAGGCCGACGATGCCGAGCAGTCGCCGGATCGTCTCCCGGGCGACGACGGCCAGGCGCACGCTGTCGGGTGCGACCGCGGCCGCGGTGAACAGCGCGCGCATCCCGGCCGCGCTCAGCAACGCCACCTCCGAGAGGTCGACGACCATCGTCTTGGTACCGCGCGGCGGATCGGCGATCAACGCCGTCAGCGCCGCCTGCCATGGATGGGCGGTGACCACGTCGATGGTTCCCGAGCAGCGCAGCACGCGCACGTCCCGGTGGTCGGTGACGGTGATCGGGGTGCCCTCGACGCGGACCGTCGTGGTGATCGAGAAATCGGGCGGGGTCACTGGGCATCACTCCGATCTTCGAGTGCGAACGGGTGCGGCGCGGTGGGAGCCGCCCGCGACGGTACGCCGTCCGCGGCCCGCCCAGTACGGGCAGTACGGCCTACTCCGCCACGACGGCGGGTTCGGGCGGGTGACACCTGATCGTGGGTACTTCGCTGCGCCGTCGGGCGCACGGGCCTACAACCGAGGGGGGGAGGTCCGGCCGCATCCCGACCACCGCGGCCAGGACCGATCGGTGGCCGCCCACCCCGGGGCGCGGCCAGGGCGGGAGGACAGGGTGGTTCGGGTGTTGGTGGTCGACGACGACGCCGATGTGCGCGAGCTGGTCGCCGGGTGGCTGCGCGTCGACGGCCACCAGGTCATCGACGTGGGCAGTGCCGCGCTGGCGCTGGACTCGGTCGACGACGGGTGGCCGCAGGTGGCGGTGGTGGACGTGCTGATGCCCGACATGGACGGGCTCGACCTGCTCGCCCGCCTGCGACAACGCGACGGCGGGCTGCCCGCGGTCGCGTTGACGGTGCTGTGGTCCGGGCCGGACGTGGCGCGCATCCGCGCGGCGGGCGCGACCTACCTGCCGAAACCGTCCAGCGGTGCGCAGCTGCGGTTGGTGGTGCGGGAGCTGGTGACCGACGCCGAGCCGACGGGGTCACGCGACCGTTGACGACCACAGCGAGCCCCTTGACGCGCACGGCGGCGTTCGCCGTGCTGTTCGCCGCCGCGACCGTGGCCGGGCGGCTGACGGCGCTGGACGCGACGAACCTCAGCCTGGTGTGGCCCGCCGCGGGCGTGGCCGCGCTGTGGCTGTGCGTGCAACGCCGCTCGCCACTGCGGTGGCTCGACGTGGCCGTGCTGGCGGTGATCACCGTTGTGGCGAACGTGGCCACCGGCGCGACCGCGGGTCAGGCCGCGGTGTTCGTCGTGGCCAACGTCCTGCAGGCAGGGTCGTTCGCGCTGCTGATCACTCGGTGGCGGCCGCGGCTGTGGTCCCTCGCGGACGGCGGCGGCCTGCGCGGGTTGCGCGACCTGTGGGCGCTGCTGGCGGCGGCGTTCGTCGCGACCGCGGCGGGGGCGGTCGTGGGCGCGGTCGGGATGTGGCTGGTCGACGACATCCCCTCGTGGCTGACCACGCAGGTGTGGTTGGCGCGCAACATCGCGGGCGTGCTGGTCCTGGGCACGGCGGGCCTGTCCGCGGCCCGTGCCGTCCTGCGGGCTCGCCCGTCCGCGCCGGTCGACGGGTGGCGACTGGTCGAGTACGCCGCCGTGGCCGCGTGCTCGGTGCTCGGCTATACCGTCGCGTTCGTCGCCACCGGGGGCATGCCGGTAGCCGCCACGCTGATCGCGCTGACCGTGTGGGCGGCGGTGCGCCTGTCGACGGCGTTCGTCGCCGTGCACACAGCCGCGGTCGCCACGATCGCCGTGGTGTTCACCCTGCACGGCCAGGGCCCGTTCGCCGTGGTCTCCTCGCTCGCGGGCCGCGCACTGGTCGTGCAGCTGTTCGTGGTCATCGTCGCGATCGTCGGCCTGACCCTGGCCCTGGGCCGCGACGAGCGCGCCGAGCTGCTGCGTGAACTGGCCCTGGAGAAGGACACCGCGGCGCAACGGGCCGCGCTCAAGCGCGCCATCATCGACTCCATGGCCGACGGCGTCTCCGTCGTCGACTCCACCGGCCGCATCACCCTGCGCAACCCGGCAGCCGGACACCTGCTCGGCGACGGCCTCGGCCCCGACGACCGGGCCGACCACCATGGCATGCACCACCTCGACGGCACCCCGATGACCGAGGCGGAGATGCCCTACACGCACATCGCCCGGGGCGGGGCCGAGGAAGAGGTGGACGTGCTGGTGCGCAACGAAACCACGCCGGACGGCCGCATCCTGCACGTGCGCTCCACCGCCCTGCCCGAACCCCGCGGCGGCCGCAGCGCCGTACTGGTCTACCACGACGTCACCGCCGAACGCCGCCACCGCGACGAGCTCACCGCGTTCGCGGGCGTCGTCGCCCACGACCTCCTCAACCCCCTGGCCGCGGTGGAAGGCTGGACCGACGCGGCCACCGAGGCCCTGCACGACGCCGACCCGCACCGCGCCGAGCTGGCGCTGGTCCGCGTCACCCGGGCATCCGCACGGATGCGGATCCTGATCAACGACCTGCTCGCCTACACCACCGCCCGCGACGCGACCATCGCCCCCACCGCCGTCGACCTCACCGCCCTGGTCACCGAGATCGCCGCAGCCCGCGCGGACACCGCGGTGGTCGCGGGCACGCCTGTCCCCCGGTTCACCCACGGCGAACTCGACCCGGTGGACGCCGACATCGTCCTGCTCCGCCAACTCCTGGACAACCTGATCGGCAACGCCGTCAAGTACACCGCCCCCGGCACCGTCCCGCACCTCACCATCACCACCACCCGCCACGGCGGCGTGGTCACCACGACGATCACGGACAACGGCATCGGCATCCCGGCGGGCCAACACGAGAAGATCTTCACCACCTTCCACCGCGCGCACACCGGCGCCCGCTACCCCGGCACCGGCCTCGGCCTGGCCATCTGCAAACGCATCGTGGAACGGCACGGCGGCACCATCAGCGCAGGCGACAACCCCGGCGGCGGCACCCGCTTCACGTTCACCCTTCCGGCCACCACCTCCCGCCCCGCCTGCGGCTTCACGCCCCCGGCGCCGCGCTCGGAAGGCGAACAGAGCCCACCCCGACCGAACGCGCGGAGCACCGGCCGGGGCAGCTGACCCACGCCTCGCAGGTCGGCGCGGAAGGATCGTCGACGTGCCCGTCCCGTCGTGACACGGGAATCCGCCACCCGGACAATCCTGCCGCTGACTCGCACGCCCGCAAGGCATACCCTGGCCGGTATGCGGTCGCCCGGGGCACCGTCGCCGGGCGCTGGATCCGCGCAAACGCCCGAGTGGAGCCTGCCAACGTGAGCGTCGCCCCAGACACCCCCAGCCGGGAGCCCTTCGCGCACACCGCGTTGTTCTACCGAACCGACGAGGACTACCTCAGCGCCCTCGTCCCGTTCGTGGTCGACGGCCTGGCCCGCGGCGACCCGGTCGCCGCGGCGGTGCCGAACCCGCGGGCACTGCGCCGGGCACTCGGCCGGGACGCCGAGCGGGTCACCTGGATCGACATGCGCGAGGCGGGCCGCAACCCCGGCCGCATCATCCTGACGGTCCTGCGCCGTTTCGCCGACCCGCACCCGGACCACCACGTCCGCATCATCGGCGAACCCGTCTGGCCCGGCCGCTCCCCCGTCGAACACCCCGCCTGCGCCCAACACGAGGCCCTGATCAACCTCGCCTTCGCGGGCCGCGACGTCACCATCGTCTGCCCTTACGACGTCGCCCGCCTCGCCCCCGACGTCGTGGCCGACGCCCGCCACACCCACCCGCTGCTGTGGTCCGAGCACAGCCTCATCCCCAGCCACCACTACGCCCCCACGGCCGTCGTCGAGGCCCACAACCGTGAACTCCCGCTCGACACCCCCGCCGCCGAATACCGCCTCACCGCCCCGACCCACATCCGCGGCGCCCGAACCTGGGCGACCGCCGAGGCCGCCCGCCTCGGCCTGCCCCCGCACCGCCTCCCCGACCTCACCCTCATCGTCACCGAACTGACCACCAACAGCCTCACCCACGGCGGCGGCCACTGCCTCCTCCGCCTCCACCACCACGACTCCCACCTCGTCTGCGAGGTCCACGACAGCGGCCACCTGTCCGACCCTCTCGCAGGCCGACGCCCGGTCGGCCCGACGGCACCCGGCGGACGCGGCCTGGTCCTGGTCCACCAACTCGCCGACCTCGTCCACACCCACCGCACACCACACGGCACGACCCAGTACGCGTTCCTGTCCCTGCATGACATGGTCGGGCTTTCCCCGCGCTGATCGTTTGCCGGTACTACTCGGCCGATCCAGGGCCACAGCTGCGGCGTCCGCAGCGTGATCAAGGCTTGTAAAGGTTGCTTTAGAAAGCTACCTTGAGATGCATGTCATCCGAGGACGAAGTGTCCGCGGACGCTGCAGAGCTTGCCAAGTTGGGGGAACGGATCTCGACACTCCTCGTGCCGTACGGGGAGCAGCTCGACGACCGGTCTCGGCGCCCGGATTCCAAATCCGCACAGGAATGGAAGTCGACATGCTGGTTCTTGGCCTGAACGGCTCTTTTTCCACACCGCACGACGAGTTCCTACCCGGTCTACAACTCGGTACATTCTTCCACGACGGGACGGCTTGCCTGCTCGACGATGGCGAAGTGGTGATCGCCATCGAGGAGGAACGCCTGACTCGCGTGAAGCACACCAACATGTTTCCGTTGGCGGCGACCGGACACTGCCTGCAGGAAGCAGGCGTGTCACTCGGCGACATCGACCGGATCGGATATTTCTGGAACGAAGAGCACCTTGACAACGGCTTGGGCATCTATCACATGCGATACCCGGGAATGCCGCTTCGCTCCGCCCGGGAGATGATCGTGACGAGACTGTCCGAAGCGTTCTCGCATACCGTGGACCCGGAGCGTATCGACTTCTGGAGCCACCATGAAGCACACGCCGCTTCCACCTTCTACCAGTCCGGTTTCCCGAGCGCTCTCGTCGTCGTCATGGACGGAAATGGAGAGTCGCACTCGACATCCGTCTACCGAGCCGACGAATCCGGCCTGGACTTACTCCGCACCTACCCGGAGTCGAAATCACTCGGGTACTACTACCTGCGCGCCACCGAGGCTCTCGGATACCGTCTCTTCGACGAGTTCAAGGTCATGGGCCTGGCACCTTACGGCGACCCCACCCGATACCGGGAGCTGTTGTGCTCGCTCACGGTCCTCGGCCCCGACGGCGAGTACGACCTGGACGTGGACGGTCTCCAGACCGCATTGCTCTCGACAGGCTTCGCGCCGAGACGATCCGGCTCGCCCTTCACGACCGAGCACAAGGACCTGGCAGCCTCGGTCCAGGCCCACCTTGAACAAATCGTCTTCCATGTACTCGAATACTGGCGGGAAGAAGTCGGGCTGCCCAACCTGTGCATCGCAGGGGGTGTCGCACACAACAGCACGGTGAACGGGCTGATCCTGAAATCGAAGCTGTTCGACGGCTTCTTCGTGCACCCGGCAAGCCACGACGCGGGCGCCGCACTCGGCGCGGCCATTCTGACCGACAGGAAGTTCGGAACGAAACAACGCCCGCAACCGAAGTCTCTCTCGCACGTCTTCTGGGGCCTCGATATCGGAGATCCACAGGCCCGGACAGCGGAGCTGGCGGCGTGGAGCGACTTCATCACCTGGGAGACGTCGGACGATGTCCATGAGCACGCGGCCGAACTGCTCGCCCAGGGTGCGGTGATCGGATGGGCGACCGGTCGGTCCGAGTTCGGCCCCAGAGCCCTGGGACATCGAAGCATCCTGGCGGACCCCCGGCCCGCCGAGAACAAGGACCGGGTCAACAAGCTCGTCAAGAAACGCGAAGGGTACCGCCCATTCGCGCCTGCCGTACTGGAGGAGCGCGCCCGGGACTATTTCGAGATCCCGGATGTCGACTGCCCACTGGACTTCATGGCCTGCACGGTACCCGTCAAGGAATCTCACCGCGACCAACTCGGCGCGATCACCCACATCGACGGCACGGCGCGAGTGCAGGTCGTGCGAAAGAAATCCAACGAGGCCTTCTGGAGGCTCATCGAGCGTTTCGGAGAGAAGACCGGAACCCCGATTCTCCTCAACACCTCGTTCAACAACTACGCAGAACCGATCGTCGAGAACATCGGCGACTGCCTGGCCAGTTTCCTGACGACCGGCCTCGACCGGCTCATCGTCGACGACAAGGTCATCTCACGCAAACCGCTGGACAAGACCAGGCTACTGACCATGCACCCGAGGCTGCCCACCCTCGTGGAGATGGCCGAGTTCGTTCAGGACGTCCCGGACGCCGGGCGGGAGACGCAACACCTCATCCGAAGGCGAGACCTGCACTCCCTGTCCAGCAAGTTGAGCCACGACGCCTACCGATGGATCTCCAGCGGCGGCACCGACCGGCCGGAAGTTCCCGGATCGCGCGCGGCTGCCCTTGCCGAAGAAGTATGGCGACTCTGGCAAGGGCGGTTCATCGAACTGCACCCATAGTGAGCGATCCTGTCTCTCCCAGTGCCGCCAAACCAGCGGCTAGTGGTGCGACCCAGAACGTCGACCATGTCTCGACCCGCCCACGACGTGCCTGACGGCACCGCCGAAACGACCAAGTACATCCAGTACGAGGCCGTCCCGGCGACACCACCAGCCACGCCGTGGACCCGCCGATACACGGCCGACGTTCTGAGTCGCACCACTAGCACCAGGCCCATCCGATGTCGGGCAGGTTCAGATGCTTCGGTTGACGGCGAGCGGCGCTGGGGTCGACGGTGCACACGGTTCAGTCGTCGCGGGGGAAGGTCATGCCATCGAGGCGGGATTTGCGGTAGAGGTTGGCTTCGGCATGTCCGCCTCGGGGCTCGGTCGGGTCGGTCAGATGTCGAGGTCGCGGCGGGTCTCGTCGATGTCGAGGTCGCCGCTCGGCTGAACCTGCTGCGACACGCAGGCCGGGTGACCATTTGCCCGTTCTGCGTACGGACGGCGCGGCGGCGGTCTACTGTCCGGGCATGCCGACGCTTCGGGTGTATCGCGATTCTGGGCAGAAGACGTTGTTCGGCGCCGTTCTCGTCCTGGTGCTGGCCGCGGGGGCACTCGCCGGCTACCGGGCCGTGGAGACCTCGGACCCCATCAGCTACTTCGCGGCGTTCGCGGCGCTGTTCGCGACCGTGAGCGTGGTGCGACTCATCTTCGTACTGCCGTCTCTGAGGGTCGTCGGCAACGGTCTTTCCGAACAACGAACGGCCTGGACCACACGAAACCACCGGTTCGCCGACATCACCGAACTGCGGTTGGCGCCCGCGACCGCGTTCGGCCGACCGTCGACCGGCTCGCGGTGGCTGGTCCCGGTCATGGTGCTGCGCGACGGCACCGAGGTGCGATTGACATCCGCGGTGTCCAAGCCCGACAGCACACACCACCGGCGGGTGGTGGAGTTCGTGGACGAGATCAACAAGATCATCCCGAACCGGCGGTGACCCGGCCACGTGTCACCGACACCGATAGCGCGCGAATCGACACGCCCGCCACCAGCCATACGCGCCAGCAGATTGGCGAGGAACCGCAGCCTGCCGTGCCGGTGGCATTCCACAGTTCCTGGCGCTATCGAAATCTGCAACTGCGGATCGCGATCCTCCTTCCCGCGCCGACGCTCGCCCTCGCTGTGTCCACAGTGGTCACAGGAGCCGTATTCGCCTGGGGCGCCGTGATCGCCTGGAGTTACCTCGACGTGCTTGCATGGCGCCAGTGGTGGCGGTTGCCCGCCGCGACGGCCGCTTCGACACTGCGTTCGACGGGCGTGGGTTTGGGTGTATTCCTGCTGGGCGCGGTTTTCATCGTGCTCGATACCCTCTTCCACACCAGACGATAGCGACGGCTAGTGCGTGGAGTTCAGTCGCTTCGCCAGGTCGTGGATCTTGGTCGTCATGATGTCGGGCCTGCCTGGCGACACGATGATGTACCGCTCCTGTCCGGGGTGTTCGGTGAACGAGAACAGGTAGCGGCCATGACTGGTGTCGTAGTAGGTACAACAACTGTCGCCGGTGGTGCGGTGGCCGCGAACCCCGTCCCGGCCACCGGCGGAGATCTGACCCGCTCCGAGCCTGGGCAACCCGGCGATCTCCAGCACCCGCCGCACGTCGCCGCGGGGTGCGGCGCCGTCGACGGCTCGACGCAGGTCGGATTCCGGTACCGACAGCGACGGGCCCGCCGCGGGCCGCGCTTGTGGTAGCTCGGCCAGGAGGGCCTCGGCGAGCGCGTCCGCCCGGATAGGGCACAGCGCCATGAGCCCGGTGTCGGGCTCGAAGCGGGCCAGGACGGCCTCGTGTCCCTGGGCGGCGACGTGCAGGCGGTAGTGGCCGGGCGCGGCGTCCACGAGGGCGGAGAACTCCCGGGTCGCGCGGCCCAGGACGGTCATCGTGTTCAGGAATGCCTCGGTGGGTTGCCCCGAGCGCCAGACACCGTGGTTCGCGAGCAGGTCGCGAACCTCCTCGCGGTGGGCCCGGGTCTCCGTCGGGTCCCGCCAGAGCGGTTCCGGGGTCAGCAGGGTGGGCAGCGACACCCCGGCGGCCTCGGCGCCGACGAGGAGGCAGTCGACGGGCAGCACGAGAGCGCGGTCGATGACGAACATCCGCCGCCGTCCTACAGGCCGATGACCGGTGGCGCCGTGTTCGGCAGCTCACCGACCAGCGCCTCGTCGGGGTCTTCCTCCCGGAGGTACGCGGCGGTCGTGTGCTCCGTGTCCTCGTCCCCCTCGCCCCTTCCGCCCATACCGGCACCGAGCATCCCGCCCTGGCCGCCTGCCCGGCCGCCGCGACCGCCCAGCGCCGACTCACCTGCCAACGCCGCCGGACCGGTGCCCGACCCGAAGGAGCCGGATCGGGGACCGGATCCAGCGCGCCCAGCGCCTGAATCGACACCGAGGGCGTTGAATCCCGTACCGCCGGGGCCGAAACCGGTGCTTCCGGATCCGCGGCCGGTGGTGTCGTACCCGGTCGGGCCGTACCCGGTGGAGCCGTGGTCGCTCACCCCTCCCGTCGACGCGGACGGGAGGTAGGTCGAGGTCGTCGTGGTCTCCCACGGCTGGTGGGGCGCACCGAGGTCCGACGAATCCGAGTTCACCGGGCTCGGCGAGTCGGCGGTGTGGCTCAGGTGATCACCGTGCCACACCTGCCCGCCACCGGGGTCCCTGTCCCCGATCGGGTCGGGATCGTGGAACGTCAACGACTGTTGCGAGTTGTCGGGAGTGGTGTGCGTGGACAAGGACGTCGATCGGGAATCGGTCACCGTTATGGAGCGGTTCGACACGTGCCGCGGACCGACCAGTTCGATATCGACCCCGCCCGGCGGCAAACCCAGGAGGCCGTAACGCGAATTGGCCTCCCAGTGCGCACTGTTGTCGACGGATTCGCGGTAATAGGCGTTGTAGCCGTCGACAGCTTGCTGGGCGCGCCGGTTCCAGTCGGCAATCTCGCCCGCCCGGCCCGACAGGAAGGAGACCATCGTGTTGCTGACCAGGTCGTTGGGTGGCTTGTCCCCCAGCGGTGCTACCTCCGTGATCTTGTCCTGCAACGCCGCGAACGCCCTGCCCTGCTCGCTGTAGAGATTCTTGGCCTTCGCGAGGTGCGTACCGCTGACCCAGGACGCCTCGACGAGTGGTCCGGCGCCGTTGTAGGCCTGCGCTGACGCGTCGCCCTGCCAGTACTCCTCCATGGCGCCCTTGAGCTGGAGCATGTCGTCGAGGATGTGCTTGTGCATCTTCGACAGTTGCTCGCACCGCGCGCTGCCCGAGTAGAGCCCGCCCGGACCCCGGCCGCTGAGCACCAGGTGCACGATCTGCTGCGGCGTGTAGGCCATCAGGCACCGCCCCCGTGCCGGTGCAGGGAGTTCCGCACGGCGCTGTCCTGCTCCTCGTAGGCGTGGATGGCCTTCTGCAGGCTGTCGGCGTACGCGTCGGCGTAGCGCACCTGTTCGTCGAGGCTCTCGAAATAGGCCTTGGTGTGGCTCTCGGCGCCTTCGTGGTGGACGCCACTAGCGTGGTCCTCGGCGGGTTTCGCCACCCGCTGGAGCACATGGTGACTCGACCTGGCCGACCGGAGTTTGTCGGCGATCGCCCGCCACTTGGGCAGCAGCCGACGCATCGCCTCGATGTCCATCGCGAAGCCACCACCGGAGGCGGCGGAATCGGTCCTCCGGTCCCGCTCGTTGAGCCGGGCCAAATCCTTGAGGGAGGACTTGGTGGGCGCGTCGAACGCTCGGTCCACAACGTGCTCCCGGTCGGCCTGCCTCGCAGGGGTGGTGAACCCGGCCGGGTTCTGCTCGTGCCAGGGTGGAACCTCCGAATGATGGGTGTGACCCATTCCCGCCGCGTGCGGTTCCGTTCTCGCCACTGCATTCCCCTCGAAACCCGGACGTGCCGCTCGACCACGTCGACGGCAGATGTTAGCCGCAGGGTCGCCGATTGTCCTGTTGCCGGCGAATGATCGCTACCGGGCGAGCTCGGTGACCGATTGTGCGCCTCCGGAAACGCGCACTCCCCTTCTCGTGTCCACGTTCTCGTGGTTGCCCGGGAAAGAGAGGAAAGCGGACACAACGGATGATCCGCGGCCCACCCGCCCAGCTGGGGCATAGCCGGGCCGGTGCTTGGCAGGCACGCTGGTCGAGTACGGGTGGCGTCGGAGCGGAATGGGAGTTCGGTGGCGGATCCGGTTGTGCTGGACCCGAATGGGCGCGACATCCACGCGGAAGCGGGCGGTTGTGGGTCGGATCTTCCCGTAGTAGCAGCGCCGACCACCACCCCGCCCACCCATTTCCCGTCCACCGCCGAGCCCGATGGCATCGAGTCGGAACCGCACCGACGACTTCACGGGTCACCAGGCCTGGCGGATGACGATGGTGGGTGCTCCGCTGGGCAGCAGGTACTTGGCGGTGATCAGCGGGGCGTTCTCGACGGAGACGACCTGTGTGATGAGGACGGCCGGGGTGTCGGACGGTCGTCCGAACGTCACGCCGCGTCGTTGGCCGAGGATGGTCGCGGACACGCTGCTGGTGCCGCGCAGGGGAAGACTGGGGAACCCGGTCGTGAGCGCGTGCACCATGGTGTGCGGGAGTGTCTGGGCGTCATCCAGTGCTTGAGAGAGCCCGGTGGCGACCTCGTCCAGCGCCTCGTCGTGCAGGCTCCATTCCTCGGTGAGGCAGGCCGGGACGCCGTCGACCACGATGACGCTTTCCCAGAAGCGGATCTCTCGGCTGGCCGGGACGGGCAGGTGCCGCAGTACGAAGTCGGTCGGTTCCTCGACACCGCGCTGCAGCGGCCGGACCTTGGTCGCGTGGCCGCCCAGTAGCTGCTCGAATGGTTGCAGCCGTTCGAATCCGCGCCGGAGCGGTTCCTTGCTCACGGTTCGCCCGACCCCGCGGCGTACGGTGATCACGCCGTCTTCCTGGAGCAGGATCAGGGCCTCGCGCAGCGCCGGACGGCTGACGCCGAGGTCGGCGGCGAGGCGGGGTTCGGACGGCAGGGTCGAACCCGGTGGATGGATGCCGGAACGGATGTTGTCGACGATCCGTTCGTAGAGCTCGACAACCGGCCGCGGTCGATGAGCGGTCACGTTCCCTCTTTCAGCCGACGGTTCCTGTCAGACAAGCTAGGGCTAGAGCAGGGTACCGGCCAACCGGCCCTCCTCTCCCATGAACCAGCCCAGATGTCGACTTCTGTGACCTTGACGACACCGGATCGTCCAGATATAAATGCCCGACCACTCCACTTGTCAGACAAGTGCCGCATCGTTGTAGCGGAGGCTTCAAGATGACATCCCCCCAGGAAACCGTCGCATCAGGACCGTCGGGTTCCTCGACACCGGCACGCGGCAGACTCGTGCTGGCGCTGGTACTGGCCGTCGCGGCGTTCGACATCAACTCGACCATGCTGGCGCCCGCCCTGCCCGACGTCATCAGCCAGCTGCACACCAGCAGCGGTCTGGTCGGGCTCTCCCAGACACTGTTCTTCCTGTTCGCCGCGGTCGGGCAGGTCACCCTCGCCCGGCTGAGCGACTACTTAGGGCGCAGGCCGCTGCTGGTGCTGTCGATGATCGTGCTGATCGTCGGTGAGCTCGCCTGCATCTTCGCCCCGAACATCGCCGTGTTCCTCGTCGGGCGCTCGCTGCAGGGCATCTCCGCGGCGAGCTACACCCTGTCGTACCTGATCATGCGGGACGTGCTTCCGCCGAAGCAGTTCGGGCGGGGACTGGGGATCATCACCGCGGTCAGCGGCGGGATCGCGGGCCTCGACGTGATCATCGCGGGCTGGGTCGCCGACGCCGTGGGGTTCCGCGGGATCTTCCTCATCACCCTGGCCGTCACCGTGGTCGCCCTGGTCGCCCTGTACCGCTGGGTGCCGGACTCCCGCCCGTCCGCGGGCGGGAAGATGGACTGGAAGGGCGCGGCCCTGCTGGGTGTCGGGCTCAGCTGCCTGCTGCTCGCGGTGAACCAGGGCTCGGACTGGGGCTGGGGATCACCGGCCGTCATCGGTCTCCTGATCGTCGGGGTGCTGGCGCTCGTCGCCTTCCCCCTGGTGGAGAAGCGGGTCGCCGATCCCGTCATCGACACCGCGTCACTGGCCTCACGCCAGGTCTGGCCGCTCCTGCTGGCCACCGTGTGCACGCTGGCGGGCGTGTTCGGGATGCTGAACTTCACCATTCCGCTGCTGACGCAGGCGCACGTCGGGTACGGGCTGTCGGCCATCGCGTCCGCCGTCCTGTTCCTCACCCCGGCCTCCATACTCGGCATCGTGGCGGCACCGATCGCCGGTCACTTCGGCCCGCACATCGGGTGGCTCCGCTCGGTGCGGATCGGGGTCATCGGCACGACCGTCGCTTTCGTACCGTTCGCGTTCTTCCTCCACACGCCGTGGATCGCCGGATTGTGCCTGGCAGCACTGGGAATCACCTTCACCGGATACACCCAGACCGCGCTCACCGGGCTGTCGGTGGAGGCCGCGCCCGCGGACAAACCCGGCTCCGTGCCCGGAATCAACGGCGCCTGCTTCGGACTCGGCGCGTCGCTGGGCATCGCCGTGGCCGCCAACGTCGTCACCGGGATGACCACGGACGGCGAGATGACCTTCGCGGCGCTGCAGGCGGCCGTGTGGTGCTCGGGCGGATTCGTCGTCCTGGGCATGATCGCCACCCTGCTGTTGAAGCCACGCATCCGCTGACCCCCTTCACTTTCCGACCGCAGCAACGAAAGGTTCGACCGATGACCCGCATCCTCCTCACCAACGCCCGCCTCGACGGCGGCGAACCGCGGACCGTCGCCGTGCGAGACGGCGTCATCGACGCGGTCACCGATCAGCCGCCCGCCCCGGAACCGGGTGACCACGTGGAGGACCTCGCGGGCCAGATCGTGGTGCCCGGGTTCGTCGACGGACACTGCCACGCCGACAAGTCGCTCTGGGGCGAGCCCTGGGCTCGGCGCACCTCCGAGGTCATCTCCATGGACCAGATGTTCGAGGACACCGTCGCGCAATGGGCCGCGACGACCACCCCGGTCGCCACCCGGGCACGCGCCTTCCTCGGCGCGTGCGTCGCCGCCGGATCGACCAGCATCCGCACGTTCGCCGACGTGGCCCCGGAGATCGGACTCGAAGGCGTGGAGGCCATGCTCCAGCTCCGCCAGGACATGCGCCACCTCACCGATCTCACTGTCGTCGCGTTCCCGCAGCTGGGCATCCTCCGCAAGCCCGGTACCGAGGTGTTGCTGGAGGAAGCGCTGAAGCTCGGTGCCCACGCCATCGGCGGCCTGGACCCGGCCGGGGTCGACGGTGACGCGATCGCCCAGCTCGACATCGTCTTCGGGCTCGCGGCGAAGTACGGGGTCGCGGTCGACTTCCACATGCACGAGGACGGCGAGCTCGGCTGGTGGCTGATCCGCCGGATCGCCGAACGCACCAAGGCGCTCGGCCTGCAGGGCAAGGTCTGCCTCTGCGACGTGTTCAGCCTCGCCGATCCGACGCCGCAACGCCTGCGCGAGATGGGCGACACCCTCGCCGAGGCAGGCATCGCGGTCGCCGTCGGGGTCCACGGCCTGCTGCCCGTGCCGGACGTGCGGACCCTGCACGGCCTGGGGGTGAAGATGTGCCTGGGATCGGACTCCTCCCGCAGCCTCTGGTCCCCCTGGGGCGACGGCGACATGCTCTCCCGCGCCATGTTCATGGCCTACAAGTGCTACTTCCGTCGCGACGAGGACCTGGAGTTCGCCCTCCGGATCGCGACGACCCTGGGCCGCGACGCGCTCGGCTGGCCGCGGGCGGACTTCCGTCCCGGTGACCCGGCCGATCTGGTCGCGCTGCCCGGCCAGGCACTCGGCGAAGTGGTCGTCTCGCCCCCGAAACGTTCGCTCGTGATGAAGGCGGGCAGGATCGTCGCGCGCTACGGCAAACTGGTCGGCAACTCATGAACCCCTTGGCACAACGCCCGTTCGGTGCCGCACCCGTCGACGTGGTCCTCGATGTCGACACCGGCGTCGACGACGCGCTGGCCCTGTTGTTCGCGGTACGCCATCCGGGCCTGCGGGTCCGGGCGGTGACGTGCGTGGCCGGAAACGCCGGTCTCGAACAGGTCGTGCGCAACACCCTGACCGTGCTCGAACACACCGGCCGCACCGACATCCCGGTCGCCGCGGGCGCCGATCGCCCGCTGATCGCCGCACCACGCCACGCCGGGCACGTGCACGGCGGCGACGGCCTGGCCGATCTCGAACTGCCCCCGCCCACGCACACCGCGGACGACCGGCACGCCGTCGAACTGCTCCGCGACGTGCTCGGCTCCGCACCGAACCCGGTCACCGTGATCGCGCTGGCACCGCTGACCAATCTGGCGCTGCTGCTGCGCACTTACCCCGGTGTCGCGGGGCGCATCGAGCGGATCATGGTGATGGGCGGCAGCGCGTCGGCGGGCAACGCCAGCCCGGTCGCGGAGTTCAACACCTGGCACGACCCCGAGGCCGCCGCCATCGTGTTCGGCGCGGGCGTACCGGTCACCATGTACGGTCTGGACGTGTTCTATCAGGTCGGTGTGGACCAGGTCACCTGCGGCAAACTGGCCGCCCACGAGGACCCCGGGGTGTGCCTGGCCGGACGGCTGCTGTGCCACCAGATCCGCGTGGGCACGGGCGAACCCCGTGTCCCCGCCGGGTCGGGTCTGCTCGGCGACGCGGGCGCGGTCTGTGCCGTCGCCGACCCCGGGGGCCTGGTGACCGAACATCTGCCGGTCCAGGTCGAACTCGCGCCGGGGATCAGCCGAGGCCAGACCGTGGTCGATCGCCGAGCCCTGCCGGGCGAACAGGAGATCCACGGAACGCCCGTCGCGGTCCCGCGCGTCGACGTCGCCTGGCAGGTGGACGCGCGACGGTACCGCGACCTGTTCCTGACCACCCTGCTGGACGGCACGGCATGAACGGGATCGTCACCGTCGTGGGATCGCTCAATCTGGACCGGACGATCCGGGTGGCCACGCACCCCAAACCGGGCGAAACCGTGCTCGGCAGCGGTCTCACCGAGCGACCCGGCGGCAAGGGCGCGAACCAGGCCGTCGCCGCCGCACGCGCAGGCGCCCCGGTGCGGATGATCGGCCGGGTCGGCGACGACCCGGCCGGACGCCGCTACCGCGACGCGCTGCGCCACCACGACATCGACACCAGCGCGGTCCTGCTCACTCCCGGACACCCCACCGGCACCGCCCACATCACCGTCGACGACCACGGCGAGAACACGATCACCGTCGTCCCCGGCGCCAACGCCGCACTCACCCCGCACGACGTGACCCAGGCGGCAGCGGCGATCCGCACCGCCGCGGTGCTGCTCCTGCAGCTGGAAACCCCCCTTCCAGCGGTCCTCCAGGCAGCGCACCTCGCAGCCGAGGCAGGCGTACGGATCATCCTCAACGCCTCTCCCGCCACGACACTTCCCGACGAACTGATCCAGGCCGCCGATCTCCTCATCGTCAACGAACACGAATCCCGCTTCCTCCCGACAACGGCGCGCTCGGTATGCGTCACCCTCGGCGCACGCGGGGCTCAATGGGGGGAGGACATCAGCCGACCGCCGCGAGTGGAGGCGATCGACACCACCGGCGCGGGCGACAGCTTCGCGGGCACCCTCGCCGCCCACCTCGCGGCAGGCACCCCCGCACCCGACGCCCTCCAGGCCGCGGTGCGGGCGGCCGCGACAGCCACCACCTGGCCCGGCGCCCAAGAAGGAGAACTCCCACCGTAACAACGTTCCGCGCCCGCACCCCGACCCAGCATCGAACCGCCCCACACCGCGTTCGCGGATCGCGTCGCCGTGCACCACATCGACGGCGAACGCATCCCCCGCGCCGACGCGGCCACCGTGATCGAGGCGCTGGCCGGTGGCGCCAGTCAGCTGTTGGTCGCGGGGTCCGTCGGGAGCGGGAAGAGCACGATCACCGCCGAGATCATCGACGCCCGCGCGAGCGCGGGTGGGCAGTCTCGGCCGTGGCCCTGGACGCGCGGCCTGATGCCGAAGCACCGGTCGCCCTCGGCGAGGGGCTGATGGGGCGCGGCGCATTCGTTGGCGGCTGGGCGCAGGCGCCCTGCACATCGGACAGCGCCTTCGGTGCCCGCGCAGTGTCGGTCACGGTGCACACCGTAGGCCAGGCGCCCGCACCGCCAGATCGGGCACCACGACCCGTCAGCCGGTGAGGGTGAGGGGCGTCGGGCTGAAACGATCCGCGAGGAGGTCGTCGAGCAGGCTAGGCAGTTCGGCGGGCAGGAGCTTGTCCGTGCAGTGCCGCAGCTCGTCGGCCTGCCACCAGCGGCGTTCGATCAGCCCGGCCTTCTCGTTCTCGGTGGGCCGCGGCGCGACCTGCGGCGCGGTGCTGGGGGTACGGCCGAGGAACACGTGCTCGACGCGGTGGTGGTCGCGCCCCTTGTACCGGAACCGGGATTCGCGCACCCACAGCTCCCGGCCCAAGCCAGGCAGCATGATCCCGGTCTCCTCGGCGACTTCACGGCGCGCGGCGTCGTGAAGGTCCTCGCCCACGTCCACGCCGCCGCCGGGCAGTTCCCACCAGTGGTGGGCCGGGTCGCTGGGGTCGAGGGCGTGGATCAGCAGCACACGGTCAGCGGGGTCCAGCAGAAGGACGCGGGCGCCGATGCGGGGTGTGACGGTGCTGGTCGAGGCGGTCATCGGGCGGCTGGTCCTCGCGGTCTCGGCTGACGGGGCGTGTGCTCCGGCAGCCGAGAAGCGAACCGGCCGGTGGGGATCAGAACAGGGTGGGCTCCGGCTCGGCAGGCGTGGCCGCCGTGGTGGGGTCCGACGTTAGCAGCGTGCTGGTGGCGGTCAGCGCCAAGCGCACGGTGAGTCCCGAATGGTCGGTGAGCCGGTTGCCGTCCGCCGTGGGTTCCCTGGTCTCGTGGACGTACTCGCACGCGGTGAGCCGCTCGGTCAGGGTGCGGGAGGCGTGGGCATGGTCGTAGCGGTAGCCCAGGTCCGCGCGACGGGCCCAACTGTGCTCGACCCGGTCGGGGTGCAGGTGCCGGAACAGGTCGAGCAGGCCGTGCCGGTCGGGCAGGCTGCTGTAGAAGGCGTACTCGAACGGCGCGAACTGGCCCCGGTGCGCCGGGGTGTGGCTGGGTTCGAGCACGTTGAGGTCACCAAGCAGCAGCAGCGGCACCTCGCTGGCCGTGGCGTCCAGGGCGCGGCCGAAACGCTGGAGCCAGGTCTTCTTGCGGTCGGTCTTCTCGGCGGTGGCGTCGCGGGACGGCACATAGGCCCCGACCACGCGCAGCGGTCCGTCGGTGGTGTCGACCACGACCCCGGCCGCGCGGGCGGGCAGATAGTCCAGTGCCGCGCCAAGCGGGTCCGGCGCGGTACGCAGCTTGCTGACGATCATCACGCCGAGCTCGCCGGGCGCGTGCTCGGGGAAGGTCACCGCGTACCCGGCGGTGGTGAACGCCTCGGCGAGGAACTGGCTACCGGGCGTAGCCTTGGTCTCGGTCAGCACCAGCACCTCCTCCGGCCGGGCCGCCAGCCAGCGGAGCTGCCGGTGGGCGCGGTCCAGCGACGGGGCGCCGACGTTGACGGTGATCAGGCTCAAAGTCATCAGGCAGCGCTCTTCTCGCTCAGGACGTTCTGGATGAGGGACACGATCGCCGCGGCGATCGTGTCGGGCGGGTCGGTGGTGGCGTCCAGCGCGGCGACCGGCCAGCCCCGCTGCCGCAGGTCGACCACGGCATGGACGTACAGGCCGGTCTCCACCTCGCTGTTGTCCTCGGCGCGCTCGAACCGGCTGTGCCCGCCGCGCGCCCGCAGCCGGGCGTCGATCACGCCCGCGTCGCCGGTGAGGATGACCGACAGGTCCGGCTGATAGACGCCGTGGTTGAGCTGCCACACCACCTGCGCGGACAGCCCGTCGAGCCCTTGCAGCACCAGCGAGGACGCGACGTAACGGTCGCACACCACCACCGCGCCGTCGCGCAGCGCGGGCACAATCTCGGTGGCGAGCTGGTGGTGCCGGTCGGCCGCGCACAGGCAGGCCAGGGCCATCCCGTGGTAGGTGTGGGTGCCATGCCGGGCCAGCTCACCCAGCGGAGCGCGGGACGGCTGGGTCGTCGCGTGCACCGGCAACCCGGCCGCGGTCAGCGTCGCGGCGACCAGGCGGGCGGTGGTGGACTTGCCGACCCCGCCGGGGCCGTCCAGGGTGATCAGCGTGCCCGGCAGGCGACGCGGCTCATCGAGCAGCGGGCCGGTCATGCGGGCATCAGCGGCAGCAGCCGACGCCCCTCGCCGTGGTCCTCGACGACCGGGCATTGTTCGGCGTCGACGCCGCCAATCCGGCCGCCACCGGCGACCACTGCGGCCGGGCAGCCCTTGCCGCACCGCGTGTTCATCGAGCACGCCGTGCAGGTGGCGTTCGCGCCGACCTGGTAGCGGTCGTGGAAGCGGTAGTCGTCCAGCCGGGCGGCGATGTCGGGGTCGGTGAATATGTTGCCGACGATGAACTCGGTGTCGGCGTGCCGCGAGGCCGGGGTGCGGGCGGCGAACACCAGGTACGGGCACACCGTGACCTCGCCGGGGGTGAACACGTAGATGATCGTCCCGGCCTCGCACCCGGCCAGAGGCCGACCCTCGGTGTTGGGGAAGCGGATGTGCGCGATATCGAGGTCCGGGCCGTCGAACGGCGCGGTCAGCTCAAAGATCTCCCGCATGTGCAGCGTCGTCTTCGCGAGCTTGGCCTTCGACTTGACGCCACGGCCCATGCTGCCCAGCGGGTTGAGCAGCACGTAGCGCGCCCCGTTCGCGCGGGCGAACGCGCACAACCTGGCGTACTCCTCGTTCTGCGCCAGGGTGTTCGGCGTGCACAGCAGGCCCTGCAGGATGCCCGCCCGGCCGAGCTTCTCCACGGTGGCCACGGTGACGGCGAAGCTGTCCCGGTCGCCCCGGAACTTGCCGTGCGAGTCGGCGGCGAACCCGTCCAGGGAGACGTTGCAGTGCACGCCCAGCTCGACCAGCGCCGCGATCTGCACGTAGTTCAGGGTGGTGGCGTTGGTGCAGATCCCGACATCCATCCCAGCCGCGCGGAACGCGCGCACGATGTCCAGGAAGTCCGGGTGGATCGTGGGCTCACCGCCGGTCAGGGTCACCCGACGGACGCAGCACTCGGCCAGGCGCGGGATCACCATCTCGACCACCTCGGCCAGCGGCATCTGATTGCCAACCCGCGTGGCGGACACGAAGCAGTGAGCGCACCGCAGATTGCAGTCCTCGTTGATCTGGACCAGCGCCTTGCGGAACGGCTGCTCGACCGTGGTGCGGAAGTAGCAGGACGAGACCACCTCGTCGGTGGCGATACTGCGAGCGATCACCAGCGGAACCTCCGCTCCCCAGGCGCTCCTCAGCGGGCGGGCCCGGTCGGGCACACCACACAAGATGTTCGGTCAAACAGTATCGTTACTGGAGATGTTCGCGCGAACATCTGTGGGACAGTTCGACGGGAAGTGCGATCAACGACAGTCCAACTGTCCGATCGGACAACTCCCATGTCAGGGTGGGTGCCCATCGAGCCATGTGGCAGGAACCAGGGAGGCGTGGTGCCGGACACCGCGGACAAGGCCGAGACGGCGGAGGTCGGCGAGGCGGCGGAGGTCTTGGCGGCGCTGCTGGGCTGCCCGCCGGAGATGCTCGACGTCAGCCTGGACCAACTGCGCACCCTGGCCGTCGTGCACGCCACCGGCACCGCGCAGCGGGCCGCTCGTGCGCTGGGGCGGGAGCAGTCCAGCGTGCAGAAGCAGCTCGACAACCTCAACAAAGCCGCGACCCGGCTGGTGGGCGAGGCGCTGGTGGTCAAACAGGGCCGGGGCAAGGACTTCCTGTTCACCCCCTCCGGGGAGGAGGTCGTCGCACTGGCGCGGCAGACGCTGCTGTCGTGGACCGACAGCCTGCACCGCAGCAGGCGACGGGTCGGATCCACTGTCACCTTCGGCACCACCGAGTTCACCGTGCAGTTCCTCGGCGCGGTGTGGCCCGCGCTGCGCGAGGACTTCGAGCGGCGCGGCGTACAGCTCAACATCGAGCACGTCCGCACCCGCGACCTGTGGCGCAAGCTCGACGGCAAGAAGGTCGACCTGGTGTGCGGCAGCTTCGCCGCCGAACCCGGCCGCCCGCCCACGCTGGACTACGACTTCCTGGAGTGGCACCGCGAACGCGTCGCGCTGCTCACCAACCTGAGCGCCCGCGAGCTGCCCGACACCCTGGTGGGCGCCGGTCGTCTGCCCGGCCTGCCGCTGCTCGCGCCGACCGCCGGGCTGCTCGCCCAGTTCCTCAGCCGCTGGTACGGCCCCGACTACCGCGGCGTGCTGCACGTCATCGCCGACATCGACTCCCTTACCTACGGCCTCAACCTGCTCACCAGCGACCTGCTGCACGGCTGCCTGCTGACCACCGAACGCGTCGCCGACGCCGCCCGCGAGGGCAGGCTGCCCGGCCAGGGCCTGCGCAAGATCGACCTCGCCGAGGACTACCGGCCCCGCCTGGAGATCGTCACCGGCATCTTCGCCCGCAAGGGCGAACGCGACCGCTACGCCGCCGACCACCCGCTCAACCTGCTGTGGAACGCCTTCGCCGACGCGACTCCCGCCCGCACCGTGCCCGCCGCCCTGCCCGGCTGATGGCCGTCCCGCCTGCGCCTGTTGTGTCAGCTTGAGGTGCCCAAGCAGCGGCGTTGCAGCTGGCCCGCGCGACGCGGTCCCGCAGGCAACGGGATCCACTCCCCTGGGCTCACATCCGTCTGGGACCCCGCCCACTACGAATCACGGAAACCTGGTCATGCACCTCGGCGAACCCAAGTCCGTCGCCATGTCCCTGACCGGCGGCCACGTCTGCGGCGTCACCACCGAGGAATGGGCCTACTGGACACTCTGGCGCGACCTCGCGGGCGATCACCGAAATGATGCCGTGCCGACAACCGGGCATCCTGAGGGGATCAGTCCTTCCGCGCGACGCGGTTCAGGCCCTCGCCGACGAAACGCTCCAGGCCGGTGACGAAGGCTGCCGCCTCGTCGGGTGGCCAGTCGGCGAGCCAGTCGTCGAACAGGCGGGCCAGTCGGGTGCGGAGCAGGGCCACGACTCGCTCGCCCTCCTCGGTGAGGGTCAGCAGGGTGCCGCGGGCGTCGTCCGGGTCGGGGGTGCGGGCGAGCAGACCGCCTTCCTCCAGGCGGGTCGCGTGCCTGCTGACCCCGGAACGGTCCAGGCCGATGCGGCCGCCCAGCGCGTTGGCGGTGCTCGGTCCGGTGCGGGCGAGGCCGCTGAGGATGGGGTAGGAGGTGATGTCCAGGCCGCGGCCGATGCCCGCCACAAGATCGGCGTACAGGTCCACCCGCGTCCGGCGCTGCAGCAGCTCACCGAGCGCGGATTCCAGGCGACTGCCCAGTTCATCGGCCATGCGCCGAGCCTACTCAGCGTAACGCGTGCGCTTCGCACGCATGTCGGGTTATGCTGAACGCGTGTGATTCGCACGCGTTTTGGGGAGGCATCGTGACCACTGGACACTCACCGGCCGACACCGGACTGCGGCCGGACACCCGCAGACTCGTCGGCGTGCTCCTGCTCGGCGCGGTCCTGCCGCTGCTGGACAGCACCATCGTCAACGTCGCGCTGGACGGCCTCGCCGGGGCGTTCGCCGTGCCCATCCCCGCGGTGCAGTGGGTGGTGACCGGCTACGCCATGGCGACGGCCGTCGCCATCCCGGTGAGCGCCTGGGCGATCCGACGCCTTGGCGGCAAGCGGGTCTGGCTCGTCGCGCTGTCGGGGTTCCTGGTCGGCTCCGCCCTCTGCGGCGCGGCCTGGGACCTGCCCAGCCTGGTGGTCTTCCGGGTCGTCCAAGGTCTGTCCGCGGGATTGTCCATGCCCGTGCTGCAGACCCTGCTGGTGCGCTCCGCTGGGCCGGAGCAGGCCAGGCGGGCACTCACCGCGATCGGCGTGCCCGCGGTGATCGCCCCGGTGCTCGGGCCCGTCGTCGGGGGCCTCGTGCTGGCTGCGGCCGACTGGCGGTGGATCTTCCTGGTCAACGTGCCGCTGTGCGCCGCGGGCCTGCTGCTCGCCCGGCGCGGGATCGCCGACGACGCGCGTGAGCCCGGCGGCCCGTTCGACCCGCGAGGCTTCGCGCTCAGCGGTCTCGGCTCGGTCGCGCTGGTGCACGCCCTGGCGCGGGTCGGCACCCATGGCGCGGACCTGGTCGTCGTCTTGTCCGCGGTCGTCGGGCTGTCGCTGCTGGCCGCGTTCGTCGCGCACAGCAGGCAGGCCGGTCGCGGCGCGCTGCTGGACCTCGGGCTGTTCCGCGCACCGCCGTTCGTGGCCACCGCCTGTGCGCTCTTCACGGCGAGCGCGGTCTTCTACGCCGGATTGGTGCTGTTCCCCCTGTACTACCAGCGGGTGCTGCACCACACAGTGCTCTTCGCGGGCCTGGTCCTGGCGGTCCAGGGCATCGGGGCGCTGGTGGCCAGGCAGGCCGTGGGCCGGTTCACCGACCGGTGGGGTCCGCGCGCCGTGGTCCTCGTCGGCGCGCTCGCCTCCTGCCTCGGCACGGTGCCGTTCTTCGTCGGCGCCACCGCATTGCCGTGGCAGGTGGCGGGCCTGGTCCTGCGCGGCGCGGGGATCGGCGTGGTGACCGTGTCGGTGATGGCCACCGCCTACCACGGGATCCCGCGCTCGTCGGTCCCCGACGCCAGCACGATCAGCCGCGTACTCCTCCAGTTCGGCGGCGCAGTGGGCGCGGCGGGCGCGGCCGCGCTCCTGACGGCCGATGACGCCTACCGGGGAGCGTTCTGCTGGCTGCTCGCGGCCACGGCACTCATTGTCATTCCCGCCGCGGGCCTGCCGGGGCGAGCAAAGGGCGAACAGTCTTGACCACCCCGGCGCCGGACCGGCACGACTGGTACCGCGAGGTCGACATCTCGTTGCGCTCGACACCGGCTACACCAGCGAGGTGGCAACACGAATGGACCTGCCGCGAACGAAGGTGGCTAGACCCCGCCCGGATTTCCGACATTCGTGTGGCGCGAGCTGGAGACCGAAGCACTCGACGTGATCACCTTCTCGCCGGTCGATCTTCCACCGGAAGCTTCGCTTCATCCGAGACGCCGAGTAGCCCCACGTGACCATCCGCGTGATCCTGGATGCCCTCATGGAGACAGCCGTCCCCTATCGGGTCGTCACCCTCGCCGCAGAACACCTCAACACCATCGAATTCCTGGTCACCATCGTCGCGGTCAGCCGACCGCTCGGACTGGTCACGAGGGCCGTTGAATAGCTCGCTGAGGACGCGCATCTGACCTCGGGGTTGGATGTCGATGGGGTGACGCTGGATTGACGTGGTGTCAGAACTGCTTGTTTGGGTCGAGGGTTTGGAGCAGGTCGGCGGTGTGGGTTGCTTCGTGAGCGTGGATCGCGTGGTGGATGGCGAGGGCTTGTCGTAGCAGGGTGATCGCGTGTGGGGTGTCTCCGGAACGATGAAGGCATCGAGCTTGCCCGACGAGGGCGTTGGCTTCGTGGAGTTTGGTACCGCAGTCGCGGGCTTGCGCGAGTGCGGTGGTGAAGTGGGTGTGCGGGTCGCCCGCGTCGGGATGGTCGAAGGTGAGGTCGCCGAGTGCGTTGTGGGTTTCGGCTTGACCATCAATGTCTTCGACTCGGGTGAACAAGCGTATCGCGTGGTTGAGTTGTGTGGTGGCGAGGTCGTACTCGCGTTTCAGGTGGTAGGCGATGCCTAGCTGCAGATGTGCGTTGGCCTGCCCTAGCAGGCTGCCGTTGTCGATGGACAGTTGCAGCGCGCGGGTGTGCGTGTCCTCCGCGGCCACGAGATCACCCCGTGCCCGATACACGTAGCCGAGGTCGTTGAGGGCGTTGCCCTGCCCCAACAGGCTGCCACTGTCGATGGACAGTTGCAGCGCGCGGGTGTGCGTGTCCTCCGCGGCCACGAGATCACCCCGTGCCCGATACACGCGGCCGAGGTCGTTGAGGGCGTTGCCCTGCCCCAACAGGTCGCCGCTGTCGATGGACAGTTGCAGCGCGCGGGTGTGCGCGTCCTCCGCGGCCACCAGATCACCCCGCAGCAGACACACGTAGCCGAGATTGTTGAGGGCGTTGCCCTGCCCCAACAGGCTGCCACTGTCGGTAAACAGCTGCAGCGCGCGGGTCTGCGTGTCCTCCGCGGCCACCAGATCACCCCGCAACCGATACACGCGGCCGAGATCGGTGAGGGCGTTGCCCTGCCCCAACAGGTCGCCGCTGTCGGTAAACAGCTGCAACGCGCGAGTCTGCGCG
>NZ_KB894403.1:0-24871 GCF_000374445.1 Actinokineospora enzanensis DSM 44649 | reverse complement strand
CCTCCGCCGCCACCAAATCACCCCGCAACCGATACACCCGGCCGAGATCGGTAAGGGCATAGCCCTGCCCCAACAGGTCGCCGCTGTCGGTAAACAGGCGCAGCGCGCGGGTCTGCGCGTCCTCCGCCGCCACCAGATCACCCCGTGCCCGATACCCGTAGCCGAGGTCGTTGAGGGCGTTGGCTTGGGCGGGGAGGTTGGTGGTTCGGGTGGCGGTGTTGAGGGCGATTTGGTGGATGGTGTGGGCGTGGTGCCATTGTCCGGCTGCGCGGAAGTAGGGGTGCAGTGTGGTGGACAGGTGAAGAGTGTGGATGGGGTGTGTGTGCTGGGTGTGGTCGATTGCGGTTGCCAGGACGGGTAGTTCGCGAGCGAGCCAGGCGGTGGCGTCGTCGGTGCCGGTGATCGGTCGTGGATGTGGGGGTTTTGCGGGGGTGATGAGGTTGGTGGGAGTGCGATAGGTCGGGAGGTGACTGGTGGCGGTGTGGGTGGTGTGCAGGTAGTAGTCCAGGACCCTGGTGGTGGCTTGGTTGCGGTGGTCGGGGTCGAGGTTGGCGGCGCAGGTGTGGGCGTAGACGCGGAGCAGGTCGTGGAGGCGGTAGCGGTCGGGGGTGGTTTCCTGGACGAGGTTGCGGGTGTGGAGGGCACGTAGCAGGTGGCGGGCGCGGTCGGGAGTGGTGTCGGTGAGGGCGGCGGTGGCGTAGGTGCCGATGTCGGGGCCGTGGTGCACGCCGAGCAGGACGAACAGGTCGTGTTGGTCGGTGGCCAGGTCGTAGACGGAGGTGTCGAACGCCGCGCGGACGGAGCGTTCGCCTGCCTGTAGTTCGTCGAGACGGTCGTAGGCGTTGGCGAGTTGGTCAGCGAGGTAGCGCACGCTCCATGCGGGGTGGGTACGCAGTTGGGCGGCAGCGACGGTGATGGCGATCGGTAGGTGGCCGCACAGTTCGACCACGCGTGCGACCTGGTCGGCGTTGGTGGTGTCCACAGTGCGGCGGGCGCGGCGGAGCAACATCAGCGCACCGACTTCGGGCGTGACGATGTCGACGGATACTGGGTGGACGTCGTCGAGTTCGGGTAGCCGGTTACGGCTGGTGATGATCACCAGGCTGCCCGGTGTGCCGGGGAGCAGGGGCTCGACCTGGTCATGGGTGGCGGCGTCGTCGAGGATGAGCAGCATCCTGCGGTCGGACATCAGGGTGCGCCACAGCCTCGCCCGCTGATCCACGCTCTTGTGCGTCCCCAGCACCTCGGCGTGCACGCCCAAGGCGGTGAGCAGGGAATGCAATGCGTCGAACGGGTCCTGTGGCTTCTGGCCTGGGGTGTGGCCGTGCAGCGGGAGCAACAGCCGTCCATCGGGGAAGCGGGGTGCGAGTCGGTGGGCGGCGTGGATGCCCAGGGCGGTTTTGCCGATACCGGGCATGCCGTCGATGGCGTGGATGGCGATGGTGGTGGCGCCGGTGTCGGCGGCCTTGTCGACCGCAGCGATGAGCGTGGCGAGTTCCGGTTCGCGGCCGGTGAAGTCGGCGATGTCGCGGGGAAGGGCCAGTGCTTCCGGGGTGGAGAGGTGGGTGGCGGGTCCGGGTGGGTCGGCGATCAGTTCCTGTAGTGCGGCATGTGTGGTGGCGGAGCGGCCCGCGCCGAGTTCGTTCTGGGTGCGGTCCTCAATGCGCGCCGCCCAAGCGCTGATCTCGGCGTGGCGCCCGGCCACGGCCAGGGCTTTGGCGCCCAGTAGCAGCAGGTTTTCGTCTTGGACGATGTCGTCCTCACAGGGTTCGAGCAAGGCGATCAGGTCGTCGCAGTGTCGCGTGTGGAGTAGATGGGTGAACAGCGACTTCACCGCAGCCTGGCGGCGGCGACCGAGTGTGTGGCGGACACCGTCGGCCCACCGGCAGTGCATAGTGGACAGTACCGCGGGGTGTCCGGTGGTCAGTGTTTGTCGCAGTCTGTCCCAGTCGGCGTCGTCGCGGGCCAGGGTGATCTCGTCGAGGAAGCGGTGGTAGTCCACCGCGTCGGGTTTCACCGCCAGGGTCCAGCTGCCCGTCGCCTCGGTCCAGGTCACCCAGCCTCGGTTGCCGCCCGCGGCGACCAGGCAGTCGCGAAGCCAGTCGATGTTGCGTCGCAACGTCCCCGGCTTCGGTACTGGCTTGTCGTCGTCGTACCAGACCCGGTCGAGTAGGACGGTTTCGCCGACCGGCTTGCCCACTTCGACGGCGAGCACGGCGAGCAGGCGGGTCACCGCGGTCTTCGACGGGGTCACGAGGTCGCCGTCGACGGTTCGGATTCCGACCGGCCCGAGCAGCTGGATCTGCGTTCTCCCCGTCGGGTGCATGGCCGACAGTGTGCCGACTTCCCGCTTCAGCCGGAGCGGTTCCCTCTCCTATCACGCTGACGTGGATGACCACTAGCCCGATGCGGTCGTACCCTTGGCTACCCGACGTGAGTGGGTGTTGCGGCGTGGCGCCATCCGGGTGACGACGCGACCACTTCGGAGCAATGGACTCCGACATCACCCGATCAGACGACAAGGTGTCCGCCTCACGTCAGCACCCCCGTCCTACTTGCCGTCCGCCGGGCCGCCCGATGCTCGGTGCAGCTCCTCGACCAGCAGGGGCGGAGACGGAGACCGACGCCATGAGCGCTCACAGCCACCACCCGCCCGACCCCGACAGCGCGGACCAGCCGCACTGTCTGTGGCCCGCGGCCCCGGTCGGCAAGCGCATCGGTGCCGTCTCCTTGAGCCAGGAAGGGGGGTGGTGGCGGTGATCGAGTTCATCGAGTTCGAGCAGCGGATGGCGTTCTGCAACAAGCAGTCGAACTAGACGTCGCCGACAGGGAGACAATCGAGCTGAGGAGGGTGTCATGTATCGCCCGAGAATCAAGGCCAAGCACCGGCCGGTACGGCTCGGTGACGGCTCGGTCCGGATCGGCGGGACGGTGCCGGGGATCGAGCGAAGGATCAAGGACCCGGACGGCTGGGTGTGGGCGCTACTGGGAACCCTCGATGGCACGCGGACGGTGGACCAGGTCGTCACCGAACTGGTCCACCGTTTCCCCGGCAGGCCCGAGGCCGAGGTCATCCGAGACCTGGGGGTGTTGATCCAGGCCGGACACGTCGAGGACGCCGCCGAAGCCGCGCCGCGGGAGTTGTCCAGTCGGGAGCGGGAACGCTACAGCCGCTGCCGGGAACTGTCGGAGTGGATGGCGCGGGTTGGACGCCGATCGAGCTGGGAATCCGAGCTGCTGTTGCGCCAGGCGAGGGTGGTCGTCATCGGTATCGGCGGCACGGGCAGCATTGCCGCGCTGAACCTGGCGCAGTCGGGCGTCGGCGAGTTGCACTGCGTGGAACCGGACGTGGTGGAACTGTCCAACCTCCCCCGGCAGGCCCTGTTCACCGAGCGGGACCTGGGACAGCCGAAAGTGGAGGCCGCGGTGCGGGAGCTGCGGGCGCGCAACTCCGACATCAGGATCACCGGGGAGGCGCTGACGATCACCGGTCCGGCGGCGATGCTCGCGCTGGCAGCCCGGTTCGACGTCGTCGTACTGGCCGCGGATCAGCCCGCAGAGATCCAGACCTGGACCAACCGCGCGTGCCACGCGACGGGCACGGCCTGGGTGCACGCCGGTTACCACGGCCCCCAGATCAACTACGGCCTGTACCGACCGGGCACCGGGCCCTGCTACGAGTGCGTCGCGACAGCGGAAAGGGACCATCACACCGGATCGACGTACCCGGAGCCGATGGTGGCACGGGAGGAGATCCAGGCAGGCAACGCGGTGTCGGCCGGCATGTCCGGGGCTCTGGCGGCACATACCGCGATGGACCTGATCACCAGCGTCCCCGGACTGCCGGTCAACCGCGAGTACGCCTTCAACCTCGTCACCCTGGTCGGAGACGTGGTGTCGGCTCTGGAGACGCCGAGACCGGACTGCCCGACCTGCTGTGTTTATTGGCTCGGCTTCGCCTCGCGGCGGGATCGCCTTTAGCCGGTCTCTTCCAGCCCGATCACGTGCGGCCCCCCGGGCCGCACGTGATCGGGCTGGAAGAGACCGGCGCGATCCCGCGTGGTGGTCAAGCACCGCAGGGGATGCAGATCGGCGAGTGTTTCAGCTGCTGGAAGAGACCAGCGTGATCCCGCGTGGTGGTCAAGCCTCCAAGTCGGTCAGGTAAGCGTGTGTCGCCGCGGCGCGTGGATCCTCCAACGCGGTCAGCACGGCGATGGCCTCACGGAGAGCCTGCGCCGCTGCGGGCAGGTCGCCGAGATGCTCCAGCGACGCGGCCAAGGGCAGGAACGTATCCGCCAGGTCGACACCGCGGTATTCCAGCGTCCGGTAGCGGCTGATCGCTTGCCTGCACAGATCGACCGCGGTGTCGTGCCTGCCGAGACCCTGCAAAGCCAACGCCATGTCGACAAGCGCGCCTGCTTCGCCGATCAGGTCCCCGACCTGCCGACGCAACGCCAAGCCCCGCTCAGCGTGCTCCAACGCCTGCTCGAACTCGCCCGTCTGAACACAGATCCAACTGAGGTTGCACAGGGCCACAGCTTCAGACCCGGTCAGCCCTGACTCGTGAGCCACCGCCGACGACCGCTGGTAACACTCCCGCGCCTCACGCAACCGGCCCTGCTCGCATCGGATCCGGCCGAGCCCGGACAGGGCGGAAACCTGACAGTCGGGATCGTCGAGGTCCTCGGCCAACACCACAATGCGCGAGATGACGGCCTCCGCCTCCGTCAGACGGCCCATCCGACACAGGGTGTCCGCCTGCAAATCCAGCAAGCGGACCTCCACACGCCGGTCTCCCACGACGATCGCGGAGGCCACCCCCAGTTCGGTGGCCGCCAAGTGCAGGGCCGACCACGCGGCTCCTCGGACTGTCAGGAACCGGCACGACACTGCCAGCGTCGTCACCAGCACATCCAGTCCCGCCGCGGCCGCCGTACGGACAGCGGAGACCAGGTTGGCGTGCTCAAGATCCAACCAGGTCAGCGCGGCGGCCCGATCGGTGAACACTACCTCGGGCCCGCCCGGGGCGACCTTGTCCGGGGCGGCCCCGGACAACGCGGGAAACACCGTCCGGTCGGCTTCCCTTGCGGTGCGGTCATACCAGGCCAGTACCCGCAGCGCCGCCGCCTGGCGGTAGTCGGACGTGTCGTCGAGTCCGGCGCGGTAGGTGGCATAGGCGTGCAGGAGGTCGTGCATCCGGTACCGCTTGCGCCCCGCCGGTTCGACCAGGTGCAACTCGGCCAGGACCTCCAGGCATCGGTAGACATCCGCCGGTTCGAGGCCGGTGAGCGCGGCAGCCGCGGCCGCGCCGAACTCCGAACCCGGATGCACACCCAGCCCACGGAACACCCGGGCCTGCTCGGGTGACAAGTGCGCATAGGACCAACCGAACACCGAGCGCACAGCGCCGCCGACCACTCCGTCAGCGCCGAACGCGTTCCCGGGAACGGACGCCTGTTCCTCGTTGATGTCCGCGACGATGTCGGCGAGGGTGTACCGGGGACGGGCGGCGGCACGGGTCGCGGCGACCCGCACCGCCAGCGGCAACCCACCGCAGAGCCGGACCAGGTCGGCGATCGCGGCGGGCTCGGCGTCGGCGCGGGCGGATCCGACGATCCCACGCAGCAACACCTGTGACTCGGTCGCGGTGAACAGGTCGAGGCCGACCCGGTGCGCGGCCACCGAGACGACCAGGTCGGTCAGACTCGCTCGGCTGGTCACCACCGCCATGCACCCGGGTGCGCCCGGCAGCAGCGGCAGCACCTGCTCCGCGTTGCCCGCGTTGTCCAGCACAACCAGGACCCGCCGCCCGGCCAGCATCGACCGGTACAGCCCGACCTGCCCGTCGAGCCCCGCCGGGACCTGCGCCTCCGGCACACCGAGGGCGGGCAGGAACGACGCGAGAACGATCTCCGGCGCCAACGGCGCGCTCGGCCCGTACCCGCGCAGATTGATGAACAACGTCCCGTCCGGGAACCGGTCCTGAACCCGATGAGCCCACTGCACGACTGCCGTGGTCTTTCCACCACCGCCGGAACCGTCCACCACGACGACCACGCCCGGGCCTATCGAGTGCTCGGAACCCGGCACAAGCGCGTCCAGTGCGGCGAGCTGCGCCTCCCGGCCGGTGAAGTCTTGCAGGCCCGCGGGCAACTGCCGTGGTGCAGGCAGCGGTTCGTGCCTCGCCGACGGCAGAACGACCTGCTGGATACTGCCCGCCTGGACCACGACACCGGTCACGCCGCCGAGGATCGCGTTCCCCACGTTCTGACTCTCCGCCACGTCACGTGACTCTCCCGCCATCGCATCGGGCAGCACCACTCGACGCGCCGACATCACTCTGATGGAGCACCCCTCAAGCTGAGTGTGATCCAGGGTCGGCCCCGCGCAGGTCTGCGTAGGGCAGGTTTGTGTTGCGCGAGATCGCCCTCCTGAAGTCCATTTCGGACAGGTTTGCATAGGTGACGTCGGCGAATGCGGGGATCGCCGCCGACAGGTCGCGCTCGTGAAGGTCGGCATCCGGAGTCTTGCCATTGTCGAAGCGGGTGGTAACCTCGCAGCGGGGTAGCTTTCGCCTGCTTCTCGGATGCGGGCGGCCGGTGCACGGTCTCGGCGACCCAGCGAACCTCTTGTCCGGATCGAGTTTCCGGCACAGGCCACCAGTGCCGCGTCTCTCGTAGATCATGGCTCAGCCCGTTCGGCTCGTCGGTCTCCGTTGTCCTTCCGCAGCTCGGCTTCGACACTCGACTTGTTGGTATCGAGGGGATTCCGGTATGTCGCGACCTGGTCGGCTTCTCGCCGTCACCGCATCGCTCCTGCTCACATTGTCGGGGCTCGGCAGCGTCCCGGCCTCAGCGACCCCCAGGCCTGATCCGTTCGACGGAGAGCTGTGTTTCGAGGTGCCGCTGAACTCCGGTTCCGGAGGCACCACCGTCATCTGCATTCCCATCCTGGTCAAGCGGGAAGGGCCCGGGATACCCCCTCGGCCGTGCATCTGCCCATACGCCTTCCGCTTCACCTTCCGCGGCTACCTTCGCCCCGACCTGACGCTGCAGCTGCACCGACAGGTCGTCACCGCACTGGAGGACCTCGGAAAGGCAACCGGCCCGGGTCCCCAGCCGTGGCGGCAGCAGGCGTTGACCGACCTCACCGCCGCCGCCCGCACCCTGGGAGGCACCACACTCACCACACCCATGGTCGGCTACTTCAGCCCTGACCACCGCTTCATCCCGCAACCCGACCCCTGGCGGCAACAACTCGGTGACCACCTGGTCTCCGCGGTGACCACCGCCCAACTCGCCAAACCCGGGCCCCTGCCCTGGCAGCAAGTGGCCATGAACGAACTCGACGCCGCCTACACGCTCTACGCCCGGTACGCCACACCGGCGGCACGGCGGCGCCCAGCGCAGCCGCCAGATGGACGGCGATCCTCTATGGACCATGAGGATCGCCGCGCCATGAATGGGTCATCTCAATGGGCGAGGGTCGAACCAGAGCAGTGCTCGTCGGGGCCACGGCGCGCATCGGGACAGACGGCGACGCAGGGTCCGGCCTGCTTTCCAGACTCCGTCGTGGTGTGCTCCCTCTGGTGAGTAGGTTGCGGCGTCCGCCCATCGGGCGAGGTTGGCGAGGTCGTTCCAGGCTCCCGGTAGTGCTGCCGCCGTTCCTGCCACGATCTCGGATCGGGTCATGGACGCCGCCACCGGTATCCCGACTTCTCGGAGGCGGTCCACGACCTGGTGCCAGGCACCGAGAACGACGAACCCGCGCCGCCTGCACCGTCCACGCCACAGCTTGGCGGCGGGAATCGCGAGTAGCAGCAGGATGATCAGCGCACCGCAACCGAGCAATACCACGGGCCAAGGCGAGGGCCGGGGTGTCGGGTCCGCGGGCGGCGGGCTGACTGGTGCGGGCGCCGGAGCCACCGGCTGCTGGATCTGTTCCTGGGCCGCCTGTTGGGAAGCGTCCTGTTGGGACGGTGGCGGCGGCGGGGACGCGTCCTCCCGTTGGCCGACGGGGTGGGCGCGGGGTGTCGGGTCGAACGGGACCCAGCCCAGGTCATCGAAGTGGACCTCCACCCAGGCGTCCACGTCGGCCTCGGTCACCGTGAACGAGTGCTCACCCTGGTAGCGGGGGCGGAAGCCGAGTACCACTCGCGCGTCGTACCCGAGTGACCTGGCCAGCACGGCGAACCCGCTCGCGAACTGTTCCTCGGTGCCCACGTGCTGCGTGAGCAGGTTGCCGATCTGGAACAGCCCGTGGCCACTCGCGGGTCGCTCCGAGCGGTCGTAGCGGAACTCGGTGTTCGGGCCGGTGAAGGCCGACAGCAACGCCAACAGCCCGGCGGCGCCTCCCGGGGACTGGGCCGTTCTCGACGAAGCGAAGCCTGCCAGCTCGGCGGGCAGGGGTTTCGCAGGCCCCGGACCGGTCGTGGGCGTGCCTGCCCGGATCCGGTCGGCGGTGAGCAGCGGCAGAGTCGAGGTGGCCGTGTATCCGCGGGGCACGGACCGGTCGGTCGGCACGATCACGTCGCCGCTGGCCTCGTCGACTCCCAAGCCACCGATGTCCAGGTGGCCTGCTCGGCCGGGCGTCGGCAGCCAGGCCAGTTCTCCCGGTGTGGTCAGGTTGACGGTCTCGCCGATGGTCCGGGTGCCCGCCGGGGAGATGTCGGTTCCCTTGGGCAGGGTGGTCCCGGCTCGACGGTAGTCGGCCGAGGTGGTCCAGTAGGTGCCGTCGAACCGGTCGAGGGTCGCCATGCGCAGGCGGTCGACGCGTTCGGAGGTCGTGCCGTCGAACCTCAGGCGCAGGTCCCCGGCGCGCCAGGCGGGGAACTGTTGCAGGGGACTGATTCCCGTCCTGGGGAACACGGGTGCGTCCACCAGCGCTCGGGCGTCGGCCGGTCTGGCCGCCGCGGGCACGAGAGGTGCCAGCACGACCGCCGCCGTGGTGGCCACGGCGGCCACGATCGCGGCGCCCAGCAGCATCCCACGGCTGGGTGGCCGGGAGCTGCCGGTGAGCACCACTGCCACAACGGCGACCACCGTGACCGCGCCGAACCACTGGGGAAGACGCGTCCCCGAGGCGCCCACTCCCAGAGCTGCGGTGAACCCCACCACCGAGGGCACGAGAGGCACCAACGGGCCGTGCGCGGTCGCGGCCAGCACGCCCCCGACGAGGGACAGCCAGCCTGCGACCGCGGCGATGGCCGTCAGCCCAGGTCCGGAGGGATCGGCGGGCAGTGCCCCGGTCAGCAACAGCCACGGCCCGTCGAGCACGTCGCCCTCCGGGGCAACGACCAACCATGCCGTCCCGGCGACCAGCAGCGTGCCGACCACCACCGACAGCGCGGCGGGCACCCGGGGCAGCAACGCCGCGCCGACGGCCACGACGGTCCCCACGCCCGCGGTCACCAGTATCGATACGACGAACTGCCGGGGGAAGCCGCCGAACACCGGGGCGAACGCCAACCCGACCAACGCACCGAGGATCCCGCACACCACCACGGCGACCAGGCGGTGACGACTCGACGGCATCACAACGCACCTCCGGCGACTGCCTGGTTCCACGCCGCCGCGGCTTCCTGCGCCGATCGTGCGGTGATGACCACCGAACCCGACCGCCGCCACGGTCCCGACGCGATCTGTCCCAGCGCGACCACGACCACCACGCCGAAGCGCCTGCGCTGGTCGGCCAGTCGGGTGACCGCGAGCGGGTCACCCGCCCCGGTCACCACGACGAGGTTTCCCCCGGGAGAGATCCGGTCCGCCGCCTCCATCAGGGCGGTGTCCCCCAGGTCCACCTGCTCGGCCGCGGCCAGCCGGTCCGGCATCGTGCGCGCTCCCCGCGCGGCGACTTCGGCCTCGTCCTCGCCGAGGATGTGCAACACCACCGGCCGCCGGATCGCCTGGACGGCGTCGAGCACCGAGGCGGCCACCTCCACCGCCTGCTCGAAGCCGTCACCGTCCACAATCGACAGTCGAGTGTCCAGCAGCACGGACGTCCGGGGCTCGGTCGTGTCGATGTGTTCCCGCACCACCAACGTGCCCATTCGCGCGGTCGAGCGCCAGTGGATCTGGCGCGGGTCGTCGCCCGGTCGGTACTCGCGCAGGGTCGAGAACGTCACCGTGCCCGCGCGGGAGTTCTCCATGACCCGGCCTTCGTAGTCCAGGACACGTCCCACCGGCAACGGCCGCATGAGGTGCACGCGCGGGTGCACCCACAGCACCTCATCGCCCGTGCGGCGTTGCGCGCGGCGCAGCAACCCCAACGGATCCTGCCTTTCCACGGTCAGCGGTCCGAGCGAGAGCACGCCCCGGCGTGGAGTGGGCACCGGGTAGTGCGCGACCTTGCGGCCGCCCGCGGCCATCGGCGCGAACCGCACCGGCACCGGCTCACCGTCCACTCTGTCCACCGCGGTGAAGCCGGGGGACGGCCAGCGGCTGCGGTTGCGCACCTCGACCCGGCCGATGGCGGCTTCCCCGACCCGCACGCGGTCGGGTCCGACCTCGCGGGTCAGCTCGATGTCGGGGCGCAGCGCCACGGCCACCACCGCGCACAGCAACGCCACCGCCGCGCCGACCGCCAGGACGATCAGCAGGGGATAGCCGAGGACCGCGCCGAGCAGACCGAGGACCAGGGCCGCGGACAGCGTGCCCGCGCCGGTCCTGGTCACCGGACACCGCCCGGTACGGGCAGGGCCACCCCACCGAGCACCTCGTTGAGGACCGCGCCCGTGGTCATGCCGTGGACTTCCGCCTGCGGGGTCAGCATCATGCGGTGGCGCAGCACGGCAGGCGCCACGGCTTTGACGTCGTCGGGCAGCACGAAGTGGCGGCCCGCGCAGGCCGCCTGGGCCTGGGCCGCGCGGACCAGGGCCAAGCTGCCGCGGGTGCTGACGCCCAGCCGCAGGGCCTGGTGGCCGCGGGTGGCGGCGGCCAGCTGGGCGATGTAGCGGGCGAGCTCGGGGGCGACGAACACCCGGGCGACGACGTCCTGGAGGGCGTCGAGCTGCTGCGCGCCGACGACCGCGTGCACCGGGGGCGGGGCGGACAACGCGCGGCCGGTGAGGATGCGTTCCTCGACCTCCGGGGACGGGTGGCCGAGGGAGATGTGCATCAGGAACCGGTCGAGCTGGGCCTCCGGGAGCCGGTAGGTGCCCTCCAGGTCGATCGGGTTCTGGGTGGCGACCACCAGGAACGGGCGCGGCACCGGGTGGGCCACCCCGTCCACGGTGACCTGGGCCTCCTCCATCACCTCCAGCAGCGCGGACTGCGTCTTGGGCGAGGCGCGGTTGATCTCGTCGGCGATGACGACGTTGGCGAAGACCGGGCCGGGCCGGAACTCGAAGACGTGCCGGTCCTGGTCCCACACCGGCACCCCGGTGATGTCGCTGGGCAGCAGGTCCGGGGTGAACTGCACCCGGTGCACACTGCCGCCGGTGGCCGCGGCGAGCGCCTTGGCCAGCGAGGTCTTCCCGGTGCCCGGCACGTCCTCGATCAGCAGGTGGCCGCGGGCCAGCAGGCAGGACAGGGCCAGCCGGACGGCGCCGGTCTTGCCGCTGAGCACGGTCTCCACGGCCGCGGTGATGGCCTCGGCGGCCAGCTGGACCTGGGCCACCTCGGCGACCGAGGCCTGGACGGGGGTGGTGGGTGCTGAGGTCACGGGAGTCTTCCTCGGGTGGGGGCGGGAATGGGAGATGCGACTGGCAGCGTGCGGACAGGGGGGACGCGGCGGGCAGGATCGGCTAGCGGGTGGCGCACCATGGCGGTGGTGGGGTGGCGGTCGTCGGCTGCGGTCGCTGTGCCGGTGGGGTCACGCCGTAGGCGTAGACGAAGAAGCAGACCCGTTGTCCCGGGCGCAGGCCCGGAAAGCCCGCGGTGGTCGTGCCCGGCGGGAACGTCTGCGTCTGTCTGCCCTCCTCGAACTGCTCGATGACCACGAAGCGGCTCAGCCCCGGCAAGGACTTCTCGTCGACGGTCCACCGCACCTGGGCGGTGCCCTCGTCGTTGACCGTGCCATCGACCGGGATCGCGACGGTCAGCGGTGTACCGCCATCCTCGGGGCCTTGGGTAGGAACAGGGTCGGGTTGGGACGTGGTGCCGTAGTGGACACCCAGGACCGTGCCGACAACGGCGGTGAGGGCCAGCACGGTGATGGTCAGCGGCCACCGCCTGCGCGGTGCGTGGGCACGCGGTGCCGGGGCGGGTTCGACCGGGATCGGCCGCACGGGCAGCCCGGTCTCGCCCCCCGTCGGTCCCCCGATCGGCACGGAGGCACCGGGGACACCGGAGGCGGCAACGGCCGGAACGGGCAAAGGGTCGCGCAGGGGCAGGGCGACCGGCGCCGCGGCGCGAGGCGGGACGGTGGGTGTGCCCGACCCGACCCAGACACCCCAGCGGTGCACCAGCTCGGCGGCAGGCGGGCGGTACTGCGGACGTTTGTCCAGGCACGCCGCGACCAGTGCCCACACCGGATCGGCCAGGCCGGGCGGGCGCGGCGGCTGCTCGACGACGTGCGCCTGCAACAGGGCGGCGGTGGATCCCGTGAACGGCCTGCGACCGGCCAACAGCTCGTAGGCCGTGACGCCCAGCGAGTACACGTCCGAGGCGGCGGTGGGTGGTTCGCCGCGCACGATCTCCGGGGCGACGAAGGCGGGGGTGCAGACCAGTTCGGTGGGCAGGCCGCTGTCGGTCGCGCGGGCGATGCCGAAATCGCTCAGCAGCGCGGTGCGGGCGTGCTCGGGGCCGGTCAGCAGGATGTTCTCCGGCTTGATATCGCGGTGCACGATGCCGTGCGCGTGCACCGCGGCCAGCGCGGCGGACACCTGGCACAGCAGGGCCGCGGCGTCGGCCAGGGATAACGCGCCGCGTTCGGCGACCTGGCGCAGGTTCTCCCCGCGCACCAGGTCCATCACGATGCCCCAACGGCCCTGGTCGTACAGGATCTCGTGTACCCGCACCACATTCGGGTGCAGCAGGCCGCGGATCACCGCGGCCTCGCGGACGAACCGCTGCATCGCCGCCGGGTCGTCGCCCAGTCCGGGGCGCAGCATCTTGACCGCGACCTCGGCGCCGTCGTCGCGACGCCTGCCGGACATCACCACGCCCATCGCGCCCTGGCCGATCTCCTCGTCGAGCAGGTAGCCGCTGCCGAAACGCAGCGCGACACCGGTGTCCAGCCTGCCCCCGGCGGGTCCGGGGGCGACGGTGTCGACCTGGCCGGTGCCCAGTGGCCCGGACAGTCCGGCGGCGACGGTGGCGGTCAGCTCCACCAAGGACGGTCGGGCGGCGGGGTGGGGGCGCAGGCCCGCGCGTAGGGCTTCCACGCCTGCCACGGGGATTCCGGGACGCGGGAACGCCGGTGGTTCGGTGTCGGTGAGCCGGGCGGCTCGACCGGCCGGGGTGTCCGGGTGCGGCGGGCGGCCGGTGAGCATGGCCCACAGCCGGGACGCGCACGCGTAGACGCGCGCCGGGCCGTCCCACGGTCCGCCCGAGAGCACCTCCGGTGGGCTGTGCACCTCGTCCACGCCCTCGGCGGCCAGCAGTTCCACCAGCCCCGGCGGCAGCGGCGTGCCGAGCACCAGGCCGGTCCGACCGTCCACTGTGTACTCGTAGAGCGCGGGCACCGGCCCTGCCACCCCGGCCCGCTCCAGCGCGGCGAGACCGGCGCCGAACGCGCGGGCGGCCGCGGCCGCGGCGGCGGGCACCAGCGGACCGCCCACCGGCACTCCGCGTCGGGGCAGTACGAGCCGGGGCCTGCCCCGGTCGTCGGCGTCGTGGTCGATCAACGGGGCGACCACGTGCTCGTCGATGCCCGCGAGCCGGGCTTCCAGGTCCGCGGCCTCGTCCCGCAGCCTGCGCCGGGTGGCGTTGTCCAGTGGCGCGGTGACGATGAGGATGGTGACCGGTCGCCCGGTGCCGGTCCAACCCTCGGCCTCGGCGACCGGTGTGCGATCGCCGTCGAACGGGCCGACGCGCAGGTCGTCCATCCAGCTCCCCCCGGACGGCGCGGCTGCCGCGGTCCGCCCTGCCTCCGTCTCCCGGGCCCCCCGACCTCGGGCGCCGAGGGTACCCGATCCGCTGCGCTCGGTGATGATCACCGCACCCGTCCGGCGGTGGCGACGGGGAGCGGGACCTGGGCGGGCATCGGGTTCCCGTCCCGGACCAGCAGCGCCCGGCCGGGCGGCCAGCCGCCCGCGGTGGTGCGGGGCAGGCGCAGGTCGAACACCTCACCGTCAGCGCAGGACCCGGGGTTGAGCAGGACCCCGGTGCGGGTGCGGCGCAGGGTGGCCAGCCAGCCCCGGTAGCGGTGGTTGGCCAGCAGGTCCTCGGTGGCGACGGCGGCGAGCAGCAGCGGTCCCCCGTCCTGGGCCGAGCGGGCCAGGGACTCCAGCCGCTCGGTCAGCTCGAAGTCCGATATCCGCTCGGCGTCGTCCACCGCGATGGCGAACCGCTGCCCCGTCAGCGCGGCCAGTGTCTCCACCACATCGGCCTCGTCGGTCAGTACGTCCAGCACGCCGGGAGCGCCCGCCAGTTCCCGAAGCGGGGAGGGCCGCGGTGTCACGACCAGGACCGGCAGGGTGGCGTCGGCGCGACCCGCGAGCGAGTCGACGACCGCGAGCAGGGCGGTGGACTTCCCGGAGCGGGCCGGGCCCGCCACCACGAACCCGCCCCCCACCGCGTCGAGGTCCACGTCCAGCGGCCCCAGGTGATCTCCCCCGGCGGCGGGTGTGCACACGGCCGGTCCCGCGGGTCGGTCCGTCACGCGCAGCGCGGCCAGTCGGGCGGCGGTCAGCTCCGTCGGCAACGGGTCGATCCGGCGCGGGCGCGCGCAGGCGGGCACGGCCGCCCAGTCCGCGGTCAGGGTCCGGGCGAGGGCACGGACCGCCGCCGCCTGCGCGGTGCCCGCCGGGTCCGGGGCGAGCAGACCGACCTGGACCTGCTCGCCGGTCGCGACCCAGGTGCCCCGACCGTCGGGCGACCGCGACGGCAGACCGCGTGGGTCGACCCCGAACACCGCCGCCTCGTCGGGTTCGGCCAGGCGCAGCACGAGTCGGGCACCGACCGACGACCCGATCCGGTGCCCGAACCCGGCCCGGTCGGTGCTGAGCACGGCCGTCACGCCGACGGCCGGACCCGCGCCGAGCAGGTGCTCCAGGCGGTCGAGCAACCTGCCGCCGTCCCGGTCGGCGAAGGTCGCGGTGAACGCCTCCAGGCGGTCCAGCAGCAACACCAGGTACGGCAGGCGATCCGGCGGCCGGGCGGCGGCCCGCTGCTCGGCGAGCCCGGCGTGTCCCTCGGCGGCGAACCGGCGCTGACGCCTGCCGACCTCCTCGTGCAGGAAGTCCACCAGCCGCTCGGCCCGTTGCACGTCGTTGCCGGACACCACCGCCCCGCAGTGCGGCAGCGCGGCGAGCACGTCCAGCGCCCCCGTTCCGCAGTCGAGCCCGTAGAGGTGCAGGTCCGCGGGAGACGCACCGTCGGCGAGTGTGGCGGCGTAGGTGCGCAGCGCGGTGGAGCGGCCTGCCCGCAGGGCCCCGGCCACCGCGAGCGGGCCGGTGCGGTCGAGGTCGATGACGAACGGCTCCTGGGTCTGCGCGTCGGGTCGGTCGATGACCCCGATCGGCGCGGCCAGCACACCTTCGGCCGCGGCCGAGGGCACGACAAGGGCCTCGGGCAGCGGCGGCAGCCAGGGCGCGCCCGGGGTCGGACCGTCCAGGCGCCGGGCCGCCGCGCGGATCGCGGCCACGAGATCGGTCAGGTCGGTGTGCCCGCCCGCGTCCACCGCACCGGCGGCGACCGGGGGCCTGCCGAGCAGCTCAAGTCTGCGCGGGATCACGGTGACCGACGGGCCGTCGGCGGCGGCACGCGGCCAGCCGACCCGGGCGGCCTGGAAACCGGTCAGCTCGCTGTGCCCGGTACGCAGGTAGGCGCGGCCGGGCAGCCGGGCCGGGATGCGCGCGGCGTCGGCGGCGTCGACCACGTCCAACGACTCGGCGGTCGAGGTGACCCGCAGACCGATCCGCAGGTTCACGTTCGCCCGCAGGTCCGCGGTGACCACCCCACCGGGCCGCTGGGTGGCCAGCACGACGTGCACGCCGAGGCTGCGCCCGCGCATGCCGATGCCGACCACGCCGGTCACGAACTCGGGCACCTCCTCCACCAGCGAGGCGAACTCGTCGACCACGATCACCAGGCGCGGCAACCGGTCCCGGCTCCGCGCCCAGTAGTCCTCGATGTCCTTGGCGCCCACACCTGCCAGCAGCCGCTCGCGACGGCGCAACTCGGCCGACAGCGACGCCAGCGCCCGGGTGACCAGGTGCCCGTCGAGATCGGTCACCAGTCCGACGCAGTGCGGCAGCTCGGCGCAGGCAGCGAACGCGCTGCCGCCCTTGTAGTCCACGAGCACGAAGGTCAGCGCGTCCGGGGTGTTGACCGCGGCCAGCGAGGCCACCAGGGTCTGCAGCAGCTCGGACTTGCCCGCGCCGGAGGTGCCCGCGATCAGGGCGTGCGGCCCGTCCCGACGCAGGTCCACGGCGACCGGCCCGTCCGCGCCCACCCCGAGCAGGGCCGTGGTGGACCGGCCGTCGGGGGAATCGCGCCAGCGGGCCAGCACCTTGTCGGCGTCGGCGGCGGTGTCCCCGGTGGGGAGAAGGTCGGCCAGCGCGGCGAACCGCACCCGGTCGGGCAGGTTCGTGCCCGCGGACCGGTCGCCGAGCGGGCGCACCGGCGCCAACGTGCGGCCGAGAGCGTCCGCCGCGCCCGGGACCAGGCCGTCCACCAGCACATCCGGTGTCTCGGCGAGGCCGGGGCGGCGCAGCAGGGCGCGGCTGGGTGCGGCCGGGTCGAGGACCATCGTGGCGCGGCACTCGTCCGGCAGGGCGGTGGCATCGGTGTCCAGGCACAGCGCGTACACGCCCGCCGCGGGTCCCTCGGCCAGCAACTCGGCCAGGCCCGGGACCTCGCGCAGTCGGCGGGCACCGTCCAGGACGAGCAGTACCGCGCGTCCCCCGACCGGTCCGGCCGACAGCGCGGTCCGGCGGGCGGCGGCACGTTCCTCGATCATGACCCGCAGCTCCGCCACCCGAGCCGCCGCCTGTTCGGCGTCGACGGCCACCGCTCGGCGACAACCCGCGCCGGTCTCGGGCCGCGAGTGGGGCAACCACGACGCCCACTCCCAGTCCTCGGCGGTGTCCCGGCCGGTCACCAACACCAGTCCGAGCTCCGCCGGGCCGTGCAGGACAGCGGATTGCGCCACCATGGCGCGCACGGCGGCCAAGGCGGTCTCGCGCGCACCCGCGACGCCGAACACGCCGACGTCCGCGAGATCGACCGCCACCGGAACGGCCCGCGCGACCGGCAGCGGCGGCTTGGTGTCACCGGCGACGCGGAGCGACACGCGGACCGGTCGGTCCACTATGCCCACGCGCAGCCGGAGGAAATCCGTGTCGGTACGCCGCCGCGGCCACAACCCGGCGGCCGGACGGTCACGGTCGACACCCGCGAGTCCGAGCAGCGTGCCGAGGTCGGGCATCTCCTCACGAGCGCGGATCTCGTCGTTCTTCCTGGCTGCCTCCAGATCCCGGTCGAACTTCTCCGTCGCGGCGATGTGGGCCCGCTGGGCGGCACGGTGTTCACCGCGCCCGGATTGCCTGTCGGACACCAGGTTCACGGCGGCCATCAACGGTGAGAGCAACATCATCACCAGCATGGTGGGTCCGGTCTGCGGCGCGATCAGATACAGCCCGCCGAAGAAGACCAGCGGCAACAAGGTCGTCACCCACGGGAACCGGAAAGCCTTGAGCGGCTTGGGTTGCTCGGGCACGAGCAGCTCGACCGGCGCCCATGGGGACCGGATACGCGGGGGGCGGTTGAACAGCCGATCACCGCCGCTGTCGGTCAGGTCCGCGTCGGTGGCGGTGGCCTGCCGGACGAGCAGCAGCGACTCGCCGATCCCCACGATCTCCCCCGGCCCCACCACCGTCTCACCATCGACGCGCCACCCGCGCACCCTGATCCCGTTGCGGGAGTTCACATCGGTCACCGAGAGCCCGTCACTCCCCCAGGTCACCTGGGCATGCACCCGGCTCACCTCGGGGTCGGCGAGGGTCAACCCCGACTCGGGCGCGCGTCCCACGATCACCGGCACACCGTCCGGCAGCGGGACCGCGGTGGTGGCGTGCGGGCCGCCGATCACCGCCAGCTCGAACCTCGACCGGGCGGTGACGGGGGCGGCCGTGCCGGTGCCGAGCATGTGCAGGACGCCGCCACGCACCAGCCCCGCCCGAGCCACCGGCAGCCGGTCGGCAAGCGCCCGCCCCGGGTGCGGGCCGACCGGCCGGTCGGGCAGGTCGAGAGCGGCGGCCAGCGCCGCGCGCAGGTCCGCGACCGTGGCGTCCTCCCCCACCGTCACCAGGACGGGCACCCTGAGCCCACCCGCCGCCACCACCAGATCGAGGTCCACGCTCAGTTCCCCGCGTGGTCGAGCGCCACCTTGCGGTGATCCACCTCGGTGGCGGCGTCCCGCAGCGCGTGCGCCAGCTTGTCCAGCACGATCCGGAACTGCGACTCCCACGCGTGCCGGAACCGGTCGGCCGCCCCGCCCACCCAGGTGGTGGACCCGATCAACGACCCGAGAGTCTTCTTGAGGTCGTCCACCTCCCCACTGCACACACCGAGCTTGCGCGACAGCGTCTCCAACTCCGCGAGGTCTGCCTGGATCATCACCACTCCTGCGATTCGGCTCCGTCCGGGCCTCCCCCGGACCACGCCAACGCTAGGAACCCGCGCGGCGCACCGGAATCGGAAGCCCTCCCCAGCCAGGCGCGTCCGCTCATCGGGGCAGGATCCGCAGATCCGCCTTGGTGATCACCCCGGCCGACAACACGTGCTCGGCCAACGCCGACAACGCGTTCCAGCCCTGCATCCCCGGCACCCCGGCATTCCCCAACCGAGTGCGCAGATACTCCACCCGCTTCACCAACGTCGTGCGCGGCCACCCCAACCGAGCGGCAGCGGCGGCATAGGACTTGGGGTTCGGGTCGTAACGCTCCCCCTCCTCCAGGTACCCCGAGAAGAGGGCGACCAACGCGGCACGATCCTCGGCCCGCAGCACGACCTCCGCCCCGATCGACGTCGGTTCCTCCGCGGACTCCCGCACCGCGCCACCATCCGACCGCGGCGCCTCCAACACCAGCTCGTACGTGCGCTTGGCCCCCTCGACCAGCACCCGCAGCCGACCTTCCACCGCGACCCGCCGCCCCGGCACCACCACCGACCGGAACCCGATCTCGTCCACCACGGCCAGCTGCCGCGTGGCGGAGGAGTTGGTCAGCCACCACGCACCACCCTCCCAGGCGAGCGTCCCCGCGACCCGCGACACCGAGGTGTCGGAGCCGTCGAACGGCAGGTCACACGAGCCCGACCGGCCGAAGGTGAACGACGTCCCCTCCGCCACATCCCGCTCGACGCCGTCCGCGACCAACCGCAGCCCCAACATGAACCCCTTTCGCACCAGCGGATTGGGGAGGCGTCCCCACGCCACGCGCCCGCACCCGACCGTAGGCTATACGCCGGACCATCGTCGGACGGATGACCGGGGAGTGTGCTGTGCGCGCCGAGGACGACACGACCGGACCAGCCGGGAAGCGGTTATGGCCACGCGGCCGCACCGGGCACCTGGCCATGGCGCTGGTGCTGGTGGCCGGGGTGCTCGCCGCGACCGTCGGCGTCGGATACTCGGTGTCGCGCCCCGACCTGTCCGACGGCGCCGCCTACCTGGCGCGCGGGCACACGGTCTCGCACGTCAACAGCCAGACCGGCCGCACCGACGCGGAGGTGGCCCGCTCGCTGGCGTCCGGGGCGCAGCGGTTGGAAACCGTGGACATGCCCGATGGCCGGGTGGCGGTGGTCAACCACGACACCGGCGAGGTCTCGTTCATCGACACCACCACGATGGGCGCGAGCACCCCGGTCAAGCACCCCGAGTCCGGCAACGACCTCGACGCGGTGCCCACGACGACGGTCACCTACCTGGTGGACCGCAAGCGCGGCACGGTGGAGGTCATCGGCCCGGACGGCAAGCCCGCCGAGTCCCCGATGGCGGTGCCGGAGCAGATCGTCGACTCGGTACCGGTCGGCGACTCGCTCTGGCTGGTCACCGGCAAGGGCGAGGTCGTGCAGGTGCTCGGGAAGGAACGCGTCCGCACCATCCCGATGGGCAAGGGCATCCGCATCACCTCGGCGGACAACCATCCCGTGGTCGTCGACGACGACGGCACCGCCTACACCGTGGACGGCGCCGGTCCGACGGCGATCGGCAGGCTGGACCTGCCGCGCGGCGCGGACGGCCTGCTCGGATCCTGGCGCGGCCCCGGCCGCTACGTGGTGGGCGTCGACGGACCACAGCACAAGGTGGTCGCGGTCGACCCGCGCACGCACCGCGGCTTCGCGGTGACGATCCCGGTCGAGGCCGGGTACCAGCCGAAGTTCGAGGCCCCGGTGGTCGTCGGCGACCGGGTCTACGTCCCGGACATCACCGGCCCGACACTGTGGGAGGCCGACCTCGTCACCGGCAAGACCCGCTCGATGGCGGTGCCGGGCAACAAGGGCGGCTTCACCCTGACCGTCCACGACGGCATGGTCTGGGCGAACAACCAGTACGACCAACGTGCCCTCGTCGTCGACGCCCAGGGCGGCGACCGCCCGGTCGACAAGGGTGTCGACGCCGACGCGCCGGACTCGTCCGACCGGCACAAAGACCAAGACCCGCCGACCGCCACCGCCACACCCACATCTTCGGTCCCGGCCCGGCCCTCGTCGGCACCGGCCACCACCGCGCCGACCCGGACGCCGACCCAGGACATCAAGAAGGTGACCGTCCCGTCGTTCCCGCACGGCACCACACGGGACCAGGCGTGCGCCGAGCTGGAGCGGCTGAACCTGATCTGCAACCCGGTCTCCTCGGGCGACAAGCCGGGCTATGGCGCGGACGAGGTGTTCGGCAGCACCCCGAAGCCCGGCGCCCAGGCCCCCGAGCACTCCCAGGTGTCGATCCAGTACGTCGGGCCGGTCAAGGTCCCGAACCTGGTGGGCCTGAACAAGGACTCGGCCTGCCTGCAGCTGAGCGAGGCAGGCTGGCAGTGCCAGGCAGTAGCGGACCCGGATGTGGTCGACGCTCCGGCGAAGCTGCTGGCGGTCACCACCCAGGCCCCGGCGGCGGGCACCGAGGTGACCAAGGGCAGCGAGATCACCCTGCACTACCCGGACACCATCGCCATGCCGAACTACCTGGGCTCCGGCGGTGGGGAGGCCTGCCAGGAGCTGCAGAACAGCTATCACCTTGGGTGCACGACCACGGCGGGTACGTCGAGCGCGGGCAAATGCGACTTCGTGGGCCAGACCTTCGACCAGAAACCCGCCGCGGGAACGGTCGTCAAGGTGGACTCGACCGCGGTCGCCCTGTCCATCTGCGACGGCACGGTGACCGCCCAGAACTGGTTGGCGGCAGGCGGTACGGCCCAGCAGGTGTGCGACCGGGTGACGGCAGCGCACCTGCAATGCACGCCCCAGCCGGGCAACCCGGCGAACAACGGTGAGACACCGGGCGCGGCCTATGCCCAGACCCCGGCCCCGGGCACGGCGATGCAGGCGACCACGGTGGTGGTGATCACCTACTGGACGGCGCAGACGATGTTCTCCGTGCCCAACGTGGTCGGCGGCGGCTCCGCGGGCCAGGCGTGCAATACGATCGCGGCGGCGGGTGGGAACATGCTCTGCGACACCACGAAGGTCGTGTCCGCCGAGGACGAGAACAAGGTGGTGTCCCAGTCTCCTGGCCCGGGAAGCTATCCCGCGGGCACCCACTTCACCGTCGGCTACTCCGGCTGGACCCCGTTCATGTTCTGGATCTGGCGCTCGGACTCCGCCACACCATGGACCCTGGGGCAGACTAACAATCCGCCGGGCGAGCATTTCCCGGTAGGCAAGGCGTACATCGGCGGCACGTGGGACATCCCCGGGCATCTCCCCATCTACAAGTTCGCGTGCCACAGCGGCCCCGGCGACTGCGACGGCTACCAGGAGAACTGGTACTACTCGCGGGGGACCGGGAAAGCCCACTACGCACAGGAGGGCAGCTCGGTGATGGAGCTTCTCCCCTGCACCGACGGCCGATCGCATGAGATCCATCGAGTATGGAAGGACGAGAACGACAACACCCCCAAGGCTCGTCGGGTCTACGGCATCAGCGACAGCCCGGGTACAGGCGGCTGGCAAGGTAGCGAACCGCTCGGCTGTACCTGGTAGGACATAGGAGAAGGGGGAGGCCATCGGCCTCCCCCTTCCTCGTTGTCACCGAGCGACGAGAGCGCAGAGGTCCCGGAACACCGCGGCGGCAGTCGTCCGACGAAGTCCGACCACCTGCTCGGCCCCCACCTCCTCGCGGAAGAAGGACGGCACATCCCGCACCACTCGGAACACTCGTTCACCGGTGTCGAGGGCATCCACTACCCCACCCAACGCCCACCGCCGCCCCGCCTTCTGCTTCAACTCCCCGGCAGCCATCACGACGAAGTCATCGGATCCGGCGCGACGAGGACCCAAACCGGTCTCACGGACCAGCCATCCGGGCAACGTCGACGCAGGCAACCACAACTGCTCGTCGATAGAGGGGAACCGCGCCCGGACATCACTGCCCCGCCGGGCGATGGCACCCGACCGACCGTCCACTGTGAACGAAACCTCCCATTCCAGCGGTGGGTCCGGCCGCTTGGCGGGCACGGCCAGCGGCCTGCGGCCGTCCATGGCTCGCCTGCCCGCCGCGAGCCGGGCCGCGTACTCCTCGACCGGGCACACCCACGTCGTGCACCCTTCCGCGTGGAACAGCGACTCCACCACCACGCCCCGCCCGATCCCGTCGCTCGCGGTGTGCAGCAGACGGATCCTGTTGTCGGGCAACGAAGTGACATCGACCGCATGGACATCCAGAAAAGCGTCGGCCAATGCCGCCGAGACCCCCGCCACCAAGGCGGGCGTCTCGGCGGGCGAGATCGGTCCGGGAAGAGCGACGTCGGCGAGCAGGAGTCCGCCGCCGAACCGGAAGTCGATGCCCTCAACCGGTGTCCCGCTCATCTGATCCTCAGGTGAATCGCCCGGTTGATGCCGTTCCTAAAGTTGTCCACCGCTTTCTCCACCGGGTGAGCCACCACATCCACGACCGGCGCGGCAACGTCCGCGATCTTATCGCTGATATGCAGCTTGGAATCCGCGACCGTCCACAGCGCTGCCGCGGCGGCCCCGGCCACCGCACCATATGGCCCGCCGACCTCGGCTCCCAGCATCGCGCCCGTACGCGCGTTCGCCACCGCGGCCGCCAGGGTGCTCGCGGACTCGGCGACGGCGGCGCCGGTGACGTACTCGGTGACGGGACGGGTGATCTTCTGTCCGGTGGACAAGGTCGGGTCCGCCAGGCTGTCCCGCAAGCCGAGAGCGAAACCTGCGACGTCACCGGCCTGCTCAAGGATCGGCCCCGCATCCCTCACCAGTGCCGGGGCGTTGGTTTCGCCCACGGTCTTGTCGAGCATGTCCCCGAAGGAGGAGAACATGCCCGTGGCGAGGCTTGCACCGATAGCGGCGTCATCTCCTTCCGCCATCTTGCTCGCCTTGATCCGGCGACGCATCTCCTCCGGCAGGGCCTCGATCGACCGTGCTGCCCGCGTCAGGTCGGCCTGCGCCTGCCCCAAGGCCGACTCCACCTGTCCACGCAGGTCACTGGGCACGCCTGCGGGTACAACCACCTCACGCACAACCGACGCCGCCCCGGCCAACTCCGCGTGAAAGGCGACAAGCTGCGACAACGCGCCAACCATGCTGGAGGGATCAACACATACCGACCCCATCACTCCCCCTCCCGCCGAGCCGCCGCGACCCGCCAGGCCCGTTGGTCACCAGCCAACTGATCCGCCGCCGCCTCCAACCTGGCCGCACACACCCGCAACCGACTCGCCGCGTCCCGACCCGCCGTGGCCGCCACTCGCACGGCCTGGTTCGCCGCAGTAGCGGCCGGGGACTCCCAACGGCCCAGCGGCGGGGCCTGCCGACCCAGCTTTCCGGCCAACGCTCTGAGGCGGGTCGCGAGGGCGGAGACCTCTGCCGGATCTCCTGGTGGGCATGGGCCAAGGGGTGGATGCACGATTCCTCCTGGGTCAGGGGTCATCGTCCACGCTAGGAGGGCCAACCCTCCACCGATATGGGAAACCCTGCCGACCTGGCAGACGGTCGGGTGCACGAGTCCGTGGCGATCAACGACTCGGTGGGGCGCCATAGACCTCGGCCAGGTGCGCGGAGCTCACGTGATCAACCCTCTGGCGGCCAACGAGATCACCACCTCGTGCATGCCACCCAGACGCCTCTGCCAGTTCGCGACGATCCTGGGCTCGAAGCCACTGCGGGCGGCGTTGCGAACGGCGAGACGCCGGGGCATGGCCTACGTGGTCATCGACGGGACCCTGATCCCGATCGACCGCATCCGCCGCCGATCGGCCGTTCCACTCCGGCAAACACACGATGCACGGGGTGAACCTGCACGTCGTCGCCTCACCGGACGGGGCGATCCTGTGCGTGTCCGGCGACCTGCCCGGCAGCACGCACGACACCGCCGCCGCCCGGATCCGCAACATCCTCGCCGCCCTGCGCGACACCGGGCTGATCACGTCGGGAGACAAGGGCTACCACGGCCACGACAAGACCAGCGGACACATGATCACCCCATACAAGGGCCGCAACAAACCCGAGTCACAGAAGGACGCCAACCGCGCCCACGCCCAACTCAAGACCTGGCGCATCCTCCGCACAGTCCGAGTCAGCCCACGCCG